>PAKZ01000015.1 GCA_002706335.1 Ahrensia sp.
GGCCGCGAATACGAAGAACGCGGCATCGCCAAGGACGGCGCCAAGATGCTGATGGCGCAGGGCGGCTCGGTCGTGCCGAAGTTCACAGTAATCGCCAATGCCTCTTACGGGGCCGGCAATTACGGCATGTGCGGGCGGGCCTGGGATGCGCGCACGCTGTTCATGTGGCCCCAGGCCGAGATCGGCGTGATGGGCGCGGATCAGGCCGCCAACACCATGGCGGACGTCAAGATCCGGCAGCTTCAGCGCGAAGGCAAGGAACTGACCGAAGAAGAAATCGCCGCGATCCGCGAACCGGTGCTGGAAAAATACAAGCGCGATGTCGAGGCCTATACCTCGACCTCGGAATTGTGGGACGACGGCATCCTCGACCCGGCCGATACGCGCAATGCGTTGGGCATGTCGATCTCCGCGTCTTTGAACGCGCCGATCGACGAGCCGCATTACGGGATATTCCGGCTGTGAGGACCCGGGGGGCGGCACTGTATCGCCGCCCCGACAGAACAGGTCCCAAGCGCTTCAGTTGGGCTGGCGCCGTGCCTCTTGGATGGACACGACGTCCGAGGCTGCCATTTCGGGGCGGTTCTCTTCCACCGTTCTTAAAGGCGCGACGGGCTTTAGCCCGGCCAGGCAATCCCGCGCAAGTTGCTGGTATTCCGCGGTGCCGCGCGTCTTCCATGCCACTTCCCTTTCGGTGACCTCTCGGATCACCTTGGCCGGCGATCCGACCACCATCGAGCGCGGCGGGATCACCGTCTCGCCGCGCACAAAGGCTTGGGCGCCGACGATCGATTCCGCGCCAAGGATCACCCCGTCCATGATGACGGCATTCATGCCGACCAGAGCGTTTCGTCCGATGGTGCAGCCATGTAGGATCGCGCCGTGGCCGATATGGCCGTCCGGTTCCACCACCGCGTCGCGGCCAGGGAAGGAATGCAGGATGCAATTGTCCTGAACATTCGCGCCATCCCCGACCACGATCCGACCGAAATCGCCGCGCAGGCTGGCTCCGGGGCCGATGTAGCAGCCGTGACCGAGGATCACGTTTCCGATCAGCACCGCCTGGGGATGAACGAAAGTGTCCTCGGGAATGACCGGAACGAAGCCTTTGAATTCGTAACAGTTCGCCATGTCGTGCTCCATCGACTGCCGCGGTTATCCGTCAATACTGGACCCGTATGCAGGAGTTCTCTCAATTGCCTCGCCAGTCTTGTTCCCCTCCAGGCTCGCGGAATTTGCAAACGCTGACAACTGGGATGCTCCTGCTTTTGACCATAAAGCGCCAAACCGACTCCCTGATTGGCTCATGCGACGTTATCCAAACAGTTGTTAGAAAAATGATCAAGCACATCGCGCCCTAATGTAGGATATTGACACGACTTCATTCCGGCATCTAAAAATCTAACAATTGATAGAAAATGCGTGGCGCCGGTATCGGAGTGCCCCAAACGAAAAGGGAGCGAGAGAAATGAAGGACAAAGCGTATGTCGCCGGCGTCGGGATGGTCCCGTTCCAGAAACCTGGGAAATCGGAAAGCTATGACGTGATGGCCGCGACTGCCACGCGCGCCGCGTTGGCCGATGCGGGGCTCGACTATGACAAGGTGCAGCAGGCCTATGTGGGCTATGTCTATGGCGACAGCACCTGCGGCCAACGGTCGCTGTATCAGGTCGGCATGACCGGAATTCCGGTCGTGAACGTGAACAACAACTGCTCGACCGGATCCTCGGCGCTGTTTCTGGCGCGCCAAGCGGTCGAGAGCGGCGCTGTGGACTGCGCCCTTGCGCTGGGTTTCGAGCAGATGCAGCCCGGCGCGATCGGCGCGATGTTCCACGACCGGGTCAGCCCCTTCGCCTCTTTCGACGAGGAAACCGACGAGCTCGTGGGCAACCCGGAGATCCCGCTGGCGCTGCGTTATTTCGGCGGCGCCGGCAAGGCGCATATGGAGGAGTTCGGCACCACGCTGGAAACCTTCGCCAAGATCCGCGCTAAGGCCAGCCGCCACGCCGCCAGGAACCCGGTTGCCCTGTTCCGGCAGGAAGTGACGCCCGAAGAAGTCATGGCGGCCCAGGTCGTCTGGCCGGGCGTGATGACAAGGCTGATGGCCTGCCCGCCCACCTGTGGCGCGGCCGCGGCGATCATCTGCTCCAAGGAGTTCGCCGACAGACACGGGCTCGACAGCTCGGTGCGGATCGCGGCGCAGGCGATGACGACGGACGGCCCCGAGACCTTCAACGCCCATGACATGCGCGAGGTGGTCGGCTTCTCGATGGCCAAGCGCGCGGCCGATCAGGTCTACGAGGCGGCGGGCATCGGGCCGCAGGATATTGACGTGGTCGAGCTGCACGACTGCTTTGCCCATAACGAGCTGATCACCTACGAGGCGCTCGGCCTTTGCGGGCGCGGCGATGCGGCGAAATTCGTCGATGATGGCGACAACACCTATGGCGGCAAATACGTGACCAACCCGTCCGGCGGTCTGTTGTCCAAGGGGCATCCGCTGGGGGCGACCGGCCTTGCGCAATGCACCGAGCTTGTCCAGCAGCTGCGCGGCCAGGCCGATGCGCGCCAGGTCGACGGCGCGCGCCTGGCGCTGCAGCACAATCTGGGCCTCGGCGGGGCCTGCGTGACCACGCTTTATGAAAAAGCCTGACGAAACGGATCGGGAGGAGACGTCATGACGGGAAAACTCGACGGGCGCGTGGCGCTGGTTTCGGGGTCGGGCCGGGGGATCGGCCGGGAAATCGCGCTGAAACTGGCCTCGGAAGGGGCGCGCGTGGTGATCAACGATCTGGACGCCGATCCGGCCAATGAAACCGCCGAGGCGGTGCGCGCGATGGGTGCCGAGGCCGTGGTCTGCGCCGGTAGCGTCACCGAAGACGGGTTCGCCGAACGGTTCATCAAGACCGGCGTAGACAGCTTTGGCGGGCTCGATATCATCGTGAACAACGCAGGCTACACTTGGGACAGCGTCGTTCAGAAGATGTCCGACGAACAGTGGCAGGCGATCATCGACGTCCACCTGACGGCACCCTTCAAGATCCTGCGCGCCGCCCAGCCGGTGATCAGCGCTAAGGCCAAGGAAGAAGCAGCCGCCGGGCAGGAAGTGTTCCGCAAAGTGGTGAACATTTCGTCCATCGCGGGGACCGGCGGCAATGCCGGTCAGATCAACTATTCCGCCGCCAAGGCAGGCATTCTGGGGGTCACCCGGACGATGGCCAAGGAATGGGGGCGCTACAAGGTGAATGTGAACGCGGTGGCGTTCGGTCCGATCCGCACCCGCCTGACCGAAGGCAGCGCAAAGGGTGACAGCACGATTAAGGTCGAGGACAAGGAGATCAAGGTCGGCGTGAATCCCGATCTTCTGTCGCAGATGGAGCGGATGATCCCGCTGGGTCGTGTGGGCACGCCGCAGGAGGCCGCCGGCGCCGTCTATCTGTTCTGCTCGCCGGAATCGAACTTTATCTCGGGCCAGCACATTATTTGTGGCGGCGGGTTCGTGATCTAGAACTTCGACCCGGGCCCTGTAATTGGGTCCAATAAAGAACGTGCTCGTCCGGGCGGCCATAAGAGGTTTGCCCTGACGGATTTTTCCAAACTCCAATCCAACACGTTCAGGTCGGTTGACTCACTGGCTTCGTAAGCCTAACAGTCGTTAGTTAGGTATAGAGGTAAAAAGAAGGCCCATGGCTGATATCACTGCGAGCAAGGTCAACGAGACATCGCGCAGCGCGGTCGGGCGGGATGGCGTGTTGGATATTGCGGCCCGGCTTTTCCGTGAACAGGGCTACGGGTCCGTTTCGCTCAGAAAAATCGCCGAGGCCGCCGGGATCAAGGCGGGCAGCATATATTACCATTTCGGCTCCAAGGACGAGATCGTTGCGGCGATCCTCGATGCCGGCATCCAAGCGGTTCACGACCGGATGCGCCAGGCGGTGTCGGCACAGCCGGCCGGCGCAAGCGCCGAGGCCGTCCTGCGCGCCGCGATCGAAGCGCATCTGCGCGCGCTTCTGGATGTCAGCGATTATTCCTCGGCCAATGTGCGCATCTTCGGGCAGGTTCCACAATCGGTCCGCGATGCCAACCTTCCCACGCGCCGCGCCTACGAGGCCGAGTGGGACAGCCTGCTGGCGCGGCTCCGCGACAAGGGAGCGCTGAAACCGGATGTAGACATCCGCCGCCTGCGCCTGATGCTGATCGGCGCTCTCAATGCCACGCTGGAATGGTTCGATCCGAAACGCGGCAGCGCCAATGCGCTATCGCAATCCTATGCCGATGTTTTCCTGCACGGCATCCTAGACGATACCGGGGGTTGAGGGTTGGCGCGACTTGAAACCGCGGTACTGACCGCATCCGAAGTCTTTACCCGCAACCACGCGGCGCAGCGCGCGCGGGTCCAGATCCTACGCGACCGCGTCGCCGCGGCAACGGCGGGCGGACGTCCCGATATGGTCGCGCGGCACCGCGAGCGCGGCAAGCTTCTGGTGCGGGAACGGATCGACCTGCTGGTCGATCCCGGCACGGCGTTTCTGGAACTGTCGTCGCTGGCCGCTTACGGGCAATACGGGGGCGAGGTGCCCGGCGCCGGGATCGTCACCGGCATCGGCATCGTCCACGGGTTGCCCTGCATGATGATCGCCAATGACGCCACCGTGAAGGGCGGCTCCTTCTACCACGAGACAGTGCAAAAACACATCCGCGCCCAGGAAATCGCGGCTGAAAACCGGCTGCCCTGTCTCTATCTGGTGGATTGCGGCGGGGCCTATCTGCCTGAACAGGACCGGGTCTTTCCCGATGCCCGCCATTTCGGCAATTCCTTTTATCGCCAGACCAACATGTCCGCCAGCGGCCTGCCGCAGATCTCGGCCGTGTTTGGCGGCTGCACGGCGGGCGGGGCCTATATCCCGGCGCTGTCGGACGAGGTCATCATGGTGCGCGGCAACGCGCGGATCCATCTGGGCGGGCCCTCGATCGTCAAGGTGGCGATCAACGAAGAGGTCGATGGCGAAACGCTGGGCGGAGCCGAGATGCATTCGCGTGTTTCGGGCGTGTCCGACCATCTGGCCGAAGATGAGTACCACGCATTGGCACTCATGCGCGACATCGTGGCCGAGCTGGGCCAGTCGCGCCCGATGCCGCCCGACGCGCCCCCCGCGCCGCCCGCACACGACCCTGAAGAGCTGCTGGGCGTGGTCAGCGCCGACCGCAAGCAGCCCTTCGAAATGCGCGAGGTCCTGTTGCGGATGATCGACGCGGGCAAGTTCCGCGAGTTCAAGCCGGGATGGGGCGAGACGCTGGTTTGCGGCACGGCGCGCATCCACGGCTATCGCGTTGGTATCCTGGCCAACAACGGGGCGCTTTTGTCCGACAGTTCGCTGAAAGGTGCGCAATTCGTGTCGATGTGCGATCAGCGCAATATCCCGCTTCTGTTCCTGCACAACATCTCGGGTTTCATGGTCGGCACCGAGGCCGAGCGCGGCGGTATCGCCAAGGACAGCGCCAAGCTGGTCTATGCCATGTCCGTTGCCAAGGTGCCGCGCCTGTCGGTTCTGCTGGGCGGCTCTTACGGGGCCGGAAACTACGGCATGTGCGGGCGCGGTTTCGCGCCGAATTTCCTCTTTGCCTGGCCCACGGCGGAACTTGCCACCATGTCCGCGGACATCGCCACCAACGTGATGCTGGAACTGCGCCGCCAGAAGGGAGGCGAGCCGGAAAAGCTGGCGGCCGACCTTGCGAAGATCGAGGCTGAGGTGCGCGCCCAGTATGGCGAACAGTCCGATCCCTATTACGCCACTTCGCGGCTTTGGGATGACGGGTTGATCGAACCGGGCCAGACACGCGACATCCTCGGGCTTTGCCTGGCCATTGTCTCTTCGGTGCCCGAGGCCAGGCGCCATACCCCCGTATTCAGAATGTGAGGGCCGGACGTGACCGAGAGCTATGAAACGATCCTTGTCGAAACAGATGCGCGCGGCGTCGCCACGGTAACGCTGAACCGCCCGGACAAGCACAATGCCCTGAACGGCGATCTGATCGCCGAGCTTTCGGACGCGGCCGAAAGGCTGGCCGCCGATGACACGGTGCGCATCGTGGTGCTGACCGGCAACGGCAAGAGCTTCTGTGCCGGGGGGGATTTCAACTGGTTCGCCTCCAACGTCGAAAAATCCCGCGCCGAGCGGGTCGAACAGAGCGCCACGCTGGCGCAATTGCTGCGCCGCCTTGATACCCTGACCAAACCGCTGATCGGACGGATCAACGGACCGGCCTACGGCGGCGGGGTCGGCATGATATCGGTCTGCGACTACACGATTGGTGCCGAAGGGTCGCGCTTTGGTCTGACCGAGGTAAAGCTGGGCCTTCTGCCTGCCAACATCTCGCCCTACCTGGTGGCCCGCATCGGCAAGGTGCATTCCCGCGAGACCATGCTGTCGGGCGCGCTCTTCGACACCGCGCGCGCCGAACGGATCGGGCTCCTGACCGAGGTCGTTGCCCCCGGCGATCTGGACGACGCTGTAGAGCGGGTGGTCCGCGACCACCTTCAGGCCGCGCCGGGCGCGGTGGCCGACACCAAGGCGCTGATCGCCTATGTCGCGTCCCACGATCTGGATACCAACATGATCTATACCGCCGACCGTCTGGCCGACGCCTGGGAAACAGAGGAAGGCATCGAGGGCATCAACAGCTTCATTAGCAAGGGCGTGCCCTCCTGGCGGGTGAAATGAGCTTTACCCGCGTTCTGATCGCCAACCGCGGAGAGATCGCCCGGCGCATCCAGCGCGGGTGCCGCAGGTTGGGGCTGGAAAGCGTGGCGGTGTTTTCGGAGGCCGACCGCGACGCACCCTTCGTGACCGAGGCCGATCACGCCGTGTGCGTCGGTGGGGCCGCGCCGTCGGAGAGTTATTTGAACGTCGATGCCATCCTGGACGCCGCCCGTGCGGCCGGGGCAGGGGCGGTGCATCCGGGCTATGGCTTTTTGTCGGAGAATGCCGCCTTTGCCGCTGCTGTCGAGGCGGCGGGCCTCGTGTTCATCGGGCCGGGACCTGACGCGATCGCCCGCATGGGATCCAAGATCGAGGCCAAGGCCGCCGCCGAAGCCGCGGGCGTACCCGTCCTGCCCGGCTATCGCGGCGCCGACCAGTCGGATGCGCGATTGCTGGCCGAGGCGGAGGCGCTCGGCACGCCGTTTCTGGTCAAGGCTAGCGCGGGCGGCGGCGGGCGCGGGATGCGGCTTGTCACCGACCTGAGGAACGCTGCAGAAGCCATCGCCGGCGCCCGGGCCGAGGCGAAAGGCGCCTTTGGCGACGCGACGGTGTTTCTGGAACGCTACGCCCCCCGCGCGCGCCATGTCGAGGTGCAGGTGCTCGGCGACAGCCACGGCACCGTGCTGCATCTGGGCGATCGCGACTGCTCGCTCCAGCGAAACCACCAGAAGCTGATCGAAGAGGCTCCCGCCGCCGATCTGCCCGAGGCTGTGCGCAACGACATGCGTGCGGCGGCGGTGCGGTTGGCGCAGGCGATCGGTTATCGCTCCGCCGGAACGGTGGAATACCTCTATGACCCCGGGCATGGCGAATACTACTTTCTTGAGATGAACACCCGGTTGCAGGTGGAACACCCCGTGACCGAGGCCATCACCGGCATCGACCTGGTCGAATGGCAGTTGCGCATCGCGCGGGGCGAGCCGTTGACGCTGACGCAAACGGATGTGCAGTTTGACGGGCACGCCATTGAAATCCGCATCGCCGCCGAAAATCCGGCCGAGAATTTCCGCCCCGAGACGGGCCGGATCACCCTCTGGGCGCCGCCCTCAGGCGTGCGGCTGGACAGCGGGGTGGAGGCAGGATCGGTCGTCGGCTACCATTACGATTCAATGCTGGCCAAGCTCATCGTCCATGCGCCGGACCGGGCCGGGGCGATCCGTCAGGCAGTCGCCGCGATCGACACCTTCGTCGTGGGCGGCGTGGGGTTGAACCTGGCCTATCAGCGCGCGCTTCTGATCCATCCCGATTTCCGGGCGTTCCGGCATCACACGTCGGGCTTGGCCGAAATGTTCCCCGACGGCTGGACGCACCCGGCCCCCGAGGCGCAGGACATGGCGCTCGCCGCGATGGCGTTGCATCTGCATCTCACCCCGGCGGGCGCATCGCCGTGGGAAAGCCTCGGGTCATGGCGGCTCACCGCGCCCGCAGGGCGAGCCGGCGCGGTGTCTTATTGGGACGCAGCCGACGAAGAGCCGATCCGCATGACCGGCTCAGGGGCAGAGCTTGCCGCCGGGCTGCCGGACGGCCAAACAGTCGCTGCCGAGGTCGCCGCCTTGGCCGGGGACCGCCTGCACGGACGTATCGGCGGCGTCCGGTTCTCGCGCATCGCTTATGTCGTGCGCGCGCCCGGTCACTGGCGGGTGCACCTGCAAACCCCTGCCGGAATGACCGCGACAGACCTGCGCACGCTGGAGGACCGGCACCTGAGCCGCGCCGCGGGCGGGTCCGCCGGAGCCGACACCCTGGTGGCACCGATGCCGGGCGCCGTGGCCGAGATTCGTGTCGCGCCCGGCGACCGTGTCGCCGCCGGCGACACGCTGGTGGTGCTGGAAGCGATGAAGCTCTTGCAGAGCCTGCGGGCGCCGGTCGCGGGCGTTGTGGCTGAAATCTATTGCGCGCCGGGCGACACTGTCGCCGGGCACGCCCCCCTCGTCAAACTCGATCCGGAGGACAAGAGATGAACAGACAGGATGCAATCACCTCCGCCAGCAGGCCGTTCAGCCATGACCTCGAGATGATCCGCGGCCAGTTATGCCGCTTCATCGAGACCGAGGTGACGGCCAAGGCCGACGCCTGGGAAAGGGACGGCATGGTACCGCGCGACGTGCTGCGCCAGATGGGTGATCTGGGCGTACTCGGCATGCGCTATGACGAACGATACGGCGGCGCGGGGCTCGATGTGATGGCCAGCGTGATGCTGGCCGAAGAGGTGGGACGCTCCACCTTCGGCGGCTTCTCGGCCACAGTTCTGGTGCATACCGACATGGCCTCGCCGCATCTGGAAAACGCCGGCACTGCGGAGCAAAAAGCGCGCTGGATGCCGTCGATCACCTCGGGTGAGAAGATCACCGCCGTCGCCGTGACCGAACCGGGTGCGGGGTCCGACGTGGCTGGCATGCGCACCCGTGCAGTGCAGGACGGATCGGACTGGGTGTTGAACGGCACCAAGATGTTCATCACCAACGGCGTGCACGGCGATCTCTATTTCGTCGGCGCCAAGACCGACCCCGATGCCAAGGGCTCGCGCGGGATCACCATGTTCGTGGTGGAAAAGGGCACGCCGGGCTTTTCGGTCGGCCGGGCGCTGAACAAGACCGGCTGGCTGTGCTCGGACACGGCCGAGCTGATCTTCGAGGATGTCCGCATCCCCGCCGAGAACGTGCTGGGCGAGGTTAACCGGGGCTTCTACTCGGTGATGAAGAACTTCCAGAACGAGCGCATCGTGCTGGGCGCGATGGCCTGCGCAGAAGCGCAGACCGCGCTGGACATGACGGTGGATTATGTCAAGCAGCGCAAGGCCTTTGGCGGCGTTTTGTGGGACAAGCAGGCGGTGCGTCTGCGCCTGGCCGATTGCCAGATCCGGATCGAGGCGGGCCGGCAGCTTGTCTATCATGCTGCCCGGCTGGACGTGGCGGGCCGCGACTGCGTGAAAGAGGTCTCGATGGTCAAAGCCTACTGCGGCGAGATGGTGAACAGCGTGCTCTACGACTGTGTGCAGTTCCACGGCGGCATGGGCTACATGCGCGAAACACCGGTGGAACGCATGTCACGCGATGCTCGCGTTCAGGCCATTGGCGGCGGCGCCAGCGAAGTCATGCTGGGAGAAGTCGCCAAACGAATGTGAATGTACGCGCCATGGTTATGGGAAACTATTGAAAGGAAGAACGGCATGCTTATTGAAGCAGGAAACCAGCGGTCTGTAATGAACCTCGCTCGCGATGTCGGCGTTATTATTCTAGGTACAATTCTTCTTGCAATCTCCGCCAAAGTCATGGTGCCGTTTTACCCGGTGCCTATGACAACCCAAACTCTCGTGGTCCTTTGTCTGGGACTGTTCCTCGGACCAGTTCGCGCCGGCGCGACCGTGGCGGTTTATCTCTTTGAGGGTATGATGGGGCTTCCGGTGTTCGCGGGCTCGCCGCCTGCCGTCGCCGGTCCAGCCTATCTTCTTGGGCCAACTGGCGGCTATCTGATTGGGTTCTTGCTTTGCGCAATTGTATCCGGCTTCGTCGCGAAGAGATTGAGCGGGACTCGACCTGTGTTCGGCGCCTTTCTGGCTGTCCTATCGGGTTCGATTGCCATCTACGTACCAGGACTTGCCTGGCTGGGAAGCTTCCTCGGCTATAATGAAAAGCTGCTCGGCGCCGGTCTGTATCCGTTCGTATCTGGGGATGTGACAAAAGCCGCAATTGCCTGCGTCCTGTTCATGATATTTCGCGATTATCATGTGATGCGGAGGATCAGGTAGTTATCTGATTGGCGAGTTGCACAAAGGCCAGTTGCGGTCTGATTGCCAAACTCACTTACGCGCTACGACCAAGATGAGATGCGGCGTCTGTTCATATTGGTAGCTGCAGCGGCTGTGTAACGAAGGGTGGGCGTGCCCCGACACGGGGTCACGCCGCCACAACGTCTTTTCTTGGAGCTTTAACCGCGGTCGATCCGGCCTATTGATGAACGGATTGGAGAATCGTCTTTGAGCGGAGTTGTCACCCAACGGATCGTCGGACGAGCTTTTTCACCTTGCCGACACGACATTTCAATAGAGCCGCACGTCCTTATACGATCGAATATATTTTCGACGCCGAAACGAAGCCGAGAGGTCGTGCCATTGCATCCAACGGGAGATCGCGGCGTCAGTTTGAATTCTGCGTGGTGGCTTCCTTGATCTGAATGTCCACCGGAACCGCACGGCAGGGCGTTTTGGCAGGCTATTTGGGGCGCAGCGGGCAATTGTGTCTTGATTCTTTCGCGTTCGGCTGGATGATGACTTGAGATTCTAACAGATGTTAGAATAAGCTGACTGGGAGCTACCTTGGACGAAAGGTCGGAATAATGATTGGGCCACTGGAGAACCTCCGCATCGTTGAACTCGGGCATGTTATCGCCGGACCACTTGCCGCTTCTCTGCTTTCCGACTTCGGAGCGAAGGTCGTCAAGGTGGAGACGCCCGGACGTCCGGACATGATGCGTGACCTTGGCCCTACGGCGTCCGATGGCGTGGGGGTGTGGTGGAAGACACTCGCGCGCAACAAGCAAATCCTTGGTCTCGACTGGAAACGCGAAGAGGGGTTGAAGGTACTCCGCAAGCTTGTGGAACGCTCGGATATGCTAGTCGAGAACTTCCGGCCTGGCGTGTTGGAGCGGGCCGGTATCGGCCCCGAGGTGCTGCACGGTTGGAATCCCGATCTTGTGATCCTCAGAGTGTCGGGATACGGCCAGGATGGTCCGATGCGCGATACGCCAGCATTCGGACGTGCGGCGGAGGCGATGAGTGGTCTTGCGCATCTGACCGGTTTTGCCGATGGTTCGCCGATGCACCCTGGATTTCCCGCCGCTGACAGCACGACAGGGTTGATGGGGGCGCTTGGGCTGATGATCGCGCTATATGCGCGGGAACGCGGTGTGGTGCGCGGGCAGGTCGTGGATCTGGCCGTTTTTGAGGCGCTCTTGCGACTGATAGATTATCATGTACCCGCGGTCACGGGCGCCGGCATCGCGCCGATCCGCAATGGACTGCGACAACCAATGGATTTTGCGCCCGGCGGAATGTTTCGTACCCGCGACGGAATATGGGTCACCGTTTCCGCCGGCAGTGCCGAAACAGCGCGGCGTCTCCTGCGCGCGGTTGGCGGCGACTCCTTGGCCGATGATCCGAGATTTGCGAGCCTGCACAGCATGTCACAACACATGACGGAGGTGTTTGACGCGCTTAATGCCTACATCACGGCGCGTGATTTCTCAGAGGTTGAAGCGGAGTTCGAACGTCACGATGCGGTGGCAGCTCCCGTTTTGTCGGTCGAGCAGATAATCGACGATCCGCAGATTTCCCATCGGGGAGATATAGCCTCGGTAGAAGACGACCCGACACATGTTGTTGGTCCGGTCCCGCATTTCAGCATCACACCAGGTGTCTTGCGCTGGCTCGGCCGCCCTCGAGGGGCGGATACTGCCGCCGTGCTGGAAGAGCTTGGTTATGACGACGTACAAATCGCCGATCTAGCGAGGACAGGATGTATTGAGACCGCCCTTGAGGAGGAACGGACATGACATTCAGGATGTCTGAGCAACAGAGCGAAATCCGCGAAAGTATTCTGCGGATTTGCGCGCGTTTCGACGACGAGTACTGGCTTGAACGGGACAGCAAGGGAGGCTTTCCACACGATTTGCACCTGGCTATGGCGCAAGGTGGTTGGCTGGGAATCGCGATGCCCGAGGAGGTCGGCGGCGCGGGATTGGGGATCACAGAAGCGACGGTCATGATGCAGGCGATCGCAGAATCGGGTGGAGGCGCCAGCGCCGCTTCCGCCATTCACATGAACATTTTCGGGCTCAATCCGGTCGTGAAGTTCGGTTCGGCTGAGCAGAAAGCACGGATGCTGAAGCCCCTGATCGAAGGACGGGAGAAGGCGTGTTTTGCGGTAACCGAACCAACTACGGGCCTCGACACCACCAAGCTCAGGACCATGGCGGTGAAAAAGGGGGATCACTATGTGGTGCATGGCCAAAAGGTATGGATCTCGACCGCACAAGTTGCCGACAAAATGTTACTTCTAGCGCGGACAACGCCGCTAGCGGATGTTGAGAAGCCAACCGAGGGACTGAGCCTGTTCTATACCGATCTCGACCGGAGATTCGTTGATGTACGCGAGATCGAAAAGATGGGTCGTAAGGCGGTTGATTCCAATGAAGTGTTCATCGACGGGCTGCCGATCCCGGCCAATCACCTGATTGGCGAAGAAGGGCAGGGTTTTCGTCAGATACTTCATGGCCTGAATCCCGAACGCATCCTGGTGGCCGGCGAATGTATCGGCATCGCGCGCAACGCAATCACCCGTGCAGCGGGGTATGCCAAGGAGCGCTCCGTATTTGGTCGTCCCATTGGTCAAAATCAGGGCGTCCAGCATCCGCTGGCCAAGGCTTGGGCGAAAGTCGAGGCAGCCAACCTCATGGTCATGCATGCTGCTGAGCTGTACGACTCACAACTGTCCTGCGGTGTGGAAGCCAATGCGGCAAAGCTCCTCGCCGCGGAGGCAGCCGTCGAGGCGACACAGGTCGCCCAATTGACCTTTGGCGGGTTTGGGTACGCCAAGGAATACCATGTTGAACGTCTCGTGCGCGAAGCGCTGTTGTTCCACATCGTGCCTGTCACGCCTCACATGCTGATGTCTTTCATTGCGGAAAAAGCGCTCGGACTTCCAAAGTCCTATTAGTTTCGAGCCTGATCTCTGTGCGTAGCACGACGCAGGCTTGACCAGTTTTCTAACGCGTGTTAGATTAAATCTGAAAATGACCCTTACTGGGTACGGGAGGAGACATGACGGCGAAGGCTGTGTTCGGGTCGTCGATGGACGATCTGAAGCAACGACCAACTGTGTATGCGAGTGGCCTCTTTGCGGGCAAAGGTGTCGTGATCACAGGTGCAGGCGGGGGGCTTGGCTTCGCAATCGCGGTCTTGTTTGCGCGGCTTGGCGCCAACATTGCTATCAATGGCCGAAACGAAGAGAAGTTGGACGTAGCTGCAAAATACCTGCGCGGCTTCGGGGGCAAAGTGCTGTCGCAGTCCATGTCCATCCGAGATCCGGAGCAGGTAACATCGTTTGTGGAAGCGGCCGAGCGAGAGCTCGGGGGCATCGATGTCCTTGTCAACAATGCCGGCGGCCAATTCCCGCAGCCTGCCATCGAATATTCGGTGAAGGGTTGGAACGCCGTCATCGACACCAACCTCAACGGAACCTGGTGGATGATGCAGGCGACGGCGCGGCGATGGATTGAGGCAAAGCGGCCGGGTTCAATCATCAGCATCGTTGCCGATGTCTGGCGAGGCATGCCGGGAATCGCTCACAGTTGCGCTGCGCGAGCGGGCGTCATCTATTTGTCCAAATCGGTCGCCGTGGAATGGGCTCCCCACAACATCAGAGTGAACTGCGTCGCGCCCGGCTGTTGTGAAAGCAACGGGTTCCACAACTACACTGCTGAAGGCGCCGCAACCTTCGAAGAATCAAATCCGATGAGACATGCCGGTGACGAGTGGGACGTTGCCGAAGCAGTTGTTTATTTGGCTGCGTCGTCCGCCAAATTCATTACCGGAGAGGTCTTGAATGTCGATGGTGGGCAGCAATTGTGGGGTGATCCATGGCCGACGGGGCGCCCAGAATATTTCCGCATCGCCTAAATTTCTTTGGAGGTCTCGAACATGCCGGAAACGCAAAGCGGATGAAATATATGCGACCTGAAAAACACCAACCCCATGATGAAGCGATTCTGGAATGCGTCGGTATTGAGCGCCGATTCGGAGGTGTCGTCGCCGTAACTGGTGTGGACCTCGCCATCAATCCTGGTGAGATCTTTGGTCTTGTTGGCCCGAATGGAAGCGGCAAGACCACGATTACAAACGCGATTTCGGGATTTTATCCGCCGAACAAGGGTGTAGTTCGCATAGCGGGAAAGGATGTCACCGGCGTGGCGCCACACAAGGTAGCCAAACTTGGTGTTGCACGGACGTTTCAGAATCTCGCCCTCTTCAACGGAATGAGTGTACTCGACAACGTTCTATTGGGAAGACACATACATATGCATCCAGGTGTTCTTCCGACGGCGCTCTATTGGTGGATGGCCCGGCGCGAAGAAATCGCGAACCGAATGATTGTCGAGGAAGTGATCGAGTTCCTTCAGCTTGAGAGTGTTCGCAACGAGTTGGTCGACGGCCTTCCCATCGGATTGAAGAAACGGGTCGAGCTCGCTCGAGCTTTGGTGTCGGAGCCGAGAATGTTGATTCTTGATGAGCCAATGGCCGGCATGAACCAGGAAGAGAAGGGGTATATGGCTCGCTTCATTCTGGATGCACGTGCCGAACGGGGAATCAGCGTTCTTCTGATCGAGCACCACATGGATGTGATTGTCGGAATTTGCGACAGAATGCTCGCGCTCAATTACGGCGAGATGATCGCCGGGGGCATTCCGAGGGAGGTTGTCAAGGATCCGCGGGTCATCGAAGCCTACATCGGAGGTGCGCATGGCTGATTCTGTTCTTGATCGGCCGATCGCGGCTGAAACCATCGGAACTGTACTAGCGCGAAACGCAGACAAGCACGGGTCGGATATTGCTATTCGAGAGAAGGAGCTTGGTATATGGAAAGAGACCAACTGGGCTGAATACACTGAGGAAGTTCTCGCCTGTTCAGCCGGCCTCGAGAAAATCGGTATAAAACCCGGTCAGGCAGTCCTGATTCTGGGTGACAACAGAGCGCGCTTGTACGCAGGAATGACCGCGCTCGCGTTGATCGGTGCCTACGCGATGCCCGCTTATCCTGGCGTAACACTAGACGAGCTCCGGCATTTTGTGGGCGAGGTCGAGATCGTCGCTGCCTTTGCCGAAGATCAGGAACAGGTGGATAAGATCCTGGAGCTGCGCGATGCTGGAGCGAAGGGAATTCTTCATATTATATATGTCGAAGAACGTGGGCTCGGATTCTATGAAGCCGACGGGCTGATGTCATGGGAACACCTGACCCAGGTCGGCAGGCATCATCTCAACGAAGACCCGAAGCGGCGTGATGAACTCATTCACCGGACCAAGCCGGACGACCCGGCGGTGTTCCTGCATTCGTCAGGTACTACCGGAAAGCCTAAAGGCGTCGTTCTCAGTCAGAAGAACGTCTTAGCCGCAGCGCGCAACGGTTTCGCTGCCGGTGCATTCGATATCGGCGAAGAGGTTCTGGCCTATTTGCCGATGGCGTGGGTCGGCGACTACGCAATAACTGTCGCGGCCGCGTTGCTTCTACGTTTCACCGTCAGTGTACCAGAGCGGCAGGAGACCGTTATTCGGGACATGCGCGAGATTGCTCCCACATTCTACCTGGCCGCGCCCAGGAGCTGGGACAACATCCTGACCACGATACAGGTTGGTATTGAAAATTCGACACCGTTGAAGAAGTGGTTGTACCACTTCTTCATGAACAGGGCGGTGGCCGTGGAAACGCGCAAGCTCGCCGGCAAAGACGGCGGTGTGCTGGAACCCCTGATTCGGCTGTTGGGCGAGGCACTCATATTCGGACCAATCAAAGACCAGTTCGGCATGAATCGACTGAACAACGCATTTACTGGTGGCGAAGCCATTGGTGAGGATACGTTCGTCTTCTACCGTGCAATCGGCATCAAACTGCGCCAGCTTTACGGTCAGACCGAAAACAGCGCGATCAATACGATCCAGTCACGGAGTGAAGTGCGCCTTCACTCCGTCGGCAAGCCGGCTCCGGGTGTAGAGGTTGCAATCGCGGATGACGGCGAGATCCTCTTGCGATCCGAAAGCGTGTTCGAGGGCTATTACAACAACCCCGAGGCCTCGGCCGAGGCTCTGAGGGACGGTTGGCTGCGCACGGGCGACGCCGGGTATCTCGAAGAAGACGGGCATCTTGTGGTCTTGGGTCGCGTTTCGGAGGTGATGTATACTGCCGGGGGCGAGCGTTACGTGCCCAACTACATCGAAAACCGCCTGAAATTCAGCCCTTACATAAAGGATGCCGCCGTGATCGGCGCCGGGCGGGAGGAATTGACCGCGATGGTTTGCATCGATTTCGATGCTGTCGGGCATTGGGCCGAGGTCAATGGTGTGCCTTATGTCTCATTTGCCGATCTCTCGCAGCGCGACGAGGTTGCCACGCTTCTCCACGAAGCCTTTCGGCGGGTGAACGCCGTGATATCCGAACCACTGCAAGTCAAGCGTTTCGTAAGTCTGCCCAAGGAGTTCGATCCCGACGACGGCGAAATAACCCGGACGCGCAAGTTGCGCCGGAGTGTGGTCGAGGATCGTTACGACATCGTGATCAGGGCGTTTTACGATGGCTCCAGCGAAGTTCGAATGAGTGCCCAAGTGACTTACGAGTCCGGCGAAATCGGGAAGGTCGAGCGAACCCTCCCCATCAGGGAGGTATAGATGGATCCGGTTTTCCTAGCTGAACTCGCGATCAACGGGGCCCTCACAGGATTGCTTTACTCGCTTTTCGCGATCGGTCTTGTGCTGATCTACAAGGCTTCCTCGGTGCCAAACCTTGCCCAAGGCGGGCTGACCATGGTTGGCGCCTATGTGGTGCTGGCATTGGCGCGAGACGTCGGTATGCCGCTGTGGCTGGCGATACCGATCGCCGTTGCCATCATGTTCGGACTTGGCTTTGGGATTGAACGTGTTGCGCTACGGCGCCTCGCGGGGCGCCCTGTCGTGATGATCCTGATGATTACGCTTGGCCTCGACATCTTCCTGCGTGGGACGACACTTGCGGTCTGGGGAGGGACGTCGAGATCGATGGAGCTGGGCGTCAGTTATGAACCGCTTTTTCTCGGTGATATCCTAGTCAGCAGGATTCATCTCGTCGGAGCGTTCGTCGCGGTGATGTTCTTCGCCGCTTTCCTCCTCTTCTTCCGCACCCGCCTAGGCATCAAGCTTCGCGCGATAGCCGACGATTACATGGCGTCATGGTCAGTTGGAATTTCGGTTGAGCGAGGGATCGGGCTTTCCTGGGGCTTGGCATCTGTCGTCGCGGTTTCCGCCGGGGTGATCTGGGGCGAGATACAGGGTGTGGACCAAGCTCTTTCGCTGCTGCTGCTGAAAGGCCTGACGGTGGCTGTCCTGGGCGGGCTAGACAGCATCCTGGGCGCCATAGTCGCGGGCATCATTCTCGGCGTAGTGGAAAACGTCGGAGCAGACTTCTTGGATCCGCTTGTGGGTGGCGGAAGTCGTGAACTGATTGTAGCCGCGGTTCTCATTCTCACAATCATGATCCGTCCGCACGGCTTGTTCGGACGCCACGACATAGAAAGGGTGTAATTGAATGTTCTACCGCCTTTCTGGTGTGTATCACACCAATTACATCTCGGACAGCCGTATTTACAAGGTTCCCGCTGACCGGAACCTGGCTCTGGCCTTGCTTGTACTTGGCGTGGCTGCGCCGTTTATCGCTCCGTCGCTATACGTTAACAGCTACATGTTGCCTTGGCTTATCTGGACTTCGGCGGCGCTTGGGTTGAACCTTGTGACCGGCTGGGCGGGACAGCTGCATTTGGGTTACGCGGCGGTCATGGCGGTGGGCGCATATTCGGCGATCCACGCAGCCCGCTTTGGGGTGCCGTGGGAATTCGCGCTGATCATCGGCGGGCTTTCCGCTTCGGTAATTGGCAGCTTGTTCGCGTTCGCGGCATTGCGGGCCAAGGGCCTCTATCTTGCACTGACGACATTGGCCATGCAGTTCATCATGGACTGGGTGCTGACGCACTCCCCGGCGATTTCGGGCGGTTCGCATGCCTCACTGCAGGCGCCAACGCTGAAATTGCTTGGCCAGGAAATCACGTCGGATACAGGTCTGTACTATGTGGCGCTCGCCTGGTGTCTGTTGGTCACCATCTTCATGCTGAACCTCAAGCGCACCGGCCTTGGACGCGCCTTGGTTGCGGTTCGCGAAAAGGATTATGCAGCTGCCATTCTGGGCGTGCACAGCTTTTACTACAAAATCGTGGCGTTTGCGATGTCGTCCTTTATCGGCGGCGTTAGTGGCGCCTTGCTCGTCGCGACCTTCTTCTTCCTGGCTGCACCAGAGCAGTTCTCGGTGGCGGTTTCAATCCAGGCGCTGGCGATGGTTATCGTTGGCGGTTTGGGGAGCATCATTGGATCCTATTTTGGTGTCGCGCTAATTCTCTTGGTTCCAGGACTCGTCAACGGGGTGGTGGTCACCGCCTCTGAGCAGTTGGGGATGCAAATCAACGTCGAAACACTCGCGCATATCCCCAACGCTGTCTACGGCGCGCTGATTGTCATCATACTTCTAATCGAACCTCTTGGTCTTGGAAAACTCTACGGCAACATCCGGGATTACCTAATGGTTTGGCCGTTTGATCAGCTTAGGAAATAGAATTCATGTCGATGGAAGACCAGACTGTCGCCGAGCCCATTTTGTCGATGAACAGTGTCGAAGTGCTGTACGACAACGTTCTATTGGCAATCAAAGGCGTCTCAATCGAGGTTCCCAAGGGCAAGATGGTCGCTCTTTTGGGATCTAACGGGGCCGGCAAAAGCACGACACTCAAGGCAATAAGCGGCCTGTTGAAAGCCGAGCGCGGTCATATCAGCCGCGGTGAGATCCGCTTTCGCGGGACTGCTATTACCGAGGTTCTCGCCCAAAATAGAGTGGAGATGGGCATTTGCCATGTCATTGAAGGTCGTCGTGTTTTCGAACATCTCACACCCGATGAAAACCTGATAGCCGCGGCGCCACTTGGCATGAATAGGGCCGCGTTGAATGCGGAAAAAGACAGGATCTACAACTATTTTCCCCGACTGGCCGAGCGTCGCAACTCCCTTGCGGGCTATCTCTCGGGTGGCGAACAGCAGATGCTAGCCATCGGACGGGCTTTGGTGACGCAACCGGACCTGTTGATGCTTGACGAGCCAAGCCTTGGACTTGCGCCGTTCCTGGTGGCCGAGATCTTCGACATGATCAAGAAGATCAACCGCGAGGAGGGTTTGTCAGTTCTTCTTGTGGAGCAAAACGCACTCGCGGCGCTTGAGGTCGTGTCCGACGGATACCTGATCGAGAACGGCCGAGTTGTCATGCATGACACGGCCGAGGCGCTCAAGGCGAATTCCGATATTCAGGACTTCTACCTTGGTGGCAAAGAAGGAAGCAATTTCCACAACGTGAAACATTACAGTCGGCGTAAACGGTGGTTGAGTTGACCGGGCACCGCGGTCGTTTCTATGGGAGGAAAACATGAAATTACTCAGTAGAGCCGCACTTATTCATGCTATTATGTTCGGGATGGCTATGTCCATACCTGCAACTGTAATGGCCAAACCATTCAGGATCGGTGTCTGCTACGATCTTAGCAAGGCCTATACTTTCGCAACGCCGCAGGTTGCTCAAGCCGCGAAGGATTTGGCAGAGCTTGTGAACCGCAAAGGTGGGATCGGAGGCGAGCAGGTCGAAGTGATCGTTCGCGATCACGGCAACGAGCCGCAGCGAGGCGTAGAATGCTACGAACAGTTGAGCCGCGAAGGTGTGTTTGTATTCGATACGTTGTCGACGCCCGTATCGCTCGCGGTTCTGCCGCGGGCAATGGAAGACGGACGCGTCCTCATGCAGTCCCTTGTTGGGCGAGGCGACGCGGTTGATGGAACTGTCTTCGATTGGGTCTATCCGATCGGGCCTACCTATTGGGGCCAGGCGGCAAATGACATCGCATATATTAAACAACTGCACGACGGCGACTTATCGAATGTCAAGGTCGGCTTCGTCTACTTTGACTATCCTTTCGGCCAGGAGCCGATCGAGATTCTGAAGACGCTTTCAAAAAAGGAAGGTTTCGAGCTTTTGCTCTACCCGGTGCCGCTTCCCGGCAATGACCAGTCAGGTGTCTGGTCCAAAGTACGCCGCGACAAGCCCGATCAAATTGTCGTCTGGATGCTTGGCGGTGCACATGTCGTCGCTTCAAAGGAAATGAAGCGGAACGGTATTCCGATGGACAAATACATTTCGGTCAACTGGTTGAACGAAGTAGATATTGCCAACATCGGTGCAAAGAACGCCATTGGTATCAAGCGCGGGACGAACGTGGTCGGCGGACAGGACATACCGCTCTACAAAGAAATCATGGCCGAGCTCTATGACAAGGGCAACGGGAACGGTCCGATCGAAAAGACCCAAGACGTTTTCTATAATACAGGCCTCGCGATGTATTCGATCATGTTCGAGGCCGCGCGCAAGGCAGTTGAACTGCAAGGGCTTCCCCTAACGCCCGATTCATACCGTGCCGGATTAGAGTCGCTGCGCGACTTTGATGCGAACGGGTTGATGGCTCCGATCACTGTTACTGCGCAAGACCACGGAGGCGGCGGAGCAACGAGGATCGAAATGTGGGACGGCGCAGCCTGGGTACCACAGACTGACTGGATTTCTGAATACTCGGATCAAGTGTGGGCGGTAGTCAAGGAAAGCTCATCTAAGTTCGGCAAATGACGCAGCATCAATCCAGCCTGTTCGGTGTCCGACGGAGAAGACGCAGGGCGACCGGACATAATCACAACCAGGGAGAACTGAAATGAAACTTCTATCCACTGTTACGACGGTAGCCTTCACCACAATGTTGGCGTTAGGGGCTACGGAGGTGTCCGCACAAGACAAAGAGCCGGTGCGGTTCGGTCTATGCTTCGATCTCAGCAAGTCCTATACGTTCATCTCACCGCAGGTGGCACAGGCGGCGCAGGACTTGGCGAAGTACGTCAATTCAAATGGCGGTCTGGAAGGGCATCCTGTTGAGGCTGTAGTCCGCGACCACGGTAATGAACCGCAGCGGGGCGTGGAGTGTTATGAACAGCTCAAACGTGAAGGTATTTTCATCTTCAACTTCCTCTCGACTCCGGTGACGAATGCCGTGTTGCCTCGGGTGATGAAGGACGGAAACATATTGATGCAGTCCTTCGTCGGTCGCGGTGATGCCGTCGACGGCGACGTGTTCAAGTGGGTCTTTCCTGTTGGTCCGACCTATTGGCAGCAGGCCGCAAACGATGTCGCCTTCATCAAAGGCCAGATGGACGGCGATCTGAGCAAAGCAAAGATCGGGTTTATTTACCTGGATTATCCCTTCGGCCAAGAACCTATCGAGATTCTCAAGACATTGGCCGAGAAGGAGGGCTTCCAACTCGAACTCTATCCGGTTCCGCTGCCCGGTTCGGACCAGTCCGGCGCCTGGAGTAAAATTCGCCGCGACAAACCGGACTATGCGATCAGCTGGCTGCTAGCCGGTGGCCACGTGGTTGCCGCAAAGGAAATGCGGCGCAACGGATTCCCTATCGATCGTTATCTGTCGGTGAACTGGCTGAACGAAGTAGATATCAACAACATTGGCGCGGCCGACGCCAAGGGCATTCTACGCGGGACCAATGTGGCTGGCGGCCAGGAAGTGCCGATCGTGAAAACCATGCTTGAGACGTATTATGCGAAAGGTGAAGGTAGCGGCCCGGAATCCCTTGTCCGTGACGTGTACTACAATACCGGCATGGCGATCTATTCGGTTGGTTTCGAAGCCGCCCGTTTGGCAATCAAGCAAAACGGTTGGCCGCTGACGCCGGAGAGCATGAAGACCGCCTATGAATCGATCTCCGATTTTGACGGTAACGGGCTTATGGCTCCGGTTACGGTGACCGCATCCGATCACGGCGGGGGCGGCAAAACCCGTGTCGAGCAGTGGAATGGCGAAACCTGGGTTCCGCTGACCGATTGGAGCGCTGACTACACTGATGTGGTGTGGGAGATTATCAAGGAAAGCTCCGCGAAGTTCACGGTCAAATAATATCAGTCCTCCCCGCGGCCCTTGTGCCGCGGGGAGCCCCCGGCTATCCGCTGGCCGAAAGCGGTTCTCAGATCAAGATAGGCAGGAACATGAACCCGATCGAAGTGACGGTTGAAGAAGGGATTGCGACGGTTTGCATCAACCGTCCAGAGCGCAAGAATGCTCTTTCCGTGGCGGCCACCAACGGGCTGACCGAGGCTTGGGAAAGGGTCGAGGCCGACAATGCGATCCGCGTGGCGATTCTAACCTCTGCAGATTGCGGCGTGTTCAGCGCCGGGCTCGACCTTAAGGAAGCCACCCAGATCGCGCGCGACGAAGGCGTGGATATCCTGACCAAA
This sequence comes from Ahrensia sp., assembly GCA_002706335.1. Lineage (GTDB taxonomy): Bacteria > Pseudomonadota > Alphaproteobacteria > Rhizobiales > Rhizobiaceae > Oricola. Next base: position 22,937 of record PAKZ01000015.1, read on the forward strand.
ATGCGCGATCCCTTTCACGAGACCATGCGTGCCTGCAAGAAACCGATCATCGCAGCGATGACCGGATCGCTGATGGCAGGCGGCATGATGCTGACCCTGAACTGCGATTTGCGTGTCGGTTTGAAGGGCACCAAGGTCGGCATTACCGAAGTCAAGATCGGCCGCGGTTCGCCCTGGGCGTCGCCGGCGCTATCGATGCTGCCGCAACCCGTGTTGATGGAGATCGTCCTGACCGGCGACCTGTTTCCGATCGAGCGGCTGCACGAATACGGATTCACCAACTATATCGAAGATACGCCCGACGCCGTGCGCGCCCGCGCCCGGGATCTGGCAACGCGGATCGCCAAGGGCGCGCCATTATCGGTGATCGCCGCGAAGGCGAGCGTACGCGCCACAATGGATCTGGGCTGCGCGGGCGGCTTGGAAGAGGGCAAGCGCCTGCACGAAGTGGTCTATGCCAGCAATGACGCCATCGAAGGTCCCAAGGCATTTGCCGAAAAGCGCGAGCCGGTCTGGACCGGAACCTGAAGGAGACCACTATGAGCGAGCTGATGCGCCTGGACAGGGATGGACCGATCGGCATTCTGCGATTTCTCCAACCCGGGAAGCGGAACCCGTACAGCATTGCCTTTGTCGACGCGCTGATCGAGAACCTGCGCGAGGCTGATCGGGACGACGGCGTTCGCGCCGTGGTGATGACCGGCGGCGATCATTTCAGCAGTGGTGGCGATCTGGTCGGGTTCCAGTCGGAAATCGCCAAAGGGGCCAGGGCAACATCGGAAATGGTCGAAAAAGTCCACGATGGCGGGCGCGCCGCCTATCTCTTTCGCAAGCCCCTGATCGCGGCGGTGAATGGCGTTGCCTATGGGGCCGGATTGAGCCTTGCGCTGTCGGCCGACATTGTCGTTGCCGCAGAAGATGCACGGCTCTGCGAGGTGTTTGCCCGCGTTGGAGGCTGCCCTGATACCGGGTCGAGCTGGCTGTTGCAGCAAAGGGCTGGCGCGGGCATTGCCCGGATGCTGGTGCTGACGGGGCGTGAAATCGACGGGCGTACGGCACGAGAGCTTCGCGTGGTCGAGGAATGCGTTCCCTCGGGGCAGGTCGAAAGCCGCGCAGTGGAGATCGCGCGGGAGATTGCGGCGCATCCGATGTTCGGTGTGCAGACGGCCAAGCGCGTCATGCGCGCTTCGGCCGAATGCAGCTACATCGAGGCGCTGGACATCGAGCGCGATACTCAAAGCGTTCTGCTTTGCGCGCATGACTTTCCAGAGGCCATGTTGGCTTTCTCGGAGAAAAGAAAACCAGAGTTCAAAGACCGCTGACACGGTCGAGACCACATCAAGAGACTTATGGAGAGACCACAGTTATGAAGGTGCTTGTGCCCGTCAAACGCGTGATCGACTATAACGTGAAAGTCCGCGTAAAGGCGGATGGATCAGGTGTCGATCTTGCCAATGTGAAGATGTCAATGAATCCGTTCGATGAGATTGCCGTGGAAGAGGCGATCCGGTTGAAAGAGATGGGAAAGGCGGAAGAGATCGTTGTCGTTTCTGTAGGTGTCAAGCAGGCGCAGGAAACGTTGCGTACCGCCTTGGCCATGGGTGCCGACCGGGCGATTTTGGTGGTTGCCGCCAAAGACGTTCATACGGATATCGAACCTCTGGCCGTGGCCAAGATCCTCAAGAGCATTATCGACGAAGAAAGGCCGGGAATCGTGCTGGCCGGCAAACAGGCGATCGACAATGACATGAATGCGACTGGCCAGATGCTTTCGGCATTGCTGGGCTGGAGCCAGGCGACTTTTGCCTCGAAAGTCGAGATTGACGGCAATCATGCGGTGGTCACCCGCGAGGTCGATGGCGGTCTACAGGCGATCAAAGTGAAGATGCCGGCCGTCGTGACTGTCGATCTGCGCCTGAACGAGCCGCGCTATGCCTCACTGCCCAACATCATGAAGGCGAAGAAGAAGCCTTTGGATGAAAAGACCCCGGAAGACTATGGCGTCGATGTAAACCCGCGCCTCGAGGTCGTTTTGATAGCCGAGCCAAAGGCACGCAAGGCGGGCGAAATGGTCGACTCGGTCGACATGCTCGTTTCGAAACTCAAAGAGGCAGGAGCAATCTGATGGCAGTCCTACTACTGGCAGAAGTGAACAATGGCGAACTCGCCTTCGACGCTACAGCAAAGGCGGTTACCGCTGCCAAGGCGCTTGGCGATGTCACGGTGCTTTGCGCCGGCGCTTCGGCAGCTGCGGCGGGTGAAGCCGCGGCCAGGATCAACGATGTCGCCAAGGTGCTTGTGGCCGAAGATGCCTCGCTCGGACACCGCCTATCCGAACCGACAGCAGCTCTGATCACTTCACTAGCCGGTGACTTTTCCCATATTTGCGCACCGGCCACGACTGATGCCAAAAACATCATGCCCCGTGTGGCTGCATTGCTTGATGTCATGGTTATCTCAGATGTCTCCGGGGTCGTTGACGCCGATACTTTCGAGCGCCCCATCTACGCAGGCAACGCAGTACAGACCGTGAGGTCAAAGGATGTAACCAAGGTTGTGACCTTCCGGACATCGACATTCGACGCTGCCGGCGATGGCGGCTCGGCGAGCATTGAAACAATCGGTGCCGCGCACAACCCAGGGCTATCTGAATGGGTTGAAGACAAGGTTGCCGAGAGCGACCGCCCTGAACTCACCTCGGCCGGCGTGGTCGTTTCCGGCGGTCGCGGTGTCGGCTCCAAAGACGATTTTGCGTTGATCGAGAAGCTGGCCGACAAACTGGGCGCCGCCGTCGGCGCGTCGCGTGCTGCAGTGGACTCGGGCTTTGCACCGAATGACTGGCAGGTCGGACAGACCGGCAAGGTGGTGGCTCCTGACCTTTATGTCGCAGTGGGCATTTCCGGCGCCATCCAGCATCTCGCGGGAATGAAGGACAGTAAGATTATCGTGGCGATCAACAAGGATGAAGAAGCGCCGATCTTCCAGGTCGCCGACTTCGGCCTCGCCGCCGACCTCTTTTCCGCTGTACCCGAGCTGATCGAAAAGCTGTAAGTCCAGTTTCACGTCGAATATGAAAAGGCCCGCCATCCCGGCCTGTGTGGAAACGATTGGAGGCTCCGGCAAGACCGGGGCCTCTTTTGGTTTCAGAGTAAGCGCCCACCGGATCTGACCTGAGACCCGGCTTCCCTCCAGTTGTTTGGAGAGTCCTGGGTTTCATTGAGGTGCTCCCGAAGATGCCAGCGACCAGCGGGCATCGGGCCGCGCCTCGACCAGGATCGGGGCGCGTGTACCCACCGCTCTTCGTCGTGCCCGGCGCTTGCGCACTGTGAGCCCTTCCTCGCGATAGAGTCTATAGATGCGGTTGATGCCGGACGGCTCGCCCTCGCGCCTGAGCAGGATGAACAGCCGCTGGTAGCCGAAACGCCGGCGTTCCGCGGCGACCTCCTTCATTGCAGCTCTCACCGCGGCATCGTTCGGACGGACGCTGCGATAACGCACGCTCGACCGGTCGACTGCCGGCACATTACACGCCCGACGCTGGCTCACACCGTGCACTGCGCACAGGTAAGCCACCGCATCCCGCCTGGCATCGGGCGTCACCATTAATGGGATGGTCGGTCCCGTCCTCCCGCAGCATCATCCGAGTGGCCACTCCAAAGGAGGTTGCAATGTCCACACGCAAAGCGCCGCGTCCTGCGGAAGTTTTGTGGAGTCGATTTCGGCAAGAATATCTTCCATGTCGTCGGACTGGACCGCGGGGGCGAGCCGGCCCAGCGAGCTCGCTTTCGGCGGGAACCGCTACGTCCGCAAACTCCTCGTTCATGGCGCGCGATCCTGCTTCCGACATCTTGATCGAACCCGGGATCGCCTTGGAAGCTGGCTCGACGGGCTGCAGAGCAGAATGCATGCGAACAAGGCGGTTTTCGCACTCGCCGCCAAGATGGCGCGCATTGTCTGGGTTGTCTTGACCAAGCCAGGAGCACTCTACGAACGTAGGGATCCTGCATTCGCCTAAAGCTTCCGGCTCGATTACAAGGCTCGGGAATAGCGATGACGAAACAGTGGATCAGCATTCGCCGGAGTTCAAGGCGAAGGACGCCTTTGAAGCTGTGAAGGGCGAGGAGACGGTATCGGAACTGGCCGGCCGTTTCGGAGTTCATCCGACGATGATCCATCGGTGGAAGTGTGCACTGCTTGATGGCGCCTCGAGCGCGCGGGCCGACCGAAGCCGGAGATCGACGAGGATCAGGTCAACGGTTATGCAAGTTGCGGACGACTTGGGGATCGGATTATCGAGCCTGACGCGCTGGAAGCGGCAATACCGGGAAGCTGATTTGTTGGCCGGTCCGCACGAGGATACGGCCAAGGAACTGGCACGACTTCGCAAGGAGAACGAACTGGTCTGGAGAACGATCTTCCAGACCCGCATCGCCGCAGAACTGGCTCTTGGCCGATATATCGACGGATTCTACAATCCACGTCGGCGGCATTCCGCTCTGGGATACGAATCGCTGGTATCATTCGAGGCTGAAATGGCCATCGCAGAATGAAAACCTCTCCACTAAATCCGGGCAAGTCCAAACACATCAAGACCGGCGAAGGGGCATAATGTTATTTTCTACGGCGAACCGCGAGCACGGCGGGTGCTGAAGCCCAACAACTCCCGTGAGGACCTGCATGTCGCGAAAGCTCATTTCGCTGCCGATGAGAAAGCGCGTGACACGGCGTTTTTCCACGGGTCAGGTCGGTTGCTGAAAAATTAAACATTTGTTAGATTTTTACAACGCAACCGCAAACATTCGGGTTTCACAATGTCGCTGATCACGAATTCCTCGGCCTGGGCTTCGGACGAACACAGGATGTTCGCCGAAACGACGCGCAAGCTGTTCGACGCCGAGATGGCGCCGAATGTCGACAAATGGGCCGAACAGGGGATCGTCGACCGCGAATTCTGGCGCAAGGTTGGAGAACAGGGCGTCATGGGCGGTTCCATCGCCGAGGAATATGGCGGGTTCGGCGGCGGCATCGGTTTCGACGCGCTTACTGTCTACGAACAGGGGCGCACCGGCGACACCGGCTGGGGGTACGGTATCCAGAGCATCGTAATCCATTACCTGGACGCCTATGGCAGCGAAGAGCAGAAGAAGAAGTGGCTGCCCCGGCTGATCAGCGGCGAGAGCGTGGCGGCGATCGCCATGACCGAACCGGGAACGGGTTCGGACCTGCAGAACGTCCAGACCTATGCGGAGAAGGACGGCAATCACTACAAAATCAACGGCTCGAAGATATTCATCACCAACGGGCACACCGCCGACATCATCGTGATCGTGACCAAGACCGACCGCAGCGCCGGGGCCAAGGGCGTGTCGCTGATCGTCCTGGAAACCGAGGACGCCGAAGGGTTTCGCCGCGGGCGAAACCTGAAGAAACTCGGCATGAAGGGGTCGGATACGGCCGAGCTGTTCTTCGAGGATGTGCGGGTGCCGACGGCGAACCTGCTGGGCCAGGAGGAGGGGCAGGGGTTCTATCAACTGATGAAGCAACTACCCTGGGAACGGCTGATGATCGGCATCACCGCGCTTGGCTTCATCGACTTCGCCATCGCCGAGACGGTGAAATACGTCCAGGACCGCAAGGCGTTCGGCAGCCGGATCATGGATTTTCAGAACACCCGGTTCAAGCTGGCGGAATGCAAGACGAAGGTCGAATTGCTGCGCAGCTTCGTCAATGACGGGATCGCCCGCCTGGAAACCGGCAGGCTGGATGCAGCTACCGCGTCGATGGCGAAATGGTGGGGCAGCCAGACCCAGAACGAGGTCATGCACGAATGCCTGCAACTGCATGGCGGCTATGGCTTCATGATGGAGTTCCCGATCGCACGGCTCTACGCCGACAGCCGGGTGCAGATGATCTATGGCGGCACCAACGAGATCATGAAGGAACTGATCGCGCGGTCGATAGACATCTGACCCGCGCCACCGGGCCGGTGCGGCTTAGTCGTCGCCGGCCCCCAGGATCTCGGCGGTATGCTCGCCCAGGCGGGGCGCCGGGCGGTGGTCGGACCGCGCCGGCGTGGCCGAGAACCGCACCGGCGGGCGTGTCGCCCAGATCGTGCCCTCGCTGGGGTGGTCCAGCCGCTGAAAGAAGCTTGTCGCGGCAAGATGCGGATCGGCTGGAAGATCGGCGAGGGTGCGCACCGGCATCGCCGGGATGTCGGCCTGTTGCATCAGCTCCATCCATTCATCGGTGGTCCGGGTCGGTGCCAGTTCGGCCACCATGTCGTAGACCGCGCCGATATTGCGGCTGCGCGCATCCATGTCCGTCACCCAAGGATGATCGACCATGTCGGTGCGGCCGACCGCCTGGAAAAAGCGTGCCCATTGGACATTGGTATAGGGCAGGATGGTGATGTAGCCGTCCCGTGTCTGCACTGGTCGGCGGTGCGGCACCAGCATACGGGCATAGCCGAAATCCTGCGGAGTTTCCTCGAACGTGGCACCGTCGAGATGCTCGACCAGAAGGAAGGAAGAAAGCGTTTCGAACATCGGCACTTCGACATGCTGTGCCTCGCCGGTGCGTTCGCGGTGAAACAGCGCCGCCATCACCGCATAGGCCGCAGTCACGCCGCCCAGCTTGTCGGCCATGATTGTCGGCGCATAGGCAGGCGGCGCGTCGGGGTCGCGCAGGGCGGCAAGGCTGGCCAGCCCCGAAACCGACTGCACGATGTCGTCGAAGGCGGGCCGATCGGCATAGGGCCCGTCCTGGCCGTAGCCTGTGGCCGAAACGGTGATCAGGTTCGGGTTCTCGCGCCGCAGGGTCTCGGGGTCGAGAGACAGGCGCGCGAGCGCGGCGGGCCGGATGCTCGAAATCATCACATCCGCATCGGCAAGCAACCTGCGCAGGCGACCCTGATCGTCTACGGTCTTTAGATCGAGAACGACGCTGCGTTTGTTGCGGTTGGTGCCGAGAAAGGCCGCGCCCATTTTCTTGTTCCGCGACGGCTGGACCTGCCGCAACAGATCGCCTTCCGGACTTTCGACTTTGATCACATCGGCGCCCAGCTCACCGAGCATCTGTGTCGCCAGCGGGCCGAACACAACCGAGGTCAGGTCGACAATTCTTACCCCGCCAAGAATTGATGCCTTGCGTTCTTTCTTCATTTCTGCAGAATACTTTCCTCAGCAGTCTCACCGAACTCTGCCCGGATCGCCGCGCCATCCGCGTCGAAGGCGGGCGAAGGGCCGAGCCCGGGGTTTCCGCCGCTGCGCCTGATCGGCGGCGCGGGCAGACGGATTTCGCCGGCGGACGACGCTATCGTCGCACGGTCGAGTTGGGGATGTTCGGACAAGGCCGCGACATCGTTGACCGCGCCATAGGCGATATCGGCTTGCGCAAGCAGATCGAGCATATCGGGGCGGTCATGCGCAGCAAAGGCGGCTTCGATCATCGGCTGAAGTATGCCCCGGTTGCTGTTGCGGCTGTCATTGCTGACAAAGCGCGGATCTGTCGCCAATTCTGGCCGTGAAAGCACTGCCGCGCAGAACCGCCCCCACTCTCGTTCATTCTGGATCGATATCACGATCTGTTCGCCGTCGCGGCAGGTATATGCGCCGTAGGGGCATATTACTGGGTGGCTGAGACCAACCCGAGGGGTTGGGCGGTCTGCGTAGTCGTGAAACACAAGGGGTACCGCCATCCAGTCTGCAAGCGTATCGAACATTGCAACCGAAACTCCGCTTCCCTTCGCTGTGCGGTTGCGTTCGAACAGTGCCTCGCAGATCGCGGCATGGGCCGTCATGCCGGTCGCGATATCGCAAACCGACACTCCCACCCGGCCGGGACCGTCTGGCGTACCGGTGACCGATGCCAGGCCGCTTTCGCATTGGATCAGAAGGTCATAGGCTTTGGCGTTCCGCATCGGTCCATCGGAGCCATATCCGGTGATGTCACAGGTGATCAGCCGTGGAAACCGTTCGCGAAGCGTCGCCGAATCGAGCCCGAACTTTTCCAGCGCTCCGGGTAGTAGGTTCTGGATGAACACATCAGCGCGTTCCAGCATCGAGAGCAGAAGCGCTCGGTCCTCGCCGGACTTGATGTCCAGAGCAACCGATTCCTTGCCGCGGTTCAGCCAGATAAAATAGGCGCTTTCGCCGTGTGCTGCGGTGTCGTAGCCGCGGGCGAAGTCGCCGGCCCCCTTGCGCTCGATCTTGATCACCCGGGCGCCGGCGTCGGCCAGCCGCGATGTGCAGAACGGCGCCGCGACGGCCTGTTCCAGCGCGACGATCAGCGTGCCCGCGAGAGGGCCCGAATTCGGAGGAGTCATAATCGTCTCACTTTCGGCAATACCGGGTTGAAAAAAATCTAACATCTGTTAGAAACAAGGTCAACACACTCGGATTGCAACCAAAAGAAGGGCAACAATGCAAGAAATTACCGGATCGGATCAGACATTCCGGCGCGCGCTGGCGAATGGCGAGATCGCGCTCCCAAAATGCGACAGCTGCGGAAAATTTCATTTCTTCCCGCGCGTCGTCTGTCCGCATTGCCATGAAACGGCGTTGTCTTGGCGCAGGGCAAGCGGCCGCGGAGAGGTTTACACCACGACCGTAGTCCGCCGCAGGTCCGAGCAGGGCGGGGATTACAACATTTGCATGGTCGAGCTGGAAGAAGGCGTGCGGATGATGAGTCGGGTCGAGGGGATCGCGCCTGCGGATGTAACGATCGGTATGGCTGTCACCGTCTATGTCGGCGAGATCGACGGACAGCCGGCGGTGCTGTGCAGGCCGGTGGAGGGCTGAGCGATGACGGGAGATTTGCGGGGAAAGGCTGCCATCGTGGGCACTGGCCATGCCGGATTCGGCGAGGCGCGTGGCCTGACCGCCTATGACGTCATGGCCCAGGCGGGGCTGGCGGCGGTGGCCGACGCGGGGCTGTCGCTGGCCGATGTCGACGGGCTGTTCTGCACCATGATGGAAGACAGCATGCCGGCGCTGATGGCGGCCGAGTATCTTGGTATCCAGCCGCGATTCGTGGATGGCACGATGACGGGCGGGTCGTCCTTCGTGAATTACTTGACCTCGGCGGCGATGGCGCTCGATGTCGGGCTGTGCGACGTGGCGCTGATCGTGTATGGCTCGAACCAGAGAACCGCGTCGGGGCGGCTGGTGACTGCTTCGCGCCCGCCAGAGTACGAGGCCCCGTACAAGCCGCGCTATCCGATATCTGCCTATGCCATGGCAGCGGCGCGACACATGCACGAATACGGCACCACCCGTGAACAATTGGCTGACGTGGCCGTAGCCGCTCGCGCCTGGGCGCAGCACAACCCGGAAGCGTTTGAGCGGGGCCCGTTGAGCCGCGAAGACGTGCTCGCCGCACGCATGGTGGGCGATCCGCTGACGGTGCGCGACTGTTGCCTGGTGACCGACGGCGGCGGTGCAATCGTGATGGTGCGTGCAGACCGTGCCAGGGATTGCCCGAAGCCGCCAGTCTATCTGCTGGGCAGCGCCGCGGCCAGTTCGCACCGGCAGATATCCCAGATGCGGGATTTCAGCACTACGGCGGCCCGCGAATCCGGCGCGCAAGCCTTCGCGGCGGCCGGAGTGGCGCCGGGCGATATAGACCTGGTTGAGCTCTATGACGCGTTCACGATCAATACAATCCTGTTCCTGGAGGATCTCGGGTTCTGCGCCAAGGGCGAAGGGGGCGCCTTTGTCGAGGGTGGACGCATCGCCCCGGGCGGGGTGCTGCCGGTGAACACCAATGGCGGCGGGCTGTCCTGCGTGCATCCGGGGATGTACGGCATCTTTACCGTGATCGAAGCCGCGCGGCAGATCCGTGGCGACGCGCCCGGACAGCAGCTAGAGAATATCGACCTGGCGCTTGCCCACGGCAATGGCGGCGTTCTGTCCAGCCAGGTCACGGCGATCTTGGGATCGGGAAACACGCTGTAGGGCGTTCCAGGGAGGAAGAAACATGCCGCTGGATTTCGAGGCGCTTTCGAATTGGGATTTCGAGGAAATCGAACAGACGCTGAGCGAAAGAGACACGATTCTCTATGCGCTCGGGCTGGGTTTCGGCGAAGACCCTACCGACAGGAAGGAGTTGGCCTATGTCTACGAGGACGGGCTGAAGGCGGTGCCGTCCATGGCGGTCACGATGGGCTATCCGGGGTTCTGGCTGCGCGATCCGAGAACCGGGGTGAACTGGCGGAAGGTTCTGCATGGCGAGCAGTGGCTGGACATCTACAAGCCGCTGCCGGTGAAGGGCAATATCGTCGGCCGCAGCAAGATCGACTTCATCTCCGACAAGGGGGAGGGCAAGGGCGCCGTCATCTATCAAAGCCGCGAGATCATCGACGCCGATACGGGCGAAAAGCTGGCCCGCGTAGCGATGTCGGCCTTCTGCCGTGGTGACGGCGGCTTCGGCGGAGAAAACCTCCCCGGACCGACGCCTGCCGAGCTGCCCGACCGCGCACCCGATTATGTCTGTGACATTGAAACGCTGCCGCGGCAGGCGTTAATCTATCGGCTCAGCGGGGATTACAACCCGCTGCACGCCGACCCGGATGTGGCGCTCTCGATCGGGTTCGACCGGCCGATCCTGCATGGGCTGGCCACCTATGGCTTGGCGGCGCGCGCGATCCTCAAGTCGCTGCTGGACTACGACGCCAGCAGTCTCGTCGGGCTGGATGTGCGGTTCTCGGCGCCGGTCTATCCGGGTGAAACCGTGCGGTTCGAGATCTGGGAACACGGGGGCGAGGCCCGGTTCCGCGCCTCGGTCCCTGTACGCGAGGTGGTGGTCCTGAACAATGGGGCCGCCAGGTTCGCGTGAGGGCGGGGAAGATGCGGCCGCTTGACGATATCCTGGTGCTCGATTTCAGCACCCTTCTTCCGGGTCCGATGGCGACGTTAATGTTGGCCGAGGCTGGCGCTGAGGTGATCAAGTTCGAACGCCCCGGTATAGGCGAGGACGCGCGCCATACGTATCCCAAATTAAATGGTGAAAGCATCGGCTTTGCCGTGCTGAACCATGGGAAGCGGTCGGTAGCAATTGATCTGAAGGTAGAGGGCGCGGTGGAATCCCTGCGCCCCCTGATCGAGAAGGCCGATGTGCTGGTCGAACAGTTCCGCCCGGGCGTCATGGATCGGCTGGGGCTGGGGTATGACGCCCTTCGCCGGATCAATCCGGGGCTCATCTATTGCTCGATCACCGGCTATGGCCAGACCGGGCCAAAGGCGGCGTCCGCCGGGCACGATCTGAATTATGCAGGCGATTCGGGCGTACTGTCGCTCAGCCGGGGCCCCGACGATAATCCGACGATGCCATCTGGTCTGATCGCCGATGTTGGCGGCGGCACCTATCCAGCCGTGATGAACATCCTGCTGGCGCTTCGGGCTCGCGACCGGAACGGGCAGGGGATCCATCTGGATATCGCGATGGCCGAGGGCGCCTTTGCCTTTGCTTATTGGGCTCATGCCGAAGGCGTGATCGCTGGCCAGGACATAGACAGCGGCGGCAGTCGGCTGACAGGCGGGCTTGCGCGCTACCGGCTCTATACTGCGGGCGACGGACGGCAGGTCGCGGTTGGCGCGCTGGAAGAGAAATTCTGGCAGGCCTTCTGCGACGTGATCGGCCAGCCGGCCGATCTGCGCGACGATTGGGTTGATCCGGAAACCTGCGCCGCAGAAGTGGCGCGGCGTCTGGCAGAGAGGCCTTCGTCCGATTGGGCGCCGCTTCTGGAGGCGGCGGATTGTTGCTGTACGGTTGTGAAAACCCCTGCCGAGGCCGCCGCAGACCCGCATTTCGCGGCGCGCGGGGTGTTCGGCCGGAAGCTGGCGATTGCCGGCACCAAGGTATCGGCCCTGCCATTGCCAATCGCCCCCGGATTTCGTGGTCCGGCGGATCAAATCGGTCGCGCGCCATCTTTGGGAGAAGACAATGCGCGCCATGGTGTGGTGGAACTTGAGCCGAAATGAATCCCGTTGACGCATGGACTTTCGGGCATTATTCTAACATTTGTTAGAAATATAAGGGAGAGTTGCGATGGCACAGTCCAAGGAGGGCTTGTCTGCTGAGGCCGGTCAGTATGTGATGCCATCGCGCTTTGTTGAGAGCGACAGCGTGGAAGTGCAGCATTTCGTTTCCTCAGCATTGCGTGATCTGCCTGCCGATGCAACCGGCCGGGACAAGGCGATCCGCCTTTTCGAGGCGGTACGCGATGGCATTCGTTACGACCCATATTGTTTTGCATTGGATGAAGAATCTTATCGAGCCAGTCGGATCGCGGGCGCCGAGGCGGCGTTCTGCGTCCCCAAGGCCATTCTCCTAGCGGCTTGTCTTCGGGCGGCGGGCATACCGGCGGCGCTGGGTTTTGCCGATGTCCGCAACCACCTGAACACACCCAAACTGCAAGAGTTGATGGGCACGGATTTGTTCATCTATCACGGCTATGTCCAGCTGTGGCTGGATGGCGAGGTCTACAAGGTCACTCCAGCCTTCAATATCGAGCTGTGCGAAAGGTTCGAGGTGAAACCGCTGGTCTTCGACGGCCATCACGATGCCCTGTTCCACGAGTTCGACGAAAAGAATAATCGGCACATGGAATATGTGAACGACCGTGGTCTCTTTTTCGATGCGCCGATAACCGAGTTCCTGCGCGTTTTCCGTGAAACTTATCCCAAGCTGGAGGAGTTCAACCGCGTTCGCATTGCCAACGGGTCCAAGGGCTATGATGCCGGGTTCTCGGTAGAAGGCGGGTCATGAAATATTTGGAGGATTTTCATCCAGGCCAGGTGTTTCACTTTCGAAGTGCGCCGATGAGCGCGGAGTCGATAAAGGCCTTTGCTCTGGAATGGGACCCGCAGCGGCTGCACACCGACGAGGATTATGCCGCCGCCATGCACGGAAGCCTGATTGCCTCCGGTTTTCAGACCGTGCTTGAGGTGTTCAAGCCCGTCATGATCGACATGATGGTCGATGTGGCCAATATCGGCGGCATGGGCTTTGACAATCTGCGCTGGTTGCGCCCGGTCCGTCCCGATGAACCGCTCGATATCGAGATGCAGGTCAACTCGGTAACGCCGTCGCGCAGCAAACCCGACCGGGGTGTGCTCCACTATACGTTGCGGGCCAGGAACCCGGCGGGCGAAGTCGTCTTTTCCACCGACACGCCTGCCATGATCAAGCGGAAGCCAAATGAAACAGACTGAAGAAAACACCCAGGATCAGGAAGACCTCCGCCTGCTGAGGGAAAGCGCCCGAACCCTGTTCGACCGGGCGGGCGGCAACGATCGCGCCAGGAAACTGCGCGATGCCGGTGGTCGCTGGAGCGCCGGCATGATTACCGAACTAGCCGGCGCGGGCGTCTTCGGCGTCGCGGTGCCGGATGAAAACGGCGGCCTGGGCATGGGTCTCGCTGCTGCCGGGGTGCTGGCCGAAGAGGTCGGCCGTGTCATTGCCCCCGAACCTATCGTGGCAACAATCGGGCTGACGATCGGTCTCTTGCACCGTCTTTGCCCGGATCACGGGATGTTGAAAAAGGCCATCGGCGGCGAAACCGTGCTGGCAACGGCCTGGCAGGAACGTGGCCCGACCGGGGTCGCGCCGGGGCGGAGCTGTCGCTTTGCGGGTGGTAAGCTGACCGGTGCGAAAGCCTGGGTTTCCGGTGCCGTCGGGGTCGAAGGCTATCTGGTGGTGGCCGAAGGGGACGATGGCGCGGTTCTTACCTATGTTGAAGCGGGCGCGGCCGGCCTGAACGTCGATGGCCGCCGCCAGGCCGATGGCAGCGCGTTGGGCGAGCTATCCTTCTCGGCAACGCCGGCCGAGCTCCTGGCCGAGGGGGCGGCGGTCGAGGCGGCGCTGGCCGACGCGGTCAGCGACACAACCGCACTGGCTGCGGCTGAGCTTGTCGGGCTCAGCGGTCGTGCCTTCGAGATCGTGCTTGACTACATCAAGACCCGCGAACAGTTCGACAAGCCCATCGGCGCCTTTCAGGTCATCCAGCACCGCGCGACCGACCTGCATGTGATGCAGGAGGTTGCCCAGGCGACCGTGCGCGAGGCGCTCTCGTGGATGGACTGCGCCGGGACTGACGCCCAGGCGCGCGCGCGCCTGGCCAGCCGCGCCAAGGCCCGCGCCGGCGTGGCGGCAAAGAAGATCACCCGCGATGCGGTCCAGATGCACGGGGCGGTCGGATACACCGACGAGTTCGACATCGGGCTTTTCCTTAACCGGGCGCTGGTGCTGTCGGCTTGGCTCGGGGACGACACCTATCACCGGCGGCTCTGGCTTGATGCCCGCGACAAGGAGGGGGCGGAAAGATGACGGACTGGAATGCGATGACCGACGAGGATTTCCGCCGCGAGGTCCATCAGTTCTTTGAATCCGAGTACCCCGAGGAATTGCGCCACCTTCCGCACCGCCCGACCTTTGCCGAGGTCGAGCATTGGCATCGCAAGCTCCATGCTAAGGGCTGGGTCGCTCCGGCCTGGCCCGCCGAGTATGGCGGCATGGGGCTCAGCGCCGCGAAACTGCTGATCTTCTATGAAGAACAGCAACGCTGGGGCGTGAACCGTGGGCGCGACATGGGTGTGCAGATGGTCGGCCCACTCATCATCAAGTTCGGTACCCAGACGCAAAAGGACTATTGGCTGCCGCGGATCCTGAGCTGTGAAGACATCTGGTGTCAGGGCTATTCCGAGCCAGGCGCCGGGTCCGATCTGGCCAACTTGCGCACCCGCGCAGAGATCGACGGGGATGACTTTGTCATCAATGGCCAGAAGATCTGGACCACCATGGCGCATGACGCCACGCATATCTTCATGCTGGTGCGGACCGATCCCGACGCGCCGAAAAAGCAGCAGGGCATTAGTTTTATTCTGGCGCCGATGGACCAGCCCGGTGTCGAGGTGCGCACGATCCGGACGCTCGCCGGCGAAACTGAGTTCTGCGAGGTATTCTTCGACGGTGCCCGCACGCCGCGCGAAAACCTCGTGGGCGAGCTGAACAAGGGCTGGACGATGGCCAAGGCCCTCCTGAGCTTCGAGCGCATCTTCATTGGCTCACCCAGCCTTGCGCAGAACGCTCTGGGTCAACTGGAAAGCTTTGCGCGCGGCCGCGGCGCCTTTAACGATCCGGTGTTCCGCGACCGCTTCGCCCAAGCCGCGCTCGACGTGGAAGACCACGCTGCGCTCTATGCCCGTTACGCCGATCAGCTTAAGCGCGGCGAGACGCTGGGCGCGGATGTCTCGATGCTCAAGATCTGGGTTACTGAGTGCTTCCAGCGCATCACCGAGTTGATGATCGAGGCCGCGGGGCCCGATGGCGGCACCATCGGTCCACTTCAGGTCGGCAATGTCAGCGTCGATGTCCTGGCTAGCTTCTACAAGGCCCGGCCGACCACGATCTATGGCGGATCGAACGAGATCCAGCGCAACATCCTGTCTAAAGCAGTCCTCGGGCTGCCGGGTTGAACACAAAGGGAAAACCAACAAGGAACTAGGATATGTCCAACCGTTACGCGAAATATAACAAGCTGAAATTTGACTACCCGGCGGATCGCGTCCTGCGCATCACCTTCGATCGGCCCGAGAGCTTCAACTCGGTCGATGCAGAAACCCATACCCAGATGACCGATATGTGGATCGACATCGATCGCGACCCCGATATCAACGCGGTCATCGTGACCGGCGCGGGCAAGGCGTTTTCGGCCGGCGGCGATTTCAGCCTGATCGAAAGCATGATCGGCAATTCGCACGAGATCATGAAGACGTGGAAAGAGGCCAAGGACCTCGTCTACAACATCATCAATTGCAATAAGCCGATCATCTCCGCCATCAACGGCCCGGCCGCCGGCGCGGGTCTGGTGGTCGCAATTTTGGCCGACATCTCGATCGCGGGCAAACGGGCCAAGATCGTCGACGGACACCCGCGGCTGGGCGTGGCCGCGGGCGACGTCGCGGCGATCATCTGGCCGCTGCTGACCTCGATGGCCAAGGCCAAATACTATCTGATGACCTGCAAGCCGGTTTCGGGCGAAGAGGCCGAACGCATCGGGCTGGTCTCGATGTGCGTCGAGGATGACGAGCTGCAGCAGATCGCCCTGGATACGGCTGTCGAACTGGCCAACGGGTCGCAAAGCGCGATCCGCTGGACCAAGTATTCGCTGAACAACTGGCTTCGTCAGGCCGGGCCGATCTTCGATGCCTCGACCGCGCTTGAAATGCTTGGCTTCATGAGCGAGGACGTCAAGGAAGGCGTTCTGTCGCACCGCGAGAAGCGGGCGCCGAACTTTCGCAAGGACTGTCCGCTTTAAGGGGCGCAGGGTCGAGGAGGTATGGTCATGTCCGAGAGCATCTATCAAGACATCGCGCAAGCCTATGCCGTCGCGGCCGAAAAGGCCCCGGGCCTGAAATCGCGATTTGCGGCGGCCGGGTTCGATCCGGCAGCCATGACATCGCTGGAGGACCTGTCGCGTCTGCCGGTGATGACGAAGGAGGAGCTTCTGAAGCTTCAGCGGGACAACCCGCCTTTTGGCGGGTTCCTGGCCGCGGACATGAAGGATATCGGGCGGATCTATGTTTCTCCCGGTCCAATCTTTGAGCCGGCGCTGCCGGGCGGTGGCGGCCATGGGCTGGACCTGCTGTTCAAATCCGCCGGGGTCGGGGCGGGCGACATCATCCTGAATACCTGGATGTATCACCTGGTGCCGGCGGGTCTGCTCTTTGATGAGGCGGCGCAGGCCGCAGGCGCCACGGTGATCCCCGGCGGGGTTGGCAACACCGAGCTTCAGGCGCAGATCGTCGTTGAAACCGGCGTGACCTCGATCTGTGCCTCGACCGCGTTCTTTCTAACCCTGGCGGACAAGGTGATCGAAACCTATGGCCGCGATGCCTGGAAGGTGAAGACCGCCTTTCTTGGCGGCGAAATGGGCGACTGGATGGCCAAGCGCCGCCGGATCGAGGCCGATTATGGCGTGTCAACCTGGGCGGCCTATGCCACCGCGGATCTCGGTTTGGTGGCCTATGAAGATGGGGGCGAGGGCTATGTCGTGCATCCGGATCGCGTGGTGCAGATCTGCGATCCGGTCAGCGGCGAACAGCTGCCTCAGGGCGCGCGGGGCGAGATCGTTGTGACCGCACGACACGCAACCTGGCCGATGATCCGGTTTGGCACCGGCGACAGCGCCTATGCGCTGGACAGCAACGCGGATGGCAGTGTCAGCCGCCTGTCGGCGTTGCAGGGTCGGGTCGGAGCGGCGGTGAAGGTGCGCGAGATCTTCGTCTATCCGCGCGTGGTCGAGGAGGTTGTCATCGCCACGCCGGGTGCCAAGGCGGCTCAAGCCATCGTGACCCGCGAGAACGACCGCGACACGGTCCGCCTGTCCCTAGTGCTGGAAGAGGGCGCGGACGAGCAAGCCGGCCGTGAGGCCGCCAACGAAGCGTTTAAGTTGCATGCCCGCATTCGCGCCGACGACGTCGCTGTTGTTCAGTCGCTGCCGGAAAACGCTCCACTAATCGTCAACCAGAAGGATGGTTGATGGCGCAGACTTCGCCATACAGGACTGTAATGTTAAAGCTCAAGGCTGGCTCAGCACCAAGACCTGATCAGGGCGTAAATGTGACACAGGTTTTCATATGCGGAGAACCACCCGATGTCGGGGACAGCAGTCGTGGCAGGTGACGCGATGCGAGTTGTAACATCAGAAGAAACATGTCGCGTCCAATGTCCTGCCCGTATTTATCCTGCGAAGCGCGAGAACTTCATATGATATGCGCGGATTCAATGTTGTAGCGATGATCATTCCTGTCGAAATTGAACAATTGCGAAAATGGATTGGCCGGGAACAAACCGATACAGAAGTGTTGACTCCAGCATTTGTAAGGCGATTCAACGCCACGTTCGATCGGGATGCGCCTACCGAGATCGGCGATCGTGCGCCGATGCTCATACACTATTGTCTGACCCAGCCAAGTGCACCGTGTGCGAGTCTCGGTCCTGACGGTCATCCCGAACGCGGCGACTTTCTGCCCCCGGTGCCACTCCCGCGAAGGATGTGGGCTGGCAGTTCGTTAACGTTCCACGGGGAGATCAATGTCGGTGATCTCTTGCATCGTAGATCGACTGTCAAGAACGCAGAGTTGAAGCAGGGCCGGAGCGGACGGCTGTGTTTTGTCACCGTTGAGCACGAAATATCCTGTAGAGGACATTTGGTTGTGAGTGAGTGCCAGGACATTGTCTATCGCGATGGCGACACAGCTGCAGGTGTGACGGCCTTTGCGTCCCAAATAGCGCCTGCTGGTTCGTATAGTCGGCGAGTCGTCCCTTCGGCACCAATGTTGTTCCGATATTCGGCGATTACATTCAATAGTCATCGTATTCACTATGACAAGCCATATGCCATTGAGACGGAGGGTTATCCAGGTCTCGTCATTCACGGTCCATTGCAGGCCACCCTGCTTTGCCAAATGGCGGCGGATCTCAAAGGAAGAACGCCCCGGATGTTCCGTTTCCGTAGTCAGTCTCCGATTTTCGATGACACGGATTTCGCGATCAATGCACAGGAGGATATCAAAGGACTACGATTGTGGACCTCACGTCGCGATGGTCCAATAGCAATGGAGGCGTTCGCTGAATGGTAGGCTTTATACAAGCGCCGCTGTTTGTCCCCGCGTCACGGCCCACGCTATTTCCCAAAGCAGTGCTTTCGCGTCCAGACGCGGTAATCCTCGATCTTGAGGACGCCGTGGCGGAACATCACAAGGAGGTCGCGCGGGCGAACATTGGCTGCGATTTCACCAGTCTTCCGGTCATCGTCCGGATAAACGGCAGAGGCACGAAATGGCACGAGGCCGATATCGCCGCAGTGAGCAACTTGCGTGGAGTGGCAGTCATGCTGCCCAAATCGGAGTATCCCGAGGAAGTGGCAGGCGTTGTTTCCAAATTGAACGGCAGTCCACTAATAGCACTTATCGAGACGGCGCGGGGTGTGGCGCAGGCTCGCGCCATTGCGGCGCAGAAAGGGGTGGTTCGTCTCGCATTCGGGTCGATCGATTTCTGCGCTGATATGGGGTGCGGACACCTGCGCGAAGTCCTCTTGCCGGCAAGGTCCGAGTTGGTTCTGGCATCGCGTCTTGCCGGAATCATGGCGCCAATCGATGGAGTAACGATGCAGTTGAATGATAGAGCACTTGCCTATGACGACGCAGCGCACGCGCGCAATCTTGGTATGACCGGAAAGCTCTGTATTCATCCGAGCCAAATCGCGGAAGTAAAACGCGCATTCGCGCCAACAGAGTCGGAAATTGACTGGGCGCATCGGGTAATAGCTACCGGCGATGGTGCTGTCTCTATTGACGGTATCATGGTGGACGAACCTGCGCGCGCCCGGGCCCGAACCGTTCTTGCGACCGTGGAGCGGAGATAATGTTATCGTCGAAGCTTACAAAAAGGATATGGCTAGAATAAATACGCCATGTCGTAAGCAGCCAACGATGATAAAACTTAGTTACGGCATATATCTCAAGCCAATATATAGTATTCTTATTCGTGCGTCCTCAACACTGTATAAATTGGTGGACTAAACATTATAAAAATTACATTAGTATAATTATAGAGCAATGTGATCTGCTCAGTTCTGGTGGCAGGGATAGCAAGGAGGATTTGCTATGGAAGCAGCGAGCCTGCAGAGAGGAATGTCAAGGGCTGGGTATATGAATTCATCTGAACCGCGCTCTTTTCTTGGGCACCGCAGGAGTACACCAGAGAGAGTCAGTGATGTACCGAGCTCCTCGCGATTTTCACCTGTAGGCGATTGGATGTGCCAATCGGGGGTGGGAGAGCTTCTCAGCGGAATCTCGGGTCCGACCGCGCTCAATGATCCAGATAGACAGAACACCATTATACAGGCGATGGAATTATGAAATATAAATTACTTATCAGACTCCGACCAGGGCAAAAAAATCGATCGTTCTTGAACCTAGGACTTGTTATCTTAAGAATAATATCAGAGCCGCTATATTTTCATACCTTGAACGAGAGCCTCGTTCTCTCTGTGGGCATGGCGATGGGCGGAGAATCATCAATTCAATCCTGTTTTGTATTTGACATATGAGCGTTCCAGGTAAGTCGAGGCCCGTCTCGGTGCCTAACATCATCGCGCGCAAGGGTGGAGCGCCGCTGGTGTGTCTGACGGCATACACGACCCCGGTCGCGAAGCTTTGCGACGCGCATTGCGACATCGTCCTGGTCGGCGACAGCGTCGGCATGGTTCTGCACGGGCTCCCGTCGACGCTCGGCGTGACCATGGAGATGATGGTGTTGCACGGCAAGGCAGCGCGGCGCGGCGTGGAGACAGCGCTGCTGGTCATAGACATGCCGTTCGGTTCCTACGAGGAAACCCCCGAGCAGGCGTTCCGCAACGCGGCGCGGCTGATGGCCGAAACCGGCTGCGCGGCGGTCAAGCTGGAGGGCGGGGAGAGCATGCGCGAAACGATCCGCTTTCTCACCGCGCGCGGCATCCCTGTGATGGGGCACGTGGGGCTGACGCCGCAGGCGGTCAACGCCTTCGGTGGCTACAAGGTGCAGGGACGCGGCGAGGGCGCCGAACGTATCCGGCGCGATGCCCGTGCGGTCGCTGAGGCCGGCGCGTTCGCCGTGGTGCTGGAAAAGGTGACGGAACCCCTTGCCCGCTCGATCACGCAGGAAATTCCCGTGCCGACGATCGGCATCGGCGCGTCGCCGGCCTGCGACGGACAGGTGCTGGTCGTTGACGACATGCTCGGCATGTTCAGCGACTTCCGGCCGAAGTTCGTCAAGCGCTACGCCGAACTGGGGAGTGAAGCGGATGCGGCGATCGAGTCCTACGCCGAGGAGGTGGCCGCGCGGCGGTTTCCGGGCGGGGAGCACGTGTTCGTGGAGGCCGCGCCGGGCGCGTCAGTGGGAGGAAACAGATGAGCGTACCGATCGCCAGAACGGTCGACGAGTTGAAGCGAACCGTGGCCGAGTGGCGCTCCAAAGGAGAGAGCATTGCCGTCGTGCCGACGATGGGGGCGTTGCACGCGGGGCATTTGAGCCTGGTACAGGCGGCGCTGGACACCGCCGACCGGGTGATCGTGACGCTTTTCGTTAACCCGAAGCAGTTCAACAGCGCGGCAGATCTCGCGGCCTATCCGCGCACCGAAAAGGAAGACGCAGCGAAGCTTACGCCGCTCGGCGCGCATCTCCTCTATTGTCCCGACGGTGAAGAGATGTATCCAGCGGGTTTCGCGACGACGGTCTCAGTCTCCGGTGTCAGTGAGGGCCTGTGCGGCGCGTATCGTCCGGGCCATTTCGACGGCGTCGCGACGGTCGTTGCAAAGCTGCTTATGCAGACGGACGCGGATTTCGCCTTCTTCGGCGAGAAGGACTTCCAGCAGTTGCAGGTGGTGCGGCGGCTCGTCGCCGATCTCGACATACCTGTCGCGATCATTGGCTGTCCGACCGTGCGCGAAGAAGATGGGCTAGCGATGTCGTCCAGGAACTTACGTTTATCGGCTAGCGAAAGGGCAATTGCGCCGATTCTCGCCAGACAGCTCTTTCAAGCAGCAGACAGGATTGTTGCAGGCGAGCCGATTGCACAATGTTTAAACCGTGCGCGCTCGTGTATTCTTGAGCAAGGGTTTCAATCTGTCGAATATTTAGAGCTATGCGATGAATATAAACTTATTCCATTGGTAAAAGCTGATCAGCCCGCTCGGATACTATCGGCGGTTTGGCTTGGCGGAATAAGGTTAATTGACAATGTCATAGTCACTAAAACGGAGACATCAAAGTAGAGATAGAAGACTTTTGTTATTATGACATACTTCATTCCGGCATTGGGTTGGGATAATTCTTGGAACCCGCGGGGAGGGATTCAGCAGAGCAAGCTAGTGGAGAGACCGAAATGAAAACCGAACCGCGCGAAAGCATGGAATTCGACGTGGTGATCGTCGGTGCCGGCCCGGCCGGTCTTGCCGCCGCGATCCGGTTGAAACAGGCCAATACCGAGTTGACCGTCGTCGTTCTGGAAAAGGGCGCCGAAGTCGGCGCGCATATCCTGTCGGGCGCCGTCGTCGATCCGGTCGGCATCGACAAGCTCATCCCCGACTGGCGCGACGATCCGGACCATCCGTTCAAGACCGAGGTCAAGGAAGACCAGTTCCTGTTCCTCGGACCGGCCGGCTCCATTCGTCTGCCGAATTTCGCGATGCCGCCGCTGATGAACAATCACGGCAACTACATCGTCTCGCTCGGCAATGTCTGCCGCTGGCTGGCGGGCAAGGCGGAGGCGCTCGGCGTAGAGATCTATCCGGGCTTCGCCGCCGCCGAAGTGCTCTACAACGAGGACGGTTCGGTCAAGGGCGTCGCCACCGGCGACATGGGCGTCGAGCGCGACGGCACGCCGGGCCCGATGTATGCCCGCGGCATGGAGCTGCACGGCAAATATACGCTCATCGGGGAGGGGGTCCGCGGCTCTCTCGCCAAGCAGCTGATCGCCAATTTCTCGCTGGACGCGCATAGCGACTACCCGAAATTCGGCATCGGCATCAAGGAACTCTGGGAGGTCAAGCCGGAGAAGCATCGCCAGGGGCTGGTGCAGCACTCCTTCGGTTGGCCGCTCGACATGAAGACCGGCGGCGGGTCCTTCCTCTATCACCTGGAGGACAATCTGGTCGCGGTGGGCTTCGTCGTCCACCTCAACTACAAGAACCCCTATCTCTATCCCTTCGAGGAATTCCAGCGCTTCAAGACGCATCCGGCGATCCGCGACACTTTCGAGGGCGCAAAGCGCATCGCCTATGGCGCCCGCGCCATCACGGAAGGCGGCTGGCAGTCCGTGCCGAAAGTATCCTTCCCGGGCGGCGCGCTGATCGGCTGTTCCGCCGGTTTCGTGAACGTGCCGCGTATCAAGGGATCGCACAATGCGGTCCTGTCGGGCATCCTGGCTGCCGACACGGTTGCCGAGGCGCTCGCCGTCGGAAAGGCAAATGACGACGCGCTCGACGCCTACGAGAATGAATGGCGTGGAAGCGAGATCGGCAAGGACCTGAAGCGCGTGCGCAACGTCAAGCCGCTCTGGTCGCGGTTCGGCACGGCGCTTGGCGTCGGCATCGGCGGCATCGATATGTGGATCAACCAGATCGCCGGAGGCTGGTCGCCGCTCGGCACGCTGAAACACGGCAAGCCGGACTACGCGGCAACGCAAAAGGCCTCGCATTTCAAGCCGATCGCCTATCCGAAGCCGGACGGCGTGTTGACCTTCGACCGCCTGTCCTCTGTGTTCCTGTCGAACACCAACCACGAGGAAGACCAGCCGGTTCACCTGAAGGTCAAGGACATGGACCTTCAGAAGTCTTCCGAATACGCTGAATTCGCAGGACTTTCCGCTCGCTATTGCCCGGCCGGCGTCTATGAGTGGATCGATGCCGACGGAAACTCCGTGCCGGCCGACGCGATCCGCAAGCCGGGCGACAGCGTCCGCTTCCAGATCAACGCGCAGAACTGCGTCCACTGCAAGACCTGCGACATCAAGGATCCGAAACAGAACATCAACTGGACGGTGCCGCAGGGCGGGGAAGGGCCGGTTTACAGCGTTATGTGAATGCTCAAGGGAGTAATCGGCGATGTTGATGGACCGGGTCGACAAGAGAAGCGGAATCCCGACGCAATCGCGCCCATCTGACCAGCTTTCCGGCTTGGAGTTATCGCCGTACCGCCGCTTCCCAGCGGCGATGTGGGCGGAATTCCGAGCTGACACGCCGCTAACGCTTGACGAGGATGAGGTCATGCGGCTGCGCTCGCTCGACGACCCGGTCGATCTCGACGAGGTGCGGCGCATCTATCTGTCCATGTCGCGGCTGCTCTATTCGCATGTCGAGGCCTCGCAAAGCCTGTTCGAGCAGCGCCAGCAGTTCCTCAACATCGACGGGGCGATCAAGACGCCCTTTATCATTGGCATCGCCGGCTCGGTCTCCGTCGGCAAGTCGACCACAGCGCGTATCCTTAAGGAGTTGCTGGGACGCTGGCCGTCGAGCCCGAAGGTCGATCTGGTCACCACAGACGGCTTTCTGCTGCCCAACGCCGTGTTGCGCGAACAGGGGCTGATGGAGCGCAAGGGTTTTCCCGAGAGCTACGATGTCGGCGCGGTGCTGCGTTTCCTCTCGGCGATCAAGGCAGGTGAACACTCGGTGCGTGCGCCGCTTTATTCGCACATGGTCTATGACGTGCTGCCGGACGAATATGTCACCATCGACCGGCCGGACATCCTGATCTTCGAGGGCATTAATGTGCTGCAGGTGCGCGACCTGCCGGAAGATGGCAAGATGGTGCCCTTCGTGTCGGACTATTTCGACTTTTCGATCTATATCGATGCCGATGAGGCGCTGATCCACGACTGGTACGTGACCCGGTTCATGCATCTGCGGCAAACGGCGTTCAAGGATCCGAAGAGTTTCTTCCATCGCTATTCGGAGCTTTCGGAAACCTCCGCACGGGCAATTGCGGAAGGGCTGTGGGCCAATATCAACCTGAAGAACCTGAAGGAAAACATCCAGCCGACGCGCCCGCGCGCCGATCTGATCCTGAAGAAGAGCTCCGACCACCTCGTCGAGGAAGTGTTGTTACGAAAACTCTAGCGTTGAACAGGCAATTGATGGATGGCACACCGCGATTTTGCGCAGATTGTCTTCGAGTTTTTGCGAGGGATCAGATAGTTTATAGACTACCTGTTAGGATAGGTTCGCTTTATGTATAGGTTTCCGTTTTCTAAACCACCGTTTCCCGGCGAGATGACCGAGATTGCCCTTGGCATAAAATGGTTGCGGTTCCCATTGCCGTACCGTCTCGATCACATAAACATCTATTTGATTGAAGATGATGGCGGTTGGTGCGTGCTGGACGCGGGCATCCATGACGAACATACGCTCAAGCTCTGGAAAGCCGTTCTGTCCGGTCCGCTCTCGGACTCCCATTTGACCCGGCTGATCGTCACGCATCATCATCCGGATCATATTGGGGCTGCGGGTTGGCTCTGCCATGAAGCGGGCATTCCGCTTTCGATTTCCCAGACTGCCTATCTAGCCTGTGCAAATATCTCTCTCGATCCCGGTTCCCCGCAGGACCGACAGTTCTATGACTTTTACCTTAGTCACGGTATGGCCCCCGAGGTCGCCGAGCTCATGGGTACAAACGGCCTCGAATATCTGCGCAAAGTGTCACCCTTGCCGAATACCTTTTTACGGCTTCTATCGGGTGACACACTAACAATAGGTGCTCGAAAGTTCCGGGTCCTGACTGGCGATGGGCATGCACCGGAACAAGTCATGCTCTATTGTGCGGAAGATTGTCTGTTTTTCTCGGCCGATCAGGTCATCGCAAAGATCTCACCCAATGTCAGCGTCTGGCCAAGCGAGCCCGATGGGGATCCTCTCGGCCATTTTCTTCGCACCGCGCGACGGATCCGCGAGAATCTGCCGGACGACGTTCTGGTCTTGCCGGGCCACCAATTGCCGTTCTATGGCCTGCACGAGCGTTGTAACGATCTGGTCGAACATCACGAGCACCGTTGTGACCTGATCGGCGAGGCATGTTCCGGTAAACACCTGACTGTGAGCGATTTAGTGCCCGTGGTGTTTCCGCGTGAACTCAATATCCACCAGCTCGGATTTGCCTTTAGCGAAACACTTGCCCATGTCAACCGCATGCTGCGGCGTGCGGAACTGACGAAAGCCGTCGCTGATGACGGCGTAATCCGATACTGTAAAGCTGATCATCCTGGCTCTTCATAGCGCGGTTTGACTGGCAAAGCCCTGAAGTGTTCCTCGATCGCCGGCGCACACTCGATTTGTAAAAAAATACCGACATCAGGACATGGATATTACGGGCAACGCTGAACTTTTCGTCACACTCTCGGAAGTCGCTGCCGCCGCTTCCGGTGGGGCACTGAAGAACGCGATCAGCGCTCTGGCTATCCGCCACGGTGTACGGTCTGCGGCCTATCTTGGCACCCGCATTTCGGATATGGTGCCGGAAGAGCCTTATATTGCCGTCGCATACTCGTCGGATTGGATCGAGCATTACAAACGACGCGGTTATTTCGAAATCGATCCTGTCATTCGAATTGGGATGCGCCGGCTTCTCCCTTTGGACTGGGAACAGTTCGGTGAACCGGAAGGCATGCTCAAGACTTTCTTCAGAGAGGCGTCGGAATTCGGCCTCGGGCACCGCGGGTTGACGATCCCAGTTCATGGCAGGTCTGGTGACCACGCCCTGTTCACCATCACTTCGGATCTGCCTGAACGGGAATGGAAGCAAGAAAAGCTCGAATACATGCGCGATTTCCAGCTCTTGGCTGTTCATCTGCATGACAAGATACTTGAACTCCACGGACGGCCAGTCACCCGCGCAAACCTTTCTCCGCGGGAATTGGAATGCCTCCAGTGGGTCTCGGATGGCAAGACAGCGTGGGAGTGTTCGGTTATCTTGGGTCTCCCGGAACACACGGTCCGTTGCTACCTCGAAAGCGCCCGCTACAAACTCAATGCCAGCAGCAATACGCACGCTGTATCCATTGCGCATCGCACCGGCTTGTTCTCCCCGGTCCTGTAAATCCGGCAATCTAGCCGGATAACGGCGCCGGCTATCTGCCGATACTTGGTTCTCCGTCGTCAACAAACGAATGGAGACCAAAATGATCCTGACAATCGAGACTATCGATCTGCAAAAGCATCCTAGGTTTATCGATCAGATGTTCTGCATGCGCGCTGAAGTGTTTGCTGACAGGCTAGGATGGGAGGTGAGTGTCGTCGACGGTCGCGAGACCGACCGATTTGACGACGAGGGTCCCCTCTATCTGCTATCGGTCAGCGAAGAGACGGGCGCGCTTCAAGGCGCCGTCCGCTTGCTGCCGACAACCGGACCTTACATGTTGCGCGACGTGTTTTCGGTGTTGGTTCCCGGTGGCGCCCCGGAGAGTCCGCTGATCTGGGAAAGCTCGCGCTTTACCATCAATCCCCATGTCTTCTCGGTTGCCGAATGCGCTAAAGCAAACCACATTGTTCACCGGACGACCCTTGAACTGCTCTTTGGCATCGTTGAGGTCTGCCAGAAGGCAGGTGTCGACCAAATTGTCTCAGTCTTCGATGCCCGAATGGCGCGGATCTTCCGCGCCTGCGATTGCGCCTATGAGGTGATCGGCACGCCGACGCGCATCGGCAAGACTATGACCTATGCTGGCTTGTTCGAGATGACGGATACGATGCGTGCTCGGCTTGGCGCCGTCGGCAAACTTCCATCGTCTGTACTTGCTGATCCGTCGTGGAAAGCGGAAGAAGGATGAGCGGAACGACACGTCGCTTGACACGATGATGTAGCGTTTTGGCCGGCGTGGCTGGTAAGCGGCGGCCGGATGGAATAGAAGGTCCCGGGGCGGTACGCGCCGTCCCGGGGCTTGGAAACCCCACCACGGCGGTTTGGTGCCGGCCGATGCGGCACCGAGGATCCTCTGGCCAACGGCCGGGGGCCTGTGACGCATGTCCAGGTGCCTCGGTGCTAAAGGTCGCAGGACCGTCTGTGGCGGTTTTCCAACCCCCGGCTTGGGGTCGAGATCTTTCCTCTGTCGCGGGGGCGCACCGCGGCTCAAGCCGCGGGACTTGCATGCCGGACCAGACACCGATCAGCCATTCTGTTCCAGGTCGCATCAACGACCGGCCCATACGCACCATTCTTGGTGAGTTATCGGCCGACGAGCTGTCGCGGCTCGCTGTGGATGTTCTCCGGGAGAATAGACGCCGACTTGAGCAGACCCAGTCGTTGTTCGAGAAGCTTGAGGAAGCGCTCGCGGAAGGCAACAAGGATGAGAAACTTCGCCAGGCCTACCGCCTGGCCTTGGTCGAACTGAAGATCTACCACGAACTGGTGCGGATCGTTTTAGATGTCCTAGGTTTTGTTCCGAAAATGCCGCGGGAATCGGACTTTCATTAGGTTTGCAGTTCCATAACGAAACTTACGCGACATGCGCACCGGAAAAGGCAGGAAGATGTTCCCCTCTCACACTTCCATTGCTCGTTTGTGACTTTGTTCCGTAGCGGATCGTTCTTTTCAAATAAGCCCAATACGTATTGCCATGGACGCGGCCTGGCGGGTATTGGCAGCTCCGAGCTTCTGCGTTGCCGCATCGAGATATGAGCGCACTGACGAATAGGAGACGCCCACTGTCAGTGCGATATCTGGCATTGTTACGCCTTCCGCAAACCATCTAAGGCATTCCGCCTCTCTTGGCGAAAGACGAATATCAGTTGCTAGAGACACATCCTGGTTCGCGCCGGCGAGCCGCGCGTGAACAAAGGCAACGCAAACGGCCGCGGTCACAGGGTCGACCTTCCGCGCGTCGAGTGGGTCCGCGCGGTCTGTAACCATCGTAAAAATCATCCGATTCTTGAAGCCAACAGGCACCGATATTGAGAGACCGGACCGAATGCCGAACTCCGCCGCAGCCGCGAACATTTGCGAGACATCGCGCCGGCCCATGCGCCTTGCTTCCGACGCGGACCATGTGAAGACCGGGGGGCCATGTTTTGCGCGGGTAACGACGGGATCGACATGGAGATAACCGTCGCGGACATAACGCTCTTGCCACTTCTGGGGATAATTAGAGACCGCAAAGCTCCCCTTCCCGCACAGATGAACATAGGCGTAATAGTTGAAACCAGCGCCGGAGGCAAAATCCCGGAGCGTGCGCCGCGCTGCAGCATCATCCAGCGGCAGCGAGAGTTTGTCGATCAGACCTATCAGAATATCGTTCAAATGCCTGACCAGATGGAAGTATAAGGACTATTTGATGGATTTATAGGGGAAACTTGGGCGGGCAGAAAGCCAAAGCCAAGTTTACCGGTAAGCGTTCGGGAAGACGATGTCTTGGTCGACCAGGACGTTGAAGCTATAGCCCGGCCGAATCTCCAGGGTCGGCTGCACATTGAGGTTTTTCGACACGGTCTGCTCCGAAATCTGGCTGAAGGTCTCGGCGAAGGAACGGCGCGCCGCGTCGCTGGCGCTGTCCACTGTCGTCGACGTGCTGTTGTCGGCGGGGAGCAGCATCTCGGTGCCGGCGCCGATGAGCGCCACGAGGATCGCCGATCCGAAGGTGCGCAGATAGTGGTTGTCGACCTGATCGTGGAAACCGCCATAGCCGGCGCCGTCCGTTCCGGCCATGCCCCCGATCTGCAGGGTCGAACCGTCCGGGAAGATGATGTCGGTCCAAACGACGAGTACCCGGTTCTGCCCGAACGTCACCTCCGAATCGTATCGACCGAAGAGCTTCGCGCCCTGCGGGATCAACAGGCGCCGACCCGTCGCGCTGTCATAGACATTCTGCGACACCTGCGCGGTGATGCGGCCGGGAAGATCGGAATTGATGCCGGTGATAAGCGTGGCCGGAATGACCGATCCGCGCTTGAGCTCGAACGGCGACATTTGCGGCACTACGGAGTTCGGCAGATAGCCGAGGTCGGCGATGTCCTGGTTGAAGAATTGCTGCTTAGACGCCTGCCCGTTCGGATCGGCGTTCTGCCCGATGCCGGACTGGAGAGCGGCGCTA
>PAKZ01000016.1 GCA_002706335.1 Ahrensia sp.
CGACCGCCCGTCTTCCAGTTTGTTTGAGCTCACGGCAGTTCCCGCTGCGCGGGAACGCCTCCGCATGGGCCTCGCAAAGGCTCGGACGCGCGGTCGCGCTTTAGGGGCCCGCCAGCAAGCGAAGCGTAGCTTAAAGGCGGGACAGAAATGCGGGCTTCGCCCGAGTTCTTTGAAATCGCCGATGTTGGTGATTAGGCATGGCGTGAAGCGACACGCGCCCACTCTCTCCCCGTCGTGGGAGAGAAAGCAAAAGCTTGGGTTTAGCGCTAGCTAAGCCCTTAGCTTTTGCCAGTGAGGGGGTCGCGATGCCTAGGCTTCGCCGCCAATCACGCCCCCTTCCGCCGCGCCTCCCGGTTCTCGATCGACACGCGCCAGACCTGCCCGACGCCCCAGAAGAACACGCCGAGCGAGATGAACAGGCTCGGAAAGAAGAGAAGAACGAAAGTGCGATCGTCCATGAGAAACCTCCCGTTGAAGCGGATTTTCCCTGACAGGGTGCCTGCCGCGTCATTCACCATCATTGATGCCGCTCAACCGCCTTGCATTGCCGGAAAGGCCGGGCGTGTTATGGTCATCGGAACGTCACGAAAGGAATCGCCATGCTGCCCCTGTTCGACATGTTCATGAACGCCCAGAACGGCGAAGCGCTGTCGAAGATGGCGAACCAGTTCAACCTGTCGCAGAAGCAGACGGAGGAGGCGCTTGCCGCGCTGATGCCGGCTTTTTCCGCCGGGCTGAAGCGCAACGCCTCCGATCCGATGGGCGTCGGCGCCTTCCTCTCCGCGCTCGCCGCCGGTAGCCACGCCAAATATTTCGAGGACATGACCAAGGCCTTCACCCCGGCCGGCATCGACGAGGGCAACGGCATTCTCGGCCATATTTTCGGCAACAAGGATGTCAGCCGCGCCGTCGCCGCGCAGGCCGCCCAGGCGACCGGCATCGGCCAGGAGATCTTCAAGCAGATGCTGCCGGTCATCGCCTCGACCATGATGGGCGGGCTCTACAAGCAGTCGACCGGGCAGATGAATGTCGATTCCGACAAGCCTCTGGTGCGCATGATGCAGCTGGCGACGAAACAGCAGGGCGAATGGGCCGAGGAACTGGGCCTCAAGCACAAGAGCGCCGGCGCGTCCGCCAATCCTTTCATGCAGGCGATGGAGCAGATGTTCGGGGCCGGGATGCAGGGCATGCCGGGGATGCCGGGCATGCAGGGCGGCGCCTCGGCCAATCCGATGAACAATCCCTTCACCCAGGCGATGGCCGAGATGATGAAGGCCGGCATGCCGAAGACGGAAGCTCCCGCGCCGCCGGAACCCGAGCCCGAAGCGGAGCCCGACGAAGCGCCCGAGGCGAAAGCCGCCAATCCCTATGGCGATCTTTTCGGCGACATGTTCGAGACCGGCCGGCGCACCCAGGAGAGCTATCAGCGCTCCATGGAGCAGATCTTCGACACCTACATGCAGGGCATGAAACGGCCGGGCTGACCCGGCCGTTCGCCGAAGACTCAGCTGCCGCGCGGTTCCGGCGCGCCGGTCGCCATGTTGGTGCCGATAAAGGGCAGGCCCGCCGCCTTCCAGCCGCCGAAGCCGCCTTCCATATGGGCGATGGTGGTGAACTTCCTTTCGAGGCACATCGAGGCGACGCGCTTTGAGCGCATGCCCGAGCCGCAATAGAAGACCACCGGGCGCTTGTCGTTGTCGGGAATGTTCTCGACCTTGACGAAGGACATCGGCGCCAGCATCGCCCCGTCGACATGCTCGAACATGTATTCGGCCGGCGTGCGCACGTCGATCAGCACGATCTCGCCTTTCGAATAGGCGTCGGCCACTTCCTGCGGCGTCCAGGTCTGAAGCGTGCCATTGGCGATGGTTTCGGTCTGCATGGGGTCCTCGTTTTTGGTTTGATGCAAGAAATGGTATATTTGAGTTCGCTGATATAGTGGAGGAATATCGGTCTGACCAGCCCCGCACGCGGAAAACTTGACCGGGCGGGGCGGACTGGCGTTACTGGCGCCATGACAGACGCAATCCCCGCCGCCGATTCTCCGCGCTCCAACGTCGCCGAATTTTCGGTCTCGGAAATCTCGTTCGCGGTCAAGCGCACCATCGAGGATCGCTTCGACCGGGTGCGCATTCGCGGCGAGGTGTCGGGCTATCGCGGCCCGCATTCCTCGGGCCACGCCTATTTCACGCTGAAGGACGAGCGCGCCCGCATCGACGCGGTCATCTGGCGCGGCGCGTTCTCCAAGCTCTCCTTCCTCCCGGAGGAAGGCCTGGAGGTCATCGCCACCGGCAAGCTGACCACCTATCCCGGGTCGTCGAAATACCAGGTCGTCATCGACAACATCGAACCGGCCGGGGCCGGGGCGCTGATGGCGCTGCTGGAGGAGCGCCGCAAGAAGCTGGCTGCCGAGGGCCTGTTCGACGACGCGCGCAAGCAGTTGCTGCCCTATATGCCGCGCGTCATCGGTGTCGTGACATCGCCCACCGGCGCGGTGATCCGCGACATCCTGCACAGGGTCAATGACCGCTACCCGCTGCATGTGATCGTCTGGCCGGTGCGGGTCCAGGGCGAGACCTCGGGCGCGGAGGTCGCCAATGCAATCCGCGGCTTCAACGCCATCGACGGGACACAGGGCATTCCGCGCCCTGACGTGCTGATCGTCGCGCGCGGCGGCGGCAGCCTGGAGGATCTCTGGGGTTTCAACGAGGAGGCGGTCGTCCGCGCGGCGGCGGACTCGATGATCCCGTTGATCTCGGCGGTCGGCCACGAGACCGACTGGACGCTGATCGACCATGCCGCTGACGTCCGCGCGCCGACCCCGACGGGCGCGGCCGAGATCGCGGTGCCGGTCAAGGCGGAACTGGAGGCGACGATCGCCCAGCTCGGTGCGCGGCTGCAGGCCGGCATCGGCCGTCTCGCCGACAGGAAGCGCGACAGCCTGCGTGCCGCGTCCCGCGCGCTGCCCGCGCCGGACGCGCTGCTCGCCATGCCGCGCCAGAGCTTCGACGCGCTGGAGCGCCGGCTGGGGCAGGGGCTCGGCACCAACATCACCGCCAAGCGGAGCGCCTGGTCGCGCGCCGAGGGCCGGCTCAATCCCAACCGGCTCTCTTCATTGCTGGACCGCGACAAGACCGCGCTCAGACGTTTCGAGCGCGACTTGCCGCGCGCCCTGCGCCATGTCGCCGACCGCAAACGCGAGGCGCTCAATCTGCGCGCTTCGCGGCTGACCGTCTCCGGTATTGAGCGCCAGCGCCGCCTCGGCGTCGATCGGCTCGCCGGCCTGTCGTCGCGGCTGGTCCGTGCGCTCGACCTGCGCCTCGCCGACGCGCGCAACACGCTCGACCAGAAAGGCCGGCTCCTGAAGACGCTGTCCTATGAGTCCGTCCTGGAGCGCGGCTTCGCCCTGGTCCGAGACGAGAACGACCAGCCGGTCAAGCGCGCGGACGACGTGAAGAAGGGCGCAGCGCTGACCATCGAATTCGCCGGCCGTGAACGCGTCGGCGTCATCGCCACCGACGGTGCCGGAACGTCCCGCCCCAAGCCCGCGCCGAAACCCAAAAAACCGCCACAGCAGGGCGATCTTTTCTAGGCGACGCTCACCGGCGCGGTATCCCCTTTGCCCGGCGCGCCTGCACGAGAAACCTTGGCGGCAAGATCCTTCGAGATCAGCGCGTCGAGTGCGAGATTGAACCGCGCGCTTTGCTTTGCCTTGGCGCGGAGTCGCGCGACGTCCCATTCGAGAACTTCGCCGCCCTTAGCCAGCCGTGTCGTCGCGGATGCGCCGTCTCGGGTGAGATAGCCGACCTCGCCGATGAAGATCCGTTCGGGCAGCATGAAGGTTTCGCCCCGCTTCTCCGCGACCACCTCGCCCCTGAGCACGAAATAGAGCGTATCCACCGGCGCGCCGTCGCGTGTCAGCACGGCGTCCTCGTTCAGCACACGCCGCCTGCCAAGCCGGATCAGTGTTCTGAAGTCGCCAGGCGGCAGCAGCGAAAAGACCGGATATATGTCGGAATGTTCTTTCGGGATGGCGAGTCGCGATCTGCTGAAAATCAGAATCAGGAGCCCGAGGAAATTGGCGGTGGAGATGCCGATATTGGTGAAGATCGCCATCCAGAGCGGTTCGCCGGCCACGACCGCGTAATAGGCGACATAGAAAGCGGAACCGACCAGCAGCATGCAGCGCAGCACGATCTGGTTGATGATCAGAAAAGCGACAATGTAGATGAAGCCCGCGCAGGCGACGAGATAGTCGGGCACTACATTCAAACTCAAGAAACACGCTCCCCGCCGGCACGATTATGCGCGCCATTATATCGAAACAAGGGGGGTTACGTAGCGCTCGGCGCTTGACCACTCAATCAAAAAAACCGCACATCAATGCCGTCGGCGGTAAGCAATTCGGGATAAGGGGATATGGTACGAGCGGGTGGATTTGAACCACCGACCTCTGGAGCCACAATCCAGCGCTCTAACCAACTGAGCTACGCCCGCACAAAGTCATGGTGCAAGCGAACGCATACCTATCATCAAATAATTTTGCAAGATCGGATCGACGCGCCGCGAGCCAAAAGAAAAAGGCCGGAAAAATCCGGCCTTTCATTCATCCGCCGACCGCAAGGAATGCGGTCCGGCGCGATCTGTATCGTGTCAGGCGGCCTTGATCGAAGCCATTGCCTTCTCGGTCGCGGCCTTGGCCGGAGCGGAAAGGGCTTCGAAAGCTTCCTGCGAAGCGGCCTGCATGCCCTTGGCCTGGTCGACGGCCATTTCGGTCTGCTTGCGCATGAAAGCCGTCTGGACTTCCATAGCCTCGGCCAGCGTCTTAACGCCGAGCATCTTTTCGAGGTGCGAGAAGCCGGCTTCGGTGTTGGCGCGCATCGCGCTGATCGCGGCGAGCGAGAGCTTGGAGCCCTGAGCCTGAGCGGTTTCCATCGTGGTTTCCACGGTCTTCTGGGCTTCCTCGACCGACGACTTCATCTTGTCGTAGGCTTCCTTCGACTTCGCCATGCTGTCTTCGGCAAAGGTGCGGAACTGGTCGGCGAACGGAGCGGTGTCCATTGCTGGAAATGCGAAAACGTCGGCGGTTTCGGTCTTCTGGGCTGCTTTGGCCATAACTATATCCTCCTGGGATTGTGTTCGTTGATGCAGCGTATATAGCAGGTTTTTTGTGCATTGCAACATTTTATTGCATTGCACAAATGTCATGGCAGGCATGTGTTTTCGCGTTAACTAATTCGGGAACAAGAAAGGGCCGGAAATGCCGGGCCGCTGGACGCGCCGGCATCGAAATGGCAATTAATTTTTTCTTAACCTCCCCTCCGGGACACGCGCCGAGAGCAGAGATATGGCCGACGCCAGCACAAATTATTCCTTTATCGATGTCGCCGCATGGGACGGCGTGCGCGAGAACTTCCTGTCGGGCCGCCCGATCGCCGTCTTCTCCGCGGACATGCAGACATTGTTGTGGGCGAACGGCCGCGCGGCCGAGCTTTTCGGCTTTGACTCGATAGGCGAATTCGAGGCGGAAGGTCCCGCCGGCATGGGCACCGCGTTGCGCCAGATCGTCTCGGCTGCCGCGCGTGCGAAATCCGGCGAGGACGTCGCCACGCATATCCGTGTCTCCTTCGGCATCAGGAGTCAGGTTCTGCCGGCAAGGCTCCGCGCCATCACCGGCCGCGACGGCATGGCCTGCATACTGCTCGTCATCGACACCGGCGAACCCGATGCCGCCGAGCGCGATGCCGCGCTTGCCGCAATTGCCGGCCTTGCGACCGAAGGCGCGGGCGCGGCCATCGTCGACGACAGTGGCGGGCTGCTTGCTGCCGACGCCCTGTTCTCGGGCATAAGCCTTCCGGCCGACGCCATCGGCGCGCTGGTGCGCGATGTGCGCGATGAAAAGGACCGGCTGGTCAAGAGGCTCGTGACACCCGATCCCGCACTCCCCGTTGCCATCGCCATCGCCCGGCTGACCGATACGCCGGCGCGCCATCTGGTCATGGCCGTCAAATCCGCGTCGGACGAACAGGTCGAGCACCAAATGGCGCGGGCGGAAGAAGAACCAGTGTTCGAGGAACGCGTGGTCGCGATCCCGCAGGAGGAGGCCACGCCGCAGGAAGACATCCCGCCGGACGCGCCGATCGAGGCGAGCGGCGCGGCGCCCGAGGAACCGTCTCCGGCCGACGAGCCTGTTGTAGACGATGCCGTTGCGACGACACCGGAACCGGAGCAGGCCGAAGAGGAGATCCCGGCGGCGCCGGAACCTCGCGAAACCGTGTCTGCGTCTCCGGTCCCTGAACCTGCGAAGGAAGCGGAAACGGAGTTCAGGGCCGATTTCGAGAATGGCCGCGGCCCGGTTCGCTTCGTCTGGAAAACCGACAGCGACGGCCGGTTCACCGACATCTCGGCCGAATTCGCCGCTGCCGTCGGCCCCCATGCGGCCGATATTGTCGGCCGGGCTTTCGAGGATGTCGCACGCGATTTCGACCTCGACCCCTCGGGCGAAATCGATGCATCGTTGAAGCGCCATGACACCTGGTCGGGCAAGAGCGTTCTGTGGCCGGTCCAGGGAACGGCGTTTCTGGTCCCGGTCGATCTGGCCGCGCTGCCTTCCTACAATCGCCAGCGCGATTTCGAGGGCTATCGCGGCTTCGGCATCGTGCGCATGGGCGAACGCAAGCCTGACCCGAACGCTCTCGGCCTTAAGCTGGTCGAGGCGGCGTCGCGCGCGCCGGTCGAAGCCGAGGCGCCCGCCGAACCCGAAACGCCGGCGGAGGATGTCGAGATCCGGTCCGAGGATGTCGAGCCCACGGTGCTCCCGCAGGAAGACGACCCCTTCGCGGGCGAGGTTCCCGTCCTGTCGACAGCGTCCCCCGTTCCGATGCGGCGCGAGACCGACAAGATCATCGATCTGGAATCCAAACGCCGCAGCCAGTCCGGCGGCGAGAGGCTCAATCCGAGCGAACAGGCTGCCTTCCGCCAGATTGGCGACGTGCTCGGCTGGGCGCGCGTGAAGAAGGAAGCGACGGAAACGAACGAGCCGCCACGCGACATGCCGGCGGCGACCTTTGACGACCGAGTCACCGAGGATCTGCCTGCCGACGGGGCGTCGACCGACGAGACGCCGGATGACGGGCAGGACTATATCGCCGCTTCCGTCGAGGATGCCGAGGGCGAAATCACCCGCGATATCGAGATGGAAATTGCTGCCGACGACGTCGAAGACACTGTACCGCCGCTTGCCGTCGACGAAGAGGCTTCAGAGGATAGCCATGACTACATGCCGTCTGCGTTCGCGACATCCGCGTCGGATGCTGCCGGACGGGTCCGTTCGGAAGACGGCCTGACGCCCGCATTTCTGAATGCGCTGCCTCTGCCGATCCTGATACACCGCGACGACGAGGCTCTTTTCGCCAATGAAGCGTTTACGGCGATGAGCGGTTACCGCGATGCCGGGGGCTTGAACGAGGCAGGCGGCATCGATGCGTTGTTCGACGGCGAGGCCGCCGAAGACGGCGCCTTGACCCTGCGTGTCGCCGATGGCGAGGTGGTCTCTGCGCGTGCGCATATGCAGACGGTACCCTGGCACGGCCGCACCGCTCTCATGTTCGCCTTCGAACCGCAACTGCCGCAGGAGGCAGAGATCGCGCCGCAGCAAGGCGACGAACCGGAAATGTCGGAAGCGGCCGAATTGCGCGCCATTCTCGATACCGCGTCCGACGGTGTTGTGGTCCTGTCGCACGACGGTGTAATCCGTTCGCTGAATGCCTCGGCCTCGGCGCTGTTCGGCTATGCCGGCGAGGAAGTGGAAGGCAAGAGCTTCTCGGTGCTTTTCGCCCATGAGAGCCAGGCGGCCGCCCTCGATTATCTTGGCGGGCTCGGCAACAATGGCGTCGCCAGCGTGCTGAATGAAGGGCTCGAAGTACTCGGCCGCGAAAAGAATGGCGGTTTCCTGCCGCTCTTCATGACGATCGGTCGGCTCGAGACCTCGAACGGCTTCTGCGCGGTCGTGCGCGACATTACCGCATGGAAGCAGACCGAGCAGGCCTTGCGCGACGCCCAGCGCAACGCCGAGCAGGCTTCGTCGCACAAGACGGAATTTCTGGCCAAGATCAGTCACGAGATCCGAACACCGCTCAATGCCATCATCGGCTTCTCCGAATTGATGGCGGAAGAGCGTTTCGGTCCGATTGGTAACGAGCGATACAAGAGCTACCTGACCGACATCAACAAGTCCGGCAAATATGTGCTCGACCTCGTCAACGACCTGCTGGACATTTCGAAGATCGAGGCGGGCAAACAGGAGCTGGAGTTCGAAAGCGTTTCGCTCAACGACGCGGTCAATGAGGCGATTGCGATGATCCAGCCGCAGGCCAACCGCAACCGCATCATCATCCGGTCTTCGCTTGATGACGATTTGCCGGATGTCGTCGCCGATCAGCGCAGCCTGAAGCAGATCGTCCTGAACGTGCTGTCGAATTCGGTCCGCTTCACCCATTCGGGTGGGCAGGTGATCGTCAATACGAGCTATAATGCGCGCGGCGAGGTCGTCCTTCGCATGAAGGATACGGGTATCGGCATGTCGGCCAAGGAGATCGATCTGGCGTTGCAGCCCTTCCAGCAGGTGGCGTCGCTGGGCCGCGCACGCGGCGACGGAACCGGCCTCGGATTGCCGCTGACCAAGGCTCTGGTCGAGGCGAACCGCGCCGAATTCGCCATCCAGTCGGAACCGGGCAAGGGGACCGCTATCGAGATCGTGTTCCCGCCGTCACGGGTACTCGCGAGCTGAAATCCTCGCGAGGATCTGGCGTTTCACGAAAAAAGAAAGGCGCCAAATGGCGCCTGAATTTGCTGTCTGCTGGACTTCGAGCGGCTCAATCTGCGGGATCGAACGTTTCTCAACCTGTTACGAGACTATTAACGCCGGCCTCTTAACAGACGGTTAACGCGGGCCCCGCCTGTGTGAAAGCGATACGGAATGAGCGGACTTGGTTAATGGGCGTGGCGTGCCCGTTCACTATGAAAGTCAGTCCTGCAGATCCGGCAGATCGCGGAACTGATCGAGCGCTTCGGGATTGGCGAGCGCCTCCTTGTTCTTCACCGGGCGGCCATGGACGATCTCGCGCACCGCGAGTTCGACGATCTTGCCCGACTTGGTGCGCGGAATGTCCGTGACGGCGACAATACGGGCCGGGACGTGACGCGGCGAAGCTCCGGTGCGGATCTTGGTGCGAATGGCCTTCTGCAGCGCCTCGTCCAGCACCGCTCCCCCCGCGAGCCGCACGAACAGCACCACCCGTACGTCATTGTCCCAATCCTGGCCGATGCAAAGCGCCTCAAGAACTTCCGGCATCTGCTCGACCTGGTTGTAGATCTCCGCGGTGCCGATGCGCACGCCACCGGGGTTGAGCGTCGCATCGGAGCGGCCGTGGATGATCATGCCGCCATGTTCGGTCCATTCGGCGAAATCGCCGTGACACCAGATATTGTCGAAACGCTCGAAATAGGCCGCCTTGTATTTCGCGCCGTCCGGGTCGTTCCAGAAACCGACCGGCATGGAGGGGAAGGGCTTTGCGCAGACAAGTTCGCCCTTCTCGCCGACCACCGGAGCGCCTTCGTCGTTCAGGACCTCCACGGCCATGCCAAGGCCCGCTCCCTGTATCTCCCCCGAATAGACGGGAAGGATAGGTACGCCGAGGACAAAGCATGACACGATATCGGTGCCACCCGAGATCGAGGCCAGATGCACGTCCTTTCTGATGGCGTCATAGACGTAGGTGAAGCATTCCGGCGAGAGTGGCGAGCCGGTCGATGAGATGACACGAACCTTCGACAGGTCGTGCGTCTCCATCGGCCGCAGGCCCTCCTTGCGCACCGCGTCGACATATTTCGCCGAGGTGCCGAAATAGGTCATGCCTTCCTGTTCGGCATAGTCGAAGAGCACATTGGCGTTCGGCGCGAATGGCGAGCCGTCGAACAGAAGAAGGGTCGCGCCGCTGGCGAGCGCCGAGACGAGCCAGTTCCACATCATCCAGCCGCAGGTCGTGAAGTAGAACACCCGGTCGCCCGCATTGATGTTGGCGTGGTAGCGCTGTTCCTTCAGGTGTTGAAGGAGTGTGCCCCCCGCCGAGTGGACGATGCATTTCGGAATGCCGGTCGTGCCGGAAGAAAACAGGATGTAGAGCGGCTGGCTGAAGGCGAGCCGCTCGAATTCCAGCGGCGCCGGCTCGTATCGGCCAAGCACCATGGCCAGCGGCTGTGCGGTTTCGATGCTGGCGGCCGTCGCCTCGGCATTGCCCAGATAATCGACGATGATGGTGTTCTTTACGGTCGGCAGGCCGGGCACGATTTCCTGAAGCTTGCCGGCGATGTCCTGTTGCTTGCCGTTATACCAGTAGCCGTCGCAAGCGATGAACAACACGGGCTCGATCTGAGAAAAGCGGTCGAGAACGCCTTTCGGACCGAAATCGGGCGAGCAGGAAGACCAGACGGCGCCGATCGACGTCGCCGCGAGCATGCATGCCACGGTTTCGACCATGTTCGGCATCATCGCGGCGACGCGGTCGCCTTCGCCCACCCCGAGCGCCCGGAAATGTTGCTGCAGCCGCGACACCATCGCACGCAACTCAGCCCAGGAGATGCGGCGTTCCAGCTTGTCCTCGCCTCGAAACACTATAGCGTCGCCTTCGCCGCCCTTGGCCAGCAGGTTCTCCGCGAAATTGAGGCGGGCGTCAGGAAAGAACTGTGCGCCGGGCATCTTGTCGCCGTCGATGAGGACCCGCGCTCCCTTGTCGCCGACTACGCCGCAATCGTCCCAGACAAGCGACCAGAAATCTTCCGGGTTGCCGACGCTCCAGCCGTGGAAAGCTGAATAATCCTCGGCGGGCGCGCCATGGCGCTCGGCCGAGAGGCGCATCAACTGCGCCATGTTGGAATGTTGCGCCTCGGTCTGCGTCGGCGTCCACAGCGGTGTTGGCGTCGTCATTGTCTCTTCTCTCGGTCAGTCATGTGCTTAGCTTGGTAAAGTGCCGTTTGGCGGTCGGCAAGCCTTGAATTGCCCGCACTTCTGTATAGGCTCGCGCGAAAAAAACGGGGTCACCGAGTGATGCATATTCGGTGGAAGAAAACGGTTTCAGCATGACAGTACGGGTGACCCGCATCGGTCTTTGGCTTGTCGCCACAGCCTTGATCGCGCTTGTCGCGGTCTGGATGTTGCTGCCCGTCTTTGTCTCAAGCGAATTCGTTCGCACCGCGCTCGAACGTGAACTCGCGGATATCACCGGCCAGGAAATTCGCGTCGAAGGCCGCGTTGACGTCGATCTGTTTCCGGCCCCGATTGCACGCCTTTACGATGTCCACGTTCCCAGCGATCCGGCCGGCGGCGGCGATGCGCCAGGCGATTTTCTGATTGTCGACAGTGTGGAGGTCTCCATCCCGGTTGCCGGCCTGATGGCGCGGGACCTTGAATTCTCCCAGTTCAAGCTGGTGCGTCCGACCATGCGGGTGCGTGTCGACGACCATGGCCGGGTCGATTTCGCGGCGATTGGCGGGCGGCTCGGTCGGGAGATCGAACGGGTTCGCCGGGAAACCGAGCCCGCGCAGAATACCGAGAATAATGCGGAAGTCCCTGCGCGCTCGTCGCCATATGCCCGTTTCGGCACCGTTGCGGTCGATAACGGCATCGTCGAATTCATCGGGCCGGACAGCGAAAATCCGGAACGGATCACCGCCGTCAACGGGATCGTTGCATGGCCGCGGCTGGACGAGAGGCTGACGGCTTCGCTCGAGGGGATCTGGCGCGGAACGGCGTTCACACTGCGCACCGAGGTAGACAATGCAGTGCGCTTTTTTGCGCGTCAGATCGTCGGTGTGCGCCAGAGCTTCTCGAGCGACATGATGAACTATGCCTTCGATGGCAAGTTGGGGGTCGGGTCCGCCCCATTCGCGGAAGGCAAGGTGACGCTGGCCATGCCGTCACCGCGCCAGGCGCTCAACTGGCTCGGCGTGGGCATCCGCACCGGCAACGCGGTCGGCAGTATCGACCTCTCCGGCACCCTGCGCGGCGACGCCAAGAAGATTAGGTTCGAAGACCTGAGCGTGAAGCTTCAGGGTAATGCTGGCACGGGCGTCCTCGAACTGGCCTTCATGGACGAGGGCAGGCCCTCTGTAACCGCCACCCTGGATTTCGCGGAGATAGACATTATCGGGTATCTGGCCGCCCTGACCGGGCTGCCGAGAACCCGCGACGCGCTGTCCGACCCGATCTCGAAGGATGTGCTGGGGCAGCTTGATGTGGATCTTCGCCTGTCGGCTGGAAATGCCACGGCGGCTGGATTGCGTCTGACGAATGTTGCGACTGTCACGCAGATCCGAAAGGGTGGAGCGAACTTCGAACTGCCGGACGCCACCGCTTATGGCGGCCGCGTCCAGGCGCATTTCAAGCTTATGCCGGAGCAGGGCAC
The DNA here is from genome assembly GCA_002706335.1 of Ahrensia sp. Taxonomy (GTDB): domain Bacteria; phylum Pseudomonadota; class Alphaproteobacteria; order Rhizobiales; family Rhizobiaceae; genus Oricola. The sequence continues at coordinate 12,462 of PAKZ01000016.1, forward strand.
GCTGAAGGGCGCGCTGGGCGTATCGCTGAGCGACGTCGACGGCGCGGCGGCGGCCGACGCGCTTCAATTGACCGGCCTGTTTCCGCGGGGGATGACCACCGGTCGTCTCGATATTCACGCTCCCATGGTGCAATGGAGTGACTTGTTCAAACGTGCCAACGGATCGCTTGCGCTTCATGTGGCCGGCGGAAAGCTGGACGGCGTCACCTACAAGACCTTCGGCGACGGCTCCGAGAGCCGAACCTTTTTCCGGCTGAAGGACAGTTCGCAAGCGGGGGAGGCATTCGACAAGCTCGATATAAAGTCGCTCGTTCAGGATGGCGTGATCATTATCGAGGAAGGAACCATCGGATATTCGGGGGGCACGGTTCAGCTCAACGGCGTCATACCCTACGGTACCGCCAGCATCGCCTTGACGACGATTGCCGAACAGAGCGGCGAAACGGAAAACCGCAAACCCTCTATCCAGCATTTCATCGGCGGATCGTGGGACAATCCCTATGCGACCCCGGTGCTGCTGCCGCCCGAACAGCCTTGATGGTAAATGCCGGATTAACACGGCAAGGCGTATTTTAAAGAGTTTTTAGACCTTTGCGCCATAGATTGCCCGGGAAGTTTTGAGGGCTCGGGGCCGGTGTTCAACATATTGTCGGTGGCATTGAAGATCGCGTTGGCGTCGCTTTTATGCGGCGCCCTGCTGTCTGCCTTTGACCTTTCGGCCGCCGAAATGCTGGCCCGGGTCGGCATGACACCGGAACACATCGCCGAGCTCGTACGCAAGGCGTTCGCCTGGGCGCTGCCCAACATGGTGCTGGGTTCGATGATCATCGTCCCGCTCTGGGCAATCGCATACATGCTGCGCCCGCCGCGCGGATAACAGTTAGTTGTGCTTGTGCTGCATGTTGCGGCGCTTATTAAGGATCGTCGCGATTAGCACGCCGCTGGTCACGATGGCGATCAGGATCGTACACACTGCGTTGATTTCCGGTGTCACGCCGAGCCGCACCTGGCTGTAGATCTTCATCGGCAATGTTGTTGCGCCCGGTCCCGATGTGAAAGAGGCAATGACAAGATCGTCGAGCGATAACGTGAAGGCCAGCATCCAGCCGGAAATAACCGCCGGAAATATGACCGGCAACGTGACCTTCATGAAGGCCTGGAACGGCGGACAGCCGAGATCCTGCGCCGCTTCCTCGAGCGACTTGTCGAAGCTGACGAGGCGCGATTGGACGACTACCGCGACAAAACAAAGCGAGAAGGTGATATGCGCCAGCGTCACGGTCCAGAACCCGCGGGCGAAATTGATCGCGACGAACAGCAGCAGCAGCGATAGGCCGGTGATCACTTCCGGCATGACCAGTGGCGCATAGACCATTCCGGTAAACACCGTACGGCCGTTGAACCGCGGGAAGCGGACCAGCGCGACCGCCGCGAGCGTGCCGAGAACGGTCGCCACGCTGGCCGAAATTAGTGCGACACGAATCGTCACCCAGGCGGCATCGAGAATGCCCTGGTTCTGGAAGAGCTCGCCGTACCACTTGGTGGAGAAGCCCGCCCAGACCGTGACCAGACGTGACTCATTGAAGGAAAAGATTACCAACAGCACGATTGGTAGATAGAGAAAGGTGAACCCGACCACCACCGAGGTGATGTTGAACCACGACCAGCGACCAGTCATCGGCCCGCCTCCGCAGCTCGCGCCTGCGCGTTTTGGAATAGGACTATGGGGACCACAAGCACGACAAGCAGCACAATGGCGATGGCCGAAGCGACGGTCCAGTCGCTGTTGTTGAAGAATTCGGTCCACAGCGTCTTGCCGATCATCAGCGTGCCGGACCCGCCGAGGAGGTCGGGAATGACGAACTCGCCGACGGCGGGGATGAAGACCAGCAGGCAGCCGGCGAGGATGCCGGGAACCGCCAGCCGCGCCGTCACTTTCCAGAAGGCGCCGATGCGTGTGCAGCCGAGATCGCGCGCCGCCTCGACCAGCGACTCGTCCATTTTCTCGAGCGTCGAATAGATCGGCAGCACCATGAAGGGCAGGTAGGAATAGACGATTCCGATATAGACAGCTTTGTTGGTCGACAGGATCTCCAGCGGCGTGTCGATCAAGCCGAGCCAGAGCAGCAACTGGTTCAGCAATCCCTCCTGCTTCAGGATCCCGATCCATGCATAGACGCGGATAAGAAACGAGGTCCAGAACGGCAGGATCACCAGCATCAGGAGCGTCGGCCGTATGCCGCTCGGCGCGCGCGCCATGCCATAGGCGAGCGGGAACCCCAGAAGAAGGGTCAGGATCGTCGAGAAGAAGGCGATCTGCAGGCTCGACAGATAGGAGTTGATGTAGAGGCTGTCGCTGGCCAGAAAGCCGAAATTCTCGAAATCGAGCTGCCCAAGCTTCTCCCACATGACGTTCCAGCCGTCGGCGAGACTGAATTGCGGCGTGTAGGGCGGCGCGCCGTATTCGAGATCGGAGAGCGCGATGCGCAGAACGATCATGAACGGCAACAGGAAGAAGAACAGCAGCCACAGATAGGGAATGATGATGACCAGCCGGTTGGTGATCGCGCGCATCATGGCGGTCACCTTTCCAGGACGAGGCCGGAATCGGCGCTGAACGACAGCCAGATCCGCTCGTCATAGCCGATCGGATCCTCGACGAGGCGCGAGCGGTTGATCATGGAGGCCTGCACGACGTTGCCGGAATCGAGCTTGAGGTTGATGATCGTCATGTCGCCGAGATAGGCGATGTCCCAGACCTCGCCTTCAAGCGCGTTGTCGACATTTTCCGGTTTGGAGCGGCTGACCTGCATCTTCTCGGGGCGAATGGCAAACCATGCCGCCTCGCCGTTTGCCGGCGCCTTGCTGCCGCGAAGAGCGCCGACGATCTCCCCGTCCCCGCCCTTGATCGTGACATGCGCATCGTCGGAGGAGGCCACATTGCCCTCCAGGATGTTCCCCGAGCCGATGAAATCGGCGACATAGCGCGAATTGGGTGCTTCGTAGATTTCCGCCGGCGTGCCGATCTGCGCGATGATGCCCTTGTCCATGACCGCGATGCGGTCGGACATGGTCATCGCCTCCTCCTGATCGTGCGTTACGATCATGAAGGTGAGGCCGAGCTGCTGCTGCAGGTCCATCAGTTCGAACTGGGTTTCCTCGCGCAGCTTCTTGTCGAGCGCGCCGAGCGGTTCGTCGAGCAGCAGCAGTTTCGGCCGTTTGGCGACGGCGCGGGCGAGGGCCACGCGCTGGCGCTGGCCGCCGGACAGCTGGTCCGGCTTGCGCTTGGCGAATTCCTCCAGTTTCACGAGCTTGAGCATCTGCGCGACACGCTCGTCGCGCGCGCCTTTTTCCATCCCGTCCTGTTTCAGGCCGAAGGCGATATTGTCCGCGACCGACATGTGCGGGAACAGCGCATAGGACTGAAACATCATGTTGACGGGGCGCTTGTGCGGAGGAACCCCCTTCAGGGACTGTCCGTCGAGAAAGATCTCGCCTTCGGTCGGTTCCTCGAACCCCGCGAGCATGCGCAACAGGGTGGTCTTGCCGCATCCCGACGGGCCAAGCAGCGAGAAGAACTCGCGCTCATAGACATCGAGCGAGAGATTGTCGACGGCAACGAAATCGCCGAACCGCTTGGTGACGTTCTTGAAAGAGATATAGGGCTTTGCCGCGGGATCGTCCCACGGCGCGAACGAGCGCCTGATGCTTCCGAGCGATGGCATGACTGTCCCCACATCCGCCGTTAAAGGAAAACGGCCCCGGCGCGAGCGCCAGGGCCGAGAGTTTTACTGACCGGATTTGACCGCGGTCCAGGTCCGGTTGAGCATGCGCTTCTCGCGAGCGTTTTCCGGCGAGACCGTGTAGAGGCGCGATATCGTTTCTTCGTCCGGATAGATCGCCGGGTCGCCGATCACGTCCTCGTTGAGGAATTCCTTCGAGGCGGCGTTGCCGTTGGCGTAGTAGACGTAGTTGGAGGCCTTCGCCATGACTTCCGGACGCATGATGTAGTTGAGAAACTCGTGCGCTTCCTCGACATGCGGCGCGTCCGACGGGATCGCCATGTTGTCGAACCACATCAGAGCGCCCTCTTTCGGGATGATGTATTCGACGGTGACGCCGGCATCCGCCTCGGCGGCGCGGTCGCGCGCCTGCAGGATATCGCCGGACCAGCCCATCGCCATACAGATATCGCCATTGGCGAGCGCATTGATGTATTCAGAGGAATGGAACTTGCGGATATCGGGGCGAATTTCCGTCAGCTTTTCCTTCGCCGCGTCATAGCCCTCCTGCGTCTTCAGGTCGGGGTCCATGCCGAGATAGTTCAGGGTGGCCGGGACGGTTTCCGTCGGCGCATCGAGCATGAAGATGCCGCAATCCGCCAGCTTGTCGGCGGTCGCCTTGTCGAACATCAGGTCCCATGTGTTCAGCGTGGCGTCATCGCCCAGGCGTTCCTTGACCATGTCGACATTGATGCCGAGCCCGGTCGTGCCCCACATGTAGTTGATGGCGTATTCATTGCCCGGGTCGTATTTCTCAAGACGCTCGGAAATCGCCGGATCCATGTTTTTCAGGTTCGGCAGCTTCGACTTGTCGAGTTTCTGGAATACGCCGGCCTTGATCTGGTTGGCGAGGAACGTGCCCGTCGGCACGACGATATCATAGCCGGTCGAGCCGGCGAGAAGCTTCGTTTCCAGCACTTCGTTGGAGTCGAACACGTCATAGACGACCTGGATGCCGGTCTCGGCTGTGAACTCCTCGAGGATGGATTCATCGATATAGTCGGACCAGTTGTAGACATTGACCACGCGGTCCTGCGCATTGGCCGACACGACCAGCGCCGCAAGGGCTACCGCGCTGGAGAGAAGCAATTTCGAACGGAACATTTGATACTCCCTGATGTTCGTATCCTGGCGCCGGACGGACTTCCCGGCACCGGAGATGTTAAGACACTATTGAGGATTCTCCGGACGCACAAGAATTTTCCAGTTGCCGGTTTTGCCGAAAAAACAGGCGATTTCAGTCGGTGATTCAGAGATAGGTGGTCCGTTCCAGCGGCGTGATTTCAGCCCAGAACGCGAGGATCTCCGCGCGCTTCAAATCCTTGTAGATCTTCGACAGCTCGGGCCCGAGCGCCCGGTCGCAGAAGTCACCTGCCTGGGTCAGCTGCAGGGCCTCGTCCATGTCGTCCGGCAATTGCTGCGCCTCCTTGTTCTCATAGGCGTTGCCGGTGACCGGAGGCGGCGGGGTGTCGAGCTTTTCAAGCCCGTCCATCATCGCCTGAAGAATGGCGCACAGCACGATATAGGGATTGGCGTCGGCACCGGCGATGCGGTGTTCGATGCGCCTGTTCTCCTCCGTCGAGGCAGGGATGCGCAGCGCGACCGAACGATTGTTTTCCGCCCAGACCGCGCGCGTCGGCGCATAGGAACCCGGCTGGATACGACGGAACCCGTTCCATGAATTGATCAGGAGAAGCAGGCCTTGCGGCATGGTGCGGATCAGTTCGGCGATGACTCCGCCGAGATTTGCCTTGCCTTCCTCGCCCGCAAGCACGTTCGTGCCCTCGCCATTCAGCATCGAGGCATGAACATGCATGCCGTTGCCGGCATATTCGATGAACGGTTTCGCCATGAAGGTGGCCTGAAGACCGTGCTTGCGCGCGCAGCCGAACACGATCCGGCGCAGCATGATGACATCGTCGGCGGCGCGCAGCGGATCGCAGCGGTGCTTGAGATTGACCTCGAACTGGCCCGGCGCCGCTTCCTTGACGATGGTGTCGATCGGCAGGCTCTGCGCGTCCGCCGCGTGGCGGATATCCTCGAACAGCCCGTCATACTCTGCGAGGTCGTCGAGCCCGTACATGCGTTGACGGTCCGGACCGGACGACGCACCCACTGGCGCCGGCATGCCGTCGTCCCAGTCCGTGCCGGGTTCCAGCAGATAGAACTCCAGCTCGAAAGCCACCACGGGGTAAAGATCGCGCTTGGCGAGCGCCTTGGTGATGCGCCCGAGCGCGTTGCGGCAGTCGAAACGCAGCGGCTCGCCCTCCGGCGTAAAGCCCTGAAGCAGAACCTGCGCCGTCGGCCGGCTTGCCCAGGGAACCATGGACAGCGTTCCGGGCACGGCGCGGAAATATCCGTCGCGATCTCCGGTCTCGATATGTATTCCGGTTTCGGCGACCTCACGCCCCCAGATGTCGAGACCGTGGATCGACATGGGAAAGTTCACGCCTTCCTTGAATGCCTTTTTCAGGCTGTCGGCCGGCGCCCATTTGCCCCGCATGACGCCGTTCGGATCGACCAGCAGGAACTCCACTGCCTGCAAGTCCGGATTGGCGGCCATGAAGTTTTCATATTCTTCAATTGTCGGCAGTTGGTCGAAAGAGGCGAGGTCGGCTGGTTTTAGCGATGGCAAGTTTGCACCAGGGTGCTGTTTATGATGCCGCAGGTTGGCTCGCCCCGTCCGCGCTTGTCAACTCCCCGTGCATCTACGAAAAAGTTCAATTTTAAGTATTTTGGGAAGCCGGCGTTAACGCTGCCCGTAAACCAGGTCTCGTTCGTAACCTCTTCAACAGGGGTGATGGACGGGAGGCGCATTGCGGAATGCTTCGTTCAAGAGACGACAAATTGTCCGGCGTTCGAAAGGGTCGATGCGGCGACACTCAGGCGGCCGGCACAAGAAGGCCTCCTATCGGTTCGCCATGGCCCCCTGCGAACAGGCGTCGGCCGCCGGGTTCCGATCTGCCGTGTGCATGATGCAATCCCGCGCGGGCTTCATGGCATCTGCACGCGCCTGCGTCTCGGGTCTCTCTTTCCGCATCGCCGCGATCGCGCGGCGGGGCAGGGCGAAGAGCACCCGCAGCCAACGCGGGATCGGCTCGGCGGGTGTCTTGTAGAACTCGTCTTCCTGTCGGGCCGATGTCTCCGTCTTGTGACGAAACGGTACGACAGGCATAGGGAAAGGATATGTCATTTTCGCTTCTCGGGGTTTCTGATTTTCAGAAATGAACTATAGTTCGACCCATGAAGCGGATAATACGGCCAGAAATGCAGGATGTTTTTCAGAAATGAAAAACCTCAGCTGGGATGATCTCCAAATCTTCGCTCATGTCGCTCGTGCCGGCGGGTTGACGGGGGCCGCCGAGACCCTCTCCCTGAGCGCGCCAACCATCGGCCGGCGGATGCTCGCGCTGGAGCAGGTGATCGGCAAGCCGCTGTTCGTGCGGTCCCGAACCGGATACGCCCTGACCGACAAGGGACAATCGCTGCTGCGCAAGGTCAAGGCGATGGAAGCCGGAGCGCGGCCAATCGAGGAATGGCTGACATCCGGTGTCGAGCGCCCGGCCGTTCGACTTTCTGCTGGCACCTGGACCGCCAATTTCATCGCGGAGAATTTCGCGCGCGTTTGGACATCGAACGATCCGTTCCGCATCTGTTTCAAGACCACGGAAGCGCGTCTGGATATCGCCCATCGCGAAGTGGAAATCGGGATTCGCAATCAGCCCGCGGAAAGCGGCAACCTCGCTTCGCGGCCGACGGTCGAGATCGCCTTCGCACCTTATGTGGCGCGCAATCATCCCGATCCGGAAGGCAGCGAGTGGGTCTCTCTCGGCTCCGAGGAAGCAGTCACCCGATCTGCCCGCTGGCTGTTGGCGCAGGAGGATACCTCCATCTGCGCCTGGGCCAACACGCCGCACACCTTGCGCGATGTGGTGCGCGCCGGCGCGGGAAGGGGCGTGATGCCGTGCTTTTCGGGCGATCGCGATCCCCAACTGATGCGGGCCGGTCCATTGATCGCCGAATTGGCGGAGACGCAGTATCTCGTGATGCACAATGACGACAGGCACCGCCCGGAAGTGCGCAAGGTGATCGATCGGCTGCACGCCCTGTTCCGCGACCACGCCGAACTGTGCCGCGGCGACCGGCCGATTGGCACATCCGGGGCGGAGAAGGCCTAGAGCCTTTCAGGGTCAGATAGAAGCATTCTGTTTCACGCCCGGTGCGGCGATCCGCGCGGAGGCGCGCGCAGCGCGTAGCGGGGCTACGGGCAAGC
>PAKZ01000017.1 GCA_002706335.1 Ahrensia sp.
AGCGAGAACAGCATCTCGACGACACGGCTCAGAAGCCGCCTGTGGTGGGCGACGACCGCGTTCCAGTCTATGCCTTGCGCCGAATACACCTTGTCGACCTCCTTTGTCCGGCCCTCAAGCTCTTGCCTGCCCTCCGCTTTCGCTTTGGGCGTTCGTCACCTGGCCGGCTGCGCCGACCGCTCCTCACCGTCGCTGGCGGGCCCCTCAAGGATAGGGGCGGCGAAGCGGCGGTGGATGGAATTCCGGCCAAAGGGGCCGAAGAGGCGTTGTCGGCGACAAATTTGATCTGCCGCAAGGCGGCTGGAAAGAATTGATTTACCTTGTTGATTCAGGGTGTTTCGGACCTCGCCCGGGATGCGGGGTGCTGACGGAAAGCAAAATGCCGCCGGAAGCGAGGCCGAAAAGATATCAAACCGGTGCGGCGGGCGCGGCTTGCCGAAAGAGCTGTCACAGTCACAGTTGCCGTCATGTGCTTGCCACATTTACCGGACTTTTGAGGACGAAATACAAAGTGGGGACGAGTTTATTGACGGAAGGAACTTCCAAATCGCGGATTCTGCGTGAGCGGAAGAGCGTGAGGAAAATTCTTCGCCCGGCACGCATCATTCCGATGATCGGACTTGCCGGCCTGATGGCCGCCGCGCCGATGATGGCCCGAGGGCTTGCGCAATTCTCCGTCGGCATGTTCGCCGTGCCCGTGTCCGTGCAGGCTTCCGTATCGGGAACGGCCCGCGCCGGGTTTTCGGAACCGCGCGAAACGGGCCGTCGGCTTCAGTTGGCCGAGGATGTCCTGTCGGACCGTCTCGACCGTGTTTTCCACGTGGCGATGGAAGAGGATGCCGCGAAGGTTCCGGCTCCGCATTTCGCCGATTTCGATACGCGCCGGATTCCGGTGCGGACATCGGACGCAAAGCCGCTTTCCGATATCGACCGTTTCGCGATGCTGCCCGGCGATACGGCCGCTGTGACGCTTGCCAGCCTGGAAGAGAGGTTTGCGCCCATGCGTATGGCGGAAGCCGCCGATGCGGCCGTGGACGCTGCCATCGCCCTAGCGCTCGCGACCGGAGAAGAGGAAGAACTGGCCGGCGAGAGCACTGAAGAGGCGATTGCCAGCCTCGAAAGCCGGCTGCCGGAAGAGGTTGTCGTGCCGATCCCGCGTCCCGCCTATTCCGCCAAGCCGAAACAGGCCTCCACCGCGCTCGCCTATGCCAATCCGAATGCGGAAATCGAGGAAGAAGAGACGCGCGACGGCATTTTCGGCCGGCTGTTTGGCAAGCGAAACGACTCGCTGCTCCCCGACCGCGGCAGCAAGGTCGCGGTCTACGACATAGGAGCGCAAATGGTTTACATGCCAAATGGCGAAAAGCTGGAAGCGCATTCCGGTCTCGGCCACATGAAGGACAATCCGCGCTACGTCAAAGAGAAGAACAAGGGGCCGACGCCGCCGAATCTCTACAATCTGCGTATGCGCGAAGCCCGTTTCCACGGGGTCGAGGCGATCCGCCTGCTGCCGGCCGACGGCAAGAAGAAATTCAACCGCGACGGCCTGTTGGCGCATACCTACATGTATGTGGCCGGCGGCGGCAAGGACAAGTCGCAGTCGAATGGCTGCGTGGTCTTCAAGGATTACGACAAGTTCCTGACCGCCTTCAAACGCGGCGAGGTCAAGCACATGATCGTCGTCGGACACTTGAAGGAAGTGCCGACTTATCTGGCGGCGCTTTGACATTTACGCCTGACGGAGGCGACTGCCTGTTTTTACCCCACCGTTAAGCTTCGCTTCGCTCGCTGGCGGGGCCACGCCGGCAAGGACTATGCAAATTCGTGTTGTTGCCAGAGGTGGCCATTCGCGCATAGCCTGCGGGCTTTCCAGCGGAGGACTGCCGAATGAATCTGGTTTCACGATCTGCACGCATGATGATTTTGGCCGCGGCCGTCATGGCGGCGGCGCCGGCGATGGCGGCCGACCATGCGGTCACCATCAAGGGTTTCGCCTTCTCGCCGGCCACGCTGACCGTGGCGGCCGGCGACACGGTGACCTTCACCAATGAGGATAGCGCGCCGCACACGGCGACCGCCGGGGACGGCAGCTTCGATACCGGCCGGCTCAACAAGGGCGCATCGGCGACCGTGACCATCGCCGGCGCCGGAAACCATGCCTACAAGTGCAACTTCCATGCGAGCATGAAGGGCACGATCTCGGCGAACTGATCCGCCGGGGCGTCAGCCTTCCAGCGTAAAGCCGATCTTCAGGGTGACCTGCCAGTGGCCGACCTTGCCGTCGACGATGTGGCCGCGCGTGTCGGTCACCTCGAACCACTGCATGTTGCGGACGGTTTTCGCCGCCGTGGCGATGGCGTTCGATATGGCGTCCTCGATGCCCGTGGCGGACGAGCCGGTCAGTTCGATCGACTTGTAGACGTGATTGCTCATGGTCTCCTCCCTTTCGTTCACGACAGGCCCGAGGCTTCCATGACGAGATGGCCGTTGTGAGGCTGGAGCGCGAGAGGACTGGCCACAAGAAAAAGAAGCCGGAGCGTCGCCGCCCCGGCTTCCTGTCCTGCCTTGGGAGGCTGGAGCTTACATCGTTCCCATGGCGCCGAGGCGCAGGAACAGGGTTTCGCCGTTGGAGTCGTCGACACCGTCATTATCGGTGACCGCATATGCGTTGCCGGCGGCGTCGATGGTGAAGCCCTCGATCTTGTCGACGACATAGCCGCCGGTCGATTTCAGGTCCGGGATGAAGTCGTGCACCAGTTCCTTGGTGACGACCGGCAGGTCGCCGCCGAGCGCGGCCGGCTGCAGTTCGGAGACGGGCACGCGATAGAGCGCCTTCAGCTTTGCGGCGTCGCCGATCTGATTGTCGCGCTCGACGATATAGACATAGTCGCCATTGGCGGTGATCTCCGACAGGCCAACCCAGCCGGCGCCTTTTGGCTCAAGCGGGTAGCGCACCGCGCCGGCCCATTTCTTCTCTTTGGTGTCGTAGGCGAGCAGCTTGACCTGACCGGCCGGATCGTCTCCCCATTCGCGCTGGATCGCGACCCAGAGCATGTCGCCAATCTTCGCCACGCCCTCGGAGCCAAAGCGCTTCTCGACGGAGGCAAGCTCGGCCGGGAAGGCGACCTGGGCCTTGATCTGGCCCTTGGCGTTGACGTGGTAAAGCGCATGCGGGATCAGCCGGTCGGTACGGCCTTCGGAGGCAATCCAGAAGCCGCCTTCGCCATCCGTGGTGATGCCTTCCTGGTCCATCAACTGGGCGGGCGCGCCGCCACGGGTGATGCGGGTGGCCTCGGTGATCCTGGCCGGCCTCTGGTTGGCGTCGATGGTGAAGATCGTCGGCTGCATGGCGTAGAAGCTATCGTTCACGCCATAGAGGATCCCCGGCTTTTCCGGATCGGCGGTCAGGCCCGACATCGCGCCCCAGCCGATGGGACGGTCGCCGTCCATTTCGGAAACCAGCATCGGATAGGCGGGTTCGCCCTCCGCATAGGAATAGAGGGTGACGTGTGAACGCACACCGCCATCCTCGATCAGGTCGGCCTCGTTGGCGACGGCGAGCAGGTTGCGTCCCGGGATCGCCACTGCGCCTTCCGGAGCGAGCGCCGTCGGCAGGATCTGCTTCAGTACCGGCGCCGCGCCCGTGTCCTCATAGACGCCGACGACCGAGCCTCGTTCGGACAGAAGGAAGATATAGGTCGTGGTGCCGAAAGTGGCGATCTCCATGCCTTCCGGCTCAACACCCTTGTTGCCCGAGCGCTTTTCCGGGTAATGGCCGGCCATGGCGACTTCGTATTCGAAGGACAGGCCGCTGTCATAGAGAACTTCACCCTTCTTCGAGAAGATGGTGAAGCCGCGCGAACCGCCCTTCCAGTCGCCCTCATTGGCGATGACGAGGCGGTCGTCGTCGAGCCACTGCACGGCGTCGGGCTCCCGCGGGACGGCGGTCAGCTTGCCGTCGAAGGTCAGTGCGCCTTCTTCTTCGGTGTCAACATTGTCGAGAGCGACCGATCCGGCGGAAAAGTGCGAGACGATGTCGCCGGTCTTGCCGTCGACGATGACGATCTCGTTGTTTTCCTGCATCGTCATGGCGATTTCGCCGGCTTCGTTGAAATCGACGAATTCGGGCTCGGGATCTTCCGGTGCGACTTCGGCGAGGCCGGTGACATCGACCATTTTCAGGCTGGCGCAATCGAGTGCACCATCCGAGGCGGAGACGATGGCGAGCGCGCCGGCCGGCATCTGCGGCAGGCCGCCGTCACCCAGATCCTCGTCGCGTTCGTTCTCGATGGCGACGGCGACCATCGTGCCGTCTTTCGACAGTGCGACGGAGTCGGGCTGGCCGCCGAGGTCGCAGGACTGTTCGATCTCACGGGTCTCGAGATTGACCGAGAGAAGCACGCCCGACGGGTTCGTGTAGCTTTCGGAGGTATTGAGACCGACAAAGGCGTGACCGGACTGGACGACCAGCGAGGTCGGCTCTCCGTCGAGTTTTACATAACCGCCGGGGGCAGGATTGGCGGGGTCGGAAATGTCGATCATGCCGATGCCGCCGAACGGGCTGTCGGAATAGACCAGCGTCATGCCGTCTTCCGTGACGTAGATGATTTCAGACGACGTTTCCGACGCGGGATCAGCGTCGGCGGGAAGGTTGGTGTAGACCGGGAAGGACGCGATACGGTTGAAGACCATATCGGCGTGGGCCGGCGCGGCGGCGAACAGCGCGGAAAGCGCGGTGCCGGCGGCCAGCAGTCTGGATTGTCTGGACATGCCTCAGCTCCCAAAAAATGTGCGGAATGCGATAGAACGGCCCTGAACGCGGGCCCGACGTGACAAACGCCTTGTTCGCGAGGCAGATGACAGGCCCATGACAGGACTGCGAAGAAATGATGACAGGTTGAGTCGTTTCGTTAGGACGCCGTTAGGGAAGAAATGACGGCGCGGAGCAGGATTAAGGTTCTGTCAAAGCGCGCCTTGCTACCGATCACGGTGCAGCGGTCGTCTTCCGTGACGAGGCATGACGCCAGGACGCTGCCCCGGGCCGAGCCCGAATGTCGCGCAGTGCCGATAGAGACAGGCGCGCGCCAATTCCAGAACAAGAAGCCGTAAAGGCGGACCGGCCGAACATGCTTTGAGCATCGTAACAGGCCTGTCGGGTGAAGTGGGCATGGGTCAGCAAGAAGAGCGTGACTGCATCGCATCGGAGGGGGCACTGTCGTGGGGGGATATTCCTCCGGACGCGGCGCTGTGCGGCAAGGCTGCGATGTGCCGCGAGCTCGCGGCTTCCTACGAGCCGATGTTCAAGGCCATCCTGCTTCCGGTTGCGGCCTATTTTTCGATCACCGCCGTAACCCATCTGCTTTTCTCAACCTCTCCCAATGCCCCGATTATGGCGCTTTCCTCGGCCGTCATCGGATTGGCCTTCCTTGCCATGGGCCTCAAGGTGCGGCGTGGCGAAATGAGCTATCGAAAACTGGAGATGGTGGGCTTTTCCGCCTTCGGTCTTGCCTATCTCAAGATTGTCTCCAACCAGCTTATGAATCCGGAGCCGACGAAGCTCTTCTATTTCATGCTGGTCATGCTGGTCGTCTCGATGTTCGGGATCAGCATCCGGCTGGTTTCGATCGCGATCGTCCTGTCCGTCGCAACTATGCTGCTCTTCGCGGCGCCCTACGGCTCGACGATGCTGGCGCAATACACGGTCATTGCGATGGCCGGCTCGATCGCCGCTTATTGCATGTCGAAAATGGTCCGTAGCGCGATAACCCGCGAGATCCGCGCCCGCATGACTTCGGACCGGCTGCGCAAACTGGCCGAGATACAGGCCGAGCAGGACATGCTGACCGGTCTGCCGAACCGGCGCAATTTCTTCCGCCAGCTGCGCGAGCGGCTGCAGCGTGCGCGCGACGGCGGCGAGGGCTTCGTTCTCGGCATTGTCGATCTCGACGGGTTCAAGGCGATCAACGACACCTATGGCCACACGGTCGGCGACATGCTGCTGAGCGAAGTGGCGAACCGGCTGAAGCAGGCCGGCGGCTGCGAGGGACAGGTTTCGCGGATGGGCGGCGACGAATTCGCGGTGCTGATCGACGGGCGCCGCAGCGCCAAACAGTTGCACGATTACGGCCGCGCGCTGTGCGACAGCATTCGTGCCCAGTATCTGATTTCCGGCCTCGAATTCTCGGTATCGGCCTCCGTCGGCTTTGTCCGCTCGGATATGTCGGAGCACGACGAGGTTGCCTTGATCGAACGCGCCGACTTCGCCATGTTCCGCGCCAAGGCGAATGGTTCGGGCACCGTGATCTTTACGCCGCGCCTCGAGGAAGACCTGCAGCAGATCGGCCGTATCGAACAGGCGCTGCGCATCAGCGACAAGGAAGAGGAGATGTCGGTCGTCTTCCAGCCGCAGGTCGACATTCATTCCGGCAAGACGACCGGTTTCGAGGCGCTGGCGCGCTGGAACAGTCCGACGCTCGGCCATGTGCGCCCCGATGTGTTCATCGCGGCGGCGGAACGGACGGGGCTTATCGAGGAGATGACGCCGATCCTGCTCAACAAGGCGCTGAAATTCGCCAGCGGCTGGCCGGAAAATCTGAAGCTTTCCTTCAATCTGTCGATTCGTGACATCATGTCACCGTCGGCCATCGACAAGTTATGCAACATTATCGAGCAGAGCGGCATCGATCCGAAGCGGCTCGAATTCGAGGTGACCGAAACGCTGATCATGTCGGATTTCGAGACGGCGCGGAAGTCGCTCGCGCGCTTGCAGCAGCTCGGTTCGCGCGTGGCGCTGGACGATTTCGGCGTCGGCTACGCCAATTTCGGCCATATCGACCAGCTCTCGATCAATACGATCAAGATCGACCGTTCGTTCGTCACGCGGCTTTCCAATGGCGGCCAGACGGTCAAGCTGATCAAGACGATGGTCGACATGTGCTCGACGCTCGGGGTCGGCTCAATTGTCGAAGGGGTTGAGACCGAGCAGGAACTGGCGGTGCTTCGCGGCATCGGCGCGCGCAATGTGCAGGGCTATTACTATTCGAAGCCGATGGCGGCCGAGGATATTCCGTCCTTCCTTTCGCAGTCGCTCCTGGCCACCATCGGTAGCCCCAACGTCTCCGCAAAGCGGGCTGTCTGACCGTCCGTCCCCCGCGCCGCCGACGCGGCGCGGAGCGCTTGTTGCGAAGCGCGCCGAGATGCGCTATGGAGCGCGCATTCTTCCGGAAATCAGTGGTTCGAGACCACGCCCGCGGCACCGGCGCGGACGAACAGGAAAGGTTTATCCAATGGCAAATACGCTTCTGATGCCCAAGGCGACCGCTGTCTGGCTGGTCGACAACACGGCTCTTTCCTTCGACCAGATCGCGCAGTTCTGCAAGCTGCATCCGCTTGAGGTGAAAGCGATCGCCGACGGCGAATCGGCGCAGGGCATCAAGGGTCTGGATCCGATCAATACCGGCCAGTTGTCGCGCGAGGAAATCGCCAAGGCGGAAAAGGATTCGAACTACCAACTGAAGCTGGCAACATCGAAATATGTCGTGCCGGAGCTGCGCAAGAAGGGCCCGCGCTACACGCCGGTTTCCAAGCGCCAGGACCGCCCGAACGCGATTCTCTGGCTGGTGCGCAATCACCCGGAACTGAAGGACGCCCAGATTTCGCGCCTCGTCGGCACGACCAAGAACACGATCGAGCAGATCCGCAACCGCACCCACTGGAACTCGGCCAATCTGCAGCCGGTCGATCCGGTGGCGCTCGGCCTGTGTTCGCAGATCGACCTCGATTTCGAGGTACAGAAGGCGGCCAAGTCGCGTCCCGCTCCGACCGAGGACCAGCAGGGCGACAGCCTGCTGCCGGCTTCCGAGACCGAGAACCTGCCGGTCGATGACATCCTGACGCGTCCTTCGGCGCCGAAGGAAGAGGAAGAAGAGCTCGACGCCGATGCCGTCTTCGCCAAGCTCAGCTCGCTCAAGGGTTCGCGCAGCGAAGAGGAAGACGAGGACGAGCAGTAAACGCAAAATCCGTCCGGACCAGCAAAGCCCGCCGATCGGCGGGCTTTTTTCATACGGAGATGGATTCTGCGACAAGAATCCGGGGTGCGCGAACAAGAAAAACGCGTCTTTCCACACTCCGGACGGGATTTATATTTTCAGAATGGAAAAATCTGTCTATCCTGCGGCTTCATCCTTGGGGCTGGGTGGTTATGACGGGGCGCGCGAAGCAAATCGAGGTGTCCAGGCTGTCGGGTCGAATCTGGCGGGATGGGCACAAATTGGACCTGCAAATCTACCGGTTGAGCGGACGCGATCTCGGTTGGGTCCTCGAAGTGAAGGCGGAAGGCAGCAAGCCTGTCATCTGGGACCATGCCTTCGCAAGCGAGGGCGCGGCGATCAGCGAGTTCAATCGCGCGATGAAAGAGGAAGGATTGTCGGCGTTTATGGTCGACAGACCCCGATTTCGCGGCTTCGGAGCGCCGCCTCGCGGCAGCAGTGAGGGGCTTTCCTGAGGCCCCGAGCCTCGCCGCGCGAACATCCGATCATGGACGAGACCATGGCCGCCGCGCTTGCCGGCCGGCATATCCGCCGCAGGTCTTTTCGGTGGGATAACGTTGTTTGCGCCGCCTAGAACTGTTGGCAATTTACATCTAATTGTAGATTTTTTGTTTAAGTATTCCTTTAGGTAATTTGCAGTATAAAATGGTTCTTCAACTTGCATGACGGCGTCCGGCATCCCGCCGCCGCCCGCCATGCTGCGTACCGGGGGGTGTGCATGCAGCGGCTGTTCGAACTTCTTGTGTCCTTCTCCAGGGACCGCCGCGGCAATTTCGCGACCATGTTCATCGTGCTGAGCGTGCCTCTTTTTCTCGCCGCCTCGCTGTCGCTGGATACGGCGCGCATGTTCGCCGTTCAAAACAAGCTGACATTCGCGGTCGACGCGGCCGCGCTCGCCACCACACAGGGCCTGACGCTGGGCGACATCAAGCTGGACGACGCCAAGACCGCGGTGCGCAAATATCTCGACGCCAATCTGGACGAGCGCAACCTTCAGGCTGCCGAGGTGACGGTGGATTCCATCACGGTCGACAAGGCCAATCGCTCGGTGCAGATCAAGGCGCATGCGATGATGCCGATGACGTTCACGGGCATTGTCGGCTATGACAGGCACCGGGTGGATGCCGTCTCCAAGGCGCAATATTCCAATACAGAAGTCGAGGTGGTCATGGCGCTCGACGTCACCGGCTCGATGGGCAACAGGATCGGCGGCTGGGGGGCGCCTACCAAGCTGCAGGCGCTCAAGGACGCGGCCAGTTCCGGAATCACGACGCTGTTCGCCGATCTGAACCCGGACGACCGGGTGCGAGTGGGGCTTGTGCCCTATTCCGAAGCGGTGAACGCGGAGCCGATCATCGACTCTATCGAGACAACCGGCGTCACCAAGCGAAGATGCAACTATTATTATTGCTGGTGGGAGACGACCTATCCGGATTGCGTGCGCGAACGGACCGGTACCGAGAAGTATTCCGATGCCTTCGCCACGAGTTCCGCCAAGATCGGGTCATCCGACTACAGTTGCCCGAGTTCGAAGATCGTGCCGCTTTCTTCCAACGAAAGCGATCTGAAGACCAAGATCAGCAATTTCAGCGCGGATGGTTGTACCGCCGGCCACCTTGGCATCGCATGGGCCTATTACATGCTGTCGCCCAAATGGGCGCCCGCCTGGCCGGATGGCTCCGACCCGGAAGCCTATGACAAGGCAGGCATGAGCAAGAATGCGATCATCATGACAGATGGCGAGTTCAACACGTTCGAATCGAACGGCTATTCCTGCTCGTCGTCGGGAACCAGCATGTCAGAGACCTATGCGCTGGCGCTGTGCGAGGCGATGAAGAACCAGAATATCAAAATATACTCGATTGCCTTCAAGGCCGGGTATGCCGCGGAGACCCTGATGAAGGGGTGCGCTTCAAGCTCTGCCGGTCAAAAGCTCTATTACAATGCGACGGACGACGAGACGCTGACGGAAGCCTTTGAAGAAATTGCCCGTGATATCAAGGGGCTGAGGCTTGTGAACTGACCTGACGTTATCTTCCTCTGGCGCCGGCCGGGCGCCTCTTGCCCGCTATTGGCGCCGCGTGGAAACAGCTGTTATCGGCGCACCGCTATCCGCACATTTATTAAGGTTATGGAAACCACCATGGCCGCGAATCCGGTCAAATCCGTTTCCTTAACGGTTCTGCGACCGCGCCTGGTTAAACCGAACCCCGTCGCATGGCGGAATGTGCTGATCCGTGCCTCCTGTCATGCCAAGGCAAGGGGTCTGATGATGAAGCGTTTTCTCAAGAATGTTCAAGCCTTCGGGAAGGATCGGCGCGGCAATTTCGCAATCGTGTTCGTCCTGCTGAGTGTGCCGCTATTGCTGGCGGCCTCGCTGTCGATCGACGTGGCCCGTATGTTCTCGGTGCATAACAAACTCGCTTTCGCGGTCGACGCCGTGGCGCTCGCCACGACACAGGACCTGACGCTCGGCACGATTTCCGAAGACGACGCCGAGGAGACCGTTCGCAAATATCTCGACGCCAATCTCGATCAGCGCAACATCCTGGCCTCAGAGGTTACCGTCGACGACATCCATATCGACAAGGTCAACCGGTCCGCCTCGATCGAGGCGCATGCCATGATGCCGATGACCTTTGCGGGAATCGTCGGCTATGACAAGCATCGCGTCGCCGCAGAAACCAAGGCGCAATTCTCCAACACGGAAGTCGAGGTCGTCATGGCGCTCGACCTGACCGGTTCGATGGACAGCAATATCAGCGGTTGGGGCTCCCCGACCAAATTGTCCGCCCTGAAGAGTTCGGCCAAGCTGGCCGTAAAGACGCTGTTCGAAGATGTGAGTGAAGCGGACCGGATCCGCGTCGGCCTTGTCCCCTATTCCGAAGCGGTGAACGCCGCGCCGGTGATCGACAGTATCGAGACAACCGGCGTCACCGTCTGTCAGAGATACCGGTGGAACGGCAGCTGCCGTAAATGGAAAACCGTATATCCGGATTGTGTGGCCGAACGGACCGGAAGCCAGAAATATACCGACGCTTTCGCGACCAGTGCGGCCAAGATCACGTCGTCGGAATATGACTGTCCGAGTGCCGAGATCGTGCCGATGACCACCGATGAAAGCAAGTTGAAGAATGAGATCAACAATTTCCGGGCCGACGGCTGTACGGCAGGCCACATCGCCATCGCATGGTCCTATTACATGCTGTCATCGAAATGGGCCGCGGCATGGCCGGCTGGTTCCGACCCCGAGCCTTTCGGCGAGGCCGGCGTCAGCAAATATGCGATCATCATGACCGACGGCGAGTTCAACACATTCGAGACCGGCGGCTATTCCTGCTCCAGCTACTACGGCGCGAAGCAGTCGGAGACCTACGCCGAGAATCTCTGCTCCGCCATGAAGACGAGCGGTATCAAGATCTATTCGATCGCCTTTGCCGCCGGGTCGAGCGCGGAAACATTGATGCGTAATTGCGCGTCGGCTTCGGCGGGCAAGAAGCTCTATTATAACGCCACGGACGAGGACGATCTCGAAGCCGCATTTCTGGAGATCGCACGCGACATCAAGGGCCTCAGACTGGTCAACTGACCGGAAGGCGGCGCTTGCCGCCTTCTTCGCCCAAACGGCGGATAACCGGGCCGCAGAGCCCTAAGAGTATCCGCCGCGCGGGCCATGCTCGCCGTTTTCCTCCATCTGGCGATAGAAGTCGCGGATGGTCTTGCCGCGTTCGGGGCGGAAGGTCTCGGCCAGCGTCTCGATCTCGCGAACGCGGTTGACGCGGAACATGCGGAAATCCTGGCGCAGCAGGCACCATCCGACGAAGAGCCACCGGTCGCCCCAGAACCAGAGCCCGAGCGGATGGATGGAGCGGCTGGTCGTTTTCCCGTCGGCATCCACGTAATCGAAGCGAATGACGTTGCGGCTTTCGGCGGCGCGCTCGACGACGTCGAGCTTTTTGCGGTCGTCGTCGCTCATCAGGAATGTCGGTGCGTGGATCTCGG
Source organism: Ahrensia sp. (assembly GCA_002706335.1). Lineage (GTDB taxonomy): Bacteria > Pseudomonadota > Alphaproteobacteria > Rhizobiales > Rhizobiaceae > Oricola. The sequence continues at coordinate 12,051 of PAKZ01000017.1, forward strand.
TCGCGCGGAGGCGGGCGCGTTCGGCATCTGGCAGGATCGTCTCGATCTTTACGAGCGCCTCTTCGGCGGCGCGCGCGAGCGTGGCGCCGCCAAGCGCCTTGACGAGCCGCGCCCCCGCCACGAGCGAGACGATCTCGTCGCGCGAGAACATCAGCGGCGGAAGGTCGAAGCCCTCCCGCATGATGTATCCGACACCCGCCTCGCCGTCGATCGGCACGCCGGTCGACTGGAGGTCGGCGATATCGCGATAGATCGTACGCTCCGAGACTTCGAGCTTCCCGGCCAGCTTCTTCGCTGTGACCAGCCGGCCGCCGCGCAGGTGCTGAACGATCTGGAAGAGGCGGTCGGCGCGTCGCATCAGTTCGTTCCCTGTTCGTATTCGCGCGCGAACATGGCGCGCATTCCGGCGACCTGTTCGCCGGCTTCAGGCAGCATGGCCGCGAGCATTGCGCAGGCGAATGTGCCGGGAGCGGAGCCTGGCGCGGAGATGACACCGTCGGCGACGGCGTGCGGGACCTCTCGGTATTCCTCCGATCCCTCGTAGCCGCCGGTCGCCTCGAGGAGCCAGTCGCGTCCATTGCTGGTATGCGCGCGACCGGCGAACAGGCCTGCGCGGGCAAGAGGGACGGTGCCCGCGCAGATGCCGCCGATGACAGCGCCTGCCTCGCGGTGGACGCGCAACGCTTCCGCGATGTCCGGCGCATCATCGCCGGTCCAGCTGTCGGAACCGATGACGGCAAGCGCGTCGAAGGTTCCGGCCTTCGCCTTTTCGAACGCTTCGCCGTCAGCGAAGCGCAGCCCGGCGATCGATGTCACCGGGGCAGCGCCTGGTGTCAGGAGCCGGACATCGATGCCGAACCATTCTCGCGCGGAGGCTGCGAGCAACGGATACTCCCAGTCGGCGAAGCCCTCGACCAGCAGCACGCCAAGCGTTTTCGCGTCCGGCATCGTTACCGTCTCCCGTCAGTTGTAGGTGAAGAGCCCGATGGAGTTGCCGTCGGGATCGGTGGCGTAGAAGAAGCTTCCCGCCGGGATGTCGATTGTCGGGGACATGACCTGGCCGCCGGCGGCCTTCACGCGGCTCATGGCATCGTCGAGCGAACCGTCGACGGCGAGATGGATGGTGTTGCCGGAGCCGGCTTCGGAGGGCTTGCCCGGATAGAGATGGCCGGAGACGCCCATGTCGTCCATGGAGGAGAACATGACCATCGGATTAGGGCCGGTATCGTCCCGGCGCATGGAGATGGACAACACTTCTTCGTAGAAGCGCTTGGAGGCATCGAGGTCGGAGACCGGAATCTCGAACCAGACACAGGTGTTTTTCGGCATATCGGACATGAACGGTCCCTTTCGGATGGAGCGGAGTACGGTTTGACTCTCTCACACCCCTCCTGACAGCATTCTGTCAGGAGGACCGCCACCCGAAAACCGTCAATCTTCTTCGGGCACCGGCACCGTGTAGTTCAGTGCCAGCCGGCCGCCATCGGCATAGATCGTCTGGCCGGTGATGTAGCCGGCTTCGTCGGACGCAAGGAAGGAGACAGTGGACGCGATCTCCGATGTCTCGCCGATGCGCAGCAGCGGCGTGCGCGACAGGATACGGTTTCTCGCCTCCGGATCGTTGTTCACGGTGGCGAGCATGTCGGTCATGATGGAGCCGGGGCCGACCGCGTTGACGCGGATGCCGTAGGGCGCGAGCGACATGGCCATGACCTTGGTGAGCTGGTTCACGCCGCCCTTCGAAACGCAATAAGGCACCTGGTTGGGAATGGCGACGGTGGCGTTGATCGACGACATGTTGACGATGGCGCCCGCAGGCCCCTCGTTCTTCACCTTCTCGACCATCAGACGCGCAGCTGCCTGACCGCAGAGAAACTGTCCCTTCAGATTGACGCGCATGACGCGGTCGAAATCGTCTTCCGAGACGTCGAGGAAATCCGCGGCGTGAACGATGCCGGCATTGTTGACGAGGATATCGATGTCTCCAAAGACATCGAGCGTCGAGGCCATGAGGTTGTGGACCGACAGCCGGTCGCCGACATCGGTTGCGATAAAGCGGACGTCGCCGAGCGTGGCGAGATCCTTCTCGGCCGCCTGGCCCTTGCGCTCGTCGACATCGGCAATCGCGACGCGCACATTGTCCTGCAAGAGCCGCTTGGCGATTGCGTAGCCGATACCCTGCGCGCCGCCCGTAACGATCGCGATCTTTCCGTCGAGTGCCATGATGGTCTCCCTGATTGTACCGAGAGACCTAGCGTCATCGAGGCGAAATGGAAACAGGCCGCCGGAAAGCGATATGATTACGGACGATTCGCGATAGGGCGGGTCCGGTCGCCAGCGTAAGGAAAAGTGATGAAGGTCGCGGTTTGTCAGAGCCCCGTTACCGCTGAAATCTCCGCCAATGGCCGGGCGATCCGAAAGCTGATCGGCGAGGCGGCGGACAGAGGGGCCCGGCTGGCTGTCTTCTGCGAGTCCGCGCTTTCCGGCTTCGCCAAGGAACATGTGCTGTCGTGGAGTTCCTTCGACTGGGGCTCTCTGGACAGGGAGATGGCATCGATCGCCGCGCTGTGCCGGGAGAGGGGCGTCTTCGCGGCGGTCGGGACGGCGCAGCGGATCGACGGCGATCATCCGCCGCATAACAGCTTGCTGATTATTTCCGACAGGGGCGAACGGATTGCCTGCTACGACAAGCGGTTCCTGTCGAATAGCGAGTTGAGGGGTTGGTACACGCCGGGGGACGGCTCGGTGACCTTCTCGGTCGACGGCTATCTGTTCGGCTGCGCCATCTGCATCGAAACGCAGTTTCCGGAACTGTTTATCGACTATGAAAGGCTGGGAGTCGACGCGGTGCTGTTCCCGTCCATGTCGCTTCCGCCGTTTTTCCTGACCTCGACGCTGGCACATGCGGGGCATAATTGCATCTGGATCGCCGCGGCGACCTGCACGAATGCTGCGGAGCAGGGGCCGAGCGGAATTGCCGGGCCTGACGGGAAATGGATGGCGCAATGCGCGCCGGCCGGGCAATTGGCCATCGCGGAAATCGACCGTGCCGATCCTGCCTTCGACATCGCGCTGAACCGGGCGCGGCCCTGGCGCGCGGCGGCCCGGCAGGGCGATATCTACCGGGCGGCGGCGATGATCGGCGAGAAAGCCTGATAATGACGATCAGGCCGCGGCGGCCTGTCCCACATTTCGCTCCTTCAGAACCGTGCCGATCTCGTCAAGAATGGCGGGATCGTCGATGGTCGCCGGCATCTTCCAGGGTTCGCCGTCGGCGATCTTCTGCATGGTGCCGCGCAGGATCTTGCCGGAGCGGGTCTTGGGCAGGCGGTCGACAGTGAGCGCGATCTTGAAGGCGGCGACAGGGCCGATCTCGTCACGCACGAGTTTGACCACTTCGCGCTCGATTTCGTCGACAGACCGGGTCACGCCGGAATTGAGCACGATGAAGCCGGCGGGCAACTGGCCCTTCAACTGGTCGGCGATGCCGATGACGGCGCATTCGGCGACGTCGGGATGGCCGGCGATGACTTCCTCCATCGCGCCGGTCGACAGGCGATGGCCGGCGACATTGATGATGTCGTCGGTGCGCGCCATGATGAAGAGGTAGCCGTCCTCGTCCATGTAGCCGGCGTCGGATGTCTTGTAGTAACCGGGGAACTCGTCGAGATAGGCCGAGCGGAAACGGGTGTCGGCATTCCACAGCGTTGGCAGGGCCGCCGGCGGCAGCGGTAATTTGACGACGATGTTGCCGAGCGTGCCGGCGGGTACTGGATGGCCTGCATCGTCGATGACCTGCACGTCGTAACCGGGCATGGCGACGGTCGGCGAGCCGATTTTGACCGGCAACTCGCCGAGACCCAGCGGATTGCCGGCAATCGCCCAGCCGGTCTCCGTCTGCCACCAGTGGTCTATGACGGGAACCTTGAGCTTCTCCTGCGCCCATTTGATCGTATCCGGATCGGCGCGCTCGCCCGCGAGAAAGAGCGATCGCAGGCTCTTCAGATCGTATTTGCCGATCAGGCTGCCTGTCGGGTCCTCCTTCTTGATGGCGCGGAAGGCGGTCGGTGCGGTGAAGAGCGACGATACGCCATGGTCCTGGATGACGCGCCAGAAAGTGCCCGCATCGGGCGTGCCGACGGGCTTGCCCTCGAAGACGATGGTTGTCGCGCCGAGGAGCAGCGGGGCATAGGTTATGTAGGAATGGCCGACGACCCAGCCGACATCGGAGGCGGCCCAGAAGACCTCGCCCGGCTCGATGCCGTAGAGCGCCTTCATGGAGTACAGCAGTGCGACCATGTGCCCGCCATTGTCGCGGACAACGCCCTTGGGCTGGCCGGTCGTGCCGGAAGTATAGAGGATGTAGAGCGGATCGGTCGCGGCGACGGGGACGCAGGGCACCTTCGTGCCCGCTTCCATATGCGCCCAGACGACGGCGGCGTAGTCGGTGTCGCGGCCGGGCTCGAGATCGTAGGGGTGCTCCTCGCGCTCCAGCACGAGGCAATGATCGGGCTTGAACTTCGCCTGGGCGATCGCATTGTCCAGCAGCGGCTTGTAGGGCACCTGTCGTGCCGGCTCTATGCCGCAGGAGGCGGCGACGACCACCTTGGGATGACAGTCGTCGATACGGGTAGCGAGCTCATGAGCCGCGAAGCCACCGAATACGACGGAGTGGACCGCGCCGAGACGGGCGACGGCGAGCATGGTGAAGACCGCTTCCGGTACCATCGGCATGTAAATCAGGACGCGGTCGCCCTTTTTGACGCCGAGATCGCGCAGCACCGCTGCGAGTGCCTCGACCTCCTTCAACAGTTCCGCGTAGTTGAAGGTCTTCTTCTTGCCGGTGATAGGGCTGTCGTAGATAACCGCAGTCTGTTCGCCGCGCCCGGCTTCGACATGCCGGTCGACGGCGTTATGGCAGGTGTTGCATTCTGCGCCGTGAAACCAGCGGCCATAGACGCCAGAATCCGCGTCGAAGACGGTGTTCCACGGCTTGAACCAGTCGATGGCTTCGGCCTGCTTCTCCCAGAACAGGCCCGGATCCTTCTTCCAGTCGGCATAGACGGCGTGATAGCCGGACGCATTGCTCATGACGGTACTCCTCCCGCATTCAAGAGATCCGCTCCCGGCTTCCCTCCGGAACGCGGTTTCCTCGTGCCAGAACGGATGCTATTCGTCCATTTGACTTACGCCTAAGCCGAACGGGGCCAGAGCGCGACATTTGCGCGCAGCCCGTAACCCGAGCCGGACGGATTCCTTTTGATCACAAAACTGCTTTCAGTATTCGTCGTCCTGGCAATGCTTGTCCAGATCATTAAGCCGCTGGGGCTGCCGGGCCTAAGACGACGCGGCGATTTCTGGAAACTGCCGCTCGCGGGCTTCTTCGTAATCGTGTTGATTACGGCGCTGCAAATGTAGCCCAGGCCGGCCCGGGCGCGGCATGTCTGCGAGCAGGTAGCCGGCGAGATGTTCCGCCCAGTTGCGATAGCCGGCGGGACCGGCATGGAAGCCATCGCGGGCGAATTCGTGCGGGCCGGCGATCGGCACCGGATCGGCCGTCACCGCGCCGCGCTCGCGGCAAAGCCGGGTTCCCATGGCGTTGATCAGTTCGGCGCGCATCTGCAGGATTTTCCCGAGCGAGGGGGGCAGGGCCGGAACGCGGGTCATGTCGGCAATCGGCGACCAGACGATGCGGGCGTCGGGAAAGCGGGTGCGCGCCGCATAGAGCAGCGTGCCGAAATGGCGCTTGAAACGGCGGATGACATGGAAGTTCTTCATGTCATTGGTCCCAACCGCCAGCACGACATGGGTGAAGTCGCGGCGCTCGACATGCGGCAGCACATGGTCGCGCAGATCGCCCGAGGTGGCCGAATTGGCGCCTGCCGCGCGCCAGCGCACGGGACGGCCGGTGCGGTCGTTGAGCGCGCGGGCGAGGTTCCAGGTCAGCGTCTCGTCAAGGCGCGCCATGCCGACCGAGGCCACCGAGGAATCGCCGGCGACGAGGAGGCGGATCTCCTCGCCCATGCCGTTGAAGCGGCCTTCCTGCGGCAGGTCGGCGGGCAACAGCCGCTCGATGCGCAGCCGCACGGTTATTCCCTGCCATGCATAGACGGGGAAGGCGATCCAGCTATACAGCGCCTTGGAAAGCATGACGCCAGCAATCCCTGAAAAAGAAAAACCCGCAGCGCCCGTTGGGGCGCCACTGACATATTTAGAGACGGTTCCCGTCTCAACAATATGACAGGCCGGTGAATAACGGATCGGCGATCAGGCGATCCAGTCGGCGTGATCGGCAGCGAGCCCTTCGCGTTCCCATTCCTCGAGGGACGCGTAGATCTGCGTCGCCGGCCAGCGCGGGTCGCTTTCCTGACGCTGGATCCAGGTCAGGTGGACCAGCGCGACGCGCCCGTCTTCGAGCTCGAAAAGGGCGTCGTCGCAGTCGAACCGCCGCGCGATCAGCTTCGCCGGGGTCCGGTAGAGCGGATGGCCAGGCCCGGTTTCCCGGGCCAGTTCCGTCTCCCAGCCAGTCAGATAGTCCTCATCCATGGAGGCCCGGACCGGTTCCCAGGGGGCGAGCCATTGCATGGTGGTTCTCTCCCAGATGTCTCCCGAGCCAGGCCCCTGGCGGGAGCGGTCAGCCGGCGCGCGATGCCTCGAAGATGGAATCGATCGCCTCGCCGAGCATGGCGTCGAATTCCGCGTCGCTCTGGTCGGCCGAAAGCCCCTCGGTCAAGGCGCGCGAGAAGGAGGCGATCATGCCGGTGTTCTGCGCCAGTTTCTCGTTCGCCTCGTCGCGCGAATAGCCACCGGAGAGGGCGACGACGCGCATGACGCGCGGATCGTCGATCAGCGGCTTGTAGAGGTTGGCCTTGGTCGGCAGCGTCAGCTTCAGCATGATCTGCTTGCCGGCGGGAACGCCATCGAGGTGCTTGCTGATCTCCGCCAGCAGGATGTCCTCGGCCTCGGCCTTGTCGGCGATCGAGATGGTGACTTCCGGCTCGATGATCGGCATGAGGCCGTGCGCGAGGATCTGCTTGCCGATCTCGAACTGCTGATCGACGATCGCGGCGATGCCCTTCGGGTTGGCGGCGTCGATGACCGAGCGCATCTTGGTGCCGAAGACGCCCTTGGCGACGGCGCGGTCGAGCAGCGCATCGAGGTCGGGCATCGGCTTCATCAGCTTGACGCCGTCAGCGGCGTCGGCGAGGCCCTTGTCGACCTTCAGGAAGGGGACGACACCACGCTTTTCCCACAGATATTGGGCTGTCGGAATACCGTCGATCTCGCGGTCCATGGTCTGTTCGAACAGGATCGCGCCCATGACCTTGTCGCCGGTGAAGGCGGGCGACTTGATGATCCGTGCGCGCATCTGGTGAATGAGGTCGAACATCTCGTCCTCGTTCGAATAGGCGCTTTCGGGAACGCCGTAGAGCTTGAGCGCCTTCGGCGTCGAGCCGCCGGACTGGTCGAGCGCCGCGATAAAGCCATCCTTGTTCGCGGCCTGCGCCGCCATTTCCGCATTCGTCATGTGTCTCTCCTCTGATAGTGGCCGGGCTTATCAGAGGCACGTTGCGGAAGAAACATGACGATGTGTCCGGTTAAACGATTTAAAAAGATTTCAATCGATTAGAAATTTGAAAGCCGCGTGCCGGTATCCGAAATTTCCCAGCACGGCCAAGAAGATGCGATTTTTTCAGGCGAAAGGCAGGGGCCGGCGGCCCCCGCCCGAAGAATTCGTCAGGCTTCCAGTGCGGCGACGCCCGGCAGTACCTTGCCTTCCATCCATTCGAGGAAGGCGCCGCCGGCTGTCGAGACATATGTGAACTTGTCGGCGACGCCGGCATGGTTCAGTGCGGCGACCGTATCGCCACCGCCAGCGACCGAGACGAGATTGCCGACCGATGTTTCCGCGGCGGCAAATCGGGCGGCGGAGACCGTGGCCGTATCGAAGGGCGCGATTTCGAAGGCGCCGAGCGGGCCGTTCCAGACAAGCGTCGCGGCCTGGTCGATCCAGCCATTGATCTTGGCGACCGAGATGGGGCCGACATCAAGGATCATTGCGTCCGAGGGAACGGCGTTGACGTCGACGGTCTCGTTTTCCGCGTGCGCCTTGAACTCCTTCGCGACGACCGCGTCGTCCGGCAGGACGATGGCGCAGCCGGCGGCCACGGCCGCGGTCATGATCGCGTTAGCGGTGTCGGCAAGGTCGTGTTCGCACAGCGACTTGCCGACATCGACGCCCTTCGCCGCCAGGAAGGTGTTGGCCATGCCGCCGCCGATGACCAGAGCGTCGACCTTCTCGACGAGGTTTTGCAGCAGGTCGATCTTGGTCGAGACCTTGGCGCCGCCGACGATAGCGACGACCGGCTTCTGCGGCGAGCCGAGGCCTTTCTCCAGCGCCTCGAGCTCGGCCTGCATGGTGCGGCCGGCATAGGCGGGCAGAAGGTGGGCGAGCGCCTCGGTGGTGACGTGGGCGCGGTGCGCGGCCGAGAAGGCGTCATTGACGTAGATGTCGCCGAGTTCGGCCATCGCCTTGGCGAGTTCCGGATCGTTCTTTTCCTCGCCGGCATGGAAGCGGGTGTTTTCGAGCAGGACCACGTCGCCGTCGGCCATCTCGTCGATTTCCTTCTTCGCTTCGTCGCCGACGCAATCGGCGGCGAAATCGACGCGGTGATCGAGCTCCTCCTCCAACGCCTGGGCGACGGGGCGCAGCGACATTTCCGGGACGACCTTGCCCTTGGGGCGGCCGAAATGGGCGAGCAGGATGACCTTGACGCCCTTGCCGGACAATTCGGCGATGGTCGGCACGACGCGGCGGATGCGGGTGCGGTCGGTGACGACGCCATCGGCCATCGGCACGTTGAGATCGACGCGCACCAGCGCGCGCTTGCCGCTCACATCCGCTGGCAGGTCATCAAGCGTCTTGAAGCTCATAAAGTCTCTCCCGGTTCGATTGGCGGTTTAATAGCCCCGGCGGACCGGCCGAAGCAATGCGTCATATGTGCGTGGATCGCGATCGCTTCGGCGTTCGCGTCTTCGGCTCGACGGAGCAGCCGCGCCAGATGCAACGCACCTTCCACCAGATCGCGAGGGCTATAAGGAGGATCAGGGCGATTGTCGCGAGGGTTGGCATGGGTTCGAACCTAGGCGCGGTGTTCTCGAATGTCATCAGGTCATGAAATCTGGGCCGGATTTCACCGTTCCGACCGGCTTTGGCGCGCGCATGCCGCGAGAAACCGATTATTCACAGCCTCAGGGTAGTATTGGCCGTATTGCGAAACATTCCCATGTTCATTCGAAGGCGACGGGCGAAGCTGGTGAAAACTTTACTATCGAGAGTTGTGCGGTTTTTGGCGGTGCCGCGGGACAATCCCGAGCTCGTCAAGGCGCAGTTCGAGGTCTTCTCGCGCCAAGTCCCGCTCATGTATGCCATCGTGCTGGTAAATGCCTGGGCGATAGCGTTCCTATTCCTGAGTATTGCCCCGCTCTGGCTCACCGTCGATATGGCCGCGGCCTTTACGGCGGTGTGCATCGTCCGGCTGTCGTTCTGGTGGCGGTCGCGCCATGTCAGCCCGACGCCCGAGGAGGCGCGCGCGGCGCTCATCCGCACCAACCAGTTTGGCGCGGTCCTGTCGGTTACCATCACGATGTGGGCCCTGACACTCGCGGGGTATGGCAACGAAGAGTTGAACGGCAACATCGCTTTCTTCATGGCGATCACCGGTGTCAGCGTCGTCGTCTGTCTGTTGCATCTGCGATCCGCAGCCTTCATTGTCGGACTGTCCATCGCGATACCGTTCATCGTGTTCTTCACCATGATGGCGACGCCGTCCTCCATCGCCATGGCGGTGAACATGCTGTTCGTAACGACCTCGTTGCTCATCATCGTGGCTGTGCAGTCCCGCCATTTCGCCGATGCGATCGATGCGCGGACCAAGCTGGAACAGGCGAACCGGGAAAACATGCGGCTCGCGAACCGCGACAGCCTGACCGGGTTGAACAATCGCCGCCGGTTCTTCGCTTATCTGAACGACATTCATCAGGAGGCGCGGGCCCGGGGCCAGCACTTCGCAGTCGGTATTGTCGATCTGGACGGGTTCAAGCCCGTCAACGATCTTTACGGACATGCGGTCGGGGATGCGCTGCTTATGGAGGTCGGGAAGCGTTTGTCCGCGCTGGCCGGTAACGACATTCAGGTGGCCCGGCTCGGCGGCGACGAGTTCGCGCTGATCTTTCTCGATTATCGCAACGACACGGATCTTCTGGAGAGGAGCGAAGCGTTGTGTGTTGCCATGCGCGAACCGATCGTGCTGGCGGATGTTACGGTCAGGATCACGGCGTCCATCGGGCTCGCGGCATTTCCGCAGACGGCAGGCGATGCGAACGATCTCTACGAGCGCGCCGATTACGCGCTCTACAATGGAAAGCGCAGCCGCCGAGGCCACGCCACGTTGTTTTCAAATGAACATCTGGAGCAGATCGCGCGCAGCACGCAGTTGGAGCAGGTCCTGCGGGATGCCGATCTGGACGAGGAGATCTCCGTCTTCTTCCAGCCCATCGCCGATATTCGGAGCGGGAAGGTGGTTGCCTTCGAAGCGCTCGCCCGCTGGACCAGCCCGGTCCTGGGAGCGGTGTCGCCGGCGCTGTTCATTCCCGTGGCCGAGCGCGCAGGCCTTATCGACCGGTTGACGCGGATCCTGCTGAAGAAGGCGCTTGTTACCGCTCTCGGTTGGCCCGAGGACGTGCGGCTGTCCTTCAATCTCTCGACCCACGACATCAGTTCGTCGGAAGGGCTGACGCGGATCGTCGGGATCCTGTCCTCGAGCGGGATCGAACCCGCGCGCGTCGATTTCGAGATTACCGAAACCGCGATGATGTATGATTTCGAGCGCGCCAAGGCGGCGATCGAAACGCTTCGGCAGATGGGATGCGGCATAGCCCTCGACGACTTCGGAACCGGCTATTCCAGTCTGACGCAGATCCACGCCCTGCCGCTGACAAAGATCAAGATCGACCGCAGCTTCGTCTGCGGGATCGACAAATCCCCCGCCAGCTACAAGATCGTCAAATCCCTGCTGTCGCTGAGCCACGACATGGGGCTGGGCTGCGTTATCGAGGGTGTCGAGACGAAAGCGGAGATGCAGACGCTGGAGCGGCTCGGCGCGCGCCTGATCCAGGGCTTCCACTTTTCGCGCCCGGTGCCCGAAGCCGATATTGCCGCGCTGCTCGGCGGCCGGACGATGGAAAGCGTCGCCGGGTAGTGCATGTCAGGTCGCGCTAGAAGGCGGAGCGCACGCGTAAATGCGTGTGCGGATGTTGCTCGCCCTCATTGTGGACATGCGGCGTCTTGTCCTCGGCGACCGGGACAAGTCCGAGATTGCCATGCATCACGCCGCGTTCGGCGAACAACGCGTCCGCATAGCCGGTGACGCTGTCGAGCTGGCCGCGCATGACCACGACATCGATCGTCGTCGAATGGTCGAGCGGAACCGAAAGGGCCGCGACGGTCTGATCGTGGCGGTTCATCCGGCTCTGGGGGATGCGGCTTGCCAGATTGCGCACCGACTGGTCGACAGCATAGCTGATGACGCCGAAACAGGAGGCGTCGTCCGGCCCTTCCATCCGATTCGACAGTCCGTTGCGCACGAGGTCGCGGATCGCCTCGGAACGGCTGGCGGCGCCGGGGCGCTCGATGAAGGCGTCGAGTTCGGCCGCGAGATCGTCGTCCAGCGTGATCGTCATTCTCTGCATGCGGTGCGTCCTCCGGTCTCGCGCCTGGCGATGTTACCGGCTCGCGCCGTGCGACGGAAGCGAGCGCTCGAATATAGGGTGGGTCAGAATTTCGGCTTGTGGAATCTCTTCGGTATGATTTATTGCGAAATTATTCATACTGAACGCAAACGAATGATGGAAGGATCTGCAGGTGATCGGGGTTTCACGGAAAATCGGACTGGTTGTCGGCTTCTTGCTGGGCGCAGGCGCTCCGGCCTGGTCGCATTTCCAGGAGATCATTCCGTCGGCCGATGTGCTGCCGGAGGGCGGCAGCGTCACCGTGGATCTCGTCTTCACGCATCCCGTCGAGGGCGGTCCGGTGATGGAGATGCTCGCGCCTGTACAGATGGGCGTTCTATCCGGTGGTGCCGTGACCGATCTTTTGCCCGCGCTCGAGCAGAAGCCGGTCGACGGCAAATCCGCATGGACCGTTACGCGCGATCTTGTCGAACCCGGCGCATCTGTGTTCTTCGTCGAGCCGCAGCCCTATTGGGAGCCGTCGGAAGGTAAATATATCGTCCACTATTCCAAGGTTGTCGTCGATTCCTATGCGTCCGGCGAGGGCTGGGACGAACTGGTCGGCCTGCCGGTGGAGATCCAGCCGCTGGTGCGCCCGACAGGTGTCTGGACCGGCAATGCGTTTCGCGGCGTGGTGCTGAAGAACGGTCAGCCGGCGCCTTTCGCGGAAATCGAGGTGGAATTCATCAATGACGGGTCGGTCACGCCGCCCAACGACGCCTTCATCACCCAGGTGATCAAGGCCGACGCCAACGGAACCTTCTCCTACACCATGCCCCGCGCCGGCTGGTGGGGCTTCGCCGCCCTGCTGGAAGGCGATACCCCGATGCAGTCGCCCGAAGGTGCGGACGCTCCGGTGGAACAGGGCGCGCTGATATGGGTCAAGGCAACCGACATGGCCGGAGACTGATCGCGAGATGGCCCATATTCCCGACGGCATCCTGTCGGCCCCGGTCCTGATTGGCGGCGCGGTCATCGCGGCCGGCGGCGTGGCGATGGCATTGAGGCGGCTCGAAGACCGGATGGTCCCGCGCGCCGCGATCCTTTCGGCCGCGTTCTTTGCCGGATCGTTGATCGCGGTGCCGGTCGGGCCATCGAGCGTCCACCTGCTGTTTACCGGGTTGATGGGCGTGATGCTCGGCCTGATGGCCTTTCCCGCGGTGCTGGTTGCGCTGCTGTTGCAGACGGTGCTGTTCGGGTTCGGCGGGTTGACGACGCTCGGCGTCAACACGGTCAACATCGCCCTGCCGGGGGTGCTGCTCGGACTCGCGCTCGGACCGGCGATCCGCGCGGCTTCGCCGGGCCGGGCCGCTATGCTGGCCGCGGTTTGCGGCGCACTTTCTGTCGCCGGCACGGGGGCGCTGGTCGCGCTGTCGCTATGGCTATCCTCTCCGGTATTCGTGCCGGTCGCGAAAATCATGCTGATCACCTATCTGCCGCTGGCGCTCGGCGAAGCGGCGGTGACCGCTGCCGCAGTGGGATTTCTTTCCCGTGTCCAGCCTGCCGCACTTCGCCTGGTCGCAACATGACGCGTCTGGCTCTCTCGATCGTTGTCAGTCTGCTGTCGATTCAGCCGGCGCTGGCGCACAAGCTGAAAGTCTTCGCGACAATCGAAGGCGAGGCGGTGACCGGCTATGCCTTCTTTATCGGCGGCGGCCGGGCGCAGGGGGCCAAATGGAACGCCGTCGAAGGAGATGACACGCCGCTCGGCGAAGGGCGGACCGACGCGGAGGGCCGCTTCATCCTCGTTCCGCCACAGCCGGTGACCGCGGACATACGCGTCACGATCGACACGGAGGAAGGCCATATCGCGAGCGCGACCCTGCCGGTGACGCGCTTCGGCGGCGTAGCGGCGGAACCATCGGAAGCGGAGACGCCGACGGTGGCGAAGAAGGAGGCCGCGCCCGCATCCGAAGAGACCGCGCTGCTGGTCGAGGCGGCGGTTCAGCGGCAGGTCGAGCCGCTGCTGGAACGGATCGAGGCGATGGATTCGCGGCTGCGCTACACCGACATGATGTCAGGCCTGTTCCTGATCGCGGGGCTTGCCGGAATGGTGCTCTGGGCTCTCGGGCGCAAGGATGGCGGCAGGTGATCGCGCTGCCGGGCGATATGCGTGTCCGGCTGGTGACCGCGCTGATACTGGTCGTCGCGATCTCTCAGCTCCAGACCATCCCCGTAGCGGCCACTGTGCTTGCGGCGGCCGTCACGGTGGCAGTCATGTCGGGGATCGGCGGCAAGGCATGGCTGCGGATGCTGCATGTCGAGACCTTCATGATCCTTCTGTTCGTGACGCTGCCCTTCACCGTGCCGGGTCGCGCGGTGCTTACCATCGGGCCGTTCGACGCCTCGGCGGAAGGCTTCACCCGCGCTGCGGTGATCGCTTGCAAGGTGTCCGCCTCGGTGCTGACCATCGTCGTGTTTCTCGGTTCGGTCGAGGCGATGCGGCTTGGCGCGGCGCTGCATTCCCTGCGGGTGCCGGAGCCGATCGTGCGGCTGTTCGTTTTGACGGTGCGCTATCTGTCGGTGATCGGCGGCGAGGCGCGCCGGCTGCAGGAGGCGATGCGTGCGCGCGCCTTCCGCCCCGGCTCCAACCGGCACACATGGCGCAGCTACGGCAATCTCGTCGGCATGCTGCTGGTGCGGGCGCTCGACCGCGCCCAGCGTGTGGAGGAAGCCATGCTTTGCCGCGGTTTTTCGGGCCGCTTCCCCTGGCAGAAGCCGCCGCGGCTTTCGCGATCCGAGATGGGCTTCATGGCGCTTGCCACCACGGCAGCGGTGCTGATAACCGCGGCTGACAGGCTATGAGCGATCCGATTTCCCTTTCCGATGTGACGGTCGAGCGCGACGGCGCGGCCGTCCTGCGCGACATTTCCTTTGCGCTCGGTGCAAGCGAGCGGCTGGCGATCGTCGGTCCGAACGGGGCGGGCAAGACCACCTTGTTGCGCACCATCGCCGGTCTGGAGCGGGCAAAGGCAGGGCGCGTGACCCTGTTCGGCAAGGATTGCGGGTCGGAAGCGGATTTCCGAATGGCACGACCCCGGATCGGCTTCCTGTTCCAGGACAGCGACGACCAGCTCTTCTGCCCGACCGTGGCGGAGGACGTCGCCTTCGGACCTCTCAACACGGGCTGCACGAGCGAAGAGGCTTTCGCGCGGGCGAGCGAGGTTCTCGGAACGCTCGGCATCGATCATCTGGGCGACCGGATCATTCACAAGCTTTCAGGCGGCGAGAAACGGCTGGTCTGCCTTGCCGGACTGCTGGCGATGCGGCCGGACGTGCTGCTGCTCGACGAGCCGACCAACGGCGTCGACACGGAAAACGGGGCGCGGCTCAGAGACCGTCTGCGCGCTTTTGGCGGCGCCATGATCCTGGTTTCGCATGACGACGGATTCGTCGCGGATATGGCGAACCGGGCGCTGGTGCTGGAGGGTGGAAGGCTGCGCGCCGCCGAGATCCACGAGCATCCGCATATGCACAGCCATGCGCATGTGCATACCCTGCCCGAGGGGGCGTAGGCGGCTAATTATCCTCGTCAGGCGGGTCAGCATACCAATGCGTGCCCGCGCCGCTTTCGCGCGATCCCGGGAGATCGCGGTCGATGTTTCGGCGAAAGAGGCGGGAAACGAAGAAGCCGGCCGCGCCGATCAGGATCGCAATCGCGATGAAGATCAGCGGGCCGGCTTGCATGGTTCAGGCAGAAATCAGGTCAGATGAGCTTGCCCATGGCGACGGCGGTGTCGCCCATGCGGTTGGAGAAGCCCCATTCGTTGTCGTACCAGGACAGGATGCGCACGAGATTGCCGTCCATGACCTTGGTCTGGTCGCCCTGGAAGGTCGAGGAGTGCGGGTCGTGGTTGAAGTCGACGGAGACCAGCGGCTCCTCGGTGTAGCCGAGAATGCCTTTCAGTTCGCCTTCGGCGGCAGCCTTGATGGCGGCATTGATCTCGTCCTTCGTCACGTCGCGCGACGGGATGAACTTCAGGTCGACCACGGAAACGTTCGGGGTGGGAACGCGGATGGCCGAGCCGTCGAGCTTGCCGGCCAGTTCCGGCAGGACGAGGCCGACGGCCTTAGCGGCGCCGGTCGAGGTCGGGATCATGGACAGGGCCGCGGCGCGGGCGCGATGCAGATCCTTGTGCATCGTGTCGAGCGTCGGTTGGTCGCCGGTATAGGCGTGGATCGTCGTCATGTAGCCCTTCTCGATGCCGAAGGACTTCTGCAGGACATAGGCGACCGGCGCGAGGCAGTTTGTCGTGCAGGAGGCGTTGGAGACCACGAGATCGTCGGCGGTCAGAACGTCATGATTGACGCCGTAGACGATGGTCTTGTCGGCGCCCGATGCCGGAGCGGAGACCAGAACGCGCTTGGCGCCTGCTTCCAGATGCAGCGACGCCTTCTCCTTTGCGGTGAAGATGCCGGTGCATTCCATGACCACATCGACGCCGAGGTCGCCCCAGGGCAGGTTCTTCGGGTCGCGCTCGGCGAGCACCTTGAACGAGTCTCCGCCTTCGATGTGGATGGTGTCGCCCTTCACCTCGACGGTCTTCGGGAAACGGCCATGCACCGAGTCGTAGCGCATCAGGTGGGCGTTGGTCTCGACCGGGCCGAGATCGTTGATCGCGACGATGTCGATGTCCTTGCGCCCGGATTCATAGATGGCGCGAACGACGTTGCGGCCGATGCGGCCAAATCCGTTGATGGCGACTTTTACGGTCATGCGTATTCCTCCGTTTGAGTTGAGGGGACCTTAGTGATGTTGCCCGCCGTCGTGAATGCGTGTTTCGGCCGCATTCACGATCGCTTCCGGCGTGATGCCGAAATGGGCGTAAAGTTCCTTGTAGGGGCCGGACGCACCGAAAGAGTCCATGCCGATGAAGGCTCCTTCAAGGCCGATGATTGCATCCCAGCCCTGGCGAATGCCGGCTTCCACGGCAATCTTCACCTTGGCGTTGCCGATGATGGCGTCGCGGTAGTCGGCGGATTGCGCAAGGAAGATGTCCATGCAGGGCACCGATACGACGCGGGTCGGGTGACCGTTGGCCTCCAGGGCTTCTTTTGCCGCGAGTGCGATCTCGACTTCCGAGCCGGTGGCGAAGATCGAGACAACGGCGTCGTCGCTGGCAGCCGAAAGCTCATAGGCGCCGAGCGCGCAGCGATTGTCCGTCTCGTATTCGCTACGAACCGGGGCGAGGTTCTGGCGGGTCAGGGCGAGGGTGGACGGCGTCTGCATGTTCTGCAGCGCCAGTTCCCAGCACTCGGCCGTTTCCATCGCGTCTGCCGGGCGGAAGACGTTGTGGTTCGGTATCGCCCGCAGCGCGGCCAGATGTTCAACCGGCTGGTGAGTCGGGCCGTCTTCGCCCAGACCGATGGAATCATGCGTCATCACGAAGATGTTGCGGATACCCATCAGCGAAGCGAGGCGCATGGCGGGACGGGCATAATCGGAAAAGACCAGGAACGTGCCGCCATAGGGGATGAGGCCGCCATGCAGTGCGATGCCGTTCATGGCCGAGGCCATGGCGTGCTCGCGAATGCCGTAATGGAGGTATCGGCCGGAGAAATCGTCCGGCGAGACATTCTCGGTCTGGCTGGTCTTGGTGTTGTTGGAGCCGGTCAGGTCAGCAGAGCCGCCAAGCGTCTCGATGACGGCACCATTGATGATTTCCAGCGCGTTCTCGGACGATTTGCGCGTGGCAAGCGTCGGCTGATCGGCGGCAAGCTTCTTCTTGTACTTCTCCATCGCAGGTTCGAAGCCCGCCGGCAGGTCGCCCCGCATGCGGCGCTCGAATTCGCCGCGCAGGGCGGCGTCGGCTTCGCCGAGGCGCTTTTCCCAGGCTACGCGCTGCTTGCCGGCGTTCAGACCGACCACGCGCCAGTCATCGAGGATCTCTGACGGGATCTCGAAGGGCTTCGCGTCCCAGCCGAGTTCCTTGCGGGCGCCGGCGATTTCCTCGGCGCCGAGAGGCGAACCGTGAACTTTCGATGTGCCCGCCTTGCTCGGCGCGCCGAAGCCGATGGTGGTGCGGCAGGCGATCAGCGTCGGGGCGTCGGAGGATTGCGCGCGCTCTATTGCCGCGGCGATCTCGTCGGGATCGTGGCCGTCGACGGCGATCGTCTCCCAGCCGGAGGCCTCGAAGCGGGCCTGCTGGTCGGTGGAGTCGGCAAGCGAGACCTTGCCGTCGATGGAGATGCCGTTGTTGTCCCAGAAGACGATCAGCTTCGACAGCTTGAGATGGCCGGCCAGCGTCAGCGCTTCCTGGCTGATGCCTTCCATGAGGCAGCCGTCGCCGGCGAGCACATAGGTGTAGTGGTCGACCAGGTCGCCGCCGAATTCGTTGGCGAGCTTCTTCTCGGCGATTGCCATGCCGACCGCGTTGGCGAAACCCTGGCCGAGCGGGCCGGTGGTGGTCTCGATGCCGGCGGCGTGGCCGTATTCGGGGTGGCCGGCGGTCTTCGCGCCGAGCTGGCGAAAATTCCGGATATCCTCGATCGTCATGTCCTCGTAACCGAGGAGATAGAGCAGCGAGTAAAGCAGCATCGATCCGTGGCCGGCCGACAGGACGAACCGGTCGCGGTCCGGCCATTTCGGATTCATCGGATCAAATTTCATGAATTTCGAAAACAAAACCGTGGCAACGTCGGCCGCGCCCATCGGCAGGCCGGGGTGGCCGGAATTGGCCGCCTCCACCGCATCCATGGAGAGGAATCGGATCGCATTTGCCATCCGGTCGTGTTTTTCGCGTGCCGTCATGGGGGTTCCTGAAGGTTTTCCTGTGTGCGCCGCCGGGTTCGAGCCTTGGCTTCAGGCGGTCCGGATCGAAATCGCGCGACACATAGCAGGTCGCCGAGACGAGTCAACAAAGCGGGCGGTTTGGCTGGCTTGTCGCGACGCCGCTCCCTTACGTAAGGTCAGTTCTGTCCTGTGGGTTTGTTCACGCCATGTTTGAAAAGACCTTGCGAAGGGGCTAACTTGATGCACTGTCTTATTGCTTCGGCATAAGACCCTCAATTGCATGGCGTTCGTAGCGGCGGGGGAGTTGAGAGTATCCGGCATGGCATCTGAACAGACCCTCTCTGAAGTCCTGGGCAGGCTCGACCGGGCCGTGTCCTCTCTGGAGAACACGGTCGAGCGGCAGCTTGAAGTGCGCGAAAACTATCGCGACGCGGAGGAGGAAGTGCAACGCATGAACTCCGACCGCGGCCGTCTTGCCGGAGAGCTGGACGCCTCGGAATCGCGCGCCGAGCGGCTGGAGGACGTCAACAAGGAAGTCTCGCGCCGGCTGGTCACCGCGATGGAAACAATCCGCACCGTGCTCGACCGCTAGTCATTTCAGTCTTCAATTTCGGAAAGTCCCTTACATGTCCCAGGTATCAGTGACGATCGACGGCAAGGCCTATCGCATGGCCTGCGATCCCGGCCAGGAGGAGCACCTGCAGGATCTCGCCGGGCGTCTCGATCAATATGTCACGCATCTCAAGGGCTCGTTCGGCGAAATCGGCGACCAGCGCATCACGGTGATGGCCGGCATCATGGTGATGGACGAGCTGGTGGAGTTGCAGAAACGCGTGAAAGGGCTTGAGTCGGAAATGGAGTCGCTGCGGCGCACGCGCGACGAGGCGCTTCAGCGCGCCGACAATGTCGACGATATGCTGAAAGAGCGACTCAGTTCCGTGACGGACAAGATCGAGGCCGTGGCGGCGAAATTGGCGTGACGCCCACTGGCTTTCGTCCGTGCCGCAACCTATATCGCAACCTGACCGACTGCGCTTCGCGACAGGAAACAATTCCCCGGGGCCTTACGCATCCTTAGGGAGCTGTCACTGATTAGGCTCGTGGGCTTTTTCACACGGCGCCCACCTACAAAAGTAGGTTCCCGGGATGCCGCTTTCCATCGGCTGTCGTGGTCGGTCTCCTTTCTCACAGGGGTAACGCCTTGTCCTCCAATTCCAGCGACCTGAAGAAAACGATCCGCCGCGAGAGGCTGGCCGCGCGCGACGCCATTCCGGCCGATCTGCGCATCGAGAAAAGCCTCGCCATGGCGGAGCATGGCGCGGGGATCGCCTTCGAGCCGGGGACGGTGGTTTCCGGTTTCTCGCCGATCCGCTCCGAGGCCGATATCAGGCCGCTGATGTTTTCGATGCGCGAGAAGGGCGCCAGGCTCTGCCTGCCGGTGGTGCTGGACCGCGAGACGATCGTTTTCCGCGATCTGGTGCGTGGCGCGGAGCTGGTCGACACGGGGTTCGGCACAGCGGGTCCGGGGCCGGAGGCCGAGGTACTCGACCCCGAATTGCTGCTGGTTCCGCTGTCGGCCTTCGATGCGGCGGGCAACCGGATCGGCTATGGCGCGGGCCATTACGACCGGGCGATCGCGCGGCTTCGAGCGAAGGGCATGAGGCCGCGGCTGGTCGGCATCGCGTTTTCCTGCCAGGAGGTCGAAGAGGTGCCGGCGGAGCCGCATGACGTGCCGCTGGACGCGATTTTGACGGAGGATGGCTTGCGCCAGCTTGGCGGGCGGGCCTAGGAAAGGGCGATGAGACTACTTTTTCTTGGCGACATGGTGGGCCGGACGGGCCGCAACGCGGTCTATGAACGGCTTCCGGGCCTGATCTCCGACTACAAGCTCGATTTCGTCGTGGTGAATGGCGAGAACGCGGCGGGCGGTTTCGGCATCACCGAGGCGATCTTCGCCGACACGCTGGACGCCGGCGCCGATGTGGTGACGACGGGCAACCATGTGTGGGACCAGCGCGAGGCGCTGGTCTTTGCCGACCGGCACCCGCAGTTCCTTCGGCCGGCCAATTTTCCGAAAGGCACGCCCGGCAAGGGCATGGGCGTCTATACGGCGAAGAACGGCGCGCGGGTGATGGTCTCCAACATCATGGGCAAGGTGTTCATGGCGCCCGATCTCGACGATCCGTTCTCCTGCGCCGAGCAGCAATTGTCCGGCGGCGGGCTGGGATCCGAATTCGACGCGGTGGTGTTCGATTTCCATGCCGAGGCGACGTCGGAGAAGATGTGCTTCGGCCATTTCGTCGACGGGCGCGCGAGCCTCGTTGTCGGCACCCATACGCATACGCCGACGGCCGACCACCAGATCCTAGCCGGCGGCACGGCCTATCTGTCGGATGCCGGCATGTGCGGCGACTATGATTCCTCGCTGGGCATGGACAAGGAGGAACCGCTCAACCGGTTCCTGTCGAAAATCCCGAAGGGCCGTTTCGAGGCGGCCTCCGGCCCGGCGACGATCTGCGGCGTCGCGGTCGAGATTTCCGATCGTACCGGGCTTGCCGAAAAGGTCGCGCCGCTGCGTCTCGGTCCTCGCTTGCAGGAAGCCATGCCAGACTGGTGGTAACGGGTTTATCGATCAGTCGTTGAACCGGTCGCCGAACGGGAAGATCGGCTTTATCTTCTCGCAATTGTAAACGACGCAGCGCGGATTGTCTTTCGCGGGGACCGTGTGGGCGACATGTCTCTCGCCGATGGGGCAGTTTCGCTGCGGGCTCTCGTAACGATCATAGAGAAAATAGTTGGCGATGTTCTTCGACGGGTAGCGCACGACTGCGGACCCGTCGCGGATGATCGTCTGCTGGACGGTCGCACAGCTGTTGAGATCCGCGCGGATGCGGGCCACGGCGTGCGCCTGGGTGGCGGCGAGCATTGCGGCCGATGCCAGCGCGCCGATGCGGATGAGATGGCGATTCATGGGCGAACTCCTGTTTTGAGGTCAGATAGAACGCGAATCGGTCGGAAGCGTGATCGACCGTCCGGCAAAACGTGCCGCGGCCTTCGGTTCACTCTTCTCGCGACGTGCCTAACCCCTGAAGCCGAGATTTGCAGGGACCATGATCGTAGGGCGTTTCGGCAGATCGCGCACGGTGACGGTGATGGAGTTGCCTTCGAGATTTTCGATCGCGAATTCGGCGCTCATCTTCTCCAGAAAGCTCGTAATCCGGGTGCCGCGAAGATGCATCGGCAGTACGATCGATGAACGGAGCCGGCTGGTGATCTCGGCCATGCCGGTATGCGACAGCGTCAGTCCGCCATCGACCGGCACCATCAGGATATCGAGACGGCCGATCTCGGCATAATGGGTATCGGTCAGCGCGTGGTGCAGATGTCCGAGATGACCGATGCAAAGGCCGGCGACTTCGAAGATGAAGATGGAATTGGCATCCGGGATCATGCCGCCGCTTTCCCATGCGCGGATGTCGGTCGTTACATTGCGGACATACACGTCATCGACGATGACGTGATGCTCGGCCGGCTCCGGTCCGTTCGGGTTCCAGCCGGGCAGGACATATTCGATGCCGGGATCGGGATTGAGCGTGTAGTGAGTGGAATGGGCCCGGTTCATGGTGACGACGCGCGGCAAGGGGTCCGCGCCGTAGAAGCCGGAGAAATCGGTGGCGATGGCGACTCCGGCCGGCGTTTCGATACGATAGGTGGAATGGCCCTCGAAGCTGATCGTGACCGCCTCACTCACGCCGAGCGGGTTTTCCGATGCGCTGGCGGAAGCGTAAGTGATGCTGGGAAAGAGGTCGGGCAGGGTCCGTGCGATGGCGAGGCACTGGCTCGGCGGCTGGCCGTCGCCGCTGTTCTGGGCGAAGGCGGCTCCGCCAAGGGCGGTCAGCGAGAGGGCGGCAGATGCAATCAGCGTTTTCAGATGGCGCATGGCTGTCTCCAATATCCGGCTTCGATAAAGTCTAGGGAGAGTTCGCCGAATGGCGAATCACATTGAAGTCAGGGGGGCGCCGACACCTATCGGGTTTACTGCGGCACCAGCATGCGGCGTTCCTTCAGGAAGGGGTGGAGCGCCACGGCCTGGCGCAGGATATCCTGGCCTTCATCGAAACGGTTCGTGCTCAGATAGATGAGTCCCACGCCGGCGAGCGCGCCGAAATGGCGCGGCTCCAGCTCCAGCGTTTTCTCAAGGTCTGCGAGGGAGGCGTCGTAGTCGCCTTTCAGAAAATGGATGAAGGCGCGCTGGTTCCAGCCCTCGGCGTAGCCCGGTTCGCGTTCGATAACGCCGGAGAAGGTCTCGAGCGCCGCGTCCCAATCGTAGGCTTCGCGCTGGCGCATGCCGAGCGCGATGGCGTCGCGGATACCAGCGTCGGGGTGGTCGATCCACATCTCCCAGATGGAGTCCTCGGCGCGACGGCCCTCTTCCTCGGTGGTCGCGGCGGCGAGCCGCTCGAACAGGCGGTCGGCGAGCGCCTCGCGGTCGAGCGGCGCGGCCGCCAATGCGAGGGGCCAGAATGCGAAAAGCGCGACGAGCGCTGCGGCAGGCAATCTGAGGCGTAAGGTCATCGGCTCCTCCCGGGCTTCGTTGAATTCTATCGCAGTGCGGTTTTCCGGCAAGAGATCCTCTCGTCGCCCGGCTGGACGCAAGCGGCGATCTTTCATATAAGCCGCGCGATTTTCCTTTATTCGTATCAGACGGAGAGACCATGGCCGGTCATTCACAGTTCAAGAACATCATGCACCGCAAGGGCAGGCAGGACGCCGCTCGCTCGAAGCTGTTTTCGCGGCTTTCGAAGGAAATCACGGTGGCGGTGAAACTCGGCGGCGGCACGACGGATCCCGACATGAATCCGCGCCTGCGACTGGCGATCCAGAACGCCAAGGGCCAGTCGATGCCAAAGGACAACATCCAGCGCGCCATCAACAAGGCGTCGGGCGGCGACGGCGACGACTACAAGGAGATGCGCTACGAGGGCTACGGCCCGGGCGGCGTGGCCGTGATCGTCGAGGCGCTGACCGACAATCTCAACCGGTCGGCCTCCAATATCCGCGCATGCTTCTCCAAGAATGGCGGCGCTTTGGGCGAAACCGGCTCCGTCTCCTTCATGTTCGACCGGGTCGGCGAGATCGTCTACAAGCCGGAAGCCGGCGACGCCGACGCGATCATGGAAGCGGCCATCGAGGCGGGCGCCGAGGATGTCGAGAGCGACGAGGACGGTCACACGATCACCTGCGCCTTCGAGGATATCGGCACGGTGTCGAAGGCTTTGGAAGAGGCGCTGGGCGAGGCGGAATCGATCAATACCGTCTGGAAGCCGCAGAACCGCACGCCGGTTGACGAAGACCGGGCGTCGACCCTGATGAAGCTGTTCGATGCGCTCGACAATGACGACGACGTGCAGAACGTCTACTCGAACGAAGACATCGCCGAGGACGTGATGGAGCGGCTGTCGGCCTGAATCATCAAGGGCGCAGCCCGTCCAGTGCGGGCAGCGTCAGGATGGCGGCCGCGAGGACGATCGTCAGCGCGATGCGCTTGTAGGTCGCCTCGCTGGAAAAGCCGAACAGGTGCGCGCCGATCATCAGGCCGGCAAGATAGACCGGGGTGTAGAGCAGGCCTTGGGTGACGGTCTGCCGGGTGATGAGGTCGGCGAGAAACAGGCCGACGGCCGAAAAGACCGACGTGATCGCGAAATAGATGATCAGGTTGGCGCGCACGAAGCCGGCGCCGGTTCTCAGCGCCATCCAGTAGAGGATGACCGGCGGGCCGCCGATGCCGGCCGCGCTGCCGAGAAAGCCGGACATGCCGCCGACGGCGAGCCGGACAGGCACGTTTCGCGGGCCGTGATAATACCAGCCCGACCAGAGCACCGCGACGGCGACGAAGATCACCGCCGACATGAACCAGCGCAGCGTCTCCGTATCGCCGGTTTTCAGGAACCAGATGCCGAGCGGCATGAAGAGTCCGTAGCCGGCCGCGACGGGCACGAGTTCGCGCAGCTTCACCTTTTTCACTGCCCCGACGATCAGCGGGATCATCGGCAGCGAGTCGATGACCAGCAGGATGACGATGGCGACTTTCGGTCCGAAGGTCATCGAAGCCACCGGGACGACGATCATGCCTGTGCCGAAGCCGGAAAATCCGCGCACGATCCCGGCGACAGCAATAGCGGCCATCAGCACGAAGAAGCCCGCGTCGAGCGGGATGCCCAGAAGTGTCACGGAATAATTCCCGGAAAGAAGAGACACGGTCCTCTCGCATGGCGTGTATTCGAGGGCAAGCTGTGCGTTTTGTTTTCTTTTTGTTCACATAAGCCGTGGCACAGGCTAACGTGACCGCGGAGATGGATATGGGACAGGCGATTCGCATAATCGGGATCGATCCGGGCTTGCGCCGGACCGGGTGGGGCGTTGTGGAAAGCCTCGGCAACAGTCTGCATTTCGTCGCCTCGGGCACGGTGCGGTCCGACGACAAGGCCGATCTCGCCTCGCGCCTCTGCCAGCTGCATGACGGACTTGCCGAGATTTTGCACACACACATGCCACACGAGGCGGCTGTCGAGCAGACCTTCGTCAACACCAACGCCGCCGCGACGCTGAAGCTTGGCCAGGCGCGCGGCGTCGCCATGCTGGTCCCGGCGCGGGCTGGCGTTTCGGTGGCGGAATATGCGCCGAACGCCGTCAAGAAGGCGGTTATCGGCGTGGGCCATGGCGACAAGAAGCAGATCCACATGATGGTGAAGGTTCTGATGCCAAAGGCGACATTCGAGACAGACGACGCGGCGGATGCGCTCGCCATCGCCATCTGCCATTCGCATCACCGGATGAGCGCAATCCAGCGGGCGAGGTTCGCGACGGCATGATCGGCAAGCTCAAGGGAACGGTCGACGAGATCGCCGAGGATCACGTGATCATCGACGTGCACGGCGTCGGCTATGTGGCGTTCTGTCCGGCGCGCACCTTGTCCGGGCTGAACGAGGGCGAGGCCGCGGTGCTGCATATCGAGACCTATGTGCGCGAGGACATGATCCGGCTCTACGGTTTCGCCACCCATCTGGAGCGCGAATGGTTCCGGCTCTTGCAGAGCGTGCAAGGCGTCGGCGCAAAGGTGGCGCTGGCGGTGCTGTCGACACTGTCGCCCGCCGATCTCGCCAACGCGATCGCGCTGCAGGACAAGGCGATGGTGGCGCGCGCGCCGGGCATCGGCCCGAAGGTGGCGCAGCGCATCGTCTCGGAACTGAAATCGAAGGCGCCCGCCTATGCCGGCGGGGCGACCGGCACGATCGGCCTGAAGCAGGAACTGGGCGAGGGCGTCGCATCTGCACCCATCGCCGACGCGGTCTCGGCGCTTTGCAATCTCGGCTACAGCCGCGAGCAGGCGGCGAACGCCGTCGCTGCGGCGGTGAAGGAAGCCGGCGAGGGCGCGGATAGCGCCAAACTGATCCGGCTGGGGCTGAAGGAACTGAGCCGGTAGCAGAACAGGGGATTCCTTGCATTTCGAAAGGCGTATTACTATTGTCGAAACGTAAGACGAATTTGCGAGGAGAGGAAAAATGGGCGCGTATACGACCATGACCTCCAAGGGTCAATTGACTATCCCCAAGGACGTCCGGGAACAGCTCAGCCTGAAGCCGGGAACACGGTTCTATGTCACGGTGCTGGACGGGCGGGTCGTAGCGCTGCCGAAGACGAGACGGCTGGCCGATCTTGCCGGAATGCTCGGCAAGCCGCCGAGCGGCGAAACCCTGTCGATAGAACAGATGGACGAGGCGATCATGGATGCCGTCACAGAAGATGACGAGAGGATCAAGCGGGAGTGGAACGAAGCGCAGAAATGATCGGCGTCGATACAAATGTGCTGCTTCGGTTCCTCGTTGAGGACGAACCGGACCAAAACCGGCAGGCAAAGGATTTCCTGTCAGCCTGTACGCAGGAGGTTCCGGCCTATGTCAGCGCCGTGACACTGGCCGAGACAGTCTGGATACTGAACCGTCGACTGAAGTTTCCAATGCGGGGAATTGCCGAGATGGTGCGTGCCCTTCTCGAGGCTGACGAAATCGTCCTCGAACATGCCGAGGAGCTTGGCTTGCTGCTGCACCAGCAACCGGTTCCATCCGCCGATTTCGCCGACTATCTGATCGCCTGGTCGAACGGTCGCGCAGGTTGTAGCCGCACCATGACATTCGACAAACGCGCGGCGAAATCCGTTCCCGGCATGGAGCTTCTCCAATGAGCGATACGGCGCGCCTGATATCTCCCGAAAAGCGTGGCGAAGACGTCGATGTGGCGCTGCGGCCGCAGACGCTGGACGACTTTACCGGCCAGAAGGCGGCGCGGGCGAACCTGAAAGTGTTCATCGAGGCGGCGCGGGGGCGCGGCGAGGCGCTGGACCATGTCCTGTTCGTCGGTCCGCCCGGTCTCGGCAAGACGACGTTGGCGCAGATCATGGCGAAGGAACTGGGCGTCAATTTCCGCGCCACATCCGGCCCGGTGATCGCCAAGGCGGGCGACCTTGCGGCGTTGCTGACCAATCTCGAAGAGCGCGACGTGCTGTTCATCGACGAGATCCACCGGCTCAATCCGGCGGTCGAGGAAATTCTCTATCCGGCGATGGAGGATTTCCAGCTCGACCTGATCATCGGCGAGGGGCCGGCCGCGCGCTCGGTGAAGATCGATCTCGCGAAATTCACCCTGGTCGCGGCGACGACGCGGCTCGGGCTGCTGACGACGCCTTTGCGCGACCGGTTCGGCATTCCGGTGCGGCTCGATTTCTACACGACCGAGGAACTGGAAACGATCGTCCGGCGCGGTGCGCGGATCATGGGGCTCGCGATGAGCGACGACGGCGCGCGCGAGGTGGCGAAGCGGGCGCGCGGCACGCCACGCATTGCCGGGCGGCTGCTGCGCCGGGTGCGCGATTTCGCCGATGTGGCGAAGGCCGAGAAGGTGACGCGCGAGATCGCCGACGAGGCCCTGACACGGCTCGATGTCGACGCGATCGGGCTCGACATGCTCGACCGGCGGTATCTGACGATGATCGCACGCAATTTCGGCGGCGGACCGGTCGGGATCGAGACGATCTCCGCGGCGCTGTCCGAGCCGCGCGACGCCATCGAGGACATCATCGAGCCGTTTCTGATCCAGCAGGGCTTCATACAAAGGACACCGCGCGGGCGCATGCTGACGGCGCGGGCGTGGGGCCATCTCGGTCTCGCGATGCCGAAGGATCTCGCGGCCATGCAAGCGAACCTGTTCGAGGGGGACGATTAGAGCCTGCCATGGTTCAATCCAACCATGAAAGGCTCTAAGGCCGCCGTCACCGGCAATCGAAAGAGGCAGGACAGCGTGCCTTTCAAGGTAACCCGATATGCGTTCACGCCGCCGCATTGGCCGACGGGTCTGCGGCTGCGTGCGGTGGCGCTGTCGGATATCCATGCCTGCTGGCCCTGGATGACGAGAGCGCGGATCGAGACCCTTGTCATTGAGGCGAACGCGCTCAGGCCGGACATCTTTTTCCTGCTAGGCGACTATGTGCAGGCCGTGAAGATTTTCGGAAGGCCGGTTCCGCATCCCGATTTCGCGCATCCGCTCGCCGGTCTGTCGGCGCCGCTCGGCGTTCATGCCGTGCTCGGCAATCACGACTGGACCGATGACGAGGGTGCGGTGAAACGCGGCGCGGGACCAACGGAAGCCGGGGAGGCGCTCGAGGCTGTCGGCATACCGGTCTATCACAATCGATCGGTGCGTATCGAACATGGCGGCGGAGCGTTCTGGCTGGCCGGGCTTGAAAGCCAGCGCGCCTTCTGGTTGCCCCGCAAGGAACGGAGCCGGAAGAACCATTTTCGGGGATTGGACGATCTCGACGGTACGCTCGCGCAGGTCACGAGTGACGAGCCGGTGATCCTGATGGCGCATGAACCTGACATTTTTGACAGGGTGCCGGATCGGGTCTCGCTGACACTGTCGGGCCACACCCATGCCGGCCAGATCAACCTGTTCGGCTGGACGCCGGTCGTGCCGTCCTATCACGGCACGCGTTTCCTCCACGGCCATATTGTTGAGGAAGGGCGGCATCTGATCGTATCGGCAGGGCTTGGTTATTCAGGGGTTCCGCTGCGATTCATGGCGCCGCCGGAGATCGTGCTGCTGGATCTTGGCGCATAGTCTCGGGCGGCGTTTGGACTAATCCGTTTTCAATCTGGAGAAGCTTTTCTCGATCCAGTCCGCCACGGCACGCGCCGCGGGATCCTTTTTCAGATGCGGCTGGGTCAACAGCCACGCATCGCGACGGCGGTCGAGCGGGACGAGTTGGAGGCGATCCGTCGCGGTCGGCTCGCCGCCGAGCACGGGAAGAACCGCCGCGGCGCGTCCGGAAGCCAGGACCGCGCGGATTGATGCCGGGCTATTCGACAGGAAGCGCGCTTTCTCTTTAAAACCGAGGCGTGCCAGCTCGGCCATCTCAGGCGTGTCCGCAAGCGAATCCGGATAGGCGCAGACAATCGCGTCGCCTTGCTGCGCAGGTTTGCAAAGAACAAGCGGCAGCGAGGCAAGCCTTCGGATCGTAAAGCCGCCGCGCCGGGGCCTTGCCATGCGGATCGCGATATCCGCTTCATATCGCGTAAAGCTGACATTGGCGTCCGAAGCGAGGAGCGAAAGCGTCAGGCCGGGATGCATGTCGAGGAATGCCGCAGCATGCGGAGCAAGCACCCGATCACAAATACTGGCAGTTGCGGCGATGCGGACATGACCGGAAACGCCTTTCCCGTCTGCCGGTATCGCGCCTATGGCTATCGCATGCGCGCTCATCGCTTCGACATGGCCGATCACCTCTGCGCCCCGAGCCGTCGGCTGGCGCCGTCCATCGACAGCATGGAACAAGGCGAAGGGGAATGACGCCTCAAGGCGGGCAATTCGGCGCGCGACCGTCGTTGCGTCCAGCCCGGTCTCGGCTGCGGCGCCGGCATAGGTGCCGGATCGCGCGAGAGCGGCGGCGACTTTCAGATCGTCCCAGTCCATTTATTCGTGTCCTGCAAATTTGCAGGCCATAACTGCAATAATGCTGCGTGATTGCAAGTCTCTGCGCGGATAGGGTGCGACCGCAACAGGAGACATGCCCATGAGCTACGCGAAGACCCTTTTGGAACTGTCAGGCGCCGACCTGACGCCGGCCCGGCTTGGAGAGGCCTGTCTCGTGCTGATCGATTATCAGCACGAGTATCTGGAAGGGCCCCTGGCGCTGCCCGGTGCGGCCTTGGCTGTCGATGAGGCCGGACGCCTGCTCGACAGCGCAAGGGCCGCCGGCACGCCGGTGATCCATGTCGCGCATCGCGGCCGGGAAGGGGGCCTGTTCGACCGCGACGCACATCGCGGCGCCATTATCGACTTGCTTGCTCCGAAAGCCGGCGAACGGGTTATCGAGAAGCCTCTGCCGAACGCTTTTGCGCAGACCGGGCTGGACGCGGAGTTGGCGGCGACCGGGCGGCGCAAGCTGATCGTGGCCGGATTCATGACGCATATGTGCGTCAGTGCAACGACACGGGCCGCGCTCGATCAGGGCTTCATGTCGACAGTCGCCGCCGATGCCTGCGCCAGCCGCGACCTGCCGGATGGAACCGGCGGCACTATCTCTGCCGCCGAGGTGCATAGGGTCGCATTGGCGGAACTGGCCGACCGTTTCGCGATCGTCGCGCGGGGCGACTGGATGGTTGACTGAGCAATACGACTGCCGGGGTTGCGCGAGCGGCCCAAATCGTGGAGATGGGCCGGTGAAAGGCATGCGCTCAAGCGTGTCGGCGTACCAACCACGGCGGGGTTTGGGATGATCGAGGGAAACGAAACCCTCTCGGGCCGGATGACCGACGCCGGCCATGAATTGCTGGCGCGGGTCTATTATGCCGACACGGATTTCTCCGGCGCGGTCTATCACGGCCGTTATCTCGAGTTCCTCGAACGCGGACGGTCGGACTTCCTGCGCGTCCTCGGCGTGCATCATACGGACCTGCAGGCGGGCCATACCGGCGAGCCGCTCTTCTGGGTGGTGAAGCGCATGGAGATCGACTTCGTCGCGCCGGCGCGCATCGACGATGTTTTGACGATTTCGACCAGGGTCGCAGAACCGGGCAAGGCGCGCATCCGCATGGCGCAGGAAATCCGCCGCGGCGGGGCGCTGCTGATCGCGGCGACGGTCGAGGCCGCGGTGATCAACGACGCCGGCAGGCCGCGCCGCTTTCCGAAGGAATGGCTCGCTTTGTTCGCCACGCCGGGGGCGCAGGCCCCGAATTCCGGCGAAATGTCATGAAATGAACGCAATTGCCCCCGTTTCACTAACGAACCGTTAACAATAACGATTCATGAATGGGCAGGCCCGAATACGGCCTTGGCGACGCCTTTGTTTAACCCAATTTGTCGTCGAGAGCCTGAGCGGTCCGCGCTCGGGATGGTCCATGACAAGCGGGCCGCATAACGCAATTCAACCTCACATCCGGGACTCGAGGGGAAGACATGGAACAAATCGGGTTGGCCGCGCCGGGAGCGGAATTGTCGCTTTGGGCGCTGTTCATGCAGGCGGGCTTCGTCGTCAAGATCGTCATGATCGGCCTGCTGGCCGCATCGGTGTGGTCCTGGGCGGTGATGATCGACAAGACGCTGGCCTATGGCCGCATGCGTCGTGCCTTCAACCGCTTCGAGGACACGTTCTGGTCCGGCCAGTCGCTGGAAGAGCTTTACCGCTCGCTCGCCGAGAAGAAGCCGACCGGCATGGGCGCGCTCTTCGTCGCGGCGATGCGTGAGTGGAAGAAATCGTTCGAACGCGGCGCGAAATCGCCGATCAGCCTGCAGACGCGTATCGACCGCGCCATGGACGTGGCGCTGTCGCGCGAGATGGAGGCCATCGAGGGCCGGCTCGGCTTTCTTGCCTCCGTCGGTTCGGCTGCGCCGTTTATCGGCCTGTTCGGCACGGTGGTTGGCATCATGACCTCTTTCCAGGCGATCGCCGGTTCGGAATCGACCAATCTCGCCGTTGTCGCGCCGGGTATCGCGGAAGCGCTGCTGGCGACTGCGCTCGGCCTGGTCGCCGCCATTCCCGCCGTTATCGGCTACAACAAACTGACCTCCGACGCGGCCAAGCTCAGCGCGCGCATGGAAGGTTTCGCCGACGAGTTCTCGGCCATCCTTTCGCGCCAGATCGACGAGCGCTCGTCGGCCGGCCAGCGCGCCCAGGCGGCGCAGTGATGCGGCGGAAAACGGAGTGATCCGATGGCCATATCGATGAACACAGGCGGCGCCCGTTCGGGACGCCGCGGCCGCAGGGGGCGCAGCAAGGCGCTGATGTCGGAGATCAACGTCACGCCATTTGTGGATGTGATGCTGGTGCTGCTGATCATCTTCATGGTCGCCGCCCCGTTGCTGACGGTCGGCGTGCCGATCGCCCTGCCGGAAACGCGCGCCTCGGCGCTAAATTCCGACACGCAGCCGATCACGATCTCGATCCGCGACAATGGCGAAATCTACATCCAGGAGACAGCGATTCCGATCGATGAAGTCGTGCCGAAGCTCGAGGCGATCGCCGAGACCGGCTATGATGAGCGTATCTATATCCGCGGCGACCAGAACGCCGATTACGGCACGATCATGCAGGTCATGGGCCGGATCAATCAGGCAGGTTTCAAGAATCTCGGCCTCGTAACCCTGCAGGAACAGCAGGACCAATAAATACATGCGCGTCGGCCTCGTCACATCGGGCATTCTGCACGCGGTCATCCTCACCTGGGGGATGGTCGCGCTACACGCGCCGGACGCATTCGACGTGCCCGACGTGGAGTCGCTGCCCGTCGAGCTGGTGACGCTCGCCGAAATCACGCAGGTGCAGAAGGGCGCGGAAGACGCCAAGAAGGACGGGCCGGCGACGCCGGTGCCGACCGAGAAGCCGCCGGTGGATCCGGAAGCCGAGAATGTCGGCGACCAGAAGCTCGACCAACAAGCGCCCGAGACCGCAGAGCAAAAGCCGGTCGAAGTAGAACAGGCGCAACTGCCGAAGCCGTCGGAAGCGCCGACACCCGAGCCTGCCCCGGCGCCCGAGCCGGTCGAGCAGGTTGCGCCGGAACCTCAACCCGAGCCGACGACCGAGGTTGCAGCGCTGCCGGAACCGAAACAGGAGGTCGAGCCGGACCCCGTGCCCGAAGTCGCGCCGCAGCCGGCGGAGACGCAGCCACAATCGCGCATCCCGGACAGCGTGCCGCTGCCGACGCGCCGGCCAGAGCCGCCCAAGGCGCAGACCGCCAAGACCGACGAGCGCCGCAAGACCGAGCCCGAAAAAGCGCAATCGGCGCAGCGCGCACCGGAAAGCGACTCGAAGAATGATGAAGTTGCGGCCCTTCTGAACCAGGAAAAGGCGTCGGGCGGCGGTGCGCAGCGCACGACGCGCGAGGCCTCGCTCGGTGGTCAGCGCAACACCGGCGGCTCGGAGTTGACGCAAAGCGAGATGGATGCGCTCCGCAATCAGATCCAGGCCTGCTGGAATCCGCCGGCGGCGGTCGACGCCTCGGATCTGAAGGTCTCGGTGCGGTTCCGCCTCGACCAGTCCGGCATGCTGGACGGCAATCCGCAGGTGACCAAAAGTTCCGGCAATCGCGCGGCCGACGAGAGCGCGCGGCGCGCGATCATGATTTGCGAACAGCGTAACCAGGGCTACAAGCTGCCGGCGGAGAAATATGACGCGTGGCGCGACGTGGTGGTGAATTTCGACCCGAGCGAGATATACCGGTGAGGACAGCCTCCCGCGTGACGCCCGGAACAGGAACGGGACGAGAAGGACAGACGGAATGAAAATGCTGACCCTGCGATCGATCGCCTTCGTTATGATGGCTATTACCGCACTCGCCTTTGGTGGACAGCCGGCCCGCGCGCTGGTCGAGATCGACATCAACCAGGGCAATATCGAACCGTTGCCCATCGCGATTACCGATTTCATCTCGTCCGACGGTATCGGGGCGCAGATTTCGGGCGTGATCGCCAACGACCTAAAGAATTCCGGGCTGTTCGCGCCGATTGGCAAGGGCGCCTTCATCGAGAAAGTGTCCAATCCCGATGTCGCGCCGCGTTTCGAGGACTGGAGGGTGATCAATGCGCAGGCGCTGGTGATCGGCCGCGTCGTCGAGGAGGGCGACGGGCGGCTGCGCGCGGAATATCGTCTCTGGGACACGTTCGCGGGCGAGCAGATGGCCGGCGAGCAATATTTCACCAATCGCGACAACTGGCGCAGGGTCGCCCATATTATCGCCGACGCGATCTACAAGCGGCTGACCGGCGAGAAGGGCTATTTCGATACACGCGTTGTCTTCGTTTCCGAATCCGGCCCGCGCGACGCCCGCGTCAAGAAGCTGGCGATCATGGATCAGGATGGGGCGAATGTCCGCTATCTGACGCGCGGCGACAATAT
The DNA here is from genome assembly GCA_002706335.1 of Ahrensia sp. Taxonomy (GTDB): domain Bacteria; phylum Pseudomonadota; class Alphaproteobacteria; order Rhizobiales; family Rhizobiaceae; genus Oricola. Next base: position 46,019 of record PAKZ01000017.1, read on the forward strand.
CGTTTTGACACCGCGCTTTTCGCCGACGCGCCAGGAAATTACCTATATGGACTTCGCCGGCGGCGAACCGAAGGTCTATCTATTGCAGCTCGAAACCGGGCAGCGCGAACTGGTGGGCGATTTCCCGGGGATGACCTTCAGCCCGCGCTTTTCGCCTGATGGCCAGCAGGTGGTGATGAGCCTCGAGCAGGGCGGCAACGCCAATATCTACTCTATGGACCTGCGCACGCGCCGCACGACCCGGCTGACCAATTCCAACGCCATCGACACCTCGCCGTCATTCTCGCCGGACGGGTCGCGTGTCGTATTCGAATCCGACCGGGGCGGCCGCCAGCAGCTCTACGTGATGGGCGCCGGCGGCGGCGAGCCGCAGCGAATCTCGTTCGGCAATGGCTCCTATTCGACGCCGGTCTGGTCGCCGCGCGGTGACCTGATCGCCTTCACCAAGCAGTCGGGCGGGCAGTTCTCCATCGGTGTGATGCGTCCGGACGGGTCCGGCGAGCGTATCCTGACGACGGGCTTCCACAATGAAGGGCCGACGTGGGCGCCGAACGGCCGCGTGCTGATGTTCTTCCGTCAGGCGGCAGGAGCTGGCGGCCCGCAGCTTTATTCGATCGATCTGACGGGACGTAACGAGCGGCAGATCCCGACGCCGGAATTCGCTTCCGACCCGGCATGGTCGCCGCTTTTGGAGTAGCTGCCCGGAAGACGCCGCATTTTCGCCATATCGCGGAAACGAAGCGATTTACGCCCGATTAACCCTGTTTCTTGTGCCGCGGTTAACTCCGACAAGGTTACCAAAGCTTCAACGAATTCATTCAAATTCCAGGAGAGCCGGCCATGCGCCGAATTCCACTTACTCCCGCCAAGATCGCCGCGATCTGCCTTCTCGCCGGTTTCGCCGCCACAGGCTGCGCCAGCAAGAAGTCGCTGCCCAACAATGCCAGCGAACTCGGCCTGAACGGGGCCGTTGCAGGCTCCTCGCAGGACTTCACCGTCAATGTCGGCGACCGCATCTTCTTCGATACGGACTCGTCCGCGATCCGCGCGGACGCCCAGCAGACGCTGGCCCGCCAGGCGCAGTGGCTGAACCAGTATCCGCAGTATTCGATCACCATCGAGGGTCATGCCGACGAACGGGGAACGCGTGAATACAACATCGCTCTTGGCGCGCGCCGCGCCGCAGCGACCCGCGACTTCCTGGCGTCGCGCGGCGTGAATGCAAGCCGCATTCGCACGATCTCCTATGGCAAGGAACGTCCGGTCGCGACCTGCGACGATATCTCGTGCTGGTCGCAGAACCGCCGCGCCGTTACGGCACTGGGCGGCGGAAGCTGATCCAATCGGCATTTGGGAATGAGATAGCGGCTTCGGCCGCTATTTTCGTTTCGGATTTCAGACAAAGTTTTGTCGAATTGGACCTCTTAATGATACAGGCTGTCCCAGCCGTATCCGAGAAAGCGGGAGATTTCAGACATAATGGTTTCAATGCCGGTATTCATCAGGGCGACATTCGCTGCCGCCGCGCTCGCCGCGGGCGGGGCGCAGGCTGCCGAATGGCGCGGACTGCCGCAAGGCAGTTACGAAGTGGCGCAAGCGGCCGATCCGCGCGTCTATCAACTCGAGGAACAGGTTCGCTCGCTTAACGGCAAGGTGGAGGAGCTGACATTCCAGCTTCTCGAATTGCAGGAGCAGTTGCGCAGGAACCAGGAAGACAACGAGTTCCGTTTCCAGCAGCTTGAGGGTTCGGGCCAGCCGATGGACGGCGGAAGCAGCACGTCCGGCGATGCCGGCGACCTGGCGGTACCCGGTGCAACCGAGACCGCCGATGCCGCGCCGCAGGCCGCTCCGGCGCAGCTTTCCCAGCCCGTGCCCGATGCGAATGTCGCTCAGAACAGCGGCAACAGCAGCCGGGTGCTCGGCACGGGCCCCCGCAATCTCGGCACGTTAACGGTGGACGGCCAAGGTAATGTCGTCGACGGGACCGTCGATTTTTCTCCGAACCAGATCGATCAGGCGATTGACGGCGAGGCCGTCGCCAGCGTTCCGGCGCCAGAGGAGCCGGAAGCTTATTACCGCTCGGGCTATCAGCGCGTACTCGATGGCGATTACAAGGACGCCGAGGGTATCTTCCGCTCATTCGTCGAGTTGTTCCCGAATGATCCGCTGACGCCGGATGCGCGCTTCTGGCTGGCCGAGAGCGTGCGCGCACAAGGACGCCCGGAGGAAGCCGTCGAAATCTTCATCGCCTTGCGCAAGGCCTATCCGGACATGCAGAAGGCTCCGGAAACGTTGCTCAAAATCGGTCAGATCATGTTTGACCTCGGCGACCGCGACGTCGCTTGCGTCACTTTTACGGATGCCGAATCGAGCTATCCGAACATGTCCGCTACGGTGCGTGCGCGCATCAGCGAAGAGCGCGCCCGCGCAAAGTGCTGAACGCCGACAGCGTGACCGTTCCGGTCCGGCGTATCCTTTCCTCCGTCCAGTTCGGCTCCCCGCGCGGCATTGCGATCGCTCTTTCAGGTGGCGGCGATTCGACGGCTCTCCTTTGTCTCCTGCATGATTTTTATTCGGAACGCGGCGAAGAAGATCGTCTCTTCGCGGTAACCGTCGATCACGGTTTGCGACCGGATTCCGCGGCCGAGGCGCGACGCGCAGGAGAATTCTGCGCGGCGCTCGGCGTTCCGCACACGATCCGGCATTGGGAGGGCGTCAAGCCTGTTGCGGGATTGCAAGCCGCAGCGCGAGAGGCGCGCTACCGTTTGCTGGCGGACGCCGCCACCGCCGCGGGCTGCGGCCTGGTGATGACGGGGCACACGCTCGACGACCAGGCTGAAACCGTAGCCATGCGGAGGGCGCGGGGAAACGGGAGGGGGCTTTCCGGTATAGCACCGGCCACGCTCCACGATAAACGGATCTGGTTCGTTCGCCCGCTGATCGGTCAGCGGCGCAATGATTTGCGAGCATTTCTGGCAGAGCGCGGGCAGGGCTGGATCGACGATCCGTCCAATATCGACCCGCGCTTCGAGCGGGTCCGCATGCGTGAGGCCATCAGACGGGACCAGCGTGATTCAAAGATCTTTCGCGTCGCTTTCGAAGCGCGCTGCCGGCAGTCCGAACAGGCGGCGGCGCTGCTTGCCGATGATAATACGTGGTCGTTTGACCGCGACGCGCGCACTGCCGAATTGATTGACGATAGAGCGACCGGTCACGAGGCGTTCCCGCTGGCGCTGGCGGTCGTCATGGCCTGGGCGGGGTATGGCGCGCATTTGCCGGGCGGACCTGTCCTAGAAAAGGCGGTTGTCTTCTGCTCGGATGCGGCGTCCGGCCGGAAGATGACCGTGGCGGGCTGCCTGCTGTCGAAGGCTCAGGGGCGGGTGACGATCTGGCGCGAGGCGCGCAATACGCGCAATGGCGGTTTCGGTTTCGATCACCTTCTGCCGAGCCCCGATCATGCGGTCGCCGAGGCGCTGGCGCGACGGGTAGGAGCGGCCACCTTTCCGCCGCCGCCGCTTTCCGGTTACCCTGATTGAACAGAAACGTCGCAGAACTGGCCGATTGCCTTGGCAATGCCCAGCTTCGCACCTATGTTTGACTGAAGATTTGCCGCCGCAGTGATCGGGGGCCCAGCAACGAGACGGAAATGAACCCGAATTACCGGAATTTTGCCCTGTGGGCGATCATCGCATTAATGCTGATCGCACTCTTCAACATGTCCGACAATCAGCCGACGTCGTCGGCCAGCCGCGAAGTGTCCTACTCGCAGTTCCTGCAGGACGTATCGACCGGCCGTGTCAAGTCGGTGACGATTTCCGGCGAACAGATCAGTGGCACCTACAGCGATTCCGGAACGACCTTCCAGACCTATTCGCCGGGCGATTCCAATCTCGTCAGCCGACTTGAAGATCAGGGTGTCGAAATTCGCGCCCGGCCTGAGAATGACGGCTCCAACTCGTTCCTATCCTATGTGTTCACCTGGCTGCCGATGATCATCATCCTCGGTGTGTGGATCTTCTTCATGCGCCAGATGCAGGGTGGCGGATCGCGCGCGATGGGATTCGGCAAATCGAAGGCGAAGCTTCTGACCGAAGCGCATGGACGCGTCACCTTCGCCGACGTGGCCGGCGTGGACGAGGCCAAGCAGGATCTCGAGGAGATCGTTGAGTTCCTTCGCGATCCGCAGAAGTTCCAGCGTCTGGGCGGCAAGATCCCCCGAGGAGTGCTGCTCGTCGGGCCGCCCGGAACGGGTAAGACCCTTCTGGCGCGTTCGGTCGCGGGCGAGGCCAACGTGCCGTTCTTCACCATTTCCGGTTCGGACTTCGTGGAAATGTTCGTCGGTGTCGGCGCGAGCCGTGTGCGCGACATGTTCGAGCAGGCCAAGAAGAATTCACCCTGCATCATCTTCATCGACGAAATCGATGCGGTCGGCCGCCACCGCGGCGCCGGTCTCGGCGGCGGCAATGACGAACGCGAGCAGACGCTGAACCAGCTGCTTGTCGAGATGGATGGCTTCGAGGCGAACGAGTCGATCATCCTGATCGCGGCGACCAACCGTCCGGACGTGCTCGACCCGGCGCTTATGCGCCCGGGCCGCTTCGACCGCCAGGTCGTCGTGCCGAACCCGGATATCATTGGCCGAGAGAAGATCCTGAAAGTGCACGTGCGCAACGTGCCGCTGGCTCCGAATGTCGATCTCAAGGTCATCGCTCGCGGTACGCCGGGCTTTTCGGGCGCCGACCTGATGAACCTCGTCAACGAGGCTGCCCTGATGGCGGCGCGACGCAACAAGCGTCTGGTCACCATGCAGGAATTCGAGGACGCCAAGGACAAGGTCATGATGGGCGCCGAACGCCGCTCCAACGCCATGACCGAAGAGGAGAAGCAGTTGACGGCCTATCACGAGGCCGGGCACGCCATCCTCGCGCTCAACGTTCCGGCGTCCGATCCGGTCCACAAGGCGACGATCATCCCGCGCGGCCGCGCTCTCGGAATGGTGATGCAGTTGCCGGAGGGCGACCGCTACTCGATGAGCTACAAATACATGATCTCGCGTCTGGCGATCATGATGGGCGGGCGCATCGCCGAGGAAATGAAGTTCGGCAAGGAAAACATCACCTCCGGCGCTGCCTCGGATATCGAGCAGGCAACGAAGCTGGCGCGCGCGATGGTCACCCAGTGGGGCTTCTCCGACAAGCTCGGGCAGGTTGCTTATGGTGAGAACCAACAGGAAGTGTTCCTCGGCCACTCGGTGGCGCAGCAGAAGAACATCTCCGAGGATACCGCCCAGATCATCGACATGGAAGTGCGCCGGCTGGTCGACGAAGCCTACGAGACCGCGCGCAAGATCCTGACCGAGAAGAAGAAGGACTGGATCACGCTGGCCGAGGGGCTGCTTGAATACGAAACGCTGTCAGGCGAAGAGATCAAGGACCTCCTGGCCGGAAAGACGCCGTCGCGCGACATGGGTGACGATACGCCGCCGTCGCGCGGGTCCGCGGTTCCGAAGGCCGGCTCGAAGGAAAAGGCCGACAAGCCAGGCGACGAACCGGATGCCGGCATGGAGCCGCAGCCGCAGGGCTGAGACCCTTAACCGTGGATACAAAATCAAAGAGAAAGGCCGCCTGAGCGGCCTTTTTTCGTTGAATCGCGTGGTGTATAGGAAAGCGCCAGGCAGAGCGCAAAACAATCCCGTGCAACCGGCAGGCATTTCATGAAACGCAAATATTTCGGCACCGACGGCATACGTGGAACCGCGAATGCCCATCCGATGACGCCCGAAGTGGCGATGAAGGTCGGCATGGCGGTCGGCGTGACATTCCGCCGTGGTGCGCATCGCAACCGGGTCGTCATTGGAAAGGACACGCGGTTGTCGGGCTACATGCTGGAAAACGCCATGGTAGCCGGTTTCACCGCGGCCGGGATGGACGTGTTCCTGCTAGGCCCGGTGCCGACGCCCTCCGTGGCGATGCTGACGCGGTCGCTGCGCGCCGATATCGGCGTGATGATATCCGCATCCCACAATCCCTTCCATGACAACGGCATCAAGCTGTTCGGCCCCGACGGCTACAAGCTGTCAGACGAAAAGGAACTGGAACTCGAGCGGCTGCTCGGTCAGGACCTTTCGCGCAAACTCGCCAAGCCGGACAAGATCGGCCGGGCGAAACGCGTCGATGGCGACCTCTATCGCTATATCGAGTTCGCCAAGCGGACCTTCCCGAAGGAGATGACACTGTCGGGCATGCGTATCGTTGTCGACTGCGCCAATGGCGCGGCCTACAAGGCGGCTCCGGCGGCGCTATGGGAGTTGGGCGCCGAGGTGGTGACGATCAACAACGAGCCCGACGGCTTCAACATCAACATGGAATGCGGCTCGACCAATCCGGCCGCCCTGTCGAGGAAGGTCGATGAGGTCCGCGCCGATATCGGCATTGCCATGGACGGCGACGCGGACCGTATGCTGATCGTCGACGAAAAGGGCAAGGTGGTCGACGGCGACCAGCTGATGGCCATGATCGCGGAGGAATGGCATGCCCGCGGACGCCTGACTGGCGGCGGCATCGTCGCGACCGTGATGTCCAATCTCGGGCTGGAACGGTTTCTCGATGACAAAGGGCTCGGATTGGCGCGCACCAAGGTCGGCGACCGCTATGTGGTCGAGCACATGCGCGAAAACGGCTATAATATCGGCGGCGAGCAATCTGGCCATATCGTCCTGTCGGACTATTCGACCACCGGCGACGGCCTGATCTCCGCGCTGCAGGTGCTCGCCTGTATCCGCGCGGCCGACCGGCCGGCGAGCGAGGTTTGCAAGAAGTTCGAACCGGTACCGCAAATCCTGAAGAATGTCCGCTTCGCGGGAGGCACTCCGCTGGAGGACAAGTCCGTGCAATCGGCCATCGATGCCGGGCGCGATCGTCTCGGCGATGGGCGCCTGGTCATCCGTCCGTCAGGAACGGAACCTGTAATCCGCGTGATGGCGGAAGGTGACGATCGCGTATTGGTCGAACAAGTCGTGGACGATATTGTTGGCGTTATTGCGAACCAAAAAACAGCTGCTTGATCTATAAATATCAATAGTTTGAAGACGGCGCCGCGAGGCGCCGTTTTTTATTTCGCCTGTACAACGTGGTGAACAAACACGGTAAAAAAACACGGTTAAGTGCGTTTTAACCTTTCAAGCGCAATTTGAGGCACGAGGTTGCAATAAGCCTGTAACGAGTTTGGGCCTTGGAAGGACACATCATGAAGACTGCAGCGAAATATCTGCTCGGCGCCGTGGCGCTTGCAGCATCTGGCACCGCTCCGGCTTTGGCCGCGGATATCTATGAACCGCCGGTCATCGAAACGCCGGTCTACCAGGCGCCGGAGGTGATGCCGGCCAAGGTCTCCGGTTGGTATCTGCGCGGCGATGTCGGCTATGCCTGGCATAACAAGATGGACGCGAGCTATGCGATCGGAGATGCCGGGCCGACCCTCCTGGAAGCGGCGCTCTATGGCGAAAGCTTCCGCGGCTCCTATACGATCGGCGGCGGCGTGGGCTACAAGTTCAACAACTATCTGCGTGCCGACGTCACTCTTGACTGGTGGGGCAACGGCAAATTCACCGGCCACACCTACGGCACCTGCGATTTCGGCGGCGGCGACGAGCCTTGCACATCAACCGATATCGCGACGTTCAGCGCGCTGACGCTGATGGCCAACGCCTATGTGGATTTCGGCACCTACGGCCGGTTCACGCCTTATGCGGGCGGCGGCTTCGGCGGATCCTACGTCCATTGGGGCACGCTGGAGAACGGCGCCTGCCTCGATTCCGATCCGTCAAACTGCCAGTATTTCTATCATGGCGGCGAATATGAATATCGCTTCGCATACGCCCTGATGGCCGGTGTCTCGGTTGACGTCTCCTGCAAGCTGGCTGCCGATGTCGGATACAAGTTTCAGCGTATCGCCAGTGGCGGCATGTTCGGCACGGTTGCCAACGCCGGCTACGGACATGACAGCGGCATTACATCGCATCAGGTCAAGGCCGGCCTGCGCTACAAGTTCGGCGCATGCCAGCCGGCACCGGAGCCGATCTACATTCCCGAGCCGCTTCCGGTCTACAAATAAGACCGGATCATCCCGGACGCATACGAGCCCGGCTGCGCAAGCAGCCGGGTTTTTTCGTTCCACTCGAAAAATCGCAGTTAATGAACATGCTTAACCACGACTTAACCCTTGTCCTTAATAGTGCGTGAAGAGGGCGTAGTCGGATGCGAATCCGCCGTGTCCAGGTCAGCGAGAGAGTTGAACCATGACGACTTTGACAAAACGGATCGTAGCCATTGGCGCGGCGGCGGTATGCCTCGCCGCCATCCAGGCGAAGGCTGCGGATTTGGACGGCATTTACGTCGATGATGCAAATTTCATCGAGAAACCGGCGGAGCTGGGCTCCGGGTGGTATCTGCGCGGCGACATTTACTACAACGTCGCCAAGGAGCAGCGCCAAGGCTATTTGTACGACGAAATTTCGGGCGACACGGTCGATTACACGTTCGGCGACGGCTTCGGCTATGGCGTCGGCATGGGCTACCGGTTCAACAGCTGGTTCCGCATGGACGCGACGGTCGATCGCCCGATCTTCTCGGAGGTTACCTCCACCGCCAGCGAAACCTTCAGGGGATCGCGTATCGTCGAGTTCACTTATAACGACGGTAATGGGGATGTGACGTCGGACCGCACGATTTTCTTCACAGCGGACGGCGTCGTTACATCGACGGGATGTACCACAGACGAAGTGACCGCAGGGTGTCCAGGTGTCGGAGATTCAGTTGCGCCGATCGACGGTTCGCGGCTTGACGAACTCGGCTATGCGGTCTGGACGACAATGGCCAATGCCTATGTCGATCTCCCCACAGTGGCGCGCTTTACGCCGTATGTCGGGGGCGGTATCGGCCTGTCGCGCGCCGCCGCATGGTACAAGCTGACGGTCGACTGCGTCGCTTCGATCGACGAAGCCTGCGGCTATCCGGCTGGCGGCCAGGGCGAGATTCTCAGAGATCAGGTGCTGGTGGATGCGACCTACACAAGATGGCTGCCGACATGGTCGGTGCAGGCCGGTGTCTCCTACGCGGTTACCGACAATCTCGATCTGGATCTCGGCTACAAATATATGCGAATCATGAATGTGGCATCCGTGATGGAAGACGCCGGCTTCACGATGGAGAAAAAGGACCTGGACCTGCACCAGGTTCGCGTCGGTCTGCGCTATTCGATCTGGTAGAGACAACACCGTTTCGGTGGGGACGGAAGGGTCGCTTCGGCGGCCCTTTTTCTTTTTGCCGATCACTTTTGCCGCAGCCGCATGAATCCGCTTGACCGGACATGAGCAAAGGAATATCGCCGCACGTGGGACACCTCTCCCCAACGAGAGGCTTCTATCTGAAAGGGTAGCCACGATGACTACGACTCTCCCCACGCCGGACGTGCGTCCGGCAAATCCCCGTTTTTCTTCCGGACCGTGCGCGAAGCGCCCCGATTGGGCGCCCGAAAACCTCGACTTGTCGACGCTCGGCCGATCCCACCGTTCCAAACCGGGCAAGGCAACGCTCGCTGAAGCCATCGAGCTGACGCGCGAAGTCCTCGGTGTGCCGGCGACTTACCGGATCGGCATCGTGCCGGCCTCGGACACCGGCGCCGTCGAGATGGCGATGTGGTCGATGCTCGGCGCGCGCGGCGTCGACATGGTTGCCTGGGAATCCTTCGGTTCCGGCTGGGTGACCGATGTGGTCAAGCAGCTTAAGCTCGACGATGTCCGCAAGATCGAAGCCGGTTACGGCGCGTTGCCGGACCTCTCGACGATCGATTTTTCCCGCGATGTTGTTTTCACCTGGAACGGCACGACCTCGGGCGTGCGTGTGCCGAATGGCGATTTCATTCCGGCCGACCGCGAGGGGCTGACGATCTGCGACGCCACCTCGGCGGCCTTCGCGCAGGACCTCGATTTCGACAAGCTCGACGTGACCACCTTCTCCTGGCAGAAAGTGCTGGGCGGCGAGGGCGGCCATGGCGTCATCATCTTGTCTCCGCGCGCCGTCGAGCGGCTTGAGACCTACATGCCGGCCTGGCCGCTGCCGAAGATCTTCCGCATGACGAAGGGCGGCAAGCTGATCGAGGGCATCTTCAAGGGCGAGACGATCAACACGCCATCGATGCTCTGCGTTGCGGATTATGTCGACGCGCTGAAATGGGCGCAATCGCTAGGCGGGCTTTCCGGGCTGACAGCGCGGGCGGACGCCAATTTCAAGACGATCCAGGATCATGTCGATGCCAGCGGCTGGCTCGAGAACCTGGCACTGGACCCGGCGACGCGCTCCAACACATCGGTCTGCCTGAAGATCGTCGATCCCGACATCACGGCTCTGACCGACGATGAGCAGGCCGCGTTTGCCAAGGCGATCGTCTCGGCGCTCGACAAGCAAGGTGTCGCCTTCGATATCGGCGCATATCGCGACGCACCGTCGGGTCTCAGAATCTGGGCTGGCGCGACTGTCGAGACCGCCGATCTGGAAGCCCTGATGCCGTGGCTCGACTGGGCGTTCGAAGCCCAGAAGACCGCGCTCAAGGCCGCCGCCTGACGACTTTTCCAGGGCGGCCGGCGGCCGCCCCCTTTTCCCATTTTTATTTACATTGAAGGAGGCCTTCCATGGCACCTCGCGTTCTCGTATCGGACAAGCTGTCCGAAACCGCCGTTCAGATCTTCAAGGATCGCGGTATCGGTGTCGATTTCCTGCCGGACGTCGGCAAGGACAAGGACAAGCTGCTCGAGATCATCGGCCAGTATGACGGGCTTGCGATCCGCTCCGCCACCAAAGTGACCGAAAAGGTCATCGAGGCAGCGACCAATCTCAAGGTCGTCGGCCGCGCCGGCATTGGCGTCGACAATGTCGACATCCCGGCCGCCTCGCGCCGGGGTATCATCGTGATGAACACGCCCTTCGGCAACTCGATCACCACGGCCGAGCATGCCATTGCGATGATCTTCGCGGTCGCCCGCCAGCTTCCCGAGGCGCATGCCTCGACTTCGGCCGGCAAGTGGGAAAAGTCGAAGTTCATGGGCGTCGAGATCACCGGCAAGACGCTGGGTCTCATCGGTTGCGGCAATATCGGCACGATCGTCGCCCAGCGCGCCATCGGCCTGAAGATGCATGTCGTCGCTTTCGATCCGTTCCTGTCTGCCGAACGCGCCATGGAACTCGGCGTGGAGAAGGGGGAACTGGACGATCTCTTCGCCCGGGCCGACTTCATCACCCTTCACACGCCGCTGACCGACAAGACACGCAACATCATCGACGCGAAAGCGATCGCGAAAATGAAAAAAGGCGTGCGCATTATCAACTGCGCGCGCGGCGGACTGATCGTCGAAGCCGATCTGGTCGAGGCGCTGAAATCCGGCAAGGTCGCCGGCGCGGGTATCGACGTCTTTGAGGTGGAGCCGGCCACCAAGAACGAACTGTTCCATCTGCCCAACGTGGTCTGCACGCCGCATCTGGGCGCGTCGACGGCGGAAGCGCAGGAAAATGTCGCCCTGCAGGTTGCCGAGCAGATGTCAGAATATCTGCTGAAGGGCGCGGTCTCCAACGCGATCAACATGCCGTCGATCACAGCGGAGGAAGCGCCGCGGTTGAAGCCCTTCGTCAAGCTGGCCGAAACGCTCGGCGCATTTGTCGGCCAGGTCACCGAAAGCGCCATCAAGGAAGTCGAAATCCTTTACGATGGCATCACCGCCGAGATGAACACCAAGGCGTTGACCAGTGCCGCGCTCGCCGGTCTCATCCGTCCGCAGGTCGCCGACGTCAACATGGTCTCGGCGCCGATCATGGTGAAGGAAAAGGGCATCATCGTTTCGGAGGTCAAACGCGACAAATCGGGCGTGTTCGACGGCTATATCAAGCTGACGGTGAAGACCGCCAACAACACCCGCTCGGTCGCCGGCACGGTGTTCTCGGACGGCAAGCCGCGCTTCATCCAGATCAAGGGCATCAACCTCGATGCCGAGATCGGCCAGCACATGGTCTACACGACCAACAACGACGCGCCGGGCATTATCGGTATCCTGGGCACGACCTTCGGCAAGAACGGCGTCAACATCGCCAACTTCCAGCTTGGCCGCAACCGGCCCGGCGGCGACGCGATCGCGCTGCTCTATGTCGACGAGCCGGTCAGCGAGGAAGTGCTGGACGAGGTCCGGGCCTTCCCCGAAATCCTGTCGGCGAAGCCGCTGGTCTTCGACGTCTGACGTTCTGCGATATCAAAATGTGATCGCCGCCGGCTTCGTCCGGCGGCTTTTTTGTGCTATTTTCGAAACTCCAATCCGGTTGCTGCCCGGACGCGCCACAAGACCGACAGAAAATGTGACGGAGCGCGGTCCGACGTCAGCGGCCGGATTTGCTTGCCGCCTCGAGGCTGGCGGCTTTGTTCGCATTGTGCTCCGAAAGCGCGATCCCCCCGATCACCATGACCAAAGCCAGCGCGTGATAGGGATGGAAAGTCTCTCCAACGATGACGATCGCCAAAACCGTGCCAAAAACCGGCACGAGATTGATGAAGAGCCCGGCCCGGTTGGAGCCGATCAGCTCGATGCCGCGGATATAGAAGACCTGGGACAGGATCGACGGGAAGATCGCCGTATAGGCGGCGACGCCGAGCCCCTGCAGGTCGGGCATGTAGCCGGCGCCATGGACATTTTCCCAGATCGCGAAGGGCCACGAGACGACCATCGCGGCAAACGCCATGCCCACCATGACCGTTTGCCAATCGAGCGCGGGCTTGTAGCGAAGGGCCACGGTGTAGCCGCCATAGGCAAGGACCGCGATCAGCATGATCGCATCGCCCTGGTTGACTTCGAGCGCAGCCAGCCGGGCGATGTCGCCTCCCGATGCGGTGATCGCGACGCCGATGACGGTAAGCAGGAATCCGAAAATCTGGACAGGCCCGATGCGCATGCCGAACAGGACCAGGTTCGTCGCGAAGATCACCAGCGGCATGGCGGCCTGTTCGATGGTGACATTGATGGCCGATGTGTATTGAAGCGCGCTGTAGAGAGCCAGATTGAACAGGGAAAAGCCTACCGCGCCGAGCGGGAACAGCACTTTCATCGATCGTCTGAGTTCCGGCCATTGCCGCCGCGTATTCGGCCAGCCGATGGCGAGAATGATCGCGAAGGCTACCGTCCAGCGTATCGCGGTCAGCGTCATCGGCGCGATATGGCCGACGGCGAGCTTGCCGGCGATCGCGTTACCGCTCCAGAACAGGGCGGTAAAAATCAGCAGGGCATAGGCGAGGCGGCTCGACGGGGCGGCTGTCATGGAAAATCCGATGGGTGGGCGCGACCGCTCTATCGTAACGGTCAAAAGGCGTAAACCTGTCCGGTCGGGGGGAGCGGCCGATTTTGCGGTACATTCGGGAATTATCTGAATTGCCTATCGCGATTTCGCACGGCAACGTTTAAAAGGCCGCGGGTTTGCAGATGAAATTCGGGACAGTGACCAAATGACTAATGTTGTGGTGATCGGCAGCCAGTGGGGCGACGAGGGCAAGGGCAAGATTGTCGACTGGCTCTCCGAACGCGCCGATGTCGTGGTGCGCTTCCAGGGCGGCCACAACGCCGGTCATACGCTCGTCATCGACGGGGTGAGCTACAAGCTGTCGCTGCTGCCTTCGGGCGTCGTGCGCAAAGGCAAGTTCTCGGTCATCGGCAATGGCGTCGTGTTCGACCCGCATGCCTTCGTCGCGGAACTGGGACGCCTGGCGGAGCAGGGCGTGACGGTCGGCCCCGACCGATTGCGCATCGCCGAGAACACGGCGTTGATTTTGTCGGTTCACCGTGAACTGGACGGTATCCGCGAGGATGCGGCGTCGAATTCGAACACCAAGATCGGCACGACGCGGCGCGGCATCGGCCCCGCCTATGAGGACAAGGTCGGCCGTCGAGCGATCCGGGCGATGGACCTGAAGAACATGGAAACGCTGCCGGCCAAGGTCGACAGGCTGCTGACCCATCACAACGCGCTTCGCCGCGGCCTCGGCTATGACGAGGTTTCGCACGAGACGCTGATGGAGGAACTGCGGTCGGTTTCGGACACGATCGTCCCCTATGTCGATCGCGTCTGGAAAATCCTCGACGAACACCGCAAGCGCGGCGCGCGCATCCTGTTCGAGGGCGCGCAGGGCACGCTGCTGGACATCGATCACGGAACCTATCCCTTCGTGACCTCGTCGAACACGACGGCCGGACAGGCGGCGACGGGCTCCGGCATGGGGCCAGGCAGCGTCGGCTATGTGCTTGGCATCACCAAGGCCTATACGACCCGCGTCGGCGAGGGACCTTTCCCGACCGAGCAGAACAACGAAATCGGACAGTTCCTCGGCGAGAAGGGGCACGAGTTCGGTACCGTGACGGGGCGCAAGCGCCGTTGTGGCTGGTTCGACGCCGTGCTGGTGCGCCAGGCGGTGGCAATCAACGGTATCTCCGGCATCGCACTGACCAAGCTAGATGTTCTCGACGGGCTCGACGAGATCAAGATCTGTGTCGGCTACATGCTCGACGGCGAGGAAATCGACTATCTGCCGGCCAGCCAGGGCGCTCAGGCACGAGTTGAGCCGATCTACGAAACGGTGGAGGGCTGGAAGGCCACGACGGCCGGCGCGCGGACCTGGAACGACCTGCCGGCGCAGGCGGTAAAGTATGTACGCCACATCGAAGAACTGATCGGTGCACCCGTCGCGCTGCTGTCGACCAGCCCTGAACGGGACGACACGATCCTTGTGACCGACCCCTTTCAGGATTAGACCAAGGGGCGGGGCGATTCACATTTCCATTTTTTTGCCTCTTGACTAGGCTACAGGCGCAAAAAACACGCGTGGAATGATTCTTTATGGCAGATTTTGAGGCGGTCCTTAGAAAAACGCTGAGCGGCATGGTCGATCCGTCAGCGGACGCGCGTACCAAGGTCTATGACCGCGCGCGCGCGACTATCGAACGGCAGATCGCCGCCATGCCGAAGCGTCCGCCGGACTCGGTCATCCAACGCCAGTACGAAAAGCTGGACGCGGCCATCGCCATTATCGAGGAAGAATATACCGAGCCGGATTATGACGAGCCGGAGGATTTTCCAGCCGCCGATCAGGAGGACCCGCTGGCGAGTTTCCTCGCCGAGCAGGAAACCGGCGGCGGCCCTTTCTCCAGTTCGCCGCGTCGTGGCGAAGAGCGTGACGAAGGCATTCGTGCCGAGCGCGACACGAGCCGCCGGGCGCCGGAAATGGCGCCGCCTCCGGCGCGCAGCGGACGCCATCCGGTGTTCTGGGTGGCGATCGGCCTGGCGGTTCTCATATTCGCCGGCGCGATCGGGTATGCGGGGATTTCAATCTTCGGATCACCGGGTGGAACCCAAGTAACCGGCGATGATGGGTTGCCGATGCGCGAAGTGCCGAGCACCCGCGTCACAGTCGACGACACCGATCGCAGCGGAACCGAGACCGTGACGGCCAATGCCGATGAAGGCGCGAGCGACGGACCCCCGAAATTCACCCAAAGGCTGACGCCGGACGGCCGAGAGGTCGATGACGGGCCTGCCAACGCGCCCGGCTCCGGCGGCGAGGGCACGTCGGTTGCGGGGCAGTCTCCGGGCGATGGCACCGCCCCGCCTGATGCCGGTTCCAACGGCTCCGATACGGGGGCGGCGCAGGACAACGACCAGCGGGCGAGCCTGCCGGTCGGTCAGCGGGCGATCTTCTACCAGGAACGGACAGGCGCGCAGGCTGGCACGGCCGAGGCCGGGTCAACGATCTGGACGGTCGTCCAGGAATCGCCCGGCGGCGACGCGCCACTGGAACCTGCGATCCGCGCCGAGGCGAACATTCCCGAACTTGGCCTGACGATGGAAATGACGATCCGTCGCAATCTGGACCAGACATTCCCGGCGAGCCACGTGATCGAGCTGTTCTTCCGCGTGCCGGACACATTCGACGGCCGCGGTATTGCCGATGTGCAGCGCATAACCTTCAAGGGCACCGAGCAGGATCCCGGCAATGCGCTAATCGGCGTCGCGGCGCCGCTCGACACGAATATCTTCCTGATTGCACTGACCGATGCGGATACGGCGATCGAGACAAACCTGAACCTGATGCAGCGTCAGGACTGGATCGACATTCCGATGCAGTATATCAGCGGCCGCCGCGCTCTGATCACGCTGGAGAAAGGCGTGCCGGGTGAGCAGGTCTTCAACGAGGTGCTGGCGGCCTGGGAAAAGGCCGGGCAGGCGGGCTGAAGCCCGCCGCGTAACAGTTTCCATGAAAAAGGCCGGGCAATGCCCGGCCTTTTCGGTATTTCAGAGCCAGTTTGCGATCAGGCCGCGGCTTCTGGCTGCCGCAATGCCTTCTGCTGTGCCAGCGCCGCCGCCTTCACGGCGTCCTGTACTTTCTCGAAGGCGCGAACCTCGATCTGGCGCACGCGTTCGCGGCTGATATCGAACTCGCCGGAGAGTTCCTCCAGCGTCAACGGATCCTCGGAGAGGCGTCGGGCTTCAAAGATGCGCCGTTCGCGGTCGTTGAGGACGTTCATCGCGTCATGGAGAAGAACCGAACGCTGTTCGCGTTCATCCTCTTCGATCAGGATTTCTTCCTGGCTATCGCTGTCGTCAACGAGCCAGTCCTGCCACTGGCCGCTTTCGCCGTCGGTGGATTTGATTGGCGCGTTGAGCGAGGCGTCGCCCGACATGCGCTGGTTCATCGAGAGCACTTCTTCCTCGGAAACCTGCAATTCGGTCGCGATCTTCTTGACCTGCTCGGGATTGAGATCGGCGTCGCCAAGCGCGCGGATCTTGTTCTTCGCCTTGCGCAGGTTGAAGAACAGACGCTTCTGGTTGGCGGTCGTACCCATCTTCACAAGGCTCCACGAACGCAGGATATATTCCTGGATCGAAGCCTTGATCCACCACATGGCATAGGTTGCGAGGCGGAAGCCGCGTTCCGGTTCGAAACGCTTGACGGCCTGCATGAGGCCGACATTACCCTCCGAGATTACTTCGCCGATCGGCAGGCCATAGCCGCGATAGCCCATCGCGATCTTCGCGACGAGGCGCAGGTGGCTGGTTACGAGCTTGTGTGCTGCCTCCGGGTCGTCATGCTCGTTATAGCGCTTGGCGAGCATGTATTCTTCCTGGGGCTGCAGCATCGGGAAACGGCGGATTTCCTCGAGGTAGCGGGTCAAGCCGCCTTCGCCGCCGTACAGGCTGGGGAGATTCTGGGCCATTAAGTCAGCACCCTTTCGTTTTTCGAGGTTCCCGCATGATTGCGGCAAACCGTGGGCGCGTCCGTCATTTAGACCGGGCGCAAAAAGATGGGCAAGCGGCACAGCCTTCTCGCCCGTATAGGCGAGATAAGTGTTGCTGCAAGCGGTTTCAAGTCTCGGGTAGGGAACGTCGAAATCCCGCAACCAGTTCCGTCATATCGGCTGGAAGCGGCGTTTCAAAGTTCAGGAGCTCGCCCGTTCCCGGATGGGTAAACGACAGATGAGCAGCGTGCAGGGCCTGCCGGGAAAAGCCGGCAACGATTTCGCGCAGACCGTCGGGCAGCGCGTTCGCCTTGGTGGCGAAGCTTTTTCCATAGTCGCCATCGCCGATCAGCGGATTGCCGATATGGGCCATGTGCACGCGGATCTGGTGCGTACGGCCGGTCTCGAGCCGGCACTCGACTAGGCTCGCGACCGGCGCGACGCCGGCTGGATCGCCGAAACGCTCCCTGACCTGGTAATGGGTGACGGCGTGGCGCGCATCCGGTTGGTGTTCGGAGACGACCGCCTGCTTAAGCCGATCGCGGGAAGAACGCCCGAGCCAGGTTTCGATCGTACCGGCCATACGTGGAGGCGTGCCCCAGACCAGCGCCAGATAGGACCGGCGCATATCAGTGGTGCGACCGTGGTCGGCGAACTGCGCCGACAGTGCCTGGTGGGCGCGGTCGTTCTTGGCTACGACCATGACGCCGCTGGTTTCCTTGTCGAGGCGGTGGACGATGCCTGGGCGGCGGACGCCTCCGATGCCGGAGAGGCTGTTGCCGCAATGGGCCAGGAGCGCATTGACGAGTGTGCCGGAGGGATTACCCGCACCCGGATGGACGACGAGGCCGGCCGGTTTGTCGATGACGATGACGTCGCCGTCCTCGTAGAGCACCGACAACGGAATGTCTTCGGCAGCCGGTTCGGCGGGGTCCGGCTCCGGCAAGGCGATTTCGGCGATGTCGCCCGGTTTCAGCTTGCGTTTCGCCTCGGTGACAGCTTCGCCATTGAGGCGCACATTGCCCTGTTCGATCAGTTGCTTGATACGGCTGCGCGACAGGCCGGAGGCCGTCTCCGCCGCAAGCCACTGGTCCAGCCGCAGGCCTGCGGCATCGTCACCGGCTATCAAGGCTTCCAATTCGCTTTCCGCTTCGTTAAGGCCGTTCGTCATGACGAAAATCTCGGACGATCAAGACGACGAAAAGCCGCTCGATCCGGCTATGGAAAAAGTGCGGCGCAAGCTGGCGCGGCTCATGGTGGTGTCGATCGGCATCATGCTGGTCGGCCTTATGGCTGTGCTGGGCGCAGTTGTCTACAAATCCGGTGCCGGATCGGGTGTAGCCGAGACGGCGCGGGCGACGCTGGAATTGCCTGCCGGCTTTTCCGTCGACGACACGGCTGTTTCCGAAACCCGCATCCTGTTTCGCGGGGCCGGGGAAGATGGCGGCCAGCGGGTGCTCGTCTACGATCTCGCCACCGGCCGCCTCGTCGCGGACCACGCGATCGATCAAGCGAATTAGACTTTAGATCTAGTCTCCCCTGTCAGCTTGCGCATTTTTGTGGCGGAATCAGACACGTGATCAAAAAATTCGCGGATATGACTTTACGACGGGGAACAGTTTCGCTTTCATGATCGGGTCCTTCGGTTCCGCTTGCCTGAAAGGGTGATGTTGCCGCTGACCTCACACGAGCTCTCGTGTGATGCCGCCTGAAAACATGGAGATGTCATGAGTTCAAACCGTGGTGCGGCTGTTCGCTTCGAAAGCGTTCAGAAAAGTTACGATGGTGAAACGCTGGTCGTTAAAAACCTGAACCTCGATATCGCCCGCGGCGAATTCCTGACCATGCTGGGGCCATCCGGCTCCGGAAAAACCACATGCCTGATGATGCTGGCCGGTTTCGAGCCGGCTACACATGGCGAAATCTTTCTCAATGACAGGCCGATCAACAATGTGCCGCCGCACAAGCGCGGCATCGGCATGGTTTTCCAGAATTACGCGCTGTTTCCTCATATGTCCGTGGCGGAAAACCTGGCGTTTCCGCTTCAGGTGCGCGGCATGGACCGTTCCGAGCAGGAACGGCGGATCAAGCGGGCTCTTGACATGGTCGAACTCGGAAGGTTCGGTTCGCGCCGCCCGGCGCAGCTTTCCGGCGGACAGCAGCAGCGCGTCGCCGTGGCCCGCGCGCTTGTGTTCGACCCGGAGCTGGTGCTGATGGACGAGCCGCTCGGCGCGCTGGACAAGCAATTGCGCGAGCAGATGCAGTACGAGATCAAGCACATTCACGAGAATCTCGGCGTCTCCATTGTCTACGTGACGCATGACCAGACCGAGGCCCTGACCATGTCTGACCGGGTCGCCGTGTTCAATGACGGCGTCATTCAGCAATTGTCGGCGCCGGACGTACTCTATGAAAACCCGCAGAACTCCTTCGTCGCGCAGTTTATCGGTGAGAACAACAAACTCACCGGCGAAGTGACGGAGATGAACGGGGGCCAGTGCAAGGTGCGTCTCGAAGACGGGACGGAGCTCGTCGCCGATGCCGTCAATGTGGATGGGGTTGGTGGCAAGACCACGATCTCGCTCCGGCCGGAACGCATCGAGGTCGTGCCGACCGACCAACATGAAAACCATGTCGAAGGCATGGTCGAGGAACTGATCTATCTCGGCGACCATATCCGGGTGCGCATGAAGGTGGCCGGCAATGACGAGTTTATCGTCAAGGTCCGCAACCGCGGCGAGCGCTGGGACTTGGAACAGGGCCAGACCCGCACCATTGGCTGGTCGGCCAGGGACTGCAAGGCGCTGGACGCCGTTGCCTGAATTCGGATTGTCGTCCCCGACCGGGGCGACGAAAGCGGTTGTGACGGGTCCTTTTCCCGTCCGGCCTTCATCGAAAGGGAGTAACTACAGATGAAACTCAAACTTCTGCTTCTGGCCGCCACCGCCAGTTTCGCAGCGACGGGAGCGGCCTTTACCGAGGACCTGCCGGCTTGCGACAATTGCGCGGATTCCATGACCGTCGTCTCCTGGGGCGGCGCCTATCAGAACTCGCAGGTCAAGGCCTATTCCGATCCCTATTCGGAAATGACCGGCACCAAGTTCATCTATGACGAATCCTCCAACGAGGCCGTCGCCAAGCTGCGTGCGATGAACGAAGCCGGCAACATCACCTGGGATCTGGTCGATGTGGAAGGCCCGGACGCCGTGCGCTTGTGCGACGAAGGCCTCGCCATGGAAGTCGATGTCGACGAGATTCTTGCCAAGGCGCCCGACGGCACGCCGCCTTCCGAGGACTTCGGCGATTCGCTGATTTCGCCCTGCTTCATCCCGCAGATCGTGTTCTCGACCACTTTCGGCTACCGCACAGACGTGGAAGCCTGGAATGGCGCAACGCCGACCTCGATGTGCGACATCTTCGATACCGAGAAGTTCCCGGGCAAGCGCGCGCTCGAAAAGCGCCCGAAGAAGAACATCGAGTGGGCCTTGATCTGCGACGGCGTCGCCAAGGCCGATCTCTATGACGTCATGGAGACCGACGAGGGCATCGACCGCGCTCTCGCCAAGCTCGACACGATCAAGGACGACGTGATCTGGTGGTCCGCCGGCGCCGACACGCCGCAGCTGCTCGCCGACGGCGAAATCGTCATGGGCTCGACCTATAATGGCCGTCTCTTCTCGGTGATCGCCGAGCAGAACCAGCCGGTCGCCATGCTGTGGGACTACCAGGTGTTCGATTTCGACGGCTGGATCATCCCGACCGGCCTGCCGGAAGACCGTCTGAACCGCGTGAAGAACTTCCTCTATTTTGCGACGGACACGCAGCGCCTCGCTGACCAGGCGAAGTACATCTCCTACGGCCCGGCTCGCGCATCTTCCGCACCGTTGGTCGGCAAGCACGCCGAGCTCGGCATCGAGATGGGTCCGCATATGCCGACCGATCCGTCCAACATGAAAAACTTCATCGTCAACAACATCGACTGGTGGTCTTCCTATTCGGACGATGTCGACGCGAAGTTCCAGGCCTGGCTGGCTCGCTAAGAGCTGATGCAACCATTGTGGCGCGGCGGTTCGCCGCCGCGCCCGCATTCCAGCAATGCCGGGGAAAAGATGACCAGCACGACCACCGACCAGATCGGCGCCTCAGGCGATGGCATAATGCGCGCTGCCGACGGCACGCCGTTGAAACGCTCGCTGGCTCGCGCCCTTCGGCGCGAAAAACTCAGAAGCTTTCTGCTGATCCTGCCGCTGCTGGCCTTCATCACACTGACATTCCTCATGCCGATCGCCGACATGCTTTTTCGCTCGGTGGAAAACGGCATCGTTCAAGAGACTATTCCGCGCACTGTGGTGGCGCTCAAGGATTGGGACGCGTCGTCCGGGGAATTGCCCAGCGAAGAGGTTTTCGCGGCGTTCCAACAGGACTTTACCGAAGCCTTCAAGAACAAGACACACACGCGGCTCGGCCTGCGGCTGAACTATGACGAGCCCGGCATGTCGGGCCTGTTCCGCAAATCCGGCCGGAAGGCGACGCAACTGGAGCCGCCCTACAGGGAAGGCTTTATCGATATCGACCAGGACTGGGGAAAGCTCGAAACCTGGCGCGTGATAAAGCGCGCGAGCCCGAGCCTGACGGACGGCTATTTCCTTGCCGCGGTCGACGCCGAACGCACCTCCGACGGCCTTCAGATGAAGCCGGAAAAGGAGCGGATCTACCTCTACCTGTTCTGGCGGACCATGTTCCTGTCGATCGTGATCACGGTATCCTGCCTGTTGCTCGGTTACCCGATCGCCTATCTGCTTGCCAATTTGCCCTTGCGGACGTCTAACCTCCTGATGATCCTGGTGCTGCTGCCTTTCTGGACCTCGCTGCTGGTCCGGACATCGGCCTG
This sequence comes from Ahrensia sp., assembly GCA_002706335.1. Taxonomy (GTDB): domain Bacteria; phylum Pseudomonadota; class Alphaproteobacteria; order Rhizobiales; family Rhizobiaceae; genus Oricola. The sequence goes on from PAKZ01000017.1 coordinate 68,224, forward strand.
GAAGGTACTGCTGCAACAGCAGGGGGTGGTCAACGATACACTGGTCTGGCTCGGTATCATCGATACGACGAGCCGGCTTGAGCTGATCAACAACCAGACCGGCACGATCATCGCGATGACGCATATTCTGCTGCCCTTCATGATTCTGCCGCTGTTTTCGGTGATGAAGACGATCTCGCCGTCCTATGTGCGCGCGGCCAAGAGCCTCGGCGCCAATGACTGGACGGCGTTCTGGCGGGTTTATTTCCCGCAGACGGTGCCGGGTATCGGCGCCGGCGCGATCCTCGTGTTCATCCTCTCCATCGGCTACTACATCACGCCGGAACTGGTCGGCGGCACGAGCGGTATCTTCATCTCGAACCGCATCGCCTACCATATCTCGACATCGCTCAACTGGGGCCTAGCCGCCGCGCTCGGCACGATCCTGCTCGGCCTCGTGCTGCTGCTCTTCTATGTCTACGACAAGATCGTCGGCATCGATAACGTGAAGCTGGGATAACCGGGATGGGCGCCGCAACAAACGACCGGACACTCGAAGACAGGATCGCCGCCGGGCGGAGCCAGAACGCGCTGCTTGCCGCCTTGGCGCTGCTGTTCGTCCCGGCTCTCGTCGGACTTTACGTAAACGGCGATTACCGAATCGGCGCGATGATCGGCCTTGCGACCGCGGTCATTCCGGCTCTGCTGCTGCGCGACCGGCTGTCTGGCAACCGCAAACTCGCATTGGCCGTCACACCGGCGCTCGCCGCGTTGGGCGCCTATGTGAATGCTTTTGAAATATGGGTCGCAGTTCTGGGGGCAATCTGCGGATTTGCGGCCGCATGGGTCTTCTTCATGATCAAGGACAACGCGAACTATCGTCCGAACCTGCTGGGGGAAAAGAAATGAGCGCGCTTCCGCCCTATTCCTCGAGCCTGCAGATTTTCTGGTACTACGCCTTCCGGGTGATCTGCGGATTGATCTTCTTCTTCCTGATCTTCCCGATCCTCGTGATCATGCCGCTCTCCTTCAACGCGGAGGATTTCTTCACCTTCACGCCGAAGATGCTGGCCTTCGATCCGGACGGCTATTCGCTGAAGCATTATGTCGATTTCTTCACAAATCCGGACTGGCAGCAGGCGCTGTGGAATTCGGTGACGATCGCGCCGGTGGCGACGATCTTCGCGACCGGGTTCGGCACGGTGGCCGCGATCGGCCTTTCGCAAAGCCATGTGCCCTTCAAGTCGGCGATCATGGCGATCCTGATCTCGCCGATGATCGTGCCGCTGATCATCTCGGCGGCCGGCATGTATTTCTTCTATTCGCGCATCGGGTTGCAGGGCACCTATTGGGGTGTCGTTATGGCGCATGCGGCGCTTGGAACGCCTTTCGTGATCATTACCGTGACGGCGACACTGGTCGGATTCGACCGATCGCTGACTCGCGCGTCGGCAAGTCTTGGAGCCAATCCGGTGACGACCTTCTTCAAGGTGCAGATGCCGCTGATCATGCCTGGCGTGATCTCGGGCGCACTCTTCGCCTTCATCACCTCTTTCGACGAGGTGGTGGTCGTCCTGTTCCTCGGTTCGGCCTCGCAGAAGACGCTGCCCTGGCAGATGTTCACCGGATTGCGCGAACAGATATCCCCGACCATCCTCGCGGTCGCGACTTTGATGGTGGTGATTTCCATCATCCTGCTGACAGTGCTGGAATTGCTTCGGCGGCGTTCCGAAAGGCTGCGCGGGCTGGCGCCGAGCTAGAGCCTTTCAGGGTCAGATAGAAGCATTCTGCCGGAGCAGGTTTGCCCCGAGATCGAGGGATCTGGCGCGGGCCGTGCCGGGGCACGGTCAAGCCG
>PAKZ01000018.1 GCA_002706335.1 Ahrensia sp.
CGCCACCTCAGCGCGAACACCAGGAACCGTCCCTTTCCCAAGCTGTCGGTTCTAGACCCGGCTTCCAATGAAAGGACACGAAAAGGGTAAGCGATGGCGAAGGGCGGTGGATAAATTTCTTGTCGAACCGCGTTTCCGACCATGCGCGAGGCGGCGGTTCTCGACAGCTTCGCGGCGTCCGGGCCCCATTTTCGGGAGCATTGCAAGATTTTGCATGACGCGCCGGATTTCCCCGTGCTAGGGCCGCATTCATTGGCGGCTTCCCTAGGGGCATAGGCCGCCAATCGCGGCGGCAAGACCCCAACCCAACCCCTGCCGCCGCGTCTTTCTTTTTTTACGGATTATCGGCGGCGTTTATCCAACGGGCTCGTAAGAGTCGGCGGGGGTATTGGCTCGATGGCGAGGGCCCCCTCTCTGGTGGATCCAAGGGTCTCACGAGACAGAAGGGTCGGGCCGGTGTTCGGACCCCCTCTCTGGCAAAAACTAAGGGCTTAGCTTCGCTAAACCCAAGTTTTTGCTTTCTCCCCCACCAAGGGGGAGATGGGGCGGGCACTCCTGCGCTCCGCTATGGCTCCGCGCGTTCGTCGCTCGAAAAGCCAAATCGGTGGCTTTTCGTCCGCTGAGGCGGACCGCTTCTCACCCCCCACCAAGGGGGAGAAAGATCACCCAGCGATTTTCGAGAAATCCGCGAGCTTGCGCGTGGTGGCGCGGAGCGAGGAGAGGAGGGCGAGGCGGTTGGCGCGGACGGCCGCGTCGTCGGCATTGACCATCACCGCGTCGAAGAAGGCGTCGACGGCCGGGCGCAGTTCGGCCAGCACGCTGAAGGCACCGGTATAGTCTTCCTTGCCGATATGGGTATCGACATGGCCGGAGACGGTTTCGAGGACATTGGCCAGTTCGCGCTCGGCGGGTTCGGTCAACAAGGACTTGTCGACCGCGCCGTCGAAAGCGCCTTCGCCGTCCTTCTTTTCCTCGGCCGCGAGGATGTTCAGCGCGCGCTTGGTGCCAGCGAGAAGGTTCGCGCCGGCCTCGGTGTCGAGCATCGCGCCGAGCGCCTCGACCTTGCGTACGACGATCAAGAGGTCGTCGTCTTCCGGCGACAGGATCGCGTCGATCAAGTCGTGGCGCGCGCCGGAATCGCGGAGATAGACCTTCAGGCGGTCATGGAAGAAGGAGAGGAGGTCGACATTTCGATATAGCTCGTGGCTGTCGATACTCACGGGAGTGGCCGCTTCCACTATGTCCGGTGCCAATGAGCTTTCCCAAAATCGCATCTGGGTATGCAGCCTGAGTCTGATCCCGTTCTCCAGCAATATCCGGATCACGCCCAGCGCCGCCCTGCGCAGCGCATAGGGGTCTTTGGAGCCGGTCGGTTTCTCGTCGATGGCCCAGAAGCCGGTCAGCGTGTCGAGCTTGTCGGCGAGCGCGACGGCAATCGCGACCGGGCCGGTGGGCACGTCGTCGGTCGGGCCGAGCGGCTTGTAGTGATCCTCGACGGCTTTCGCGACATCCGGATCTTCGCCCTGCAGTTCGGCATAGATGCGGCCCATCGCGCCCTGCACCTCGGGGAACTCACCGACCACTTCGGTGGTGAGATCCGCCTTGGCGAGCAGCGCGGCGCGGCGGGCGTCTTTCGGGTCGGCACCGACCTTCGGGGCCAGTTCCTCGGCGAGCTTGGCGATGCGCGCGACGCGCTCGCCCTGTGTGCCGAGCTTGGCGTGGAAGGTGACGTCCAGCCGGTCGAGCTTGGCCATGCGCTGGTCGAGCGGCTTCTTCAAATCGAGGCCGAATTTTTCCGCCGAGGCTTTCAACTCGCCGAGATCGGGCAGGTCGGCCTGGTCGGTCTTCCAGAAATGCAGCGCGTCGGACAGGCGCGCGCGCACGACCTTGCCATTGCCGTGGACGATCTCCTTGCCGCCGTCGGTCGCCTCGATATTGGCGACGAGGATGAAGCGGTTGGTGAGCTGCTGCGTCTCGGGATCGCGGCAGACGAAACACTTCTGGTTCGTCTTGATGGTGAGGCGCACCACCTCGTCGGGGATTTCGAGGTAATCCGCCTCGAACTCGCCCATCAGCGGCACCGGCCATTCGACGAGGCCGGAGACTTCCTCCAGCAGGCCCTCGTCCTCGACCAGTTCGACGCCCTGCGCGAAGGCGAGGTTGCGGGCGTCGGTGGCGATCATGTCCTTGCGGCGCTCGGCATCGAGCACGACCCTGGCGTCCTCCAGCTTGGCGACATAGTCGTCGAAGCGGCGCACCGTGATCTCGCCCGGCGCGTGGAAGCGGTGGCCGCGCGTGACGTTGCCGGCGACGATGCCGTCGACCTCGAAGGCAATGATGCGCGTTTCCTCGGTCTCGGGGCCGAAGGTGCAGAGGATCGACTGCAGCGGGCGTACCCAGCGCAGCGAGCCGGGCTCGCGCGACGCCTTGCCCCAGCGCATCGATTTCGGCCAGGGGAAGGAGCGGATGATGCCGGGCATAGCCTCTGCGATGATCTCCTCGGCGTCGCGGCCGGGCTTTTTGATCACGGCGACGTAGAAATCGCCCTTTTTCGGGTCGGACCGGACCTCGGCCTCATCGACGGAGGCAAGGCCTGCGCCGCGCAGGAAGCCCTCGACGGCCTTCTCGGGCGCGTCGGTGCGCGGGCCCTTGCGTTCCTCGGAAATGTCGGCGGAGCGGGCGGTGACGCCGCGAATGTCAAGCGCGAGGCGGCGCGGCGTCCAGTATTCGCGCGCACCCTCATAGGTCAGACCGCTCTCCACCAGCGCGTCGGTGACGGCTTTCCTGAGGTCGCCCGCCGCCTTGCGCTGCATGCGGGCGGGGATTTCTTCGCAGAAGAGTTCGAGTAGGAGGTCTGGCATGGTGGGTCCGGTAATGTCGGATGGGAGTGTCGCGGGGGCGAATAGCAAGACCGCGGGACGATGTCACGCGGTCTGGGCGAAAAGCGGCGTGGAGCGTGTCTTACCAGCCGCCGCCGCCGCCACCGCCACCACCGCCGCCGGAGAAGCCGCCGCCGCCCGAAAAGCCCGACGACGAGGATTTCGGCGTCGGCAGGGAGGCGGTGAAACTATCGGAAAGCGAGCCGGCGAGATTGCCCATCGTATCGCCGATGCGGTCGGTGTCGAAGAAGGGGCCGCCATGATACCAGCCCGGCCCGTGATAGGCCGCCGCCGTGGCGACGCCGGCCGCGACCGCCGTGGCGAGCCAGGCCTGGAAGGCCTTCGACCATGGCTTTTCGACGCCGAGCGCCACCGCATAGGGCAGCAGCGTCTCGTAATGCTGCGGCGACATCTGCGGCGCGCCTTCCATGTTCATCCGGTCCTTCTCGGCGACGGTGAGGTAGCGCTTCAGCCCCTCGATCTCGTCTGTGCGCTGCCGGCCGAGCTTCGTCGGCGCGCCCATCAGGAAGAAGAACAGGACGTTGAGCATGACCAGCGTCGCCAGCGCGCCGACCAAGGCCGGCTTGTCGATCAGGTCGGCCAGTTGTCCGCCGGCGAAGATGCCGGAATTGACGATGAAGATGCCGAAGAAGAAGGCCATGAAGACGATCTGCAGCTTGCCGCCGAAGCCGGAGCGCGCGCGCTTGCCGATGCTGACGGCCATGACCGTCATGACGATGCCGAAAAAGCCGATGGGGATGGCGAAGCCCAGCGTGTCCTGGGAGAGATTGCCGAACGCCAATGTCAGGATAATCGTCGCGATCGAGACGATGACGCCGGGCACGATCCAGCCGATATTGGCCCGGTAGAACATCGCGCGATGCTCGCTCTCCATGGCGGAGCGGAATTTCGAGGCAAGCGACTTGACCTTGGTGCCGTTGGATTTGTCGATGGTCAGCCGGCCGCCGAGACCGTCGATGGTGGCGATCAGCGCCTTTTCGCCGACAGGGAACCTGACGCCGCCGGTCGGCTTTTCGGTGCGCCGGATGGTGATGGTCTCGCCGATATCGTCGAGTTCCAGATAGCCCTTCACGGCGAGATTGAGGGCCGCAGCCGAGATGGCCGGGAAGCCGGCCTTCTTCAGCCCCTTGTTCCAGATGTAATGGGTCAGCGCCGGCGAGACGCCCTCGGGCAGGTCCCAGCGCGGCACGACGATGCCGGCGGGCGGATCGCGGCCGACGCGCAGCCAGGCCCAGAGGTAATAGAGGAAGACCAACGTCAGCCCGGTGACCGCGATGATGGTGCCGAGATTGTCGCGCAGATACCAGCCGAGTTTCTGTTCGTCGGTCGGCTCGGCGATAACGCCCTTTTCAAGCCCGACCACGACCGACAGCCCTTCGCGCGCGCCGAGCGGCCGCGTTGTTTCGAAGGTGACGACGTTGCCGTTCGCCGAGGTGGTCGCCGTGGCATTCTGCGCCCGCGAGCCGTAGCCGCCCGTATAGGCGGCGGTGCCCTGCGCGGTCGCGCCGTCTGGCAGGTCGATCACCGCGATCGCCTTTTCGATCGGGAACATCCATTCCGTGCCGGTGGCGTTCCAGTAGACCTCGTCGTGATCGGCGAAGAAACGGACCTGACGGTCGGTGCGGTATCTCAGCTCGTAGGTGTGGATGCCCGGCGACAGGAACACGTCCTCCTTGCCCAGATAGACGCGCACCGCGGAGCTGATGCGCTCCACCCGGCTCGTCTCCGGCTGGCCGTCTCGCGTCGCCGAGAGCAATTCGAAACCGGCGCGCACCGTGCGGCCCTCGGGATCCTCGAACTGGACCGGGAAGTCGCGAAAGATGCCGCGCCTGATGTTGCGGCCCTCCGCATTGACCCGGATGGTTTCGGTGACGAGGAAATCGCCATTGGCCTGCACCTCGACGTCCGAGCGGTAGAGCAGGATCGTCTCGGCGGCGAGCGTGACCGTCGCCGAGGCGATGAGGAGCAGGAGGGCGAGGGCGCCGCGGAGCATGGGATTTCTGCCGGTCAGAACTTCAGATCAGAATTTCACTTCGGGCGTCTGGCGGTCGGCCTCGTTCTCCAGCTCGAAATAGTCCGCCTTGGCGAAGCCGAACTGGCTGGCGATCAGGTTCGACGGGAAGCTCTCGACCTTGACGTTCAGCTCGCGCGCCGAACCGTTGTAATAGCGCCGCGCCATCTGGATCTCGCTTTCCAGCGTTTCCAGCGTGCCCTGCAGGTCGCGGAAATTCTCGTTGGCCTTGAGGTCGGGATAGGCTTCCGCCACGGCCATCAGCCGGCCGAGCGCCTGGGAGAGCATGCCCTCCGCCGCGGCCCTGCCTGCGACATCGCCCGCCGGCACCGACTGCGCGCGGGTGCGCATCTCTGTGACCTTTTCCAGCGTCTCCTTCTCGTGGCCGGCATAGCCCTTCACAGTCTCGACGATGTTGGGAATCAGGTCGGCGCGGCGCTTCAGCTGCACGTCGATGCCGCTCCATGCCTCCTGCACCATCTGGCGCACGCGCACCAGCGCATTGTAGGTGACGATGGCGTAACCGACGACGGCGACGACAATGATGATCAGGATCAGGCTCGAGCTCATGCGGGATCTCCGGATTCGCGAATGACCCGGACGTTAGCCCAGTTGCGGAACCGTTTGAAGCTCCTTGGCGAAACCGGTCAGGCGGGCGTGATCCAGCCGGAGGCGGAACCCGAGGCCGACTTGACGATGGCGACGCGCCCGACATTGGGCACATCGAACGGCGCGCGCATTATCTTGCCGCCCGCGGCCTTCGCCATTTCGACGCGGGCATCGACATCGTCGACAGCGAAATAGGTGAACCAGTGCTCCGGCACGAGCCGATATTTCCAGCCGGTCAGGGTGAAGATGCCGGCAACCGTCTCGCCGTTGGAGGAACACATGTAATAGGGCGCATCACCGCCCATCGGCATGGCGTCGAATGTCCAGCCAAGTGTTTCGCCGTAGAACTTCATCGCCTTGTCGGCGTTATGAGTGTTCAATTCGGTCCAGTGGATGGTGCCATGTGGGATCATGCGTTTCTCCCGCGACAGAAAAACCGCTTTGTAACAGGTCGGTCAGTCCAGCGCGACCGACAACTTGAAAAGCAAAGGAATAATCAGGTTTCTATTGTTGATCTATTGTGTCGCCTTTTCACGCCGTCGATATCGTCCAGCATGACGCGCAGCGCCCGGATCGCCTTTTCCTCGTCCGGCGTGAGCGGCTGTTTCGGGTCGAAATGCTCCAGCAGCACGGCGAGCGCGTCGCCGATCCGGCCGAGCTGGCGGCCATAGCTGCCGACCTCGTCGAGAATGTCGCGCTCGACCTCCGGCGCGCTGGACCGTCCGAGATTGATGTTGATCAGGCCGACCTGGCTGCCGAAGGCGCTGAACCACGAGGTCCAGGGCGCGATCATCTGCGACACGTCGCCCGAGAAGGGCCATTTGACGGTGGGTGTGAAGGCCGGCATGCGCTGTCTCCTGTCGTCATCCTCCCGGAGGGCAGGATAGCAGGGAAGGGTGCGGCGCCGAAGCCGATAGAGCAATCAGCCCTCTTCGCCGTCGGCCTTTCGTTCCAGGACGCCGAAATCCTTCGATTTTTCATGGGTTTCCGCCCATGCCACGCCTTCCGAGGTGAGGCCAAGCCGCAGCAATTCGCGTACGGCTGACGCTCGGCTAGGCATCCGCCGCTGGAAGCGCCAGTCGTCGATCGCCTCGAGCTCCTGCTCGGACAACATGATTTGCAGTCGTTCGTTTCTGTCGCGATTCATGTGTATGGACGGCGGGAATATACTCAACGAATTTGTTAGTTAATAGCTCAAATGCGTCAACTTGCAAATGTTTTGCCTGTTGTATGAGCGACGCTCATAGATGAAGCGGCGGCTTTACAGGGAGGTGCAGGGCTGCGATCATGGCGCAAACAACCGACACCACGATTCAAACCTGGCCCGCGACGCAGTTCAATTTGTCGTGGAGGTCTTTGTATTTGGAGAAGAAATCTTGGATGTTCTCGTCTTTGCCGAAGAGCCGGATTTCGCCGCCGATATCATTCTGCGGCTGGAGGAAGCCGGCGATTTCAACGTCTACCCGATCAATGGCGGCAGCCTTGCCGGCGAAATGCAGATTCCGAGCGGCGACGTGGCCGTGGTCGCCGCGCCCACCGATGTCGAGATGACGGAGGAGATTCTGGGAAGGCTGGAACAGATCGGCGTCCCGACCGTTCGCCTGAGCGAGACGGGCAAGCCGGACGCGAACCATCTGGCCGCGCTCTCCGCCCACGGCGACGTTGCGGCCCTGACCCAGCTCCTGGGAATATTGGACAGCGACAGGAAAACCGGACGATACGAGACAGGCGTGGGGCTTCGCCCGGCGCCCGCCGAACGGGACGAAGCCGTCGACAAACCGTGACCGGGCCCCAAGGCGCGTGTCACAGCCACCCACGCGCCGGGCCAGTGCCGAAAGGTTACGGACCACGGCCGAAAGCCGATCGCAAATACGATGTTTCAAGTTCTCGCGGAAAACCGGCAGACCATCAATACTGTCATCAACGTGCTGATGCTCTTGGTATGGACCTTCTACTTCCAGATGCTGTTCAATGCGCATCGCCGCGGGATGCGGCCGAAGATCCTGATCAACCGCAGCGCCGGGCAGAACCTCGATGCGCAATGCGTGATCTCCAACATGAGCGCCGGCACCGTTTATCTGGAGGCTGTCGTCATGTGCCTGACAGTCGGCGACGAGACGCATGAATGCTCGCTGACCGATCTCAGCAATCTCGTTAAGGCGCCTGAAGGCGACAAGCGCTCGCACTGGTTCCAGGGTCCGCTGACATCCGGCGAGTTTCTCTCGCTCGGCGGATTCGACAAGCTGTTGGAAAACTGTACCCGGCAGCATGGTCTCGACATGTCGAATGTCTCGGAATTCGACCTGCTCGTCGTGGCAACCTACGGCCCGAGCGAGAACCCCGCCGGGGCGAAGCGCAAGTTCCAGCTGGAAACGACGGAAGCGGGAGAGAATTGGTGGCGCGCTTTCGCCAACCACCAGCTCCGGTCTGTCTGGTCGCGGCGCGGCCTGAAACGCTTCCTGCGGGACGCACCGCGCTGACCGCCGGTCCGCCGCCGCCCGTTTCCCCGCTCCGCATGAACGGAAGATAAACCGGCCCGCCACGGCCGGTTCAGGCGGAAGGGCGCATGCTGCCGGGACGATCAACCCGAACCCGGCGACAGCGCCATGCAAACCGTCAAGATCATCCAGATATGCCTGCTGGCAGCCTGCCTCTCGAACGAACTGCACGAGGATGATCTGGAGATGTCCGGGATGCGCCGCGCGATCGAACAATCCACCAAGGAACTCTACAAGGCGAAGCAAGCGGATCTCGGGGTGCGTATCGCATGAAGTATTGTGAATACAGAAAATCGCTTATCGCAGAATCTATTGTTGTATTTTCGTCTTCGAAGAAAAAACAAGCTGTGTTAGACTGGCGGCATGAATACAATGAGGTCGCCATGCTGCTTTTCGGCTCCTTGCGCGCTTCCTGCCTTGCTCTTGTCGGAGTTCTTCTCCTGATCCCCGGAGAGCCGGCCCGGGCGGGGAAAGTTGGGCCGCCTCGTCTTGTCGAGGCGCTTCGCGCCCAGCCGGGTGAAATCTACGATTACGTGGTTTCCTTTGAGGAAGACGAAACGCCCGATTCGGGCCTCGCCGGACAGCGCGAGACCCTTCCGTTGAAGCTGCTCAACGGCTTTGCCATGCGGATGCCGGTGGCGGATGCCTTCGAACTCGCCGATCAGCCAGGGATCCGCTGGGTATGGTATCTCCATCCCGACGAGGCGACGGGAACGATCAGGGTCCTGCAGGGGCTGGACTACACCGTCGCGACCCTGCCCTTGCCGAACCTGGCCAATCTCTCGCTTGGTCCTCCCACGAAGTTCTATCGAACGGAGCCGGAGCTCGACGCGCCGGTGCAACGCGCTCTCGGCGCAGCGGCCGAACGCGGGCTCATAGCGATTGTGGCTATCGGAAACACGGGCGAGCAGGCGCCGGGCTACGTCAATCCCTGGAGCGCGCCGCCGTGGGTCATTTCGGTCGGGGCATGGGATCATACGACAAACGCGGTATGGACCGGCTCGTCCACCGCGGAGCCCGATCGCGTGGACGCGTGGCCGGACGTGGTCGCTCCGGGTGTAGATGTCATCGGTCCCTGGACGTCCACCCGCGAAAAATCCGTGGAACGGCGGGCCTACGATGAGGCAAACGACCGCTTTCGGACGCAAATTCCCAAGGAGGAGCAGGACAAGTACACGCTGATGACGGGAACCAGCCAGGCCGCGGCTGTCGTCAGCGGCGCGGCGGCGCAAATCCTGCGATATCTCAACGGATTTATCGTTGAGCACAAAACAAGCTTCGGCGACGCTCTGTTCGAGCTCGAGGCGGGCCCCGACCGCATGTCCGATTATGACCGGCAGGCCCCGAGGCTGACAGGCACCGCCACCCCGAACGACAGTGGCGGAATGACATATTCCTACACGCTGGACGAACCCTGGAGGCTGGTCAAACAGATCCTGATCGACACCGCGATCCCGGTTCCAGGGGCCAGGTCCTGGCAGGCCGGCGCCGGGTTGGTCGACCGGGACTACATAAACGCCCAGTTCGGCGCCTATGGATCCGAGCCGCCGCAACTTCTTCCGGTCAAAGTGCAATGAGGCCATCACAATGAACCAGCTTCTCGCTTCCTTCCTCATCGGCGCGATCGCTTTCTGGGGCGCGTTTCAGCTTTATCCGAAGATATTCCAGGAGGCGGCGGACGAGATAGCGGTTCTCTCGCTCGAGGACACGATCCGCCACATCGAGCTCGAGTTGGCCGAGATCGCGGCGACGCCGGGTGATACGGCCGGACTGATCCTGGACACCGTGAAGGTGGAGTTGTCGGCGCAGCGGCAGGACGAGGAGAACACCACGGCGGAACTTGCCGTACCGGTCTTCGATGAGGCCAGCATCGGCGTCGACACCACGCGCAAACTCACCCGGGGGTCGAAGATCACGGTCGCGTTCAAGGCTCCGGCGGGCGATGAACTGCTCGCCGACGGCGCGCATGGAGAGCTCGATCTCTCCGCGCTGGTTCTGGCGGCCCGTCAAGCGCTTCTGGCCACGGCGAAGGACGATCCCGTCCTCTTGCCGAAATCCGTCGACATAGAGGTTCATTTCGTCCTGGCCAGGAGCGTGAAGGGGGAGGGCAAGATCAAGGCCTACGTCATCGCGGTGGGCGGCTCGTCTTCCCAACTGGATACCGGCGGAAACAAGATCGTGCTCGGCTACGTCAATCCTTTGTTCGCGGAGGAAAAAAAGGACAGCGCGGGCAAAGCCGTGCCTCCGATCTGAGGCCCGTCGGTATCGCGCCCGCGACAGGAGCGGCGGTGCCCGCCAATTCCGTCATGGAAATTTCACACGCAGGCGCGCCTCGGGGGATTAAGGCTTCGTGGTCCGACAGGAGACCCGCCCAATGCCTCCGCCCAAGCCGTTCGATCTCGACAAGCTTGCCCGATCCGCCAATGCCGCGCCGAACCGTTTCGTCGGCGTCAGGCTGGACAGGAACCGTGTGTTTCTGCCGGAGGCGGGCAACACCGTGGTGCGCCATGTCGTGCCCGGATCCGAAACCGAGGCGGCGCTGATCGAGTTGCGAAAGCGCCTGCGCGATCTGCCCTGGGGCCACCGTTTCGCCTTTACCGATGTGGAAAGCCTCCACATGACGGTCTTCAATGGCGTAATCGAGACCTGCCGCGAACCGGGCTTCTGGCCGCAAGAGCTGGCCCTCGCCCTGCCGATCGAAGCGGTGACGGATTATCTTGCCGCGCGGCTCGACGGATTCTCCGGGCCGGGACCGTTCGACATGCGCATCGCCGAGGTGACGCCCTATGGCCTGACGCTGACCGGCGCGACCGAGGCGGACGAGAAGACGGCGCGGGCATGGCGCGACGCGCTCACCGGCCCCTTCACCTACCGCGCGCCGAAACATGACGCCTACACGTTCCATGTCACGCTCGCCTATCTGATCGACTGGCTTCCGGACGACATGGTCGACTGCTACCGACAGGCGCTCGCCGAACTGACCGGGGAATTTCGCCAGCGCATCCCGGTCGTCGAACTCGGCCCGCCGGCCTTTTGCACCTTCGAGGACATGAACGGCTTTCCGCCGGTGATGACGCTGGAAGGGACGGGACTGGAGCCGGTCTTGCGCACGGCCGACGAGGGACTTGAAGCGGATCAGCCCGCGTAGTTCACGCCGCCGGCTTCCGTCATCAGGAACGCTTCTCCGCATTGGCGCGACAGGTTGCGGACCTTGAGGATGTAGCTCTGCCGCTCGGTGACCGAGATGACGCCGCGCGCGTCCAGCAGGTTGAAGACGTGGCTTGCCTTGATGCACTGGTCGTAGGCCGGCAGCACGCATTTGTGCAGGCGCTCGTTGGAATTATCGCCGGGCGCGCCTGCCGCCAGAAGGGCCGCGCATTCGGCCTCGGCGTCCTCGAAATGCTTCAGAAGCATCGCCGTGTTGGCATATTCGAAATTGTGCCGCGAATATTCCTGCTCGGCCTGCAGGAAGACGTCGCCATAGGAGATGCGGTCTTCGCCGTCGAGGCCGTTGAAGTTGAGGTCGTAGACGTTGTCGACGCCCTGCACATACATGGCGATGCGTTCCAGGCCGTAGGTCAGCTCGCCCGAGACAGGCGCGCATTCGATGCCGCAGACCTGCTGGAAATAGGTGAACTGCGAGACCTCCATGCCGTCGCACCAGCATTCCCAGCCGAGGCCCCAGGCGCCGAGCGTCGGGCTTTCCCAGTCATCCTCGACGAAGCGGATATCGTGCAGAAGCGGATCGATGCCGATCGCCTTCAACGAGCCCAGATAGAGCTCCTGCAGGTCCGGCGGAGATGGCTTCAGGATCACCTGATACTGGTAATAATGCTGCAGGCGGTTGGGGTTTTCGCCATAGCGGCCGTCCTTCGGCCGGCGCGACGGTTGCACATAGGCGGCCTTCCAGGGCTTCGGTCCGAGCGAGCGCAGCGTGGTGGCCGGATGGAACGTGCCCGCGCCGACTTCCATGTCGTAGGGCTGCAGGATCACGCAGCCATGCGCCGCCCAATAGCGTTGCAGCGTCAGGATGAGCCCCTGGAAGGAACGGGTCGGATCGAGCGGATCGATGGTGGCGTGCGCGGTCATGATTTCGGCCTTGTGGCTGGTCGGCGCTTCCGTGGCATGACGCTCCCAAAGGGTCAAGTGGCGCTCCCTGTGACCGTATGCACATCGCCGTCGCGTCAGCCGGGGCATGCTGGGTTCAACTTACCGGTGGCCGTGGTGATCGCACAATCGAGACCTCCGCCGGCAGTTCGGGGCTGAAACTCGAACCAATGGAGAAATGACATGAACACGACACTGACACATCGCAATATCTTCGCTGCACTCGTCCTCGTCCCCGCGATGGCGCTGGGCGGTCTCGTCGCCGAGCCGATTGCCGGCAAGTCCGGCGCCGAGGCGCAACAGCAGAGTTTTCAGCGGAGCCCGGACTACTCGCGTCCGGACAGGAAGGACAGCAGCGACGAACCGCGTCGCGGCCGTACTCCGCCGCCATGCATACCGGGTACCGCCTCGGTGGCTGCGATCGACTGCACCCCGTGGACGCCGCCGCGCTTCACCGCTTCCTCCAAGGAGGATTGCGAGTGCCACATCGTCTACAAGACGGTGAATGGCCAGCGCGTCGCCGAAAAGGATTGCTATGTCCTGCTGCCGACCAACAAGGTTTACTACTGTCAGAACCCGCGCGCGGTGAACTGACCGCAAACGCATCGCGAATGCAAAGGGCGGCCTCCGGGCCGCCCATTTTCCGTTGATCGCACGGAACCATTGCGCCCGGCCGGCTGTTACCCGGAGACCAACAAGGAGTAAGAGATGGCCGACCTGAAGGAAACGAAGACAGATCCGAAGAAACAGCTCTGGGACGAGATCGACGGCGTTCGCGCGGTGATGCTCGGCGTTCCGGCATCCGGCCAGCACATGCAGCCGATGGCCCCGATGCCCTCACGCGAAGAGAACCGGATCTGGTTCTTCACCAAGAAGGACAGCGATCTCGTCAAGGCCGTGGCCGCCGGCAAGGCGCATATGTGCCTTGTTTCGGACGACCAGGATTTTCACGCCTGCGTTTCCGGCCAGCTTGCCGAAAACAAGTCGCAACAGCATATCGACCGGTTCTGGTCCTCCGTGGTCGGTGCATGGTTCGACGGCAAGGACGATCCGAACCTGACCATGCTGGAACTGATACCCGATCACGCCTCTGTCTGGGCGTCGTCCGACAGCTCGCTGCGCTTCGGCTGGGAGATCGCCAAGGCGAACCTGTCCGACAGCGAGCCTGATCTCGGTTTCCACACGCAATTCGCGATGTAGGAGCCGGGATTTCCGTAATGGGAGGAAAAAAGGGGCCGCGAGGCCCCTTTATTCGTCAGGCTTCATGACCCGGTATTCGCCGGTCTTCTCGTCCTTGACCAGGGTGCCGACGGCGCCGGTCTGCTGTTCCTTTTCGGCGCGGCGCACGCGCGCCGAGACGCGCTCCGCCTCGCGGAGGAAAGCCCGGTATCCGAATACGCCGACCGCGACGACGCCGGCAAGCAGCAGAAGTTGAGGCATGCCGATAACTCCCCTCCCAGCCCCTACAGACCGTAGCGGGCCCAAATGGATCGATCTTCCATGGCGTTGGCGAGGCCTGTCCCCGCCGCGGCGGTCAGCGCTTCCGCATCGACCCCGTTGAGCGCGGAGATGATGCCGGTCGCCTGCCTGCGCCCGAAGAGATTGCGCTGCGGCTGGACGAGCCGCAACTCGGTCTTTTCTCCATAGCGTTCCTTCAGGAAGGATCGCATGTCGCCGATATGGTCGACAAGGCCGAGTTCTTTCGCCTTGTGCCCGGCCCAGAAGGCGCCGGTGAACAGTTCGGGATCGTCGGCGAGCTTCGCGCCGCGCCGCTCTTTCACCATGTCGATGAAGATCTTGTGGATGTCGAGCTGCATCGATTTCAGCCGCTCGATGTCCTCTTTCTTCTCGGGCTGGAACGGATCGAGCACTGACTTGTTCTCGCCCGCCGTATAGACGCGCCTTTCGACGCCGATCTTGCCGATCGCCTCGACGAAGCCGAAGCCGGCGGAAATCACCCCGATCGAGCCAATGATCGAGGAGGGGTCGGCGATGATCTCGTCGCCGGCGATGGCGATCATGTAGCCGCCCGACGCCGCCACGTCCTCGGTGAACATGTAGACCTTCTTGTTCTTCTCGGCGGCGAGATCGCGGATGCGCCGGAAGATCAGCCGCGACTGGACCGGCGAGCCGCCGGGCGAGTTGACGGTGAAGGCGACCGCGGGCGCGCGCTTGTCGGCAAAGGCCTTGTCGATCACGGGTGCGACAGTTGCCAGCGACAGGCGCTGCGCCATCGGCGAATTGCCGGCGGCGATCGTGCCTTGCAGCCGCACCACCGGGATGACCGGAACATCGGTGCGGAAACGCTTGGGGAGCAGGGATTTGATCTTCGGGGTCACTGTCGCTCTCGCTGGCCTGATTGATGTCCAACCCTATGTAATGGCGCTTGGCGGCTGCGCAACTCGCGAGAACCGAGATTGCGGTTTCGCGGTGCGCCCGACAGCGCGAATATTGACGTTTACGTCAAAAGTAACTAGCGCTGGCAGCAACGAGAAACAGTGCCGCCGAAGCGCGGCGCACCTTTCCGGGAGGTCTTCATGTACAAGGCGCCAGTCGGCGAAATCGCCCATACGCTGAAATCCGTTGCCGGCCTTTCGGCGGCGCTCGAGGCCGGCAAGCTCGGCGATCTGAGTGACGACCTCGTCGATGCGATTCTGGAGGAAGCGGGCAAGTTCGCCTCCGACAGGATCGCGCCGATGCACGGCCCCGGCGACCGTCAGGGCGCCACCTGCCAGGATGGCGCGGTGACCATGCCGGACGGTTACAAGGATCTCTACCAGGACTGGATCGCCGGTGGCTGGAACAGCCTCGCCGCCGATCCGGAGCATGGCGGGCAGGGCCTGCCGACCATGCTGGCCATGGCGGTCTCGGAAATGTGGAATTCCGGCGCGATCGGTTTCGGGCTTTGCCCGACGCTGACCATGGGCGCAATCGAGGCGATGGAAGCGCATGGTTCCGAGGAGCTGAAGGCCACATATTTGCCGAAGCTCGTCTCCGGCGAGTGGACCGGCACGATGACCCTGACCGAGCCGCAGGCGGGCTCCGATGTCGGCGCGCTGAAGAGCCGGGCCGAACCGGTCGGCGACGGGACCTACCGCATCTTCGGCCAGAAGATATTCATCACCTATGGCGAGCACGACATGGCCGAGAATATCGTCCATCTGGTCCTCGCCCGCCTGCCGGACGCACCGGCGGGCACGCGCGGCATCTCGCTGTTCCTGGTGCCGAAATTCCTCGTCAATGAGGACGGATCGCTCGGCGCGCGCAACGATGTCGTCTGCCATTCCATCGAGCACAAGCTCGGCATCAATTGCTCGCCGACCTGCACGATGATCTATGGCGACGGAAAGTTCGGCGATCAGCCGGGCGCGATCGGCTGGCTGGTCGGCGAGGAGAACCGCGGTCTCAATTGCATGTTCACGATGATGAACAATGCGCGGCTTGCCGTCGGCATTGAAGGCGTCGCCGTTGCCGAGGCGGCCCGCCAGAAGGCCATCGAATATGCAAACGAGCGCCGTCAGGGCAAGGCGCCGGGCTGGACGGGCGAGGGGATGAGCCCGATCGTGCTGCATCCCGATGTCCGCCGCGATCTGCTGACCATGACCGGCCTGACGCGCGCCGCGCGCTCGATCTGCTACGCCTGCGCGCATGCCATCGACATGAGTCGCGCCCATGAGGGTGACGAGGCGAAATTCTGGCATGAGCGCGCCAGCCTGCTGACCCCGATCGCCAAGGCGTTCTCCACCGATATCGGCAGCCAGGTCGCCTCGCTCGGCGTGCAGGTCCATGGCGGCATGGGCTTCATCGAGGAGACCGGCGCGGCGATCTTCATGCGCGATGCGCGCATCGCCCAGATCTATGAGGGCACCAACGGCATCCAGGCGATCGACCTCGTCATGCGCAAGCTGCCGCAATCGGACGGCGCCTGCGTGGCCGCATGGTTTGACGAGCTGGACGCGACGATCGCCGAACTGGCCGCCTCCAACAATCCGGCCTTCGGCGCCTCGGCCGAACGGTTGAAACAGGCGATGGACGCGCTGCGGGCCGCGACCGACGCGCTGTCGGCGATGCTGCATGGCGGCGACACGGCGGGCGCGCTTGCCGGCGCGACACCCTATCTGAAGCTGGCGGGTCTGGCTTCGGGCGGCGTCTATCTGGCGCGCGCCGCACTGGCCGACGGCGAGAATGGCGAACGCGCGGCGCTCTGCCGCTACTTTGCCGAAAACCTCGCCGGTGAAACGGCGGCGCTGTGCCGCACGGTCGAGACCGGCGCGGAAAGCCTGCACGAAGCCGGCGAATTCCTGGTCGCCTGAGGAGAACCGCGATGTCCGATCATATTCTCGTCGAGCGTACCGAGGCCGTGCAGGTGATCCGGCTGAACCGGCCGGACAAGAAGAACGCGATCACCCGCGCCATGTATGACGCGATGGCCAAGGCGCTCAGGGAGGGCGAGGCGGACGACGCGGTACGCGTGCATGTCTTCCTCGGCTCGCCCGGCGCGTTTTCGTCGGGCAACGATTTGCAGGACTTCCTGGCGATCGCCATGGGCGGCGATCATGGCGACGATGTCTGGGATTTCCTGATCGCGCTGGCGACGGCGACGAAGCCCGTCGTTTCGGGCGTCGACGGGCTGGCGATCGGCATCGGTACGACGATCCATCTGCATTGCGACATGACATTCGCGACGCCGGGCTCGCTGTTCCGCACGCCCTTCACCGATCTCGCGCTGGTGCCCGAGGCGGCTTCCAGCCTGCTCGCGCCGCGCATCATGGGCCATCAGCGCGCCTTCGCGCTGCTCGGCATGGGCGAGGGCTTCACCGCCGAACAGGCGCTCGACGCCGGGCTGATCTGGCAGATCGTCGAACGCGACCATCTCGAAGACGAGGTCATGGCAGCCGCGGGCGCGCTGGAAAAGAAGCCGCCGAAGGCATTGCAGCTTGCCAAGAAGCTGATGAAGGGCGACCAGGAGCAGGTGCTGGCCCGGCTCAGGGAAGAGGGCGAACTCTTCCTGCAACAGCTGAAGTCGGACGAGGCGCGGGAAGCGTTCACGGCCTTCATGGCGCGCAAGAAATAGGCCTGGCCTCTCATCCGGCTAAAAAATCGCGCCAAAATGCCGTTTTCGTATGGTTTTTGGGTTTCAACAGCTGCTTGCCGAGTACCTTTCCTCCGGTAAGATGGTATGCAGTTGCGAAGCAATTTCCGCCAACCCGCCAGCATGAAGGCCTGCAAGCCATGGATTGGGCTGCCCTTGTCAAGGAGCTCGTTACCCTCTTCGTCGTGATCGATCCGGTCGGCTCGGTCCCCGTTTTCCTGTTCGCCGTACAGCACGTGCCGCGGAAATTGCATCGCCTGTTCGCGCTGAGGGCGGTGGCGATAGCGGCGGTCGTCCTGCTGGCATTCCTCGCCGGCGGGCAATTTCTTTTGGAAACGCTGGGCCTGCGCCTCGGATCGTTCCAGATCGCGGGCGGGATTATCCTGTTCGTCTTTGCGATGACGATGATCTTCGGCGAATCGAAGCCCTTGCGGGAAATCGAGGAGGCGGAGCGCGACCACCTTGCCGGTGCGGTATTCCCGCTCGCCATGCCGTCCATCGCATCGCCGGGTGCGATGCTGGCCGTCGTGATCCTGACCGATAATCATACGGAATCGTTGGCCGATCAGGCGACGACCGCAGGTCTGCTGATGATCGTCATGCTGATGACGCTGTTCCTGCTGCTGGCGGCGAGCTTCGTGCACAAATTCATCGGAAATACCGGGGCGAGCGTCATCAGCCGTGTGATGGGGATCGTCCTCGCCACGATCGCGGTGGACTCGGTCCTCGGCGGACTGGCTGCACTCGATGTCCTCGACCTCGCTCCGCCGCCGGTAGAAAATCCGATCACGCAGCCGGCGACGGGGTAGGGCGACGACGGCCGGTCATACCGGCCGGGGCGCTACCAGTCGACGATGGTTCCGTCTTCGAGAACGGCGTTCTTCGTGTGATAGACTTCCGGCGCGAAGGGGTGTTTCGCGCATTCGCCCTCCTCGACCTCGACGCCGAGGCCGGGCGTGTCGGGGACCTGCCAGTGGCCGTCGGTCATGACGATCGGTCCGCGCACGACGTCGAAATACCACGGCACCGCGCCGACCATCTCCTCCTGGATGATGTGGTTCGGCGTGGAGACGGCGAAGTGCAGCGCCGCGGCGCCGGCGATCGGGCCGAGCGGGTTATGGGGCGCGACGCCCATGCCCGCAGTCTCCGCCATGGCGGCGATCTTCTTCGTCTCCAGCAACCCGCCGCAATGGCAGATGTCCGGCTGTGCGATATCCATCGCGCGCATGTGGAAATGCGTCTCGAATTCGCCGCGGTCAACGAGCCGCTCACCCGTCGCGATCGGCACCGGCGATTTTTGCGTGATCCGCTTCATGGCGCGCGCGTCGCCCGGCTGGACCGGCTCCTCGACGAACATCGGGCCGTAGGGCGCGACCGCGTCGATGAACGAAAGGGCGGTGGCGACCGAGCCCGGCTTGCCGTGAAAATCGAGCATGATCTCGGTGTCGGGGCCGGCGGCTTCGCGCAGGCCCGCCATGAGCTTTTCCACATGGGCCACCGCCTTGCGCGGCGCGTAGGCGTGGACATAGGGCAGGATCACCACCTTGAAGGCGGTGTAGCCTTTCGCCAGGACCTCCTGCGTGCGCTCGATCAGCGGATCGACGCTGTCGGTCTCGTAGACAGCGCGCATCTCGCCGAAGCCGAGATGGGTGTAGACATGCACCTTGTCGCGCGTTCGCCCGCCCAGCAACTTCCAGACCGGCACGCCGTAATGCTTGCCGGCGATGTCCCACAGGGCGAGTTCGATGCCCGATGCCGCGCTCATCCCGATCGCGCCGAGCGGCCAGAACGACTGCTTGCGCATCGCCCGGACCGCCTGTTCGATATCCAGCGGATCACGGCCGACGACCAGCGGCGCGAGGTCCTCGATGGCGCCCGCGACGCCCCGGGTCTTCCACTCAAGCGTCGCCTCGCCCCAGCCATGCAGGCCCGGCACATCCGTCTGGACCTTGACGAAGACCCAGTTGCGCATCTCGGCATTCACGACATGCGCGTCGATGGAAACGATCTTCACGCGGCGGACCTCCCGGCTCCTCTGGTCATGACTGTCACGAGACCGGCCAGATGGCGAGCGGCGGATAGAACAGCAGGATCCCCAGCACCAGCAGCTGAAGCGCGATGAACGGCAGCAGCGCCGTGTAGATGTGCTTCAGGGTGATGTCGGGCGGCGCCACGCTCTTCAGGTAGAAGGCAGCGGGTCCGAAGGGCGGGGTCAGGTAGGAGACCTGCATGTTGACCGCGAACAGGATGCCGAACCAGATCGGGTCGTAGCCGAGTTCCTTGACGATGGGCACGAAGATCGGGAGCGTCAGCAGCGCGATGCCGATCCAGTCGAGGAACATGCCGAGGACGATCAGGATCGCCATCATCACCAGGATGATCACGACGGGGGAGGCGTCCAGTCCGAGGATCGCCGCCGATACGAAGCGATTGCCGCCCATGAGATTGTAGACACCGACCAGCACGGCGGCGGCGATGCCGATCCAGATGATCATGCCGCAGGTCTCGAGCGTATGGACCAGACTGTCCTGCAGCATCCGGAAATTCAGTTCCCGGCGCAGCAGCGAGATGACCAGCACCGACGAAACGCCAAGCGCCGCGGCCTCGGTGATCGAGGCGACGCCGGCATAGATCGAGCCCAGGACGGCGATGACGATGAAGAGCGGCGCGATCAGCGCCTTAAGCGCAGAGGCCACTGATTCCTCCGCCTGCTCCTCCCTCGACATGGGCGGACCGAGATCGGGGTTTTGCAGGCAGCGCACGAGCACATAGGCGATGTAGCAGCCGAGCAGCAGCATGGCCGGCGTGATCGCGGCGACGAAGAGATCGGCGATGGAGACGCCCGCGACGAGACCGTAGATGATCAGCACAATCGAGGGCGGCATCATGGTGCCGAGCGAGCCGCCTGCGCAGACCACGCCGATCGAAAGCGAGCGGTCGTAGCCGAGCCGCAGCATCTGCGGCAGCGCAAGGATGCCCAGCAGCACGATCTCGCCGCCGATCACCCCCGACATGGCGGCCATCAGGATCGCCACGATCAGCGTCTGGACCGCGACGCCCCCGGGCAGGCGCCCGGCGAGTATTCGCATGCCGTTGAAGAGGTCCTTCGCGATGCCCGACCTGTCGAGCAATGCGGCCATGAGAATGAACATCGGGATGGCGACGAGCGAATATTCGGTGATGAAGCCGAATATGCGGGAGGTCACGAGCGGAAGGGCATTCCCGCCGAACCAGCCGAAGGTAAAGATGAGCGCGACCAGCCCGGTGACCCAGGCGAGCGGCTGCCCGGTCACGAGGAGAAGAAAGATCATCCCGACGAGCAGGAATGTGCCGTTCTCGATGCCGAGTGCGTTGAGGCCCATGTCAGCGGTCCTCGCCCGATACGTCGCGGCGGATGGCCTTGACCAGATGGATGGCCGACTGCACGAACATCAGCACGACGCAGATCAGGATGATGATCTTGAGCAGCGCCGGCGTCGGCGGGTTCCACGCTGTGCCGGTGCCTTCGAAGTGAATATCGCCGGTCGGCGTGTGCGTCGCCTTCCAGGCGAGCGTCCAGCCGGCATAGCCGAGGCCTGCAAAGAAGATCATGGCGATGACGGAATTGACGATGTCGAGCCAGCGTCGCGCTGCCGGAGAAACCGTGTCGTAGATCATGCGCACGCGGATGTGCTTGTCGCGGGCGAGCGCGATGGGGCCGCCGACGAGAAATGTCGCGGCGATCAGGAAGGTCGTCGATTCATGCACCCACATTGTCGGGCTGTCGAAGACGTAGCGCGAGATGACCTCGAAGACGCTGATCGCAAACGCGATGAATATCGCCCATGACAGGATCTTCGCGGAATTCGCGACGATCCGGTCGAGACCGCTTCTGATCTCGACCTCTTCCTCCGGCTGTTCCGGGACAAGGTCCGGATTGTCCGACATGGCTTCCTCCCAGTCAGGTATGTGCGCCCGGCCGGATGTCCGGCCGGGCGTCTGTCTTTACCGGTTCACGCTGTCCGGATCAGAGCTGGTTGCGGCCCTTGAGGTAGGAGACGACCGCGTCGTAGTAGCGCTGGGTCATTTCGGTCTTGCCGGCCCAGTTTTCCCACTCTTTCTGCGCGATCTGGCGGAACTTCGTCCGCTCGTCGCCCGACCAGTTGATGATCTCGATCTCCGGGTTCTCCTTCGCCTTGGCCACGGCCTCGGCGTCGAGCTTGCGAACCGAATAGACGTGCTGGAAGATGAACTTGTCGACGGACGCGTTCAGGATCGCCTTGAGGTCATCCGGCAGGTCGTCCCAGATCGACTTCGTCATCGAAATGTCGATCAGCGGCAGCGAGTGGAAGCCCGGATAGAGCGGATAATGGGCGATGTCGTTCATGCCCTGGGCCTGGTTGGTGGCGAACACCGTGTAGTCGGCGGCCTCGACGACGCCCTTGTCGAGCGCGGTGAAGACCTCGGAACCGGGCAGGGCCACCGGCGCAGCGCCCGCCTTCGAGAAGATCTCGTAGACCATGCCTTCCGGCGCACGCAGCTTCAGGCCCTTCAGGTCATCGACGCCACGCAGCGGCTTGCTCGAAACGAAGGCTTCCGGCTCGGTTGCAGCAGCACCGATGAAGTGGACGCCGTAAGGCTCGACCAGTTCGGAATAGAGTTCGTGGCCGCCGCCGGACTGCATGAAGCCGAGCAGCTCGAAGGGGTCGCTCCACGCGCCGACGAGATTGCCCATCATCGCGAAGGCCGGATCTTTGCCCGCGAAGTAGCTCGGGTCCGTCAGGTGGCCCTGAAGGATACCGGAACCGACGGCGTCGAGCGTGTCGGTATGGGGCACCACGGATCCGATCGGCAGGATCTCGATCTCGATCCGTCCACCGGACATTTCCTTTACGCTTTCGGCCCATTTCTGCTTGTTGATGAAGCCCGGCTCGCCGGCCGTCTCGGACGTCTGGAACGTCCAGTTGTAGTCGGCGGCCATGGCCGTGCCGGCAAACAGTAACGTTGATGTGGCGACAATCGCCCCACTCAGAATCTTCTTGAACATATTCGTCTCCTCCCTGAGATCGAACCAACAAACGACCGGATTTTGCAATCCGCGGAAAAATACTATGATTTCCCTACGGCCATTGAATGCATGAAGCGGACGCACGATCAACACCGGAATTGAGGATAGTTGGGCTCATGCACGGACAATCGCTCGAATGACGGGCACACGCCCGCCGCGACTTACGTTAACGTTAAAGTTCCGCTCGTTGTCAGGCGTCAGATGAGTGGTGACGAGCGCGGTCTACCCCGCATCGTCGACGAAATGGGCGGTGGGAAGTCTTCCGAAATCACCGGCTTACCACCGATCAGAATGCGGAAGCACATGCGCGGCGAATGGCGCCGAAAACCACAGGTCAGGTCACCCGTTCAGGGCGCGTTTCACATATCCGACCAGTGCCGCTTCTTGCCCACCTTGCGCTACAGCAGCGCGACGGCTTCCAGATGCGGGGTCCAGATGAACTGGTCGATCGGCGTCACCGATTTCAGCGTGAAGCCGGCTTCGGTCAGGATGGCGAGGTCGCGAGCCAGCGTCTCGGGATTGCAGGAGATGGCGGCGACGTGGCGGACGGGCGAGCCCGCGATTTCCCTGACCTGCGCTTCCGCGCCGGCCCGGGGCGGGTCGAAGACGACGCCGTCATAGGGTTTCAGTTCCGATGCGGTCAGCGGCCGGCGGGCGAGGTCGCGGCGTTCGACGGTGACGGTCTTGAGCCGCTTGTCGGAATTGTCGCGGAACCCGCGGTCTAGCGCGGCGAGCGCCGGGCCGTCGCCTTCAACCGCATGGACGGTTGAATTTTTCGCCAGCCGAAGCGCGAAGGTGCCGCAGCCGGCATAGAGGTCTGCGACGCGCTTCGACTTCGCCATGTGGGCGGTGACGATGTCCGCCATCTGCTCTTCCATTGCCGGCACGGCCTGCAGGAAGGCGCCAGGCGGCGGTGAGACGGTGACGTCGCCGAACGCGACGAGGGGACGTTTCGGCGCGAGAATGATCTCTCCGTTGACCGTCAGCCGGGCGAAGCCGAGCCTGCGGACGGCATCCGCCGCGGCGCGCTTCCGGCTGTCCTCCGGCGCGATCTTGCCCTCGACGGCTATGTCGAGCCCGGCATGCGTCTGGTTGACGGTGACATGCACGGTCTTGCCGGCTGGCAGGAATGTGGCGAGCAACTCCTTGATTGTGGGACGGGCGGCGTCGATCTCCGGCGTGATGACGTGGCATTCGGTGATGTCGACGACATGGTTGCTCGCCGCTTGCTGGAAGCCGAGCAGCACGCCCTTCTCGGTCGAGATTGCCGAGAAGACGGCGCGGCGGCGCGATTGCGGCGCGCAGAAGCGAGCCGGCTGCATGACGGATGTGTCGAGGCCGCGCGCAGCCAGCGCCTGGGTCAGCAGTCCCGTCTTCCATGCGCGATAGGCGTCCTCGCCCATATGCTGCAGCGAGCAACCGCCGCAGGTTTCGAAATGGACGCAGACCGGCTCGATCCGCACGGCCGCGGGCGTCTTGACGGAGAGCAGGGCGGCCTGCTTGCCGTCGGCGATGGCAGTGACCGTCTCTCCGGGCAGCGTGTAGGGCACGAAGACCGGGCCGGCATCGGTTTTCGCAACGCCGTCTCCGCGCGCGCCGAGATGGTCGATGGTGAGCGTCGCGGTCTTGCTCATTCTTTTCTTCCCGCCAGCAGATATTCGGTGTTTCCGTCGCCGCCTGAGATCGGCGAGGGGCAGAGGCCGAGGACCGTCCAGCCGGGCTGGGTGGAGAGCCAGCCGGCGAGATCGTCGGCGCAGGCCTGCGCCGCTCCCGGCGCGACCAGCCCGCCCTTGCCGACCTTATCGCGCCCGACTTCGAATTGCGGCTTGACCAGCAGCACTGCTTCCGCGCCCGGCGCGGCCAGCGAGAGGGCGGGCGGCAGGGCGAGTTTCAGCGAGATGAAGCTGACATCGGAGACGATGACGTGAGGATGCGCGCCATCGAGATGGGCGAGGTCGAGATCGCGGGCGTTCAGTCCCTCGATATTGGTGACCCGTGGGTCGGCGGCGAGGCCGGCATCCATCTGGCCGTGGCCGACATCGATGGCGACGACATGCGTCGCGCCTTCCTCGAGGAGCACTTGCGTGAAGCCGCCCGTGGAGGCGCCGACATCGAGCGCGATACGGCCCTTCGGGGTGAGGTCGAAATGGGTGAGGGCGGCTTTCAGCTTGAGCGCGGCGCGCGAGACATAAGCCTGTGCAGGATCGTCGAGATCGATCGCGGCGTCGATCGGCACCATCTGGCCGGGCTTTGCGGCCTGCATGCCGGAAACCCGCACCGTGCCACGCAGAATCGCGTCGCGCGCCCGCGAACGCGATGCGAAGGCGCCGGTGTCGACCAGCAACTGGTCGAGCCGGACGCGCTGTGTAGTTTCGGCCGTCGTCATGCCAGTGTCATTGCAGGCGTTGCGCGCCTTGGCAATGACATTCGAGGCAAACGGATCAGCCGGCGTAGACGATGCGGATATCGGTGCGCGGCGTCAGCCAGCGCGTCGCGCCGTCGTTCTTGGCCTCTGGCTTCGGCGGAAGCGGCTGGTATGAGCGGATCGATCCGGTTTCGATCGCATCCGTCGCGGTGCGGCCGAAGAAGGTCTCCGTCGTTTCCGGCAGCGCGGCGGCGACGTCATCGAGCGCGCCGATACGCAGATCGCCGAGAGCTTCGGCCGCCTTGTCGGCGAGGAACTTCGCCAGCTTCTTGTCGAATTGCGGTTGTGCATGGGCTCCGGAGACAGGAGCCAGAACGACCGCCATCCCCAGAAAAGCACATGCGCCCGCCATTTTCAGCGTGTTCGCATACATCATGTCCACCATCCCTGTGTTGGACATGACTTTACGGAACAGGTGTTATTTCCACGCAAAGAAACGCGGTAAGTCCTTGGAAAACAAGGATGGTAAGCTCCGGCCTAACGTACAGGGTGAACCGGAGATTAAGGCGCGGGAGCGCGGCTCAGCCGGTCGGCGGCGGCAAGCAGGCTCGGAATGCGTCCCGTCCCGCGCATGGATGCGACAAGCCGTTTCGCCTCATCCGGTTCAATCCCGACGCTCGTTACATAGAGCGGCCGGGCACTGCGGCCGCGCAGCAGTTCCGCCGATACCGGCGTGTCGCGGAACCGGTTCTTGGCGACGCCGATGATCGCGATCTTCCGGTCGAGTGCCTCGAAGAGATGCGCTCCGAGGCCGGGGCGCTCATCGGGGCCGAGCGTCACGTAACCGTCGATGACGATGATGGAGGGCGTCGTGTCGAGCGTCTCGATCAAGGCGAGGAGGCAGGGCAATTCGCGCTCGAAGAAGCGGCCGGGCACGTAAGCGCTGACAGAAGGGATCGTGACGACGGTTTCGCGGGCGATCTCGTCGGTCTCCCAGTCGGGAAACAGGATACCGGCCGCGACAGCCGAACCGTCTTCGCGATAATGAACGTCGACAGCGAGGTTGAGGGGAGAAGTCGTCACCTCGTTCCTGTCAGCCCGGAAGCGGGATGAACTCCTCGTCGTCGCCCGGCACGATGTCGAAGCGGCGGCTCTTCCATTCTTCCTTGGCCTGCTCGATGCGCTCGCGCGACGAAGAGACGAAGTTCCACCAGATATAGCGCCGTGAGCCGAGCGACGCGCCGCCGAGAAGCGCGAACGACGCGCCGCGCTCGGATCTCACGACGATCTGGTCGCCGGGGCGAAACACAAGCAACTGGTCCTGGCCGAACGTGTCGCCGGCGATCTCGACCGAGCCTTCGGCGACATAGAGCGCGCGTTCTTCCGTATCGGCAGGCACCTCGATCTCGCCGCCGGCGGGCAGCGTCACGTCGACATAGAGCGTGTCGGAATATTGCGAGACGGGCGAGGTCGCGCCGTGGAAGGAGCCGATCAGGACGCGCGCATGTGCCTTTCCGTCGTCGAGAACGCCCATGGACGCGGCGGCGGTGTTCTCGAAGGCCGGCGCCATTTCCTCCACGGCGTCGGGCAGCGCCAGCCATGTCTGCAGGCCGGAGAGCCGACGCGACGAATCGCGCGTTTCTTCCGGTGAGCGCTCCGAATGGACAATTCCGCGCCCCGCCGTCATCAGGTTGATGTCGCCCGGGGCGATGACCATCTCGGTGCCGAGCGAATCGCGGTGGCGGATGGTGCCGTCATAGAGATAGGTGACGGTGGAGAGCCCGATATGCGGATGCGGCCGCACGTCGATGGCTTCGCCGGGCTTGAAGGTCGCCGGGCCCATGCGGTCGAAGAAGATGAACGGCCCGACCAGCTTGCGCTTCAGCGATGGCAGGGCGCGCCGCACCTCGAAGCCGCCGATATCGGAGACTTTCGGGATAATCAGCGTCTCGATGGCGTCGCAGGCGAAGGCATCGCCGGCCTCTGGGTCATTTCCGGGAAAGAAGCTCATGAGGCTGCTCCGAGTGTTTCGTCACGAGGGCAAATGGGAGGCGTTGAAGGCTTTTCAATCAAGGGCGACACTGCGTCTCCCAAACGAGGACTGTCGTATCGCTGGCTCAGCCGTTGTGCCACCAATCCGCATGATAGAGCGATGCCGGGCCGAAAAAGGCGCGGATCGTTTCCCACGTGCCCAGCCGCCCGGCCCGGCCTGACATTGCCTCGATCATGCCCGTCGCAACGGCAGTGCGCAGAAGTTCGTCGGGTGAGACCATGCCCTCCTCGATGCGCGCATATATGTTTCGCCGCATATCCGCGTCGAAGCGATCGTGATGTTGCACGATCGCGCGGCCGATATCCGCATAGGCAATGGTCAGAGGCGGCGTTTCTTCATTCCAGTAAGCCAGCGTCTCGAGACGAACCTTTTCGAGTTCCGGATCGAGGCCGGCAATGTCGGCGAGAAACGTATCGGTCAGCGCGCTCATGCCGGGAGGGCTTAACCGTCCAGCGGCTCCGTCCCCGCCGGCTTGCCTTCCCGGGTGAGCTTGATCTTCTCGATCTTCGCTTCCGCCGCCTTCAGCAATTCGTCGCAGCGATTGCGCAGCGCTTCGCCGCGCTCGTAGATCTCGATGGATTTGTCGAGCGGCACGTCGCCGCGTTCGAGCTGGTCGACGATGGTTTCGAGCTGTTGCAGCGCCGTCTCGAAGTTCATTTCCTTCACATCGGCGTGGTTCGGGGCGTCGGCCATCGGTCTATCCTCGCATCAGTCGCATGACATGGGCGGCGGTGGAAGACGCCAGCCCCTTCAGATCGTAGCCGCCTTCCAGAAGGCTGACCACACGGTTGTCGCAATGGCGGCCGGCGGCGTCCATCAGCTTGCCGGTCGCCCAGTCGAAATCGTCCTCGACGAGATTGATCTCGGCCAGCGGATCGCGGTGATGCGCGTCGAAGCCGGCGGAGATGATGAGCAGGTCGGGGCGGAAATCGTCGATCGCCGTCAGGATGCGATCCTTGAAGGCCTCGCGGAATTGGTCGCCGGTGTCATGCGGGCTGAGCGGCGCGTTGCGAATCGTGCCGTGCGCGCCGGTTTCGTCCTTCGCGCCTGTGCCCGGATAAAGCGGCATCTGGTGCGTCGAACAGTAGAGGACGGTCGGATCGTCCCAGAAGATGTCCTGCGTACCGTTGCCGTGATGCACGTCCCAGTCGACGATGGCGATGCGCTCTGCGCCATGGGTGCGCTGCGCATGGCGCGCGGCGATGGCCGCCGTGTTGAACAGGCAGAAGCCCATAGCTGTTGTCTTCTCGGCATGGTGGCCGGGCGGGCGGGCCGCGACGAAGACGTTGGAGACGGTCTGGGCGAAGACATCGTCCACCGCCGCATTGGCCGCGCCGATGGCGTGCAGCGCCGCCTCGTAGCTTCTCGGGCTGGCGCAGGTGTCAGCGTCGACGCGGGCGATGCCGGTTTCCGGGATCTGCGCGATGACGCGCTCGATATGGTCTTCCGGATGCGCGTAGCGGATGGTTTCCGGATCGCCCTCCGGCGCGTCGACCCGGTCGAGCGGATCGAAGGCCTCGTCGGCGAGCGCTTCCCACACCGCCCTGATCCGGTCCGGGCGTTCCGGATGGCCGGGCGGGGTTACGTGTTCGAGGAAGATGTCGTGCGAATAGAGACGGGTGGTCATGGCGGCCTATGTAGCATCTGCGGCGCGCGCTGCCATCCGTCTCTCACAGAAGTTTTTTACTGCGTGACGGGCCGTCCGCCGAAGGCAGTCTTCGCCTTGTCCGTCAGGTCGCGGAACTTGTCGGACGCACCGGCCAGCTTGCGATCCCATTCGGGATCTGGAACCTGGCCTTCGATGCGCTTGAAATAGACCTGCATCAGCGCGCAGATGGCGAAGGGCTCCATCAGCGCCGCCTTGAACGCCCATGCGAGCAGCAGCGCGAAGACGAAGCCGTAACCGCTCGCCGAGCCCGGAATCGCATAGACGAACAGGCCGGCCGGGACGAGCATGATCAGGAAGACAAGGAGGGAGAACGCCCACATGATGGCGGTCAACCAGACGGCGTTCTTGATCATGTGGGTGCCGTTCTGTGCATAGAGCACGAGCGCGTGGCGCGACGTCTCCCACGGATTGTCGCTGCGAATGCGGATGTTGTAGCCGAGGATCACCTCGTCGACATAAGTCAGCGACATGCGGATGATGCCGTTGATGAAGCCGACGATGCCGCTGAGGCCGGGGATCGGCAGGAAAGCCGCGACGCCGCCGAGCAGGCCGGTGATGGCGCGAATGACGCCTTTGACGATCTGGTCGAGCGCGAACAGGACATTGGCCTCGCCGAAGCGCTCCTTTACGGTTTCCTGCGCATGGGCGATCTGGCCCTGCGGCAGCGGCTCGCCGTCGATCAACTCGACCATGACGGCGATGTGGCCGGCCTTGACCATGTAGAGGATGTATTCGCGGATCCAGTAGACGATGGCGGAGACGATGCCGAAGCCGGCGATACCGCCCCACAGCGCAAAGGAGCCCGGCTCGTCGCCGATCTGCCCGACGCCATAACCGATGCCGGCGCCCGCGCCGGTCGCGATGATATAGGCGAATGTGATGCCGAAATAGACCGCCATCCTGAGCAGGATGAAAGGCATGGTGCGGCCGAGGATCGACAGTGTCGTCCCGATGGAAAAGTCCCACATGGCAAAGGCCCCTTCTTGGATGAGATGGGCGCGACTTTAGTCATGCGGCATAAACGCGATGTGACCGGCGTCACAGCCCTCTCAGGGGATCACCACCAGCAGCCTGCCGTCATCCGTGCCGGTGACGATTCGCCCGTCGACCGCCGCGATCGACATGTCGATGCGTGTGGGGAGGGCGATATCGGGCAGGTCCGAGATCGGGAAGCGCAGCCGCATTCGATCCTGCGACGGCAGGAAGAGGTCGGGACCGCCGTTGCCGTCGAAATCGGCAAAGGCGGACATGGCCTGCTCACGCGAGCCGAAGACATGGTTGGAGAGGTCGCCGGCAATGTCGTTGCGCTCGGCGATGCGGCCATTGCCGTAATTGAGGGACAAAAGCCGGCCGCCGATATGCGGCGTGCGGACGGCATAGATCGTCCGGAAGCCATTCGCGTCCGGAACGATGCCGGCGATGTTGAGCCAGCGATTGGGCCGGCCGTTTTCCGAACCTGCGCCGAGTTCAACGAGTTCGCCGTCCTTGAGCCCATAGAGCGCGACGGCGGAACCGCCCGTCCGCGACGAACGGATGGCGACGATTTCGTTCGTCCCGTCGCCGTCGAGATCGGCGATGCGCGGCGTGATGTCCTCGAAGACCTGCGTTTCGGGGAGGACGAATTCGGCTTCGCTTCCGTCGGTCAGAACAGCAACCAGCGAACCGCCCTCGATATCGTCGCCGAGCGCGCCATGGGCGTAGCGCTGCGTCGGCTGTCCGTACCAGGCCTTGCGGATATCGCCGGCAGTCGCCGTGGCGACGAAGCCGTCGGGCAGGGCGCCGGCAGGCGTTTTTTCGCGCAGGCCGGTTTCGGCGGTCGTTTCGAGGCAGATGCCCGCCTCGGCGGCACAGGGCAGCAGCTGGAAGACCTCGCCCCCGAGCACGGCATAGGTCTCGTCGCCCGATTTGCGGATTTCTGTCAGCGGCGCGGGCAGGGCGAGCTCGTACAGTTCCACCGCGCGCGCCGGAAGCGTGGCGCAGGCGAGAAGCGCCGCCGCCGCGAGAACGCTAGATGATTTCCGTCGAACTGATCTGGATGCCAAAGCCCTCAAGTCCCACATAATGCCGTTCGCGCGAAGAATAGAGCTTTATCGAGGCGATGCCGAGATCTTTCAGGATTTGCGCGCCGAGGCCGATTTCGCGCCATTCGGCCTCGCGGTCCTGCGCTTCGGCATGTTCCTCGGGAAGCCGGCGGCCGCTCGCCTTGCCGACACCCACCGAGCCTTCGCGCAGATAGACGACCACGCCGCGGCCTTCCTCGGCCATGCGGCGCAGGATGGCCGAGATGACCTTTTCCTTGCCGAAGACATCGTCGACGACGGATTCCAGATGCAGCCGGACCGGGATGTCGACGCCGTCGCGGATGTCGCCATAGACGACGGCGAGGTGATGCATCGGGTCCCAGGGTAGCGTGTAGGAATAGGCCTTGGCGGGCCCGACGATCGTATCCACGTCGAAGGTCTCGACGAGTTCGATCAGCGTTTCCTTGCGCTGACGATAATTGATCAGGTCGGCGACGGAAACCTGCTTGAGGCCGTGCTGTTCGGCAAACGCCGTGACCTGCGGGCCCCGCATGACGGTGCCGTCGTCATTGACAAGCTCGCAGATGACGCCGACCGGCGGCAGATTGGCGAGCTTGCACAGATCGACCGCAGCCTCGGTATGGCCCGAGCGCATCAGGACGCCGCCCTCGCGCGCCACGAGCGGAAAGATATGGCCGGGGCGGACGAAATCGGCGGCGCCGGCATTCGGATTGGCGAGGTTGCGCACGGTCAGCGTGCGGTCGTCGGCGGAAATGCCGGTGGTCGTGCCGTGCTTGTAATCGACGGTGACCGTGAAGGCGGTCGAATGCGGCGCGTCGTTGTCGGCGACCATCGGCGCGAGATTGAGCCGCTTGGCCTCTTCGCGCGGCATCGGCGCGCAGACGATGCCCGATGTGTGGCGGACGATGAAGGCCATCTTCTCGGGTGTCGCGTGGACCGCAGCGACGATCAGATCGCCCTCGTTCTCGCGTCCGTCATCGTCCATCACAACGACAATCTCGCCGCGTTCGAAGGCGCGAAGCGCCTCGATGACTTTCGCCTGTTCGTATACCATGAAATTCCTCAGATACGGCCGGTCTGGCCTCTGTGCCGCAGATAATGGTCGGCGATCGCGCAGGCAACCATTGCCTCCCCGATCGGCACGGCGCGAATGCCGACACAGGGATCGTGCCGGCCCTTGGTGACAACCTCGGTTTCCTCGCCGTCGGCGGTGATCGACCGCGTCGGGATCAGAAGCGAAGAGGTCGGCTTGACGGCAAACCGCGCGACAACCGGCTGGCCGGTGGAAATGCCGCCGAGAATGCCACCGGCATTGTTGGAGAGAAAGGACGGGTTGCCATATTCGTCGAGCCGGATCTCGTCGGCGTTGTCCTCGCCGCGAATGCGGGCCGCCTCGAACCCGTTGCCGATCTCGACGCCCTTGACCGCGTTGATCGACATCAGCCCTGCGGCAATGTCCTGATCGAGCTTGGCGTAGATCGGCGCGCCCAGTCCGGCCGGCACGCCTTCCGCGACAATCTCGATCACCGCGCCAACCGAGGAGCCGGCCTTGCGGATCTCGCCGAGATAGTCGGCGAAATCCTCGGCGGCTTGCGAATCCGGCGTGAAGAAGGGATTGCGGTCGACTTCCTCCCAGTCCCAGCGGTCGCGGTCGATTTCCTTCGTACCCATCGAAACGAGCGCACCGCGCACCGTCAGGCCCGGCACGATCTTGCGCGCCAGCGCACCCGCGGCGACCCGGGCCGCCGTCTCGCGCGCCGAGGAACGTCCGCCGCCGCGATAGTCGCGGATGCCGTATTTCATGTCATAGGTGAAATCGGCATGGCCGGGCCGGTAGCGCTTGGCGATGTCCGAATAGTCCTTCGAACGCTGGTCGGTGTTCTCGATCATCATCGAGATCGGCGTGCCGGTGGTTACCAGCGTCTCGCCGTCCTCCTGCGGCATGACGCCGGACAGAACCCGCACAGCGTCGTCCTCGCGGCGCTGCGTGGTGAACTTCGACTGGCCGGGCTTGCGCTTGTCGAGATAGGCCTGCACTTCAGCTTCGGTAAAGGCGATGCCGGGCGGGCAGCCGTCGATCACGCAGCCGAGCGCGATGCCGTGGCTTTCGCCCCAAGTGGTGACCCTGAAAAGATGGCCGAAAGTGTTGTGCGACATGAGAGATCCGTTCCTGCGCCCGCTTTTAGATCACAGGTCGCCGAAATGGAAACAGTTCTGTTGCGGATGCGACGATCAGTTTTCCAGCCAGCGCGCGGTCGTGCCGTCGAACTTGTAGATACGGTCCTGCGGCACCGCCGCGTCGGCGATTTCGCGGCCGTCGCCGCCCTGGAAGATATACTGGGTGGCGCGAAGAATGCCCCCGTGGCAAACGATGACGGCGGGCTCGTCGAGATCGTCGAGGAAGGCGGAGACGCGTTCCACGGCTTGCGAATAGCTTTCTCCGCCGGGCGGGACATGCGCCCATTTGTTCGCGTCGCGCAGCGCCATTTCGGCGGGTTCCTCCGCGGCCAGGTTCTCCATCAGCCGGTGCTCCCACTTGCCGAAGGACACCTCGATCAGCCGGTCGTCGGGCGTGTAGGCGTCCGGCGCGAGGCCCATGGATGTGCGGATGATTTCCATCGTTTCGCGGGCGCGGCCGAGCGGGCTGCTGAAGAACCGCCAGCGCGACCAGTCATCGCCGAGCGCCGCGAGCTGGCGTCCATTGCCCGCAGCCTGTTCGCGCCCGTGTGCATTGAGCGGGATGTCGGCCCGCCCCTGATAGCGCTTTTCGCGATTCCAGTCGGTCTCGCCGTGCCGGATCATGTAGAACGGCGGAAATGCCTTCGTCGTCATTGCGAAGCCGTCGTTTCGGAAGAGGGGAGAGGTTCAGTCCTTCGTGATGTCTGGCGCGTCGACAGCCTTCATGCCGACGACATGATAGCCGGAATCGACATGGTGCACTTCGCCGGTCACAGAGCGCGACAGGTCTGACAGGAGATAAAGCGCGGAATCGCCGACATCCTCGATCGTCACGGTCTTGCGCATCGGCGAGTTGTACTCGTTCCATCGCAGGATATAGCGGAAATCGCCGACCCCGGACGCGGCCAGCGTCTTGATCGGGCCGGCCGACAGCGCGTTGACGCGGATGCCGTTCTTTCCGAGATCGACCGCCAGGTAGCGTACGCTCGCCTCAAGCGCGGCCTTGGCGACGCCCATGACATTGTAGTGCGGCATGACCTTCTCGGCACCGTAATAGGTCAGCGTCAGGATCGAGCCGCCATTCGACATCAGCGGTTCGGCGCGCTTGGCGACCGAGGTCAGCGAGAAGACGGAGATGTCCATCGTCCGGCCGAAATTCTCGCGCGTCGTGTCGACATAGCGGCCGGTCAGCTCGTCCTTGTTGGAAAAGGCGACGGCGTGCACGACGAAGTCGAGCCGGCCCCAGGTTTTCTCCAGATGCGCGAAGGCGGCCTCGATCGTGTCCGGCTCGGTCACGTCGAGATGGCCGCAGACGATAGCGTTCAATTCGGCCGCGAGCGGCTCGACACGCTTCTTCAGCGCGTCGCCCTGATAGGTGAAGGCCAGCTCGGCGCCCTGTTCGGCGCAGGATTTCGCGATGCCCCAGGCAATCGACTTGTTGTTCGCAAGGCCGATGATGAGGCCTCGCTTGCCTTTCATGAGGCCCGAACCTGTGGTCATGATTTTCATCCCGCAAAGAGTCTTGTCTTTATCGGGCGAGCATATCGCACAGCAATTTCAGTCCATCAAGCCAGAAGGCGTCGGCGCGCGAAAACGCGGCGTCAGACCTCGGTCTTGCGGAAAAGTGCCTCCAGCGCCTCGCGATTTTCATCGGGGAGCTGAATTTGCAGCACCGCGAGCAGGTCGCCATGGCCGGATTTCGCGCCCGGCAGGCCCTTGCCCTTGAGGCGCAGGGTCTGGCCCGACGAAGTCCATGCGGGGACGGTCAGCGCGACCTTCTTGCCATCGGGCGTCGTCAGGGGAAGTTTGCCGCCCACGATCGCGGTTTCCAGCGGGACGTCGACATCCATGACGATGTTGGCGCCGTCGACACGCATTCCTTCGGCTTCGCGGAAGCGGATCTTCGCCAGCACGTCACCGCGATGGCCGGCCGGACCGGCGAGGCCCTGGCCCTTCAGACGGATGACCTGCCCCTCGACCGCGCCGGCCGGGATGGAGACCGCGACAGCGCGACCGTCGGGCAGCGTCAGTCGCGCCTTGCGGTCGCCCATCAGGTCGGCAACGGTTACGGAAAGATCGGCCTCGATATCCTTGCCCTTCGGCGGCTGCGCCTTGGACTGGCGCGGGCCGCCGCCGCCGGCTCCGGCGAAACCGGACGCGAACGGACCGGACGAGCGGCGCGCGCCGCCGCCGAAAGCCGAGCCGAACAGTTCGGAAAGAATGTCCTCGGCCGCGCCCTGGTTGCCGCCCCGGAATTCGAAGCCGCCCTGGCCGCCGCGCGCGGCGAAGCCGTCATAGGCGGTGTGGCCGCTGCCGCCGCCGCGAAAGCCCTGGAAGGTCTCGCGTCCTTCGGCGTCGATCTCGCCTCGGTCGAACTGCTTGCGTTTGGTCTCGTCGCCGACGATTTCGTAGGCGCTCGAAATCTCCGAGAAGCGCTCCTGCGCCTTCGGGTCGTCCTTGTTGGCGTCCGGATGGTACTTCTTGGCGAGTTTCCGGAACGCCGATTTTATTTCGGAAGCGCTGGCCGTCTTGGCGACGCCGAGCACTGCATACGGGTCTCTCATGGCACTTTTGCGCTGTTGCAAACGGAGTTATCGCAGATATGGCGATGAAGTATCGGAAATTCCAGATGTGACTGCCGAATTGTCAGCTTTTCGGGCGGCCTAGCCGGCATTCTTGCCCGAACCGGCCGGCGTAAGCATGCGCGTCCACCATCCGGTGCGGCGGTCGAGGCAGAGATCGCCCCGGTAGAGCGTGACGCCGTCGTAGGATTCGCGCGTGGCATTGAAGCTCCGGCAGACCTGGCCGGAGACCTTGCGCTGCTCGAGACCGGTGATCGTGCCTTTCGAGCCCGTCGACTGGTTGGCCCATTGGACAGTGTCGCCTTGCTCCTTCAGGTTGGCGGAGGTGACGGCGTTGCGGATCGTGTCCTCGTCGAGAAGCCGGTCGCGCGCCGCGCCCTCGGCGTTTTCGGCGGGCCGGAACGGATCGCCGGCCAATGGCGCGTCAGCGTCGACGATGGCGATGGCGCCGACGGCGGTCTCGTCGAGTCCGCGGCCGGTCATACTGCACCCGGCAAGCGTCGCGACGGCGGCGATCATGGCAACGGCCTTGAACGCTTGCGCGAAACCTCCAATTGTGTGCAACTCGAAACGCATTAAACGACCATCGCCCATACGCGGCAGATGCCGCATTTCCCGGACAGGATTATGACGCCGGCAGAGTTAACAAATACTGACTTCACCACAAGCGAGGACCCGTTTGCCCTGTTTGCGGACTGGCTGGGCGAGGCCGAGAAATCAGAGATCAACGATCCGACCGCGCTGTCGCTGGCGACCGTCGACGAGGACGGGCTGCCGAATGTTCGCATGGTGCTGTTGAAGGAATTCGACGAGCGCGGCTTTGTCTTCTACACGAATTTCGAGAGCCAGAAGGGCACCGAGATCCTCGCCACGAAGAAGGCCGCGATGTGTTTCCACTGGAAATCGCTGCGCCGGCAGGTGCGGGTGAGAGGGCCGGTCTCCGTCGTCAGCGACGCCGAGGCCGACAACTATTACGCCTCGCGCGCCCGCGGCAGCCGCATCGGCGCCTGGGCATCGAAACAGTCCCGGCCGCTCGAAAGCCGTTTCGCGCTTGAAAAGGAAGTCGCGAAATACACTGCGAAATATCCGGTCGGAGAGATCCCCCGGCCGCCCTACTGGTCGGGTTTCCGCATTGCGCCGGTCTATATCGAGTTCTGGAAAGACGGCGCCTTTCGTCTCCACGACCGCATCATCTTCCGCCGCGCGGAAGAGGGCGCGGCTTGGACGAAGACGCGGTTTTATCCGTGACGCTCCGGCAGGAACAGGCGGTCTTTCAGGAGCGAAAATGCGTTGCTCCCAGGAAAGCCGGGCCTGCCATTTTCGGCGATGATTTGCGGGCAGAGCGGGCAAATGCCCGATCGCTAGAATTGTAACAACCGGCTTCAACGGCGGTTATCTTTTGCCTGTTACCAAAGGGAAAGCGAGCCTTCCCGCCCGGGAAGCGAGCATGATGCGCTCTCGCGATCCTGCCTTGCAGGATGCCTTCTGGAGAACCGGCCGCGACGCAGGCCGCGGGTGAATTCCGCGGATCGACGCGCCCCGGTGCCGACCGGCGGAGCGCGATGATGAAATTCCTGATCCTGGACGATGTTACGACCAACTGCGCCATTCTCGGCCGGCTGGCCCGGCAGGCGTTCGAGGCCGAGACGGTCCGCATGACCAATCCGATCGACGCGCTGGCGCTGTGCTGCTGCGAGCGCTTCGACGCGCTGATCATCGACTATTTCATGCCGGACATGAACGGTGTCGAGTTCAGCCGCTTCGTGCGGAGCCTGGACGGCTATCGCGACATACCGATCATCATGGTGACCACCGCCGACGAGCAGAAGATCCAGTCGGACGCCCGCGAGGTCGGCGTCACCGATTTCATGACCAAGCCCGTCTGCATGGTTCAGTTCCGCGAACGACTCGGCGCCCGGCTGGCAGTCGAAGGCGCCCGCAGAATGCATTGAAGCCTCAAGGGGGAAATCCGATGAAATCCACAATTGCACGCCTTACCGTGGCGATCGGCACGGCGCTGATGCTGACAGTCGGTGCAAGCGCACTCGAGCGTCCGGCAGGCGACGTCGTCCTGACTGTCAGGGGCGCCATTACACAAAAGAATGCCGGCGAGGCTGCCGAGTTCGATCCGGCCATGCTGCGCGCCCTGCCTGGTCGCGACGCGACGCTCCAAACGCCCTGGACAGAAGGCGAGACGGGTTTCTCCGGGCCGTATCTGCGCGCGGTGCTGGAGGAGGTCGGTGCGACGGGATCCAGGTTGATCATCCGTGCCCTCAACGACTACGCCGCCGAAGTGCCGGTGATTGACGCCGTGGATTTCGATACGATCCTTGCCATCGACATGAACGGTGAACCGATGACCGTGCGAAACAAGGGCCCGCTCTTTCTGATCTATCCGTTCGACACAAATCCCGACCTCTACAACGAAAAATACTTCAGCCGTTCTGTCTGGCAGATCAAGGAAATCGTAGTCGTCGAATGATCGCCGGTGTCCAAAAGTGCGATGCGTCCGCCGTTTGCAGCGGACGCATAGCGGTTGCTCTGCAGGTTGCATCGGCGTTGCTGCTTGCCGTGCTGATCGGCCTGTTCGCTTTGCTCTATCAGAACCAGAACACACTCAGGGACTCCGTCCGCGAGGATGCGATCTGGGGTGTCTACCAGCTCGACCGCGAAACGCGGAAGCTTGGCGCCTCGCTGCACAACTATATCAACGATCCTGCGACGGGCGCGAAGGCCCTGGATCAGATCGGGCTGCGCTATGACATTTTGTATTCGCGCCTGAACGTGCTCGAGAATGCCAAGTACCAGGACTATTTCACGGACAACCCGGAAGTGGTTGCGCGTATTCGTGACACGCGACGGCAAATCCTCGCGATGGAACCGGTGTTCAACCGTATCGCCGAAGGCGGGGAGCCCATCCGCGAAGCCTTGCTGGAAATCGAAGCCGGCTTCCCCGAACTCGTCAACTCGACCGAGGACTTCCTGACCTTCACGAACGCCACCGTGTCCCGGCAGCGCGCCGAGAGCCGCGAGCGCCTGATAACGATCGAGCGTGTTACGGCAGGCCTCGTCGCGGGCCTGTTCTTCGTGATGATCGTGCTGGTCTTTGCCCTGCGGCGCCAGGCATACAGCGCCCGCGCGCTCGCCGACCGCGCCGCCCATGTCTCCGAGGAACTGTCGCGTTCCTGGGCCGCGGCGGAAGCGGGCAACCGCGCCAAGTCGCAGTTCATGGCGACGATCGGCCATGAAATTCGCACACCGCTGAATGCAATTCTCGGCATGGCCGAACTTCTCGACGCCGAGGACCTCCCGGCGGAATCCGCAGAGTGCGTGCAGGTCATCCACTCGTCGGGCAGCACCCTTCTGGAGATGCTCACCGAGATTCTCGATTATTCGAAGATCGAGCATGGCAAGCTGGAGATCGAGTACCAGCCTGTCGCCCTCTCCGCGCTTGTCGACGGGGCGCTCGATATCGTGCGCGGGCGTGCGCATGAGAAGGATCTCGTCCTGCGCGCCGACGTCAGCGAAAGCCTGACACGTTCGCTTTATCGCACCGATCCCACCAGGGTCCGCCAGGTGCTGATCAATCTTCTCGGCAACGCAGTCAAATTCACCGATGCCGGAGAAATCCGCCTGACCGTCCGCATGCAGGATCGTCTGGGGCGGCAGAGCCTCAGGTTCGAGATTCGCGATACCGGCATAGGCATAGACGCCGAGGGCCGGGAAAAGCTGTTCGAACCTTTCTCGCAGGTCGATTCCAGCATCAGCCGGGGTTTCGGCGGCACCGGCCTCGGCCTCACCATCTGCAAGCACATCGTAGAGGCGTTGGGCGGAAGGATCGCCATGCGGCCGAACAGGGACGGCGGCAGCACCTTCTGGTTCGACATACCGGTCGAACAGGTCGCCGGCATGCCGGCCCAGGAGCCCGTCACGGCGATTGCCGAGCATGCCCCCATGCTGCCGCAGGTGAAGACGCTTCTCGTCGAGGACAACTCCTTCAACAACCGCGTCGCGACGCGCTTTCTGGCGCGGCTCGGTCAGACCGCGACCATCGCGGTCAATGGACTGGAAGCGGTCGATATCGCATCGCGCGAGAAGTTCGACCTGATCCTGATGGACATACAGATGCCGCTGATGGACGGCATCGAGGCTGTCCGACGCATCCGTTCCGGTACCGGACCGAACGCACGGACAACTGTCGTTGCGATGACGGCCAACGCCTCGGAGGAAGATCGGCGGCGCTGTTTCGAGGTCGGCTTCGACGGCTTCGAATCAAAGCCCATGACAATGGACAGGCTCCGAGCGGTCTTCGGCCGCGTTGTCGACGGCAAGCAGATGCCCGGGGAGGCGGTCGAGCCGCAGTTCG
This sequence comes from Ahrensia sp., assembly GCA_002706335.1. Lineage (GTDB taxonomy): Bacteria > Pseudomonadota > Alphaproteobacteria > Rhizobiales > Rhizobiaceae > Oricola. The sequence continues at coordinate 39,520 of PAKZ01000018.1, forward strand.
GCGGTCGCGTGAACCCTGCTCGCCAGGCGGAGATGATCGATCTCTTCGGCGAGGACGAATACCGTGAACTCGTCAGTGCATTTCTACGCGAAGCCGAAGGCCTTGTCTCGGCTCTGGAACAGCCCGGTTCGGCCGATGCCGAAACGAGAGATCGGCTATTGCACACGTTGAAAGGCGCCGCGCTCAATGTTGGCCTCGACGATATCGCGGCCGCCGCGACGGCCCTGCGGGCCCAGCCGTCAGCGCCCGGCGACGCGGAAAAGCTGCGGGCCTGCTGCACGGCGGCCCGCCCGCTGGAGGATGCGGCATGATGGAGGCAGCCCGTCGCGACACCAGGATCCTGCTTGTCGAGGACAACCCGACGACCCTGAAGACCTTCGCGCGACTGGTAGAAAAGATCGAGGGTTGCGTGCCGGTCTGCTACGACGATCCTGCCGATCTTGTCGCCAGTCTTCCGGATATCGATTTCGACATCGCCGTGCTCGATTATCGCCTCCCGTTCTGCACCGGCCTGGATCTGATCCGGAAGCTGAGGGTCTCGCCGCGCCACCAGGACATTCTGATCGTATTGGTCACGGCCGACGATGAACCGGCGATCCGCGTCGAGGCCCTGGAGGCGGGCGCGATCGACTTCCTGCGCAAGCCGGTGGACCATGTCGAGTTCATCGCCCGGATGAGAAATCTCGTCCGCCTGCGCGAAGCCCAGATTGCCATGTCTGGGCGTGAGGACTGGCTGAGAAGCGAGGTCGAGAAGGCGACGGCGGAGCTGCGCGAACGCGAGGAGGAGGTCATCCACCGCCTCACGCTTGCCGCGGGATACAAGGACAGCGAGACCGCGCTGCACACCGAACGCGTTGGCCGCTATTCCGGCGTCATTGCCCGCCGTCTGGGCCTCCCCGCCGCGATCTGCAGGGATATCGAGCTGGCCGCGCCGATGCATGACATCGGCAAGGTCGGGATACGGGAGGAGGTTCTAAGGAAGCGCGGCAAGCTCGACGAGGCGGAAATCCGGGAGATGCGCCGGCACACATCCATCGGCGCCGAAATGCTCAACGGGTCGAAATCGGCGCTTCTGCGTCTCGCCGCCGACATCGCGGCGAGCCACCATGAGGATTATGACGGCGGCGGTTATTCATGCGGCCTTTCCGGCGAGGCGATCCCGTTAGCGGGCCGCATCGTCGCGATCGCGGACACCTTCGATGCCCTGACCACAGAGCGTCCATACAAGCCGGCATGGCGGATTTCGGAAGCGTTCGCCTATATCCGCTCACGTTCGGGATTGCAGTTCGATCCCGCCTGCGTCGAAGCCTTCTTCCAGGCGTCGCCGGAAATCGCCGCGATCTGCCGTAAATTCAGGGACGTGCCGAGCCCGGCGGCCGAGACGACGGCAGCCTGAGCCTACCCTTCCGCCGGCTGACCGAACAGCACGATAGCCGCCGCGAGGAGCGCCAGCGCGAGGAAACCCGCGGCGTGCAGAACCGGATGTTTCCTGCGCCGCGCCGTCGTGAGGGCGATCGCCGCCTGCAGTCCGTAATAGAGGGCGAAGGCCCGCGACGCGTACGCTATGATCTCGTAGACATCGGCGATCCATGTCAGCGTGACGCCGGCCAGGACTATGATGAGATAGCCGACGCGGGGCCCGATCCTTTCGCCGCTCAGTTCCGCGAACAATCCGCCGGTGCCGCTGGTGTCGGCGACCGCGGCGCTCATCTGCGCGGTGAGCGCGGCGACCACCAGCAAGGCAGGCAAGACGGGAGCGATGAACTGCATCATGTCGACGATCGCCGTCTCCGACATCTTCAGTTCGCTGCGCTGGAACACATAGGCGATCAACACGACATAGATCATGTAGATGACGGTCGAGACGCCCTGCGCCAGCCGCATCGAGCGGATGCGCGTCGGCGGATCGTATTCCTCGCCGAGATAGCGCGACGTCTCGAAGCCCTGAACGGTCACGATCAGGCCGAAGGCGAGTGTCACCGCACCCCATCCGTGAAGCCGTGGCTCGATGACGACCAGCGAACCACCCGCCGCTCGATGCCAAAAATAGACGGCCATGCCGATCAGCAGCCCGACGATGATGGCGAGCTTCGCGGCGACGGAATAGTATTCCAGGTGCTCCAGCGCCTTGAAGCCGTGACCCCAGCCGAGCACCAGGATGAGCGCGAAGGCGGCTGTGGTCACGACACGCGCGTAAAACGGATCGTCGAAGGGCGTCAGGCTGACGCCGAACGCGCCGAACAGGTTGAGATAGTAGGCGACCGAGACGATGTAGGCGAAGGCGAGCGCCCATGACGACGCGGTTTCGAGATGGTTTTCGGCATGGCCGCGCGTGTCGGTGTCATCGGAGATGTTCGCGATATTGTAGCGGACCGCCCAGCCGAAGGCGAAGGCGGCGAGGCAGAGCGCGGCCATAACCGCAGGCGCCAGATAGCCATAGGCGTCGTCGAGAAGCGGCCCGAGGATCAGGAACCCGCTGCCGATGATCGAGGCGAGCGGCGTGATCACCGCCCGCCAGAGCGGCAGGCGTGACAGGCGTGGCGACAGGAGTATGGCCGCGGGTGCGAGAACGCCGGCGAAGATCGCCACATTGAGGAACATTGGAAGGAAATCCCGAATACAGGATCGAACTTATGAGCGCGGGCGGAAGGCCTGTCGAGCCGCTTGTCAGGCCGGACCGAGAATTTCATCAACGAAGGCCGGCACGATTTCCGTCGCGGGACCGTGCCGGTGGCTGTCGAAGAAAACCGTGCCGTCGGAAGGCTGCAGGTTGAGTTCCAGTGTCTCCGCGCCGGCATTGGCGGCGATCTCGACGAAACCGGCGGCCGGATAGACCGCGCCGCTGGTGCCGATCGCCACGAACAGATCGCATGTGTCGAGCGTCCGCATGATCTCCTCCATGCGGTAGGGCATCTCGCCGAACCAGACGATGTCCGGGCGCATGTGGCCGGCCGCGCCACATTCGGGACAGGCGGTCGCGGAGGAAAGATCGTCGTTCCATTCCACGCGGGCATCGCAGGCGCGGCACCAGGCCTGCCGCAACTGGCCGTGCATGTGAACGACTTCGCGGGAGCCGCCGCGCTCATGCAGATCGTCGACATTCTGGGTGACCAGCATGAAATCGCGGCCGAGCTCTTTCTCGAGCCGGGCGAGCGCTAAATGGGCGGCATTAGGCTCGACTTCGCGCAACTGCGCCCGGCGCGCATTGTAGAAGCCTTGGACCAGCTCCGGATCGGCCGCGAAGGCTTCCGGCGTCGCCAGTTTAATCGGATCCATCTTCATCCAGACGCCGTCCGGATCTCGGAAGGTGGACAACCCGCTTTCGGCGGATATCCCGGCGCCTGTGAGGACCACGATTCTCATGCGCGGGATTTCTCCTGACCCTAGCTCTTCAAACGGTAGCCCGTCCGGAAAATCCACCAGACCACCGACATGCATATGACAAGGAAGAGGCTGATCATCGCAAGGCTGATGCTGACGGAAACGTCTGAAATCTCGTAGAAACTCCACCGGAAACCGCTGATCAGATACAGCACAGGATTGAACAGCGTCACCTTCTGCCAGAACTCCGGCAGCATGGAGATCGAGTAGAAGCTGCCGCCGAGGAAGACCAGCGGGGTGATCACCAGCAGCGGCACGATCTGCAGCTTCTCGAAACTGTCCGCCCAGATGCCGATGATGAAGCCGAGCAGCGAGAACGTGACGGCGGTTAGCAGCAGGAAGGCGATCATCGCGACCGGATGGGCGATGTGCAGGTCGACAAAGAAGGAAGCGGTGCCGAGAATGATCAGGCCGAGAATGGTCGACTTGGTCGCCGCAGCTCCGACATAGCCCAGGACGATTTCGAAATAGGAAATCGGCGCCGACAGGATCTCGTAGATCGTACCGACGAATTTCGGGAAATAGATGCCGAATGCCGCGTTGGATACGCTCTGGGTGAGGAGGTTCAGCATGATGACGCCGGGCACGAGAAACGCGCCATAGGAGACGCCCTCGACCTCGGTAATGCGCGAGCCGATGGCCGCGCCAAAGACGACGAAATAGAGCGAGGTCGAGACGACCGGCGACACCACGCCCTGGAAGAGCGTGCGGAACCAGCGCGCCATTTCATACTGATAGATGGCCCAGACTGCGGTCAGGTTCATGCGTTTTCCTCCACCAGGGAGACGAAGATGTCTTCAAGCGAGCTTTGGCGCGTGTCGACGTCGGAAAAGCGGATGCCTTCATCGGCGAGTGTCGTCAGCAGCCGGGTAAGGCCGGTGCGTTCGCTGGTCGTCATGAAGGAATAGGTCAGTCGCTTTCCATCGTCGGACAGCGCCAGATTGTAGTCCGAGACGCTTTGCGGGATCGCGTCGAGCGGTTCGCCGAGGGTGAGCGTGATTTCCTTCTTGCCGAGCTTGCGCATCAATTCGGCCTTTTCCTCGACGATGATGATCTCGCCCTTGTTGATGACCGCGATGCGGTCGGCCATCTCCTCGGCTTCCTCGATGTAGTGGGTCGTCAGAATGATGGTCACGCCGCTCTCGCGGAGCTTGCGCACCGTGTTCCACATGTCCTTGCGCAAGCTGACATCGACGCCGGCCGACGGCTCGTCGAGGAACAGGATGTCGGGCTCATGCGCCAGCGCCTTGGCGATCAGAAGCCGGCGCTTCATGCCGCCGGACAAGGTGCCGACCTTCTCGTTGCGCTTTTCCCAAAGCGACAGTTCCTTGAGCACCCATTCGATGTGCTCGGGTTTCGGCCGCTTGCCGAAGAGGCCGCGAGAATAGGTGACGGTGGCATGGACCGTTTCGAACTGGTCGGTCGTCAGTTCCTGGGGCACGAGACCGATGCGCGCACGCGTCTTGCGGTAGTCGCGCACGATATCGTCGCCCTCGACCGTCACGGTTCCGGATGTCGCCTGGCTGATGCCGCAGATGATAGAGATCATGGTCGTCTTGCCGGCGCCATTCGGGCCGAGCAATGCGATGATCTCGCCCTTTTCGATGGTCATCGAGACGCCCTTGAGCGCCTGGAAGCCGCCATCATAGGTCTTGGCGAGATTGTCGATGGAAATGAGGGATGTCATGAGATGAGGGGCCGGTTGTCGGTGAGACGGCTTACATAGGGCCATCGCCAATCGATTTAAACCGCAGGCGTGCGATCGCCTCGTAGACTGCTGACAATTGCAACGCCGGCCGGAAGCCGGCAAAGAACGGATATGACCGTCACTCGGGGGAAACATGGATTTTGACCGCTACTATCGACGCCTCGGCATCGACCGCCCGTCGTCCGATATCGCCGGCCTGCGCCGCCTCCAGTCGGCGCAGATGGATGCTGTGACTTTCGAGAACATAGACCCGCTGCTCGGCATCGTGCCGGACGTGTCTCTGGAAGGCATTTTCGACAAGATCGTCGGCCGTGGTCGTGGCGGCTACTGTTTCGAGCTGAACACGCTTTTCGGCACGGCTCTCAAGGACGCGGGTTTCGAGGCGCGCCGCATCATGGCGCGGGTCCGCAACGGCGCCCCGCAGGGCGCCAATCGCAGCCATCTCGCCTGGATTGTCACTCTCGACGGAGATGAGTGGCTGGCCGATACCGGTTTCGGCGGTTCGGGGACCTCGATCCCGCTGCCGCTCGCGTCGCGGGAGGTGCAGCCGGCGCCGACCGGCCGCTACCGCTTCACCGAGGACGCCGCGGCGGGCGAACTGGTTCTGGAGCGCGAAACGCCAGACGGCTGGTATTCGCTGTTCGGCTTCGACCGTGTGCCGGTGCGCGATGCCGATATCGAGGCGGCCAATTTCGTCACCGCGCGCTGGGAGAAAGCGCCATTCCCCTCCAATCTGATGCTGAGCCGCCATACCGGGGAGGGCCGCATCAGCATGCTCAACACGGCGCTGCGCATCGAAAGCGGCGATGGCGTGACGAAACGGACGATCGGTTCGCCCCAGGAGATGCAGGCGGTGCTAGCCGGGGATTTCGCGCTGCCGGTCGATGCATCGCTCGCGGCGGAGATCTGGCGGCGGCTAGAAGACTGCGGCCGCGTCGAACGGCTTGCCGGTTAAGCTTGCCGGTTGAACCGGCCGACTTCGCTCCATAGGTGATACGGGCGCAGGCAGACTGGTTCGCCTGTGATTCAGGTGGCACTCCATGATCCCGATTTCCGTCCTCGACCTTTCCCCGATCCCCGAAGGCTTCAGCGCCGCCGATGCGCTCGCCAATACGCTGGATCTCGCCCGCCATGCGGAGGATTGGGGTTACCGGCGCTTCTGGCTGGCCGAACATCACAATTCGCCAGGCATCGCCAGCGCGGCGACCTCCGTCCTGATCGGCCATGTCGCCGGCGGAACGAAGACGATTCGCGTCGGCGCCGGCGGCGTCATGCTGCCCAACCATGCCCCCTTGGTGATCGCCGAGCAGTTCGGCACGCTGGCGACGCTTTATCCCGACCGCATCGATCTCGGTCTCGGCCGGGCCCCCGGAACCGACATGGCGACGGCGCGCGCGCTGCGCCGCGGGCTTGACCAGCATGACGGGTTTCCCAACGATGTTGTCGAACTGCTCGGCTATTTCGGGGACGAGCCGGAGGAGGGCGCGCGGGTCCGCGCCATTCCCGGCGTCGGAACGCATGTGCCGGTCTGGATCCTCGGATCGAGCCTCTATGGCGCGCAGCTCGCCGCCCATCTCGGCCTGCCTTACGCTTTCGCCTCGCATTTTGCGCCGGGCGCGCTGGAACAGGCCGTCGAGATCTACCGCCGGACCTTCCGCCCGTCGCCTTGGCTCGACAAGCCGTATTTCATGCTGGCGGTGAATGTCTTCGCCGCGCCGACGGACGAGGAGGGGCGCTATTTGCGCACCACGATGCAGCTGGGTTTCGCGCGGCTGAGAACCGGGATGCCGGGCCAGTTGCCCCGCCCGGTCGACGACCTCGACGCCCATATTTCGCCGGAAATCCGGCCGATGGTCGACGAGGCGTTGCGCATCTCGGCAGTCGGTTCGCCCGACAGCGTGCGGGCAACGCTCAACGATTTCATCGCGCGATACGAACCGGACGAAGTGATGCTGACCGGCCAGATTCACGATCATGCGGCACGGTTGCGCTCCTTCGAGATCGCCGCGGAGGTGCTCGGAGCACTGCCGGTGAAAGCTTGACCCGGGTCAATTCCCATCGGTGCGCGACGGTGCTACTGATTTTCTTCAACCACTGACCAAGGCGGACAAAATGGCGTTCGAAGGACTGATCACGCGGCTTAACCTGCTGTTCAACGAGATGGAAAACCAGCCGGAGGACAACCATGAGCTGCTCGAACAGATCCATATGGAACTGATGCAGATGAAGGCGACGGGCCAGCCCGTGCCGCAGGATCTGGTCGAGCTGGAAGAACGCCTGACCGCCGAATTCGAAAAGCGCGGCCGCACGCCTCCGCCCGCATCAAACGCTTAAGCACCGGCGGGAGGGGTCGGGAGGCATGACGGAGGCGTTCACCGAGCCCGGCGACATCGAGGCTTTCGGCCGCCTCCAGGAAAGGCTTGGCGATATCTATCGCGACGTCTTTCCCGACCCGCTCATGCCGCGCACGGTGCTGATCGTCCCGAGCCTGTCTCTCGACCCGGAAGTGCTCGCCCGCATCGACGGCGTGCGCCATTACGAGGAGCGCATGCTGTGCCTGCTGCTCCTTCTGCGCATGCCGGAAACGCGCGTCATCTATGTCACCAGCGGACCGATCGACGAGGCGACGATCGACTATTACCTGCATCTCCTCGAAGGCGTCCCGCATCGCCATGCCCGCGAGCGGCTGACATTGCTGAACTGCCAGGACATGTCGGATCGGGCGCTGACCGCGAAGATACTCGAACGGCCGCGGCTGATGAAGCGCATCGCCGACGCGATCGGCGACAAGTCGGCGTCGCACATGGTCTGCTACACGGTTTCGGAGATCGAACGGCGGCTGGCGCTCGAACTCGACCTGCCCATCTATGGCTGCGATCCGAAGCTCCTGCCGCACGGCTCCAAGAGTGGCGGCCGCAAGATCTTCCGCGAGGCGGGCGTCCTGATGCCCGACGGCTTCGAGGATCTGGAAAGCGAGAAGGACATCATCGACTCGCTCGTCGAATTGAAGCGGCGCGATCCGCAATTGCGCCGCGCCGTCGTCAAATACGATGAGGGTTTCTCGGGCGAGGGCAACGCCACCTTCGATTTCGAAGGCTGCCCCGAAACCGGTCTGGAGGCATGGATCGCCGCGCATCTGCCGCAGATGGACTTCGGCGCGCACGATCTCGACTGGGATATCTATCGCGGGAAATTCGCCGAGATGGGCGGCATCGTCGAAGCTTTTGTCGATGGCGAAAACAAGCGTTCGCCCTCGGCGCAGTTCCGTATCGATCCGGCCGGTCATGTCGAGGCGATCTCGACCCATGACCAGGTTCTGGGCGGCCTGACCGACCAGGAGTTTCTCGGCGCGCTGTTCCCCGCCGATGAAGCCTATCGGCTCGAGGTGCAAGCCGAGGGGATGAAGGCCGCGAAGGCGCTGGCCTCAAAGGGCGTTTTGGGGCGGTTCGCCGGCGATTTCATCTCCGTGCCCGAAGAGACGGGCTGGAAGCACTACGCCATCGAGATCAATCTGAGGAAGGGCGGCACGACGCATCCCTTCATCATGCTGCAATATCTGACCGACGGGATCTACGATTCCGCCACCGGCCTGTTCAACACGCCGCAGGGCGAGCAGCGCTGCTATTACGCCACGGACAATCTCGCCTCCGATGGTTATCGCGGATTGTTGCCGGAGGATCTGATCGACATCGCGGTGCGCAACGGCATCCATTTCCATGGCGCGACGCAGACCGGTGTCGTGTTCCACCTGATCGGCGCCCTGTCGGAGTTCGGAAAGCTCGGCGCGGTCTGTGTCGGCCGCAGCAGGCAAGACGCGGAAGAACTCTACCGCGCCATGGTCGCTATTCTCGACCGCGAGTGCGCCCACCGCTAGAGCCTTTCAGGGTCAGATGGAAGCATTCTGCCGGAGCAGGTATGCCCCGAGATCGAGGGATCTGGCGCGGGCCGTGCCGGGGCACGGTCAAGCCGGAGCCCGAAGGCATCGGGGCAAACATGCCCGGCCCTTCGGGTTTCC
>PAKZ01000019.1 GCA_002706335.1 Ahrensia sp.
CGCGTCGACGCCCACCGAGTTCACGGAGGGTGACACGGTTCACCTCGTGCGCAACGTCGGCGCGCACGATGCGATCGACCTGCACTTCTGTGGCCCGCGTGGCCCCCACGAGGCCTCGCGGTACACACCCCGCGAGGCGGACCCCACGCTCGCCGTCGGCCAGGAATTCGCGGTCGACATTGCCGAAGACCGTCTTCCGATCGTCATGTCGGCGCCGGGGGAGTGAAGGGTGCCACTTGCCGCCACTTTGGCAACTCCTTAAAGGGGGCAGCCAACTGATTTGAATAGGTTGGCTCAAAATCATCCGGCGTCATGCCAAAATGCGAGAGAAGGATGTCCGACGAGAAACGACTGCCGCTATCCGGGCGGGTCGCCGGCGCCACGCTGCCGCCACAGACGCAGGCGTTCCGCGACGGACGCAGCCATTCGCAGGTCGGCCAACGTCCTTTCGAGATGGGTCTGCGCGCGCCCGACGTCATGATCCAGCTGATCAATGGCGAGCAGGTCGACGATCCGCTCTACACGGGCCTCGACGTCTGCAACCAGGAAGACGCCGGCTTCTGCGCTGACAACTGACCGCTAACCGCGACACCATTGCCGGGCCCGGAAACGGGCCCGGTATTTTCCTGCTCGCAGAGGAACGCACACGAAGATGACCGCGCGAAAGATCAATTGGGGCATATTGTCGACGGCCAGCATCGGCACCGAAAAGGTTATTCCCGCCATGCGGAAATCGGCGTCGTCCAACGTGCTGGGGATCGCCTCGCGCAGCGCCGAACGCGCCGCCCAGGAGACGCGAAGACTGAGCATTCCGAGAAGCTATGGCTCCTATGAAGACATGCTGGCGGATCCGGACATCGACGCGATCTACAATCCGCTTCCAAATGATCTGCATGTCGAATGGACGCTGAAGGCCGCCCGCGCAGGCAAGCACGTGCTTTGCGAGAAGCCGGTCGGCCTGACTGCCGACGATGCGCTCAGGCTTCGCGACGCGCCGGACAGCGTGTTGATCGCGGAGGCGTTCATGATCCGCCATCACCCGCAATGGCTGCGCCTGCGCGAGATGGCGCGGTCCGGAGAACTCGGAGAAGTGCGCGCCGTGCAGGCGGCTTTCAGCTACTTCAACACCGATCCCGGCGATATACGCAACACGCCGGAAAACGGCGGCGGCGCCATGTTGGATATCGGATGCTATCCTGTCACCGGCGCCCGTTTTGTATTCGACGCGGAGCCGCGTCGCGTCGTTGCGCTGATCGATCGCGATCCGGAGTTCCGCACGGATCGCCTGGCCGGCGCGATCTGCGATTTCGGGGACGGACGGCTACTGACGTTCCAGGCCTCCACGCAGATGGTCCCCTTTCAGACATTCCAGGTCTTCGGCACGAAGGCGCGCGCGGAAATCCTTATTCCATTCAATGCGCCGCAAGACGAGGAGACGACGATCGTCATCGATGACGGACGCAGCCTCGACGCAAGTTCGGCCCGCCGCGAAACCCTGCCCGCGTGCGACCAGTACGCCGAACAGGCGGAAGCCTTTGCCCGGTCGATCTTGACCCGCACCCCCGCCCCCTACGGGGTCGAAGACGCCATCGCATCGATGCGGATACTCGACGCCATGTTCGAAAGCGAGCGAACCGCAAGTTGGATCAACCTGTAACCGTCGTCGCGGCCGGGGGCAGCCATGCTTGACGCAAACGACAGGATGGCTTGATTAATATCATTATTTATATTATCAATTATAAACTGTGAGGCCGCTCCGATCGAGCGGCTCCACAAAAAGGGAGGAAGATATGAATTTCACGAAAACACTGATCGCAGCGAGCGTAGGCGCGCTGCTCGCGAGCGGCGCAGCCGCGCAGGAAAAGAAGCAGCTCGCATTTGTCGTCAATGCCGCATCGGATTTCTGGAAACTGGCCGAGGCCGGCGTCAACGCGGCACAGGCGGAACTGCCGGATTACGAGCTGCAATTCCGCTATCCGGCCCAAGGCACGGCCGCGTTGCAGAACGCGCTGATGGACGACCTCGTGGCAGCGGGCACCGACGCGATCATGATCTCGTCCGCCGATCCGAAGAACTCGATCGACGCGTTCAACCGCATCGCCGCGCAGGTTCCGCTGTTCACCACCGACAGCGACGCCCCGCAGAGCGACCGCATCGCCTATCTGGGCTCGTCGAACACGGCTGCCGGCATCCAGGCGGGCGAAATAGCCGTCAAGGCGATGCCTGATGGTGGCAAATGCATGGGCTTCGTCGGATTCCTCGGCGCGGACAACGCGATCGAACGCATCGCCGGGTTCCGGCAGGCCGTCGAGGGCAAGGGCATCGAACTCGTCGACGTGCGCGGTGACGATGTCGATTTCGCCCGCGCCCGCGCCAATGTGGACGACGTGCTGGCGGCAAATCCGGACATCGACTGCATGGTCGGATTCTATTCCTACAACCCGCCCAAAATCTACGAGTCGCTTCAGGCAAACGGCAAGCTTGGTGAGGTCACGGTCATCGCCTTTGACGAGGATCCGATCACGCTGGGCGCCGTCCGCGAGGGCAGCTTTGCGGGTACCGTCGTTCAGGATCCCTACCAGTGGGGCTACCAGGGCATGCATCTGATGGCTGACTACCTGGAAGGCGACAAGTCCGGTGTTCCGGCAGATGGCCTGATCATCGTTCCGACGAAGATCATCGACCAGAGCAATGTCGACGCCTTCGAAGCCGAGCTGAAAGAGCGCATCAACGGCTAAGCCCTCCCGGGCTCGCGAGTGGGTGATCCCTGATTGCCCGCTCGCATTTTTCCGACGGTACTGGGAATATTCTGAACATGAGCGGGCCTCAGGAACTCGGCCTTCGCTTCCAAGGCATAACGAAGGTCTATCCCGGTGTTGTGGCGCTGAAAGATGTTTCACTGAACATTTCGGCGGGGGAAGTTGTCGGCCTCATCGGCGAAAACGGCGCCGGGAAATCGACTTTGATGAAGATCCTCGGCGGCGTCATTACGCCCACCAACGGGTCTATTTCGATCGATGGCAAGGTCTGCCGGGGTCTCACGGTAGCGGAATCCCAGGCCGCGGGCATCGCTTTCGTTCACCAGGAACTGAACACTCTGGACAACCTCGACGTGGCCGCCAACGTGTTTCTTGGCCGCGAGAAGACGCACGGTCGGTGGCGCCTGATCGACCGCAAGGCAATGCGCGACGCCGTGCAGCCGCTTCTTGATCGCGTCGGTGCACAATTCGGCCCCGATACGCCGGTCGCGGCGCTGTCGCTCGCCGAGCAGCAACTGCTCGAGATCGCCAAGGCGCTTTCCATGGATGCGCGGCTTGTCATCATGGACGAGCCGACATCGAGCCTGACATTTTCCGAGACCAACAATCTCCTCAATGTGATCGCCGACCTCAAGGCGCAGGGCATCGCCGTTGTGTTCATCTCGCACCGTCTCGGCGAGGTCGAGGAATGCGTGGACCGGATCGTCGTGCTGCGGGACGGCCGGGTCGCCGGTCATCTCGCTCGCGGCGAGATCAGCCATGACGCGATGATAAGATTGATGATCGGCCGCGATCTCAAGTCACTCTATACGCCGCCCAAGGCTCCGCCGGGCGGTCCGCTCTTGTCGGTGCGCAACGTCAGAACGCAGGCCAAGCCCGCAAACGCCGCGAATTTCGAGCTGCGCCGCGGCGAGATCCTCGGCGTCGCGGGATTGATCGGCGCCGGCCGCACGGAGCTTGCCGAAGCGATTTTCGGCGCCGGCGGAAAGCTGTCGGGGCAGGTTCGCGTAAATGGCGCCCCGCTCGACGCCGGAAGCCCGGCTGAAGCGATCGCGGCCGGCCTGTATCTCGTTCCCGAAGACCGCAAGCGCACCGGGCTGATCCTGGAGTTTCCGATCTGTGAAAATGTCACGATGGCCAACCTGCGCTCCTGTCTGCGCAATGGCATTGTGTCCCGATCGAGACAGATCGAAATTTCCGAGCAGCAGCGTAGAAACCTGTCGATCAAGACGCCCGACGTGCGGAATGCCGCCCAGGCGATGTCAGGCGGCAACCAGCAGAAAGTCGTTCTCGCGAAATGGCTTTCGATGGACCCCAAAGTGATCATTTTCGACGAGCCTACACGCGGGATCGATGTCGGATCCAAGTCGGAGATCTACAAATTGATGCGGGAGCTTTCCGACCGGGGTGTCGGCGTCGTGATGATTTCGAGCGACATGGAGGAGGTGATCGGCGTGTCCGACCGGATCGTGGTGATGCGCGACGGCGGGATCAGCGGCGAATTGCAGCGCTCCGACTTTTCCGAGCACAACATCCTGACGCTCGCCGTAGGCAAGGCGTTGGAGGAGGCCTAAAACATGCAAAAAAAGGATCTCGGCCTGGCAATCCTGATCATTGTCGTCGGCGCGGTGGTCTATCTTCGCAATCCGCTCTTCCTGTCGCCGATCAATCTGGGAAACACCGCCAACCTCGTCGGATTGTTCGGCATATTCGCGATCGGCCAGGGATTCGTCATCATGACGGGCGGCATCGACCTCTCGGTCGGGTCGGTCATCGCGCTTCTGGGCGTCCTCTTCGTGGAGATGGTCGGAAGATACGGGGTGCCCTGGCCGGCCGCGGTCGCGATCACGATTGCGCTCGGGGCCATGATCGGGCTGGCGCACGGCATCCTGATAACCCGGTTCAAGATGCAACCCTTCGTCGTCACTTTGTGCGGGTTGCTGATTTATCGCGGCGTCGCGCGCGGCTACACCGCCGAAGCCACGGCGGGATTCCCCTTCGGCGCGTCTTATCCGCAGCTCGAATGGCTCACCATCGGGCGCAGCTACGGGATACCGCATTCCTTCGTGGCGATGATCATCATCGCTGCCGTGATGTGGTTCGTGTTGCATCAGTCCGTCTTCGGCCGGCACCTCTATGCGGTCGGCAAGAATGACGAGGCGGCACGGTTTTCCGGCATTCGCTCGGGCTTCGTGATCACCTCGGCCTATGTGATCTGCTCGGTCCTCGCGGCGGTCGCGGCTATCTATTTCGCGATGTTCACCAAGTCGGTCCAGCCGTCGTCGCACGGCAATTTCTACGAACTCTATGCGATTGCGGCCGCCGTGCTCGGTGGGTTTTCGCTGCGTGGGGGCGAAGGCTCGATTGTCGGCGTGGTTTTGGGCGCGGTGCTGCTTCAGGAACTGCAGAACCTCGTCAACCTGCTCGGCATTCCATCGTCACTGAACTTCGCCGTGATGGGAACGGTCATTCTCCTCGGCGTGCTCGCCGACCAGCAACTTGCCGCCTACCGCGCCAAAAAGCGGGCGGCGCAGGCTTTCGAACGGCTGCAGCCAGAGGGGGCGGAAAACTGATGGCGCCAGAAAAAACCGCACAGTCAATCAGCGACGCCAAAGCCGGGAATTGCGGTTGGAACGCCGCGGACATTTGGAGGAACCGCTTATGAGCGCGCTCGAACTCAGGAACATTTCCAAACATTTCGGCGCGATCCGGGCGCTCAACAATGTTTCCCTGACGATAGAGCCCGGCGAGGTCGTTGGGCTCATGGGAGACAACGGCGCCGGCAAGTCGACGATGGTCAAGGTGATCGCGGGCAACTTCGCTCCGTCATCGGGAGACATCTTCATCAACGGATCGAAAGTGCACTTTCACAAACCGCTCGATGCCCAGAAGGCCGGGATCGAGGTCGTCTATCAGGACCTGGCGATCTGCAACAACCTGTCGGCGGCCTCCAACGTCTTCCTCGGCCGCGAGCCGGTGCGCCGCTTGGGGCCGATCCAGATCGTCGATTACGGCGCTATGCGGACCCGCGCGGGCGAATTGTTCGCCCGCCTGAAATCGGAGACGCGGCCGCGCGACGTGGTGCGAAGGATGTCCGGCGGACAGCGTCAGGCCGTAGCGATCGCCCGTTCGCTGCTAACCGACGCCCGCATCATCCTGATGGACGAACCGACTGCCGCCATCTCGGTGCGGCAGGTGGCCGAAGTCCTGAACCTGATCCGCCAGCTCAGCGAGCACGGCATCGCGGTCGTGCTGATCAGCCACCGCATGCCCGACGTTTTCGAGGTTGCCGACAAGGTGGCCGTGCTGCGCCGCGGCGAACTCGTCGCCAGCAAGCCGGCATCCAAATCCTCGCCCGAAGAGATCACCGGCCTGATCACCGGCGCGATCGAAGCCGCGTGACGCGCAAGGAGCAATGACATGAGCAACGTGACCATTTCCGATGTCATCAACCGCTCCGAGCATCGCGGAGCGCTGTCGCGCATCACCGGCCAGCAGACCTTTTGGGTGTTCGTCGCGGCAGTGCTCGCCTGCCTCGCACTGACGGTGATGACCGATACATTCGCCACCGAGCGCAACCTCTTCAACGTGACCCGCAACTTTGCCTTTGTCGGCATCATAGCGCTGGGCATGACGGCTGTGATTGCGTCGGGAGGCATAGACCTTTCGGTCGGCTCGACCGTGGTCATATCGGCCATGACGGTCGGCGTGGTGATGTCGGCCGGTTGGCCGTTCTGGATCGGCGCGCTGTCGGCGGTCGGCGTGTCGCTGCTTGTCGGCGCTGTCAACGGCGTCCTCATCGCCTATGCGAAAATGCCGCCATTCGTGGTGACGCTGGGGATGCTCTCGGTCGCCCGCAGCCTCGCCATGGTCCTGTCCAACAACAAGATGATCTACCAGTTCGGACCAGACCACGACCTCCTGCTCTGGCTCGGCGGCGGCTCCACGTTCGGCCTGCCACACCCGCTGATCATTCTTCTGATCCTCGCGGCGATCACCGCTTTCGCCTTCCGGTGGCTGCGTTGGGGCCAGCACCTCTTCGCCATCGGCGGCAACGAACAGGCGGCGGTCCTGACCGGGATCCCAGTCAACCGGCTCAAGGTCAGCGTTTACATGTTCTCCGCCCTGATGGCCGGCATTACCGGCATACTGGAAGTCGGCTGGCTTGGCGGGGTGACCCCCAATCTGGGCCAGGCGATGGAACTGACGGTGATCGCAGCAGCCGTCATCGGCGGCGCCAACCTGGCCGGCGGCACCGGCACGGCCTTCGGTGCGGTGATCGGTGCGCTGCTGATCGAGGTGATCCGCAACAGCCTGATCCTGCTCGGCATCAGCACATTCTGGCAGGGGACTTTCGTCGGATCCTTTATCGTGATCGCTGTCGCCTTCGATCGCATCCGCCAGGCGCGCAGTTCCGAGTAGTTGGCATTCCGTTGCCAAAAGACGCTCAGGATTTTGTGCCCAGCAACCCCCGGTCGGCGAGGTTGCGCATGAGGGCCCGGGTTCCGAATTTCCATTCGGGGCATTCGGTCGACAAGCGAACCGTGTTGACCAGTTGTCCAAGACCCGGTGACCTGATCGTGACCACGTCCCCAAGCTTGTGGGTGAAACCTTCGCCCGGCGCATCTCGATCCTGTACCGGCGCGAACAACGTACCCAGGAACAGCATCAGTCCGTCAGGATACTGGTGGTGGCGGCCGATGGTCTGGCGGACGAGATCCTCGGGATCGCGGCTGATCTCGCGCATCGAAGAATGGCCCGTCATCTCGAAACCATCTTCGCCCGAGACCGTCATGTCGAGTTCCGCAGCACGCACGTCGTCAAGCGTAAAGCCGTCGTCGAACAGCCGGATCATCGGCCCGATTGCGCAGCTCGCATTGTTGTCCTTTGCCTTGGAAAGGAGCAGCGCCGAGCGCCCCTCGACGTCGCGCAAATTGACGTCGTTGCCGAGCGTCGCCCCCACGATACGCCCTTGCGACGAGACAGCGAGAACGATCTCCGGTTCGGGATTGTTCCATTTCGACACCGGATGGAGACCGACATCGGCTCCGGGCCCGACGGAAGACAGAACCTGCGCCTTGGAAAACACTTCCGCGTCCGGTCCGATGCCGACTTCGAGATACTGGCTCCACAGCCCCTCCGCCTTCAAAGCTGCCTTGACTGCCGCAGCCTCCGGCGAGCCGGCTTTCACGTTTCGCAGGCTTCCGCCGATCGCGGCGCCGACGCGCGAGCTGATCTCCTGCGCCTTCGAGGGATCGCCGGCCGCCTTCTCCTCGATCACTCTCTCGACCATGGAGGAGGCAAAGGTTACGCCGCACGCCTTGACGGCTTGCAGGTCGCACGGCGCGAGAAAATGGGCGCGCGACATATCGCCCGGCCTGTTTGCGGCGATCTCCTCGAGCGATCCGATCCGGCGGCCTGCCGCGCCCGCGACGATACCGGCGGGGTCATCCATATCGAGGACGTCGCAGACCAGCGGTGTCTCGCCGGAGGTGATGTCAACGATCTCCCCGTCGCGGATGGTGACGAGGACAGGCCCGCCCGCCTCCGGCGACCAGACCCTGCCCAGGAAGAGACCGTCCCTGTCTCGCTCGTCGGGAAAAAAATTCATGACCACTCCCTCTCTGTCCGCCGCGCGAATGGCGGGCTCGAAAACCGCATGGCGACACTCTGGTTGGACAAATAGGCGGCAATATCATTCTCCGTCAACTACTGGACGCACGGAATGGCGACGTTCCGACGCCCGGAAAACGTCGAAATACGTTTATATTCTTGCACAATCCGAGGTTTTTGGACGTCGCGACGCCGCCAGCTTTGTTGACTCCACGGCCAGATCGACTTACGAGTCTTGGTCCAACAAATACAGAGAATTCCAGACAGAATTCACGAGACGGGTGCGGATGACTGACAAACGGAACGATGTCGACTTGGAGCTGAACGCCTTGCCCGCGACCGGTTCGGCCGTCGATGTTGTTGTCAGGCAATTGCGCAAACTGATCTCGGAAGAAGGTCTGAAAGTCGGCGACAGCCTGCCGACCGAACGCGAGCTCTGCGTTCGCTTCGACGCCAGCCGCAATACCGTGCGCGAGGCGATGCGCATCCTGAAGGCTTATGGCCTCGTGGAGGTGCGCCCGAAGATCGGCGCAACGATTACCGACAACAGGATGGCGCGCGCCTTCGAGCTTTTTTCGTTCAATACGATGGAGGTGTCGCGAAAGTCCTTCACCGACGTCCAGGCTTTCCGCGATCTCATCGAGGTTCGCTCCGCCGACCGCATTTTCGAGGAACTGCAGGACAAGGATCTCGCGGAATTACGCGAGATAAATGCGAATTTGGCGGATATCCGCGATATCCAGGAAGCCTCGGAAGTGGACTATGCCTTCCATGTCCGGCTGATTTCCATTCTCGGAAACAACGCGATCCTCGACGTCTATTCGGTGATGAAGCCGATCATCCTTCGCATCATGCAGAAGGGAAAGACGCGCCGCACCTTCATGACGGAAACCTATGACGAGCATGAAGGCGTCATCGACGCGATGGCCGCCCGGGACCGTCTCGCATTCGAATACAGGCTGAGAAACCACCTGATGGTCGGCTTCAAGAATTTCAGCGACGAGATGGAGGGAAAGGCCTGACGGCCTGGATGGGCCAAGCACCTGTGGAGACGGGCCGCGCCAACCCGTCACGAAGATCCGGTATCGGCGCGATCAATGGGAGGAAGTACCATGAGACATCTACTGAAATGCACGACAGCGCTCGCAGCGTTCGCCATCTCGGCACAGCTCGCAGTGGCTGGACCGGAGACGGTTTCGGGCCCCGGCGTCAATCCGGAATGCTTCGCACCGTGGAGCGCGGATACGAAATTCTTCCAGTGGGAGGCCAAGGAAGGCCCATACCGGGTCGCCATCGTGAACGGTTTTGTCGGCAACACCTGGCGTATCCAGATGATCAAGACCGCCAAGGCCTATGCCGAGGACCCGGCGATCAAGGACAAGATCTCCGAACTGAAGGTCGTGTCGACCGGCACCGATGCACCGGCTCAGCTCGGCGCCATCGAGGATTTCATCAACCAGGGCTTCGACGCAATCGTCACCATCGCGGTTTCGCCTGACGGCTTCGACCGAGTAATCCGCCTGGCGGACCGCAACAACGTGGTCCTCGTTCCCTTCGACAATGTGCTCGACACGGACAAGGTGATGCAGGTCAACGAGGACCAGCTCACGATGGGCCGCATGTGGGCGGAATTCGCGCTGGAAGAACTGAAGGCCAAAGGGGTCACCTCCGGCAAGATCCTGGAAGTGCGCGGCCTGCCGGGCAACTCGGTCGACCGTGACCGCTCCATCGGCATCAACGAGGTCTTCGAGGCCGATGGCGGCGACTGGGAAATGGTTTCGGTCGTCGGCAACTGGGATGACGGCACCACGCAGAAAGTCGTGGCGGACGCCATCGCGGTCCACGGCCAGTTCGACGCAGTGGTCGGCCAGGGCGGCTCGAACGGCGTCATACAGGCGCTCAAGGATGCTGGTCACCCCTGGGTTCCGGTTGCCGGCGAATCCGAGAACGGATACCGCAAGGCAATCGCGCAGTATTCGGACGAGGGACTGAAGGGCATATCGATAGGCCAGTCCCCGGGCCTCGTGGCGATCGCCATGAAGGCGGCAGTCTCGGCGCTAGAAGGCAATGTCATGCCGCAGCTCATTTCTGTGCCGCTGCCGGTGGCGACCTACAAGGACCTCGAGGACGGCAAGAACTTCTGGTCCGACCTGCCGGACAACTTCTTCACGGTCAACGAGTTCCCGCCCTGCGGCGTCAACATCTCCGGCCCCGCCATCATGGCGCAGGACGAGAGCGACGTGAACTAGGCGCATTGCGCCCATCAGCGGCCCCGGCGCATAGCCGGGGCCTTTCCAACAGAACGAAATGGGCCCGGATACCGATCCGGTTGATCAAGCACGCATGACCGACGCCATTGTCGAATATCGCGGCATTTCGAAATACTTCGCCGGCATCCGTGCGTTGGAGAATGTCGACTTTGCCTGCAAATCGGGGACCGTACACGCCATTCTCGGCGAGAACGGCGCCGGGAAATCCACGCTCATCAAGATCATGTCCGGCGTTTTCCAACCCGATTCCGGCGAGATGCTGCTCGGAGGCAAACCCGTATCCTTCGCGACGCCGCAAGCCGCCAACGAGGCCGGCATCGTCTGCATGTTCCAGGAATTGTCGCTCGTCCCGGACCTTTCCGTGGCCGACAACATTTCGATTTCCAGCCCGCCACGACGCTTTGGGCTGATCGATCGCCGCGCGCAGGTACGGCGTGCCGAGGAGTTGCTGGCGCGGGTTCGCTGCGAGGATGTCGACCCCAACGCCATGGTGCGCGAGCTTTCGCTTTCGCGGCGCCAGATGGTCGAGATCGCCAAGGCCCTCGGCAAAGCACCGAAAGTCCTGATCCTCGACGAGGCGACCTCGGCTTTGACGGCGCGCGACGTCCGCACGGTCTACGATTTGCTCGCCGAGCTGAAGGACAGCGGCGTCGCCAGCCTGTTCATCTCGCACCGCATGCACGAGGTGGAGGCGCTGTGCGACACGCTTTCTGTTTTCCGAAACGGCCAGCACATCGAGACCTTTGCGAAAGGCGCCAAAAGCGAGCGCGAGATTGTCCAGTTGATGATCGGCCGCGATGTCGAGGCGCAGTTTCCGCCCAAGCCAAAACCGGTCGCTCCCGAGGAACTCGGCGATCCCCTCCTCAAAGTCCGGGGATTATCCTGGCAGAACAGGCTCAACGGCATCGAGCTGACCGTACATCGGGGTGAAATCGTCGGCCTCGGCGGGCTGGACGGCCAGGGCCAGAAGGAACTCCTGCTGGCGCTCTTCGGTGTGTTGCGCGATGTCGAGGGCGAGGTCGTCATCGGCGGGCGGAAGGGCATCCCCTCCTCGCCGGCCGCCGCCAAGACCGCCGCCACGAAAGTGGCGCTGGTGCCGGAGGACCGCAAGACCGAGGGGTTGATGCTCGGCATGCCGATCGCCGACAACCTGCTCGCCTCGTCGTTCCAGCGCATATCGCGCGGGCCGTTCATTGATCCGGCGCTATCCCGACAAGCCATTGAGGACGGAATATCGCGGCTTCAGATCAAGGCCGGATCCGCGTCGGACCCGGTTATGACGCTGTCGGGCGGCAATCAACAAAAGGTCGTCATCGCCAAATGGCTGATGATCGATCCGGACATCATCCTGCTTACCGATCCCACCCGCGGCATCGATGTCGGGACCAAACAGGAGATCTACCGGTTGATGAGAGACCTGGCGAACCAGGGCAAGGCGATCCTGTTCTATTCGTCCGACTATGCCGAACTGATCGGCTGCTGCGATCGCGTGTCGGTCCTCTATTCCGGCCGCATCGTCGCCGAAAAGCAGGGAGATGACATCACCGAAGAGAGCCTTGTTGCGGCATCGCTCAATATAGACGTCGAGGCGGCGTGATGCGTCAGGGCCGATTGACGAGATGGTTTTTCCAGAATGTGGGCCTTGCGAGCGCCCTGCTCCTGTTCGCGGTCCTGTTCTTTTCCTACAACATGATGCATCCGCGCGGCTTTTCCGCCGCCGTCGCCGTGCAAAATGCCAATGAGACGGCGGCGATCGCCTTCCTTGCCATGGCGCAGACACTCCCCGTGCTGCTCGGCGGGCTCGACCTGTCCGTCGGCGCGGTGATGACGCTGACAAACTGCATAGCATCGGAACTCGTGAACGGTTCGCCTGCGCAGATCCTGCTCGGCGTCGTCGCGACGTTGCTGTCGGGCGCCGCGTTCGGCCTGATGAACGGGCTGATCGTCGTCTATGGCCGGATCCAGCCGATCATCGCCACGCTCGCCACGGGCGCCATTGCCATCGGCCTCGCTTTGCTTGTCCGGCCGAAGCCCGGCGGCGCCGTGGACGGCGATCTCGGCTGGGCGTTGACGAACTCGGTATGGGACTTCGCCGACACATACGGGATCGCGGGAGGCGGAGACGCATGGTGGATCCGCCCATTCGCCGACATCCCCGTTCCCGTCATCATAGTTCTCCTCGTCACCATTCTGGTCTGGGTGCCGTTCCGGCGCTCGGTGACGGGGAGGACCGTGTATGCGATCGGCTCGGCGGAGGGCGCCGCCTTCATGTCGGGTCTCCCGATCGACCGTGCGAAGATCGCAGCCTTCACGCTCGGGGGCTTCTTCGCCGCCTGCGGCGGCCTCTATCTCGCCATTCAGACTTCGTCGGGAAACGCGGACATACAGCAGGCCGGCGCTTACACGCTGAACTCGATCGCGGCCGTTGTGCTCGGCGGAACGTCGCTGCTCGGCGGCGTCGGAAGCGCCGTCGGCAGTCTCATCGGCGCGGGGATACTGCGCGTCATCTCATTCTACTTCCGGATTCTCGACATCGACCCGCTTCTACAGCCGCTCATCGAAGGCGTCGTGCTGCTGGTCGCCGTGTCCTTCGGCGCGATCAGGACGCTGCGGGTCAAGAACAAGCTGGACCTTTTCAGGTAGACCGTCATGCGCATTTCCGTTTCCAACGAAAACAAGCCCATTCTGATCGCCTCGTTTTTCATTGTGGTGATTCTCCTGGCGGGTACGGTCTACACCCTTTCAACCGCCGGGACCGCGCCGCTGCTGTCACCGAAATACCTGCTTCAGCAATTGCAGACCGGATCGTTCCTGGGCATCTGCGCCGCCGGCATGATGATGGTGATCCTGCTCGGCCATATCGACCTGTCGATCCCCTGGACGCTCACCGCCGCGGCGATGACGGCGACGGCCGTCGGCGGAGAAATGGCGCTCCCCACGGCGCTGGCCGTCGGCATCGCCGTCGGCATGCTGAACGGCTTCGGTGTCGCCTTCCTGCGCATCCCTTCGATGATCTTCACGCTGGGCGTCGACACGGTGCTGCGCGGGTTGATGGTCGCGCAGACCGGCGGGTTCGCACCGCAGGATACCGCCACGCCGCTGATGTTGTTCCTTGCCAAGGACCGGATCCTCGGCATTCCCGTAGCGCTTTTCGTCTGGGCCGCGGTCTCGGTCTTTGTAATCGTTATACTGACGCGAACCGGATTCGGACGGTCGATCTACGCAACCGGATCGCGCGAGGGAGCGGCCTATCTTTCCGGCATCCGCACGCGCTTCGTCACGATGGGCGCCTTCGTCATGTCGGGTCTTTGCGCCTCCGTCGCAGGCGTGCTGCTCGCCGGCTATTCGGCCAAGGCCTATCAGGGCATGGGCAACGCCTTCCTGCTGCCGGCGATCGCCGCGGTTGTCCTCGGGGGTACGCATATCCTCGGAGGCCGGGGCCGCTATATCGGCACGCTGATCGGCGCCATCCTGATCGTGCTACTGAACTCCGTGCTGTCGATCATGCAGATGCCGGAAGCCGGCCGGCAGATTATCTATGGCACGGTGATCATCGCCATGCTGCTGGTCTACGGGCGCAACCAGCGCATCACATCCTGAGGAGCGACAATGCCGGCCGAACTCTACGACATCCGCGACGACCGTTTCAAAAAGCTCATCCACGGAAATGCCGGGATGGATACGCTGTCGACCGGTGGCCGCTGGACGGAAGGACCGGCCTATTTTCCCGCCGGCCGCTACCTGATCTGGTCGGACATACCCAACGACCGCATCATGCGCTGGGACGAGATGAACGGCGCGGTTTCGGTCTTCGAGCAGCCCTGTCGCAATCATAACGGCCATACGGTGGACGCCTTGGGGCGGATGATCGCCTGCGAACATCGCGGCCGCTGCATCAGCCGCTACGAATTCGACGGAAGCCGCACGGTTCTTGCCAACTCCTACGACGGCAAGAAGCTCAATTCGCCCAACGACGTGACCGTCAAGTCCGACGGCTCGATCTGGTTCTCAGACCCTTCATACGGGATCGACAGCGATTACGAGGGGGACGCCGCGCCGATGGAACAGGACGGCCGGCATGTCTATCGCATCGATCCGGACGGCACGATCACGCGTGTTATCGACGACATGAGGCAACCGAACGGCCTCGCCTTCTCGCCCGACGAAAGCGCCCTGTTCGTCGCCGATACCGGGCGCACGCATTTCCCGGACTGCGACCCCGTAATACGCCGCTATCCGCTTGCCGCCGATGGACGATCGGTCGGCCAAGGCGAGAATTTCGTCACCTGCGACACCGGCCTGTTCGACGGCTTCCGTTTCGATACGAAGGGAAACATCTGGTCCTCCGCCGGCGACGGCGTCCACTGTTTCGCGCCCGACGGCACGCTGCTCGGCAAGATCCTGATCGATGAGGTTGTCGCGAACCTCTGCTTCGGCGGAGCAAAGCGCAACCGGCTGTTCATCTGCTCGACCACCTCGCTGCGCGCGATCTATGTCAATGCCCGGGGCGCCGGCTGAAAGGCCTTTATCGGAACATGCGATCGCGGCCGCTCACATCACCGCGCCGATCTGCCAGGGCACGAACTCGACCGCGCCGAAGCCCTGGGCCTCGCTCTTCGTCTGCTCGCCGGAGGCGACCCGCAGCATCAGGTCGAAGATCTCGCGGCCCTTGTCCTCAAGGCTGACGCCATCGAGGATATCGCCGCAATTGACGTCCATGTCCGGCTCCATGCGACGCCAGAGATCGGAGTTCGACGCAATCTTGATACAGGGAACGGGCTGGTAGCCCGAAACGCTGCCCCGGCCAGTGGTAAACGCGATCAGGTTCGCACCGGACGCAGTCTGACCCGTCACCGAACAGGGATCGTAACCGGGACTGTCCATGAAGACGAAGCCGGGCGCGTCGATGGGTTCGGCATATTTGTAGACGCCGGCAAGCGGCGCGGTGCCGCCCTTGGCGACCGCGCCGAGGCTCTTTTCCAGGATCGTCGTAAGGCCACCGCGCTTGTTGCCGGGAGAAGGATTGTTGTCCATCTGACCGTAATTGCGCGCGGTGTAGTCTCCCCACCACTCGATGAGATCGATCAGCTTCCTGCCGGTCGGCTCGTTGATGGCGCGCCGGGTCAGCAGATGCTCGGCACCGTAGATTTCCGACGTCTCGGACAGAATCGAGGTGCCGCCGTGCCGCACCAGCAGATCCGACGCGACGCCCAACGCCGGATTGGCGGTGATCCCGGAATAGCCGTCCGACCCGCCGCATTGCATTCCCAGAACGAGATGCGACGCCCCGGCAACCTCCCGCACCGCCTTGTCGGCCTCGGCGGCAAGATCGCGCAGGACCGATAGCCCCTTGTTGATCGTCGCCCGTGTGCCGCCCGTCTGCTGGATGGTCATGTAGCGGAAGCGCGCACTGTCCCTGAGGACCTTCCGGTCGATAAGGTCCGGGATCTGCATGACCTCGCAGCCGAGCCCGACCATGAGGATCGCGCCGAAATTGGGATTGTGACCATAGCCGGCAAGCGTGCGAAACAGGGTTTCATATCCCTCGTCCTTTCCCGACATGCCGCAGCCGGTGCCGTGGACGACGGGGACGATCCCGTCGACATTGGGAAAGGCGTCGAGCAGCCCGGCGCGCTCGGCCTCCTGCGCGATGAACCGGGCGACGGAACCGGAACAGTTCACGGAGGTCAGAATACCAAGGTAATTGCGCGTGCCGACCCGGCCCGACGGACGATGAAAACCGCGAAAGGTCGCCGTGTTCCCGAACGGGGAAAGCGTCCGGGCGGCGGTGCCGAAAGCGTAGTCCTGCCTGTGCGCACCCATCCCGAGATTGTGGACATGGACATGGTCGCCGGGAGCGATATCGCGCGTCGCCACGCCGATGATCTGGCCATATTTGAGAACCGTTTCGCCTTGCGCGATGCGACGCCGCGCGACCTTGTGGCCGGAAGGTATTTTCTCGGCTGCGCGCACGCCGCCTGCCACCTCGGTTTCCGCGGGGATATCTGCAAGAGCGACGAGAATGTTGTCGTCCTCATGCAGCCCGAGAACGGGAGCGCCTGCGGTTATAGCGGGTTTCATGGGGTCACGAGCACCTTTACCAGATGTTCCCGGTTCTCCACCAAACCGGAAAAACGTTGCGGCAACTCGGCCAGGCCGATCGTCTCGGAAGCTATCGCGTCGGTCGGAACATCGCCAGAGCGCATCGCTTCCATGACGCGTTCGAAATCCGATTTCAGCGCATTTCGGGAGCCGACGATGCGGGCCTCGCGCTTGTGGAACTCGGAATCGGTGAAGGTGATGTCGTCCTTGACCACACTGACAAGTATGGTGCTGCCGCCATGGGCGAGCAGAGGAAATCCGGCCTCTATCGCCCTGGCGCTTCCGGTCGCGTCGAAGACCGCATCGAAGCCGTCGGCCAGTTCGCCGCGGAGGAGATCGTCGTCCGGCCTGTGCAGCCTGTCGAAGCCGAAAAGATCGCGCGCGAGGTCGAGGCGCCCCCCGCTCAGGTCCATAAGATGCACCGCCGCGCCGGCGAGACGGGCGAAGATCGCCGCGCCAATGCCGATCGGGCCCGCGCCGGTGACGAGAACGAGATCGCCCGCGCAGACGCCGGAGCGCGAGACGGCATGAGCGCCGATGGCGAGGAACTCCACCATCGCGGCCTGCCTCGCGGTCAGGCCCTCGGCGGAATAAAGGTTCTGCGCGGGGACTGCGATCCGCGAACACATACCGCCATCGCGGTGGACGCCGAGAACTTCGATGCGGCTGCAACAATTCGGTTTGCCCCGTCGGCAAGCCCGGCACGTGCCACAGGAGACATAGGGATTGACGACCACCAACCGGCCCGCATCCGGACCCTCGACGATATGGCCGGACAGTTCGTGGCCGATCACGCGCGGATATTCGAGGAACGGATGCTTGCCCTCGAAGATATGATAGTCGGTGCCGCAGATGCCAATCGCGGCGATATCCACCAGCACCCAGCCCTCCGGCGCGGTGACCGGCAGCGGCCGGCTTTCCACCGTAATTCGTCCCGGTTCGAGGCAGACAATACTGTCCATGGTCCCTGCCCGCATGTCGGTCATCGCATCGCTCCCAGATTCCGGACAGACCGGTCGGCTGGAAACTCGCCCTCGGCGATCCGTCCAAGCTCCGGCATCGCACCTACCTCAGTATGACTTTTATTATAAAAAACACATATTGGCACCCTTGCTTACCGTCAAATGTTTTTCATATTTTCAAACATTGCATGTGAGTCCGGTGACTTCATTGCGACGGATCTCCTGAGGAAGGTCAGTAACTTGGCGCGAAGCGACACGAGGTTCCGGGAAGCCTACAACCGCCTCCTCGACTACTGCGAAACCCTGCAACCGGGCGACGCTTTGCCGGCGGAGAACGAGTTGAGCGCGCTGGCCAATGTCAGCCGGACCGTCGTGCGCAGATGCCTCGCTCGCCTGGAGGACTGCGAAGTCATATTGTGGCAAGGGCGCGAGAAGAGGATCCTTCGAAAGCCGGCCAGCGCGGACCGCCTCGAATTGCCCACCACGCGTGCACCGGCGGACGATCTGGAGCAGCGCTTTCTGGACTGGATACTGAAATTCGACGTGCCGGCCGAGACACCGCTATCGGTCGCCGAATTGTCGCGGATGTTCGATGTGCCGCAGCATGAACTCAAGGAGTTCCTGGCCGGCCTCAGCCGTTTCGGCCTTGTCGCCCGCCGTCCGCGGGGCGGATGGATACTTCGGGGCTTCACCAGGGATTTCGCAATCGAATTGTCCGAGTTCCGCTCGGTCCTGGAAATCGATGCGATCCGCAAGGTCGCGGACCTGCCAGTCGATCATCCGATCTGGCCGACGCTCGAGGATTTGCGGATGCAACATCTCGATCTGAAGGCGCGGATCGACAGCGATTACCACGAGTTCTCGAAGATCGACGAGACCTTCCACCAGGCGATCAACTCCGTCGTCAGGAACCGGTTCGTGGAAGAGTTCCAGAAGGTGATCTCACTGATTTTTCACTATCACTATCTATGGAACAAGGCCGACGAAAAGGACCGCAACGCCGCGGCGATCGAGGAGCACCTGGCCATCGTGGAAGCGCTCGAGGCACGCGACGCCGATGCCGCCTGCCGGGCCGCGGTCAAGCACCTCAAGACATCAAAAACTACGCTTCTTTCGTCGCTTCGACATCACGATTTAGGATAGCAAATCGGCTGCATCTTCGGGCAGCTCCCGCGAAATCGCGTCCAGATTTCGGACGAGCGTGGCAGGCCTGGCCGTCCCGAGAAGAACCGCGCCCGTCGCCGGATGGTGCTTTGCGAAGAGCAGCGCGGCGGTCGCAAGCGGGATGCCGGCTCTTTCCGCGCCGCCCTGCAGCGCGCGAACACGATCCAGCACCTCCTGCGGCGCAGGGCCGTAGTCATAAGTCGCGCCCTCGATCGGACCTGTCGCGAGGATGCCGGAATTGAAAACGCCGCCCAGAACAAGACTGGTTCCCGCCTCGCGGCACCGCGGCACGAGCTCGGCCTCGGCGGACCGATCCAGCAATGTCAGCCGCCCGGCAAGAAGTATCGCGTCGAGCGGCCCATAATCCATGACGTCGAGGCAGACTTGGCATTCGTTTACACCCAGGCCGAAGGCGCCGATGCGGCCTGCCTCCTTGAGGCTAACAAGCCTTTCGTAACCTGACGAGAAGAAGGCCTCCATATGCTCGGCATTTCGCGGCCCATGAGTGTATTCGCCGATGTCATGCACATAGACGATGTCGGCACGGGTTACGCCGAGACGCCCGAGGCTTTGTTCAAGGCTCTCCTCGAGGCCGTCGCCGGAATAGTCGTAGCGCACGTCATTTTGTGCCGGCTTCACATAACTGTCCGCCTCGGCAATCGGGGTGTTGGCCGGCGACAGAACGCGGCCGACCTTGGTAGAAAGCGTGAAGCCGGACCGGCCGGCCAGTAACCGGCCCAGCCGCATTTCGGACAACCCGCGCCCGTAATGCGGGGCCGTATCGAAGTAACGAATACCGGCATCCCACGCTGTTTGCAGAACTGCCTGCGCCTGATCCTCGCCGATCTCGCGATAGAGGTTGCCGATGCTCGCACAGCCCATGGCGATCTCTGTCACCTCGACATCCGTGCGCCCGATTTTCCTGGTCTTCATGTCGTCGCTCCTGCACGTGCAGCTTCGGAAACGAACAGATCCACATGCGTCTGCGGGATAAGTACCCTGCCGAATTGAACGGTTGAGAGGACCGGCATTCCGTCCCTTTGACCACGGTTGTATATTATTATATTCAACCAATTTCCTTTGCAAGGAAAGACCATGGTCATCGACGCTCATCAGCACTTCTGGCAGATAGACCGCGGCGACTATTCTTGGATGGACGACAGCGTAGCCGCGATCCGCAAAGACTACCTGCCCCGCGATATGGTCCATCACGCGCATGCCTGCGGCGTCACAGGAACTGTGGTCGTGCAGGCCGCGCCAACGGTGGATGAAACCCTGTTCCTGCTGCAACTGGCGGATCGGCACGAGATCATCAAGGCTGTCGTCGGCTGGATCGACCTGGCCGGAGACGTCGTTGAACAACTAAGCCATATCTCCCATCCGGCGTTGCGCGGTGTCCGGCCCATGCTGCAGGATATCGAGGAAACGGACTGGATTCTTCGCGATGAGGTCGTTGAGGGGTTGGGCAGGATCGCGAACGCGGGGCTCCGACTCGACGCGCTGATCACGTCGCGACACCTCGACACGATCGATGAACTGGCGCGAAGGCTCCCGAATCTGCCAATCGCGATCGACCATTGCGCAAAGCCCGTCTTCGACGGAAGCGATCCGGGCCGTTCCTGGCGGGAGGGAATGACGCAGCTTGCTGTCCGTCCCAATGTCTTCTGTAAGCTCTCCGGACTTGCCAACGAATATGGCCAAGGCTGGTCGGCGGAGACACTGCGACCGGCTTTCGAGCATGTGGTGAAGGCATTCGGCCCCGACCGGTTGATGTGGGGGAGTGACTGGCCGGTCCTCGAACTGGCCGGGGACTATCGCAACTGGTTCGAAACGGCCGGCAAACTGGCCGACACGCTTTCGCAATCCGGGCGCTCCAGCCTGTTCCACGGCACGGCCGTCCGGTTCTACGGCATCGAAATGTGAGCCGGCTGGCGGCGGGGACCTCCTACCGCTCTGCGGCCGGCAGCAGGAACCCTGCGAATAATGCGGACAAGTCCTCGAAGCCGTCCAGCGGAAGCACGTGAGCGATATACTGGTCGGGACGCACCACGATCATGCAGCCTTTCTCGCGGTCGATTCCGCGCATCTCGAAGATGTCGCCGACGCCCTTGTGATCGACGCAGAAGGCCTTCTCATGGTCTTGCAGTCCAAGCCTGCCCTTCAACGGCTTGAGCAGTGACGGCATATCCTCATAGGCGAGCTGGTCGAAGGTTTGCTGGAACACCGCCCGGAAGTCGATCACCGTATCGATATCCTCGCCCTTGGCGGTGTGTTTCACCACCGGGGACGCGGGGTCGTTTTCCAGCCAGTCGGCCAGCTTGTGGATCGCCGAGCCCGGCGCGGAACTATCGTTCCTGCCGGCAAACGCGTAGATCCGCCAGCGGCCGTCCGCTTCCGCCACATGGCCGAGTTGCATCTGCATCGCGTCGGCGATCCGCACAACCGGGGCGGAGTGAAAGCGGCGGCCAATTTCCTCGCCCGTGGCGAGCCCCTGATGGGTCGTCGGTCCGATCAGCGCGGATGCGTCATACTTGACCGCGAGGCCACCCGTAAATTCGAGATTGGCCTTGAAGTTGCGCACGAAACGAGGCTCCTCGGCGCCGGACCGCTCCGCTTCCGTCATTGGCTCTGACATGATGCGGGCCCATTTATGGTCGGTCTCGACGAGACGCTTCGCCTCGACAAGGCGTTCCGACTTGTAGCTGTGCAGCAGGCTAGGATCGGACCAGCCCTTGAACACATGCGCCAGTTTCCAGCCCAGATTGAAGCCGTCCTGCATGGAGACATTCATGCCCTGGCCGGCCTTCGGGCTGTGCGTGTGGCATGCATCGCCCGCCGTGAACACGCGTGGATTGCGCGTTCCCGCCTCTCCGTCCGGCACGTCGTCGAATGCATCGCTGATGCGATGACCGATCTCGTAGATTGACCACCACGAGACCTCTTTCACGTCGATCGTGTACGGCGCCATGATCCGGTTCGCGGCGGCGATCATGTGCTCATGCGTCAGGTTGCGGTTGGCGACACGCTCGTCGGGGTTCAGCTTGTCCAGCTCTACATACATGCGGAACATGTAGCCGCCCTCGCGCGGCAGGATCAGCAGATTGCCCTCGCTCGCAGATGCGATAAGACATTTCTGCCGCACGTCCGGGAAATCCGTATTGGCGAGAATGTCCATCACGCCCCATGCCTGATGCGCCGCGTCGCCATGTAACTCACCGCCGATCGACTTGCGAACGTTGGACCGCGCGCCGTCGCAGCCGACGACATAATTGGCGCGCACCTTGACCGTCTGTCCCCAGTTGACGCCGGTATCCTCGAGCGTGACCGTTACCGGGTGATCGTCCGTCGTCGGGTCGACCTCGACATGCTTGACCGCCCAGCTGTAGTCCGGCTCGAGGCGCGACGGCGAATTCTTCATCACGTCGAGGAACAGCTGATGCAGGCGCGCCTGGTTGATCAGGATATGCGGCATTTCCGAGGAATCGTCGGCGACGTCCTGAACCCGGTCCGCGCGCCGGATGCGCGCCGGGTTCTGCGGATCGGGCGTCCAGAAGGTCGTCTGGTTGACCCAATAACTCTCGCGCTTGACCTTTTCAGCGAAACCGAAGGCCTGGAACATCTCCATCGTGCGAGTGTTGATGCCGTCGGCCTTGCCCTTGGCGATGTTACGCGGGTCGCGCTCGACAATCATCGTCTCGATCTCGGGGAACTGCGACAGCTGCGCCGCAAGGCACAGCCCTGCCGGGCCTGTGCCGGCGATCAGCACGTCGACCTTTTCGGGCAGCGGCGCATGCGCGCTGTATTCTCGGCGGCAAGGCGCCGCATTCTTGAGGTCCGGGTCACCCCCTCGAAAACCGTCCACATAGAATTGCATCGTCGCTCCTCCCTTTCGTCCGGCCAGCGGGCCGCGGGTTGTGTGCGCCATTAATAACTATACTTATCATTTCGCGTCAACAAAAAATAAGTGTACAAATCAATATCGCGAACCTATTGTTATTGCGATGTTTTGAAGATGCCTGAGCTGCGGGAGAGACCGAGAATGGAAACGCACCGGATGGTCGGTCACTTGATCCGCCGGCTTCATCAGATCTCCACCCACGTGTTCGCGCGGCGCGTGCAGGAGGCAGGGTTCGATCTTACGCCGGTCCAATATGCAGCCCTGGATGCAATCATATCCGATCCCGGCATCGACCAAGCGGGCGTGGCCGCCCAGATCGCCTATGACCGCGCGACGATCGGCGGGGTCATCGATCGTCTTGAGCAGAAGGGATATGTCGAACGTACCGTCTGCCTAAGTGACCGCCGCGCCCGCGAAGTGCGGCCGACCGATAGCGGCAGACAAGCCTTCAACGAGATATCGCCGATCGTGGCCGCCCTGCAGAAAGACATACTCGGAGACCTGGACGAAGCCGAACGCGCCGAATTTCACGCGCTTGCAGCAAAGGCGATCGCAACAGCCGACATTCGTTGACGTCCCCTCCGGCCCGTCAGAGCCTCAGATATCGTCTTCCGCCTTACGGCGGCCTGACGCGGCATAGCGCACAATACCGTCGGGTCCGGCGGTTCTCGTTAGTTCGCCCCGGCGCAGCATCCGGTTCACATGGGCAAGCGTTTCGCTAAAGGCAAAGCCAAACTGGTGAAGATCCAGTTCGCGAGGAAAGACTACGGGAACCAGATCGTTGACTGTCATCGGCCCGGCTCGCACGGCCTCGCCAATCAAATCGCAGCGCCGGTCATGATGTTCGACCAGTTCGCTGCAGCGCGCATGCAGTCCTGTGAATGGCAGTTGGTGCCCGGGCAGGACGAGGACATCGTCCGGCAGATTGTCGCGAATGCGCCGGGCCGTCCGCACGAAATGGCCGAGCGGGT
Source organism: Ahrensia sp. (assembly GCA_002706335.1). Taxonomy (GTDB): domain Bacteria; phylum Pseudomonadota; class Alphaproteobacteria; order Rhizobiales; family Rhizobiaceae; genus Oricola. Next base: position 23,740 of record PAKZ01000019.1, read on the forward strand.
CTCCGTCCGGCTCGTTCGGCCAGACGCTGACATTTGGAGATATCTTCGCGATCACCTGATCGGCGGGAAAGAATAGCTGATCCTCGTCGCAATAAAGCATCACTTGCTCTGGCGCATGTCCGTCACCCGTCAGGATGCGAAAACGCCGGGCGCCGATCGTTATCATGTCGCGCGACAGCAGGCGCAGGAAGGTGTTGGGCAGCGGTGAAACCATGCGCAGATAGTCCAGGCCATGAGTGCCCATTTGGTCCGCGACTTCGCGCGTGGTTCCGTGATTGATGTAGAAATCATGGAACTGGCGATCCTGCGGCGAACCGGGCGCGAGCGACAGATTGGCGCATGCGAGATAGGCGGTCTGGCTGGTGAGCAGGGGGATCTCCGCCCTGCGGCACAGCCAGCCCGCAAGGCCGATGTGATCGGGATGATGATGCGTGACAATGAGGCGCGTCAGGCGCGAGCCGGCAAGCGGCCCGGCCAGAACCGCCTCCCAGAGGTCGATCGTGCGTTGATCCCAGATACCGGCATCGAGAACGCACCAGCCGTCGCCATCCTCGATCAGGTAGATATTGACATGGTCGAGCCGGAAGGGCAGCGGCAACCGCATCCACATGATGCCCGGTGCGATGTCGAGCAATTTGCCGAATGCCGGCGGCTCGGGATAGGGAAACTGAATGTTGGTCATGCGTTTGAAAGCGTTCCTGATGGCACCGGTACATTGTCGATGAGACGCGTCTCGCCGAGCCAGGCGGCGGCGAGCAGACGCGCAGGTCTCGCCGCATCGCTGACGGGGGAGAGATCGTCAGAAGATCTCAGCTCCAGATATTCGACCTCGCGATAGCCGGCTGCGAGAAGCTGTGCGCGACCGTCGGCAAGAACCGGCGCAGCCGGCGCTCCGGACGCGATCCGGTCGGCCAACGAGAAAAGCACCCGCGCCAGCGCCGGCGCGACGACGCGCTGCTCCGGCGACAGCCGCACATTGCGCGATGACAGCGCCAGCCCGTCCGGCTCGCGAATTGTCGGGCATCCGGTCACTTCGATCGGCATGTCGATATCGGCGGCAAGCCGTTTGACGACATGCAATTGTTGGTAGTCCTTCTCGCCGAAAAAGGCGAGATCGGCGCCCGTCTGCAAGAACAGTTTTGCCACGACCGTGGAAACCCCATCGAAATGGCCGGGCCGGAACGCGCCGCACAGGCCCTCCGATACGCCGGCGACCGAGACAGTTGTCGAAAATCCCGACGGATACATCTCGCCGCCATCCGGGCAATAAAGAAGATGCGCGCCGACGGGCGTCAGCTTCGCCGCGTCCTCGACCTCTGTGCGCGGATAGGCGGCCAGATCGGCCGCGCTGTTGAACTGTTTGGGATTGACGAACAGCGTGACAATCACCCGGTCCGCTTCCGCCAGCGCCGCCCGCACCAGGCTCAAATGGCCCTCATGCAGAGCACCCATGGTCGGCACCACCGCCACGCGGTTCCCGTCGGCGCGCCAATCCGCGACCGTGCGGCGCAGTTCGGCCACCGTCCTGACGATCGGAACGCTCATGCGGTCTCCGAGCCTCCGCTGCCTTGGACATCCATAAAGACATGGTTCTCATCCGGGAACGCCCGGTCGCGCACGTCCTTCGCATAGGCCGAAATCGCTTCATCGGCCGCGCGTCCGAGATCGGCATAGCGCTTGACGAATTTCGGCTTGAAGTCCGTGAACATGCCAAGCATATCGTCGATGACAAGGATCTGCCCGTCGCAGGCCGGCGAGGCCCCTATGCCGATTGTCGGGACCGCGAGTTCCGAAGTGATCTTTCGGGCAAGGCTTTCGGTGAGTTTTTCGAGGACGACCGAGAAGGCGCCTGCTTCCGCCACGGCCAGAGCATCGCGCCGGATCCGCTCCGCCGCCTCGCCGCGCCCCTGCACGCGGTAGCCGCCAAAGGCATTGACCGCCTGCGGCGTGAGCCCGACATGGCCCATCACCGGAATGCCCCGCGTCGTCAGGAAAGAAATCGTCTCACGCATGGTCTCGCCGCCTTCCAGCTTGACCGCCGCGCATCCAGTCTCCGACATCAGCCGCGCGGCGTTGCGGAAAGCCTGTGCCGGGCCTTCTTCGTAGGAGCCGAAAGGCATGTCGACGACCATCAGCGCCTTCTTCAGACCGCGCCGCACGGCCTTGCCGTGGAGAACCATCATCTCCATCGTGACCTCCAGCGTGGAAGGCAATCCGTGCAGCACCATGCCCACGCTGTCGCCGACGAGAGCGATGTCGCAATGCGCGTCCGACAGCGCCGCGACCGGCGTCGTATAAGCGGTCAGGCAAACCAGCGGTACGGTGCCCTTGCGCGCCATGATATCGGGGACGGTAATCGCCTTGACGGGACCCGTTGCACTCATCTTTTCGGTCTACCTCCTATTGGGTCAGGACCCCGCTGCCAAACTGCAATGGTCCTCACCGGTTCTTGAAACCGGGTGTCCTTTTGTTGACGAAGGCGTCCATGCCTTCTTTCTGATCCTCGGTCGCGAACATCGAGTAGAAGACGCGCCTTTCGAACATCAGACCCTCCGAAAGCGTGGTTTCGAAGGCGCGGTTGACTGCTTCCTTGGCCATCAGAACCGAAGGCCGACCGAAGGATGCGACCGCTTTCGCGGCGGTTAGCGCCTCGCCCATGAGCTTGTCATGCGGCACGACCCGCGCCACCAGACCGGCCCTTTCGGCTTCCGCCGCATCCATCATCCGACCGGTGAGAATCAGGTCCATCGCCTTGGCTTTTCCGACCGCCTTGACCAGCCGCTGCGTGCCGCCCCAGCCCGGCATCACGCCAAGTTTGATTTCCGGCTGGCCGAATTTCGCCTTGTCCGAGGCGATGACGATGTCGCACATCATCGCGATCTCGCATCCGCCGCCGAGGGCAAAGCCGTTGACGGCCGCAACCATCGGCTTGCGTGTCGCGGCGAAGCGCTCCCAGCCCGCCTGGATGTCGGCCATGAACATATCCATGTAGGATTTGTCCGCCATCTCCTTGATATCGGCGCCCGCCACGAAAGCCTTGTCGCCCGCGCCGGTGATCAGGATGCAGCCAATCTTGTCATCCGCGTCGAACTTCGCCGCCGCCGCGATCAGGTCGCGCATCACCTCGTGATTGATCGCGTTGAGCGCGCTCGGCCGGTTGATCGTGATAATGCCGACACCTTCGTCGACCGATGTTACGACTTCGCTCATCTCTTTTCTCCGACTGGCTTCCGATAGGACTGCGATTGCGGTTACGGCTTTGGTCCGACCGTTAGCGCCTTTCTAGTCGAACCGCGCCGCCGGGCAAGCAAAAGCGCACCGCGAATCGGCCGAGGCGAGCACACGCCAAAAAAAAACGTCTAGCGGCTGATCCGATTGACGAACAACCGCGTAATCTGGCTAACGTTATCAGGAACGGTGAAACCAATGGCGCCAAGCGCTGTGCAGGTGAGAACATTGGAAAGATACGACGGTGATCCTGATTTCACCGCCCTGATGAGTCGCATAAGCGAACGCGACAGAGACGCGTTCGAGACGCTGTTCGTTCATTTCGGCCCGCGCGTGAAAGCGTTGATGCTGAAGAGCGGCGCCGAGCACTCGGTCGCCGAGGACATCGTCCAGGACGTGTTCATGTCGGTTTGGCGAAAAGCCGACTATTACGCGCCCGAGCGCGGTGCGGTGAGCACATGGATATACTCCATTGCAAGAAACGCCCGTATTGACCGGCTCAGGCGTCAGTCGTCGAAGCCATATGATGACATTTCGGAGATGGAGATCGAAGCTTCAGATCCGGACGCGGAAGAAGAACTCGCCTTGGTGCAGCGTGCTGACAAGGTTGCGGAAGCCATGGTCGAACTGCCAGACGAACAGCGGCAGATCATCGAACTGGCTTACATGCACGACTTGCCGCAAAGCGAGATCGCCACGCGCCTGTCGCTGCCGCTCGGAACAGTGAAATCACGTATGCGCCTCGCTTATGCGAAGTTGAAACAGAAACTGGAAGAAATACGATGACGATCGCCCATCATCTCGATGATGCGACATTGATGCGCTACGCAAGCGGCGACTTAGACGAGGCCTTTCTCGTGGTCGTCGCCACGCATTTGGCAATGTGCGAGCAATGCCGCAAGGCCGTGCGCTATGCAGAGGAACTGGGAGGCGAAATGCTGTTCGCTTGTGAACCTGCGGATATGAATCCCGCCGCCCTCAATACCCTCTTGAACAGGATCGACGCCGACGAACCCGCTTTGGCGAGACAGGAAGCTGTTCGAGGTGATCTGCCAGCGCCGCTCGCACGGAAGGTCGGTCAGAGCCTCGAAAACATTGCCTGGCGGAGGGTCGCGCCCGGCGTGAAAAGGCACGTGATCGAAATGGACAATTCAACGTCCTCTTCGCTCTACATGCTCTGGATTGCACCAGGGGTCGCCGTTCCCGAACATGGCCATGGCGGCTCCGAAATGACGCTGATCCTGTCGGGTGCCTATCGCGATGATCTCGGCCGGTTCGGGCCCGGCGACGTCGCCGATCTCGACGAACATGTCGAGCACCAGCCGCGCGTCGAGGATGGAGCGCCCTGTATTTGCCTCATCGCTACTGAAACACGCGCCCGGTTCTCGGGACTGATCGGACGGTTGATGCAGCCCTTCGTCGGCATTTGACCGTCATGTCATTCCCGGATTCATCCTGGAAGGTGGCCTGGATTACCGGAGCCAGTTCGGGCATTGGCCGCGAGTTGGCCTCGTTGCTCGACACGAAGGCCGGCAAGGTCGTGGTGTCGGCACGTTCGTCCGAGAAGCTCGACAAACTGGCCGCCGGCAGCCAGGCGATAAAGCCCTATCCTCTCGACGTGACCGACGAGACAGCTGTTTCTGCTTGTGTCGACAGTATCGAGAGCGACCTCGGGCCGATCGATCTTGCCGTCTTCTGTGCCGGAACATGGGCGATCATGGATCAGGGCGAGATCGATATCGATGCAATCCGCAGCGGTGTCGAGGTCAACTATATGGGCGTGGTCAATGCGCTGGCGGCCTTGGTGCCGCGCATGCGCGAGCGCGGCCAGGGCCATATAGCGATCGTTGCTTCGGTCGCCGGCTATCGCGGCTTGCCGCGCGCCACGGCATACGGCCCGACCAAGGCCGCTCTCATCAATCTGGCGGAAACACTGAAAAGCGAGCTGGAACCGTTCGGAATCACGGTTTCGGTGGTCAATCCGGGTTTTGTCGACACGCCAATGACCAGCGACAACCCCTTTCCGATGCCCGGAATCATGCCGGCCGACAAAGCAGCGCAAGCGCTGCTCGCCGGATTGGAGAAACGGCGCTTCGAAATTATCTTTCCGCGTGGATTTGTCTATGCGGTCAAGCTTCTTCGCATCCTGCCCTACCGCCTGTTCTTCTGGTACGTGTCGCGTACGATGATCGACAAGAAGGGCTGACGCGCCGGTTCAGCGCTCGGAGACTGCAATATCGTCACGCGTGTCCGGGAAGTCGATTGAACGCTCCGGCGCCGCCGAACGAGGCTTCAGCCGCAATCCCTTCAACCACAATTTCATCGCCTCGTAATGGATTCCGGCCGTCACTTTCACGGTCATCCAGCCGGTCTTTACCACCGCGCGTATAAGGGCTGCGTCGGTCAGATCTTTCCGCTCGCCATGGAAATGCGCCCGCAGAACCGGACCGTCGTCATCGCGTAACGCTACACCGACAGTGAGTTCCTCCAGCGGCGGTGTCAGGTGGAAACTGTAGGTTCCCTTCGGCCCGTTGAAGGGTGAAACATAAAACCGCTTCGAGCATGACTGCGCGATCGGACCGTCGCTCTCCGCCGCCACGGGCAACACATATGTCTGACGCTCGCCGAAAGTGTTGTTCACCTCATAGACCATCAGGCGAACGCGCCCCTCGCCATCGACGCCGTAATAGACCGTGAGCGGGTTGAAGGCATATCCGAGAATGCGCGGATAGCACAGCATCAGAAACCGCTCGACGGTCCCCGCATAGCCTGCCTTCAACGCAATCTCCTCAAGATAGTCTGGGAGAGCCGAAAAACCATCGCCATGGTCGCGGTCGTAAAGGCTGAACAGGTTGAACCGGTTGCGCGAAAAGAACCGCAACCGCCGGCCAAGTGCATCAAGCGTGCTGCAATCGAACATGACAGAGAACACGCTGTAGCGCAGCTTGTGCCGCACCGGACGGACGCGGCTGTGAACCACGTCGCCAAAATAGATCCCTTCGGCCGGTTGGCTCATTCCGCCGCTTCCAGTTTGGCCGCAATGGGCAGCGCCAGACGCCCGGACTCGTTGTCCACCTCCCATGGCCGGCGAATGCCGCCCAGCTGTTCCGCCACTGCGAGGCCGCTCTGGATACCATCCTCGTGGAAACCAAAGCCGAAATAGCTGCCGCAGAACCAGGTTCGGCGAGCCCCCTGAATCGACCAGAGATCGCGCTGCGCTTCCATCGCGCCGGCATCGAAAACGGGATGGCGGTAGTCGATCTCCGCATCCACAAACTTGGAGTGGATTGGCGCGGTAGGATTCAGCGTCACGAAAAGATTGGACTGCGTTGGAAGCGACTGCAGCCGGTTCATCCAGTAAGTCACGCACAGCCGCTCGTCAGGACCATGCCGGAGGTAGTTCCAGCTCGACCACAGATGCTTGCGGCGCGGCATCCAGCGCGTGTCGCGATGCAGTACGGCTTTGTTGTACTGGTAACCGAAGCGCGACAGCAGGTTTGCCTCGGCGTCATCCGGCTCATCGAGCATTGCGAGCGCCTGGTCGGCCTGACAGGCCACAACCACATGATCGAACGGGCGCGACACACCGCTGTTGTCGGTGACATGCACATAATTCGAGTGACGCACCAACCGCTCGATCGGTGTGCCCTTGATAACCTCGATGTCTCCGTCAGCGACGATCTTCTCGACATATTTCCTGCTCCCGCCGGTCACCGTGCGCCACAAGGGACGGTCATTGAACTGGAGCATGCCGTGATTGTCGTAGAAGTCGATGAAGCTGCGAGCCGGAAAGCGCAACATCTGATCGGCGTCGGTCGACCAGATGGCCGCACCCATCGGAACAATATGATCGATAATGAAGCTTTCGCCATAACCTTCGGCTTCCAGGAATTCACCGAGCGACATATCGTGCCGGCCAGAGACGATCCGATCTTTCGCCGTCGCGAAAAACCGCGACAGGTCGCGCAACAGCCGCCAATGACGCGGCGAGAGAGAGTTGCGCCATTGGCCGAAAAATCCGGAAAACCCGGAACCGGAATATTCATAGGCCCCGCCGCCCGTCGACAAGGCAAAGCTCATTTCCGTTTCATCAGTCGCCACGCCGAGATGATGGAACAGTGCCGACAGGTTAGGATAGTTGCGTCGGTTGTAGACTATGAAGCCCGTATCCACTGGCGTCCGGCCATCCGGCGTATCGACGTCAAGCGTGTTGGCGTGACCGCCGAGACGGTCGGCGGCTTCGTAAAGCGTCACCTGGTGTTTTCTGGAAAGAAGCCACGCCGCCGAAAGCCCGGCTATGCCCGATCCTATGACGGCAATTTTCTGTCTGGTCATTAATGGCCCGCTACTTGGTTGCCGCTCGATTACGCAGGGATCCGTGAGGCGGATCACCGATAAAGCATCTGGTGATCTGATCGACGCCTCCCCTCGTAACAACGCTAAAGACAGGATTGCGACCATGCTCCACTACGCCATCGCCTATTGCGTGACACTTGTCGCGTTCCTCTTCGTGGATTTCTTCTGGCTGACGCGTGTGGCGCGCGACTTCTACGCCGGACAAATTGGAACGCTGCTTCTCGACCAACCTCGCCTCGGGGTCGCGGCAGGTTTTTATTGCCTTTACGTCGTGGGGATCGTCGCTTTCGCTGTCATGCCCGCACTAAAGGCGAACGCGCCGGGCACAGCACTTGTTCTCGGTGCCCTTTTAGGCCTCATCGCCTATGGAACATATGATCTGACAAACTACGCAACACTGAAGGATTGGCCCCTTCTCGTTGTCGTGGTCGATATGGCTTGGGGCGCGGTGCTAACCTCAGTGTCCGCAATCGCTGGCTTCTACGGCTCAAGGTTCCTGATCCAGTCCGTCTCATAATTGTTGAGAACACGTGTGAAGGGACTGGCTTTGCGGTTCTGGAGTATCTTAACGGCGCGTGATAACGCCGTTATGGTTCGACTCGGCTTCGGCCCATGCACTTTTCGGGCTAGCGCCTTCCGGAACCCACTCGATGAAGCGTTTTCTTCCTGCCACAGTCTTTCTGATCGTCGCCGTTCTCGGCGCGGGGATTACGTGGATCGTCTACCAGGCGATCCTTGACACTGCGCAAGCCGAGTTTCAATCGCGGGCGGGAGAAGCGGTCGGGCGTGTGACCTCCCGGGTGGATCAGCATGTGTCGCTGCTCGCGGCTACCAACGCATTCTTCGTCGCCAATGGTGGCGGCATTCGCACCGACGCCTTCAAGAAATTCGTGACCGGCATTGATCTGGAGGGACGCTATGATGGCGTTCAGGGTATCGGTTATGCGAAACTCATCCCGACCGGAAACGAAGAGATCATCCAGACAAGGTTGGACGCGGAATACGACCTGCAACGGGAGGTCTGGCCTGCAGCAACCGATCAGGACCTTCGCGCGCCCATTGTCCTTCTGGAGCCGCATAATCCGCGCAACGACAAGGCGCTTGGATACGACATGTTCTCAGAGGAAAAGCGGCGTGCCGCGATGCGACTGGCCATCGAGAACAACGCCGCAACCGCGTCTGCGCCCGTCGAGCTCGTGCAGGAGATCACCAGCGTCAAACAGCAGGGCTTCCTCGTCTATCTACCATTCTACCCCGACGGAAAGAATGACGCGCGAGAAAACAAACCCAGAGGCTTCGTCTACGCGCCCTTCCGCGCCGGGGATCTGCATGTGGCGGCACTCGAAAAACCGCCGATCCTGCCGGTCGTCCTGCGGACATATGATGTGTCCGACGCTCCACCGCTTCTTCTCTACGAATCTCCGAATTTCAATGAGCTACGCCCGAAGGACGGTATGACCACCTTCTTCGAAGCCGATATCGCCGGTCGTAAATGGCGTTTCGAGGTCAGTTCGATCGGTGGCGCCTCCGAATATGCAGATTTTTTGCCCGTCTACGCCCTCGGCGTCGTTATCATCGTTCTCGCCGCCTCGCTTGCAGCGGGAGCACGCTGGCAGCACAAGGCGGTGGAATCGGCGATCGCACTGCACGAAACGAGCCGCCGCAGCCTCGAGGAAAAGGAGCTCCTGCTTCAGGAGATGCGCCATCGCATCAAGAATTCGATCTCGCGCATCATGGCGATTGCCAGGCAGACCGCGTCGACATCGGAAAACTTGCAGGAATTCAACACATCTTTCTCCTCCCGCTTGAACGCGATGGCAAACGCGCAGGATCTGCTTGCCCGATCGCACTGGGGGCGCGCCAATCTTGGCGATCTCCTCAAGACCGAACTCGGACAGGTTTTCGGCGACAGCGGCGAGACGTCAAATGTCGAAGGTCCGCGCGTCAATCTCAATGAACGCGCCACGCAGGCGCTCGGTCTCGTCTTCCACGAACTGGCGACAAATGCGCTCAAGTATAGCGGCGTCGCCGATGGCGATTCGGAGTTGTCGGTCCGTTGGCGTTACGAAGGCAAGGGCGACAAGAGAACGCTGACCATCGTCTGGCTGGAAAAAGGCAATGTCGTCACCGAGGAACCCAAGAGCAAGGGCTTCGGCTCGCGTCTGGTGGAGGCCAGCGTGCGCGGCGAACTGCAGGGCGACATCGACCGGCGTTTCGATGCGGAAGGCATGACCTTCACATTCCGCATTCCCGGACGCCAAGTCGACTAACCCTGCGATCTACGAGCGCGACTTTCCCAGAATCATCGATGTCAGGGCGAATGTCATAATAGCCGCCGCGGGCAGCATGGCCGGGACGTTTTCCCGGGTCCGCTGCAATCCTTCATCAGCCAATTGCGATAACGCTGCCGAGCGCGCCGCCGCGGCGCGATGTGCGCGGCGTTCATGCCGCAGCCGTGACATTGTATTCAGAAGCAGCGCTATGACGCCAACCAGCGCAAGAACCAGTGCCGCAAACGCCAGACCTTCCACGAGCCCGAAACGATCTACAAGCGCAATAGTCCCGGCCGCGCCTCCCAAGCCGATGGCGCCCGCGAACAGCAACCCCGCAACCGCATAACAGGCGACTGCAGTGACAGTTCGCGCGCGCAGACGCGCAAAATCGGCCTGGAACATGTTCGCCAGGAAATTCAGTCCGGCAGGCATGGACATTAGCGGCGCGTCAACAGGGCGGCAAGGAAGCCGACGCCGGCGGCAATGCCGAGGGCTTGCAGAGGATGCCGCCGAATCTGGTAGGCGGCTTGATTCTCCAGCTCGCTGGCGCGCGCCGAAAAGTCCGAATAGACCGCCTCGCCTTTTTCACGCGCGGCCGCAGCCTTTTCTTTTGTGTAGTCGCGCGCCGTGCGAGCACCTGCATCGGACAAGCTCGTAAAACGCTCGGCGAGCGCCTCGAAATCCTTTCGCAGCCCGTCGAGTTCGGCCGCAAGATCGGCCTCGCTGCGATTGCTCCGTGCGGTCTTGGTTGCAGTGTTCATTGAAAACTCCTTTTTTCTCCGGGGTTAACGCGTGCGAGCCGGATCGGTTCCAGCTTCGCGCCCGGTTGCCTGCGCGGCGTCAGAATGCGCCTGAGATCGGAGAGCGGTTCCGCCTTGTCGGCGACGGCTTTCAACACGACCAGCGCCGGGACGGCGAGCACCAGACCTGCAAAGCCCCACAGCCAGCCCCAGAACAAAAGAGACAGGATAATTGTCAGCGGCGCGATTTGCAGACGACGGCCCAGAAAATGCGGCGTTACAAAATTAGCCTCGACGAAATTAATCGCGAGATAGGCAGCCGCCGGCGCAAACATCTGGAACGGCGTGTCGAAGGTGATGACTGAGGCGGCGAACAGAGCCGCCGTACCGATCGCCGGACCGACAAAAAGGATATAGTTCAATAGCGCGACGACGATGCCCCATACATATGGCATCGGCACGCCAAGCAGCCAGAGAGCAAGGCCAACTACGATGCCAAGGCCGATATTGATCAGGCTGGCTACCAGAAAGTAATGACTTGTCTCCCGCTCCGCGTTTTTCCAGATGCGTGCTGCCCTCAGTTTGGTCGACATCCGGTCGAACGGCATGGTCGCAAGGGTAAGGAACGGCCGACGCATGACAAGGAGGAAAGCGGAAATAGTCAGCGTGACGACAATACCGGTGACGACATCGGCGACGGATGTCGCCGCGCGCGCGAGGAAGTTCGGTTCGTGCATGACGACTTCCTGCACTTCCGGATCCTTGACGATGTTCTTGACGTCGTCCGCGATCTTGGAGACGGCGTCACCGGCCTGTTCGGCGGCGGAAAACGCCGATCGCAAATGGTAGATCTTGCTCCTGAGTTCCGCTGCGATCTGCGGCCAGTTGTCGAAAACGTTGCTGAGCGGCCCCACGATTAGAACGAAGATCAGAGTCAGCATCGCGGCAACGGCGGTGATCAGCACAGCCACCGCAAAAATCTTCGGCATGCCTATGCGATGTAGCGCCGTGATGGGCAAATGTAAGAGGAGCGCGACCAGCAGCCCCAAGGTGATCGGCAGGAAAACCGCCCGCGCCAAATATAAAGCCGCCACGATTGCGATCAAAAGAGCGATCGTGGCGAGCGAACGGAAGGTTAGGCTGTTGAACGTCAGCACGGGCTGCCAACTCCAGAAAATGGCACCGCGCCCCAAAGGGCGCGGTGCGCTACTGAATTATTTCGCTGGTGCAACCAGGATCACCGAGTCAGCATCGGACTCGTAGAGGTCCTTCGTGTAGGCCTCCTGCGATTCAAGCGTTTCCTTGGTCAGACCAGTCCTGATTTCAGTCCAGTCCTTCGAGCCTTCGGCGCGTGCGAACTGAAGATCCTTCATCGATACGGCCACCGGCTTTTCGTTCATGCCGAGGAAACCGCCTACATCGATGATGAATGCGTCGATCTTGCCGCCGTCATTCACGAGGACGTCGCCAACTTCGCCGATCGTTTCGTTATCGGCGCCGACAACTTCCATGCCGAGCAGCTGGCTGGCTTCGAATTGGGCTTCGGCGGCAGGCGTCGTTTCCATGTTCGGATTGGTGGACGCGGTGACCGTCGAGTCGTCAGGCTTGTTTTCCGCCATCTGCTGATCCTTCGGAGCCTGCTCCGCTTCGGCGGTCTTGTCGCCCTGCATGGTCTTGTCAGCGGGCAACTCAGCTGCCTGGCGGTTCACCATCAGCGCCTCACGATCGAAGGCAGGCGCGTTTTCGAGATTTTCCTTGGAAAATTCGCCAACGAGAACCTGATCGCCGTTGGCGTCGGTCTTCCATGCCAGTTGATCGATGGACACGGCGACTTCCTTTTCGCCGATACCGAGGAAACCGCCGACACCGGCGATCACGGCCACGGCGCGACCGTCAGGCGTCATGATGATATCGTTGACGTCGCCAACAGTCTCGGCATTGTCGCCGGTCCCATTATAGATGTAGGCGCCGATAAACCGGGTCGCGAGAATCTGGTCCGAATTGGCGGAATAGAAACCACCAGCAGGCGCTTCACCCGCGTAGGGCTCCTGAGAAAAGATCCGATTGTTGTCCATCGCGCCGGTGTTGTTGCCGTCCTGCGCAAAGGCGACCGGAGCGGCGAGGATCGAAACAGCGGCGGTGGTAGCCAAAAGATACTTTTTCATAATAATATTCCTCTCGTGAGTGTTCTAGCTCGCGCACCCGGTGGCCGTGACTTTCCACGGACCGGTCACCGGGTGTCCGTTCTTCAACGCCTCCCCCGCCCAGTGGTTCCAGCGAAATCGTCCGGGCGGAAGAAAAGGTTGCCGTCCGGGAAACTTATTGGGTGTTTCCGCTAAACGGGGAACGCAAACCTTACTCCGCCGTTAACTCCGCAAAGGAGACGACGATGGAAAATCTTGTCTTTGCCATCTTGATGCTTGGCTGCGATCACGCTCTGGACGAATGTGCTTATGTGCCTACGCCAGTGGAATTCTATATGTCGCGCGACGAATGCGAGGAGATCCTTCCCCTCGCTTTTCATGAGGCGGAATCCTATCCGGTTGCACTGGGCGATTGCATCGCAGTCCCGGGCGAATGGACAGAAAAGGACCTCGCGTTCGAATGGTCGATCGACAGTGACCAGCGCCTGAAAATTGGCGTCGTGGGGCCCGAAAACGCCGTTTTCGGAGATGTCATCGATACCGAGCTTGCAGGCAAGTCAGGCCGCGTTCCAGCCGGCTGATGACGGAAGCCGCAACCGACGCGCAATCCAGGCGTTGGTGATTTTCACAGTTCGTAAACAAACCTAGGAGGAAGCGTTGAATAAGCTTTCGACAGAAGAAGCGCGCCAGGGTCGCCGCGGCAAACCAGTCCTCATGGTGCTGATCGGAGGCCTCGTTCTCGCCGGCGTTCTTGCGCTCATTCTGCACCCGTTCGAGCAGGGCGCAGGCACAATCGACAACGCGGCCGCAATCTCCGAAACCGCCGCTGCAGACTAAACGAATTTCACAACAACACTGAATGGAGGCGCTTTATGTCACAAGCAGTCCTTAAACCGAAACTGTCCACGGAAAAGCCGGATACCGGTCTGACCGCCGACGCTAGAAAGCAGATTGCCGAACAGCTTTCCGCAATTCTCACCGACACCTATTTTCTCGTGATCAAATCGCATGTCTATCACTGGAACGTGGTGGGCCCGCTGTTCCGTTCGGTCCATCTTCTGACCGAAGAACACTACAAGGATTTGTTCGCCGCCGCCGATGACATTGCCGAACGAATTCGCGCTCTGGGCTTTCACGCGCCGATCGTGGATGCCGCGGGACCGGACAAGGCAGTGGTATCATTGAACACGACAGCCCGGACCACGCATGACATGATCGCCGATCTCATCGACGATCACGAAGCCGCGATCCGCAAGATGCGTGATGCGGCGGAAACAGCGGAGGGTCACGACGACTTCGTCTCGCATGACCTGCTGGTCGCGCGCTTGGCGTTCCATGAGAAAGCCGTATGGATGCTGCGCGCCCTGATAACGGAGTAATACGCATCCAACGCCGACTTTGGAGCGAAACCGAAATTGGTGCCCGCGAGACTTCATTCTCGCGGGCTTGGTTTGCCAAGGTCGGAATCTGTCGAGTGGCGAGGGCCTCAGATGAACGGGCGGGCGAACTCTGGCAGGCCGGTCCAGTTGGCGATCTCGCGCAACTTCTCATTGTCCCTGATCTCGAAGCCTGAATCGAGCCACGAGATCGCGCCGCGATCACCAAGTTTCTTCAAGGTCTTGTTGGTATGCACCAGTGACAGACCGAGCGTGTCCGCAACATGCTGCTGGGTTAGAGGTGCGATCCGCGCCTTGCGATTGAACAACTCGACAGCCGCGCCGCGCTCATACAGGAAAGACAGAAGGTAGGCCGCGCGCTCCATTGCGGATCGCCGACCGATCGACAGCAGATGCTCGTCCAGCATCTGTTCTTCACGGGCGGCCAGCCAGGTGATGTCATAGGCGAGATGCGGATGGGTTTCGAAAAGATCGAACAGCCGATTGCGTTCGAACACACACAGGATCATGTCGGACAAAGCGTCGACCGAATGATGCATTTCCGAAAGCACAGAACCCTGCAGACCCAGAAAATCCCCGGGTAGAACATAGTTGAGTATCTGCCGCCGGCCGTCCTCGAGCATCTTGTAGCGGAATCCCCAACCCGAAATCACCGTGTAGAGATGGACGCTATGGGTGCCCTCGAGCAGGATTGTCGATCCTGCATCGCTGACGAGTTCTCCGCGTTTGAAGCCGGAGATGAATTCGAGCTCTGGCGGTTCGAACGACCGAAAATGACCGCTACACAAAAGAGGACATTCCTCGCAGGGGATATTACGCGTCTTTTTCGGAGGAGACGTGTCCATGGGCGTTCAAACCGTTTTTCCGATGTAGGGATGACGTTGAGTCAGTGTGTCTTATTTTAATGACTCCCAGTCAAACGCAGACCATACACTTTCGTTCCATCACTCGCCAGGAGACACCCTTTTTGCTGTCCGGAAAAACCGTCCTGATCCTCGAGGACAACGCACTGATTGCGCTGGATATAGAAACTGTCCTCGATGAACTCGGCGCCACAAATGTCGTTATGGAAGGCGGCGGGAGCGGTTCGCTCACGGAACAGCAGTTTGATCTTGCGATTGTCGATTTCCGCGCCGCGGCATTGCTGGGCGAAGCGTTTTTTATCGCGATCGAACGCCATCGCGTACCGGTCGTGTTCATGATGACAGATCCCGAAATGGACACCCCCATCGGACTTCCCGGCCAGTTCGAGGTAGTCCAGAAGCCCTTCGCCTATGAAGATCTCCACGCGGCAGTCGCCCGATTGATGGGCTGATCAGGCCGCGTTACCCACCAAAGGGCGGTTCATCACATGCGTCGAGACTCCGTCGGGGCCATAGTCGCTGCTGTCGGTGATTTCCAGAAGCTCGCTGAGCCGTGCCCTCGCCCTTGAGACGCGGCTCTTCACCGTACCGACCGCGCAACCGCAAATTTCCGATGCTTCCTCGTAGGAAAGGCCCGTGGCGCCGATCAGGATGATCGCTTCGCGCTGATCGTCCGGCAACTTTGCAAGCGCGACCTGAAAATCCTGCATATCGAGCTTGCCCGCCTGCTCGGGATGGGTGGCCATCGCCACGGTCAACGCGCCATCGGCATCAGAGACTTCTCGACCGCGCTTGCGCATCTGGCTGTAGAATTCGTTGCGCAGGATTGTGAACAGCCATGCACGCAAATTGGTGCCGGGCTGGAAAGACGCCTGCTTGTCCCATGCGCGCACCAAAGTCTCCTGCACAAGGTCGTCGGCTTTGTCGGCCGTACCGCAAAGTGATATCGCGAAGGCGCGCAGGTTCGGGATGGCGGCCAGCAGACCTTCTTTGAAGGGAACCGCTTCAGTCATGATCGCGATCCTTCGCCGGTTTGCTTTCCGCGGATTCGAGCCGATTCAGCAGATCGCGGAAGCGATCCGGAACGGGTTCGTTGAGAACTTCATCAAACTGGGCACGAAGCCTCTTGCCGATCTGTGATGCAGTCAGATCATCCAGTTTCGGCGGTTTCTTGTCGCTGTCCGGCACGGAATAGCTTGCCTGATTTTGTGTTGATGTCATGAACCTCTAACCTCACAATTTAACCCAGAACGCGTCAGGTTGAAATTGGTTGCAAAAAAAATGGAACTTTTCCTGCCGGTGAGCGTTCCCATGTAATCCAAGTGATAGCCAGGAGGGTATTTATGTCACTCGCAGTCGAATTATCGGGGCAAATTCCATATCTGCGCCGCTACGCTCGGTCGGTCATGGGATCGCAGACCAGTGCGGACAATTATGTCGCAGCGCTTCTTGAAGCGCTCATCTCCGATCCGTCGTCTCTGCCGAACAATCACGGAATACGCACGGGACTCTACAAAATGTTCGTATCCCTGTGGTCGTCGATCGATCTCAACTTGCGCGACTCGCAGTCCGCCGGCGTCGAGCAGAGTGCAACACGCACATTGCAAGCGATTTCACCGCTTCCGCGTCAGGCTTTCCTTCTGGTTTTCGTCGAGGGCTTCTCGCGCGAAGAGGCAGCATATGTTCTCGGTGTCGACGACGACGAACTCGCGACGCTGATCAATCAGGCGCATAGCGACATTGCCGCGCAGGTGGCGACCAAAGTCCTGATCATCGAAGACGAGCCGCTGATCGCCATGGACATTCAGGCCATGGTCGAGGATCTCGGCCACACGGTGACCGGCATCGCGCGCACGCACACGGAAGCTATGCAGATGGTGGGAGCGGACCGTCCAGGCATCATTCTCGCCGACATTCAGCTCGCGGACGGAAGTTCCGGTCTTGATGCCGTGAATGAGATACTTCACGAAATGACGCTTCCGGTGATATTCATCACGGCTTTCCCGGAACGGCTGCTGACCGGCGAACGCCCGGAACCCGCATTTCTGGTAACCAAGCCGTTCGAACCGGCTGCGGTTTCGGCGCTGATAAGCCAGGCACTGTTCTTCCGGGAGGATGTGAGAGACGCGGCGTAAAAAAACGCGTCTCAAGGAACCGGAGGGGCTCATGGACGTTGTCGAATTGTGTAGTAACAAGGAGATACGTCATGCTTGGATGGGCACTTACTTTTCTCGTTGTCGCGCTTATAGCGGCTTTTCTCGGATTTGGTGGCGTCGCCGGGGCATCTGCCGGTATCGCTCAGATTCTGTTCTTCATCTTCCTGATCCTGTTCGTAGTCAGTCTCGCCGCACGGATCTTCAGGAGAGTGTAAATTACAGCGCGGGCGGATCCGGAAGGATACGCCCGCCCAGATTTGTGGCGTAGGATACATGCCCAACCGGGACATGGTTTTAAAGTCACTGGCGGGAACACCGGTGACGATTTTTTTTCAGGATTTGGACGGCAATTTTCGCTGGTTCGTCAATCCGCAGTCCGTTTGGGCGGCGGCTGACAGGACCGGAACGCATCAGAGCGCGCTATTTGAGGAAAGCGCCCTCGACGACCTCGCGGCGGCGAAACGAGAAGCCGAAGAATCGCGAAAGCCGCAAAGCGTGGACGTCACCGCCGTGTCGGTCGACGAGGCCGGTCGACCGGAACACTGGAATCTCCATCTCACCATCAACCGTACGCGCGATCAGGAAAACGGCGTCGAGGGCTTTATCTGTTCCTGCATCGATGTGACGGAGCAGAAGCAGCGCGAGCGAACCCTTAAGAATTTGCTGCGAGAGGTGTCTCACCGCTCCAAGAACATGTTGGCCATGGTACTGAGCCTGTCGGCACAGACCGCACGCGTTGCTCCGACAAAGAACGAATATATCCGCCGTTTCACCGGGCGGCTGCAATCGCTCGCCAGATCCCAGGACGTCATCACGGACAGCAATTGGCGCGGTTCCAGCCTGTTTGATCTGGTACAGCGGCAGGTTCGCGATGTTGTACCTACGGCCGAAGCGCAAATCCTGTTCGAAGGCGACAATCTCGAACTTGGCCCAAACGGGACTTTGCACGTCGGACTGGCCCTGCACGAACTTGTGACGAACGCCCTTGTGCATGGCGCCCTGACGCTGGCGAACGGCAAGATCGTCATATCCTGTCGACGAGCATCAGCCCTTGAAGGCGGCGCCACTCTGACATGGACCGAAACACCACGCGTTCATTCCCCGGTCAGCCGCCCGAAAAGTTTTGGCAGGACCATGCTCGAACGGATCGTGCCCGCCGCCGTCAACGGCCGGGGCGCATTGGAAATTACCGATGACGCCGTGATCTACTCGCTGTCGATCGCAAAATCCGAAATCATCTGAAATAATCGCCCCATAAAACAAGAGAGAACCGGTGGGGGAAACCGGTTCTCTCCAACGAACGGCGCGTGCGGGGGTAGGAGGGAAGTGCGCCGTTTTTCAAGCTCGTTTGCCGAGTTGCGAAGGTAAAACGCTTGCCGGGATGATCGGTTCCCGTGCGCCGAAAAAAATTTATTGGTTTCGCAACGCCGAAATCAGCTCGCCCTTATCCATCTTGGAGCGCCCTTCGATACCGATATCGGCCGCCCGTTCATAGAGCTCGTCCTTCGTCCACTCCTCGTAAGGTGCAGCCTTCCCGCCTTTGGCGGACGGCTTGTCGCCACGCGCCTTGGCATTGGCGATACGGGCGGCTTTTTCCTTCGACGCGCCATCTTCGCGCAACGCTTCATAAACATCGTCATTCTTGACGCTCGGCCGTTTCTCGTTCGGCATTTGATGCTCCTTTCCTGGCAACGCCGACACCATCGACGCAGCAATCGTCCAGTCTCAGTTCTCGGGAAGTGAACGCGGAAACAGCGGTCTGGTTCAAAATGCGGGAACGCGATGAACGCTGGCGCGTTAGATTTATACCGATCACGTGAGCATTTATTTTTTTGAAGCCGATTTTTTACCGCCAGTTGCTGTTCTTGCGCGGATTGATAACGGTCCCGGGCGGGATTGCTCTGACGATCTGGTTGTCTGCTTTTCCGCTGTTGTGGATTGATCACGCGTTCAAGGCGTCGATGGTCTCGTGGTTTGGCATCGCCGCCGAGATGACGCCCGATACCGCGCGAACCCTACTGTCGACTATTGCCGCCGCCGCGATCACGACGCTGAGCCTTGTTTATTCGCTGGTCCTGATTGTATTTACGCTTGCCGCCGGCAATATCGCGCCGCGACTTCTCAAGCGGTTCACCAGCGACCGGGTCAACCAGGTTACCGCAGGGCTGCTCGGCGGAACTTTTCTCTTTGCTTTGTCCGTGCTTTACCGCACCGGACCTGATCTCGTTCCGCCGCTGTCCATCGCCGGCGCCTCATTTCTCGCCGTCATCTCCGTTCTGCAACTGATCTATTTCGTCCACGCCGTATCGCGCAGCGTAACGATCGACGAAGAAATTGCCGCGATCTCAGACCGCCTGGAAAAGCGCATCGCCATGATGGTGCGCGACGAAGAAGAACAGGCGTCCGAACGGTCCTCTGCCAACGACTTTCCCTATTCCGTGGAAGCATCGAGTTCGGGCTATCTGAACGCGGTCGATGAAAAGGCGCTTCTGGCGCTCGCCGTCGAGCAGGATTTCGCTATTCGCCTGCGCTTCAAGCCGGGCGACTTCATCATCGAGACGCAGACCCTTGCATATTTGTCGCGGTATCCGGAGGCGGAGCAGTCCGACCTTATTGCAGAACGTTTGCGAGATAGCCTGCTCATTCTGCCGCTTCGCGATGCGGTCGACGATATTGAGTATTCGATCAATCTGCTGATCGAGATCGCATTGCGAGCCCTGTCGCCGGGCGTAAACGACACCTTCACCGCGATCGCCTCGCTCGACAGGCTAACGGCGGCGCTGTCAGCGGCGGTGCGAATGGGTCTTCGCGGCCGCGATCTCACCGACCGGGAAGGCACATTGCGTGTCGAGATGCCGGGGCTCAGCCTCGAGGCCATTTTCGACACCGCGTTCCATCCACTCCGCCAGGCCGGCGCCGGGAACATGCTGATGATGAAGCATCTGGCGCACGCGCTGGTGCGCCTGCGCGAAATCGGGAACTCCGAGGCGCGCGAACTCATTTCATCCCATGCAAGACTGCTGCTCGACAGCGCCAAAGCCAAAGAGCCGCTCGATGCCGACTACACGGATTTGAAGCGGCTGCTGCCGTTCCTCGAAAAGGGAGAATGACCATGCCAGATCAAAGCAAAGCCGATATCGACCTGCAGAACCGCAAAATCGAACAGGAAGCGCGCGACGACAGTGACTTGGAAACTGTCGTACCGCCAACATCGCCGTTCGGCGGGATGACGACATGGTGGCGTGCCGGCGCCGCGCTTGTCGGTATCATTGTTATCGTCTTAATCATCGCACAAGCGCTCTGAGACAAGGACGAAAAAAGGCCGCCCCCGAGGAGCGGCCTTTTTTTTATTGCTGTTCAGGACCCCTTACAGGGAATCCAGCCATTCATTGACTGCCTCGCGGGCCTCTTCCTTGGTCTTGCCGTAGCGATACTGGATCTTGCCGGCCAGTTCTTCGCGGTCGCCATTGACTTCGGCGAGATCATCATCGGTGAGCTTACCCCAGGATGACTGGGCCTTGCCTTTGTATTCAGTCCATTTGCCTTCGATCTGGTCCCAATTCATATCAGGTCTCCTTCAATTTCTTTGCGGGGGTGAAATCCGGCGGGTTCATGCCGCCGGAATGGAATTCACTGCGCCGCCGAGCGCAGTTCGAGTTCGCTGACTGCAAGAGCGAAGTTCACGCCTGTCTGGCTGGTGACGCTCACGGGCTGCAGCGAAACGGTTTCGTCGGATCCGCCGACCAGTGCGTTGGCGCCAACACCGGTACCGGCAGTCGCCTCCGCGGAAACGCCGTAATAATCGCCGGCCAAGGCGCCCGGCATAATGTCATCGACGGTCGGCGCCAGGACGGCCCATCTCATGAAGCTGACCTCAGTTTCGCCAATATCGATCCCGTACTTCGTAATCGCGCCGAAATAGGTCTCGACAGGCCCTTCGACAGGCGTGAAGGTGCAGCTGACATCCTTGGTCGACCCGAAAATGAAGCCCCGACCGCCCTCGACGATGCAGTCGAGAACGCCGGCCTCGACTTTGCCGGCTGTCTGAGGTTGGGCTTCGGTATTGTCTTGGGCAAATGCCGTACCGCAGGTCAGAGCGGCCGCGAACGCCACTGTTGCTGCTTTTGCGGTCCTTGCGAATCTCATCGTGGTCTCCTTGGCGTTGCGCCTTGTTGGCCAAAGCGCGGCCGGACATGTTCGTTTTCCGAAGCTTTTGCTTTGGAACCGTCATGCAGCAGGGTCGCGCTCGGCTTGTTGTTTCGATCACGCCGTACAGCGCGCTCCCGACATCAACGCGGAGAGATGCTTTCGGTTCCTGTCGACTGTCGGCGGTGCAGGATGCCAGGTCCTAAGCTTCAGCCAGCGAGAGGCGTTGGACAGAAGATTGTCATGGCCAGTCATCGCACCGTTCGAGCACCGAGGCGTACCGGGCACTCAGAAGGGCGCAGCGACTTTGACGCTTACGAGGCCTCGGATCGCGCGGAGTTCTTCAGATACTCGATGATGCCGGAAAAATCCTTTCCCGCGCCACCTTCGGCGAGGAAAGTCTCGTAAAGGCGCATGGCGTGCGCGCCCATCGGCGTCGCCTGCCCGGCATCCTCGGCCGCCTGTTGCGACAGACCCAGATCCTTGAACATCAGCTCTGCCGCGAAGCCGGGTTTGTAACCGTTGTCCGCAGGGCTTTCCGGCCCGATGCCCGGCACCGGACAATATTTGTTCACCGACCAGCAGAAGCCAGAGGAGGTCGAGATCACGTCGAAGGCGGCTTCGGCGGACAGCCCGATCTTCTCGGCCAGCGCGAAGGCTTCGCAGGCCCCGATCATCGAGATCGCCAGCAGCATGTTGTTGCAGATCTTCGCCGACTGGCCGGACCCGCCCTCGCCGCAATGAACAAGCCGACCGCCCATGATGTCCAGAACTGGCGTGGCTTTCCGGAAAGCCTCGTTCGACCCGCCGATCATGAATGTCAGCGTACCGGCGACCGCGCCCGCCGTGCCGCCCGATACGGGGGCGTCGAGCGGCAGGAGACCCGCGGCCTCCGCCATTGCATGCGCCTGCTTCGCGCTCGCCACATCAATGGTCGAGCAATCGATGATGACCGCGCCTTTCGCGGCTACCGGAACGATTTCCTCGAACACCTTCAGGACGATCGGCCCGTTCGGCAGCATGGTGACGATGATCTCGGCATCATCGACGGCCTCGACCGCGCTTGCAGCCGGGTTCATCCCTTCCGCCTTCGCCGTCTCCATCGCGGCCGCGACCGTGTCGAAAGCCTTGACCTCGTGGCCGGCCTTCTTCAGGTTGATGGCCATCGGCATGCCCATATTGCCAAGTCCGATAAATGCGATTCTGCTCATTCGGTCTCCTCCCGCCCAAGCTTCAATTCGTCTGCCCCGAGCGACGCCAGCATCGCCTCGATCTGCGCCGGATCGAGTTCCTCCAGCCGCGCCACTTTCCAGCGCGGATTACGGTCCTTGTCGATGATCTGTGCCCGTATGCCCTCGACGAAATCTCCATCCGACATCGACCGCCACGTGAAACGGTATTCGAGCGCCAGAGCGTCCTCGATTCTGCCAAGCTGCCTCACCCGCCGAATGAGATCGAAGGAACAGCCAACAGACAGCGGACACGCCTTTCGGATCATCCCGGCCGCCTTCTGGGCGAAATCGGAGCCGTCTTCTTCGAGGGTGCGAAGGCAATCCAGCGCCGTCGCGCCCGAAAAATGCCGGTCGATCGCCGCCAGATGCGGCGTGAGCGTCCCCTCGCCCGCCGCGCGCGCAAAATCGGAAATCGCATCCGGATCGGCCGTCTCTTCGAGCCGCCCTTTCAGCGCGTCGAGATCATCCGACGTGACCGCCACATCGGCAAAGCCTGCATGTATGGAGTCAGCGGCGTTCATTCTCCATCCTGTCATTGCCAGGAATTCGCCAAGATGGCCCGGCGCCTTCGCCAGATGCAGCGAACATCCGACATCGGGGATCAACCCGATGCCGCATTCCGGCATGGCTATCATCGAACGCTCGGTGACGATCCGGTGCGAACCATGCACCGATATGCCCGCGCCCCCGCCCATGACGATCCCGTCCATCACCGCAACGTAGGGAATTGCGCAATCGGCGATCGCCGCATTCAGCCGGTATTCGTCGGCCCAGAATTTGCGGCCATAGGTGTAATCTCCGCGGGTGCCGGTCGCATACATCTGGGCAATATCGCCGCCGGCGCAGAAAGCCTTTTCGCCCTCGGCGTCGATCAGGATCAGATCGATTTCCCCACTGGCCTGCCAGTCTTCGACCACGACCTCGATGGCCATGGCCATATCATAGGTCAAAGCGTTAAGCGCCTTCGGCCGCGCCAGTGTGATCCGGCCGGTTCGGCCGGTCTCGCGGATATGGATATCGCCCGTCTCCGCCAACCTATCGCTCCGCCAGCATGTGGCGCGCGACGATCACGCGCATGATCTCGTTGGTGCCTTCAAGGATCTGGTGCACACGCAGATCGCGCACGATCTTCTCCAGCCCGAAATCGACGAGATAGCCATAGCCGCCATGGATCTGCAGCGCCTCGTTGGCAGCCTTGAAAGCCACGTCGGTGACGAAGCGCTTGGCCATGGCGCAGAACTTCGTCGCGTCCTTCGCGCCGGCATCCAGCTTCGATGCCGCATGGTATAGGAACACACGCGCCGCCTGAAGTTCGGTCTCCATGTCAGCCAGCTTGAACTGCAGCGATTGCAGGTCTGCGATTGGCTTGCCGAAGGCCTTGCGTTCCCGGGCATATTCCAGCGCCTTGTCGAGCGCTGCCTGCGCCGCGCCGAGCGCGCTTGCCGCGATATTGAGGCGGCCGCCGTCGAGTCCCGCCATCGCATAACGGAAGCCCTTGCCTTCCTCGCCGAGGAGGTGATCTGCCGGAACCTTGCAGTCGTCGAACTGGACTTGCGCCGTCGGATGCGCCCTCCAACCCATCTTGCGCTCCTTCGTCCCGAAGGAGAGACCCGGCGTTCCGTTTTCGACGAGGATCGCCGAGATGCCGCCGGCTCCCTCGCCGCCGGTGCGGACCATGGAGAGATAAAGATCGGAAAAGCCGCCGCCGGAAATGAAGGACTTCGTGCCATTCAGCTTCCAGCCATTGCCGTCGCGCTCGGCGCGTGTCCGAAGCGACGCGGCGTCGGAGCCGGCATCCGGCTCGGTCAGGCAGTAGGCCGCGATCAGTTCCATCGAACAGAGCTTGGGCAACCAGGTCTGGCGTTGTTCATCGGTGCCGAACCGGTCGATCATCCAGGCCGCCATATTGTGGATCGAGATAAACGAACCGATCGACGGACAGCCATGCGCCAAGGCTTCGAAAACGATGACTGCGTCGAGCCGGCCGAGTCCGGAGCCCCCCACATCCTCGCGCACATAGATGCCACCGAGACCGAGCTCCCCAACCGAGCGAACGACATCGGCGGGAAACTGCGCGGTCTCATCCCATTCGACCGCCTTCGGCGCCAGCTTGTCGTCGGCGAAGCTGCGCGCCATCTCCTGAATCGAGCGTTGTTCCTCAGTCAGACCGAAATCCATTGTCTGCTCTCCGTTGCGTCAATTCATCGTCGGAATGACGAACTCCGCACCGTCCTTGATGCCCGATGGCCAGCGCGAGGTGATCGTCTTCGTCCGGGTATAAAAGCGGAAGGCGTCGGGTCCGTGCTGGTTGAGATCTCCGAAGCCGGAGCGTTTCCAGCCGCCGAAGGTGTAATAGGCGAGCGGCACCGGGACCGGCACATTGATGCCGACCATGCCGATATTTATGCGCGCGGCAAAGTCACGCGCGGCGTCGCCATCGCGGGTGAAGATCGCAACGCCATTGCCGTATTCATGGCTCATGGCGAGGTCGAGCCCTTCTTCGTAGGTCTTGGCGCGCACCACCGACAGGACCGGCCCGAAGATTTCTTCCCTGTAGATCGACATGTCCTTCGTGACATTATCGAACAGGCAACCGCCGATGAAGAAGCCGTTCTCGTAGCCCTGCATCGAGAAATCGCGGCCATCGACGACGAGGTCCGCGCCTTCCTCGATACCCTTGTCGACATAGCCTTTGACCCGGTCATAAGCGGCCTTGGTGACGAGCGGCCCGAAATCGGCGTCGTTGCCGGCAGTGTACGGCGCGATCTTTAAATTCTCGACACGCGGCGTGAGCTTTTTCATCAGCCGGTCCGCCGTGCCCTCGCCAATAGGCACGGCGACAGAGACCGCCATGCAACGCTCGCCCGCCGCGCCGTAGCCCGCGCCCACCAGTGCATCGACCGCCTGGTCCATATCGGCGTCCGGCATGATCAGCATGTGGTTCTTGGCGCCGCCGAAGCACTGCACGCGCTTTCCCGCCGCGCAGCCCCGCGCATAGACATATTCGGCGATCGCCGTGGAACCGACGAAGCCGACCGCCATGATATCCCGATGATCGAGAATGCCGTCGACGGCTTCCTTGTCGCCATTGACGACATTGAGGATGCCTTCCGGCAGACCGGCTTCGAGCATCAGTTCGGCAAGCATGATCGGCACCGACGGATCGCGCTCGGACGGCTTCAGGATGAAAGCGTTACCGCAGGCGATCGCCGGGCAGAACTTCCACATCGGAATCATCGCCGGGAAATTGAACGGCGTGATGCCGGCGACCACGCCGAGCGGCTGGCGCACGGAATGGATGTCGATGCCGGGCCCGGCACCCTCGGTGAATTCGCCCTTCAGGAGATGCGGCGCGCCGATGCAGAACTCGGCGACCTCGAGGCCGCGGATCACGTCACCTTTCGCGTCGGGCAACGTCTTGCCGTGCTCGCGGGAGAGCGCTTCGGCGAGCTTGTCCATGTCGCGATTGAGCAGGTCGACGAATTTCATCATCACGCGGGCGCGGCGCTGCGGATTGGTCGCCGCCCAGGCCGGCTGCGCGGCCTTGGCGTTCTCGATCGCCGCGTTCAGTTCATCGGCGCTGGCGAGCGCCACTTTCGCCTCGACCTCGCCTGTCGCCGGATTGAAGACGTCACTGGTGCGTCCGCTGGTTCCAACGACATGCTTGCCGCCGATGAAATGTCCGATCTCGCGCATGAAATCCTCCCGATGAGCCATTTGCCACAAAATATCGCGATTGAATGCGCAAATCCACGCGCTTGATCGCTCATCCATTGTGCGGATATGCTCACACTCTATGGCATTTGATTGGGACGACCTGCGCTATTTTCTATCGGTGGCCCGCACCGGCCGGCTGACAGCCGCCGCGCGCCGCATGGGCACCGATCATGCGACGGTGAGCCGGCGAATTACCGCGCTGGAAGGAAAGCTCGGCACCGAACTGTTTCAGCGTTCACCCAAGGGTTACTCGCTCACCGATGCCGGCGAACGCCTGCTGATCAAGGCGGAGACGATAGAGAGTTCGGCCGCCAATATCGAAAACGAGATCGCCGGAGAAAAATTCTCGCTCGGAGGCGTTGTCCGCATCGGCGCGCCTGACGGTTTCGGGTCTCTCTTCCTTGCGCCGCGCATCGGTGAACTCACCCATCGCAATCCGCAGCTGGAACTGCAGATCGTTGCCATGCCGCGCGTCTTCAGCCTGACCAAGCGCGAGGCGGATATCGCCATCGGACTGGAACGGCCTGACAAGGGCCGGCTGTATTCGCGCAAGCTCACCGACTACACGCTGCATGTCTATGGATCGCGCCGCTATCTGGAGGAAAACGGCCCGGTCACGAGCCGGCAGGATTTCGCCCGCCACCCTCTGATCGGCTACATCCCGGAACTGATCTTTACCCCCGAACTCGACTATCTTGGCCAGATCGGCGACGGGCTGGCGCCACGGCTTTCCAGCACAAACCTCTTCGCGCAATTCCACGCCACCAGGGCCGGGGCCGGGCTTTGCATCCTGCCGGATTTCATGGCTGCCGGCGATACGAACCTCGTTCCGGTCCTGCCCGGCGAGGTCGCACTTGTCCGAACCTTCTGGATCATCGCCCATCTGGATGCGCGCGATTCAGCACGCATCCAGGCAGTGATGAGTTTCATCGCCGACGAAGTGGCGGCGGCGAAATCGATCTTTATGCGATCAGCCGATCAGGTTGACCAGTTGGCTGACTGAGTCCTTGGCGTCACCGAAGAACATGCGCGTGTTGTCCTTGTAGAACAGCGGGTTCTCGATGCCCGAGTAACCCGTGCCCTGACCGCGCTTGGAGACGAAGACCTGCTTCGCCTTCCAGACTTCCAGCACCGGCATGCCGGCGATCGGCGAGTTCGGATCTTCTTCCGCCGCCGGATTGACGATGTCATTGGAGCCGATCACGATAACGACGTCGGTATCCGGGAAGTCCTCGTTGATCTCGTCCATTTCCATGACGATGTCGTAAGGCACCTTCGCTTCGGCCAGCAGCACGTTCATGTGGCCCGGCAGCCGGCCCGCGACCGGATGGATCGCGAAACGCACTTCCTTGCCCTGTGCACGCAGCTTGCGGGTCAGTTCCGAAACGGCCTGCTGCGCCTGCGCGACAGCCATGCCGTAGCCCGGAACGATGATGACGGAATCGGCATCCTTCAGCGCCGTCGCGACACCTTCGGCGTCGATTGCGACCTGCTCGCCCTCGACCGCCATCGCCGGCCCTGTCGTATTGCCGAAACCGCCGAGAATGACCGAGACGAAAGACCGGTTCATCGCCTTGCACATGATGTAGGACAGGATCGCACCCGACGAGCCGACCAGCGCGCCGACCACGATCAGGAGATCGTTGCCGAGCGAGAAGCCGATCGCCGCGGCCGCCCAGCCCGAATAGGAGTTGAGCATAGACACGACGACAGGCATGTCGGCGCCGCCGATCCCCATGATCAGGTGATAGCCGATGAAGAAGGCCAGCAGCGTCATCAGGATCAGCGCCCAGGCGCCCGCCCCGTTGAGGAACATGAGCATCAGGATCACGGAGATACCCATGGCGCCGGCATTCAGCATGTGCCCGCCGGGCAGCTTCGTCGCCTTGGCGGTGACCTTGCCCGCAAGCTTGCCGAAAGCGATCACCGAGCCGGTGAAGGTCACCGCGCCGATGAACACGCCGAGGAACAGTTCGACGCGCAGGATCGACAGTTCAACCGGCGTCTTATGCGCCAGGATCGCCGCAAAGCCCGTCAGCGCATGGCGCGCCTCCTCGCTCATGACGGCGACCCGCGCCGCCTCGATATAGGCATTGTAGCCGACGAAGACCGCCGCGAGACCGACCAGCGAGTGCATCGCGGCGACAAGCTGCGGCATCTCGGTCATCTGCACCCGCATGGCCACGTACCAGCCGATCAATCCGCCGCCGGCGATCAGCACCAGCGACAACAGCCACAGGCCGGAGCCGGGCCCGATCAGCGTCGCGACGATGGCCAGCGCCATGCCGGCGATGCCGTACCAGACGGCGCGTTTCGCGCTTTCCTGCCCCGACAGGCCGCCGAGACTCAGGATGAAGAGAACAGCTGCGACGACATAGGCCGCAATGGAGAATCCGTATTCCATGCCCCTTCCCCCTTACGACTTCTGGAACATGGCAAGCATCCGGCGCGTCACGAGGAAGCCGCCGAAGATGTTGATGCCGGCCATGAAGACCGACAGCGCAGCCAGAAGCACCACCAGCCAGGAGCCGGATCCGATCTGCATCAATGCACCGAGAATGATGATCGACGAAATCGCGTTGGTTACCGCCATCAGCGGCGTGTGCAGCGCGTGGCTGACGTTCCAGATCACCTGGAAGCCGATGAACACCGAGAGCACGAAGACGATGAAGTGCTGCATGAAGCTCGCCGGCGCGACAAGCCCGACGGCGAGAAGCAGCACGGTGCCGACGGCCAGCAGCGTAACCTGCTGCTTCGTCTGCGCCTTGAAGGCGGCGACTTCCTTCGCGCGCTTTTCCTCCGGCGTCAGTTCCTTCGCCTTCTCCTTGGGCTTCTGCGCGGCGATCGCCTGCACCTTGGGCGGCGGCGGCGGGAAGGTGATTTCGCCTTCATGGGCCACCGTCGCGCCACGGATGACGTCGTCCTCCATGTTGTGAACGATGACACCGTCCTTGGCCGGCGTCAGGTCGGTCATCATGTGGCGGATATTGGTCGAATAGAGCGTCGAGGACTGCGCGGCCATGCGGCTCGGGAAGTCCGTATAGCCGACGATGGTGACGCCATTGTCGGAAACGATCTTCTCGTCGGGAACTGTCAGGTCGCAATTGCCGCCGCGTTCGGCCGCTAGGTCAACCACGACCGAACCGGGCTTCATGGCTTCCACCATGTCCTTCAGCCAAAGTTTGGGAGCGTCACGGCCCGGGATCAGCGCCGTGGTGATGACGATGTCCATATCGGGTGCCAGCTCGCGGAATTTCTCAAGCTGCTTCTCGCGGAATTCCGGGCTCGACGGAGCCGCATAGCCGCCGGTCGCGGCGCCATCCTGCGCCTGTTCCTCGAAGTCGAGATAGACGAATTCAGCGCCCATGGATTCGATCTGCTCGGCGACTTCCGGACGCACGTCGAAAGCGTAAGTAATCGCCCCGAGCGAAGTCGCCGTGCCGATGGCCGCGAGACCGGCGACGCCTGCCCCGACGATCAGCACCTTGGCCGGCGGCACCTTGCCCGCCGCCGTCCCCTGGCCGGTGAAGAAGCGTCCGAAATTGTTGCCCGCCTCGATGACGGCGCGATAGCCCGCGATATTCGCCATGGACGACAGGGCGTCCATCTTCTGGGCGCGCGAAATGCGCGGCACCATGTCCATGGCGATGACATTGGCGCCCTTGCCCTTGCACAGCTCCAGAAGCTTGTCGTTCTGCGCCGGGTAGAAAAACGAGATCAGCGTCTTGCCGGCCGTTAGGCGCTTCGCCTCGGCGTCCGTCGGCGGACGAACCTTGGCGATGACATCGGCCGCCTTCCACAGCGCGGCGGCCGTCTTCACGACTTCGACGCCGGCTTCCTTGTAGGCCGCGTCAGAAAAGCCTGCTGCCACACCGGCGCCGGTCTCGATCACGCATGAATGGCCGAGCTTTTGCAGTTGCAATGCGCTCTCCGGCGTCATCGCAACGCGGTTCTCGTCTTTGAACACCTCTTTGGGCGTACCGATCTTCAAGTCTGATCCTCCCGATCTCTCGCGGTCACCGACATAAAGCCACTACGGAAAGGAATGACAAGCCCGCCTCCGAGGAAAGCGCCCGAAAATGAAAAAAGGTCGCGGCAACCGTACCTTGCGGTTGTCCCGAGGGTCAGGAACGCTGGTGCAGGCGATTGTGTACAAGAGACGAACGCAGGGACAGCAAGATCAGCACGACACCGACCAGTCCCGTGACCACTTCGGGAATATGCATGAAGGACTGTGCATACATTATCAGCGCCAGCAGCAGGATCGAGTAGAACGCGCCATGTTCGAGATAACGGAATTTCGAAAGCGTGCCCATCTCCACCAGCATGATCGTCACCGAGCGCACATACATGGCGCCGATGCCCAGCCCGATGGCGATCAGGAACAGGTTCCGCGTCAGCGCGAAGGCGCCGATCACCCCGTCGAAGGAAAACGAGGCGTCCAGCATTTCCAGATAGAGAAAGGCGCCGAGGCCGCCCTGCCGGACCATCCGCCTTGCGTCCCTCGAAGAGTCGAGGACATGTCCAAGGATTTCCACGCCGAGAAAAGTCAGCAGCCCGGCCGCTCCGGCAAACAGGAAGGTCGCGGCTTCATGGCGCGGCAGGAAACTCGAAAACGCGATGATGATGGCGAGCACGATCGCGATCTCGATGCCGCGGATCGAGGCGCATTGGCGCAATCTGCACTCGAGCGTAGCAAACCAGTCGACGTCCTTGCGATCGTCGATGAAGTAGGTCAGCGCCACCATCATCAGGAACGTGCCGCCGAAGGCGGCAATGGAGACATGCGCCTCCTCCATGATGTGGCCATAGCGTTCAGGATCCGCAGCAGCCATCGTGACAGCCGATATCGGTCCGATTTTCGCGGCGAAGACGACCACGAGGAGCGGAAACAGGATCCGCATGCCGAAGACGGCAATCAGGATGCCCCAGGTCAGGAAACGTCTCTGCCAGACCGGACTCATGTCCTTGAGCTTGTTGGCGTTGACGATGGCATTGTCGAAGGAAAGCGCGATTTCGAGCGCCGCCAGCACCGTAGCCGTAAAAAGGAAGGACGCGGTGCCGTAAAAAGACCCGGTCGTCTGCCAGCCCAACCATCCGGCCAGCGCGAGACCTACAGCCGTAACGGCGAAGGCAAGGCGCATATAGGCTAAGACAGGCTTCATTCCCTTGATTTCCCACAAATGCAGATGGCGCACGGGCCATTCGCATTCAGGTAATCATCGGCTCCCTGACTTACCAGCGCCTGCCTTTTCGGCCGCAAGTTTTTTCAGAGGAAAGCCACGTCCCCATCCGCCTGGCCTATCCCGTAGAAAGAGGCGACGGCATGGCGTGCCTCGGCGAAGAAAAGCCAGCGTTCGGCCAGCATGCCGGCGATGTGCGATACGAGCGCGAGCAGCAACAGCGCGGCTGTGGCAATCGGCAGGTAAACAGCCAGAATGACCAAAAACAGCGGCAACACCACCCCCGCCCCGATCGCGACCCGGCGCAAGGCACGCGCCCGCTTGCGCCCGACTTCGAAAGCCATCTCGCGCATGAGATAATTGGGCGAGGTATGCGGCGGCTCGAATGCCCGCACCCTGCCGATCCGCCCCAGTCCGGTCGCCTCGCCGATACCGGACCCCGCGGCGACAAGAGTCGTCTTCGCAGCGCGCTGCCACCACGCCGCCTTGACGACCCACGCGATCACCAGCGCGAGGAGTGCGAATTGCGCCACCGGACGCGCGCCCTCTTCGCCAAACACCGAGAGCAGCGTCGCCAGCAGCATCAACCCGCCCGCCGCACCGAACGCCAGGAAAACAGCCGGGGTCAGCCATGTCGCCCAATGCGGAACGGTGCGGAGCTGCGCATAGACCATCGAGGTAGAATAGACCGTCACGACGGCGAGCACCGCTGCGAGGATCCCGAGCGCGCCGATGTTTCTGTCCATGAAAAGATACGCCAGCGCCCACAGACCGAAGACACCCAGCGTGAGAATCGACAATACGCCCTCGCGCGACAGCCAGGATGACCGCCACTGCGAGAATGCATAAATCGCCCGTCCCGGGCTTTTCAGATGCGCGACCGATGACAGAAGACCGATCACGGCGAAGCCATAGGCCAACACCACCGCCGTCCAGCGAAAGGCGAGACCGTCGCCGCCGAGCCCTATGCCGAGCAGGCTCATCAATCCGAAACCGATCCCGGAAAGCGTCGTGAAGACGATGACGGAAAGCGCCGGATGCATGTCTGCCTCTCCTAATCCAGCGCCGCGAGCGCGCGATCGAGCCAGCCGAGCAGCCCGCCGGGCGTCGCGGGCGCGTGCGCGTCATGCTTGCCGCAGCCTTCGCCCGCCGGCATGGCGTCGACCTTCGGCCGCGGCTGGAGATATTTGTTGACCGGCCGTGTCCCCTGCTCCGGCATCAGGTCATAGCCACCGCGCTCGGCCACCATGCGCGAGACCGCGCTGTCCGGATCGGCGAAATCGCCGAAATGGCGGGCATTCGCCGGGCAGGTGCGCACGCAGGACGGAACCCGGTCCTCCTGCGGTATGTGGTCATTGTAGATGCGGTCGACGCATAGCGTGCACTTCTTCATCACGCCGGCATCCATGTCCATTTCGCGCGCGCCATAGGGACATGCCCAGGCGCACAGCCCGCAACCCATGCAGCGGTCCTCATTGACGAGCACGATACCGTCTTCCGAACGCTTGTAGCTCGCCCCCGTCGGGCAGACCGTGACGCAGGGCGCATCTTCGCAATGCAGGCAGGAGCGCGGAAAATGCACGATCTGCGCCGGCTTGTCCTCCGGCTTCACCTCGTAGGAATGGACGCGATTCAGCCACGTCCCGGACGGCTCCGCGCCATAGGCGTCCATGTCGGAGAGCGGCGCACCATAGGCGCCGGTGTTCCATTCCTTGCAGGCGACCGCGCAGGCATGGCACCCGACGCAGACATCGAGATCGATGACGAGGCCGAGCTTCCTGTTGGTGGTTTGCGGCAGCGTGGTCATGTCTTCCACGCCTTCCCGTAGGCGACGACCTTGGGCCCGGTGCCGACCGGCGATGTTTGCGAGCCGGTATCCGGCGCGAGTTCATGCTCCTCCGCCTCTGCCTTTTCGATCCTGACCCTGAGATCGAACCAGGCCGCCTGGCCCGTCACCGGATCGGAGTTCGACCAGCGCATCCCGTCGCCTTTCGGCGGCAGCAATTCATGGATCAGGTGGTTGAGCAGGAATCCGCGTTCGGTCTCCGGCGCGCCCTTCCCGAGCGCCCAGGCACCCTTGCGCTTGCCGATCGCGTTCCAGGTCCACATCGTCTTGCTGTTCGAAGCCGCGGTAATGTGCACAGGCACGCGGATGCGGCCGTGATGCGACGTCACCCAGGCCCAGTCGCCATCCTCCAGGCCAACCTTGCGCGCGATGTTTTCGGGCACATAGAGCGGGTTCGCCCCATGAATCTGCCGGAGCCAGGCATTCTGCGATCCCCAGGAGTGATACATCGCCGCCGGGCGCTGGGTCAGCGCATGATAGGGATACGCGTCCTTGTCGATCAGTTCGCCCTCGAAGGGCGGGTACCATGTCGGCAGCGGCGTGAAGGCTTGCCGAATACGCGCGCGCATCTTGTCCGGTGGCTGCCTCTTTCCATGGCCTTCCGCCGCAAGCTGGAACTTCCTGAGCGGCTCGGAATAGATGCTGAAGAGGTAAGGCGCCGGCTTGTCGAAGAGGCCGATCGCGACAGCCCAGTCCTGATAGGCCTTGTTCCACGGCTTGAAGAGCTGAGCTTCCTCCGGAATATGCGCGGTGAAGACCCCGCCATTCTCGATATATTTGTTGAGCTGGTTCGGGTTGGGCGCGCCCCGCCCATGGGCCTCGCCATCGCCGCGCCAGCCTGCCAGCGGGCCGACGCCGGGCCGCCTTTCATGCCGGACCATGTAATCGGCATAATCCCTGTAGCGCGGCGATCCGTCCTCCTCGACAAAACCGGGTAGACCCAACCGCGCGCCGAGATCGATCAGCGCCGACTGGAAACCGCGCACGTCGCGATCGAGTTCGACCACCGGCCAGCGAATGGCGTCCGCCGCCGCATCCGGCTCGGAGATCGGCCGGTCGAGCAGCGAGATGCAGTCATGCCGCTCCAGATAGGTGGTGTCGGGAAGGATCAGGTCGGCAAAAGCGACCATCTCGGAGGAATAGGCGTCCGAATAGATGATCTTCGGAATGACATAGTCGCCATTCTCGTCGGTGCGGGTCAGCATCTCCATCGTGCCGGCCGTGTTCATGGACGAGTTCCAGGCCATGTTGGCCATGTAGAGGAACAGGACGTCGATGCCGTAAGGATCCTTCTCCGCGGCATTGGCGATGACCATGTGCATCATCCCGTGCGCGGAGCACGGCGCTTCCCAAGAAAACGCCTTGTCGATGCGCCGCGGCGTACCGTCCTCGTCGATCTGAAGATCGTCCGGACCGAGCGGATAGCCGAGATGCGGCCCGTCGAGCGGTGTGTTCGGCTTGTGGCCCGTATGCGGTTTCGGATGGCCTTCGACCGGCTTCGGATAGGGCGGCTTGAAGCGGAAACCGCCGGGCGTCTCCACCGAACCGAGCAGGATCTGCAGAAGATGCAGGGCCCGCGCGGTCTGAAAGCCGTTGGAATGCGCCGAGATGCCGCGCATCGCATGGAAGCTGACCGGACGGCCGATCATCTTGTCATGCTTGCGGCCGCGCCAGTCCGTCCATGGCCGATCGAGGACGATCTCTTCCTCGAAGGCGGCGTACGCCATTTCGGCGGCCAGCCGCGCGATCGTACCGGCTTCTATACCGCAGCGTTCGGCGACAGCCGCAGGCGCATAATCATCGCCGAGATAGGTCTCGGCCATGATCTCGAAGACCGGCCGCGCCCGTCTGCCATCGGCGAGCGTGACCTCTCCCTTCAGGTCGGGCCGAACGTCATTGTCCTCCGACGACGCCGGCTCGCCGCTCCGCCGGTCGAGGACAAGCGGATGACCATCCTCGTTGCGAGCGAAGAGACCGTGATCAGGCGCACCGGGATCATCGATCACCAGCCAGGGCGCATTGGTGTAGCGGACAAGATAGGAGACATCGACGCTGCCATTGCGCAGCAATTCGTGGATCAGCGCGAGAATGAATAGACCGTCAGTGCCGGGCGTGATCCCGACCCATTCATCGGCGATCGCGTTGTAGCCTGTGCGCACGGGATTGACCCCGACAATCTTTGCGCCGCGCTGCTTCAGCTTGGACAGTCCGATCTTGATCGGATTGGAGTCATGATCCTCGGCGACGCCGAAGATCATGAAATATTTCGTCCGGTCCCAGTCGGCGGTGCCGAATTCCCAGAACGCCCCGCCCATCGTATAGATGCCGCCGGCCGCCATGTTGACCGAACAGAAACCGCCATGCGCGGCATAGTTCGGCGTCCCGAAAGCTTGCGCCCACCACGATGTGAAGGATTGCGACTGGTCGCGCCCCGTGAAGAAGGCAAGCTTCTTGGGATCAGTCTCGCGAATTGGCTTCAACCAATCCGTCGCGAGCGTCAGCGCCTCGTCCCAGGAAATTTCCTCGAATTCGCCGGACCCGCGCGGACCCTTCCGCCTGAGCGGCTTTCGCAGCCGCGCCGGCGAGTAATGCTGCATGATCCCCGCCGATCCCTTGGCGCACAACACGCCCTTGTTCGTCGGGTGATCCCGGTTGCCCTCGATATAGGAAACGATTTCGCGCCCGTCGGGGCCGGTCTTCAGATGGACATTGATGCCGCAGCGGCAGGCGCACATGTAGCAGGTTGTCTTGCGCACCGCGTCGGAAACAGGCGGCGAAAGGTCCAGATCGGGCTCCGCTGTCACGATTTCCTGCATCCCCGTTCTTCGTTCAAGCCCGAGGAGCGGCCGCGCATATAGTGCAATTCAGGCCTGTAGCGGCCCCTTTGCGCCATTGCCGCCCAGAGCTGGTTTAGCCATTTCCCCAGTCACCCGGAAGACGATGATTTACCGAGGGTTCTCGCCACGACCTCCATCCTTCGCCGAACAGGATCGCCCTATTCCATCAATCGCACAAACAAATAATTATAGTCATTTCAATCGAATTTGCTTATGCATTGAGTGTCATGACCCTCGACCAGCTCCGCGTCTTCATAGCCGTCGCCGAACGTTCGCATGTCACCCGTGCGGCCCAAGCGCTCGCCATGACACAATCCGCCACCTCGGCTGCGATCGCCTCGCTCGAGCGGCAATCCGGTGTAAGACTCTTCAATCGCGTGGGACGGGGCATCGAACTGACCGAAGCCGGACGACGCTTCCTGCCCGAGGCGAAGAATGTGATCGAACGCGCCGCGATCGCGCGCGCCATCCTCGAACAATCGTCGGGAACGGAAAGCGGCACGGTCTCGGTCGGGGCGAGCCAGACCATCGCCAACCACTGGCTGCCACGCCGGCTTGCGGCGTTCCGCGAAGCCTATCCGGCCATCCGTCTCGACATCAGCATCGGCAACACCCTGACCGTGGAGGATGCAGTGGTTTCCGGCGATCTCGACATCGGCATGGTCGAGGGCCCGACCACCCACCAGATTCTCATCCGGACGATCGTCGACAGCGATCGGCCGGTTCTGGTCACCTCACCCGGCAAGACTGTGCCGCTGCTGTCGACCGGACGAATCGATCTGGCGAGCTTGCCCTGGATCGTCCGCGAAGAGGGATCAGGTACCCGCAATGCCCTAAGGCAATTGTGCGAGCGAATGAGCGTACCCTTCGACATGCTGCGGATCATACTGGTCCTACCCAGCAACGAGGCGGTGCGCGAAGCGGTCGAGGCCGGCGCCGGCGCCGCCGTCATATCGGAACAGGTCGTCGCGGCTTCCGTCGAGACCGGACGCCTCAGCGTGGTCCCGGTCGACCTGCCGCAGCGCGATTTCGCGCTCCTCCGTCATTCCCAGCGGGTGATGACGCCTGCGCAACGCGCGCTTGTCTCCACGCTCGGTTACCGCTGACGAAAATCACACCGGCGGTTCGTCGATCTTGGTCGCGACATCCGCCAGGTTTTCATCGATGGAAGAACCGACCATCATCGCTCCTCCGATGATGGAGACCGCGATAATCGCAACCAACAGCCCGTATTCGACAATCATTGCCCCGGACTCGTCATTCATGAAGCGAGCGAACATCGTGTATCCTTCATTCTCGCATTACCCAGGCCGGTCGCCCTCATGGCGCCGGCGCGTAATTATTCCCGCCATACGGGATATGCCCTCCCGAGAAGGATGGGGCACACTGGATACACCCTTTGCATATACGCTTGCATGAACAGCTCGCCGAAAATCCCGGCGGAGCGATTCATAATTCAAAAACCAGAAATTCCAAAGATAACACAATATTTTATAGCCAGAAATCGCCGGCGGCATAGGATTCGGCCGACAATTCGATGATCTCCGTCGTGGTCGATTCCTGGCGTGCCTGATGGAACTTGCGCTGCAACTCCTGCGCGATTTCTTTGACATTGGCCCGCGCTCGCGTCATGGCGTTCATCCGCGCATCGTTTTCCGCAGCAAAGCCCAGCATCAGCGCCTCGCAGATCTCGGTGAAGACATATTCTTCCACCAACTGCGCGATAAGCTCCACCGCCGGGATCATGATCAAGGGTGCGACAGGACTGCGAGACCGCGCGATCCGAGAAAAATCGAAAGGCATGAGCTGGCGCACGGTGAGGTCGTTTTCCGGTGTCGCCGGATCGGCATAGACGATGCTGACATGCTGCACCGCGCCACTTTCGAGGCTATCGAACAGGGCATCGACAATACGGCTCGCGAGCCCGGGCACGTCAGCCGCATGCGCGGCCATGTTCGCGGACCAGACCGAATCCTGACCGCGCGCCGCGAATTCGGAAATGCAGCGTTGCCCGATCAGCAGATATTGGCGGGTTTCCGCCTCCCCCTCGAGCGCCAAGGCACCGGTCACGATCCGCTCATTGTGCAGTCCGCTGAAACCCTGTGCCGCGCCGACGACGATCCGCAAATGCGTCACCGAAGCCGTTCCCGATTCCGGCACAAGCACCGACGACGGCACCAGCGACATCGCCTCGGCCATGGAACGGGCAACCGTTTCCTCGTGCTCGCGGATCGCCTGCAGGTGTTTTCGGGCCTCCTGCGCATGCGCTGCCGCCATGGCCCGCATCGCGACGATGACGCCCTCGATCTGGTCGATATTGGCGATGCGGTTCTTGATGTCCTCGAGATGAGGCATTAGCCGCCTGCCTTCTCCACTGCCCGGCGCACGCAATCGCACAAGGCGGTCCTGATCGTGTCGCCGAGTTCGCCCGGCGCGGTACGAAACGCCGCGAGCGCGGGCTCGCTGTCGATGATCGCGGGCAGCAAATCCTTGACCGCCTCGATCTTGTCCAGCGGCACCGTGTCGAGGATGCCGTCGCCCAGCGCCGCCAGAAGGGCGATCTGGTCGACAGGTCGCAACGGCGAGAAACGACGTTGCGCCAGCAAAGCTCCGATGCGCTCCCCATGGGCGATGCGCTTCTTGAGCGTCTCGTCGCCAAAACCGCCGAACCGTGAAAAGACCCGCAGTTCCAGATATTGCGCATAGTCGAGCCGCACCCGTCCCGCGACGGCTTTCAGGGCATCGAGCTGCGCTTTGCCGCCGACGCGACTGACCGACATGCCGACATCGACCGCCGGGCGCTGATTGGCCGCGAACAGCTGGTTCGACAGGACGATCTGTCCATCCGAGATCGAGATCAGATTGGTCGGGATATAGGCGGAAAGATTGCCCGCCTCGATCTCCGCTATCGGCAAAGCCGTCAGCGACCCGCCTCCCTTCTCGGGCGAAAGCTTCGCCGCGCGTTCGAGCAGGCGTGCATGCAGATAGAAGATATCGCCCGGATAGGCCTCGCGGCCGGGCGGCTGACGCGCCAGAAGCGCCAGTTCGCGATGCGTCGCGGCATGCTTGGTCAGGTCGTCGAGCACGATGAGCGCATGCCCTCCTCGATCGCGGATATGTTCGGCGACGGTCATCCCGGCGAAAGGCGCCAGCCAGCGCAGCCCCGGCTCCGCGGTCGCGGGCGCGACGACGAAGATGCAGCGGTCTGCAGCCCCCTTCTCCCGGATCGCGTCGACCGCGCGGCGCACCGCCGAGGCCCGCTGTCCGATCGCCACATAGACACAGACGATGTCCGTGTCCTTCTGGTTGATGATCGTGTCGACGGCGATTGAGGTCTTGCCGGTCGCCCGTTCGCCGATAATGAGTTCGCGCTGGCCACGGCCGATGGCAAACAGCGAGTCGATGACCAGCAGGCCGGTCTGCACCGGCTCGGACACGAAATCCCGGTCGATGATCGCCGGCGCCGGTTTCTCGACCGGTTCGAGATGCGTCATGTCGACGGGATCGCCCTCGTCCAGCACCCGCCCGAGCGGATCGATGATGCGGCCGAGCAGGCTGTCGCCGACCGGCACGCTGACGAGCTTGTGCAATCTTCGCACCGCCATGCCCGCGTCGACGCCCTCGCCGCTGTCGAGCAGCACAGCCTGGATCAGTTCGGTTTCGAGATTGAGTACAAAGGCGCGCGATCCGTTTTCGAATTCGAGCATTTCGCCGAGACGGGCCGCGCCAAGACCGGACACCGCGGCGAGGCCGTCAGAGATTTGCGTGACCCGCCCGATAGCCTCCGATCGCGCTCCGAGTTCGACGCTGCCGATCGTGTCGAACAGTCCCTTCAGTTCCGGATCGCTGTCCGGCTTTTTCGGATCAACCTTGCTCATGATCCGTCAGGGCCTTTGCCATGCGTTCTAGGTCAGATCCCAGCGAATTGCGGATAACGCCGTGGCGGCTTCGCAGCTCCAGCCCGGCAAGCAGGGTCTCGTCGACCTCGACAGGCAACGAGCCGTCTTGACCGACCATCTTGCCGATTGCCTCATCGACTTTCCCACGCTCCTCGTCGCTGAGCGCGCGCGGCGCGACCAGATGCAATCCGCCGCCATCGCTTAGGATCGCCGCCCGTTCCTCCTGCCCCAGTTTCGACAGCGCCTCGGCCAGCCGCTCGGGATATCCTGATATGCGCGCATCGACTGGCAGGTCAGCCAGCAGCCGCCCGGCAACGGCGATCGCCAGATCGGTGGCGCGCTGCAATTGCTTCTCGTGCTCTTCTTTCGACACATGCGCGGCCGCCTCGCGCGCTTTCTGCATGACGGCTGCGGCCTCGACCTTGGCGTCTTCCAGCAGCGCCTGCCTCTGTGCGTCGGCATCCTCACGCGCCTTTTGCAGCAGATCGGCCCGATCCGCTGCGATCCGGTCCCTTTCGCCCGCCGCAGCCTTCTCGGCTTCCGCCGCATCGCGCTTGGCTTGCTCGGCCTCCTTCAGGACACGGTCGGTCTCGGCCTTTCGCTCGGCGATGATCCCCGCCACCGGCTTGAAAAGGAAGCGCGCAAGCAACCACGCCAACACCGCGATGTTGACGAGCTGAAAGGCGAAGGTCCACCAGTCGAACTGCATCGGAAGCGGCTGGTCCTAGACCGTGTAGGGATTGGCGAACAGCAGCAGCAGCGCGATGACGAGACAGTAGATCGCCATCGTCTCGATCATCGCGAGCCCGACGAAGAGTGTTCGCG
Organism: Ahrensia sp.; assembly: GCA_002706335.1. Lineage (GTDB taxonomy): Bacteria > Pseudomonadota > Alphaproteobacteria > Rhizobiales > Rhizobiaceae > Oricola. The sequence continues at coordinate 64,582 of PAKZ01000019.1, forward strand.
ACAGCGTGCCGGCGGCTTCCGGCTGACGGGCGATTGCGTCCATCGCGGCCGCCACCGCGCGGCCTTCGCCGAGCGCCGGTCCGATCGCTCCAAACGACACGCTCAGCGCCGCGCCCAGAATGCTGACCATCTTGATCATGTCCATCAGTGACTGTCCTTTCGGGGATTTTCGGCGCCCTCGCCGCTGACGGCGGCGCCGATGAAGACGGTCGCGAGGACCGCGAAGATGTAGGCCTGTACGGCCCCTGTCAGGAGATCGAGCGCCATCAAAGGGATCGGCACCAACAGTCCGGCAAGCGACAATACGATGCCGACGACGAAGACGCCGCTCATCACATTGCCGAACAGGCGCACCATCAGCGAGAAGGTCCGCGTGATCTGCTCGACGAGATTGAGCGGGATCATCACCCATGACGGTTCGGCAAAGGTCTTGAGATAGCCGAGGGGCCCGTTCGATTTGACGCCATGAAAGATCGTCGCCGCAAACACGATCGCCGCCAGCGCCGCATCCGTCTCGAGATGCGCGGTCGGCGGCTCGACATTCGGAATTGCAGATGCCCAGTTGGCAAACAGGATGAAGATGAACAACGTCCCGATCAGCGTGCGAAACGGCGCCGGATCGCTCTGCATCGTCGATTCGATCTGCGCGTCGATGGTTCCGACCAGAAGCTCCAGCACGGTTTGCGCCGATCCCGGTTCGACGCTCAGTTTGCGGGTCAGCAGGAAGCAGCCGACGGCGAGCACGACCATGACCGCCCATGTCGTCAGCACGACATGGGTGATCGGGACGGGTCCGATCGAAAAAGCGGTTTGCAGGATGAGCGGGGAGTCGTTCACGTCTCCGCCTCCGCCTTGGACTGCGCCAGCACCCGCCGCCGCGCCAAAAAAACGCCTGCCGCGCCCGCGAGCAGCGCCTGCGCGCCGAACAACGCCATCGTGAACAGGATTGCGCCCAGCAGAGCCAGCCGTCCGAGCTGCAGCGCAATTGCGCTCAGGTCGCCATTGGCGAGCCGCCGCGCGACGCTCTTCAGGGAACGAAAATGCAGCGCCCCTGCCGCGAAGCCGACGGCCAGCCCGATAACGATCGACGCGAACCAGGCCGGGCTCAGCCATTCCAGGTGATGCGGTGAAAACAGCGTCATTGTTCATGCATCCAGCGAAAGGCGAGCCACAGCCCCAGCGCCGCGCCGGCAAAGGTCAGGGCGGCTCCCAGCGTGATGCCCGTGCCGAGCAGCCGGTCGAGCCAACTGCCGACAAAAATGCCGACCAGCACCGGTATCACGATCATCCAGCCCAGAATGCCGATTTGCCCGAAACGGCGCGCCAGCGACGGCTCTGGGTCTTGCGCCAGCAACTCCTCGCGCTCGGCCTCCTTGCGCGCCGCCCGTCCCAGATGATTGCCCTCGCGCGGTGCGTCGCTCATTGGAAGATCTCGTCCAGTGCGGTTTCCACGGAAATATTCTGGTCGTGCGACAGATGCGTCATGATCTGCCGGATCGCGCGCGCGTGCAGCTTGGCCTCGCTGACGCGCGCCCTGCTTGCCTCCTGCGCTACGGCTTCGCGGTGCCGCCGCACCTCGGCCTCCAGTGTCGCGACATCTGTTCCGAGCACCCCCTCCCGGCAGGCGATCCGGATCGTGTCGCCATTTTCGACCGTCATAACGCCGCCATGCAGCGCGCAGTAGCTCCATTCGCCCTTGCCTGTTTTCCAGCGGGCCACACAATCGCGAAGCACAGAAAGAAGATCGGCATGGCCCGGCATAACGCCAAAGGAGCCGCTGTCGTCGCTGGCGCGAAACGACGTCACGCCGTCCACCTGCTTGATCACGGCAAGCGGCGTGGTGATCACCAGCGAAAGGGCGCGCGCGCTCATGCCACCGCCTTCCTGGCGTCGGACGCCTTGGAACGCAGCGTCTTTTCCTTCTCTCTGGCCTCGTCGAGATTGCCGATCATGTAGAGCGAGCTCTCGTCCCACTCGTCGCACACGCCGTCGAGGATGGCGCGACAACCGGAGAGCGTATCTTCAACGGTGACGCTGCGGCCTTGCGCGCCGGTGTAGGCCGACGCCGTGAAGAAGGGCTGCGTGAGGAATCGTTGCAATCGACGCGCCCGGCCGACGGCGCGGCGATCCTCGGCGCCCAGTTCCTCGACACCCAGCAGCGCGATCACGTCGCGCAGTTCGCGGTAATGCTCGATCACCTCGCGCACCTGTCCCGCGATATTCGCGTGCTCCTGCCCGACGATCAGCGGATCGAGCAGCACCGAGGTCGTCGCGATCGGGTCGATCGCCGGATAGATGCCTTCCGCGGCCAGTTGGCGCGACAGGACGACCATGGAATCGACATGGCTGGCGATAGCGCCGACCGCCGGATCGGTGAAATCGTCGGCCGGTACGTAGACCGCCTCGATCGCCGTCACGGAGGCGTTGCCGATCGAAGCAATCCGCTCCTGCAGATCGGCAACCTCCGTCTCCAGCGTCGGCTGATAGCCGACCCGCGACGGGCGGCGTCCGAGCAGGCCCGAAACCTCCGATCCCGCCTGGATGAAGCGGAAAACATTGTCCATCAGCAGCAGCACATTGCGCGATTTCTCGTCGCGGAAATATTCGGCGATCGTCATCGCCGTCAGCGGCACCCGCCAGCGCGCGCCGGGCGGCTCGTTCATCTGGCCGTAGACCAGCACGGTCTGGTCCAGAACGCCCGAACTCTTCATCTCGTTGAGCATCTCGTGGCCCTCGCGGCAGCGCTCGCCGACGCCCGCGAACACCGAAATGCCGTCATAGCCCGAGACCATGGCGTGAATGAGCTCCATCACCAGCACGGTCTTGCCGACGCCAGCGCCGCCGAACATCGCCGCCTTGCCGCCCTGCGCCAGCGGCGCCAGCAGGTCGATGACCTTGATACCGGTGGAGAAAATGTCGGTCGCGGCACTTTGACGCGAAATCGGCGGGGCCGCGCGATGGATCGGCCGCCGGGCCATCCCACTCCCGAAGGCCGCGCCATTGTCGGCCGGATTCCCGATCATGTTGACAAGCCGCCCGAGAACCGCGTCGCCCACCGGCGTGGTGATCGGCTGACCGGTCAGCTCCACCGGCGCACCGCGCCACAAGCCCTGCGTCGGCTGCATGGCGATGGCGCGCACGGTCTTTTCGTCCAGATGCGACTGGGTCTCCGCAATGATGCGGTCCTCGCCGGCCTGCACGACCACCGCTTCGTAGATGTCGGGAAGATCGCCCTCGATCGCAATGTCGAGAACCGGGCCGCGCACCGCGACCACCCGGCCGTTTCGGGCCTGCGCCTGTGTCGCACCCTCAAACAAGGGAGCGCTCCATTGTCGTCGCCGGATTCACGATCATGATCGCATGCTAATGCGCTTTGAATCGGGTCGCCACCTTGACGTTTGTCAATCGGGAAGACAGCTCCAGCCGGAGCGGAAGGTGAAAACGAATTCGGGCGCGGTCGGCACCGCGCCCGGTCGAAGCTTAGAACGCGGTCCCCGGCTTGACGCCAACCGCCTTGAAAATCATCGCGGCCGGGCAAAAGCCCGTGAAGGCCGACTGGATCTGGTTGAAGCCGATGAACACGGTGAACCAGAGGAAATAGGGCGACACATACCATGTCAGAACGACGGAAAGCAGCGTCATCAGACCTGCGAAAGCCAGCACCATACGGTCGAGGGACATGCGAACTTGGACTCCTTTGATGTCACGCCCGCCGACAGGTCGGCGGGCTCCTCGATTAGATATGTAAATTATGGTATATTTGTCAAGATTTATATTCGAGAAATCTTATATAAGATCAGGCGTCCTCGATCTCGAACTTGACTTCCTTGAGCTTCTGGATGCCCAGCGCCTGCATGGCGAGACGCTCATAGGCGGGCTCCGACTTGCCCGAGCGGATCTTGTGCAGGAAGTATTTCTCGAACCCGACCTTGGCCAGATGCACCCACTTGCCCGATGACGACCAGTTAACGTTGCGCGGCGGAAGCTGCGGCTGGGCAACGAAAGCGATGCCGGAATCGCCGAAATCGGCGAGACAGACCGCATTCCATGTGCCCTGGGCATCCGGCTTTTCGCCGCGCACCAGCTTGCCGATATTGTGCGCGGTGGCCGTGACCATGGATTCGATCATGAAGCCGGTTTTCGGTACGCCGACCGGCACCGGCGTCGGCCCCATCGGCGGAATGGCGACACACACGCCGACCGAGAAGATTTCCGGGTACTTCGGATTCTGCTGATGCTTGTCGGCGAGGATGAAGCCGCGCGGATTGGTCAGCCCCTCGACATCGCGCACTGCCGCGACGCCGCGGAAAGCCGGCAGCATCATGGAGAATTTGAAGGGAAGCTCATGCGCCTTCTTCACCGAGCCGTCCTCGGCGATCTCCGAGACATGCATCGTGCCGTCTGCAACCTTGTCGACCTTGGCATTGGTGACCCATTTGATGTGATGGTTGCGCATCTCGCTCTCGAGAAGGCCCTTGGTGTCGCCCACCCCGTCCAGACCGAGATGGCCGATATAGGGCTCCGACGTCACGAAGGTCATCGGCACCTGGTCGCGAATCTTCGCGTCGCGCAGCGCCTTGTCGAGAATGAAGGCGAACTCGTAGGCCGGGCCGAAACAGGACGCGCCCTGCACGGCGCCGACGATCACCGGGCCGGGATTGGCGACGAGCTTGTCGAACGCCGCCTTCGCCATCACCGCGTGATCGACATGACAGACCGACTGCGTATGCGCTTCCGGCCCTAGCCCCTCGATCTCGTCGAAGGCGAGCTCCGGGCCGGTTGCGATGACAAGATAATCGTATTCGACCGATGTCCCGTCATTCAGTTCGATGCGCTTGTCGGCGGCGTGCAGTTTCTTTGCGCCTTGCGGGTAAAGATCGATGTTCCGTTTCTTCATGACCGCGGTCAGATCGACCTCGATAGCGTCTTTCTCACGCCAGCCGACCGCCACCCACGGATTAGACGGCACGAAGGAATAGGTGCTTCCGTTGTTGATGACGGAAACCTTGTGTTCCTTCGACAACTCCTCACGAACCTCGTAAGCCATGATGGTGCCGCCAAGGCCGGCACCCAGTACGACGACATGCGCCATGATGATTTTCCTCCACATGAACGATGGGTTATCTTATGCGAAAAATGGCATATGTCCTGCACGCGCCGCATTGATCAGTGTCAACTGCGTGAGACGGCCATGACTTTGTCTTCGTTCCGTCCCTCAGGGTATTGGTTTTCCCGGCAAATCCGGCATAGTGTCGGCTGCGTGCAACGTCGTTAACGTTGGGTATTGCATTTCACGTCCGGGTTCCTTTGAATTCCGGTCTTTATTCCCAGGGAGTATCTCATGATTCACAAAAGCAGACTTCTGGGCGGCGTCGCCGTGGCGACGGCCCTGCTGTTCGGGTCGATCTCGTCGGCGGCGGCTTTTACCGCCTGCCAGGTGACCGACACCGGCGGCATCGATGACGCGGGCTTCAACCAGACGGCCTGGAAGGGCGTCCAGGACGCGATGGAAGCAAAGGGCATCGAAGGTCGCTTCCTCGAAAGCCAGGCCGAAACCGACTACGAGGCCAACCTGAACTCGCTTCTCGGTGGCGGCTGCGACGTGATCATCACCGTCGGCTTCCTCATGGGCGACGCAACGAAGGCTGCGGCTGAAGCCAATCCGGACCAGAAATTCTCCATCGTCGACTTCGCCTACGATCCGACAATCCCGAATGTCGTCGGCCAGGTCTTCGCAACCGCCCAGGCAGCCTTTCTTGCCGGCTATCTCGCGGCGGGCATGACCGAAACTGGCGTCCTGGGCACGTTCGGCGGCATCAACATTCCGCCGGTGACCGTCTTCATGGACGGCTTTGCCCGCGGCGCCGCCTACTACAACGAGAAGAACGGCACGGACGTGAAGGTTCTGGGCTGGGATCCGGAAGCCAAGGACGGACTGTTCACCAACAACTTTGAGAGCCTGGACGACGGTCGCACCTTCGCCCAGAACCTCTATGACGAAGGTGCGGATATCGTCATGCCGGTCGCCGGCCCCGTCGGCCTGGGCTCCGCCGCTCTCGCCGATGAGCTCGGTACCGACAAGCTGAAGATCGTCGGCGTCGATGCCGACCAGTACATGACTGACACCGAGAAGCAGGACGTCTACCTTACGTCGGTTCTCAAGCGCATGGACGCCACTGTCCAGGCGGTCATTGAATCCGCAATGGACGGAACCTTCGAGGGCGGCCTCACGGTCGGCACGCTCGAAAATGACGGCGTCGGACTCGCTCCGTTCCACGCCTTCGAAGACGCGGTTCCGGCCGAACTGAAAGCCGAGATCGAAGAGATCAAGGCCGGCATCATCGACGGTTCGATTAAAATCGGCGGTTAATCCCGCACGACATCCCCCGCCGCCGCACATCCGGCGGCGGCGGGACTTTTTCTGCACCAGTGGGGAGTGCGACGCTGTGGATGTGGAACTGCGCGGCATAACGAAGCGCTTCGGGCCAGTTACGGCCAACGATAACGTCAACCTGACAATCCGCGCTGGCGAAGTACTGGGCTTGCTCGGCGAAAACGGCGCCGGCAAATCCACCATGATGAACATCCTCTCGGGACTTTATTCGCCCGACGAGGGCGAAATCCTCATCGACGGCAAGAGAGTCGACTTCGAGGGACCCGGCGACGGCATCGCGGCCGGCATCGGCATGGTCCACCAGCATTTCATGCTGGTCCCGGTTTTCACAGTCGCCGAAAATGTCATCCTGGGCGTCGAACCCACCGGAATGTTCGACTATCTCGACCTCGCGACCGCCCGCAAGCAGGTTCGCGACATCAATGAGAAATACGGCCTCCAGGTCAATCCGGACGCCTTGATCGAGGATCTGCCGGTCGGTATCCAGCAGCGCGTCGAGATCTTGAAAGTGCTGTTCCGTTCTGCAGAGGTTCTGATCCTCGACGAGCCCACCGCCGTCCTGACGCCCCAGGAGGTCGAGGACTTTTTCGGTATCGTCAAATCGCTGCGCGACGCCGGCAAGGCGATCGTCTTCATCACACATAAACTGCACGAAATTCTCGAGATCTCCGATCGCATCAATGTGCTGCGCGGCGGCAGGATCACCGGCGAGGGCGATCCGAAATCCATGACCGAGAACCAGTTGGCTGAAATGATGGTCGGCCGACCGGTCTCCTTCGACGTCGACAAGGGCCCATTCAAACCGGGTGAAACGCTTCTCGACGTGAAAAACCTGATGGTGCTGAACGAGAACGACGAAACCGCCGTCGAGAATGTCAGCTTCCACGTCAGGTCCGGCGAGGTGGTCGGCATTGCCGGCGTTCAGGGCAACGGCCAGTCGGAATTGATCGAGGCCCTCACCGGACTGGCGCATGCTGCCGGCGGCAAGATCGATTTTCTCGGTCGCGACATCACCAATGTCAGCGTGCGTGAAAGACATCGCATGGGCATGGCGCATGTCCCGGAGGACCGGCATAAATCCGGAATGATCTCCAATTTCACGATCTACGAGAACATGGTCCTCAACACCTATTACGAAGACCGGTTCTCTTCCGGCCCCGCCATCAAATGGCCCGATGTGCTGAAGACCGCCGCGCAATATGCGGTCGATTTCGACGTGCGTACACCTTCCGTCTATCTCAAGGCCGGCAACCTTTCCGGCGGCAACCAGCAGAAGATGGTGGTCGCCCGCGAACTGGAACGCGAGACCAAGCTCGTCATCGCATCGCAGCCGACACGCGGGCTCGATGTCGGCTCTATCGAATATATCCACAGCCGCCTCATGGGCGCCCGGGACGAGGGCGACGGCGTCATCATCGTTTCCTCGGAACTCGACGAGATCATGGCGCTCTCGGACCGCGTCCTCGTCATGTATGACGGAAAAATCGTCGCCGAATTCGACGCGACGGCCGGCCCATTGGATAAGAACGCCATCGGTCTCGCGATGGCCGGAGTGACCGCATGACCGATACGACCTCGCAATCCAATCTGGCCGACAAGCTTCTCCAGCGCGCCGCTCCCGGCCGCGCCGAGTTCGAGGATCTGGTCGTCGTTCCGATCTTCGCTGTCATCGTGGCGCTGATCGTCGGGGCTCTGATCATGCTGGCGACGGCGGTCGATATTGAAACGATCGGTCGCTCCTACCTTGCGCTTCTGCAAGGATCGGTCGGATCCATGAACGCGATTTCCGAGACGCTGACCTCGGCGATCCCCCTCGTCCTGGCCGGATTGGGGCTCGCACTCGGTTTCCGCGCCGGCCTGTTCAATATCGGCGCCGAGGGCCAGATTGTCGTCGGCGGCATCGCCGCCGTGATTGTCGGGTTCTCCTTTCCGAACATGCCCTGGATTATCCACATGCCGCTCGCGCTTCTGGCCGGGGCTGTGGCGGGCGGCCTCTACGCCTCGATCGCCGGTTATCTGCGCGCGGCGACCGGAGCGCATGAAGTGATCACGACGATCATGCTCAATCTGAGCTCCTACCTGCTGCTCTCCTACATGCTCGGCCTTGAATGGATGCAGCGTCCCGGCCGCTCCGACCCGGTCTCCAAATCGGTCCTGCCGAGCGCGGAACTGCCGCGTTTGCTTACCGATATCGACCCCAATTTGCGTCTCCACGCCGGTATTTTCGTGATGATCGCCGCAGTGATCCTCGTCCACTGGCTCCTGTTCAAGACCAGAACCGGCTTTGAGTACCGCGCCTCCGGCGAAAACCCCGACGCCGCGCGCTATGCCGGCATGCACGCCTCGGCTATTATCGTTTTCGCGATGGCAACCGCCGGCGCGCTCGCCGGGCTTGCCGGCGCAAATCAGGTTCTCGGCGTTCTCGAACGGGCGACGCCGGGCTTTTCCTCCGGCATCGGCTTCGACGCCATTTCCGTGGCTTTGCTCGGTCGTTCGCACCCGGTCGGCGTGCTCTTTGCCGGCCTCCTCTTCGGTGCACTGGAGGCCGGCGGTCGCCAGATGCAGGTCGATGCGGGCGTCTCCATCGACCTGATCAGCATCATCCAGGCTCTCATCATCGTCTTCATCGCCGCGCCGCTTCTTGTCCGCGCGATCTTCCCCTGGGGCTTCAAGAAGCCCGCGGGACGCTAGGAGGTACCGGCCATGACCGCAGCATCGACTACCGACCTTGCGCCCGACGCCAAGATCGACACACACAAGGCACGCCAGGCACGCATCTACGGCATCGTGCTGATCGGGCTTGCCGTCCTCGTGGCGGCCGTGTTCGGCTATGGGTCCGAAGGCAATGCGACGTTCGGCTTGTCGCGGCCTCGCGATCCATGGGTGATCCCGAACCTCGTCGTCCCGGCCGCCTCGTTCAATTACATCGCCGCGGCCGTTCTCGCCTTTCTCGGCGTACGCCAGTTCATGCGCGGCGGCTCCCGCTGGTCGACTGTCTCGATCGCCGTCGGCTTTGCGCTCGCCACCGCTGCCTTTCTCGTCTGGGCGACGGCAGGCAAGTCCTTCTCGCTGACCGGCATGCTCTCGGCGACCGTGGTCGCTGCCGTGCCGATCGCGCTCGGCGGCCTTGCCGGTGTGCTCTCGGAGCGTGTTGCCGTGGTCAATATCGCCATCGAAGGCATGCTACTCGCCGGCGCGTTTACCGGCGCGCTGATGGGGTCTCTGCTTGGTGGCTGGGCCGGGGTGCTTTTTGCGGTTCTCGTCGGTGGCTTGTTCGGCTTCATCCTAGCCGCGCTCGTCGTCACCTACCGCATGGACCAGATCATCGCCGGCGTCGTGATCACCCTCTTCGTGACCGGTGTCACCTCATATGTCTCCAGCCAGGTTTTCTCCGAATACCGCTTCCTCAATAACGCGCCGGTCTTCCGCGCCTGGAAGATCCCCTTCCTTGGCGATATCCCGGTGATCGGGCCCGTGCTGTTCAACCAGAACCTGTTCGTGTACGGCGCGTTGATCCTGGTCAGCGTCGCGACTTACTATCTGTTCCACACGCGTTACGGGTTGCGTGCCCGGTCCGTCGGCGAGCACCCGCGCGCCGCCGATACGCTCGGCATTAACGTCTACCGCACCCGTTACATCAACGTGACGCTGGCCGGCATGGTCGCCGGTTTCGGCGGCGCCTGGTTCACGCTGGGCTCGGTCGGACGCTTCGACGAGAATATGACGGGCGGCCTCGGCTATATCGGCCTCGCAGCCATGATCTTTGGCCGCTGGCACCCGTTCGGCGCCCTGATGGCCGCGCTTATCTTCGGCTTCGCGGATTCCCTGCAGCAGAAACTGGCGATCGTGCGAACCCCGATCCCGTCGGAATTCCTGGCCATGGCGCCCTATCTCGCGACGATCGTGGTCGTCGCCGGCTTCGTCGGCCGGTCGCGCCCGCCGGCCGCCGACGGCAAACCATACGTCAAGGAATAAACGAAAAAGGCCGGGCAAACGCCCGGCCTTTTTGCTTCAGGCGCTGCCGCCTTTTCAGATCATTTGAAGCCGCGTTCGATCTTGTCCAGCGTCTCCATCGCAGGCAGAACCTGCGCGACGCTCGAATTCGGCTCGCGGCCTTCCTGGATCGCCGAGATGAACTCGCGGTCGATCAGTTCGATGCCATTGTCCGAGACGGCCACGCCCGACAGGTCGATCGGCTTGTCATAGCCGTCGAACAGATCGTCGTAGCGGGCGAGATAGGTGCCATTGTCGCAGATATAGCGGAAGAACGTTCCGAACGGTCCTTCATTGTTGAAGGAGAGCGAAAGCGTGCAAATCGCGCCCTTCGGCGTCTTCATGCCGATCGTCATGTCCATGGCGATGTCGAGATCCGGATGCATCGGGCCCTGCAGGCCAAAGGCTTCCGAGCAGGTCTCACCGGTCTGGTACTGGAACAGGTCGACCGTGTGGCAGGCGTGGTGCCACAACAGATGGTCCGTCCAGCTCCGCGGCTCGCCCTTCGCATTGGTGTTGGAGCGACGGAAGAAATAGGTCTGCACATCCATCTGCTGGATCTTCAGCTCTCCCGCCTTGATCTTGTTGTGGATCCACTGATGCGAGGGATTGAAGCGGCGCACCTGTCCGGACATCGCGACAAGGCCGGTTTCTTTCTGCTTGACGACAACGGCCTGGCTGTCGGCGAGACTGTCGGCCATCGGGATTTCGACCAGCACATGCTTGCCGGCCTCCATACACTGGATCGCCTGCGCCGCGTGCATCTGCGTCGGCGTGGCGAGGATCACCGCATCGACATCGTCACGCGCAATGCACTCAGCCAGATCCGTCGCCGCGTGTCCGATACCCTTTTCCGCGGCCAGGGCATCGATCTTCTCGCGTGTCGGTCCCATGACCGAGGTGACTTCGATACCGTCGATATTGGAGAGCGCATCCAGGTGCTTCAATCCGAAAGCGCCATAAGCGCCAGCAACGCAAAGTCTCATACTATTTCCTCCGGTCGTTTCCGTCCTGTTTCGGCCCAAACCGGTACGCCGTCAATGCCGCGTGCCGCCGGATGAAACACAAGCGGACACACGCGACACGGACGGCGGCCAGTCCGGACACTATGGCGCGGTGAATATCATCGCCGCGCTCCGATTGCCCATTCAATCGCATCGACCGCTATTGAATTTCCGCATAGGCGGGCGCAACCGAGCCGCCGCCCGAATTCATGCCGGCGCTCACTTCGCGCAGATAGGATAGAAACTGCTGCTGCGTCTTGGTTGGTCGCCAGTCGCGGCGGTAGGTCAGCCCGATCGCGCGCGCGCTGTCTGCCAGCTCGATGGGCAGTGGCACCAGAACACCCTGCTCGTATTCGTGTCGGATCTGGTTGAGCGAAATGATCGTGATGTAATCGCCCGTCATCAACAGCCCGCGCAGAAGGACCAGCGAGGACGACACGACGCGCACCGGGGTGATGGGCAAATCCTGGATGCGCAACGTGTCGTAGAGGTAACTGCCGGCCGGCGTGTTTTTCGGCGGCGCCACCCAGGGATAGGCGAGCACATCGTCGATCGTCACCTCGTCGCGCCCCGCCAGCGGGTGCTTGGTCCCGGCGACGATGGCGAGCGGATCGTCGAACAGGGGTTCCTGGACGATATCGTCGACCGGCGCCGGATCGCGCAGAGCCCCGATCAGGAAATCGATATCGCCGTGACGCACGCCATGCAGCAGTTCGGCATAGCGCCCGTCGACGGCGCGGATCTGGACGCGGCTGGAATTGCGCACCATCCGGTCGATCGCCGCAGGCAGGACGAAGGTCCGCACCAGCGGCAAGGCTCCGACGACGATATGGGTGGAATCGCGGCCGAGAAAGTCGTCGACCTCGTCGAAGCCCTGCTGCAATTCCGCGAGAGCCAGCTTTGTCCTCTGGGCAAGCAACTGCGCCGCCGGTGTCAGCGATATGCCCTCATGCGCGCTGGAAAAAAGCTTCAGCCCGGACAGACGTTCCAGATTGCGCGCGGCACGATGGATCGAGGGCTGCGATATGCCGATGCTCCGTGCGGCCATCGAGAAATTGTTTGCTTCCGAAACAGCGACCAGCGCGCGCAATTGTGCCGCCGTAAGCAGCCTGTCGAAATCCGAAAAGCCGCGCCCCTTCTGGCGCGATCCGCTTCGTGCAGCCTCACGTGCGCCCGCCTGCAGATGATCGAGCGCCCGCTCGACGCGCTCGAGAAACTGTGCACCGATTTCGGTGACGAACATCCCGTCGCGGCGTCGCTCGAACAGCGGTGCCGCAAGATCCTCCTCCAGTTTCGCGATCGCCTGGGTCACGGCGGGTTGCGAAAGATGCGCCCTTTCCGCGGCCATGCTGACGCTGTGGCAATGCGCCACTTCGCGGAAAACCCTCAGATGCCGGATATTGGGAAGCGCCTGTCTCATTGCTGCTCGATATCGCTCTTTCAAAGCGCCTATAGCAAATTTTTATGGGAAGCGAACGATTTGAAATGGGCAAACCACGGCAGTTGCATCAATTTCCCCGGCGACTCCGCAATCTGGGCATCAGCGCGTTTTGCGCTATATAAATGACCCGAATCCACAAAAGCGGCGGGAGGGAACCCATGGACCCGGACTATTTGCCTTTTCACCCGAATCCCTCGAAGCCGGCCTTCACGCCGCCTCCGGGAGCCGTCGACGCGCATTGCCACGTATTCGGGCCAGCCGACACCTTTCCCTATGCGCCGGAACGCAAATACACGCCATGCGACGCGCCGAAGGAAAAGCTCTTCGAACTGCGCGACTATCTGGGCTTCGAGCGCAATGTCATCGTGCAGGCAACCTGCCATGGCAAGGATAACCGGGCGCTGGTCGACGCGCTGAAAGCCGCCGGCGATAAGGCCCGTGGGATCGCCTCGGTCGGTCCCGATATCGGCATGGACGAACTCAAGGCGATGGATGAGGCAGGCGTACGCGGCGTACGCTTCAATTTCGTCAAGCGCCTCGTCGATTCGACCCCGAAAGAGGTCTTCCTCGGCATCGCAGACAAGATCGCCCAGCTCGGCTGGCACATCGTCGTCTATTTCGAGGCGCAGGACCTCGAGGAACTGGTCCCGTTCCTGAAGCAGCTTCCGACCACCATCGTCGTCGACCATATGGGCCGTCCCGACGTGACCAAGGGTGTCGACCATCCCGATTTCCAGCGCTTTGTCGATCTGATGGCCGATGTCGACACGATCTGGACCAAGGTTACCTGCCCCGAGCGGCTGACGGTTGCGGGCCCGCCCTATGACGATGTCGTGCCCTTCGGGCGCAAGCTGGTCGAGACATTCCCCGACCGCGTCATCTGGGGCACCGACTGGCCGCACCCGAACATGAAGTCGCATATGCCCGATGACGGCAAGCTGGTCGACTTCATCCCGCGTATCGCGGTGACGGAGGAGGCGCAGAAGAAACTGCTCGTAGACAATCCGATGCGGCTATACTGGAGCTAGGCATACAGGAACTCAACCGCAACCACCGGAAGTTCCTGTAAGATCTCTTAGAGCCCGGATGCCCGGCGCATCCGGGCTTTTTCATGCGTGACCGCTTGGTAAGAAGGCCGAAAAATGTCGGCGGGTTGCTATAAGTTTTGCGCAACAGGCATTCATTCTAATCCGCCCGCGGACGCCGCTTGATTTAGGTCAAACCCGCCGCTTGGCCCGGCCTTGTATACATGGGTCAATATCCAGGAGGAAATGACCATGGACCAACCGGGTTTTGACTATCACATCGACATTCCGGGCACGACCATCTTCGACGGCAAACAGGCCATGAAGGGCTATGCGCTCAACAAGATGTGCTACTCGTTCAACAGGGCCGAGAACCGCGAAGAGTTCAAGGCGGACGAGGAGGCCTATATGGAAAAATACGGCCTCAACGAAGAGCAGAAGGAAGCCATCCGCAAGCGCGACGTTCTCGGACTGATCGATGCGGGCGGCAACATCTACTACCTCGCCAAATTCGCCGGCATCTTCAAGCTGTCGGTTCAGGATGTCGGCGGCCTGCAGACGGGCCGCACAACCGAGGAATTCAAGGAATTCCTCGCCAGCCAGGCGTGAGGAGGACTTATCATGGCAACCATTCTCGGCGGTATCACCACCTCCCACATTCCCGCGGTGGGCAATGCGATCCAGAAGGAACTCTACGACGATCCTTACTGGAAGCCGTTTTTCGACGGCTATCCGAAAATCCATGCCTGGATCAAGGAACACAAGCCGGACTATGTGATCAACATCTACAACGACCACGGCCTCGGCTTCTTCCTTGACCGGATGCCGACCTTCGCGATCGGCGCCGCGCATGAATATCGCAACGAGGACGAAGGCTGGGGCCTGCCGTCGCTCGATCCGTTCCCCGGCGCGCCGGAACTCTCCTGGCACATCATCGAGTCGATGGTCGCCGACGAGTTCGACATCACCTCCTGCCAGGAGCTTCCTGTCGACCACGGCTTCGTCGTTCCGATGCAGCTCTTCTGGCCGGGCGCGCCGCACCATCCGGATATGCCGAAGGCCGTGCCGATCTCGGCCAACACGGTGCAGCATCCGATCCCCACGCTGAAACGCGCCCTCGCTTTCGGCCGGTCGCTTCGCAAGGCGCTGCTGTCGTTCCCCGAGGATGCGAAGATCGTCGTCCTCGGCACAGGCGGCCTGTCGCACCAACTCGACGGCGCGAGGGCGGGCTTCATCAACAAGGAGTTCGACCAGTATTGCCTGGAGAACATTGTCCACAATCCGGACGAGCTGACCAAGGTAACCCGCATGGAACTGGTCGAAAAGGCCGGCGCGCAGGGCACCGAGTTCCTGATGTGGATGATGATGCGCGGAGCCCTCGGCGACGACGTCAACGAGATCACCCGCAACTATCATATCCCGATCTCGAACACGGCCTCCGGCACCCTGCTGCTGGAATGCGCCGCCTGATCGGAACGCAACCGACGAAATGATCGACGCCCGGACTACCAAGTCCGGGCGTTTTTCCTTTGCGGAGCCGCCGCAACGGGAACCGGACATATGCCCCGCGAGTTCTATACGAAACACAATCGGGCAATGAGCGGCCATGGTCCTCGGTACGCAGGATATCCAGAATATTTCGAGACGGGGCGCACTGGTCAGTGGGCCGTTCCTGCCCGTTCCGGCTTCGCCTGCGACCGTTCCTGTAACGCAGATCGGGCCCGGCCACGGCGAACCCGATACCGTATTCCTGCACGGTCTGTTCTCCTCCAATTCCATGTGGCGCGCCATGTCGCGGTTGCAGGATCCTCTTCACGCCATCGCGCTGCCTTTGCCGGGACATTTTCCCTGGAACACCACGCCGGAGGAGACCGCGGCGCTGCTCGGCGATTTCGTGTTCCTCGAAACGTGGCGGGAAGCCATACGGACGCGGACCGATCGCAAGGTCACACTGGTTGCGCACTCCACCGGGGCCTTCGCCGCCATGAAGATGGCCGCGCTGTGGCCCGATCTCGTCGAGCGCATTGTCCTGTTCGGCGCGTTCTCCTGCGGCGTGACGGCCGCCGCAAGATCCGCCTCGGCGAGCATCGTCACCTTGCCTCTCGCCGGCGGTATGCTGTTCCGTATGCTGTATGAGCTCTGGCTTTATTCGCCGGCCCTCTACGACCGTGGCCTCGCGACCGCCAAGGCCGCGGGTCTCGGCAAAAGCGCTCGCCTGTCACCGGAACGCGCGATGCACGCCGACCTGCGCCGAAGCAATCCCGAGTCCATGCGCGCCGTTGTCCGCTGGCTGCGGGCGACGTCGATAGCCGACGATATTGCCGGCATATCCGTGCCCGCGACAGTCGTCATAGGCACGACGGATCCGGTCGTCGGCGCGCGCGAGCAGATCGAACTCGCCCGCGCCCTGCCGCGGGGCACCGCCATCATCTGCGATGTAGGGCACTTGCCCATGTTCGAAGCGCCGGAACTCGTCCGGCGCCTCGTCGTCCAGCCGAAATGGATCAGCCGCGCCGGATGATCATCTCTTCCGGTCCGTAGGGGAAATTGGTGATGTTCTCCGCTCCGTCCTCGGTAATGACGAAGATGTCGTGTTCGCGGTAGCCGCCCGCACCGGGCTTGCCTTCCGGGATCATGATCATCGGCTCCATCGAAACGACCATGCCGGGCTTCAGCACCGTGTCGACATCCTCTCGCAATTCCACCCCCGCCTCGCGGCCGTAATAATGCGACAGCACGCCGAAGGAGTGCCCGTAGCCAAAGGAGCGGTATTGCAGCAGGTCCCAGCCCCTATACATCTCGTTGAGGGCCAGCGCGATCTCCGAGCATGACTTGCCCGGGCCCATCATGTCGGACCCGGCCTTCATCACCGCGCAGTTCTTCTGCCAGAGGTCGAGATGCGCGTCGGAGGCTTCCTCGCAGAACAGCGTACGTTCGATCGCCGTGTAGTAGCCGAAGATCATCGGGAAGCAGTTCACGGAGCAGATATCGCCGCGCGCGACGCGCTTGTTGGTCACCGGATTATGCGCCCCGTCGGTCATGATGCCCGACTGGAACCATGTCCAGGTGTCCATCAGTTCGACGAACGGGAAGCTCCTGCCGATCTCGCGGATCATCGCGTTGGTCGAGGCAATCGCCACCTCATATTCCGGCGCGCCTTCGTGCAGGGCATCCATCACGGCGCGCGCGCCGACATTGCAGATCCGCGTGCCTTCTCGGATCAGGCTGATTTCCTCGCCGGACTTGAGCGTGCGCATCCACATCGAAGCCGCCGCCACATCGACGAATTCGACACCCGGAAAAGCGTCGCCAAGCAGCTTGCGGTAATCGATGGAAACATGATCGAACTCGATGCCCACGCGTTTCGCACCGGTCGGGATGAGCGACTTCAGCGCCGTGAAGAAGTTGTCGCGCCGCCAGTCGGAATAGATGACGTTGTCGCCATGGGTGCGGCGCCAGGGTTGGCCGCCATCGATGCCGGCCGACACCGTCGTCGCACTGTCGGCGGTGAGCACGAACCCGAACTTGCGGCCGAACTGACAGTAGAGGAAGCCGGAATAGTAGCAGATGCCGTGATAGGACGTGAAAACCGCCGCGTCGATATCATTGGCGGCGAGATGCGCCCGCATCTCGTTTTGACGACGATCCATCTCGGCGTCTGAGAAGGGCGACCATTCTTTGTCGCCATTCTTCCACTGGAAGACATGCAGCATGTCTTCGGTGCTGGTCCTTATGTTCATTTGGGAGATCGCTTCGTTGGGCCTGATGGCTCACTGCACTATTGCAGTCAACGTTGGCCGAGCCGGGAAGTGAAACCGGTCGGCATATTCTACAGCGGAGCCATCCAGGGCCGCAATCGAAAGCGACGCCGCATCGCCGGAAAGCGTCGTTCCACGATCCTGCAATGGCGTCATATCCGCCCAAATGCTACCCTGAGGCAACGGCCGTCATAGCGGAGACTGCCAATGCCAACGCCTCTCGATGTCCTGTTCGACACACCGGAAAACGCGCCGGCCGACGGCGACGTGCCAGAGGCCGCAATAGAAGAGATGCGCGAATATTCGGCCTATCTCGACGGTATCATTCCGCCGAAACGCGAAGTCGACCGCAACATCCTGATTGCCACCTGGAACATCGCCCATTTCCGCTCTCTGACGCGCAAATGGAAAGGCGGTTCGCATGACAGCCCGAAACGCGACTATCGCTGCCTTTGGGCTATCACGGAGATACTCTCGCGTTTCGACGTGGTCGCCGTCCAGGAAGTCGGCTCGGATTTCCGCGCGCTGCGCTCGGCGATAAAGGTGCTCGACCCGAACTGGAGCTTCCTGATGACCGACCGGGCCGAAGGCCAGGGCGGCAATGACGAGCACATGGCCTATATATTCGACACGACCCGGGTGGCGCTTTCGGGGCTGGCCGGCGAACTGGTCGTGCCCGACGAGGCCGAGGAATTCGGCTTCGACAAGGGGAGCTTCAAGAAGCAGTTCGCGCGCAATCCCTATGCCGTCTCCTTCCGCACCCGGGACACGACATTTATCCTGATTACTGCGCATATCGACTATGGCGACGTCACCCAGGAGCGCCTGCCGGAACTGCGCGGCATCGCCAAATGGATGCAATCATGGGCGGCGCGCGAACACCGCTGGCACCACAATCTGATCGTACTCGGCGACTTCAACCTGGAGCGGACCGGAAACGAACTTTACGAGGCCTTCGTCAGCACCGGGCTGGAAGTGCCCTTCATCCTGCAAAGCCATCCGCGCACCATCTATGCGCGCGGCTCCGACCCCGAGGCCGAGAGCTACCATGACCAGATCGCCTGGTTCTCGAAAGGGGAATCGGCGCTTCTGGGCCTTGAAGTGGCGAATGGCGGCATCGTCGTGATCTGGGATCGATTGCTTCGCGACCGCCATCTCCCGAAAGGCAGCTTCGCCTTCCGGATTTCGGACCACAACCCGCTCTGGCTGGAATTCCGCCTCGCCTAGTGCAATTCAGGTTTGGATTGAAACACCTGCATCAAAATGCGCCTGCGAGCCAAAGGCGAGAGGCAGCGCATCTTGCTTCCATTGCAACCTGACTTTCACCAGAGCCTTTCAGGGTCAGATAGAAGCATTCTGTTTCACGCCCGGTGCGGCGATCCGCGCGGAGGCGCGCGTAGCGGGGCTACGGGCAAGCGCGCCGACAAAGCGGGCGCCCGCCGGACGGAAACCCGAAGGGCCGGGCATGTTTGCCCCGATGCCTTCGGGCTCCGGCTTGACCGTGCCC
>PAKZ01000020.1 GCA_002706335.1 Ahrensia sp.
CCCTTCGGGTTTCCGTCCGGCGGGCGCCCGCTTTGTCGGCGCGCTTGCCCGTAGCCCCGCTACGCGCTGCGCGCGCCTCCGCGCGGATCGCCGCACCGGACGCGAAACAGAATGTTTCCATCTGACCCTGAAAGGCTCTAGAGGCCGAGTTCGCCCAGGCCTGGATGTCCGTCCGGCCTCGGTCCGAGCGGCCAGTGGAATTTCCGATCAGCCTCGGCGATCGGTGCGTCGTTGATGCTGGCGACACGACGGCGCATCAGGCCTCGTTCGTCGAATTCCCATAATTCGTTGCCGTAGGAGCGGAACCAGTTCCCGCTGTCATCGCACCATTCGTAGGCGAAGCGGACGGCGATGCGGTTTTCGCGGAAGCCCCACAACTCCTTGGTCAGACGGTAGCCGAGCTCGCGGTCCCATTTCCGGGTCAGGAAAGCAACTATCGCGTCGCGACCCTCAAGGAACTCGGCGCGATTGCGCCAGTGGCTGTCCGGGGTATAGGCCAGCGCGACGCGTTTCGGATCGCGGCTGTTCCATGCGTCCTCGGCGAGGCGAACCTTTTTGGCGGCGTCCTCGACCGTCAGATATGGCGGCAGCGGCAGGCGTTCGGGTTCCATCGTCAGTTTCCTTCCGCGCTGGCGAGTCTTGCTCGCAACTGTTCGTTTTCGGCTTCAAGCTCGGTCAGGCGGTCGCGCAGCGGCGTCATCGCGGCCGAAACCTCCGCCGAGGTGAAACGGGGGGTGATGTGCTGCGGGCAGTTCCAGTCAAACGCCGCCAGGCGCGCGACGATGACCCGTTCCGGCCTTGCTCCATAGTCCGGATCCGTAATGAGGGCGGCGAGATCGCCATCGATCGGAACCGACTCGACTTCGGCGTAGATCTTCAGGCGGGCGCGGGCCGCGTAGTCGACGAGGATCAGCGCGGCGCGGCCGCTGGCGGCAAGATTGCCGACGCTGATATATTGGCGATTGCCGCGATAGTCGGCGAAAGCGAGGGTCTTCTCGTCAACGACCTTGAGAAAACCCGTCGGTCCGCCCCGGTGCTGAACATAGGGCCAGCCGGTTTCCGAAACGGTCGCCATGTAGAAACTGTCGCGCGCGGCGATGAAGGCGGCCTCATTCGGCGTGAACCGGTCGAAGGCGCGGTCGCCCCTGAAGTTCTCGAAGACCCGGTCGCTGCCCATGGCGCTCTGCGCCGCGCGGACGCTTGGTGTCGATGCGATGTCGAGAAATCCGTACGGCATGGTGGTGTCTCCAAACGGTCAGCGGGCGGGCCGGGGAAACCCGCCCGCTTTTCGGATCAGGCCGCCTCGCTGGCCTGAACGACGGGGAAATCGATATCGGTGCCGGCGACCACGTTGAGCAGATTCGTGAAGAAGTTCTCGGCGGTGACCGCGATGATTTCGACGATCTGGCCGTCGGAGAATCCCGCCTTGCGAACGGCTTCGATATCGGCATCGGCGACGCGGCCGCGTTCGCGCGCGATACTAGCAGCAAAGCGAACGGCGACATCCGCCTTCGGGTCGCCTGAACGGCCCATGCGATTGAGCGCGATCTCCTCGCCGCTGATCTTCGCCAGGTTCAGGCCGAGATATGTGTGCGCGGAGAGGCAGTAGTCACAGCCATTCACCTGGGCGACGGCGAGCGCGATGCGCTCGCGGGTCTTGACGTCCAGCGTCCTGGCAAGCGCGGCATTGTTGGCGGTGTAGCCCTGCAGCGCGGCGGGACTGGAGGCGATCAGCCTGAACATGTTCGGCACGACGCCAAGCTGTTTCTCGACAGTGTCGAGGATCGGTTTGGAATCGGCGGGGACATCGTGACGAGCGGGAACAGTGAGACGGGGCATGGGTTGTTTCTCCTATTAGGTTCGAGAACCCGGGGCAGGTTCTTGCGCAAGGAGGATTATCTCGTTCCATATTCAGAGATAATTCTGCTAAATCGAGAATTAGTATCTCAATATTCGGAATAATGATGGACCGTCTCGAAGCCATGAGAATCTTGCTGCGGGTGGCAGAGAGGGGGAGCTTCTCGGCCGCCAGCCGCGATCTGGGCGTGCCGCTCGCGACCGTCAGCCGCAAGGTGAACGAACTGGAGACGCATCTGGGCGCGAGGCTCCTCGTGCGAACGACGCGCAAGGTCGCCCTTACCGATACGGGCGAAGCCTACCTGGCATCGGCGCGGCGGATACTCGAGGATGTGGAGGAAACTGAAAGGGTCGCTTCGGGCGAGTTCCATGCGCCCCGCGGCGAACTGACCCTGACGGCTCCGGTTCTCTTCGGCAGGCTGCATATTCTGCCGATCGTCCTAGATTTCCTCGCCATCCACCCGGAGATCAATGTCCGGCTGCTCCTGTCGGACCGCAACCTCCATCTGCTCGAAGATCACGTCGACATGGCGGTGCGGATCGGTCGTCTGCCTGACAGCACGATGATCGCCACCAATATCGGATCGATGCGGACAGTCGTTTGCGCAAGCCCGAAATTGATCGATGCCCACGGGACGCCGAAGAGGCCGGAGGACCTCGCCGCGATGCCCTGCGTCAATTTCGAGTTCCTGTCACCGGCCGCGAGCTGGCTCTTCCGGGCGGCCGAAACGGGTCAGGCCATCGAGGTGGCGTTCTCGCCGCGCCTTTCCGTCACGACAGCGGAGGCCGCTGTCGAGGCTGCGGCGCGAGGCGCTGGCGCGACGCGCGTCCTCCACTACCAATGCGCCGAACAGGTGCGCGAAGGCGCTTTGCGCATCATGCTGGAGGATTTCGAGACGAACCCGATCCCCGTTCACCTGATCCATGCGGCGCGCGGAGCGCTGCCGTGGAAAATGCGAGTCTTCCTCGATTACGCGGCACCCGTTTTAAGGGCGAAGATCAGGTCGCTATGACCCCCGCCCGACAGGCGCGCTAGCTGAACTTCCCGTTCCTCGGGAAACCTTTTGGGACCAGACGGCCGGCGGCGGCGCGGACGCCCATCCATTCGGTGAGTTCGTCCTTGCCCTTGGTGAAGTTACGGCCGGAGGCGTCCTGCCAGGTCAGGCCCTCGTCCAGCCTGAAGACACGCAGATCGGCGATGCCGCCATCCTTGTATTTCTGCAGGCGGACGCCCTTGCCGCGAGCCATTTCGGGGATCTGGATCAGCGGGAAGACGACAAGCTTGCGATTGTCTCCGACGGCTGCGACGTGGTCGGCCTGGCCCTCGCCCGCCTCATCCATCGGAAGCTGGATGCAGAGCTTCGCCTCGTCCGGAAGCTTGACGTTCATCACCTGCTTGCCCTTGCGGGTATTGGCGGTGATATCGGCTTCGGGCACGACGAAACCGTTGCCGGCGGCGGACGCCATCAGCAGCTTGCCCTTGGGCCTGTGCACGAAGGCCGAGACGATGTCCTGGGCGTTGTCCATGTCGACCATGATGCGGATCGGTTCGCCATGACCGCGGCCGCCCGGCAGGCGGTCAACGCCGAGCGTGTAGACCTTGCCGCCGGTGGTGAAGACGAGGACCTTGTCGGTGGTCACCGCGTGGAAGGCGAGCTTGAGCTTGTCGCCCTCCTTGAAGGTGAGCGTCGAGAAATCGGCCAGATGGCCCTTCATGGCGCGCAGCCAGCCCTTTTCGGAGACGACGACGGTGACCGGTTCCTTCTCGATCATCGATTGGGCGACGGCTTCAAGGTCGATCTCGCCGGCCTCGGCGAAGGTCGAGCGGCGGGCGCCGAGCTCCGTGTCCTTGCCGAACTTTTTCTTCACATTCTCAATTTCCCAGGAAACCGTCTTCCACTGCAGCTCCTCGGAGGCGAGCAGTTTCTCGATGCCTTCCTTCTCGGCGGAGAGCTCGTCATGCTCCTTCCTGATCTCGATTTCCTCGAGCTTGTTGAGGGCACGCAGGCGCAGATTGAGGATCGCGTCAGCCTGGACCTCGGTCAGTTCGAAGCGCTCGATCAGCTTCGCCTTGGGATCGTCCTCGAAGCGGACGATGCGGATGACCTCGTCGATGTTTAGATAGGCGATCAGGAAGCCGGCGAGGACTTCGAGGCGCTTCTCGATGATGCCAAGGCGGTTGCGGGAGCGGCGCAGCAGCACTTCGCGGCGATGGTCGAGCCATTCGCGCAGCACTTCGCGCAGGTCCATCACCTTCGGCACGACGCCGCCCGACAGCACGTTCATGTTGAGCGGGATGCGACTTTCCAGCTCGGTCAGCCGATATAGCGATTCCATCAGGATATCCGGGTCGACGGAGCGGGACTTCGGCTCCAGCACGATGCGGATATCCTCGGCGCTCTCGTCGCGGATGTCCTCCAGCAGCGGGATTTTCCGCGCCAGCAGCAGTTCGGCGATCTTCTCGATCAGGCGCGATTTCTGCACCTGATAGGGGATCTCGGTGACGACGATGACGTAGCCGCCCCTGCCCGTATCCTCCTTCTCCCAGCGCGCACGCACGCGGAAGGAACCGCGGCCGGTCTTGTAGGATTCGAGGATCGAGGCCTTCGGCTCGACGATGATGCCGCCGGTCGGAAAGTCCGGACCGGGGACGAACTCGACCAGCTTCTCCATGGAAGCGTTCGGATGCTTGATCAGATGCAGAGCGGCGTCGCAGAGCTCGGCGGCATTGTGCGGCGGGATGTTGGTCGCCATCCCCACCGCGATGCCCGACGAGCCGTTGGCGAGCAGGTTCGGGAAGGCGCCCGGCAGGACGACGGGTTCCTCGTCCTCTTCGTTATAGGTCGGGCGGAAATCGACCGCGTCCTCGTTGATGCCTTCGAGAAGCAGCGTCGCGACCTCGGTCATGCGCGCTTCGGTGTAGCGCATGGCGGCCGCGTTATCGCCGTCGATATTGCCGAAATTGCCCTGCCCGTCGACGAGCGGATAGCGAACCGCGAAATCCTGGCTGAGACGCACGAGCGCGTCATAGATCGCCTGGTCGCCATGCGGGTGGAACTTACCCATGACGTCACCGACGATGCGGGCGCATTTCTTGTAGGCCTGTTGCGGGTCGAGCCTGAGAAGCCGCATGGCGTGCAGAATGCGGCGATGGACCGGTTTCAGGCCGTCGCGCGCATCGGGCAGCGCGCGGTGCATGATGGTCGACAGCGCGTAGGCGAGATAGCGTTCCTCGAGCGCCGATTTGAGGTCGATCGGCTGGATTTCCTTGCCGGGGCCGTCGCCGGATCCGGGCGGGGTAACTTGCTTTGACATGGGTTTTGGTTAACCGGATGGATGATTCGCGGCAAGCCGAAAGCCCGGAATTCCGGGGTTTCGCCCGGTTTTCAACGCTTTCGGTACAAGAAGGAATAGCTAAGTTACACGGAACCGGGAAAACCAAGCGTTAATTGTGAGGTGATAAGTAATGCTCCCAGTCTCACAAAGGCCATGCAATGACCTATCCCGGCTCCGGCCTCGGTCTGCTTCCCGATCAGTATATCGATATTTCCGATCGACTTATCAAAAACGAGGAAGACGGAACGAAATCGCTGACCGACCCGATTACCGGGCTCGGCAATTTGCGCCGGATGAAACTGAAGACCGACAAGCTGATCGAACAGCGCGACGAAGATCCGGCGCCGTTCTCGATCGGCATGTTCGATATAGACCGGTTCCGCCCGATCAACGATCTGTTCGGCCGCAAGGCGGGCGACGAGATCTTGTCGCAGGTGGCGCTGCGGATTTCCGCCGCCCTGCCCGAGAACGCAATGCTGGCGCGGATCAGCGGCGACATGTTCGGCATGGTGCTGCCGACCTGCTTCTTCGAGAAGGACGCCCTCAAGATCGGCGAATTGCTCCGCGACGTCTTCGCCGCACCCTTCGATCTTGGCGAGCGCATCGTGCGCGTCTCGGCGACGTTCGGGTTCTGCCAGTACCCCTTCGCCGGCGCGACGTTCGACGAGTTGTTCGACAAGTGCGAATCCGCGCTCTACCAGGCGCGCAAGCGCGGTGCGGCGAGCATTCAGGTCTATACGCACGAGATGGCGCAGGCGGTGCGCCAGCGCACCCAGATCGAGCAAGCGCTGCGCAAGGCCGTGGCGGCGCAGGAGATCGAGGCCTGGTTCCAGCCGGTCGTCAATCTGCACACCAAGGAGGTGTTGGGGTTCGAGTGCCTGGCGCGCTGGACTGACGCGGAGCTTGGCGAGGTTTCGCCGGCGGTGTTCATCCCGCTCGCCGAACAGGCCGGCTTCATCGACGCGCTGACGAAACAGCTCTTCGCCAAGGCGATCGCGTGTGCGCGGCACTGGCCGGACACCGTGTTCCTGTCGTTCAACCTGTCCTCGGTGCAACTGGTCGACCCGACCACGGCGCTGGCCGTGTTGCTGATGCTGGAAAAGATGGAGTTCGATCCGCGACGTATCAAGATCGAAATCACCGAGACGGCTATGATGTCGGATCCGCAAACCGCCGAGCGGATCATCAACGACTTGCGCGCCGTCGGCATCCGCGTGCTGCTCGACGATTTCGGCACGGGACAATCCAGTCTTGGCCGGCTGCGCGATTTTTCCTTCGACAAGGTCAAGATCGACCGCTCCTTTATCGCCGCGCTGGACGAGGACGAGCAGGCAGGACATATCGTGCGCGCGATTGTGAACATGTGCGATGCGCTCGGCCTGGGCGTCATCGCCGAGGGTATCGAGACAGCAGAACAGGCGAGAAAGCTGGTGGAACTGGGCTGCAGTGCCGGACAGGGATATTACTTCGGCAGGCCCGCCCCTGCCGACGCGACGATCGCGCTGTTCGAAAAAGCCGCCGGTGCGCGCGACCCCAAGTGCTGCTCGGCTATCGCGGGGTGTTGCGGCGACTGAGGCTGTCTTCCCAGGCGAGCGCCGAGGAGACGATTTCCTCCAGATTGTCGTGAGACGGCTGCCACCCGAATTCGCTGCGCGCAAGATCGGAATTCGCGACAATGGCGACCGCGTCGCCCGGCCGGCGCGGGCCGTAGCGGATGGGCAGCGGACGTCCCGTGACGCGCTGGACAGTGTCGAGAACCTCCAGAACCGAATAGCCGCGCCCGTATCCGCAATTGGCGATCAGGCTTTCGCCGCCGGCGCGCAGGCGCTTCAGCGCAAGCAGATGCGCATTCGCCAGGTCGGTGACGTGAATATAGTCGCGAATGCATGTGCCGTCGGGCGTCGAATAGTCCGTGCCGAAGACCTCGATCATCTCGCGCTTGGCGAGCGCCGTCTCGCAGGCGACCTTGATCAGATGCGTCGCGCCCTTCGTCGACTGTCCGGTTCGGCCTTTCGGATCGGCACCCGAGACGTTGAAATAGCGCAAAGCCGTGAACCTGAAGTCGTGCGCCTTGGCGACGTCGGAAAGGATGATCTCGGTCATCAGCTTCGACATGCCATAGGGCGAATCCGGATTGCGCGGCACGTCCTCGGTCACGGGGTCCGCACCGACCGTGCCGTAAACGGCTGCAGTGGAGGAGAAGATGAAATGGCGCACGCCCGTCTTCACCGCCGCCTCGATCAGGGTGCGGGAATTCGATGTGTTGTTCTCGTAATAGGACAGCGGATCGGAAACCGATTCCGGCACGACGATGGAGCCGGCGAAATGGATGATCGCGTCGACATCGTTGTCGCGGATCGTCGCCATAAGCAGATCCTTGTCGGCGACATCTCCGACGACGAGCTTCGCCTCCGGCGCCACCGCCCAGTCGAACCCGGTCGAAAGCCGGTCGAAAACGACGACATCCTCGCCCGCATCGAGCAACGCCCAGACCATGTGACTGCCGATATAACCGGCGCCGCCCGTAACCAGAACCGCCATGTCGGTGAACTCCTTCTATGCCTGCCGGATGCGCCGTGATATGGCCTCGACCGGCAGGTCGCCCCCATCGCGGCGCAGCGACCCACGAAACAATAATCTCCAAGGTTTAATACTCGATGGACAAGACGGCAGAAACTCGACCCGAATTCGCAATCCGCTATCCGAACCTGGCCTCGGCCGGTCTCGGCGCCAGTATCGTCTCGGTGACGGACGACTTCTTCGCCGAAGCGCCGCGCATGCTGGCCGACGACGAAGCCGTGTTCTATCCCGACAGATATGACGACAATGGCAAGTGGATGGACGGGTGGGAATCGCGCCGCAAGCGCGTGCTCGGCCACGATCATGCCGTCGTCGCGCTGGCCGCGCCGACGAAGATCCGCGGGTTCGACGTCGACACTTCGCATTTCACGGGCAATTACCCGCCGGCCTGCTCGATCGAAGCCTGCAAGCTGCCGTCCGGCGCTGCGCCGGACGAAAACACGGAGTGGCAGACGATCGTGCCGATTTCTCCGTTGGGGCCGAGCGCGCATCACTACATCGCGCATGAGGGCGACGGCGTCTGGACGCATCTCAGGCTGCATATCTATCCCGATGGCGGCGTCGCGCGCCTGCGCGTCTACGGGACGGCGCAGCCGTCTGCCTTCGGCGCGGATGACGAGCTCGATCTCGCCTCGCTGATCAATGGAGCGCGCATCGTCGCCTATTCGGACGCTCATTACGGCAACTACCACCGCATGCTGACGCCGACGAAATCGATCAGCATGGGCGACGGCTGGGAGACGCACCGGCGCCGCGAGCCCGGCAATGAATGGATCATCATCGCGCTGGCGACCGCCGGACGCGTCGAGCGCGTGGTCGTCGATACGGCTTTCTACAAGGGCAACTGCCCGGTCAGCTGCACGATCGACGCGGCCTGCCTGCCGGACGAACTGGCCGCGGGGCCCGATGCCGACCGGTTGCTCGTTACCTCATCGATGTACTGGAAGCCGCTGCTGGCCGACCAGAAGCTGACGCCCGATCACGAACACACATTCACCGACATCCTGCACAACGACGCCGTGACCCATCTGCGGATCAACATCCATCCCGATGGCGGCGTCGCGCGGTTCAAGGCGTTCGGGCGCAAGGCCTGAGGCCGGCTTCTCGGAGAAGGCCCGGTTGAAGGTATCCGTCCACGGCCGGGCCAGATCCCAAGGATCGCGCATTTGACGCGTCAGCTTGGCTTGCGTCCCCCAGATTCCGCTGTGGCGTTCCTTGCCGCGCGCGAATGCAACGGGAACCGGTTGCGGGTTGGTACGGAACCTTAAAAAGATTCCGAAATATATGCCTCGAGAAGCTTGGAAGCCCTGGCGATCTGGCCGAGATCGCGGTTGAAGCAGAGCCGGAAGAACCCTTCCCCGCCCGCACCGAAAGCGACACCGGGAGCAAGGCCGACACCGGTCTCGTCGACAAGACGCATCGCGCTTTGCATCGAATCTTCCACGCCGTCGATGGCGAAGAAGAGATAGAAAGCGCCGCCCGGACGAGCGAAGCGGACTCTGCCGGTCGCGGACAGGCTTTTCGTCACGATATCGAGCGCTTCCGCCGCACGGGCGACCTGGCTGGCGATGAAATCGTCGCCCTCATCGAGCGCCGCGACCGCGCCGCGCTGCATGAATTGCGGCACGCCGGAGGTCGAATACTGGACGAGGTTCTCAAGCACCGGCATCAGCGGCGGCGGGGCCTTGATCCAGCCGACCCGCCAACCGGTCATGGCCCAGTTCTTGGAAAAAGAATTGACGTAAAGAATCCGGTCTTCCGGCGACTGAACATCGAGGAAGGACGGCGCGCGTTCACCCTCACCATACCAGAATTTCGCATAAATCTCGTCGGCGATGATCCAGATACCGTGCCGGCGGGCGATTTCGAGGATGGCCGAGAGCGTCTCGCGGTCAGCGGCCCAGCCGGTCGGATTGGACGGCGTATTGATGAACAACGCCCGGGTGCGCGGCGTGATCGCCGCCTCGAAGCGCTCCAGATCGAGCGTCCAGCCGTTCTCCGAGAAATCGAGCGTGACCGGAACGGCTTTGCCGCCGGCGACTTCCAGCGCGGCGGCGAAATTCGGCCAGGCAGGAGAAAGATAGACGCACTCATCGCCCGCCCCGGCGACCGCCTGCAGGGCAAGCTGGATAGCCTGCATGCCAGAGCCGACAACGATGTAGTCATTCAGGCCGCTTTCAATGCCGAAATGACGTCCGTAATAGCGGGCAAGCGCGGCGCGCAGTTCCGGAATGCCCTGTTGCCAGGTGTAGAAGGTCTCACCTCCGACCAACGCGTCGGCGGCCGGGCGCGCGATGAAATCCGGCGTGCCAAGATCGCCCTCGCCCACCCAGAGCGGGATCACGCCCTCCCTTCCGCGGGCATGCTGGAACACCGCGACAATGCCGCTCGGCGGTGCATCGCGCGCTTCGGCACGCAGATTGAAGGCATCGAGGGACGACATGTGGCTGGTCATGGAACAATCCGAAGGCTGGAACGAAAACCCCGGCCGCGAGGCCGGGGTACTTGCGACACGATTTTCGCGGCGACTACTTTTTCAGGAGATCGCGGATTTCTGTCAATAGTTGAACATCGGCCGGCGGCGCGGGCGGAGCGGCCGGAGCCGGCTCTTCCTTGCGGCGCAGATTGTTCACCGCCTTGACCATCAGGAAAATGATCCAGGCCAGGATCAGGAAGTTGATCACCTGGGTGGCGAAGCTGCCATAGGCGAGCACCGCGCCCTGCTCGCGGGCGGCATCGAGCGTCGTCGCATCGACGCCGGAGGCGAGCGGGATGAAATAGTTGGTGAAATCGAAACCGCCGAAGATGGCGCCGACGATAGGCATGATGATGTCGTCCGTC
Organism: Ahrensia sp.; assembly: GCA_002706335.1. Taxonomy (GTDB): domain Bacteria; phylum Pseudomonadota; class Alphaproteobacteria; order Rhizobiales; family Rhizobiaceae; genus Oricola. The sequence continues at coordinate 10,615 of PAKZ01000020.1, forward strand.
AGCGACTTGACGATGCCGCCAAAGGCGCCGCCGATGATGACGCCGACGGCAAGGTCCATGACATTGCCCTTGGCTATAAATTCCTTGAATTCGTCGAGCATGAAATCCCTCCGGCTTGCTCCTGAATACCCCGCCGCCGCGTAATTTTACGCGGCGTCATTGACTATAGCAGCAGCGCTCTGTTGTGAATTCTCAAGAATTGGCGCTATGCACAGCAATTGGACAGGTTCCGGCCGTTTTGCTTGAATGCATGCGGCGACCCACGGGAGGATGAATGCAGGGCGGCCTGATCATCATTGTGGCGCTCGGCTATCTGGCGATCCTGTTTGCGGTCGCCGCCTATGGCGACCGCAAATCGCGCGGCGGACCGAGCAACCTGCCGAGGCCGAATATCTATGCGTTCAGCCTGGCGGTCTACTGTACATCCTGGACCTTTTTCGGCTCGGTCGGCGTCGCATCGCAGGCCGGTTTCCAGTTCTTCACGATCTATCTCGGGCCGATCCTCGTCTTCACGCTCGGCTACAAGCTGATCGAACGGATGATCGCCCTTTCGAAATCCGAAAAGATCACCTCAATCGCGGATTTCCTTGCATCGCGCTACGGCAAGAATGCCTGGGTGGCGGCATTGGCGGCGGTGATCGCGGTTATCGGAACAGTTCCCTATATCGCACTGCAATTGAAGGCGATTTCGGATTCGGTGACGCTGATGGCGCACCATTACGACGTCTTCGATTCCGCCCAGCAGACCTTCCATGTCGACATATCGCTGATCGTCGCACTGTTCCTGTCCGTCTTCGCCATCCTGTTCGGCACGCGCCATGCCGACGCGACCGAACACCAGGACGGGCTGATCCTCGCCGTCGCGCTGGAATCGCTGGTCAAGATCGCCGTGTTCCTGATGGTTGGCGGCGCGGTGGTGCTGTTCATGTTCGACGGTCCGGGTCCGATCATCGACGCCATCCGCAATGACGAGCGCGTGGTTTCGGCTATCTCGAACGGCAGTTCGCCGGCGACCTGGATCGTGATGACGTTGCTCAGCGCCTCGGCGATCCTCGCCCTGCCCCGGCAATTCCATGTCACCGTGGTCGAAAACCGTTCGGAGTCCGAATTGCGGCGGGCCATCTGGCTGTTCCCGCTCTATCTCGTCGTCATCAACCTGCTCGTCCTGCCGCTCGCCGTCGCCGGCATGCTGCATCTCGGGCCGGAGGTTTCGCCGGATTCCTACGTGCTGGCGCTGCCGCTTTCGGCGGGACAGGACTTTCTCGCCTTCCTCACCTTCACAGGCGGGTTGTCGGCAGCGACCGCGATGGTGATCGTCGCCTCGGTTGCGCTGGCGATCATGATCTCGAACGACCTCGTCATCCCGCTGCTGTTATGGCGGTTCGGCGGTCGATTGCGACGGGATTCGGGCGACTGGACCCGGGTGATCCTGAATATCCGGCGCGTCTCCATCTTCATCATGCTGATCGCCGCTTTTGCCTACTACCGGGCCGCAGCCGATTCCACGCAGCTCGCGGCGATCGGCCTTTTGTCGTTTGCCGCGGTGGCGCAGTTCGCTCCGGCGCTGGTGATCGGCCTGTTCTGGCGCGGCGCGAATGCGCGGGGCGCGCTTCTCGGAATGGGCGCCGGCTTTGTGGTGTGGACCTACACCCTGCTGTTGCCGACGCTGCTCGGCGGAGAGCACGCCTTTATCGGCAACGGTATTTTCGGCATCGACGCGTTGCGGCCGCAGTCGTTGTTCGGCCTTGAGGCCGCGCCACTCGACCACGGCGTTTTCTGGAGCCTGACGGTCAATGTAGTGCTGCTGTTCTTCGGCTCGCTGTCGCGCGACCAGTCGCCGCTCGAAAGGTTGCAGGCACTGACCTTCGTGCCGCACGACCAGCCGCAGGGCGTGAAGATCCGGCGTTTCCGCACCTCGATCACGATTAGCGACCTGAAGACGACCCTTTCGCGCTATGTCGGGCGAGAACGCACCGAGCGGGCATTCGCCGCCTTCGAGGAGCGCGAGGGACGGCTGCTCGACGGGCGTCAGACGACCGACATCACCGTGGTGCGCTATGCCGAGCAGATCCTCGCCTCGGCCGTCGGCTCATCCTCGGCGCGGCTGGTGCTGTCGCTGCTGTTCGAAAAGGACGGAGCGTCCTCGCGCGAGACGGTGCAGTTGCTCGACGACGCCTCGGAGGCTTTGCAGCAGAACCGCGACCTCTTGCAGATGGCGCTCAACCAGATGGACCAGGGCATCTCGGTCTTCGACAACAATCTGCGGCTGACCAACTGGAACACGCAGTTTCGCGCGCTTCTGGGCCTGCCAAGCGCGATGGGCCAGTTCGGCTACCCGCTGAAGCTGATCACGGAGCGCCTCGTCGCCGACGACCAGATCGACGAGCAGATGGCGCTCGCCATGGTCAACAATATCGCCTCATTCAAGCGGGCGTGGCAGTTGCCGATGCGGCGCGGCGGCCGGATCCTCGAAATCCGTTCCAACCCGATGCCGGATGGCGGCATCGTCGTCACCTATACGGACATCACCGGCCGCGTGGAGGCCGACGAGGCGCTGCAACGCGCCAAGGAGAGCCTGGAACACCGCGTCGCGGCGCGCACCGCCGAACTGACCAATGTGAACCGGGAACTGGCGCGTGCCCAGGCGCTGGCCGAGGAAGCCAATCTCGGCAAGACGCGCTTCCTCGCTGCGGCGGGCCACGATATCTCGCAGCCCCTCAACGCCGCGCGTCTCTACACGTCATCGCTGGTGGAACGCACCACGGGCAAGCGGTCGGCCGACCGTGAGATCGCGGTGAAGATCGACTCGTCGCTGCAGGCGGTCGAGAACATCATCGGCGCGGTGCTCGACATTTCCCGCCTCGACGCGGGCGCGATGACGCCCAACCCGTCGGTCTTCTCGCTCGGCGAGGTGCTGGCGCAGGTGAAGACCGACTTCCAGCCACTCGCGGACGAAAAAGGTCTGGAGTTCGTTGTCGTTCCGTCTTCGACAGTGGTCGAATCCGACCGGAACCTGCTGCGCCGGCTGGTGCAGAACCTCGTATCGAACGCGCTGAAATACACCAAGACCGGCAAGGTGCTTGTCGGCGTGCGCAGCGACGGCGAGGACGCGCTGATCTGCGTTCACGATACCGGGATAGGCATCTCTTCGAAGAAGGCAAAGACCGTCTTCCGGGAATTCGAGCGGCTGTCGGAGGGTGCGCGCATCGCGAGCGGGCTCGGCCTTGGACTTTCCATCGTCGACCGCATCTCGCGCGTGCTGGGCCTGACGATCGAGATGAAGTCGCGGCAGAACAAGGGCACGATGTTCTCCGTGCGCATTCCGCGTTCGGAAGCGGAACTGACCGCCAAGCCGGCGCGCGTCTCCCGCACAGCCGCGTCGCGCCAGGTTCTGGCCGGCATGCTCGTCGCCTGTATCGACAACGAGGAAACGATCCTGTCCGGCATGCGTGTGTTGCTGGAGGGCTGGGGCGCAAAGGTGATTGCGGCGCCGACCCAGAAGAGCCTCCTGAAGGAAATCGCAAAGGCCGGCACAGTGCCCGACGTGATCATCGCCGATTACCATCTCGATGACGGCCATAACGGGCTCGACGTGATTGCCGCCGTGCGGTCCCGGCTCGGACCGCACATGTTCGCAATCCTCGCGACGGCCGACCGCTCGGCGCCGCTGCGCGCGGCCGCCGCGAATGCAGAGATCCATATCCTGAACAAGCCGCTGAAGCCGGCGGCGCTCAGGGCGTTGCTTTCGAATGTGTCTCAGGAACGCGCGGCCGCCGAATAGTCAGTCGTCGGCGGCGTCGTCGCGCAACATGTCGGAGCCGATCTTCGACAGGAGGATGACCGCCTGGGTTCGGCTGTCGACGTTCAGCTTCTGCAAAACCGCCGAGACATGCGCCTTAATGGTGGCCTCGGAGACGCCGAGTTCATAGGCGATCTGCTTGTTCAACAGGCCCTCGCCCAGCATACCGAGCACGCGCGCCTGCTGCGGCGTCAGCGTGCGAATACGGCGGATCAGGTCCCCGATTTCCGCATCATGCTCGGAGCCGAGACTCATGCCTTCCGGCAGCGCGATCTCACCGGCCAGCACATCGGCGACGCCCTGGCGGATCACCTCGGTGCGCGCGGATTTGGAGATGAAGCCCGAAGCGCCAAGATCGATCGAACGGCGGACGGTGGAGACATCGTCCGTGCCGGAAATCACGATGACAGGAACCGCCGGATAGGTCGCGCGCACGGACACCAGCGCGGAAAGGCCGCTGGAGCCGGGCATCGAGAGATCGAGAAGGACAAGATCGGTGTCGGGATTGTCGTTGAGGGCCGCCATGGCGGACCCGAAATCCTCTGCCTCGGTGATCACCGGCGGCTCGAGGTCATCGCCCATAGGTATGTCGATGGCAGACTTGATTGCGTCCCTGAACAAAGGATGATCGTCCGCAACCAGAATTTGTACCGCCATATTTCCTCCCCCCGAATCGTCCGAAATCCTCCAGCCGATTTGAACCGATTATGACGGCGGCAGCATATGTGCTGTCAAGGCATCGCCTCCATCTCGTGCAGAAGAGAGAGCAATTCGGCCAAACAGAGCGGGAAAAGTGGGCGAAAGCCTGTATAGGTGCCGCTTATGCTTGTTGCGCCGACGGAGACCATTGCATGACCGAGTTTGCCGATCCGAAATGGCCGGAGGCGGCTGTGTTTGCCGATGAAAGCATTCCGGAAGAGGCGCGCGCGCTCAACGCCCGCATCGTCGCGGCCCTGTCCGCGGTTCCCGACCGCCGGGCGACGCCGCCGGCGGTGGCGCGCGCACGACGCGCCGCGGGACAGGGCATATTTCCGCTCTGCACGCCCGATCCCCATGCCGAAACCCTTCTCGTCGCCGGCATTGGCGGGCATGACATTCCGCTTCGCGTGCTGCGACCCCGCAGCCGTCCGGCGCGCGGCACATATCTGCATATTCACGGCGGCGGATGGGTGATGGGATCGCCATGCGAGAACGACGAGAGGTTGAGGCGGATCGCGGAGAATACCGGTCTGATCACGGTCTCGGTCGACTACAGGCTGGCGCCGGAACACTCCTACCCCGACGCACCGGACGATTGCGAGGCGGCGGCGCTTTGGCTGTTGACGGACAAAAGTCACGATTTGCCGCTTGGTTTCCTCGCAATCGGCGGGGAATCGGCGGGCGGGCATCTTGCCGCAGTGACCCTGCTGCGGCTGCGCGACCGGCACGGGCTGTGGCCATTTCACGCGGCCAATCTGGTTGCCGGCTGTTACGATCTCGACGGCACGCCGAGCGTGCGCAACTGGGGCGAAGAGCCGCTCGTGCTGGCCACTGCGGACGTCGTCCATAGCACAGGGCTTTTCCTCGGAGACGGGCGCGACCGGCGAGACCCGGACATTTCGCCGCTCTATGCACGGCTCGATCGTATGCCGCCGGCGCTTTTTACCTGCGGCACGAAAGATCTTCTGATCGACGACACGATGATGATGGCGCAGCGCTGGCACGCTACCGGAAACGGCGTCGAAGTCGCGATCTATCCGGGCGGTTGCCACGTCTTCCAGTGCTGGCCGACGGCGCAAGCCGAAGACAGCCTCGCCCGGATGGACACCTTCCTGAACAGCAGGATCGACGCGGTCACGACAAGGCGGGAAGCGCCGTAAGCAACCTGTGCAACGTTTCGATGGTCGAGGCATCCGCGACGCCGTCGACGCGCGCGGGGCGGAAATGGCGCTGGAACGCCGCGACCACAGCAGCGGTGTTTTCGTCGAAGGCGCCCGTGATAGCGGCCTTGTAGCCATACATCGCCAGCATGGATTGCAGCGCCTCGATGGGCTGACCGGTATCGCCTTTCGAAAAGAAGCGCCCGCCGCCGATTTGCGCCGGCTCCACCCAGTGACCGACACCGGCAGCGGCGAGCCGGTCCCACGGGAACAACTCGCCCGGATCGCGCTTGCGGCCCGGAGCCACATCGGAATGCGCCAGCACCCGCTCCGGCGGGATCGCATTGCGGGCGAGAATATCGCGCGACAACGCGATTACGGCGTCGATCTGAGGGGCGGGAAACGCCGGGAGCCCGAACTCATGGCCGCCATTGACGATTTCGATGCCGACAGAACGGGAGTTGATGTCGGTCTCTCCCTTCCAGTGGCTACGGCCGGCATGCCACGCGCGGAGCGCTTCCGGCACCATCTGGACGACGCGTCCGTCCTCATGAACGATGTAGTGGCAGGAGACCTCGCTTTGCGGATCGCACAGCCAGTCCTCGGCACCCTGCCCCGTTTCCATGCCGGTGTAATGCAGCAGCAGGATATCGACGGGCGATTCGCCCTTGCGCTCTCCGCTGTTGGGTGAAGAGCGAACAATGGCGTCGGCGAAATCCGGCGCAAAGGGCGCGTCGTTCATCCGCGTTTCAAATCCTGTCCTGCCTCGGCTTCGTCGGCCTCCGCCTTCAGACCAGGCTCGATCACTTCCCACGCATCGTTGATGGCCGCGATACGGTCATTGGCGATCTTGAGGAATTCCTCCGGCAGGCCGCGGGCGACCAACTGGTCGGGGTGGTTCTCGCGCACCAGCTGTAAATAACGCCGTCGCGCCTCTTTATAGCCAACGCCTGGCTCGAGGCCCAAAATACGCCAGGGATCGCGCCGCCCCTTGTCGACATGTCGGGCGACAATCCGCTCGAAGGCGTTGCCGGAAATACCGAAAATCCCGGCGACGTCGGTCAGGAAATCCAACTCCTTAGAGTGGATGACACCATCGGCCTTGGCGATGTGGAACAGGCCATCGAGAACGTCGATCAGCAGCGGGCAATCCTGTGAACCCGTGCCGCAAAGCGAGGCGACCTGCGCGGCATAGGCGCGGTAACCGGCGACATCCTGCTTGGCCAGATTGTACAGGCCGGCAACGCGTCTCGCGTCATCTGCCGGGATTTCGAATATCTCCCGGAAGGCATCGACCTCGGAGTTGGTAACGACGCCATCCGCCTTCGCCATCTTCGCCGACAGCGCGATCATGGCGATGGAAAAGGCGACGCGGCGGCGCGTTGCCGGATCGCCGGCAAAGGTCGTGCGCACGGTCTCCACCAGCCCGGACAGAGCGGTCGTCGCCTTGGTGGAGACGAAATCGGAGATTCGGACCCAGATCGACATGATTTCTCATAGCCGATGAACGATGGCGATGTAAGAGAGCTTGCGCACCGGGCGGAACCCATGCGATCTGCTCGCCAACCCGTCCTCCTGTACCTCACATGACCGAACCAACACGCAATATCCCGCTCGGCTTCGCGCTCGGGTTTCTCGGTGTCGTCGTCTTCGGCGGCACGCTGCCTGCGACCGTCGTCGCGCTCAACTCCTTCGGACCTCTGTTCATCGCCAGTTCGCGCGCCACGATAGCGGCGATACTGGCTGCGCTCGTTCTGCTTGGAACAGGAAAGCGCCTCTCGCGCGGGGATATCGGCCCGATATTCCTCGCCGGCATGATGGTGACCTTCGGCTTCCCCGCCTTCTCATCGCTCGCCATGGAGAGCGTGGACGCCAGCCACGGCGGCGTGGTGCTCGGGATTCTGCCTCTAGCGACCGCGGCAGTGTCCGCGCTGATCACCGGTGAACGGCCTGGCTACGCATTCTGGGCATCGTCCGTCGCAGGCGCGGCGCTTGTGATCTGGTTCGTCGTCGGCGGCGACAGTAGCGGCCAATTCGGGATCGAAGGCGGCGATTTGTGGCTGTTTGCCGCCGCGGCGGCCGCATCGGTCGGCTACGTTATCATGGGCAGGCTATCGGCGCGCATGCCGGGCTGGGAAACGATATGCTGGGCGCTGGTGACGACGGCGCCTCTCAATGTCGCGGCTACGGCCTTTCTCTGGGAGGAGCGCTACCTGCATCCAGACATGGCAGCGGCACTGGCGCTCGGCTACCACGCGCTTTTTTCGATGTTCTTGGGGTTTTTTGCCTGGAACGCCGGGCTGGCGATGGGCGGCATTGCCCGGGTTGGACAGGTGCAACTGCTTCAGATTTTCGTCACGGTCGCACTATCGGCGATGCTTCTGGGCGAGACGATCACGGTTCGCACGCTGCTGTTCGCGACCGCAGTGGCGGCGATCGTATGGTTCGGACGCAGAGCGCGCATCGCATGAAAACGCCCGGGTTTCGGACCCGGGCGTTTCTCAAACAAACGGCCTTGTTGTTATTCTGTCGTGCTGGCCGTCGTTTCGTCCGTTACCGCCGTGCCGGCAGAAGCCTGGGCGCTGGCGTCGATCGCCATCTCGACATCGCTGAGCGAAGCGAGCGCGGCTTCAAAATTGCCCTCGATGACCTGATTGCGGGTCTCGTCGACGGCCTGCTGCGCCTCGGTCGGATCCTCGAGATTATCGATCGCGCGCTCGACGTCTATCAGCGCCTGGACAGCCGCCGATTCAGACTGGCTCTGGATCGCGTCGCGGGCTTCGGCCACGGCCTGTTTGGCTTCCTCCACATCGGCCGTCGCGGAGGCGTCGGCGGTCGCGGACGTATCGCCCGACATCATTGTGTCATTGCCGGTCTCGGCATCGGCCTGCATCTGTGTGTCGTTGCCGGACATTGACTCGTCGGTCATGCCGTTATCGGCAGTGGTCGTCTGCTCGTCAGCGGACGGGATCGTAGTATCGACCTCGGCGCTCTGCTCGACGGCAGGCGGGTTGCCTTCGGTGTTTTCGGCGGTCTCGTCGCTGCAAGCGGCAAGCGTAACCAGAGCTGCGACGGAAACGGTGGAAAGAAGCAGTCTACGCATTTTGTCATACCTCACTGTTGTGTCGTTATCGCCTAGCCAACGGCAGCGGGGGCGCATCCGTTCCTGCAACGGTTTCAAACAATTTCACGGGCTGTAACAAACGGTCTGCCGGCAAGGGTTGCCCGTGCCGCCAATCTCCTCCACAAAACCGCCAGCACAACAGGAGCGACGAATGAGCGACAGGTGGGATTTCTGGATCGACCGCGGCGGCACCTTCACAGATGTACTCGGTGTGGACCCGGCCGGGACAATCCATCCCTACAAGCTGCTGTCGGAAAACCCGGAAGCCTATCGCGACGCCGCCGTGCAGGGCATTCGCGACCTTCTTGGCGTGCCGAAGGGCCAGCCGGTGCCGGCGGTCCGCATCGGAACGGTGCGCATGGGTACGACCGTGGCAACCAATGCGTTGCTGGAACGAAAGGGCGACCGCACGCTGCTGCTGATCACCAAGGGATTTCGCGACGCGCTGCGCATCGCCTATCAGGCGCGGCCGGACATCTTCGCCAAGGAAATCATCCTGCCCGAACAGCTTTATGACCGGGTGATCGAAGTGCCGGAACGCGTTCTCGCCGACGGAACCGTCGAGACGCCTGTGGACCTTGCCTCTGTCGAGATCGCCGTGCGAACGGCCTATGACGAGGGCATCAACGCCGTCGCGATAGCCTTCATGCATGCGTGGGCCCATCCGGCGCATGAGCTGGCGGCGGAGGAAATGGTCCAGTTGATGGGGTTCTCGCAGATCTCCGTCAGTCACATGGTCTCGCCGCTCGCCAAGCTGGTCGGCCGCGGCGATACGACGGTGGTCGACGCCTATCTGTCGCCGATCCTCAGGCGCTATGTCGATCAGGTTGCCAGCGAACTGGGCGTCTCGGACGCACCGGGCGGCACGCGGCTGCAATTCATGATGTCTTCGGGCGGGCTCACGGCAGCCGACCTCTTCCAGGGCAAGGACGCGATCCTCTCCGGCCCTGCCGGCGGCGTGGTCGGCATGGTCGAGACGGCGAAGGCCGAAGGCTATCACGACGTGATCGGCTTCGACATGGGCGGCACATCGACCGATGTCGCCCATTATGCGGGAAGCTATGAGCGCGCCTTCGATACCGAGGTCGCGGGAGTGCGCATCCGCGCGCCGATGATGCGGATCCACACGGTGGCCGCCGGCGGCGGCTCGATCCTGCATTACGAAGCCGGACGATTCCAGGTCGGACCGGACTCGGCGGGCGCCAACCCGGGACCTGCCGCCTATCGACGCGGCGGACCGCTGACCGTCACGGACGCAAACGTGATGACCGGCAAGCTGGACCCGATGCATTTTCCGGCAATCTTCGGTCCGGAGCAGAATGAGCGCCTCGACGCCGAGACGGTGCGCGAGCGCTTCCGGGCACTGGCGCAGAAGGTCGGCGACGGCCGGACGGCGGAAGAAGTCGCGGAAGGTTTCATCACCATCGCCGTCGAGAACATGGCGAATGCGATCAAGAAGATCTCGGTGCAGCGCGGCTATGACGTGACCGGCTATGCGCTCAACTGTTTCGGCGGCGCGGGCGGCCAGCATGCCTGTCTCGTCGCCGATGCGCTGGGCATGAAGGCGGTGCTGATCCACCCCTATTCCGGCCTTCTGTCGGCCTACGGGATCGGGCTGTCGAAGACCTATGCGTCGCGCCAACACGCGCTGGTGGAGACGCTAGAGGAAGACAGCCGCACGGCGATCGACGGGCTGATCGGAGAACTGACGGCAGAGGCGAGCGGCGAACTGGAGGCGCAGGGCATTGCGGCCGACGGCATCGCGACGCAGCCGGTGCTGCATCTTCGCTATTCGGGCACCGACACAACCATCGAGGTGGCCTATGACGGCAAGGACCTCAACAAGGCGGCGAAGGATTTCGAAGCCGCTCACATGGCGCAATTCGGCTTTACCGATCCGTCGCGCGGACTGATCGTCGAGGCGGTCGGCATCGAGGCGTCCGAAGCAGTGCCGGAGCATGAAGAGGCCGAGGCCGAAACGCCGCCGGAAGCGCGCGAGCGCGAAGCCGGCTACGGGCAGAAAGCCTTCATGGGCGGCGCGTGGCGGGATGCGGCCCTCTATCTGCGCACCGCTGACGCCGCCGATCCGCTGGTTCCGGGCGACCGGGTGAAGGGTCCCGCCATCATCGTCGAAGACAACCAGACAATCGCGGTCGAGCCGGGCTGGCAGGCGGAGGTGACGGGCAACAACCAGCTGCTGCTGACGCGCTTCGAAGCGAATGACCGTGCCGCGCCTATCGGCACGCAGGCCGATCCGGTGATGCTGGAGGTCTTCAACAACCTCTTCATGTCGATCGCCGAACAGATGGGCGTGACGCTGCAGAACACCGCCTCGTCGGTGAACATCAAGGAACGGCTCGACTTCTCCTGCGCGGTGTTCGACCATACGGGCGCGCTGGTCGCGAACGCGCCGCACATGCCGGTGCATCTGGGTTCGATGGACCATTCCGTGGAATCGATCATCCGGCAGAACCCCGAGATGAAGCCCGGCGACGTCTATGCGCTCAACGCGCCCTACAACGGCGGAACCCACCTGCCCGACATCACGGTGGTGACGCCGGTCTTCGACGAGGCGGGCAGCGAGATCCTGTTCTTCGTCGCGTCGCGCGGCCACCACGCCGATGTGGGCGGCATGGCGCCCGGTTCGGCGACGCCGCGTGCGACGCATGTGGACGAGGAAGGCGTGCTGATCGACAATTTCAAGCTGGTCGAGGGCGGGCGGCTGCGCGGCGAGGAGTTCATCGAGCTTCTGACCGACCACCCCTGGCCGGCGCGCAATCCGGAGCAAAACCTCGCCGACATGCGGGCCCAGATCGCCGCCAATGAAAAGGGCGTGGCCGAGCTTCGCAAGATGGTCGGCCATTTCACGCTTCCGGTCGTGCAGGCCTATATGAACCACGTGCAGGACAATGCCGAGGAAAGCGTGCGGCGGGTAATCGACGCGCTGGCCGATTGCGAGGCGGAATATCCGACCGACAACGGCCAGACGATCAAGGTGAAGATCACCGTGGACAAGGAGAAGCGCGAGGCGACGATCGACTTTACCGGCACGTCGCCGATGGAGAAGAACAATTTCAACGCGCCGGAGCCAGTGGCCCGGGCAGCCACGCTTTACGTGTTCCGGCTGATGGTGGAAGGCAACATCCCGATGAATGCCGGGTGCCTGCGACCGCTCAACATCGTCATTCCGGATGGCTGCATGCTGAAGCCGAGTTACCCTGCTGCCGTGGTCGCCGGCAATACGGAGACGAGCCAGCATGTGACGAACTGCCTGCTCTACGCTCTCGACGCGCTGGCGAACGCGCAGGGAACGATGAACAACCTCACCTATGGCAATGCGCGCTACCAGAATTACGAGACGATCTGTTCCGGTTCACCGGCGGGCAGGATGAACTCAGGGCGCGGCTTCGGTGGCGCGTCGGGCGTGCATACGCATATGACGAATACGCGCATGACCGATCCGGAAATTCTCGAGATGCGCTACCCGATCGTGGTGGAGGAATTCTCGATCCGAAAAGGCTCGGGTGGGAGCGGCAAGTTCAACGGCGGCGACGGCACGCGGCGCGTGCTGCGCTTCCGCGAAGACATGGAATGCGCGATCCTGTCGTCGCACCGCATCAACCCGCCGAAGGGTCTCGACGGCGGCGGCGACGGGGAATGCGGCAAGACGGAAATCCGCCGCCTCGACGGGACGCTGGAAAAGCTGAAGCATTGCGACCAGACCAGCGTGAAGGCCGGGGAAGCGGTTATTGTGACGACGCCGACGCCGGGAGGATATCTGCCGGAGTAACAAAGCGCCCTAGAACAAAGTACGGGAGCGAGGCCATGCCGCGCACAAGCATCAGGGAGATGAAATTCTCCAAGGTCTATCCGATGTATGTCCAGAAGGCCGAGCGGAAAGGCCGGACAAGGGACGAAGTCGACCAGATCATAAGCTGGCTGACCGGGTACAGTGACGCGGAGTTGCAAAGGGAAATCGAGGGGGAAAGCGATTTCGAGACCTTCTTCGACCAGGCGCCTCGCATCCATCCGAACAGTCTGCTCATCAAGGGCGTCATATGTGGCGTCCGCGTCGAGGAAATTGATGATCCGGTGGTGCAAAAGGTCCGCTATCTCGACAAGCTGATCGACGAACTGGCCAAGGGGAAGACCATGGAGAAAATCCTCAGGCAGTGACTGCGGTTGTTCGCAGACCGCAGGATGCCGCGCGGATTGGGAATTCCACAGCCTTTGCCCTGATTCCGCCCATTTTGCCCTGAAAGAGCCCAAAAGGGCCGACAGGCTCACATGACGGACACTTCCAGGTACAGCGTATGCCGACTGCCAATCCCATTGCCAATCGCTTGCCCGCGATCGCCGCGGTGCTTTGCATGACGGGCCTCGCTGGCTGCACGGCGGATGGCGTCGTCGATACGCTTTCGATCGCGCCGGCCGCCATGGCCGGCCCCTCGCTTGCCGAGGAGCAGGCGATGGATGTCGAAAAGTTCACCGAGATGGCCTATGCGCAGCCGGCCTCCGTTTCAGGACCGCAAACTCGCCGCCCCATCGACTCCATGATCAGCCGCTATTCGCGCGAATATGACGTTCCGGAAGCGCTGGTGCATCGCGTGGTCAAGCGCGAGAGCACCTACAATCCGCAGGCGCGCAATGGCGGGCATTACGGGCTGATGCAGATCAAGCCGGAAACCGCGCGCACCATGGGGTATCGGGGCGATGCAGCCGGGCTCTACGATGCCGAGACGAACCTCAAATACGGCGTGAAATATCTGCGCGGCGCATGGCTGCTTGCGGACGGTTCGCATGACCGCGCCGTACAGCTCTATTCCGCCGGCTATTACTACGTTGCAAAAAGCCGGGGCATGCTGGTCGAGACCGGTCTTCGCGCCAATTGAGCCTCAGTCCGCGCGGTCCAGCGTGTCGATCAGCGCCTGCACCAGAAATGCCGGCTTGTAGTTCATAGCGGTTGGCGTCAGGCCGAGGCGAACGACAACCAACCCCTCCGATGGCACGATCGAGACCGACTGGCCGTCATGGCCGGACATGAAAAACGCGTCCTCCGGCAAGTCCGGATTGTCGCCCGGCAACCATGCGTTCGGCGCGCGCCGCCAGACCTGTCCGCGGCCATATTCGCCATTGGAGGCGGGATGCGGCTGGACCATCCAGTCGACAAAACCGACCGGCAGCAGCGAGCGGCCGTTCCAGACGCCTCGCTGCAGAAGGAACAGGCCCATCCGCGCCCAGTCCCGCGCCGTCGCGTAGAGGTAGGAGGAGCCAACGAACGTGCCGCGCGCATCCGTTTCCAATACAGCTGAGCTCATGCCGAGCGGCCCGAACAGGGCATCGTTGGGGAAGGCCAGCGCTTCGGCCTGGCTGACGAAGACATTCTCCCAGATCCGCGACAGCATGACCGTCGTTCCGGAGGAGTATTCGAACACCTCGCCGATCCCACCGGGCGTTTCCGTATCGAGCGGCATGGAGGCGGCGAAGCCGGCCATGTCGGGTTCGAGATAAAGCATGCGGGTGACGTCGGAGACGTCGCCATACTCCTCGTTCCAGGTCAGGTCGCTCGCCATGCCGAGCATATTGGCGATGGAAATCCGGCTTCGCCCGTCCGTCCAGTTTTCGAACAGGTCGGTTTCCCCGACCGAGATGCGGTCTTCGCGCACAAGCCGGCCGATCAGCGCCGCAGTGACGGATTTGGTCATCGACCAGCCGAGCAGGCGCGTATTCTCATCAAAGCCCTCGCCATAGCGCTCGCCGACGATGCGTCCGTCACGAACGACCACGACCGCGCGCATGCCGGGGCCGACCAGCGCCTCGTCATTGAGCACCGCATAGAGTTCGCTGTCTTCCAGCGGCTCGACCGTTTCGCCCTCGGGCCAGACCCCCTCGCCCGGCGCGGCGATTTCCGATAGCGGCGGCGCCGGCCGGGCGCGCACTGCCTCGATATCGCCGTCCGGAACGGCCGCACAGCCCTGCCCTTCGCGATAGACCGACAGGCCGCCGCCGAAGATACCCAGCAGACCGGCACGTACCTCGCCGGCGGTCCGGTCGACCGAGACGTCCATCAGCCGCAGGAGCCAGTGTCCGGGCGCCTGGACATCGGTTTCGAGCGTCGCCTGCGAGTCGCGGCCAGCCAGGAAAACATTGGAGCAGACGATCTTCGCCGAATAATGCGAGCCGACGCGGATCAGGTCCGGGGGCGCGAAATAAAGCCATCCGGCAAATCCGATAATGACGGCCGCCAGCAAGGCGACAACCCCCTTGACGATACGCATGACCTTCCACCCCGTTCTTCTTGTTGTTGGCGGGAGTAAGTCGCGCCGGGCCGCGTTCGTCAACCGGTTCCGTGCCGACCCGCAAAATGTCGCGGGAGGCCGTCACGGAAGAACCATAATTGTTGCCTTGAAACCATGACGACACAAGGAATTTACGCTAGAAGAGCCGGGGGCAGAAAGGGAACGAATCGGTGCTTTCGCAGATGTGGCGCATTCTCGCAGTCGCCGCTGCGCTAACCGTTTCGGGCTGCTCGCAGATATCCTACGATTTCACCGACTCCGTTCTGCCGCTGGCCGCGCCCAAATTCGCCGACAACGATCCGGTTCATTCCTTCGAGGGCGGCGCGCCGCATGGCTATGCGGTGCATGGCATCGACGTGTCGAAATACCAGGGCGATGTCGACTGGAGGAAGGTCAAGCGCGGCGGCGTGGCCTTTGCCTATATCAAAGCTACCGAGGGCGGCGACCGCGTCGACGATGGCTACAAGAGCCACTGGCGCGGGGCCAAGGCCGCCGGCATTCCGCGCGGCGCCTATCATTTCTACTATTTCTGCCGCCCTGCCATCGAACAGGCGCGCTGGTTCATCAGACATGTTCCGAAGGAACGCGGCATGCTGCCGCCCGTTCTGGACATGGAGTGGAACCACGCCTCGCCCACCTGTACGAAACGTCCTGCCCCGGACGTGGTGCGCTCGGAGATGAAAATCTTCCTCGATGCGCTGGAACGGCATTACGGCAAAAGGCCGGTCATCTACACCACACCGGATTTCTACGAGCACAATATCGCCGGCCATTTCCGCGGCGAGACATTCTGGCTGCGCACGGTCAAGGCGCGTCCACGCGTTACCTATCCGGGCCGCAACTGGGCGTTCTGGCAATATACGGGGACCGGCGTCGTGCCGGGCGTGGCGGGCGACACCGACATCAACGCATTCGCCGGGAGCGCCTCCGAATGGCGCGACTGGATTTCCAAGAACAGCATCTGATTTCACCGACTTTCGCGAGGAGACGTACCCATGAGAACCCATGCCTTGAAAACCCAAGCGCGCCTCCTTCTGGCCGGGCTTGCGCTCATGTTGCCGGCAACCGGCGCGCTGGCGCAGGCGTCATGCGGCGGCGATTTCGGCACATGGCGGAGCGCCATGGTCGAGGAAGCGCGCGCGTCGGGGGTCGGACAGGCCGGCCTCAACGCCATCGCTTCCGCGCAGAACAATCCCGAGGTCTTGAAACGCGATCGGGCGCAGGGTGTCTTCACCCTGGATTTCGCCACGTTCGCGCGTCGGCTGATCTCGCAGAACCGGCTGGATGTCGGGGCCGCGAAGCTGAAGCAATATGCATCGACCTTCGACCGTGCGCGCGCCGAATATGGCGTTGCGCCGGAGGTCATCACCGCCTTCTGGGGGCTGGAGACCGATTTCGGCGGCTACCAGGGCGATTTCAACACGCTCAACTCGATCGCCACGCTGGCGCATGACTGCCGGCGTCCCGAGTTGTTCCGTCCGCAGCTGATCGCGCTTGCCCGGCTGATCGATCTCGGCGTCGTGCCGCGCGACATCACCGGCGCATGGGCCGGCGAGATCGGCATGGTTCAGGTGCTGCCGGAGGACTATCTGACCAAGGGCCGCGACGGCGACGGCGATGGCGCGATCAAGCTCAAGACCTCGGCGCCGGATGCAATCATGACCGCGGCGAATTTCCTGCAATCGCTCGGCTGGCAGGCGAACGAGCCGTGGCTGATCGAAGTGAAGGTGCCGGCGGAAATGGAATGGTACGACACCGGCCTGCACGAGGCACTGCCTGTCTCCGAATGGAAGGCGCGCGGCGTGTCCGCCCGCAACGGCACCCTTCCGGACAACCCCAAAACCCATCTGCTGATACCGATGGGCCGCAAGGGGCCGGCCTTCCTCGCCTATCCCAATTTCAACGTGTTCCTCGAATGGAACCAGTCGCTGACCTATGTGCTGACGGCCGCCTATTTCTCCACCCGGCTCGGCGGCGCGCCGATCTTCAACGAAGGCAATCCGGAACCCGGACTGGACCAGCCGCAGATGAAGCAGTTGCAGGCCAAGCTCAATGCGGACGGGTTCGATGTCGGTGAGATCGACGGCATCCTGGGCGCCGGGACGCGCGACGCGGTGCGCGAGGAGCAGCGCCGGCTCGGCATGCCGGCAGATGCGTGGCCCACCGCGAAGCTTCTGAACGCCCTCTAGACCTTCCGATATTCACGCCTGGACGGGCTGCAAACAGCGTCTTCCTGCGATTCCGGTGCCCGCGTACCTTGTGTACGCTCGGCTCCGGTTCTCGAAAGACACTGTTTTCGCCACATCCAAACGAGAATCTCGAAAGGCCCCCGTGGGTGGCCTAAAGCTTGTCGAAATCGTCCTTGCTGGTCGGGATGAGCATGACCGCGGTCGCCAGATAGGCGAAGCCGAAGGTGATGCCGAAGGTCAGGCCGAGCAGCGCGACCGCCGCCACCTTGTGGTCGGTGTGGCTGATGAGTTCGCCCAGATTGCCGATATTGAAATGCACCATCGCAGCGGCGATCAGCCAGCCAAGAACGATGCCGACAATGCTGTTGATCAGGACGAAACGAACGAGTTTCGGCATGGGAAACTTTCCCGTGTTGATGCAGCCGAGTCTACGCCCGCCCACGTACCAGACAATGGGACAAGTTGAAGCGACAGGATTGGTTCCCCAGCGTCAGGACGTCGCAGTCAGGCGCGCCATGGCATAGATGCCGAAGGCCGGTCCCAACGCCATGATGGCGATGACCGGCGGCCAACCCCACCATTCGGCCAGAACCGGTGTCGCCTGCACCGTGAAGAAGGTCATGGCGAAGCCGAGGGCAGTCTGCAGCGTCATCAGGCTGCCCGCCTGGTGGCCCGGGGAATTATCGGCGACCAACGCGGAGAATTGCGCCGAATCCGGACTGATCGAGGCACCCCAGACGACGACAACAAGAAAGAAGATCCAGACCGGGCCGCCGAAGGCCACGGCGGTGAGGATCGCGCAGGCGCCGCTGACCGCCATGGCGAACAGAGCGACCCTGGCCTTGCCGACACGGTCTGCGCGCCAGCCGGCCAAAACGCTCATGACAGCGCCAGCGGCAATCGAAACGAAGGCGGTAACCGAAGCGAGCGTCGCAGCCCGTTCCTCCGGCATGTGGCGGGCATAGGAGACCGCAGCGATGACGGCAATCCAGGCCCACATGGAGTAGAGTTCCCACATGTGGCCGAAATAACCGGCATAGGCGAGCCGGATCTTCCGATTGGTCCAGGCGGTGACAACAACGGCCGGATCGAACCGGGCCGCTCGCGCATGGTTGGGTCCGAGCGAGGTCAGCTGGGCAGCGCCCGCGGCGATCAACGCGGCGATGGAGGCGATGACAACGGTCGACCGCCAATCGCTACCGCCGGTGAGCGCAAAGAGATGCGGCAGGGCGTTGCCCAAGATGAGCGCGCCGAGAAGCGTTCCGACGAGAAAACCGCGATCCTTCTCGCCCCATCCGACTGCTATCTTCATCCCGACCGGATAGACACCGGCGAGCATCGCGCCGGTCACGAAGCGGGCGGCGATGGCGGCGGCGCTTCCCGGCACGGAGACGACAAGTGTCAGATTGGCGATGGCCGCGACGACAGCCGCGATGCCCATGACGCGTCTTGGATCAAAACGGTCCGGCAATCCAAGGACCGCCGTGACCAGCGCGCCCGCGACGAAACCAAGTTGCACGCCGCTCGACAGGGCCGCCTGGCGGAACGGCGTGATCTCTGATTCCGCCATCATGCCGGGCAAAATGGCAGCCGATACGAACCAAAGCGACAGGGCAAGGCATTCCGCCACCAGCAACAGGCCGACCGAGGCCCATTTGCCGGCGGTCACGGGTCAGTCCGCCATGGTCTCGAGGCTGGCGAACCCTTCGGGAGCGTCGCCGGCGTCGAAGGGCTGGTCGACCTCGACGAAGGAGTCGGGATAGAAACCGTTGAACCGGGTCCTGAGCGCCATGGAATAGGCGCCGATATGGCCGATCTCGATCCAGTCACCGGTGTCGACCGTTTCCGGCAGGTAGAAAGGCCGGGTCAGGATATCGACGGAATCGCAGGTCGCGCCGCAGACCTTGAACGGCACGATCTTCTCCGGGTCGCCATTGCGCCGACGGATGTTCGGATCGGGGATAAAGCGCGCCGGCAGGGTGATCTTGCCGGTCCAGCTGTCCGACAGGGACGCCCAGATGCCGTCATTGATGTAAAGCCGCCTGCCCTTTCGCAGCAGCACCCGGACGATCAGCGAGAAGGCGCGGGCGACGATAACGCGGCCGGGTTCGGCGACGAGCGGCTGATCGTCGAATTCCCAGTATTCCAGAGCGCCGCGCAAATTCGCCATCAGCTCTTCGAGCGGCGGCTGTTTGGGAGCGCGGCTTTTCGGGTCATGACCATATTCGGCGGGAAAACCACCGCCGACATCGAGCCCCGCAAGCGGCACGGCGGCGCGGTTGCGCACCCAGTCGGCCGAGGCCAGCGCCCGCTCATAGGTGTCCGGCTCCTCGACCTGGCTGCCGACATGGAAACAGAGCCCCGTCTTGAAGCCGATGCCGTGCAGGCGCTGCAGCAGTTCCACGGCGTGCCCCGGCGCGGCGCCGAATTTCTTCGACAGTTCATAAGCCGCGTGGCCCTTGGTGGCGAGGCGGACAAAGACCGTCATGGTCGTGTGGTCGATGTCGAGCGCACGAGCGATGCGCAGGATCTTGGCAATCTCGTCCTCATGATCGACGACGAGAACGCGGATGCCGTACCGCTCCAGCGCGAGGCGGATGTCCGATTGCGCCTTGACCGGATGCATGTAGAGGAGCTCCGCATCGGGCGAAATGTCGCGCACGGTCTGGAACTCGGCGGGCGAAGCGACGTCGAAGACATCGATGCCGGCCTCTACTAGCGTGCGAATGACCATCGGCTCGCCATTGGTCTTGACCGCATAGGCCGTCGTGCCCGGAAACAACGCCTTGAAGTTCTTCGCGTCCTCGCGCAGCACATGCGGACGAAAACAATAAACCGGCACGTCCGGCCGGAGTTTCAGGGCTGCGTCGCGCGCTGTGGCAAATCGTTCCATGAAGACTTTCCGCGATTCTTCCGCCAGGCCATGACTTGTGGTTAGAGCAGAGTTCGCAAAACGGCGCAAAGGGGGGAAGCGTTGCAGTCTGTTTCGAAAATCATAGCCGATATCGCCGCCGGGCGCGATACGCCCGCTGGAGCCATCGCGCGCAGCCGCGCCGCGATCGGCGAGCGTGACAACGAGATACATGCCTTCGAGGCACTGGCGCCCGAGGGCACTGGGACCGCGAGCGAGGGGCCCCTCGCCGGTATCGCCGTTGGCGTGAAGGATATATTCGACACACACGACATGCCGACGCGCTACGGATCGCCGATCTATGACGGCTTCCGGCCGCGCGCCGATGCTCCGATCGTCGCCATGGCGCGGGCGCGCGGCGCTTATGTGATCGGCAAGACGGTGACGACCGAGCTCGCGTTCCTCGACCCGGCGAAAACCGTCAATCCGCATGATCCGGCACACACGCCCGGCGGATCATCATCGGGTTCGGCCGCGGCCGTCGCCGCAGGAATGATCCCGGCCGCCATCGGCACCCAGACCGGTGGTTCGGTGATTCGCCCCGCCGCCTTCTGCGGGGTCGCTGGATACAAGCCGAGTTTCCGGCTGTTTCCGACCGGCGGCATGAAAACATTCGCCTGGACGCTGGACACGGCAGGCTTTTTCGCCGCGAACGTCGCGGATGTGGCGCTTTTCGCGGCGCTGCTGGGCGGGCGCGACCTTGGCGCCGATCCTGTCACCTCGCCTCCCCGAATCGGGCTCTATCGCAGCGAGATCGACAACGAAGCCTCGGCGGAGATGCGTGACGCCGTCACGCGGGCCGCGGCCATCGCCGAACGCGCGGGCGCAACGGTCGTCGAGGTTTGCGAACCGGAGCAAATCCGGCGCGGCCGGGACGTGCATGCGGTCGTCCAGGGCTACGAGGCGGCGATTTCACTTGCGCATGAACTCGCATTTCATAGCGACGAACTGAGCGGCGTTTTGCGCGAAACACTGGAGGAAGGCCGGTCCATTCCACCGAACGCCTATGACGAAGCGAGGCGCGCGGCGCGTCATGCGCGCAAGACGGCGACGGGCCTTTTCGATGAGGTCGACATCCTGCTGGCGCCGTCTGCGCCTGGCGCCGGGCCATTGCGGAGCCTGGGAACAACAGGATCGGCGCTTTTCAACAAGGTCTGGACGCTCACCGGAAACCCTTGCGTGAACGTGCCGGGACTTGCCGACTCCGCCGGGATGCCGCTCGGCATCCAGCTCATCGGACGGTTCGGACGCGACAAGCAGACATTGCAAGCGGCGCGCTGGCTGGAGGGCGAGATCGCCGCCGGACCGAGGCCCTGACCGGTTTATGCACATCTGCAGGGCCGATTTGCGAAAGTTTTTTTCGATCATTGCGCGCTGCAAAAAGCCCAAACCTAACGCAGGCTTGAGCGGTGTTTCTCGCAAAACGAGTCAAAGCCTTTCGCAATGCAGCATGAAATTCTCTTGTACCTTCGTCGGATGCGCTTAGATTCATGACTGTAAAGCAAGGAGGCTTGCTATGGGACTGACACGTTCACTCAACTTCATGATGATTTGTGCCGCGTTCTTATTCTTAGGCGCCCTTGTTTTCGGAGTCCTGCCCTGACAGGGCTCGATGCGGTGTGAAGACCGCCCCCTGAAAACAATCAGACAAAAGCCCGGGCCGCTGTCGGCGGCCCGGGCTCTTGTTTTTCAACACTTTAGTTGGTTCTGCGGCCTGACAAGTCAGGCTGCGTGCAGCTCCCGCCGGGCCGCCTCGCCCGTCTCGCGAATACCGATCAGTCGGCAGATCGCGAAAACCAGATCCGGACGGTTCATCGTGTAGAAATGGAAATCGTCGACGCCTCGATCGACGAGATCGAAGACCTGTTCGGCGGCGACAGCGGCGGCGACCAGCGAGTGCGTATGCGGGTCACGGTCGAGCCCATCGAAACGGTCCGCCAGCCAGGCGGGGATGCTAGCGCCGCATTTCGAGGCGAAATTGCGCACCGCGGAGAAGTTGTGGATCGGCACGATGCCCGGAACGATCGGTACATAGATGCCGGCGCGGCGCACCCGTTCGACGTAACGCTCATAGGCGTCATTGTCGAAAAAGAACTGGGTGATGGCGCGCGTGGCGCCATTGTCGACCTTGCGCTTGAGCATGTCGAGGTCGGTTGCGAGATCGGGGCTCTCGGGATGGCGCTCAGGATAAGCGGCGACCGAGATATCGAAATCGCCGAAGGCTTTCAGACCTGCCACCAGATGAGCGGCATTCTGATATCCGTCGGGATGCGGCTGGTAACGCGTCCCGACACCGCCGGACGGATCACCGCGAAGCGCCACAAAGCGGCGGATGCCCAGCGACGCAAAATCGCGCACGACCGAGTCGACCTCCTCGCGGGTCGCGCCAACACAGGTGATATGGGCCGCGGCCGGGGTGTTACCGGTCGCGAGCACTGTCTGCAGTGTGCTGCGACTGGTGTCCTTCGTCGAACCGCCCGCACCGTAGGTGACCGAGACGAACTCCGGCGAAAGCGGGCTCAACCGGTTGATCGCATCGGTCAGCGTCGCTTCCATCTGCGGATTCTTCGGCGGGAAGAATTCAAACGAAACGCGGATATCCTTACCGGTTCCGGGGGCGCCTGCGATCCGTTTCACGGAATGTCTCATGCCACATACTCCAGGGGGGATTGAGTTGTTTCTTCCTCGTCGGCGATCTCGATACGCGGGTCCTGTGCGACCCAGATCTTGACCGTGAGCTGATCGGCCGCGCTCTTGCCGGCGGCGAGCGCCCGCGAAGAACCCGGTTCAAGTTCGGCTTCCCGGAACCAGCCCTCCATGTCCGTATCGGCGAAGCCAAGGCGCTGATGCGCATGCTCGTCGCGGAGATAGTCGAGATGGTGCGGAGCGAAATCGACGATGACCAGCCGTCCGCCCGGGCGCAGCGCGCGGGCCGCCTGGCGGATCGCCGCGGCCGGGTCATCGAGGTAATGCAAGACCTGGTGGACGGTCACCAGGTCGAAACCGTTGCGAACAATCGGCAGGTTGTAGACGTCGCCGAGGCGCACTTCTGCATTGCGCACGCCGGCCGCATCGAGATTGGCGCGCGCCACGTTGAGCATCTCGCGGTTGGAGTCGACGCCGATGCCGTATTGGTAGAGGCCGGAAAAGAGCTCGAGTATGCGGCCGGTGCCGGTGCCGAGATCGAGCATGTAGCGCACCGGCTTGTCGCCGATAAGCGCGATGAGCGCCTCCTCGACCAGTTTGTCGGCCACATGATGCGAACGAATCTCGTCCCAGCTTGCCGCGTTTCGGGAGAAGTAGCTGGACGCCTTTTCGCGCCGTTTCTGCTTGACCTCCTCCAGCCGCTCGCCATCGCGGCGGATGGTCTCGTCGCTCTCGTCTATGCGGCCGAGCAGTTCCTGGACAAGGACATCGCTTGCGGCGTCGCGGCTGAGCCTGAACAACGCCCAGGATCCCTCCTGCTGGCGCTTGATGAGGCGCGCGTCGAGCATCAGCTTCAGATGACGGGAAACGCGCGGCTGCGACTGGCCGAGAACGCCTGTCAGTTCCGAGACGGTCAGATCGGTCTCGGAGAGCAGCTTGAGAATACGCAAGCGCGTCGGCTCGGCTATTGTCTTGAGGACATCGACAATCGTATCGAGATGGAAAGCGGGTGCGGTCATGCCTACTCCGAAAAAGATATAAAGATATGTTTATGTCATTTTCCCACGCAATGCAAGTGACCGGGAAACGAAAAGCGATGGCAACAAAACGGCAGACGGAAATCACCAAGGCGCTGCGAAACCTGACCCCGATGATTCCGTTCAACGAAGCGGAGGACGTGAAACGGCTCGCCGCGCAGCCGCATATGAGATCCCTGTCCGCGCCTGTCTCCGTCTGGCTTTCGCTGGTCGCCCATATCCGCCACGTCCATACGGATTACGACGAGTTGATGGATGACGGTTACGACCGCGACGCGGCACGCCATTTCGTCATGGACGACATCAATGCGGTGCTGGAGCGGTGGCAGGCGACCCGCTTGCTGGACGGGGCGGAGACGGATGCCAGCCTGCCCGATCCCGTGGAGAGAGACGACAGGGACGCTAACCGGCCGGATAGATCCACTGTTCGGGGAGCTGGACGCGGACGCTCTCGCCGGACCTGATCGTGCCGGGCTTTTCGACCCAGGCGAGCAGTCCGCGGCGGCGCTTGGCGGCGGGCACAAAGGACAGCGCCAGTCCGACATCCCCTTCCCTGCCGAGATGACGGGCAATCGACGCACCGGCAATCCTGCACGGCCCATTCTGGAAGTCGACCTTGAGCGTCACACCCCCCTCGAAAAAGAGAAGGGTCGCCGCAGGCAGCATCGAAAGCATCGGGATACCATCCAGCACAATATTGCCGCCGATCCATTCCGGCTCGATCCTGTCGACGCCCATATTGGCGGCGGCTTCGGCCAGTTCAGCGCGGCTGAGCAGCGTTAGCTGACGTTCGTTGCGCATCTCGGTGCCGCGCGGATACCATGGCTCGCGACCGCCCGACTTGCGCGTGATCCCGGCATGCACGTCGCCGGGAATGCCTTCATAGGTCAGCGTCAGTTCTTCCACCGGCCCGGTCACGAATTCTTTACCCAGAGCCGAGAACAACCCCTTGACGGTGGCGGAAAGCTTGCGGGACGGCACAATCTCGGGAAAGCTCATGTCAACGCTCCGGTTTTCGGCAGATTTTGTGGAAGGGCCGCTGTCGGCCGGGTGTGCTATCTGTCACACAATAGCCGCCGATTACAGCGTACATGAACGCGTTTTCGCATTTCAAAGAGGAATTTAATGATCGCTCAACGTCTATTGACCTCAACCGCGGCCGCAAGCGCGCTGCTGTTTTCCCTTACCGCAGGCGCGAGTGCCGAAGTCAGCGCGGATGCCGTTATCGACGGCCTGAAGCGCCAGTTGTCCCTGCAAGGCCTGGAATTTTCCGCAGAATCCTCGGAGATGCGTGGGAACGACGTCATGCTGTCCGGGGTGACGATTACACCGGCAACCGCCGCGAACAAGTTCACAATCGACCAGATTCTGCTCGAGGATGTCGAGGAAGCCGGCAATGGCGCTTTCGTGGTCGGCCGTGCAGCGGTGCCGGCTTTCAGCAATGAGAACGATGGCTACACCATCTCGTTCGAAGGGGCTGCGGTCGAGGGTTACTATATTGCCGGCCCGGACGAGACCGATCCGACTGCAAAAGGCGGCGTCTACCGGAATATCGAGATCGGCGGCGTCACGGTCGGCAAGGGCGGCACCCCGGCCTTCAAGCTCGAAGGCGCGACTGTCGCCATGAGCCCCTACGAGGTCGGCGGGACCATGGACTACGACGTCAAGGTGAATGACTTCACCATCGACTTCTCGCAGATCGACGATCCGAAGGCGAAGGCGACGATGAGCGCACTCGGCTACGAGACGCTGACCGGACGCGTGAACGCGACAGGCCGGTGGGACGCGGGCAGCGGCGACGCTTCGATGAGCCAGGCCATCATCCTCGATGACGCCGCGACATTGAACATCGATCTCGCCGTCGGCGGCTACACGCCCGAACTGATCGCGGCTCTGCAGGAAATGAACAAGCAGATGCAGGATCAGAGCGACCAGGCCAAGGGGCTTGCGATGATGGGCCTGATGCAGCAGCTGCAGATCGGGAATATCTCGATCGAACTGGTCGACGATTCAGCAACCGGCAAGGTCCTCGACTTCGTCGCCAAGCAGCAGGGCTCGACCCGCGAGGGTGTTGTCGCAATGGCCAAGGGCACCCTGCCCTTCGCGCTGGCACAATTGCAGAATCCCGAGTTCGCCGCCTCGGTAACGGCGGCGGTCAGCGCGTATCTCGACAACCCCGGCTCGCTAAAGATCGCCGCGCTGCCGGCCGCTCCCGTGCCTGTTGCCCAAGTCGTCGGAGCCGCGATGGCCGCGCCGCAGTCGATCATCGGCGTGTTAAACATCAAGGTCACAGCAAACGAATAGTCCGCATACGGACCGAGCCCGGCGGCCAGCCGCCGGGTTCACATGTCCCGCGCTTCCGAAACGCAGATTTCCAGAATCATTTCCGCGCCTTCCACCAGTTTTTTGAAGTCCCGGGCCGTGTCTGCCGGGCCGACATGGACAAAGCCGCTCATGGGCGCGGGAAGGCCCCGGCACAGGCCGGCAGCCGAGTGGAAGAAGACATAATTGCAAAGATAGCCGCCCGCATCGTCCGACCATTCCACGGTGTGGCCCCGTTCTTCCAGCGCTTCGGCGATGCGCGCAAGCGGCAGGGATGACGGGATATCGGCCGCACCGCGCCGTATTGGCGAGGCTTCAGGGACGGCGCCCGCATTGTCCGGCACGCTGGAGGCGATCCCGTTTCGCGCCAACCGCTCCAGGCGAAAGCCAGAAGCCGTCTTCGCCAAACCGAAATGCACGGCGACATGTGGCTTGAAACCTGAGGCAGACGCCTCCAGCACCGGAACGGCTTGCTGATAATCCACCGGCAGCACGGCGAAACGGCACTCCACATCGAGCCCGCCAAGCGGCGGATTGGTCTCGAAATGGCGAATCAGATGTTCGGTCGGATTCTGCTGCGCGCCCGGAAAGGGCGTGAAACCGGTGGCGAGAAGGCGGATGGTCATGTCGCAGCCGCCTTCCCTTTTCAGCTCATTCCTTGGTCGGCGGGGTCGAGCGGAGATAGAGTTCGCGCAACTGCGCCGGAGATGCAGGAGCCGGAGCGCCCATCAGCAAGTCTTCGGCCTGCTGGTTCATCGGGAACAGCGTCACCTCGCGCAGGTTCTTCGCGCCGACCAGCAACATGACGATACGGTCCACGCCGGCCGCCATGCCGCCATGCGGCGGCGCGCCGTAATGGAAGGCGCGGAACAGGCCGCCGAAGCGCTCCTCGACCGTCTTAGCGTCGAGCCCGACAATGCCGAACGCCTTGACCATCACCTCGGGCAGATGGTTGCGGATGCCGCCCGAAGCGATCTCGAAGCCGTTGCAGACCAGATCGTACTGCCACGCCTTGATGTTGAGCGGATCCTCGTTTTCGAGCGCGCCGAGGCCGCCGCGCGGCATGGTGAATGGGTTATGGCCGAAATCGACCTTCTTCTCGTCCTCGTCCCACTCATAAAACGGGAAGTCGACGATCCAGGCGAGTTTGAACTGGTCACGGTCGACGAGGTCGAGTTCCTCACCGGCGCGCGTACGGGCATCGCCGGCAAAACCGGCGAATTTCTTCGGGTCGCCGGCGGCGAAGAAGCAGGCGTCTCCCGGCTTCAGGCCGAGTTGCAGGCGGATCGCCTCGGTCCGCTCCTCGCCGATGTTCTTGGCGATCGGGCCGGCACCCTCGACCTTGCCGTTTTCCTCGCGCCAGAAGATGTAGCCGAGGCCCGGCTGGCCCTGGCCTTGCGCCCAGGAGTTCATGCGGTCGCAGAATGCCCTGGAACCGCCGGTCGGCGCAGGAATCGCCCAGACGGCGCCGCGCGGGTCGTTGGCGAGGATGTTGGCGAAGACCTTGAAGCCGGAGCCGCGGAAATGCTCCGACACGTCTTCCATAACGATCGGGTTGCGGAGGTCCGGCTTGTCGGAGCCGTATTTCAGGATCGCCTCGTCATAGGGAATGCGCGGAAATTCGGCAGTCACAGGCTTGCCGTTGGCGAATTCCTCGAAAATGCCGCGCATGACGGGTTCCATCGCGTCGAACACGTCGTCCTGCTCGACGAAGCTCATTTCGAGGTCGAGCTGATAGAACTCGCCCGGCAGGCGGTCGGCGCGCGGATCCTCGTCGCGGAAACAGGGGGCGATCTGGAAATAGCGGTCGAAGCCGGAGACCATCAGCAGCTGCTTGTATTGCTGCGGGGCCTGCGGCAGGGCGTAGAACTCGCCCGGGTGGATGCGCGACGGCACCAGGAAGTCGCGGGCGCCTTCCGGCGAGGACGCGGTCAGGATCGGTGTCTGGAACTCGGTAAAGCCCGACTGCACCATGCGGTTGCGCATGGAGGAAATCACCTTAGTACGGGTGACGATGTTCTTGTGCAGCGTCTCGCGGCGCAGGTCGAGGAAGCGGTATTTCAGGCGGATATCTTCGGGATAGTCCGGCTCGCCGAAGACCGGCAGCGGCAATTCGCTCGCCTCGGACAGGATTTCCATCTCGCGCGCGAAGATCTCGATCTCACCTGTGGGCAGGTTCGAATTGACGGTCTCGTCGGTGCGAGGCTTGACCTCGCCGTCGATGCGGATGACCCATTCGCCGCGAACCTTCTCGGCCGTCGAGAAACAGGCAGAATCGGGATCGGCGACAACCTGGGTGACGCCATAGTGGTCGCGAAGGTCGATAAAGAGAACTCCGCCATGGTCGCGCACGCGATGAACCCATCCCGACAGGCGCACGGTCGACCCGGCGTCCGTTTTGCGGAGGGCTCCGCATGTGTGGCTGCGATAACGGTGCATGAATATTCGCCTTTGTGTGCACGGGCGCGGTCGGCGCGCCGCATTTTCTGTGGTGCGGGAAATCGCGCGGAAAAGCGCATGGGCAAAGCGATTTGTCAAGGCAAGCGCAAGGCGTCGCGCGGCAATCGACAAACCACGGCGACACGGCTAAAGAGCTTTGCCATGAAGCCTATTGATTCAACGGAAGAACTTTCCGCTGCCTGCGCGCGGCTCGCGCATCATCCTTTCATAACGATCGATACGGAATTCATCCGTGAAACGACCTTCTGGCCGGAGCTCTGCCTCGTCCAGGTCGCAAGCGCCGACGAGGCGCTGCTAATCGACCCCCTCGCCAAGAGGATCGACCTGACGCCGCTGTTCGAGCTGCTGGCGAACAAGGCCGTGTTGAAGGTCTTCCACGCGGCGCGCCAGGATATAGAGATCTTCTTCAACCTGACGGGCACCGTGCCCGAGCCGATCTTCGATACGCAGGTCGCGGCCATGGTCTGCGGCTTCGGCGACGCGATCGCATACGACCAGCTCGTGAAGCGCATTTCAGGCGCGCATATCGACAAGTCGTCGCGCTTCACCGACTGGCGGCAGCGGCCGCTCAGCGAAAAGCAGCTTTCCTATGCGCTGGCCGACGTAACGCATCTGCGCGACGTCTATACGGACCTTTCGGAAAGACTGAAAAGCGAAAACCGCGAACACTGGGTTGCGGAAGAAATGGGGGTGCTGACGTCGCACGGCACCTACGACATCCTGCCAGAGGACGCCTGGCAGCGGCTGAAGCTCCGCGTTCGCAAGCCTATCGAACTGCAGATCCTCAAGAACGTTGCCGCCTGGCGCGAAACCGAGGCACGCAACCGGAACCAGCCGCGCCGCCGCGTTCTCAAAGACGACGCGATCTACGAAATCGCCCAGCAGCAGCCGCAATCGCCCGAAGCGCTCGGTCGGCTGCGTTCGCTCAACAAGGGCATCGAGCGCTCGGCAATGGCCGCGCCGCTCCTCAAGGCTGTGACGGATGCGCTCGAGATGGACAAGGCCGATCTGCCGGCGATCCCTCGCCCGCCGGCCTCACCAGAGGGAACGAGCGCGGCTGTCGATCTCCTGCGCGTGCTCCTCAAGCTCGCAGCGGAGGAACACGGCGTGGCCCAAAAGATCATCGCGACGACCGACGATCTCGAAAAGATCGCCATCCATGGCGAAGATGCCGATGTCGGAGCGTTGAAGGGTTGGCGTCGCGAGGTCTTCGGCGACAAGGCGCTTCGCGCGACCCGTGGCGAACTGGCCATTCGTTTCAACGAACGCAAGCTCGACGTGATCGACGTCAGTTCGGGATAAACGACGCGCTCGATATCGACGACTGCGACAACGTCCCCAAGCTTCTTTGGCGCGCGAATGGCTGACACGAGCTTCTAGCCAGCGGGAGCATTATCAGCGCGAGCCTGCGAGGCTATGCGGTGACCACGAGAGATATCTCGCGCCCGACCGTCTTGGCGAGCTGGTTGACGCGGCCGAGCGGTCGCGAGCCGTACAGATCCGCCAGGCGCGGCGGCAGGACCAGTTCCATCGAACCGTCGTCCCGGGCCCGCCAGGTGACATCGCCGATCACGCCGGGCATGGCCGCGGTGAAAAGATAGGCGACTCGGAAAAAGGCGCCTAGATAGCGGCTGCGATCCCAAATCCGGTCGCTGGTTATCTTGCGGATTTCCGGCGCGAGCGTCGAATTCTTCAACCCGTCATGGCGGAAATAGTTAGCCAGCGCGATATAGGCCCGGCCCGGATGGTCGATCGGGGTGAACGAGCCGTAGGCAATGACGTTCATCGCCTGGTCTCCGCGATAATCGGGATGGGCGCGCCAGGAAATATCCGCCAACCGGCAAGCTGCCTCGCGATAGCGGCGCTCATCCTCGGTCTCGTCAATACCGAAGGCCTTGAACGCTTTTCCCGTCCAGTCCGCCAGCTCACGCGCATGCTGCGGTGAGCGCGAGCGAAGGATCGAGAGCTCCTCCGACGCCTCCATGAGAGCATCGAGCTGCCGGTCCTCCTCACCGAGCAAGCTGTAGAGATAACCTTCGCGTACGCCGGCCGACGAAAAGATCACCCTGGCGGGCTTCATGGCGCGGATCAGCTCCGCCAGGACAATCGCACCATAAGGCAAAAGCGCACGCCGCGAGCGCGAGACGTCCTCGATACCTTTAAGCTTCTCGACATTGTTGCGGCCGACCTTCTTCAGGAAGGGAAGCGAGGCCGGGGCGTCCATTTCGTAGTGATGGGTGACGTGCAGGGGATAGGACTTGGCCGAAATATGCAGCTTGGCGAGATTTCGCCATGTGCCGCCGACTGCATAGAAGTTCCGGCCCTGCCCCTGCTTCAGGAACGGCACGGATTTCAGTTCCTCCCGGGCGATCAGAACAGCTTTCTCGTAATCGCCCTCTGCGCGCTCGGAAAGCCGAATGACGCCGATCGGCAACGTGCGGCCGTCGCCTATCGCCTGATCCTTCATCTCGACCAGTTCAAGGCTGCCGCCGCCGAGGTCTCCTGTCACGCCATCGATGTCGCGGAAGGCAGACTGAATACCGTAGGCCGAATAAAGCGCCTCCTCGCGCCCGCTCAGCACGGTGACCTCCTGGCGCAGTATGCGTTCGGCTTCCTCGATGAAGGCCGGGCCATTTCCGGCCTCTCGCGCCGCCGCCGTGGCCAGAACAGCCAGCCGCTCGACACCCGCCTGGTCAGCGAGCCCGCGAAACCGCTGCAGCGCCGCAAGAGCATTCTTCACCGCGTCCGGGTCCATGTCGCCGGTCTCGGCGATGCCACGGCCCAGCCCGCACTGCACCTTCTCGTTGAACAGCATGGAGGGCGCGCGAACCAGGCCTTCGTAGATGACGAGACGCACGGAGTTCGATCCGATGTCGATAACGGCTACCGGTTGCCTGTTTCTCAGGCGTCCCTGGGCATCTTCGGTTTCAATCAATTGTCAGTTCCAACACCGAATTGCAGGGGCGGAATGCTCGGACCAAAAGACCGGAATTGGCCCTAAGCCTGCTTGTTTTCTGCCCGTATTTTATGCGCAATCAAACGGGGCGCAGAGGATTTCAACGACTTTCCACGGCCGGACAGGCTCGGATTGGTCATGAAATATTTCTGCGCGTCGAAAGACTGCTCGTCCTTGCCGGCCATCATGCGGCGCGACCGCCCGTCCGGCAGAAGCTCGAAACTCTGCTGGTTGTCCAGGAGATTGGCCAGCATGATCTGGCCGAGCACCTGTTCGTGCACAGTCGGATTTTGCAGGGCCACCAACGTCTCGACGCGCCGATCGAGATTGCGCGGCATAAGGTCTGCCGAGCCGATATAGATGATCGCTTCGTCGGATGGCAGCCCATGACCGTTGCCGAAACAATAGATGCGGCTGTGCTCGAGAAAACGGCCAATAATCGATTTGACGCGGATATTTTCCGACAGGCCCGGAACCTGCGGGCGCAGGCAACAGATGCCACGCACGATCATATCGACCTGAACGCCTGCCGCGCTGGCGTCGTAGAGCGCGTCGATAATATCGGCGTCGACCAGCGCGTTCATCTTGAACCAGATCTCGGCAGGACGTCCCGCCTTAGCATGCTCGATCTCCTGCGCGATGTGATGCAGGATGCGATTGCGCATGAAACGAGGCGACACGGCCAGCTTCATGTCGGAACCGGGATCGGCATATCCGGTGATGAAATTGAAGACCTGCGCCACGTCGTGGGCGATCACCGGATTGCAGGTGAAAAAGGAGAGGTCGGTGTAAATCTTCGCCGTGACCGGGTGATAATTTCCGGTGCCCAGATGCACATAGTTGCGCAGGCGGCGATCCTCACGGCGGACCACAAGTGACATTTTCGCGTGCGTCTTCATCTCGAAGAAGCCGTAGACGACCTGCACGCCAGCGCGTTCGAGGTCTCTCGCCCAGCGGATATTGGCCTCCTCGTCGAAGCGCGCCTTCAGCTCGATCAGCGCGGTGACCGACTTGCCGGCCTCGGCGGCGTCGATCAGGGCGCGGATGATCGGGCTGTCCTCCGAGGTGCGGTATAGCGTCTGCTTGACGGCAAGCACGTTTGGATCCATCGCCGCCTGGCGAAGGAACTGCACCACCACGTCGAAGGATTCGTAGGGGTGGTGGACGATGATGTCCTTCTCGCGGATTGCCGCGAAGCAATCGCCGCTGTGCTCGCGGATACGTTCGGGGAACCGGGCCGAATAGGGTTCGAATTTGAGGTCGTCGCGGTCAATCGAGACGATTTCCGAGACCGTGTTGAGGGCAAGAATGCCCGGCTGCACGCTAACGCGCGTCTCGGGAACCTCGAGTTCATGCGCCACGAACTCACGCAGGCCCTGCGGCATTTCATGGTCGAATTCGATACGAACCACCTGGCCTCGACGGCGGCGCTTCAGCGCGGTCTCGAACAGGCGGACAAGATCCTCGGCCTCCTCCTCGACCTCGATGTCGCTGTCGCGGATGACGCGGAACGTGCCCTTCCCCTTCACCTCATAGCCGGGATAGAGCTTGGCGATGTGGAGGCCTATGACATCTTCAAGGCTGATGAAGCGATAGCCCGCGCCCTCGGTCGGAATGGGGACGAACCGGTCCAAAGAAACCGGGAAGCGCAGAAGCGCGTTCATCTCCGCGCGACGGTGGCGGTGAACGAGTTCCAGCGCGATCGAGAACCCGAGATTGGGGATGAAGGGAAACGGGTGCGCCGGGTCGATGGAGAGCGGCGTCAGAACCGGAAAAATCGTGGCGAGGAAATGCTCCTCGAGCCATTCGAGATCCTGCCTTTCGAGTTGCTCGCTGCGGACGATCTCGATGCCCTGACCTTCCAGTTCCTCCTGAAGTTCGGCAAGGACGATCTGCTGTTCGGTCTGCAGCTTGCCGGATTCCTCGAAAATCGCGTCAAGCTGTTCCTGCGGGGTCAGGCCGTCGGAAGACCGTTCGGCGATGCCCTCGCGCACCTGGCCGGCAAGGCCGGCGACGCGCACCATGAAGAATTCGTCGAGATTGTCTGCCGAGATCGACAGGAAGCGCAGCCTTTCGAGCAGCGGATGTTTGGAATTGCGGGCCTCATCGAGAACCCGCCAATTGAACTGAAGCCAGGAAAACTCCCGATTGACGAAACGCGAGACGCTGTCCCGCGTCGCGATGGGCGCGGCTGCATCGGCGTCAGCGCCATGCGGTTCTTCGGTCGTCGTGTGGAGAATATCCGTCATTTCGCGTTTTTCCGGTCCGATTGCATCCGGGCTTGGGTCGTTCGATTCCCGAAGCGCCTTTGCGCGCAATGTCATGCAACCATGACATGATCGCGACCATCAAGGCACCCTAGAAGCCAAACTCGCCCTGATTATCGTCATACTCGCGCACGAATGCGGCGGCAAATGCGCGGGTGATCTTCGCCTTGCGCGCCAGAGAAGCCTTGTCCAGGCGCTCGACGATCATCCGGGCGCTGGCCAGCGACCGTTCGATGCGGCTTGCGATATAGCGGATGACGGACGCATCGACCGCGATCTGCCGGTCGGCAAACAGTTTCGTCATGACGCCGATGAGGAGTTCGTCATCCGGCTCGTCGATTTCGACTGTGGTCGCAGCCTGGATGCGAGAGCGCAGATCCGGCGTACGCACCTGCCAGGCGCCAGGCCAGTGGGCCGAGGTCATCAGCAGGCCGCCGCCCCCCGTCCGTACCGCGTTCATGATGTGAAACAGCGTCGTCTCGTCGAAGGCGCCGGGCTCCACGCCATCGATGAGGATCGGTTGCCCAGCCTGCGCGGCATCGAGATCAGCCGCCGTCAGCTGGGCCGGATCGCAAGCGCGCGCGCCCGCCTCCTCGCGCCATATCGTCGCCAGATGCGTCTTTCCGGAGCCCGGCGGGCCGGCCACGATGACGAAAGGACCCGGCCATTCCGGCCAGCGCTCCACCAGCATCACCGCCGCGCGATTTGCGCGGGTGACGATCAGATCGTCTCGCGACATTGAGCCCGACAGGCCGATATCGAGAAGCAACTGGGAATCGGTGGTCGTCATTGTATCGCGGTCCGGCGATCGGGCCGGATCATTCATCATTCGCCGTCTGTTTGGCACGAACTTCGGATTGCCCGACATAGAGATCGGAATCCAGATATTTCTCCAGCGCGAAGCGGACGAGGACGCCGATGGCCGACGCGGCGGGAACCGCGATCAACAGGCCGGTAAAACCGAACAATGCGCCGAAGGCGAAGAGCGCGAACATCAGCCAGACCGGATGCAGACCGACGCTGTCGCCGACCAGCTTGGGCTGCAGGATGTTGCCTTCGATGGCCTGCCCGATAAAGAAGACGGCGGCCACCATCACCACCGAAATCCAGTCCGGCCAGAACTGGACGACGGCGACACCCACCGACAGCACCAGCCCGACCAGCGAGCCGACATACGGAATGAAGCTGATAAGGCCGGCGAACAGGCCGATCAACAATCCGAAATTGAGGCCGGTGACCGTCAGGCCGATGGCGTAGAAGGTGCCGAGGATGAGGCAGACGGTGCCCTGCCCCCGGACGAAGCCCGCAATGGTCTTGTTGA
This sequence comes from Ahrensia sp., assembly GCA_002706335.1. GTDB lineage: Bacteria > Pseudomonadota > Alphaproteobacteria > Rhizobiales > Rhizobiaceae > Oricola. The sequence goes on from PAKZ01000020.1 coordinate 45,805, forward strand.
TGTCGCGGCCAAGCCGGCGCATGCTTTCGACATGATCGCGCGGCACCCAGGCGTCGATCTTTGCGACCATCCGGTCCCAGTCGAGCAGCATGTAGAAGGCAACGACCGGCGTCACGATCAAAAGGCCGGCGACATCGATGACCGCCTTGCCCGAGGACCAAAGCCCCTGGAACAGGGTCGTCAGGAAGCCGGCTCCCTGCTTCAACAGCTCGTTGAACCCTCCCTGAAGGTCTTCCGCATTGATTCCGATGTAATTCGCAAGCCACCCGGTCTCGAGGCTGAGCCGGGAAAACAAGCCCTGGAGTTGCGAGACATATTGCGGGAAATTCGAGAAAAAATCATTGGCCTGGGTAATCAGGATCGGCACGATGACAGCAAGTGCGATGACCAGGGCGATGACGAACAAGAGCAGGATCACGATAGTCGAAGCCATGCGCGAAAGGCCACGGCGCTCGAAGAAATCGGCGACCGGGTCCATGAAATACGCCAGCGCGAGGCCTGCAACGAAAGGCAGCAATACGGACCGGAAGACATAGACGAACAGGATGAATATCAGCGCTGCGCCCAGCCAGAACAGGGCCTGGCGTTTGAGATAAGCGGTGGAGATATGCTTGCTCATCAGGTCTCGTCCGGTTGTCCGACTTGCTTTGCCGCGTTGCCGCTGAGACCGCCGACCAGCAGGCGGACATAGGCCGCCGCCGATACCGCGGTCAGGAAAACGACAAGTGCGATCAGAGCATAATTCACATTTGGAAGCGACCACTCAAAGGCATTTGCGGCGAGCAGCCAGCCGGCGAAGACGATCAGGATGGCCGTGTTGACCTTCGAGATAGGCAAGGGCCGAATGGCGGACGCCGCGCCGCGCGTCGCCATGAGCATCGCACCGGCGACGATGGCGATGTCACGCGCGAGGATCAGCACGAGGAGCCAGACCGGCACGATGCCGTCGGCGGCGAAGGCCCCGAAGACGGCGATGGTCAGCGCCTTGTCGGCCAGAGGGTCGATATAGGTTCCAAAACGCGAGCGCTGCCGGAAGTAACGGGCGATGAAGCCGTCGAGGCCATCCGACAGGCCGGCGATCAGGAACAGGACGAAGCCCGTCATCCACGCATCCCGCAGGATCGCCTGGACGATGAACGGAATCATCGCCACCCGCGCAAGCGAGATCGCGTTGGGGATTGTCCAGAATCGCGAGGTCATTCATTTCCCGTCGTTTTCCCTGACATATAGATATGCGCCCGTGCCTGCGCAAAAGCCTTTCTCGCGCCCCGGCGCAAATTGCTGTGGCAGGGCCGCGCCCGGCACTGGAAACGGCGTCGGCGCCGTGCAATAGAGCGGCCAATCAGGGACATTGCAGGGCAGGCACGCCATGTCGGAAACTTCGCGGGACGGAAAGAACGGCCTCTCCTATGCCGATGCGGGCGTCGATATCGACGCCGGCAATGCGCTGGTCGAGGCGATCAAGCCGATGGTGAAATCCACCCGTCGTTCCGGCGCGGACGGAACCATCGGCGGCTTCGGCGGACTGTTCGACCTGAAGGCGGCCGGCTTCTCCGATCCGATCCTCGTCGCGGCCAATGACGGCGTCGGCACAAAACTGAAAGTGGCCATCGAGGCGGGCATTCACGATACGGTCGGCATCGATCTAGTCGCCATGTGCGTAAACGATCTCGTCGTCCAGGGCGCGGAGCCGGTCTTCTTCCTCGACTATTTCGCGACTGGAAAGCTGGACGTCAAACAGGGCTCCGACATCGTAGCTGGCATCGCCGAAGGCTGCCGACAGGCAGGCTGCGCCCTGCTCGGCGGCGAGACCGCGGAAATGCCCGGCATGTATGCGACGGGCGATTACGACCTCGCGGGCTTCGCCGTCGGCGCGGCCGAACGCGGACAATTACTGCCGAAGACCGACATCGCAGAGGGCGACGTGATCCTCGGCCTCGCCTCGGCGGGCATACATTCCAACGGCTATTCGCTGGTGCGCCATATTGTCGAGATGTCCGGACTTTCCTACGGCGCGTCGGCGCCTTTCGACAAGGAGCGCACGCTGGGCGAAGCCCTGCTGGACCCGACCCGCATCTATGTAAAATCCGTATTGGCGGCGATCCGCGAAACCGGCGCGATCAAGGCGCTGGCCCATATCACAGGCGGCGGGTTTCCTGAAAATATCCCGCGCGTGCTGCCGGACGGCATGGCCGCGGCGATCGACCTTTCGGCGATCCACGTGCCGCATGTCTTCGCCTGGCTGGCGGCGCAGGGCGGCGTGGCGCGCGACGAGATGCTTCGGACGTTCAATTGCGGCGTCGGCATGATCGCCGTCGTCTCGCCGGAAGAAAGCGAAGCGGTCGCCGAAGTGCTCGAGCGCGAGGGCGAGACGGTGACCCGGATCGGCGTGATGACATCCAGCGACGGCGCGCGCGTGACTTATCGCGGCGAGCTGGACCTTTGAGCCGCAAGCGCGTCGCAGTGCTGATCTCAGGACGCGGCTCCAACATGGAGGCGCTGATCCGGGCGACGAAGGCGCCGGATTATCCGGCCGAGATCGTGCTGGTGCTCTCGGACAACCCGGAAGCGAAAGGACTGGAGACAGCCCGCAGCGAAGGCATTCCCGCCCGGGCGGTCGCACGCTCCTCGCATGCATCGAAACGCGCCCATGAAAAAGCGATCCAGCAGGCTCTGGAAAAGTTCGACGTCGAGATCGTTTGCCTGGCCGGCTTCATGCGGCTGCTTTCCGGCGAATTTCTGGAACCGTGGGAGGGCCGAATCATCAATATCCACCCTTCCCTGCTGCCAAGACACAAAGGTCTCGACACCCACGCCCGTGCCATTGAGGCGGGGGACGCAAAGCATGGATGTTCGGTGCATCACGTTACCGCAGGGATGGATGAAGGTCCGGTTATCTGCCAAGCCGAAGTGACTGTCTTGCCGGACGACACGGCGGATACGCTTTCGGCGCGGGTCCTGACCGAAGAACACCGGATCTACCCGCTGGCACTGGCGAAGGTCGCCTCGGGTGACGCCTGACGCGAGCGAGTTCATCCGCGCCAACCTTGCGCCCGAACCGGTTCCGGGATTCGCCGATATTCGCCTCTTCTCGGCCCATCCGGGCAGCGGTCTGACCCGGATCGCCGGCGACCGGACGCCGTACTGGGCCTATGCCTGGCCCGGCGGAATCGCCCTGGCGGGCCACTTCGGCGCACATCCCGACTGCGTGGCGGGTAAGCGCGTGCTCGACCTGGGAGCGGGATCGGGCCTTGTCGGCATCGCGGCGGCAAAGGCTGGCGCACGGACAGTCATCTGCTCGGAAATCGATCCCGGCGGACGGGCCGCCATTGCGCTCAATTCGGAAGTGAACGGAGTCATCGTCGAGATCGCAGACGACGTGACCGAAGCGGGCGTACCCGATGTCGACCTCGTTGCGGCCGGCGATACGTTCTACAATCCGGCTGTTGCAAAGCGCGTGTTGGCCTATCTGCGCATGTGCGCGGCGCAGGGCGCGGAAGTGCTCATCGGCGATATAGGACGCAAAGACCTCCCGATAGCCGAGCTCGAGCCCGTCGCGGCGTATTCGACGCGGGAGTTTGGCGACGGCCCGAACGCACCGCGCAGACAGAGCTTTGTCTATCGTCTCGCCTGACGGCGTTGCGCTCGCGCCAAATCTTGCTAAGAACCCCGGGCCTTGTGGAGGAATAGAGTATGGCCCAACCCCTCGTGATGATCGCCGGCGGCGGTATCGGCGGACTTGCGACCGCGCTGACGCTCAACCAGATCGGCGTTCCATGCCTCGTTTTCGAAGCCGTGCGCGAATTGCGTCCGCTCGGCGTCGGCATCAACATCCAGCCGAATGCCGTAAGGGAGCTTTACGATCTCGGCATTGGACTGGACGAGATGGACAAGGTGGGGGTGCCCGCGAAGGAATGGGCGCTCGTCGGACTCAACGGCAACGACATCTATTCGGAAACGCGCGGCCTGCTCGCTGGCTATAACTGGCCGCAATATGCGGTCCATCGCGGCCTCTTCCACATGCTGCTCGCAAACACGTTCACGGCCCGCGCCGGCAAGGAAGCGCTTCGTCTGGGCAGCCGTGTGACCGGGTACGAAAACAATGTCGATGGCACCGTGACGGCGATCGTCGAACACGCCGACGGATCGTCTTCGCGCCAGACAGGAACCCTTCTCATCGGCGCGGACGGCATCCATTCCTCGATCCGCGCGCAGATGCATCCGGAGCAGCCGCCGATCCACTGGGGCGGCGCGATCATGTGGCGTGGCACGACGCAGGCGAAGCCGATCCGCAGCGGTTCGTCTTTCGTGGGCCTTGGTACCCACAAGCATCGCATGGTGATTTATCCGATCTCGCATCCCGATCCGGAAACCGGGGTTGCCATGATCAACTGGATCGCCGAAGTGACTGTCGACAATTCCGAAGGCTGGAAGGATTCGGGCTGGTTCAAGCCGGTCGAGATCGACGATTTCATCCAGCATTTCGAGGGCTGGACCTATGACTGGCTCGATGTTCCGGCGCTGCTGCGCGGCGCCGATGTCGCCTATCAAAACCCCATGATCGACCGCGATCCTGTATCCACATGGCGCGACGGCAATGTTGGGCTGATGGGCGATGCCCCCCACGCCATGTATCCGACCGGCTCCAACGGAGCGAGCCAGGCGATCATCGATGCGCGTGTGCTGGGCACCTGCCTGCTGGACCACGGCGTCACGGCGGACGCACTTGCGGCCTATGACGAAAAACTCTGCGGCCCGGTTTCGGAAGTGATCCTTCGTAATCGCGGCGCGGGCCCGTTCGGCCTCCTCAACATGGTCGACGAGCGGTGCGGCGGCGAGTTCGACAATATCGACGACGTGATCCCGGCCGACGAACGCGCGGAATTCATGGCGAAGTACAAGGCGGCCGCCGGTTTCGCGATAGAGAAACTGAACAACGATCCGCGCACGATTCCCGTGGGTGCGACTGTTCGGCTGACTGAGCAGGCATGACGCGCTAAAGCGCCCTCACCCGGACCTTCGTGTCATGTACCGCCGCGCCGCCATAAGGCGCGACGCTATCGGCGCCAGTCAGCGTGTTGATGCCGCAACCGTTCAGATGTGCCTTGTTCGGCCAGAGGCCCTCGGCGATCAGCGTGCCGCGTCGCGGGCGGTCGGAGACGTTCAGATGCAAATGCACCTCGCCGCGTGAATTTGCGAGCGCGACCGCGGCTCCGTCCTCGAGGCCCAGCGCGGCGGCATCGTCGGGGTGGATCATCACTTCCGGCCGCTTTTCGCGTTTCACCGATCCGGGCGTCTCGGCAAACGTCGAGTTCAGGAACGAGCGTGACGGCGACGTTGCGAGGCGGAATGGATGGTCGGCATCCGGCTCCTCGGTCAAGTCGAGATAATCGGGAAAGGCCGGCAAACGCTCGGCCGGCCCCTGCGGGCCCAGCGCCTTGGGCGGCTTGTTCGGAGACGGCCCCGCCAGCCAGTCCGGACTGAAGCGGAACTTGCCGTCGGGATATCCGAAACCGCCGACATAATGCGCGGCGTCGAAATCCGGCTGGACATCGACCCAGCCCTTTTCCCTCAGGCTTTCGTAGTTCTCGCCGAAGGGAGCGACGATGGTGTCGATCAGTTCGCGTTCGGTCTTGCCGAAACCGGGCCTGTCGGCAACGCCAAGGCGCGCGGCCAGTTCTTCGAAGACGAAGTGGTTCGGGCGCGTTTCGCCCGGCCCGTCGATCAGCTTCGGGCCCAGCATGATGTGCTGATGACCGCCGCCCTTGTAGATGTCGTCATGCTCGAGGAACATCGTAGCCGGCAGGACGACATCCGCGAATTCGGCCGTTTCCGTCATGAACTGCTCATGGACAACCGTGAACAGGTCGAGGCGGGCAAGCCCTGCGCGCACCAGTTCCTGTTCGGGCATGACATTGGCCGGATTGGTGTTCTGGATCAGCATCGCGGTCACCGGCGGACCGCCCGCGAGCGCCTCGACGTCGCCAGTCAGCACGCGGCCGATCTTCGACTGGTCTAGCCAGCGGATGTCGGGGTCGGCATAAGACGCGCCCGTCAATTCACGCTTGTCGAGCTTGTAGATGTCGCCATTGTTGTGGAAGGCGCCGCCACCCTCGTATTGCCATGAGCCAAGCACTGTCGGCACGCAGGCCGCGGCATGCATCGAGACCGCGCCGTTGCGGTTGCGGGTGAAGCCGTAGCCGAGGCGAAAAAATGTCCGTTTCGTCGTGCCGATCAACTTGGCGAAGGCCTCGATCTCTTCGACCGTCAGCCCGGTGATCGAAGCGGCCCATTCGGGCGTGCGCGTCGCCAAATGCGATTCAAGTTCTGACGGCTTGTCGCTGAATTTACTCATGAAATCGCGATCGGCGTAGCCGTCCCGGAAGGCAACATGCATAACCGCGCAGGCGAGCGCCGCATCGGTTCCGGGCTTGAGGATCAACCCGATATCGGCCTGTGCGACGGTATCATTGGCATAGATGTCGATGGCGACGATCTTCGCGCCGCGCTCCTTGCGCGCCTTTACGGCGTGGGTCATCACATTGACCTGGGTCGACACCGGATTGTTGCCCCAGATGACGACGCAATCGGATTTCGCCATCTCGCGCGGATCCGGGCCTGCCAAACGACCGGTGCCCATCACGTAGCCGGTCCAGGCCATGTTGGTGCAGATCGTGTCGAACTGGTTGGAATAGCGTTTCGCATGTTTCAGGCGATGGAGACCGTCGCGCTGCACCTGCCCCATCGTGCCGGCGAAGAAATAAGGCCAGACCGTTTGCGAGCCATGCCGGGCTTCGGCGTCGAGAAAGCGTTCGGCCACTAGATCAAGCGCGGCCTCCCATGAAGCGCGCTGCCACTTGCCATCACCCTTGGCACCCTTTCGGATCAGCGGATTGAGCAGCCGATCCGGGTGGTGGATGCGCTCCGCATAGCGAGCAACCTTGGCGCAGATGACGCCATCGGTGTAGCTGTTATCCTTCGCCCCGCGAACCCGGCCAATATGCGTCCCGTTGACGCGCTCCACATCAAGGGCGCAACAGGATGGGCAATCATGCGGACAGGTTGAACGGAATGTCTCGATTTTGGGCGCTATATTCATGCGTCGGAGACTAGCGTGAAGGATTAAGGCGCGATAGGAGCGGCAAATGAATTATCGCCATATTTTCCATGCCGGCAACTTCGCCGATGTGTTCAAGCACATCGTGCTCGCCCGCATCATCGCATACATGCAGAACAAGGACGCCGCCTTCCGCGTGCTCGACACCCATGCCGGGCTGGGACTCTATGATCTGTCTTCGGATCAGGCGCAGAAAACCGGTGAATGGAAGACCGGCATCGGCAAGGTCATGGAGGCCGCCGACCGCGCACCCGCCGATGTGCTCGCGCTGATATCGCCTTATCTCGATGCTGTCCGCTCCAGCAACCCGGAGGGCGGCATCACGCAATATCCCGGCTCTCCGATGATAGCGCGCCATCTGTTCCGCAAGCAGGACCGGCTCACCGCGCTCGAACTGCATCCGGAAGATTTTGATGTTCTCCATGCGCAGTTCGAGGGAGACGTCCAGGCCCGCGTCACGAAGCTGGACGGCTGGCTCGGCATCAAGTCGCACCTGCCGCCCAAAGAGCGGCGCGGCATCGTGCTGGTCGACCCGCCATTCGAGGTCTATCATGAGTTCTTCAACATCCTGACCGCGCTGAAGGAAGGCCACAAGCGTTTCGCGACGGGCACCTTCCTGCTTTGGTATCCGGTCAAGCACCGCAAGGGCGTCGCCGAGTTTCGAGAAGAACTCAAAGCACTGAAGATTCCCCGCATTCTGGACACTTCGCTGGAGGTGCGCTCGTCAGGCGCGGATGTCCGTTTCGACGGCTCCGGCATGATCGTGGTCAATCCGCCCTACACGCTGGAAAGCGAGTTGCGGACGATCCTGCCGTGGCTTTCATCGGTGCTGGAATTCAAGAAGGGTTCTGGCTCCTACGCCGTCAACTGGCTTGCCGGCGAGTAACGGTCCGTTTCTGTTTTCTCTGTGACATCATAGCCATAGCAAACGGGGTGACGGGACCGAATTCATGCGGTAATCAGACTGCAACGGATTGCGCAAAGGAGCACGCGATGTCCAGCCGTATCTCTACTGTCATTCGCGGGGTATTGGTCGCGGCGCTGTTGTCGGTTCCGGCGACAGTCGCAAATGCCGCCGATCTGATCGCTCCGGGCCCCTATGTGGCCGCCCAGCCCGATTCCTTCTGCGCCCGGGAAGGCTATATCCGCAGCATCGAGCGCCGCTTCGGGATTCAGGCGCGCGAAGTTCATCACCAGCCCGACCTCTCGATCGTCGCAATCTCCGATATTCGCGAAAACCGCTACGAGCCTGCCATGGTCGAGCCGACGGGTATCGATCGGCTTTATTGCAAGGCAACCGCCGCAATGTCTGACGGCCACACCCGCACGGTGTGGTACCTTGTCGAATACGATATGGGGTTTGCGGGCATCTTCGGCGACAGCGTCGAGTTCTGCGTTTCGGGACTGGATCGCTGGAACGTTTATGACAGCTATTGCCGCGTTCTACGGTAACAGCGCCGCTTCAAAACCAATGAATTGGCGTGGACGTCCGGCAGTTTTGCTCGCGGTGATGCTTGCCGTCGCAGCCTGCGATGACACGGCGCAATCCACCTCCGTTTCGCCAGAGGCGACCGCCCCGCCCGTCGCAAGCGGCTGCGATTTCTATGTGCTGGCGCTGTCATGGTCGCCCGGCTATTGCGCCTCCTATGGGGATCGGGCCAACCGGCAGCAGTGCAGAGCGGATGAACCGTTCGGCTTCGTCGTGCACGGTCTCTGGCCGCAATATGCAAGCGGTTATCCTACGGCCTGCCCGACCGAGAGGCCACTGACGGTGCCGAGATCTCTGTCGGACTCGATGCTCGACATCATGCCCTCGACCGGGCTGATCCGGCATGAATGGAGCGAACACGGAACCTGTTCCGGATTGTCGCAGGATGATTATTTCGCGACCACACGCATGGCCTTCGACAAGATCGCCATTCCGCAGTCGCTGGAGGCTGCCACGCAGACACGGACAGTCGACCCGCGCAGCGTCGAGGAAACCTTCATCACTGCCAATCCCGGGCTGCCCAACGACGCCATCGCTGTGACCTGCGACCGGCGCTATATCAGGGATATCCGCATCTGCCTGTCGCGCGACCTTTCAGGCTTCGTATCCTGCCCGGAAGTCGATGCCGACGATTGCCGGAAGTCCAGCGCGGTCATGCCGCCTATGCGTTAACTGTCGTTCTCGTCGTTCTCCTCGACGATCGGGCCCGCTTTATCGCGGCTTTTTTCCTCGCGACGCTCCTCGGTCTTTTCGGCATCCGTTTTCCTGTCGCGGCCGTGGTTGCCTTCGACAATCGTTTCGCCGTGTTTGTGCTTATCCATTGCAATTCTCCTTGCGCCTCATTTCGGCGATTTCGATCACCGCTTTGCGACTGGAGAGGAAACGTGGTTAGGAAAACTCCGTTCCATTATGGACATGGCGGATCAACAGTCGATTGAGCGGAGAGCCGCCATGTCGCACCGATTACTTCAAGGGAAACCATCTTCATGCCACGCCTGCTCTATTCAACCACCTCCCCCTATAGCGCCAAGGTCCGCATGGCCGCGGCGTGGCTCGAGCTGCCGATCGAAGCCGTAACGGTCAATACCTCGGAAGAACCCACGGATCTGATCGGCAACAATCCTCTCGGCAAGATACCGACACTGGTTCTGGACGATGGTTCAGCGCTGTTCGACAGCCGTGTGATCATGCAGGAACTCGACCGCATGAGCGGGCACAAGCTGTATCCGCGCAATGCAAAGAAGCGCATCGAGGCACAGTTCCTGGAAGCGATCGGCGACGGGATCGGCGACACGCTTCTCGCGCAGGTCTACGAGAAGCGCTTCCGTCCGGAAGACAAGGTCCACCAGCCCTGGCTCGACGCACAGGCGCGCAAGACGACGCGCGGGCTCGACTGGCTGAACGAGAATGCGCCCAGGGTCACCACGAAGCTGACCGGCGGACATTTCGCCGTCGCCGCGATGCTCGGATATCTCGACTTGCGGTTCGGCGATCTTAACTGGCGGCGCGGACGTCCGAAGCTGAAGCGTTTCGAAACCCGTTTCGCGGAAGCTTTCCCGGACTACGCGACCTTGAAGCCGCAGTGAAGAAAAAGACCCGCGCGGATTGCTCCGCGCGGGTCTCGTGTTGCCGGATTGCGTCCGGTCAGAACTTGACGCCGATGCCGGCCGTCACGCTGTGCTCGCTGAAGCCGGACGAAACCGTCCCGGTGTCGAGCGTATAGTCCTTCGACCCGTAATCGGAATAACGGTATTCCAGGCGGCTGAAGACCTTGTCCGTCAGCAGCGCTTCGGCGCCGGCGCCGACCGTCCAACCCACATGGGTATTGCTGTCAGAACTCGTCCCATCCGAAACCTCGGCATTAGCCAGGGCGAGACCGCCCGTACCGTAGATCAGGAACGGATCAAACGCATAGCCGAGACGGCCGCGCAAAGACCCGTTCAAACCCCGATCAAGGCTGTTGGCTCCGGAAGTTTCGGAACCGAAGGAATAACCGAGATCGGCTTCCGCACCGTAAACGATCGCGCCGTTCTGCCAATTGTAGCCAGCGAAGGCGCCCGCATTCCAATCGTTCACGTCGACGTCTGTGCCGTCCACGTCGAAATTCGCCCAGTCATAGCCGCCAAATGCACCAACATAGACGCCCGACCAGGTGTCGGCCGGAACAATATTGACAGGTGCGGCCATCGTCGGAGACGGCGGTGCCTCAATGGCGTCGGCGGCCAAAGCCGCGTTTCCGGCCAGGGCCGCAATGGCTATTCCGCCGGCCAGTTTAGCAATCATGCGCATGTCACTCTCCTTGCAAGTATCGATTGCGCGTGCCGAAATCATCTCTTTGTTTCAGGCACGCCTGTGCCCCAAACTCCCGCCTCGGAAAATCGTTCCGGATTGCGGCGAATGCGTTGCCGGAATTTGGAGATTCAGTGGCCGAAAAAAGACAAGCGACCGGTGTGCCTGTTTAGCAACACAGACGGGGCCGCCCCTTTTTTCCCGGTCGGCGTGCCTATATAGACGGAGCAATCCTCTATCCGACAGGTTTCCATGCTCCTCGACATTCTCATGCTCGCCGCCGGTCTCGTATTGCTCGTGTTCGCCGGCGACTTTCTGGTCAAGGGCGCAGCCGGGCTGGCGGAAAATCTCGGCATTCCCTCCCTGATCATCGGCCTGACGATCGTCGCGTTCGGAACGTCCGCGCCCGAACTTGTCGTGTCGCTTCAGTCGGCGCTTTCCGGCGCGCCCGATATCGCCGTCGGCAATGTCATCGGCTCGAATATCGCCAATGTCCTGCTGGTTCTCGGCCTGCCGGCGATCATCGCCGTCGTGCATGCCGAGCAGCGGGGCCTCGCGCGCAACGTGGCCGTCATGCTCGTCTTCACCATCGCGTTCATGTGGATGATCAGCGATGATCTGCTCTCGAGGACGGAGGCTGCCTTTCTGTTTGCCGGTCTGCTTCTCTTCGTCATGGTGCAGATCCTGCGCGCCCGCACGCATATCGAGGAAGAGCAGACCGGCGACTATCATGAAGAACTCGGCGATTTGCCGCATGCGCCCGGGAGGATCGCGTTTCATCTCGCAGGAGGGTTGATCGGCCTGCCGATTGCGGCGCATCTCACGGTCTCGGGAGCGTCCGGTATCGCCCAGGCATTCGGTATTTCGCAGGCCGCCATCGGCCTTACCATCGTTGCCGTCGGCACGTCCCTGCCGGAACTGGCTACCACCCTGGTCGCGGCGTGGCGCAAGAAAGCCGATGTGGCGCTGGGCAATATAATCGGCTCCAACATCTTCAATATCGGCGCGATCATGGGGATTACCGGGCTGATCATTCCGGTTCCTGTCTCCCACATCATTATCGAGCGCGACATGTGGATGATGCTTGCCGCGGCGGTGGCGCTTACGGTGATCTGTTTTGCCCGGATCGCCACGGGCAAGATTCTCGGCGCGATCATGTTCGCGGCCTATCTGATCTATGTCGCGGTCGTCTTGTGAGTTTCTGGAAGATCAGAACATGCAGATGAGAGGTACGGCGCTGGTGACAGGCGCGGCCAAACGGATAGGGCGCGCAATTGCGGAAGATCTCGCGGCAAACGGTTTTGCGGTGGTGATCCATGCCAACCGGTCCTTCGAGGCGGCCGAAGCGCTCGCGGCCGAACTGAAAGACGGCGGCGCTGTCGCCCATGCGGTTCAGGCCGACCTCTTCGACACGGATGCGACACGCATGCTTGCCGAAAAGGCGGTGGCGCTCGCGGGACAGCCAATCGATCTGCTGGTCAACAATGCGTCGGTCTTCGAGAACGATGCGATAGACACGTTGGACGAAGGTGTCTGGGACAGGCATTTCGCCGTGCATGTCAAAGCGCCGGCCTTTCTCTCCGAAGCCGTTGCCGCGAACCTGCCCGAAGGCCGCCATGGATTGATCGTCAACATGATCGATCAGCGGGTATGGCGGCTGACCCCGAACTTCTTTTCCTACACGCTGTCGAAATCGACATTGTGGACCGCGACGCAGACAATGGCGCAGGCGCTCGCGCCGGCCATTCGTGTCAACGCCATCGGCCTTGGGCCGACGCTGAAGAGCCCGCGGCAAAGCGAGGAGGACTTCGCAAAACAGGCACAGGCGGTGCCGCTGGAGCACGGCGCCGAGCTTGCGGAAATCGGCGCGACGATCCGCTATCTGTGGGAAAGCCGCTCGATCACCGGCCAGATGATCGCGCTGGACGGCGGGCAGCACCTCGCCTGGGAAACGCCGGATGTTGCGGACATCGCCGAATAGGCCCATCTGTCAGCAGTGATGCGACGCCACTTGATGTCCCGGCGCGACATCGCCGAAACTGAGACATGAACGCGAAACCGATTCCCGACAACGACATTGCCGAAACCGAAATGGATGGCGGCGACGATCCCGTCATGACCGCGCTCGGCAAGGATCTCGCTTGGGATACGGCGGACAATCTGTCGAAGGAATTGCACGGCGCGGATCTGATCAAGGCCTATGTGAAGCGGTTGCCGAACGCTCCCGGCGTCTATCGCATGTTCAATGGCGACGGCGACGTGCTCTATGTCGGCAAGGCGGCGAACCTGAAGAAGCGGGTGACAAATTACGCCCAGGGCCGCGGCCATTCCAACCGTATCACCAAGATGATCACGCTGACGGCGGCGATGGAATTCGTCACCACGCGCACCGAGACCGAGGCGCTGCTGCTTGAGGCGAACCTCATCAAGAGGCTGCGCCCGCGCTTCAACGTGCTGATGCGTGACGACAAGTCGTTTCCCTATATCTTTCTGACCGGCGATCACGAGGCGCCCGGCATCTTCAAGCATCGCGGCGCGCAGACGAAGAAAGGCGACTATTTCGGCCCTTTCGCCTCTGCGACGGCAGTCGGGCGGACGATCAATGCGCTGCAGCGCGCCTTCCTTCTGAGGACCTGCACCGACAGCGTGTACGAGAGCCGCACGCGGCCCTGCCTGCTCTACCAGATCAAACGCTGTTCCGGCCCCTGCACCGGCGAAATCTCGGTAGACGGCTATGCTGAACTGGTCCGGGAGGCGAAAGCCTTCCTGTCCGGGCGCAGCCAGGCCGTGCAGGCGGATCTTTCCAAGACGATGCAGGCAGCGGCGGAAAACCTCGATTTCGAACGGGCAGCTGTCTATCGCGACCGGATCTCGGCACTGACGTCAATTCAGAGCCATCAGGGGATCAATCCGCAATCCGTCGAGGAAGCCGACGTGTTCGCCATCCAGCAGCAGGGCGGCATGACTTGCATCCAGGTGTTCTTCTTCCGAACCGGTCAGAACTGGGGCAACCGCGCCTATTTTCCGAAGGCGGACGCCGCGATGGAGCCGGAAGATGTGCTCGGCGCGTTCATATCGCAGTTCTACGACAACAAGCCCGTGCCGCGGCTCATCCTGACCTCCGAGACGCTGCCGGAGGCGGAATTGCTGGCGGAGGCGTTGTCGCTGAAAGCGCCGCGCAAAGTGACCGTCACCCGGCCGCAACGTGGCGAGCGGCGCGACCTCGTCGACCACGCCCTGGCGAACGCCAAGGAGGCTCTCGGCCGCAGGCTCGCCGAAACCTCCTCGCAGGCCAAGCTGCTGCAAGGGATGGCGGAAGCGTTGCATCTGACGCGCGCGCCGCGACGAGTCGAGGTCTACGACAACTCCCATATCATGGGCACCAACGCGGTCGGCGCGATGATCGTCGCCGGACCGGAAGGCTTCGCCAAGAACCAGTACCGAAAGTTCAACATCAAGTCCGAGACGGCAACGCCGGGCGACGATTTCGCGATGATGCGCGAAGTGATGGAGCGGCGCTTCTCGCGACTAGTCAAGGAGGAAGGCATTCCGGATCGCTCGGCGGAGAATGGCGAAGAGGAAGCCCTCGCCGACGCCATCTCCGACACTTTGCCCGCCTGGCCCGACCTGCTGCTGATCGACGGCGGCATCGGCCAGGTCAACGCCGTAATGACGATCCTGAAGGAACTCGGCGTGGATGGGGCCGTCGATGTCGTCGGTGTCGCCAAAGGCGTCGACCGCGACGCCGGTCGCGAGCGCTTCATCATTCCCGGCAAGACGGATTTCACGCTGCCGCCGCGCGATCCGGTGCTTTATTTCATCCAACGGCTGCGCGACGAGGCGCACCGTTTCGCCATCGGCTCGCACCGCGCCCGAAGAAAGAAGGAAATGGTCAAGAACCCGCTCGACGAGATCGACGGGATCGGACCGGCGCGCAAGCGCGCATTGCTGCACCATTTCGGCACAGCCAAGGGCGTTGGCCGCGCCGCGCTCGAGGATCTGGAGAAGGTCGAGGGCATTTCGGAAGCCATGGCGCGGCAAATCTACGACCATTTCCGCCAAGCAGGTTGAAAAGCGCAGCAACAGGTCGCACTTGACCGGCAGTCCTTCCGGTGGTTCTCACATATAATGGCTCGCAGCGCTTACAATCTGCCGAATATTCTGACCTATGCCCGCATTCTCGCGGTGCCGCTGATTGTCGTCTGCTTCTTTCTGGAAGGCCGGCTGCAATCGAGCGACTTCGCGCGCTGGCTGTCGTTCGCAATTTTCGTCGTCGCCAGCCTGACTGATTTCCTAGATGGCTATCTCGCGCGCAAATGGAAGCAGACCTCGAATATAGGCCGCATGCTCGATCCGATCGCCGACAAGCTGGTCGTCTCGGTCGTGCTGTTGCTGCTTGCCGCCGAGGGCTCAATCGCGGGCTGGAGCCTGTGGGCCGGCGTCATCATCCTGTGCCGCGAAATTCTGGTCTCCGGCCTGCGCGAATATCTGGCATCGCTGGAAGTGAGCGTGCCGGTGACGTGGCTTGCCAAGTGGAAGACGGCGATCCAGCTCGTCGCCATCGGCTTCCTCTTGGCCGGCCCCGCCGGCGACAAGATCGTGCCCTATGTCACCGAAATGGGCCATGTGCTCCTGTGGATATCGGCGATCGTTACGCTCTATACGGGCTGGGACTATTTCCGGTCCGGGCTTAAACACGTGATCGAGGACGAGTAAGCGGCTATGACGAAACTGGTCTATTTCGCCTGGGTGCGTGAGCGCATCGGCGTTCCCGAGGAAGACGTCGACCTACCTTCCTCCGTGGAGACCGGCGCCGATCTGCTCGCATGGCTGAAGACGCGCGGCGAGAATTACGAGGCGGCGCTGGCGATGGACAACGCAATTCGCATTGCTGTCGACCAGGAACATGTCGAGCATGGCGAAACACTTGGGAGCCCGCGCGAGATCGCCCTGTTTCCCCCGATGACCGGAGGCTGAGGTGGCCGTCGAGCCCTTCATCCGCGTGCAAAAGGAGGATTTCGACGCCGCCGCCGAGAGCGCCCGGCTTTCGGCCAACCGGCGCGATGTCGGCGCGGTCGTGACCTTCACCGGGCTTTGCCGCGACGAGAGCGGCACGCTGTCCGCCCTCGAACTGGAACACTATCCGGGCATGGCCGAAGCCGAGATCTCCCGCATCGCCAGACAGGCGGTCCAGCGCTGGCCGGTTACGGGCCTAACCGTCATTCATCGGCACGGCAGAATTGCTCCGGGCGAGAACATCGTCCTCGTCGTCGCCGCATCATCGCATCGACAGGCGGCCTTCGAGGCGGCGGATTTCATGATGGATTTCCTGAAGACGCGCGCGCCCTTCTGGAAGAAGGAACATCGAACCGACGGGAGCGAAGGCGGCTGGGTCGAGGCGAAGGATGCCGACGACGCCGCGGCGGAGCGGTGGTGATCCGCGGTGCCTAGCGCGCTTGTCTACGCCCCTCACCGCTGGTAGCGACGGTCCTGGCGGAAAAGACGGCGGGGGATGCAATGAGGCAGAAACGATCCACGGCAAGAGAAATCCGGCATTGCCCGATTTCGGCGCGCAGCCCCGGCCGATAGAGGCATGCAGCGTTATTTCCTGCGCACGGATCCGGCTTTTTCGGCGGCGCTCTTCGCAATCCTCGCCACAGCATATGCCCTAACTCGCTCCCACTGGCTGGACGACTGGGATTCCGTACAGTTCGCCCTCGCGCTGGACGATTTCGACCTACGCAAGCACCAGCCGCATCCGCCGGGCTATCCGGTGTACATCGCCGCGGCCAAGGTGCTCCGGACGGTCGTTCCGGATGCGGCGGCG
Source organism: Ahrensia sp. (assembly GCA_002706335.1). Taxonomy (GTDB): domain Bacteria; phylum Pseudomonadota; class Alphaproteobacteria; order Rhizobiales; family Rhizobiaceae; genus Oricola. Next base: position 62,527 of record PAKZ01000020.1, read on the forward strand.
GCCTTGACCCTGCTTTCCTCGCTTGCGGGAGCGGCGTGCGCCTCGCTCTTCTTTCTCATTACGCGCAGAGATCTTGACCGCACGACCGCACTGGCATCGACGCTCATAATGGCTGTTTCTCCGCTTTTCTGGTTGCAGGCCGGCCTGGCGCTGACAGACATGTTTGGCTTCTTCTTCGTGATGCTGTTTATCCTTTTGGAAGGAACAGCACCGACAACACGCGCCGGCACCATCTGGCGGGCAATCGGGTGCGGGCTCGTGGCGGGAATATCAATAGGGGCCCGCCCGCATTTCACCCTGCTGATCCTCGTCTACTGGCTGGCCCGGACTTTCTTCATCGATCGCAGCCGCGCCCCCGCGGCCGTTGCGGCGGCGGCGCTTTTTGCCGGCTTCCTTATCTGGTTCCTGCCGGCGGCCGCCGCAACGGGAGGCTTCGATGCCTATTTCGATACGAGCCGCGCGCAATTCGAGTGGCGGTTTGACAATCCGGAAATTTCAGTGCTCGGTGCCTCGATCGACGCGCGGTATCTTCTGTATCGCGCCGGCGCCTTCTTCTTCGCACTCGCGCGCAGCATCGGACCGGTCGATTCTCACAGTATCGTTCTCGGCGCGATTTTTCTGATGCCGTTCCTTTTGCTGGCCTGGTGGTCTACGAATCCGTCCGTGACCCGGCCGTACATAATCGCGCTGGCGTTTTATTTCACGTTGCTGTTCGTGATCCTCCCGGCGGGCAACCAGCGATACTTCCTGCCCTTTACTGCAATCGTCGGATGGTCGACGCCGCGGCTTCTGGCGCTTTCGCGCAGACGGCCCGCGCTTCAGGCAGCAGTCTTCGGCGTCCTGTTCGTCTTCAATGCAGTGCCTACTTACTGGTTCGTCAAGGAGCTTTCCAAGGCCCCGCCTCCGGTCGCAGCACTCGAATGGGTTGGTTCAACCCATCCTGACGCAATTTTCCATAGCTCGGAGCTTTCGCGCCACGCACGAGTATACCTTCCGCTTGCCGAAATCAGAGGCACGGATCCGAGCCGATGCAGTGAATTCGCAACAAGTCTGGCATCCGGACGACCGGTACTTTCGACCTTGTCGACATATTGCGGGATTGACGGCTCGCAAGTCGCCGTATTCGACCGCGACAGACGGGTTCACCGGAAACACCACTTCATTGCGATCTACGTTTACAATGCTCCTGCCGAAGCGTCAGATTCTTAGCCCCTTCAGCCAAAAATCACGAATCATCGGACATCACGCTCGAAGCCCAGCACGTGGTCTTCCCGAAAATTCGCATTGATGAATCCGGGTTCAGATTTGGGATTCAAGCCGATAATAACATCGCGCGTCTGGAAAACTGCGTGGATAGCGCAGGTGACTTGAGTCAACATCGTCGGGAAACCAAGCATTCGTTTCAGCGCCGAAAATCCAGCCCGTGAGGATCGCTCTCATCAGGCAGGACCCTGGTGAAGGCACGGTCGCGGTCGTAAATGCTGAAAATAAAACTGTGCGCCCGCAGGCACAGAAAACACGATACTGGGCAGGCGAGAGAATGGTGGAGCCGAGGGGAATCGAACCCCTGACCTCGTCATTGCGAACGACGCGCTCTCCCAACTGAGCTACGACCCCAACAATCGGCCACGATCACTGCTTTACTCGGTCCCGTTTGTCCAGAGGGCGGAGACATTTTTTCTGAACCCGCGCCAAATGGCAGATGTTACGCCATGGCGGACACTCGCGCAGATAAGCCCGGCCCGGCCCTTGCGAGGAGCGTAGGAACGACCTTTTCGGTCAGGCGAGCGTGAAGGCACCCGTCGTCACCGCGATGAAATGACAAGAGGACGCCGCGAGCACGAATCCGTGCCAGATGGCGTTCTGGTATTTCAGGCCGTTCCAGACGTGGAAGATGACGCCGATCGAATAGAGCAATCCGCCAGCGAGGATCAACATGGAGACGGCGATCGGCATCGTCGCGAAAATGGGCCAGGCGAGCGTGACGCTCGCCCATCCCAGTATGAGGAAAATCGCAACCGTAATGCCTTCCAGCCGATGGCCGAAGGCAAACTTGCCGATGGCGCCGAAGATCGCCGCCGCCCAGACGAAGGCCAGCACGCCATAGGAAAAAGCGCTGCCGATCAGAATCACCAAAGGCGTATAAGTGCCTGCGATCTTGAAGAAAATCGCCGCTTGGTCGCATTTCCGCAGGATCGCCTTCACGTCCGCTTGGGACACCATATGATAAGCGGCGGATATGCTGAACAGCATCACGACCGTGACGCCGTAAATTGCGAGCGCAGTGGTGGAGAAGACATCGAGAGTCGGGATCGCTGCAATCAGGACGGCAATAACCGCTACAACGCTCGCGGTTATGCCGACGACGTGGATGATCCCGTCGGCGATGCGTTCCGCTCGTGTATAGTCCGGGTAGGTCATCTCACTTTTCCGCCAAGCCTCGACAAATCCTACACTCAAATTGCAGCAGGTGTGTGTTAAAGCTTGATGAAGGCGTTTTGTCGCATCGCACAATAGGCTACATCCCTGCGGACCGAAAACGGAGTCGCTTGATGGCCAATTCCATTGCCGCCCGATCTCTCGAGGCGTTTCCCGCCAAAACCGCGCAGACATTGCGCTACGCCGACCATGACCAGGCCGGGCACGTGAACAATGCGATCTATGCGACGATGTTCGAGGCGGGACGCGTGCCGGTCCTCTACGATCCGGCGCGCAACATGCCGCCGGAAGGTTGCCACTTCTCGCTGGTGCGCATCACGATCGATTTCCTCAAGGAGATGACATGGCCGGGCGAAGTCGTAACCGGATCGGGCGTGACGCGGATCGGTACATCGTCGGTCAGCTTCCGCCAAGCGGTCTTCAAGGACGGCGTGTGCTGTTCGACCTCCGAGAGCACCGTCGTGTTGACCAATTCGACGACCCGCAAATCGCAGCCCTTGCCCGACCATGCGCGGGCGATGTTCGAGGAACTGCTGCTCGAAGCCGGTGAATGAAAAAACCGGGCGCAGAGGCCCGGTTTTCCAACTCTTGATATTGCGCCGCGCGGCTTAGCCGACGATGTCGCAACCGGCGAACCAGAAGGCGATTTCCTCGGCCGCTGTTTCCGGAGCGTCGGAGCCATGTACGGAATTCTCGCCGATGGAATTCGCGAAGCGCTTGCGGATCGTTCCTTCGGCAGCGTCGGCCGGGGTCGTGGCGCCCATGACTTCGCGGTTCTTTGCGATAGCGTTCTCGCCTTCCAGAACCTGAACGACGGTCGGGCCGGAGGACATGAACTCGGTCAGTTCACCGAAGAAGGGCCGTTCCTTGTGAACCGCATAGAAGGCCTCGGCCTGACGCTGGCTCATCCAGACGCGGCGGGAAGCAACGACGCGCAGGCCGGCCTCCTCCAGCATCTGGGTGATCGCGCCGGTCAGGTTGCGCGCGGTGGCGTCCGGCTTGATCATGGAAAAGGTGCGCTCGATGGCCATGGGATAGTCCTCTTGGTCGTGATAGGGGGAGAAAACGAAATTCGGGCGGTCTATAGCCGCCCGCATTGCGCTTGCCAAGGGGCCGCCGATATCGCGCCGCGGCCCGACCAGGGAAGGATTACCGATGGACGGAATACGCCACTGCCGCATGTTCGCGGCCTATAACTCCTGGGCAAACGGTCGGCTCTACGATGCGGCGGAATTGCTGTCCGACGAGGAATGGGAGCGCGACGTCCACGCCTTTTTCGGCTCCATGTGCGGCACGCTCAACCACATCCTCGTCGCCGACCGAATCTGGATGAATCGCTTCACGGGGACCGGAGAAACGCACAGGGTTCTCAGCGATGTACCGCATCCGCATTTCGGCGATTTGCGCCGCGAGCGTGGCGCCTTGGACGACCGTATCGCCGACTGGGTCGACACGCTGAACGAGGAGACGCTGCAGGGGCTGTTCTCCTACGTGCCGGTCACCAATCCAAAGGAAGTGACCCAGCAGCTCGCCCCTGCCCTTTCGCATCTCTTTAACCACCAGACGCATCATCGCGGGCACGCGCATATGATCCTGTCCGTGCTGGGCCACGAACCGCCGTCGCTCGACCTGATCTATTTCCTTCGCAGCAATGATGGCAAAGGGTTCATCTGACATGGCGTGAACAAGGCGGGGCGGTTCGCCCGTTTACCCTTCATTAGCCATGACGCACGGCGACGCGGAACGGTAATCACAACCCTGCATTGTGTCTCGATCGGCAGCCATGAGGATCGCTGCTACACGATGAGAGGAGACTTCAATATGCCAATCGCGAGCAAACTCTGCGGGATGCTTGCGCGGGCGTGTGCTTTTCCCGTCGGCATTCCCGCTTACAAGGTCGATCCAGAGGTCAAGAAGACATTCGACTTCGCGCAGGACGGCGATTCGCAGGATTATGCGTCGACTGCCGGCACCAAGATCGGCCGGGACAATCGATCATCGCGCAAATGATTTGCGCGGGAATCGAATGAAGTCTGGACGGGCCGCCATTTTGCGGCCCGTTCTTTTTTACATTCGCATGCAACGCATACGGCACCTGAAAGAGTTGACGGAGCACGAAGAGTCCCGATTTTGTACATACTCACTTCGAATAAATCATATGTTAACTTTAAAAATAACATGATGTATATTCTTAAATTACATTCCGAACTGATTTTCTATTGGACCGTTTCTCTCCCATGTCCTCACCAACACTGGCGGACATAAACCAGGGAGAATGACCATGAAGACGATGTACCGAAATCTTTCCATCCTGATGATTGGCGCGAGTGCTATCGCTTTCTCCGTGCCGGCCGGTGCACAGGTTGGCGTTTCCATAGGCAGCGATGACGGCGGCGGTGTCAGTGCCGACGTGGGCGCCAGCGTCGGCGGCAGCGACGGCGTCAACGCCGACGTGAGCGCCGCTATCGGCGGCGGCAATGGCGTCGATGCTGATGCAACCGCATCAATCGGCGGCGGAGACGGCGTGAATGCCGATGTCGATGCAAATGTCGGCGGCGGCGCAAATGCCGATGTCAACGCGAATATCGGCGGCGAGGATGGCGGCGATGCCGATGTCGGCCTTAGCCTTGGCGACCTGCTCGGAGGCGGCACAGGTAACGGCGGCGGCGGGGATGGTACCGGCGGTGACGTTAACGACATTGTCGCGTCGATGTCTGGCAGCGATATCGACAGGTATCGCAAGCCGTGCCAGGGCGTAGTTCGCGACGAGAGCTACTCGGTCGAGATTCGCGAGCTCTGCAAACTGATCCTGCAGCGCTAACAAGCCTCTCGCCATGAATCATCGGGCCACCCATGGGTGGCCCGATTTCCTTTCTGCCGCGGCTTGCGAAACGAAGGCGTTTCAGCCACAAGCCCGCCATGCTGCAAATCTCCGATCTCACATTCCGTATGATGGGCCGCCCTCTTTTCGAAGGCGCCAGCGCCGTTGTGCCCGAGGGCATGAAAGTCGGCCTCGTCGGCCGCAACGGCACAGGCAAGACGACGCTTTTCAAGATGATGACAGGCGAGTTGGCACCGGAAAGCGGCTCCATCGAACTGCCGAAGGGATTGCGGATCGGCCAGGTCGCGCAGGAAGCGCCGGGTACGGAGCAGACGCTGCTCGAGGTCGTGCTCGCCGCCGACATTGAGCGCACAGCCCTTCTAGCGGAAGCGGAAACCGCGACCGATCCAGACCGGATCGCCGCCATCCACGTCCGGCTCACTGATATCGACGCTCATTCAGCCGAGGCGCGGGCGGGCGCGATCCTAAACGGGCTCGGTTTCGATGCGCAGGCGCAGACCATGCCCTGCTCGTCCTTTTCCGGTGGCTGGCGCATGCGCGTCGCGCTCGCCGCGGTGCTGTTTTCCCAACCCGACCTCCTGATGCTGGACGAGCCGACCAACTATCTCGACCTCGAAGGCACCCTGTGGCTGGAAAACTACGTGCAGCGCTACCCGCATACGGTCGTGATCATCAGCCACGACCGTGACCTCCTGAACTCGACGACCAATGCGATCCTGCATCTGGAAAACCGCAAGCTGACCTTCTATCGCGGAAATTACGACCAGTTCGCGCGTACCCGCGCCGAGCGGCTGATGCAGGCCACCAAGATGGCGGAGAAGCAGGCCGCCAAGCGCAAGCATATGGAAGCTTTCGTCGAGCGTTTCCGCGCGAAGGCATCGAAGGCGCGGCAGGCGCAAAGCCGCCTGAAGGCGCTTGAGAAGATGGCGCAGATCGATATCGCCATCGACAGCGACGTGCAGCCAATCCGCCTGCCCTCGCCCGAACGTCAACCATCCTCGCCGATCATCGCGATGGATGGCGTTTCCGCAGGCTATGTCGAAGGCAAACCGATCCTTCAGCATCTCGACCTGCGGATCGACAATGACGACCGGATCGCGCTGCTCGGCGCAAACGGCAACGGCAAGTCAACCTTCGCCAAGCTTGTCGCCAACCGGCTGACACCGATGGGTGGCAGGGTAACCCGCGCCGACAAGCTGCGCATCGCCATGTTCGCGCAGCACCAGCTCGACGACCTCGTGCCGGAACAGACGCCCTATGAGCATGTCCGTGCCCTGATGCCCGAACAGCCGGAATCGAAGGTGCGCGCCCGCGTCGCCCAAATCGGGCTCGGCGGCGACCGGATGAACACGAAGGCAAAGGATCTGTCGGGCGGTGAGCGTGCGCGGTTGCTGATCGGCCTCGTTACCTTCGACGCGCCGCATCTGCTGATCCTCGACGAACCGACCAACCACCTCGATATCGACAGTCGCGCCGCGCTCGCCGAAGCGCTGAACGACTATAAAGGCGCGGTCATCCTGATCAGCCACGACAGGCATCTGATCGAAGCCTGTGTCGAGCGACTGTGGCTGGTGCATAACGGAGCCGTCGAACCCTATGACGACGACCTTGAGGCCTATCGCAAGCTGATCCTGAAAGGGCCGGCCAAATCCGGTCCGGCGGAGAGTGGCGACGCCACGACCGGCACCCCCCAGCTTTCGGGCAAGGAGAAGCGGAAACAGGCCGCGGCACGGCGACAGGAATTCGCGCCGCTAAAGAAGAAGATCCAGGATTTCGAGGCGCGGATCGACAAGGCCCAGAGAGATATCAAGGCCATCGAGGCGGACATGACCTGTCCGGAAACGCTCGAAGATGCGGACAAGGTGATCGAATTGTCGAAGAAGCGCGGCTATCTCGAAAGCCGTATCGCCGAATGGGAAGAAAGCTGGATGGAACTGTCCGCGGAATATGAAGAGGCGATGGCCGAGGCGTGACGCGCAGCTAAGGCAGCGTCCCGCGCGCCATCCGTCCGGCAAGGTCGTTGAGATAAGGTCCAAGCCAGGGACCGTAGAAATTCATGACCCGCGTTTCGTATTTCGGCGCGTTGTAGAAGTCCCCGTCAGAGACGAGATAGCCGAGATAGTCGCCGTTGAAACTCGTCGGTATCGCCGTCACGCCGTTTCCGGCCAGTTCGCCCGCGAGCCGGGTGCCGAGCTGGCCGGAATAATCTCCGGGGAAGCCGATCAACAGTGCCGACCCAATTCTCAGTACATGCAGGTGGGACCGTTCCGGCCCGATCCAGCGGGTGGAAAGCGGGCTGAGACGCAAGCCCGCCGTCACCGGCACCCGAACCCCGGGCAGGTCCACCGGCAGGTAGCTATTCGCAAGAGTGACGGTCGGTTGAAAATCGGCCGAGGCGACGGGCTTCGTCAGTTCGTCGGCAAGGCTTTCGCCGAGCTTGACGGCGCTTTCCTCCGAAGTTGCCGCTTGCGGCCTTTGCGGCGACGCGTCACCGACGGTCCCGGCCGCAAACATGACATGCTCCGTACCGGTCGCTTCGCGCAGGCGGTCGACCAGCGCGCCGGGATAGTCGGCGTTGATCGCGTTGCTGCGGTGGCCGGAAACCGTCGCATGGGCGCCATAGCTGACCAGCGCGGCGAATGGCGGTGCGTCCGGCTCGCCCGCATGGCGAAACAGCAGCGCCGACAGCTGATCGAATGTGCCGCGGGCCCTGTCGACGCGGTTCACCTGTCCGTCCGTAGCGTCGGTCTTCGCGAGCCCCAGGTCGACCGGCACCATTTGCTCGCGCGAAGCAGTGACCGCCGAAGCCAGATCGGCAGCGAGCCTGTCTGAATAGTCGGCGTCGTAATCACCGATGATTATCTGTTCGATCGGGTGGGCACCCCACTGACCGGGGCCGCCATGGGTGTGGGTGGCGGTAAAGAAGATACCGCCCGCCTTGAGGCCGCTCTTCTCCAACACTGCCTGCGCGACTTGCTCGTTCACCAGCAGCAGGTCGACGGCGAGAATGGTGACCTCGACGTCGCCCACCGAGAGCGTCAACGCCCTCGCGAAGCACCGCGAGAAAATAGAATCGGAATCGAAGGGATCACGAGCGCTGAACCCCGCCAGCTGGTGGCCCACCTGGGGCGTGATGTCCGTTTCCGCAAAGCCTGCGCGCAGTTGCCCGGATGCCTTTGACGGCGGAGCGATGCGGCCGGCGGTCTCCGCGAAATAGCCGGCCTCCGCATAGGGCGTGTTGTCCGCCGGCCAAGGGCCGATCGCGACGACAAACAGAACGACCAGCAAGAGCGGAATGACGTAGCGTTTCCGCCTATACCAAGGCTTGCGGGGCACAGCCGGACCTCCCGTTCAATTTTCCGTCACTGGCCGGCGCATACCGTCTCGACAAGAATTGACCGGCCATCCCTCGCCTCAGTCCCTGTCGCCGTCGCGGCCCCAGGTGATGTCCGGCTGGCGCTTTTGCGGCTCCGGTTCGGAAGGCTGTCGATAACCGATCGAGGAAGTCTTCGAGGGACGGTCATCCTCGGCCTGCTTTCCCTTGCCGCGCCGCCGCCGGCCGCCGATCAGATAGAAAACGCACCCTGCAACAATCAGCGCGTAACCGACAGGCCGCGATTCGAGGGAGAAGGCGCCAGCGTGTCCCTTGAGGGTAAGAACAATCTCGGAAATGCCGAGATCGTCCCGCCCACCGTCGCCGAGTTGAAAGGTGTAGACGCCCGATTTCAATGGATCGACGGTCAGCGAATTTTCCAGCAGCATCGTGCCATCGTCACGCATATAGGCCGTCTTCGGAGAAATCCGCAAAGTCTGGTCCGTCACTTGGCCGTCCGGATCGGACACATGCAACGTCAGGACGGATTCACCCCCGGCGTCATACGCGCCGGCGCGGGGTTTCACTTCCAGCGACACGCCGAGCGGCGCGTAGTCCTCGCGCATTGTGACAAGGATCGGGTTGAAGTTTCGCGCCGACGACACGGCGTGATAGCGGCCGATATAGAATTCGCCGAACGGATAGCCCAACGCCCGCTCGCCGAAGGCGACTGCCAGTCCGGCAAGCAACAGGATCAACCCGATGAACCGCATCGACGATCTGTCCCCTAGCCGGCTTTGCGCCAGACGGCGAAGATGTGGGGAACCTTGCGACCGGGTCGATCGAGAGAGAAAAAGTCTTCGTCCTCCAGCTCGAAACCGAGCCCGGCGAATATGTGCAGCCGCGACTTCTCGATCGGCCATGGCGGGCCGCTGGCTTCCGCGCCGTCCTCGCGCCAGCGCGCATAGACCAGCAGCCGGCCGCCAGGCTTCACCAGCGAAGCGACTGCCCCCGCCGTCTCGTCCAGCATGTCGGGGGAAAGCGATTGCAGCGTGTAGCACTCATTGACGAGATCGAACGCACCGCGCCATTCCTGCGGCAATTCGAAAAGATCGGCCGTCGTGTAGGTCACCGACGAATCGGGAAAGCGTTTCTGCGCCCAGCGGATGGCGTGATCGGACAGATCGAAGGCCGTCGTGACATATCCGGCATCGGCCAGCGCTTCAGCGTTGTCGCCGAGGCCGCAGGCAATATCGATGGCGGTGAGCGCCCCGCCGCCCTTATGGCGGACCAGCCATTCATGCAGCTTCGCCTTGGCGGCCAGGTCGGCCCAGGGCACCATGCCCGGGTCGCCCTCGGCGCGGCGATAGACGTCCTTGAAGAAGGCCTTGCGTTCGGGAGCGGTGTGGCTGGAGCCTTCCTCGAGAGCATCCACAGCACTGCGGTTCGACTCCTGGCGCTCTCGCAAGGATTTTTCATCTTCTATCGTCATGCGGCGCGCTCCCAGCCTCCATCATTTCGTTGCTGGTAGTAGGTGAGCGCGTGGCCCGCCGCCTTCAAGCCTTTCCAGTGGCTGCGCGCAACAGCTACCGCCTGTTCGTCGAGACCGTCGAACATCAAAACGATACGCTCGTAGATAGTGAGATCGGCCGGCGGCTCCGCGCCATCGACGATGAAGCGGATCTGCGCTCCGTTCGGATTATCGGGCGACACGGTCAGAAAGACGGGCTGGTCTTCGGCACGCTCGTCGCCGTCGCGCCCATGCGCAAGAAAAGTCTCGCTGCGGTACGTCCATAAATGCCCGTCGAGCGCATCGCGGGTCTCTGGCCGGCCGGTCTGGATCGTCGCGTTCCACCCCCTGCCGACCGACTTCTCGACCAGCATCGGTAACGCTTCGTCGAGGGTCGATTCGGTCAGGTGATAGAAAAAGATCTCGGCCATGCCTTATCGGTCAGGCCTCGTAGTAATCGGCGACGAGCCTGTCCAGCAGGCGTACGCCATAACCCGAACCCCAAGACTGGTTGGTGTCGCTGGCCGGCGACGCCATCGCCGTGCCGGCGATATCGAGATGGCTCCACGGCACATCGCCAACATAGCGCTTAAGGAACTGCGCAGCGGTGATCGAGCCTGCATGACGGCCGCCAACATTCTTCATGTCCGCGAATTTGGAATCGATCATCTTGTCGTATTCCGGTCCCATCGGCATGCGCCAAACGCGATCACCCGATGCCTCGCCCGCCTCGTAGAGCTGGCCGGCCAGTTCGTCGTCATTGGAGAAGAGCCCTGCGCGGTTCTGGCCGAGGGCGATCAGGATGGCGCCGGTCAGGGTCGCCAGGTTGATCATGAATTTCGGCTTGTAGGTCTCCTTGCAGTACCAGAGCGCATCGCAAAGGACGAGCCGACCTTCCGCATCGGTGTTGATGACCTCGATCGTCTGACCGGACATCGAGGTGACAATGTCACCCGGACGCTGAGCATTGCCGTCCGGCATGTTCTCGACAAGGCCGATTATGCCGATGACATTGGCCTTGGCCTTGCGCGCGGCAAGTGCGTGCATGAGGCCAGTGACGGCAGCGGCGCCGCCCATGTCGCCTTTCATGTCTTCCATGCCGCCGGCCGGCTTGATCGAGATGCCGCCCGTGTCGAAGACGACGCCCTTGCCGATGAAGGCAACCGGCTGGTCCTTGGCCTTGCCGCCATTCCACTTCATTACAACGAGGCGCGGCGGACGGACCGAACCTTGGGAAACGCCCAGCAGCGCACCCATGCCGAGCTTCTTCATTTCCTTCTCGGTCAGGATCTCGATCTCGACGCCGAGCGCCGACAAGGCCTCGGCACGCGCGGCAAATTCCACCGGGCCGAGGATGTTGGCCGGCTCGTTGACAAGATCGCGGGCGAGCATGATGCCGCGCGCCACACCCTCCGAAGATGTCCAGACCTTCTTGCAGTCTGAAGGGCTGTCGACCATCAGCGTCGTCTTCTGCGCCGCCGGCTTGTCGCCGCCGTCCTCGTCGTCTTTCTTCTTCGTCTTGTATTTATCGAAGTCATAGGCGCGCAGGATCATGCCTTGCGCGAAAGCGGCGGCTGCGTCCGGCGCAATCTCTACGCCGTCGCAATCGAGAATGATTGCGAGATTCTTGTCCGATGCGGTTTTCGCCCGCACGATGCCGCCGAGCGCCGCCCAGTCTCCTTCCTTGACCGAATCGCCATCGCCGACTCCAATGACGAGGATGCGATCAACCGATGCACCCGCCGGTGCGACGATATCGACCACCGATTTCGCCTTGCCCTTGAACTTCGACACATCCATTGCTCGGGCAATGTTGCCGGACGGGTCGATTTCAGCAGCGATTGCCGGCACCTTGCCGCTCTTGGCGACGAGAATGACGGCAGTGCCCTTCTTAGGCGCGGAGATCTTGGAGAATGAAATGGTCGGAAGAACTGTCATGGATTTCCCGCAGGTTTGCGCCCCGAACTGGACGGCTCACGAAATGGTTAGGGGCCGGAAAGGCCTCTCGTCTTGATTTTGGCGTTCGCTGTCGCGATAGCAAGAGGGCACCCCGGCGGCAACGGATGATTAACCAAGTCCCTTCGCAATTGTTTAGCATGCGCAATCATATTGTTAACGACCGGTTGCGTCGGGCCGGAAAAATTTACCGAATCCGATGCGCGCAGTTCGAAGACGTGCCGCGCAGGTCCGGCAGGGCGATGACTCGAGGAACCGCGTATTGAATACGCTGCAGCGTTACATCTTTGGCCGCATTGTTTTCTTGTCCATCGGAACTTTCGTCGCCGTGGTCGGAGTGGTGTGGGTTACTCAGATTCTGACGCGCATCGACTTCACCACGATTTCCGCGCAATCGCTGGCGTCCTTCGGTCTCGCGATCGTGCTGATGACCCCGCAATTGATGGCGCTTCTGTTACCGATCTCCGTGGTGATCGCGATGGTTCAGGTCTTCACCACCATGAACTCCGATTCGGAGATGGCCGTGATGTCGGCCGCGGGCGTCTCTCGCGGCACGATCGCCAAGCCGGTGCTCTTGATCGGCCTGATCGCCGCGCTCTATGTCTTCGTCTCGAATCACTACATCGAACCGCGCACCAGCCGCGCCCTTCGCGATGTGCTGGTGACACTGCGAACCGATCTCCTTGCGAACTTCCTGCAGGAAGGCGTGTTCACGCGACTGGACAAGAACCTGACCATCTATGTCGACAAGCGGCTGCCCAACAATGTCCTCAGCGGCATCATGGTGTCGGACACGCGCGACGAAAAAACCTCACTGATTTACTACGCCCAATCGGGAACCGTCGGAAAAATCAACGGCAATGACGTGTTAGTCATGACCAATGGCCAAGTGCAGAACAAGCGTGCCGAGGATGGCTCGATTTCCGTTATCCGATTCAATTCCTATGCGATATCGCTGGCTGAGTTCGGATCAGCAGGAACCTCCAATTTCTACTACCCACAGGAGCGCGAAACTATCGACCTGCTCTATCCCGATCCGAACGACCGAGTGGCCAAGGGCCAGCCGTCATGGATACGCGGCGAGATCCATCGCCGCATGACCGATTGGCTCTATCCGATCCTCTATGTGCTCATCGGACTGGTCGTTGCGGGGCAGACACAGTCGCATCGCCAGCTTCGACTCTATGCCTTCGGCCTCGCGATTGGCGGGGCGCTGGGTTACAAGGGACTTAGCTACACAGTTTACGGACTGAACCGGCAAAACGGCGATCTGTGGTGGCTGTTCTATGCTATCCCGCTGGCCGGCATCGCGATCAACTCATTCCTGTATTGGCGTGGCATCACGCTCGGGATCCCGGACCCCGTCATGCGCGCCTCCGACCGGATGGCGGACGCGATCCACAAGGTGCGAATGCGCCATGCCCGCGCAAGGGCGGCGTGACATCATGGGCCGGACGCTGCAGTTCTACTTTTTCTTCCAGTCCTTCCGCATGATTCTGATGTTCATGATCGTTGTGGCAGGTCTGGCGTATCTGATCGATTTCACGGAGTTTTCAAACCGTACAGGCGGTTTGCCGGGGTATTCGATAAGCATTGCGCTGCTGCTTTCGGCGATGCGCATTCCCTATATCGTCGAGGTCGCGCTTCCCTTCATTATCCTGTTCGCGACGACAGCGGTGCTGATGCTGCTGAACCGCAAATACGAGCTTGTCGTCGCGCGATCGGTCGGCGTTTCCGCCTGGCAGTTCCTGTTTCCCGTGATGGGCGCGGCGCTTGTGATGGGGATACTGACGGTCTTCGTTGTCAATCCGGTCGGCACGAAAGGGTATGCTTACGCCACTTCGGTAGAAGGCGAGTGGCGGGCACGACCGTCGAATTCGCCACTGGCACAGGAACGGCCATGGTTGCGCCAGGCCCAGGAGGATGGCGGATCGATGCTGATCGGCGCGTCACAATCGACGACGGAAGGCATGCGACTGTTCGGCGTCGTGTTCCTCGATCTCGACGCAAACAACGCCATGCGTCGGCGAATCGATGCAGCCGAAGCGCAACTCGGCGACCGGCAATGGCTGCTGAGCGAGGTCGAAATCAGCGAGGCCGGAAACCCGACGATCAAACGCGACAGCATGACCATACCCACCGCGCTCGATCCCTCGGTGATCCAACAGGCCCTGATCGCGCCGAAAATGATCTCGATTTTCGAGCTCGGCGGACAGATCGCTGCGGCGAAATCCTTTGGCGTGTCGGCCAATCCGTTTCGCATGCAGTATCATTCGCTTCTGGCTACGCCCGCGCTTTTTGTCGCGATGGCTCTTGTGGCCGCAACCGTGTCGATGCGTTTCGTGCGTTCAGGCCAGTCAACGGGGATGATTTTGGGTGGCATGACCGCCGGCTTCATGCTTTATGTCGTAACCGCCGTAACGAGTTCTTTCGGGAGCGCCGGGATTATTCCTCCGGTTCTTGCGGCATGGCTTCCGGTAGCGGTTGCGACTCTGTTCGGGGTCGCGTATCTGCTACATCGGGAGGACGGGTAGTGAACGAAGCGGCGGGGCAGAGATTGTCCAAGCATATTAAGACTTTGGCGAGCGGACTCGCCTTGGCCGCCGTGCTCGCAGGCGCACCCTTTATCACGCCCGCATTCGCGCAGATTGCCGAATCCGTCGCAGGTCTTACCGAAGCCCAGGCAAACTCGCCGCTGCTGTTGCAGGCGGACGAACTTGTATACGACCGCGACCGCCAGACCGTGGCCGCCGTGGGAGGCGTCCAGGTGGACTATGGCGGATCGCGCCTGGTGGCGGACCGGCTGGTCTATAATCAGCTTTCGCGACGGCTCCTCGCCATTGGCAATGTAGAGATCGTGCAACCCGACGGGACGCGAGTCTATGCCGACGAATTTGACGTCACCGACGATTTCCGCGACGGTTTCGTCAATGCGCTGAGAATCGTGACACCGGATGAAACCCGTTTCGCGGCCGAAAGCGCGGTTCGCGAGAATGGCGAAGTGACGACGTTCAACAATGGCGTCTATACAGCTTGCGCGCCCTGCCAGGAACATCCGGAGAAGCCACCGATCTGGCAGATCAAGGCTCAGCGCATCATCTGGAACGGCGAAGAAAAAACCATCCGTTTCGAGCGTGCCTCATTCGAGTTTTTGGGCATCCCGCTGGCCTATTTGCCGGTCTTCACGACCGCCGACCCGACCGTCAAGCGCAAGACAGGCTTTCTGTTCCCGACATTCAGCCAATCCTCGGAACTCGGCTTCGGCGTTTCGATTCCCTATTTCATGGCGCTTGCGCCGAATTACGACCTTAGGCTGACCAGCACGGGACTGACGCGGCAAGGCTTCCTCGGCGAGGCGGAGTTCCGCCACCGCTTGTCGAACGGCATATACACGCTGAAGGCCGCCGGAATTCACCAGATGTCGCCGGACGCCTTCGCGGCAAATACCCAGGACAGCAACAACGTCAATCGCGGCATGATCGGGTCGACCGGCCGCTTCGACATCAATTCCCGCTGGGTCTTCGGCTGGGACTTGATGCTTCAAAGCGACAAGAACTTCTCGAACACCTACGATATAGACGGCTTTTCGGACTATGTGCACCGGAACGAGGTCTATCTGAAAGGCCTGCGCGACCGGAACTATTTCGATTTGCGCGCGATGAGTTTCGACGTTCAGGAAAACAGACCTGACGGAGATCCTGCGGGCCGTGACGAACTGCAGCCATGGGTCCTGCCAAGCTTCGACTACAACACCTACGCGCCGACTTCCGTCGCCGGCGGGGAACTGGCGTTCAACGTCAATGCGCGCGGAATATTTCGTGATTGGGAACACCAGCGCGGCATGTTCGGTGACGGCAATTTCACCACACCTGGCCTTGCCGGTGAAAACGGACGCATAACCGCAGACACCGAATGGAAGCGCACCCTTGTGGCGCCGGGCGGGCTGGCTATCACCCCGATCTTCGCATTGCAGGGCGACGCAACCTTCCTTAGTACGTCCACGCCGGACGACTATTCGGCGACGGGAGCATCGCTCACATCCGACGATACCGTGACGCGCTGGATGGCCACTGCCGGGATCGAGGCGCGCTGGCCGATTCTGTTCACGACAGCCAATTCGAGCCATGTGATCGAGCCGATCGGGCAGATATTCGTGCGACCGGACGAGACCTATGCCGGCATGCTGCCGAACGAGGACGCCCAGAGCTTCGTCTTCGACACAACCAATCTGTTCGATCGGGACAAATTCTCCGGATATGACCGGATCGAGGGCGGAACGCGGGCCAATGTCGGCATTCGATATACCGGCGCCGTCGGAGACGATTTGGGTCTCTACGGCCTGTTCGGCCAGTCCTACCATCTTGCCGGAACCAATTCCTTCGCCAGCCCTGACATGACCAATGTCGGCGCGGATTCCGGCCTCGAGACCAACATGTCCGACTTTGTGGGTATGGTTGGCGCTTCCTACGCCGAGAGGTTCTCGGCGGCATTCCGGGGCCGCTTCGACGACGCCAATTTCGACATTCGGCGCGCGGAAGCGGAATTCGGCTACACCTCCCGCCCTGTCTCCGCCTCCGCCAGCTATGCCTATATCGAAGCCCAGCCGACCTATGGTTTTGTTACCGACCGTCAGGAAGTCGGCGGCAAGGCTTCGATCCGTTTCGCGGAATTCTGGACCGTCTCGGGCGACGCGACCTACGACATCACAAACCGGCGTCTGGCCAAGAACGCGATCGGTTTTGCCTATGACGACGAGTGTTTCGCCTTAGGACTCCACTGGAAACAGTCGCGCGACACCACGAACGCCGTCTCGAACACCTTCGGTTTCCGTCTATCCTTCCGCACTCTCGGCGATTTCGGCAGCGACCTGAACGATTTCAGCGGCGGCTGAGTTGCCTGAGCGTCACGCTTTTGCCCAAGATTTGGGGCATCGCGAACAGACATGGTCTCCATGGGCACGGAGCCGAACCTGAAAACGAACTGGCGAATTTACATGACTGGCTGGATCAAGACACTCCGCATTTCCCGCATGATGGCTATGGCACTGGCCCTTTCGATCGCTGCGCCCACGCTGCCGATGATGATGCCGTCCGTGGCCCATGCCTCCGACATCAAGGTCGTGGTCAACAACATCGCGATCACCTCCTATGACATCGCGAGGCGGAAAGCCTTTTTGGGGTTGCAGCGACGCAAGGGGAACCTCACCCAGATCGCAACCGACGAGTTGATAGAGCAGGCCCTCAAGAACTACGCGGTGAAGTCCGCGGGCTACCGCATCCCCGACAGCCGCGTGGACCAGGCCTTCGCGAGTTTCGCCCAATCCAACAAGATGTCCGCGAAACAGATGGCTCAGATCCTCAATCAGTCCGGCGTGACAACGGACCATTTCAAGGATTTCATCCGCACGCAGATCGGATGGGGGCAGCTCGTTTCCGCAAGATCGCGTTCGAACGGCGGGCTTATGAACGAGCAGGAAATGGTCGCCAAGATGCTGGAACGCGGCGGGCCGAAGCCGACCTCGACCGAGTATACGCTCCAGAAGGTGATTTTCGTCGTACCCGCCTCTCACCGCAGCAGGGATATGCCCCGCCGGCGCAACGAGGCGAACCAGATGCGCGGTCGCATCAATGATTGCTCGCAGACCATCCCGCTTGCCACGCAACTTCGCGACGTAACGGTGCAAGATATCGGGCGCGTGCTCGAATTGCGGCTTCCGCCGAACTGGAAGGACGAAGTCATTGGCAAGCAGGCCGGACAGACAACCCGGACGAAGGACACCGAGAATGGTGTCGAGTTCCTCGTCATCTGCCGAGCCCGCACGGTTTCAGACGACCGCGTCGCCCAGCTCGAATTCTCGACAGAAGCCGTGGAGAACGGCAATGACGAGGTTGGGGCAGACATTTTGAAGAAGATCCGCGAGAGCGCCCGGATCGAGCGGCGGTAATCGCCTGAACGAAAGGCGTTCGATGAACGCGGCATCCAACCTTCCGCTTGCGGTCTCGATCGGGGATCCTGCCGGCATTGGCCCCGACGTTATCCTGAAGAGTTGGTCGACGCGGGGCGCAACGGGCGCCCCGCCCTTCTATGTCATCGCGGATCCCGACCAACTGCGTGCCCGCGCGGACGAAATGAAGCTCGATGTTTCCATTCGCTCCTGCGACGCGGACAACGCCACCGAGTTGTTCCGCGACGTACTGCCGGTCGTTCCGCTCGCGACGAAATTCACCACCGCCATCGGCTCCCCCGACACGAGAAATGCGGCGGGGATCATTGAATCCATCGACCGAGCCGTAGGCGATACAATGGCCGGCCGCGCCGGCGCGGTGGTGACGGCGCCGATCGCCAAGAACCCCCTCTACGAGGCCGGTTTCCGGTATCCGGGCCACACAGAGTATCTCGCGGCGCTGGCCGAGAAACTCACGGGGCAAGCAGTCCGGCCCGTGATGATGCTCGCTGGGCCGAAACTACGGGCGGTTCCGGTTACCATCCACATCCCGCTTCGTAACGTTTTCGAAACCCTGACCACCGGCCTGATCGTCGAGACCTGCCGCATTGTCCATCACGACCTCGCGCAGCATTTTGGCATTGCAAAACCCCGTCTGGCCATTGCCGGGCTCAACCCGCATGCTGGCGAAGGCGGCGCGCTCGGCCATGAGGACGACGATGTCGTGCGTCCGGCAGTCGCCCGGTTGCGCGACTTGGGGATCGACGCATATGGCCCCCTGCCCGCCGACACGATGTTCCATGATCGCGCACGCGCCGGCTATGACGCCGCCGTTTGCATGTATCACGACCAGGCGCTCATCCCCGCAAAGGCGCTTGGTTTCGACGACAGCGTCAATGTGACCCTCGGACTGCCGTTCATCCGCACGTCGCCGGATCACGGCACTGCCTTCGACCTCGCCGGCACCAGCAAGGCCCTGCCGGAGAGTTTCATCGCGGCGCTGCGCTTGGCCGCGGAGATGGCGGAACACAGCCTGCGGGCGAAAGCCGCGTGACCGAGCCAGCTCTGGAGAACACCGCCGTCGACGGCCTGCCGCCGCTCCGGTCGGTCATTGAAAAATACGGTCTGGCGACCAAAAAATCCCTTGGACAGAACTTTCTGCTCGATCTGAACCTGACAGGAAAGATCGCACGCGCGGCGGGTGACCTGACAGGCGCCACGGTGATCGAGGTTGGCCCCGGCCCCGGCGGCCTGACGCGAGCGCTGCTGATGCATGACGCCGCCAAGGTCATCGTCGTAGAACGCGATGCTCGGTGCCTGCCGGCGCTGGAGGACATATCGCGACACTATCCCGACCGCCTGCACATCGTCGAAGGCGATGCATTGAAGACAGACTTCGCTGCGCTCGCCGGCGGCGACAAGGTGCGGATCGTCGCCAACCTGCCCTACAATGTCGGTACGCAATTGCTGGTCAACTGGCTAGAAGTGGAGCCTTGGCCGCCATTCTACGATTCGCTGACACTGATGTTCCAGCGCGAAGTCGCCGAGCGGATCGTCGCGATGCCGGACGACAACGCGTATGGCCGGCTGGGCGTTCTGGCTGGCTGGCGGGCGGACGCGAAAATCCAGTTCGACGTGCCGCCGCAGGCTTTCTGGCCGCCGCCGAAGGTCACTTCCTCTGTCGTCAGGCTGGAACCGCGGGCGGAACCGGTCGCCGCTGACGGCAAACGTTTGTCGCTGATTACGCAGCATGCGTTCGGCCAGCGGCGCAAGATGCTGCGGCAGAGCCTGAAGGCGCTCGGCGGACAAGCACTGCTCGACGCCGCAGGTATCGACGGCGCAAGACGAGCGGAAACGCTGTCGATCGAGGAATTCTGCCGGCTGGCCAACGCCAGATTCGACTAACCTCGCCCGCGATAGGGCGCGACGCCCTGATCCGGCGCCCAGACGCCTTCGGGCAAAGTCCCGTGCTGCCAGAACACATCGATCGGGATGCCGCCGCGCGGATACCAGTAGCCGCCGATGCGGAACCAGCGCGGTTCCAGCAGGTCCACCAGACGCTTCCCGATCCCGACCGTGCAATCCTCATGGAAAGCGCCGTGATTGCGGAACGAGGTCAGGAAAAGCTTCAGCGACTTGGATTCGAAAAGCCACTGGTCCGGAACGTAGTCGATGACGAGATGGGCGAAGTCCGGCTGACCGGTGACCGGACAGATTGACGTGAATTCCGGTGCGACGAAGCGCGCAACATAGTTCGTGTCCGCATGCGGATTGGGGACGCGCTCCAGAACCGCCTCCTCGGGCGACTGCGGGATCTCGACGGCTTTGCCGAGCTGGGTTGTGTGGATGTCCGGGTCCATTGTCAGATCGTCTCCTTCAACAATCCTTCGACGAAATCGAACAGGCCGGGGCGACGGTCGCGGCGCAGCCGCTCGGCCTTGACGATTGCCTGCACGGCTCCGAAGGCCCGGTTCAGGTCGTCATTGACGATGACATAGTCATAGGAACGCCACTGACCGATCTCGTGGGCCGCGTTCTTCAGCCGCTTCTGGATTGTTTCCTCGTCATCCTCGGCACGGCGATGCAGACGCGCCATCAGTTCTCCCATCGTGGGCGGAAGAACGAAGATCGAGACGACATCGGCAGGCATTTTTTCCTGCAGCTGGTGGGCGCCCTGCCAGTCGATATCGAAAAGGATATCGCGCCCGGCCGCCATCGCTTTTTCGACGGGCTCGCGCGGCGAGCCATAGAGATTGCCATGCACCTCGGCCCATTCGAGCAATTCGTCTGAATCGCGCAGCCGCTCGAATTCGCGTTTCGAGATGAAGTGATAGTGGACTCCGTCGATTTCGCTCGGGCGCCGTTCCCGCGTCGTGACGCTGACCGAGAGTTCAAGTCCGTCGTCCTTTTCAAGGATATTGCGTGCAATGGTCGACTTTCCCGCGCCCGACGGCGAGGACAGTACCAGCATGAGGCCGCGTCGCTGGATATCGGATGTTTTCGGGCGGGCGTTCGTTTCGTCCGTCATGTTCTTGTTCTCACTGAAGGTTTTGCACCTGCTCACGGAACTGATCGATGACGGCCTTCAAGTCGAGGCCGATCGCGGTGAGCGACGCGGAGGCGGATTTGGAACAGATCGTATTGGTTTCCCGGTTGAATTCCTGGGCCAGGAAGTCGAGCTTGCGCCCGACGGCGCCGCCTGCGGCCAGCATGCGCCGGGCAGCCTTCACATGTGCGTACAACCGGTCAATCTCCTCGCGGATATCGGCCTTTGTTGCGAGCAGAGCGGCCTCGGCGTGAAGACGCGCCTCGTCGAAAGACGACGACGCCTCGAGAAGCGTCGAAACCTGCTCCTTCAGCCGGGCCAGGATGGCCTCGGGCTGACTGGCGGGATCGGCTTCGGCGCGGGCGGTCAGTTGCGCGATGGTTTCGACATGGCCACCGAGAATGCCGCGCAGGGCTTCTCCTTCGGATTTTCGGGCTTCAACCAGCGCATCGAGTGCGGCGCCAACCGCCGCCAGGCATGGCGCTTCAGCCATTTCCCGATCAATCCGGCCTTCCATATCATCGGCGAGGACGACGCCCCGTACAGCGAGCAGACCGTCGGCGGTCGGCGGATGCAGGGACGTCTCGCGCGCCAGGCGCGTGGCAATATCGGCCAAGGCTCGGAACTTGTCCTCGTCGAGCCCCGCATTGGCGGCGTCCGCCGTCGATCTGGCAGACAGGGTGATCTGGATGCTGCCGCGCGCCAGCCTGTCGCCGACCAGCTTCTTTATCGCGGCTTCGAGGGCCTCCAATCCGCCTGGAAGGCGCAGACGGATGTCGAGACCCTTGTTGTTGACGGAACGGATATCGCAGGACGCCTCAAGGCCATCCCCAACATGGGTCGCGCTGGCGAAACCGGTCATGCTCTGGACTTCGGTCATCGCTCATCCCCCGCCGCGGCGCACGCGCCCCGTGCGCCAGCCTCAATTTCCGGCCGGCTGTTCTCCCGCATCGCCCTGTTCCGCTGCCTTTGCGGCTTCCGCGTCGCGCTGCTTTTCGATCTCGCGCCAGCGGCGCACATTGGCGTTGTGCTCAGCCAGTGTTTTCGAGAAAACATGCCCACCCGTTCCGTCGGCGACAAAATACAGTTCGTCCGTGACAGACGGATTGGCGACCGCCTCGAGCGCCGCACGGCCCGGAATGGCGACCGGCCCCGGCGGCAGGCCGACAATGTGATAGGTGTTGTAGGGCGTCGGCTTGTCGAGGTCAGAGCGATAGATCGGACGGTCCGCCGGCTTGCCCTCGCCGCCGAACAGACCATAGATGATCGTCGGGTCAGATTGCAGCTTCATGCCCTTGCGCAGACGGTTGATGAACACGCCGGCGACGCGCGAACGCTCGTTCGGCACCGCCGTTTCCTTCTCGACGATGGATGCGAGCGTGACGAATTCGTTCTTGTCCTTCAACGGCAAGTCAGCCCGCCGGTTCTCCCACAACTCGTCGATGATCGCCTGCTGCTGCGCCTCCATGGAGCGGATCAGTTCCACCCTTGATGTGCCACGCGAGAATTTCTGCGTGTCGGCAACGAGCATTCCCTCCGCAGGCAATTCTTCCGGCATCGGGCCGGTCAGGAACTCGTTTTCCTCGATACGCTGCAGCGCCTGGGTAACGGTCATGCCCTCGACGACAGTTACCGGATGAAGGATCGCGCGGCCGGACACCATGATGTCCATGATTTCCTTCATCGAGGCGTTCGCCTTGAATTCGTACTCGCCGGCCTTGAAGTCGTTTTCGTGTCCGTAGACGCGAACGCCGGCCTCGAATATGCGTGCGTTCGAAACGATATTGCGGCTTTCCAGGCTGGAAGCGATCTGGCCTAGGCTGGAGCCCGGACGGACAACGTGCGTAAGCGCAAGATTGCTCGGGCCGGGTTCATCGAAACGCACCTTGCCGTAATAGAGCGCACCTCCAACAGCGACCATGCCGAGTACGACCAGGGTGATCAGGAAGTTGAAGAAAACGACAACCTGGCTGCGTGCCTGTTTGGCACGGCTAGGCGGCCCGACGGCGGGCTCCGGACGGAGCGCCTGTTTCGGCGATTGAAGTATGATGCGCTCATCGCCCCTGGCGCGCGCATCGGACGGTCGGTCGACGGGCGACGGCCTGCGCCCAAACTGGTTTTCGGTATTCAAATCGGAAACCCTACGAATCTGGCCGATTTTCGCGGCGCAATCCCATCGTTACAAGCCTTACAGCGATATTCGACGCAACTGTCCAGATGAATCAATCCGCGCCGCAGGCCAAAAAGCTTGAAATAACGAATATGGCGAAACCGGGCCGACCCGATCACGCCTGATAACGGCGCAGCACGAGAGAGGCGTTGGTTCCGCCAAAGCCAAAGGAGTTGGACAGCGCCACGTTGATCTCGCGCTCGCGCTTTACATGCGGCACCAGATCGATCTCGGTTTCAACGTCCGGATTGTCGAGATTGATGGTCGGCGGCGCAACATTATCGCGAATCGCCAACATGCAGAAGATCGCCTCAACCGCGCCCGCCGCTCCCAGCAAATGGCCGATGGAAGATTTTGTCGACGACATCGAGACTTTCGAAGCGTTTTCCCCCACCACACGCTCTACCGCGGCGAGTTCGATCGTGTCCGCCATGGTCGAGGTGCCGTGCGCATTGATGTAATCGATGTCCGACGCATCTATGCCGGCGCGCTTCAGCGCCATGCGCATGCACCGCTCTGCGCCTTCTCCATCCTCGGACGGCGCGGTGATGTGATAGGCGTCGCCCGACAGCCCGTAGCCGATAATTTCGGCATAGATCTTCGCGCCGCGCGCCTTGGCGTGTTCGAGTTCCTCGAGCACGACGACGCCGGAGCCCTCTCCCATGACGAACCCGTCCCGATCGCGGTCATAGGGACGCGATGCGGCTGTCGGATCGTCGTTGCGCGCCGTCGACAATGCCTTGCAGGCGGCGAAACCGGCGAGCGAAATGCGGCTGATCGGAGATTCGGTACCGCCGGCCACCATCACGTCGGCATCGCCCAATGCAATAAGCCGGCTGGCATCGCCGATGGCGTGCGCGCCGGTCGAGCATGCCGTGACGACCGAGTGGTTCGGGCCGCGCAGCTTGTGACGGATGGAGACCTGTCCTCCCGCCAGATTGATGAGACGTCCAGGAATGAAGAACGGCGAAACACGGCGAGGACCGCGATCGCGAAGCGTATAGCCCGCGTCAACGATGCCTTCTATTCCGCCGATGCCGGAGCCGATCATCACGCCGGTGGCGCATTGATCCTCATCGGTCTCGGGGTGCCAGTCCGCGTCGTCCAGCGCCTGCGTCGCTGCCGCCATCGCATAGATGATGAACGGATCGACCTTGCGCTGGTCTTTCGGTTCCATCCACTGGTCGGAATTGTAGGTGCCGTTGGTGCCGTCGCCAAACGGCAGGCGACAGGCGATCTGCGCCGGCATGTCGCTAACGTCGAATTCGGCGACGCGTGCCGCGCCGCTTTCGCCCGCAAGAATGCGAGACCAAGTGTGCTCGGCGGTGCCCCCCAACGGAGAGACAACGCCGATGCCTGTTACGACAACGCGCCGGAGATTCATGGCTCTAAAACCCGAAATCGCCGACACGCGTGCCGGCGAGTCCTCAGTTCAACGCGGATCAGGCGTTGGCTTTTTCGATGAACTTCACGGCGTCGCCAACCGTCAGGATGGTTTCTGCCGCATCGTCCGGGATTTCTACGCCGAACTCTTCCTCGAATGCCATGACGAGTTCGACGGTGTCGAGGCTGTCGGCGCCCAGATCATCGATGAAGCTTGCGCTTTCAGTCACTTTCTCGGCGTCGACGCCCAGATGTTCAACAACGATCTTTTTGACCCGTTCTGCGATGTCGCTCATGTCGGTTTCCCTCGACTTTGGAGTTTTTCAGGTTGTGGTTATCTTCAAGGTTCGGGCTAATCAAGTCGCAACGCGTGGTTGGGGACAACTTTGTTCACCCGGCAAGGCACCCAAGCGCCTCAAATCATGGCCATTCCGCCGTTTACGTGGATTGTCTGACCGGTGACGTAAGCCGCCTCCTCGGTGGCAAGAAATGCGCCCGAAGCCGCCACTTCCGCGCCCGTGCCCATGCGCTTCATGGGAATCGCCCCCATGATCGCATCCTTCTGCTTGTCGTTCAGCTTGTCGGTCATCGCGCTTTCGATGAAGCCCGGCGCGACGCAGTTGACGGTTACATTGCGCGACGCGATTTCCTGGGCGAGCGACTTGGAAAAGCCGATCATGCCGGCTTTGGAGGCGCAGTAATTGGCCTGCCCCGGATTTCCGGTGACGCCGACGACAGAGGTGATGTTGACGATGCGGCCGTAGCGGCGGCGCATCATCGGATGGGCGAGCTGGCGCGTCAGCCGAAAGACCGACGTCAGATTGACCTCGAGGACCGAGTCCCAGTCTTCGTCGGACATGCGAACGAACAGGCCGTCCCTGGTGATGCCGGCATTGTTGACGAGGATATCCACCCCTTCCAGCTTCGTTTCCGCCTCTTCGCCAAGCCCCTTGACTGCATCGCGGTCGGTCAGGTCGGCGGGAAAGACATGAACACGGTCGCCGAGATCGGACGCCAGCGCGTCAAGCTTTTCACGCCGTGTCCCGTGCAGGCCGACGACAGCGCCCTGCGCATGCAGCATGCGAGCGATCGCCTCGCCTATACCGCCGGATGCGCCTGTGACGAGGGCCTTGCGGCCGGTCAGTTCAAACATGTGATGTCCTTCCGATTGCGGTTCGGGCGGTATATTCAGGCGTTGGCCTGGAGGAACGCTTCTATATCCGCAGGATTGTTTATGGCAACGCCGGCAAGCGCCTTGTCTATGCGGCGCGCCAGCCCGGTCAAGACCTTGCCCGACCCGGCCTCGACCAATGTGGTGACGCCGCTTCCGGCAAACCACTCCACGGTTTCGCGCCAGCGTACCTGACCCGTCACCTGCTCGACCAGCCTATCGACGATCTCGCCAGGTTCTGTCACCGGCGCGACCGTGACATTGGCTATGACGGGGACCGATGGCGCATTGACGGTCACCTGAGACAAAGCTTCGCGCATCGCGTCCGCCGCAGGCGCCATCAAAGCCGAATGGAACGGTGCGGAGACGGGAAGCATCAGCGCACGGCGCGCACCCTTGTCGGTAGCAAGCGCGGCGGCACGTTCGACGGCCGCCTTCGCACCGGAGATCACCAGCTGGCCGCCGCCATTGTCATTGGCGATCTGGCAGACAGTGCCGGTTTCACCGGCGGCCGCGTCGCAAACGAATTCAACATCGCCGACTTCAAGGCCAAGAATGGCGGCCATCGCCCCCTCGCCGACCGGAACCGCCGCTTGCATGGCGTTGCCGCGAATGCGCAGAAGCCGCGCTGTGTCGGCCAAAGAGAACGTGCCGGCGGCGCAGTGGGCCGAATATTCGCCCAGCGAATGACCCGCGACATGCGAAGCCTTCTCGGCGAGCTTGAATCCCTTGGCTTCCAGGACGCGCATCACCGCCACGGAAACGGCCATTAGCGCCGGCTGCGCTTTGGCGGTCAGCGTCAGCGTTTCCTCGGGGCCTTCCCACATGATGGTGGAGAGCTTTTCGCCGAGAGCATCGTCGACTTCAGCGAACACTTCGCGCGCCTCGGGAAAGGCGTCGGCGAGTTCCTTGCCCATGCCCACGGTCTGGGAGCCCTGCCCCGGAAAGGTGAATGCGGTTGTCATCAGCGCCTCGTTCGAAAGTCGCGACGGTTTGGTCAAAGCGGTCCGCCGTGTCAAGACCGGATCGGGCTTTCCCCGCATCGCGATTGCACGGCGAGACCGTCAATGTAACATGCTCGGCGCCGGCAATCGTGGGAGGCGGTGTTGGACAAAAGCTATGACGTGATCGTTGTCGGCGCGGGACTGGCCGGCCTCGCAGCAGCAGCCGAACTCGGAGATCGTGGCAAACGCGTCCTGATCATCGACCAGGAGGGCGAACAGTCACTCGGCGGCCAGGCGTTCTGGTCGCTCGGCGGATTGTTCATGATCGATACGCCGGAACAGCGGCGCATGCGGATCAAGGACGGCCTCGAGCTTGCGACGCTCGACTGGATGGGTTCGGCGCAGTTCGACAGGCCGGAGGATCACTGGCCGCGCCGATGGGCGGAAGCTTATCTATACTTCGCGGCCGGTGAGATGCGCCCCTGGCTTTCCGGCATGGGCATGCGCTGGTTCCCGGTCGTCGGCTGGGCGGAACGCGGCGGTGCATTCGCGGACGGGCACGGCAATTCCGTGCCGCGCTTCCATATTACGTGGGGCACCGGCCCGGGGACGCTTGCTCCATTCATCGCCCGGGTCAGGGCCCATGAAGCGGCAGGCCGCGTGACATTCGCTTTCCGGCACCGCGCCAACGCCATCGAGACTGTCAATAGCGCGGTATCGGGCGTTTCCGGGGATGTGCTGGCTCCGAGCAGGGTCGAGCGCGGACAGGCGAGCGATCGCGAAATTACCGGCGATTTCCACTTCGAGGCGGCGAACGTCATCGTCACGACCGGCGGGATCGGCGGCAATCTCGAGGCGGTCCGCAAGGCGTGGCCACGCGACCGGCTGGGCGAACCGCCGGAGCACATGGTCTGCGGTGTGCCGGCGCATGTCGACGGGCGCGGCATCGCCATAGCTCGCGCCGCCGGCGGCGCGACAATCAACGAAGACCGGATGTGGCACTATACGGAGGGGGTGAAGAACTGGAGCCCGATCTGGCCGAATCACGGCATCCGCATCCTGCCGGGCCCCTCCTCGCTGTGGTTCGACGCCGAGGGCAACCGGTTGCCGCCGCCCTGCCTGCCGGGCTTCGACACGCTGTCGACGCTTCGGCATCTGCGGACGACCGGCCATGACTATTCCTGGTTCATCCTGACACAGAAGATCATCGAGAAGGAGTTTGCGCTTTCCGGCTCCGAACAGAACCCCGACCTGACCTCCGGCAAATGGAGCGCGGTGCTGAAACAGCGGCTCGGCAAGGGCGCGACGGATGCCGTCGAGGCGGTCAAGGAGCATGGCGAGGATTTCATTGTCCGCGACAATCTGGAAGAACTGGTCGCCGGCATGAACAGCCTGACCGGCAAGCATTTGATCGATGCGGCCGCGATGCGCGCCCAGATCGAGGCGCGCGACGCGCAGATCACAAATCCTTACGCCAAGGATGCGCAGGTGATCGCGATCAACGGGGCGCGGGCCTATCTCGGCTACAAGCTGATCCGCACCGCCAGGCCGCATCGCTTCCTCGATCCGGCAAACGGGCCGCTGATCGCTGTGCGGCTGCACATTTTGACCCGCAAGACGCTGGGCGGGCTGCATACCGACCTGTCGTCGCGCGTGCTCGGGCCGGATGGGGAGCCGGTTGCCGGCCTATATGCGGCAGGCGAAGCCGCAGGGTTCGGCGGCGGCGGCTATCACGGATACAACGCGCTGGAAGGCACGTTTCTCGGCGGCTGCATCTTCTCCGGCCGGGCGGCCGGACGCGCCGCCGGATGATGCGGGCAAACAATATTTGCACAGCAGGGCCGTTGCCCTCTTGAAAAGAGCGTATTCCGGGAGGAAATGTTTGTCCGCACAGCCCCGCGTGGTGGCTCATTCGAGTATCCAGACATGTCGCACAAAGCGGCGATTTCCGGGCCCCTGCCCGTTTCCCAGGACACTATCCCTTCCAATCAGCCCCTGCCGTACACGCTGCCGATCATCATCGGCATTGCCGGCATGGTCCTTTTCATCCTGTCGCAAATGCTGGTCGTTGCCGGCGCAGCGGTCTGGGCGATCGGCGGCTATTTTCATTTCCATCTCATCGGCTTCGCGGTGCTCGCCGCGATCGCCTCTCTGCCGGTCGGCTTCGGGAGCTGGAAAGTGCTGCTGATGGCGATCGAGGCGGAACGCGATCCCGCCAACAACTAGGGGCCGCCAAGGCTTGCGTGCTCATCAGAAATCTGTATAAGCGCGCCATCTGCCGGTCAGCTGGGGGCTGAACGGAGGGTGGCTTGTTGCCATAGTCGGGCCTGAACGTCCGCGCCTCCGGTGTCTCCGCTCTCGACCCGTCAAGTTCGAAGCGCCTTTCTCTCCCTCTTCCAGAGGTCCGGGACAGTCGCAGAGGCTTAGCCGCTGACCAGCCGATGAAAGAGAAACGAAAGGCAAGAAACAATGGCTTTATACGAGCACGTGTTCCTTGCACGTCAGGACATCTCGTCCCAGCAGGCTGAAGAGCTTGTGGCGCATTTCAAGGGTATCCTTGAAGAGCGCGGCGGCAAGGTCGAAAAGGTGGAAAGCTGGGGGCTCAAGTCGCTCCAGTACCGTATCAACAAGAACCGCAAGGCGCATTTCTCGCTGCTCAACATCGACGCGCCGGCCGATGCCGTCCAGGAAATGGAGCGCCAGATGCGCATCCACGAGGACGTGCTTCGCTATATGACCATTCGCGTCGACGAGCTCGACGAAGGTCCGTCGGCGATGATGAAGCGCGGCGACCGCGATGATCGCCGTGGCGATCGCGACGACCGTGGCCCGCGCCGCGACCGTGACGACCGCCCGCCGCGTGGCGACCGCGAGGACCGTCCGCGCCGTGACCGTGATGAAAGCCGTGGAGACAACTGATGGTCGACATTAACCAGATCCCGACCCGCCGGCCCTTCCATCGCCGTCGCAAGACCTGCCCGTTCTCCGGCGCCAACGCACCGAAGATCGACTACAAGGACGTGCGTCTGCTGCAGCGCTACATTTCCGAGCGCGGCAAGATCGTGCCTTCGCGCATTACGGCTGTCAGCCAGAAGAAGCAGCGCGAACTGGCCAAGGCCATCAAGCGCGCCCGTTTCCTGGGCCTGCTGCCCTACGTGGTGAAGTAATTTTCGGACGGCCGGGGCGCATCAGCGTCTCGGCCGCCCAACCCGCGTCCGCTTCGGGTTCGGACGCGACACGAAAATCCCGAGTTGGGGCGGTGCGTCCGTCTCTAACTGCTCAGATGGCAGGACAGCGGCAAATGAACCAGGGACTGACAGTCAAGACGATTGGTATCGGTGCGCTCGCGGGCGCAACGACGGCGCTTCTGTGTCTCGGTCTCGCCAGCGGCTCGATGCTGGCCGTCCTCCTCTTCTTCATTTCCCCTGTGCCCCTGATGGTCGCCGGCCTCGGCTTCGGGCTCAGCGCGGCGGTGACCGGCGCGATCGTCGCCATCGCCGCCAATTACGTCTTCGCCAATGTCTTCGTCGCCACGCTCGTCGCGCTGGCGATCTCCGCGCCGGCCTGTGCGACAAGCTATTGGCTCAATCTCGCCCGACCTGCCGACGAGGTCGGCGGCCCGGAGGGTCAACTGGCCTGGTATCCGCTCGCCGATGTCCTGTTCGCGAATGCGCTCTTCACAGCGCTGGCGTTCGTCGTGCTCGGCGCGATGATCGGTTTCGGGCCGGAACTGGCGGGCGAACTGGCAACCCGTTTCGTCGCCCGCTTACAGGAGATCAACCCGGAGGCGACATTGTCCCCGGACGCGGTCGGCAACCTGCGCGATTTCATGCTGACGGTCGTTCCCGTCGCGCAGCCTTTTTCCTGGATGCTGACGTTGACGCTCTCGATCTACATCGCCACCGCGATCGCGCGACGCTCCGGCCTGATGAAGCGTCCGCGCGACGACTGGCCTCGGGCATTGCGCCTGCCCCGGCCGGCGATCATCGCATTCATGGCGGCGGTCCTCTTGGGTTTCGTTTCCGGTGGCATCGGCCATGCGGCCAGCGCCTTTTCGGGTGCGCTCGGCGCCGGCCTGGCCATGGCGGGGCTTGCGATGCTGCATGCACGTACACGCGGCATGGCGGTCCGTGCGGGTATCCTGGTGCTCGCCTATGTTGCGATCCTCGTCATCAGCCCGCTTATTCTCGTTTCCATCACGGCCGGAATGTTCGGCGCGGGGCGTCATTTCCCGCTGTCGCCCTCCGGCCCCAACAAATCAGATCTGAACAGGACTCACTGAAAGGAACAAAGTCATGCAAGTCATCCTGCTCGAACGCATCGCAAAGCTTGGCCAGATTGGCGACGAAGTCGCCGTGAAGGACGGTTTTGCCCGCAACTACCTTCTGCCGACCGGCCGTGCGCTGCGCGCCAACGCCGCCAACCGCGCCCGTTTCGAAGCCGAGCGCGGCCAGATCGAAGCGCGCAACGCCGAACGCAAGTCGGCCGCAGAACAAATCGCGGAAAGCCTGAATGGCAAGACCATCATCGTGGTCCGCTCGGCCGGCGAAACCGGCCAGCTCTACGGTTCGGTCTCGACCCGCGACATTTCCGAAATCCTCATCGCGGAAGGCTTCCAGGTCACCCGTAACCAGGTCGATTTGAAGAACCCGATCAAGGCAATCGGCCTGCACGAAGTGGAAATCGTCCTTCACCCGGAAGTCGAGACCAAGATCACTCTCAACGTTGCCCGCTCGAGCGACGAAGCCGAGCGTCAGGCGTCCGGTGAAGATCTGACCTCCGCTGAAGCGATTTATGGCGTTGACGAGGACGCACAGCTGCAGACCTTCGATCCTGACGCTGAGGAAGTCTTCGATGCTCCGGCCGAAGATGCCGATACGGAAGAAGAATCCGCTTCCTGATTTCGGCACAAAGACGGAACGAAAATTCGCGACGGCTCCGGTCTCCTGACCGGAGCCGTCTTGACTCCGCCCCCCTAAATTTCGTCCAATGGTCTGAGTTTCCGGACGAAAACGATGCTGAAGACGATTTTGGGGCTATTGGATAGGTTCCTCGACCGGCTGCAGTTGAAAGGTTCGCTGCAGATTACCTATCCGGACGGACAGACCCGCCGCTACGGCGACGGGGTCGGGGAAGTCGTCCATATTGAACTGCAGAGCTGGCGAACGCTGTGGCGGATCGTGGTTACGCCAGATCCGGCCGTTCCGGAAGCTTACATGGATGGCGACCTCGTATTTCACGAGGGCGATCCGGGGACTTTCCTGAAGGTGGTCTATTCCGGCGTAACGGAAGCGCCCGCGCAGGATTTTCACCCGATCTTTTCCGCCGACAAGCTGCGTTACCTGCTGCGGCGGCTCCACCAGTTCAATCCGCAAAGCCGGGCCCGCGCGAATGTCCAGCACCATTACGACCTGTCGCGCACCCTCTACGATCTGTTCCTCGATGAAGACCGGCAGTATTCCTGCGCCTATTTCGAAAATCCGCAGGTTTCGCTTGAAGAGGCGCAAATCGCCAAGAAACGCCACCTCGCGGCCAAGCTGTTGCTGGAACCGGGGATGCGGGTGCTCGACATTGGTTCTGGCTGGGGCGGACTCGGCCTGACGCTTGCGCAGGACCACGGCGCGCAGGTGCGCGGCGTAACGCTCTCCGACGAGCAGTACCGGCTGTCGCGCCGACGCGCCAAGGAAGCGGGCCTCGAGGACCGGGCGCAATTCGACCTGATCGACTATCGGGAGATCGACGGACAGTTCGACCGGATCGTCTCGGTCGGCATGTTCGAGCATGTCGGCGTCAACCATTACGGGGAATATTTCAAGAAGGCGCGCACGCTGCTCAAGGATGACGGCGTGATGGTCATGCACACGATCGGGCGGACCGGCCCGCCAAGCGTCACATCGGCCTTCATTCGCAAGTACATATTCCCCGGCGGCTACATCCCTGCCCTCTCGGAAATCATGTCGCCGGTCGAACATTCGGGCCTGCACGTGACCGATGTCGAGGTGCTGACGGACCACTATGCGGAAACGCTGAAGGCCTGGCGCGAACGCTTCATGGCGCGGCGAGATGAGGCGGCGGCCCTCTATGACGAGCGTTTCGCGCGGATGTGGGAATTCTACCTGGCCGCGTCGGAAGCCGCCTTCCGCTATCAGGACATGGTCGTCTTCCAGGTACAACTGGCCAAAAGCAAACTGTCCATCCCGCGCACACGCGATTACATCACCGATTTCGACCGCCGGCACGGCGGGAATCAGGGCGAAATGCGCGCTGCCGAATAGTCGCATCTGCGGATGCGAATCGCTTACAACGGTCAAGCAGTAAAATAATTATTCTGCGGGTTATGCACCGGCTGTGAATACCGGGTGCGAAACGCAATGCGATGCCCCGGCTCACCGATCAAGGGCTATAGGTGAGCCCCCAGCAGGAGACGAAAATGGCTGACGCAGCCCTCAAATACGACGACAACAAAAGCCAGGGCGAAGACCTCTACCGCGAAGCGCCGAACAATATCGAGGCCGAGCAGGCACTGCTCGGCGCCATCCTCGTCAACAACGACGCCTTCTACCGCGTCTCGGACTTCCTGAAACCGGAGCATTTCTACGAGCCGCTGCACCGACAGATCTACGCGGTCGCCGCCGACCAGATCCGCATGGGCAAGGTCTCCAATCCGGTGACGATCAAGACCTTCCTGCCGGCGGAAGAACGACTTGGCGATATCACCGTCGCGCAATATCTCGCACGGCTCGCCGCCGAGGCGGGAACGATCATCAACGCCGAGGACTACGGCCGCGCCATTTACGATCTGGCGACACGGCGCGCCCTGATCGGCATTGGCGAGGACATGGTGAATATCGCCTATGACGCGCCGGTCGAGATGGCACCGCAGCACCAGATCGAGGATGCGGAGCGTCGGCTGTTCGAACTTGCGGAAACCGGCCGCTACGATGGCGGCTTCCAGCCCTTCACCGACGCCGTGCGCATCGCCATCGACATGGCCAACGCGGCGTTCCAGCGCGACGGCCATCTGTCGGGCATCTCTACCGGCATCAATGCCCTGGATGCCCGCATGGGCGGGCTGCAGTCTTCGGACCTGATCATCCTCGCCGGACGTCCGGGCATGGGCAAGACATCGCTCGCGACCAATATCGCCTTCAACATCGCCAATGCCTTCCGCGGCGAGCAGCAATCGGACGGATCGGTCAAGGCCGTCGACGGGGGTGTCGTCGGATTCTATTCGCTGGAAATGTCGTCCGAGCAGCTGGCGACACGTATCATTTCCGAGCAGACCGAAATCTCGTCGTCGAAAATCCGCCGCGGCGAGATCACCGAGAGTGATTTCGAGAAGCTGGTCGCCTGCTCCAACATGATGCAGCGACTGCCGCTCTTTATCGACCAGACCGGTGGTATCTCGATCGCGCAGCTGGCGGCGCGCGCGCGGCGCCTGAAGCGACAGCGCGGGCTCGATGTCATGGTCATCGACTATGTCCAGCTGATGACTGGTTCATCTGCAAAATCCAGCCAAAACCGTGTACAGGAGATCACCGAAATCACCACCGGCCTGAAGGCCCTCGCCAAGGAACTCAACGTGCCGATCATCGCGCTGTCACAGCTTTCCCGACAAGTGGAAAGCCGCGACGACAAGCGCCCACAGCTCTCCGACCTGCGTGAATCAGGCTCGATCGAGCAGGATGCGGACGTGGTGCTGTTCGTCTATCGCGAGGAATATTACCTCAAGAACAAGGAGCCGAAACCCGGGACCGAAGAACACCTCACCTGGGAGAGCGATTTCGAAGACGCGAAGGGCAAGGCGGAAGTCATCGTCGCAAAGCAGCGCCACGGCCCGACGGGCTCGGTGCCGCTCGCGTTCCATGCCGAGTTCACCCGCTTCTCCGATCTCGCCTATGACGACCACCTCCCGGAGCGGTTCGAGTAACGTGAGGGTTACCTCAATCGGCGCTGATCCGAGACTTGCCGGCGGACGGCTGGCAGTCGATTTGGATGCCCTTGCCGCAAACTGGCGCGATCTCGCAGCGCGTTCGAAACCGGCGCGGTGTTCGGCCGTCGTCAAGGCGAATGCCTACGGGCTTGGCGTCGAACATGTCGTCCCGGTCTTGCTTACGGCCGGCTGCGAGAGCTTTTTCGTTGCACTTCCCGAGGAAGGCGTGGCGGTGCGCCGGATCGCCCCGAAGGCGGATGTATTCATCCTGAACGGCGTACACGAACACTCTGCCGCGACGATGGTTGAGGCCGGACTGATCCCGGTTCTCAGCAGTCTCGACCAGATTGAATTATGGTCGCGCTACGGACGGGAACGCGGCATTCATCCGCCCTGCGCCATCGGAATCGATACCGGTATGAACCGGCTCGGCCTGACAGCCGAGGAAGCGCTCACCCTTCGCAAACGCAACATGGAAGAGCATCTGGTTTCGCCCGTCCTGGTGATGAGCCACCTCGCCTGCGGCGACCGGGCGGATCATCCGATGAATGCCACCCAACGTGAGTCTTTTCAAAGGATTGCGGCTGCTTTTGACGATATCGATTCAAGTCTGGCCAATTCGGCCGGCGTCATGCTCGGCGATAGCTTCCTGTTCGATGTTACCCGGCCGGGCATCGCCATCTATGGCGGCTGCGCCTCGCAAGACCGCCCCAACCCGATGCGTCCGGTGATCACACTGGAGGCACGCATCGTGCAGCTGCGCCATGCCGCAAAGGGCGAGACCGTTTCCTACGGCGCGACGCAGACGCTGACACGGGACACGGACATTGCGGTCGTCTCGGTCGGCTATGCCGACGGCTACCCGCGCGCCGGATCGGGTGCCGGCGTGCCTCTTCGTGAAGCCGTGGTATCGGGGCAATACGGTTTCATCGGCGACATTCGAGTTCCCCTTCTCGGCCGCATCACCATGGACCTGACGCTATTCGACGTCACCGACGTGCTGGCCGACGCGCTCGAGCAAGGCTGGATCGAGCTGATCGGGCCGAACATTCCTTTGGATGACGCCGCAGAAGCCGCCGGAACCATCGGCTACGAACTTCTCACCGGGCTCGGGCCGCGATATGAGCGGCGCTATCTCAAAGCCGTAGAAAGCTGATTCTTCGAAAGCCCGATCTTGGCAAAGGCCCGCACACAATTCATCTGCCAGAACTGCGGCACCGTCCATTCGCGATGGGCGGGCAAGTGCGATTCCTGTGGCGAGTGGAACACAATCATCGAGGAGGATCCGACCGGCGGGATCGGTGGCGGTCCGGGCAAACAACCGAACAGGAAGGGCCGTGCGGTCACGCTGACCACACTTTCCGGCGAGATCGAGGATGCGCCGCGCATTCTGTCAGGCATCTCCGAACTGGACCGGGTCACCGGCGGCGGCATCGTACGCGGCTCGGCACTGCTCGTCGGCGGCGATCCAGGCATCGGCAAGTCGACGCTGCTCATGCAGGCGGCTTCGGCGCTTTCGCGCCAGGGCCACAATGTCATCTATGTCTCCGGCGAGGAGGCCGTCGCGCAGGTACGGCTGCGCGCCCAGCGGCTCGGCGCCGCCGATACCAATGTCAAACTCGCGGCCGAGACCAATATCGAGGATATCCTCGCCACGCTGACGCTGGAACAGCGGCCGGACCTCGTCATCCTCGATTCCGTGCAGACGCTGTGGACCGATGCGGCGGAATCGGCGCCCGGCACGGTCACGCAGGTGCGCGCCGCCTCGCAGGCGATGATCCGCTACGCCAAGTCGACTGGCGCGGCGATCATCCTGGTCGGGCACGTGACCAAGGAAGGCCAGATCGCCGGGCCACGGGTGGTCGAGCATATGGTCGACGGCGTTCTCTATTTCGAGGGCGAAGGCGGCCATCACTACCGCATTCTGCGTACGGTCAAGAACCGCTTCGGACCGACCGACGAGATCGGCGTTTTCGAGATGACCTCGGGTGGATTGCGCGAAGTCTCCAATCCGTCCGAACTGTTCCTCGGGGAGCGCAACGAGAACGCCCCCGGCGCCGCCGTCTTCGCCGGCATGGAGGGCACGCGGCCGGTGCTGGTCGAAATTCAGGCCCTGGTCGCCCCCTCTTCGCTCGGAACACCGCGCCGCGCCGTGGTCGGCTGGGACTCCGCGCGGCTGTCGATGATCATCGCCGTGCTGGAAGCGCATTGTGGAGTCCGGCTCGGCCAGCACGACGTTTATCTGAATGTCGCGGGCGGGTATCGCATCTCCGAACCGGCGGCCGACATCGCCGTTGCCGCGGCGCTTGTCTCGTCTTTGGCCGGACTTGCCCTGCCGCCCGATTGCGTCTATTTCGGCGAAGTCAGCCTCTCGGGCGCAATCAGGCCGGTCGCGCATGCCGCGCAACGGCTGAAAGAGGCCGAAAAGCTGGGTTTCAAGTCGGCCGTCATGCCGAAAGGCAGTCAGGATGTTTCCGAAGCAAGCCGGAAGAATTCAGTGGAAACTGGCAGTCTTCCAGATTTGGTTGCCCGCATTGCCGGGGGTACAATCTTGACTCGCGAACGCGACGAGAACGACTAGTGAAGTGGCGCTGACGCGCCTGGGGACAATTGCAACCGATGGATTCATCGAGCGCGCCATCTTCGGAGACTACAATCCATGCCCATCACCCTGCTTGACGGCCTGTTGCTGGGTCTGACGCTCGTTTCGGCCGTGCTCGCCATGGTGCGCGGCCTGTCGCGCGAATTGCTGTCGATCGTGTCTTGGGGCGTCGCCGCCGTCGCCGCTTTCCTGTTCTACAAGCAGGCCACGCCGCTGGTCCAAAACTATGTCGAGAACGATCTGATCGCGCAGCTCATCGCCGGCGGTCTGATTTTCCTGGTCGTTCTGATCATCGTGACCATCATTACGATGCGCATCGCAGACCTTATCATCGATAGCCGCATCGGGCCGCTCGACCGGACGCTGGGGTTCGTGTTCGGTGCGGCACGTGGTATCCTTATCGCAGCGGTTGCGGTCTGGTTCCTGGGATTCTTCGTCGCGGACCGTCAGATCGCCTGGATCGATAACGCCAAATCCAAGCCATTTTTGGATTCCATAGCTCAAAGCCTGGTCAACATGCTGCCGGAAGATATCGACGAATTCCTGCCCGGCGGCTCCGGCACAGCGGACAATACCGAGGCATGACCCCTATCGAACCAATCGACCATGAGGCCGACGATCACTTTCACGACGAATGTGGCGTGTTCGGCATTTTCGGCCGCGCCGACGCAGCCTCCATCGTCGCGCTCGGCCTGCACGCCCTTCAGCATCGCGGGCAGGACGCGGCGGGGATCGTCACCTTCGACGGTTCCCAGTTTCACGCGGAACGCCATGTCGGCCTGATCGGCGACAACTTCACCAAGCCAGCGGTCATCGCCCGCCTCGAGGGTGACCGTGCGATCGGCCATACCCGCTACCCGACCACGGGCGATACGGGCCTGCGCAATGTCCAGCCTTTCTTCGCGGAACTGGAATTCGGCGGACTAGCTGTCGCGCATAACGGCAATGTGACAAACGCGATGACGGTGCAGCGCGAATTGCAGCGCTCCGGCGCGATCTTCTCTTCGACTTCCGACACCGAAACGCTTCTGCATCTTGTGGCCGTGAGCCCCGAAAAGGATCTGCTGTCGAAATTCATCGACGGCATCAAGAAGCTCGAAGGCGCTTACTCCTTCGTGGCCCTGTCATCGAAGAAAATGATCGGCTGTCGCGACCCGCAGGGCATTCGGCCGCTCGTGCTCGGAGACCTGGAAGGCTCCTGGATTCTCGCATCCGAAACCTGCGCGCTCGACATCATGGGCGCGCGTTATGTGCGCGACGTCAAGCCGGGCGAAGTCGTTGTGGTCACCGAGAAGGGGTTGGAGAGCCATTTCCCCTTCGAGCCGCAGAAGCGCCGGTTCTGTGTCTTCGAGTATGTCTATTTCGCCCGCCCGGACAGCACCATCGAGGGCCGCAACGTCTACGAAGCGCGCAAGCAGATCGGCAAGGAGCTCGCCAAGGAAAACGAGATCGAGGCGGATATCGTCGTGCCCGTGCCCGATTCCGGCGTGCCCGCAGCGATTGGCTATGCCCAGGAAGCCGACCTGCCCTTCGAGCTCGGGATCATCCGCAATCATTACGTTGGCAGGACCTTCATCCAGCCTACGGATGCCATCCGCCACATGGGCGTGAAGCTGAAGCACAATGCAAACCGCCACTACATCGAAGGCAAACGCGTGATCCTCGTCGACGACTCCATCGTGCGCGGGACAACGAGCCAGAAGATCGTGCAGATGGTGCGTGAAGCGGGCGCGAAGGAAGTGCATATGCGCATCGCCTCCCCGCCAACGGTCTCGTCCTGTTACTACGGCGTCAATACGCCGGAAACGAACAAGCTGCTCGCCTCGCGCATGAGCGTCGAGGAGATGGCAGAATTCATCCGGGTGGACTCGCTGGCGTTTCTGTCGATCGACGGGCTCTACCGGGCCGTCGGAGAAGCGGCGCGCGACAATGATCAGCCGCAATTCTGCGACGCCTGTTTCACCGGCGCCTATCCGACCCGGCTGCTTGATCGCGACGGGACAGACAATGTGCGCCAGCTCTCGATCCTAGCCGGCGGCAACTGACACATTTCCGCGAGTTTCTCCATGGACATGAAACCCGACCTCTCCGGCCGCCTGGCCCTGGTGACCGGCGCCTCGCGCGGCATCGGGCGCGAGATCGCCCTGCAGATGGCAGCGCTCGGCGCCCATGTCATCGCCGTCGCGCGGACGCCGGGCGGGCTGGAGGAACTTGACGACGAAATCACCGCGGCCGGCGGCCAGGCAACACTCGTTCCGCTCGACCTGACCGATGGCGAAGGCGTCGACCGGCTCGGCGGCGCGATCCATGAGCGCTGGGGCAAGCTCGACATCCTTGTCGCAAATGCCGCGATTCTCGGCCCAATCTCGCCGATCGGCCATATCAAGGCGAAAGATTTCGAGGCGGTGATGGCGATCAACGTCACGGCGACATGGCGGCTTATGCGCACAACCGAGCGCCTGTTGCACGAATCCGACGCCGGGCGCGCGATTATCATGTCTTCGGGCGCCGCGCAGACCTGCAAACCCTTCTGGGGGGCCTACTCCGCCTCCAAGGCGGCTGTCGAGGCGCTGGCGCGCACATGGGCGGGCGAAGCGCAGAACACGCCGCTTCGGGTCAATTCCGTCGACCCGGGCAGGACGCGCACCCGCATGCGCGCCCAGGCGATGCCCGGAGAAGATCCGGAAACCCTGCCGACGGCCGCATCGGTCGCCGAAAAGATCGTTCCATTAGCCGGCCCGTCGATCGTCGAGACCGGAAGGGTTTGGCACGTTCCAACAACAAGCTGGCTAGACGAATAAACACCTGCCCGCCCGTCATCATTGTGTCTGCCGTCTTCTGGTCGCAGACCGTTGTTGAGCCATTGGCATCGCAGGGGCGCGAACCGGAGTTTCCGCGCTGGAGAGGCGCGCATCGATCGGGATGCGGTCTGAACCGTTTGGACATTCCTAAACCGTGCATGCGTCCGGCTGCCATTGTTTTGCGATTGACCTAGGGGTCGCAAGAGCTATCGTCTTGTTCAAAGCGGGCTCGAAGACCCGCGCAGGGATGACTCCGGGAGGAGTATATATGGGATTGATCGTCGTCGCATTGATCGTCGCGGTGCTGTCCGCAGCACTGATCGGGATCGCTTTGCTGGAGATGAACCGACTGAACATCCGCTTCCGGCAGGCGCTGTATTTCGCGCCACTGAAGCTCATCTATCGGATCGACACACGCGGCGCGCGGCACATGAACGATGCCGACGGTCCGGTCATCTACGCGATCAGCGAACAATCGAAGCTCGATCCGGCGATCTGCCAGGCTCTGCTGCCCGAGACCACGCTTCATGTGCTCGATCCGGCCTCGGCGGACAACTGGGTGGTGCAGCTTTTCCGGACACTGTCGAGATCCGTGATCTTCGACAAGGAACACCTGGTGGCGAACCGCCGCCTGCTGCGCCATCTCAAGGGCAAAGGGCGGCTGGCGGTCTATCTTCCCGCTGCAGTCGAGCCCGACGAGGCCGGCATGCGTCTCTACCGGGCAGTCACCCTGCTCGCACGGAAATCGAATGCCAAGGTCGTTCCGGTCTTCATCGGCAACAGCCGGTTCCTGCCATCCTCGTTCACCCCCGCCAGCAAGGCGCCGCGCAAGCGGTTCGCCCGCCTTTCCGTTCACGCCCTTCCCGCCGAGCGGATCGACGCGCTCGTCGAGAAGGCGGGCAAGGGTTTCGTCACGCCATCCAATGCGCTTTTCGACCAGATGGCGCTTGCTCGCTACAGCGCCGCCGACCTGTCACTCGGCCTTTTCAAGGCCTTCGTCGAAGCGGCGAAAACCTATGGTCCGTCGCGCGTCGTCCTCGAGGATACGGTGACAAGTTCGCTGACT
Source organism: Ahrensia sp. (assembly GCA_002706335.1). Lineage (GTDB taxonomy): Bacteria > Pseudomonadota > Alphaproteobacteria > Rhizobiales > Rhizobiaceae > Oricola. The sequence continues at coordinate 103,647 of PAKZ01000020.1, forward strand.
TACAAGCGCATGCTGATCGGCGCACGCGTGCTTGCAAAACGCTTCGCGGCCATGTCGCAACCGGGCGAAGCAATGGGTGTGCTGCTGCCGAACGCTAACGGAGTGGTCGTGACCTTCCTGGCGCTCCTGTCGGCCGGCCGCGTCGCCGCCATGCTCAACTATTCCTCAGGTTCGGCGAACATCGTCTCTGCCATCAAGACGGCCCGGATCCGCACGGTTCTGTCGTCGCGAACCTTCATCGAAAAAGCCGAACTGCAATCTCTGGCCGAGGCCATCGAATTCAACGGCACGAAAATCGTCTGGCTGGAGGACCTGCGGGAGATGGTGACGACCGCCGAGAAGCTGAGCGCCGCGCTACAATGGAAACGCCCCGTGCGGTCCATCCGCTCCGAGGATCCCGCAATTATTCTATTCACCTCGGGCTCAGAGGGCACACCCAAGGGCGTGGTGCTGTCGCATTATAATATCCAAGCCAATGCGGCCCAGGCGGAAGCACGTTTCTCCATTTCCGTGGAGGATACGCTGTTCAACGTCCTGCCGGTGTTCCATTCTTTCGGCATGACCGGCGGTACGGTGCTGCCGTTGCTCTACGGCGTGAGGCTATTCCTCTACCCCTCGCCACTGCATTACAAACTTATCCCGGCCGCGGCCTCGAAGGTCCGTCCGACGATCATGTTCGGCACCGACACGTTCCTGATGGGCTATGCGCGCACGGCCAAGGATAACGATTTCGAAAGCCTGCGCTTCGTCGTCGCGGGCGCCGAGGCCGTCAAGCCGCAGACGCGCGAGCTCTATGCCGAACGCTTCCAGTGCAAGGTGCTGGAAGGCTATGGCATGACAGAGGCGGCGCCGGTGGTGGCGGCCAACACCTGCAGCCAGGAACGTTTCGACACGGTCGGTCGGCTGTTTCCGGGCATCTCGGTGCGGCTCGAGCCGGTGGAGGGCATCGAGAAAGGCGGGCGGCTCTGGGTCAAGGGACCGAATGTCATGCTTGGATATCTGAAGGCCGATCGACCGGGCGAATTACAACCGCTTTCCGACGGCTGGCACGATTCGGGCGATATCGTCGCCATCGACCGCGAGGGCTATGTGGCAATCAGCGGCCGCGCCAAGCGCTTCGCGAAGATTGCCGGCGAGATGGTCTCGCTCGGCGCCGTCGAGATGATGGTTCAGGCCTTGTGGCCGGAGAACCAGCACGCGGCAGTCTCGGTTCCGGACCGACGAAAGGGCGAGCGCATCGTGCTGGCGACAACCAAGCCGGATCCGGACAAGAAGGAAATTGTCGATTACGGCAAGCGCGCCGGCGTCACCGAACTGATGGTGCCCTCGGAGATCCTGCCTTTCCACGACATTCCGGTACTCGGCTCCGGCAAGATCGATTATGTCGCGACGCTGGAACGCGTCCGCAAACGCCTCGGCAAATCCGACAAGGCGGCCTGAAGGGCCTACCGTCTATTGCGACTGCTCGGCTTCGCGCGCGTGCCTGACCGCCTGCTTGCGCCACATGCGCAGGCTATAGGGCAGAAACGCCAGATAGGCCAGCACCGACAGGGTCAGCGTTAGCCATGTGTAGGTCGCCAGCATGGCGACATAAAAGACCACGCCGAGGATCAGCGGTATCACCTGCGCGCGGGGAATGCGCGCACCGAGCGTCTTGCCGGACCAGACCGGCAGGGTGGAGACCAGCAGAAAGGCGACCAGCAGCGTGTAGCAGGAAACGATCGAGGCGTAGTAGGAATCTGGCTCGATGCCGAGAAAACCCAGATAGACCGGAAGCAACACCAGAAAGGCGCCCGCCGGCGCGGGGACGCCGGTGAAGTAAGCGCCCTGCCATTGCGGCCTGTCGCGGTTTTCCATCATCACATTGAAGCGCGCCAGCCTCAGGCCGCACGCGATGGCATAAAGCAGCGCAGCGATCCAGCCGAGCGATCCGGCCTCGTCCAGCACGAATACATAGAGCACCAGTGCCGGCGCGACGCCGAAATTGACGATGTCGGCAAGCGAATCCATCTCGGCACCGAATTTGGAGCTGCCCTTGACCAGGCGGGCAACGCGACCGTCCAACCCGTCGAGCAGAGCGGCCAGAAGCACCATGAGAACCGCGTCATCGAAACGGCCCTCAAAGGCCAGCCGGACGCCGGTCATGCCGGCACAGATCGCCAGAACGGTGATGATGTTCGGGAGGACGAAACGCAGCGGGATGTCGCGCAGGCGACCATTGCTGCCCGACTTGCCGTTATCTCCAGGGCCGTCCGGTTCAAATGGCGGGAATGGGCCTTCGATCTCCATATCCGTCCTCAGCTCGTCCGGCTCAGCGGGATTGCGTCGTCGCTGCGATAATCGGCGATCAGCGTTTCGCCGGCAATCGCAATCTGGCCGAGATAAACGCGCGGAACCGCGCCGTCCGGCAGATAGACGTCGAGACGCGAGCCAAAGCGGATCATGCCGAACCGTTCGCCGGCAGACACGTCCTCGCCTTCCTTGACCCAGCACAGAATGCGCCGCGCGACCAGGCCAGCCACCTGAACGACGCCGAGCGTGCCATGCGATGTCTCGATCAGAAGGCCGTTGCGCTCATTCTCAACACTCGCCTTGTCGAGATCGGCATTGAGAAACTTGCCGGGACGATAGGCGATGTTCGTCACCTTGCCGCTGACCGGGGCGCGGTTGATGTGAACGGAGAACACGTCCATGAAAATCGAGATACGGGTCACCGGTGCATCGCCCAGACCGAGTTCGGCGGGCGGCACGGCAGGACCAATTGCCGACACCTTGCCATCGGCCGGGCTGATGACGAGATCGTCGTCGACTGGCGTCACGCGTTGCGGATCGCGGAAGAAATATGCACACCAAGCGGTCAGGGCCAGACCGATCCAGAAGAGCGGATCCCAGAACCATCCAAGCACGATCGCCGCGGCGGCAAAGGCGGCGACGAAGGGCCAGCCCTCGCGGTGCACGGGCACCATTGTCTTCCTGATCGTATCGGCGAGGCTCAAACCGGTTCCTCCTTCAAGCTCAAGGTGCACCATCTAGGCGCTTGCTCGCCGCGTGGCAATGCACCCGGCCCGCAACCATTCGCGCCGAGACACGTTGTCAGGACGATATCAACAAGGAGGCTCCGCCAATGGCCACGATCTATGAGGAAATCCGCGAAGACCACCAGAAACACCGCGAATTGCTGAATCGCATCGCCGATACCCATGGCGACAGCAAAGAGCGCCGCGATGCCTGGGACGCGTTCTACTACGACGTGAAGGCACATGCCGCGGCCGAGGAAGAGACGTTCTACTCGAAAATCATGGCGAAGCCGGACGGTCAGGACGACGCCCGTCATTCCGTCGCCGAACACAAAGAAATGGACGACATCATGGAGGAACTGAACTCCATGGAGATGGACAGTCCTGGCTGGCTGAGTCGGTTCAAGACGCTCAAACATGACTACGAGCATCACATGGAAGAGGAAGAGGAGGATATCTTTTCCACCGCGCGCGAAGTTCTCAGCGACGACGCCGACGGCAGGATCGGCGAACGCTTTCTGGACCGCAAGGCGAAGGAGCGCGAGCTTGTCGATGAGAAAGCCGAGGAGGCGCTGGAGGAATAGTCCGGCCCGCTTCGATTTCCGCCGCCGGATTTCCGGCGGCTTTTCTTTTGGGTCGGCCCACCCCATTTTCATCGAATGAGAATCGCTCCCGATCCCGCTGACGCCTTCCGCGAAGTTCCCAAACCCGCTCCCCGCGGCCGCGCAGTTCAAGCCATTTCCGATTTCTTTTTCGGTCCGTTTGAACGGCTGATCCGGCCGCTCGATCTGCCCATCGATGAGATACCGGACCGCGGCGCGGCAGCGCTGGTGGCGCATTTCGCCTGGAAGGTGAAAGGCGTGCTGGCGGCCGTCGCGCTGTTCTCCATCGTCGGCGCACTGATCAACCTCGCCGTCGTCTGGGGGCTCGCCTTCGTGGTCGACGGGTTGACGCAGCAGGGCCCGGCGGCTTTCGTGGAAGCCTATGGAAATGAACTGATCCTTGTCGCGATCCTGTTCGTGATCATCGAGCCGGCGATCTATTTCGGGTCGCGCGCGCTCAATCAGCAAGCCTTCTCGGTTGCGCTGCCCGCCGCCATCCGCTGGCAGGGACACAAGGCCGTGGAGCGGATGGACTACGCCTTCTTCCACGATACGTTCTCGGGTCAGGTCGCCTCGCGGATCAACCAACTCGTCGGGGCGGTGCAGCGCAAACTGGGCATTCTGATCGACCGGATCCCGAGCTTCGTCTTCCAGTTCGCGGGCTCGGCCGGCCTGCTGGCGGTGCTGTCCTGGCCGCTTGCCATTCCGGTGGTCTTCTGGATCGCGGCCAATGTGGCGCTGGCGTGGCTCGCCCTGCCCGTCTTCCTTGAGCGCTCGAAATTCGCCGCGCGTGCCTCGAGCCGCGCCGTCGGCGTGATGGCCGACGTCTATTCCAATATCCAGACAGTCAAGCTCTACGCCGCCGAGGACAGCGAGGCGGGGACGATCCGCGACACGATCAACGAGAATGTCGAGACGCAGCACGCGCTCAATCGCTCGTTCCTGTCGACGGAGTTTCTGGTTCACGCCTCCAATGTGGCGCTTTGGGTGGCGATCGGCGTGACCGGCTTTGTCGGCCTGTCGCGGGGGTTCGTCTCCGTCGGCGATTTCGTCGCGGCGGCGACCGTGGCGCGCATGCTCTCCTCCAACGCGATGGCATTTCTCGGCATCGGACAGGGCGTGGCGCGGGCACTCGGGACGATCCGCGACGCGATGCCGGTGATGACGACGCCCCCCAAGGTGGTGGACTTAGCCGATGCGCAAGATCTGGAGGTCCCGAAAGGCGCGATCACCTTCGACGATGTCGGGTTTTTCTACCACCGCGACCTGCCGGTCATCGACCATCTGACGCTGGACGTGAAGCCCGGCGAAAAGATCGGGCTGGTGGGCGTTTCCGGCGCGGGCAAGACGACGCTGGCGAGCCTGCTGCTGCGCCTCTATGACGTGAACGGCGGATCGATCCTTATCGATGGCCAGGACATCTCCAAGGTGACGCAATCGAGCCTTCGCAGCCAGATCTCGGTGATCACACAGGACACCGCCCTGCTCCATCGCTCCATCGGCGACAATATCCGTTACGGTCGACCCGGCGCTTCGGATGCGGAGGTCGAAACCGTCGCGAAGCTGGCGCTGGCCGACGGGTTCATCGCCGACCTCAAGGACGCCAATGGCCGAAGCGCCTACGACGCCTTCGTCGGAGACCGGGGCATCAAGCTTTCCGGCGGGCAACGACAGCGCATCGCCATCGCCCGGGCCCTGCTGAAGGACGCGCCGATCCTGCTGCTTGACGAGGCGACCTCGTCGCTCGACTCCGAGGCGGAAGCCGCGATCCAGCAGAACCTCGAAACGCTGATGAAGGACAAAACGGTGCTGTGCATCGCCCACCGCCTGTCGACCATCGCCTCGATGGACCGGATCGTCGTCCTCGACCGTGGCCATATCGTGGAGGAAGGGACGGCGGAAGAGCTCAGGCTGCGCGGCGGCCTGTTCTCGCGGCTGTGGGCGCTACAGCGCAATGGATTGATCGGCGACGAACTGTCGGAAGTGCCGGCGGCCTGACTTCCCTCACCCTCGCGGCATCGTGAAACTATTTGCGTTGCAGAGCCGTCTCTACTGTGACCCTTTCGCAATCGGGACGAGGAGCCGCGCAAATGCAACGCCCGACACATCCGGCAGGAGACCGGCCGCTGATCTACCGCCAGACGATCTGGACACGTCTGACGCACTGGATCTGGGCAATCTCGCTGTTCTTCCTGCTGCTTACGGGCCTGCAGATCTTCAATGCGAGACCGGACCTGTATCTTGGCCAGCAGTCGGGCTTCGGGTTCGACAACTCCGTCCTGTCGATCCGCGCCGTCAACAGCGACAGCGGGCCGAGGGGTGTCACGACCGTGTTCGGGCAGGATTTCGATACCACCGGTTTTCTGGGGTACTCCGGCGGACGTGCGCGCGGATTTCCCGCCTGGGCGACGATCCCGTCGGGCCAGGACCTCGCCACCGGCCGGGTGGTACATTTCTTCTTCGCCTGGATCCTTGTCGGAACGTTGCTCGTGTGGCTCGTCGCGGCGATCCTCAGCGGACATCTGCGTCGGGACATTATTCCGCGAGGCAAGGATTTCCGAAATCTCGGCCGTGACATCAGGGACCACGCCCGCTTCCGGTTCCATCACACAGGCCGCTACAACACCTTGCAGAAGCTCTCCTATTTCGGCGTGCTGATCATCGCCCTGCCGCTGATGATCGCGACCGGCCTCGCCATGTCCCCCGGCATGAACGCGGCGATACCCTTCATCACCGATATCTTTGGCGGGCGACAGTCGGCGCGCACGATCCACTTCGCCGTCATGCTGGCGCTTGTCGCCTTCTTCTTCATTCACATTCTCATGGTGGTGGCGGCGGGACCGATCAACGAACTGCGCTCGATCGTCACCGGCTGGTATCGCACCGAGCCCGACGAACAGAGCGAAGGAGACAAATCATGAGCGATTACGACCCCGCACGCCGCAGGCTGCTGACGGCCGGTCTTGTCGGCGCCTCGTCGCTCGCCGTATCCGGCTGCGACGCCTTCGACATGCTGACCGACCGCGACAACCCGGTTCGCAATTTCATCGAGGGGGCGAACGGGCTGACCTACCGCGCGCAGCGCATCCTGCTTGGACGCGACGCGCTCGCCAAGGAGTTCACGCGCGCCGACATCCGCCAGCCGCAGCGGCCGAACGGGGTCACCAATCCGCCGGACGAGGACTACAAGGCGCTCGCGGCCAACGATTTCAGGGGGTACCGGCTGGAGGTTCGGGGCATGGTCAGCGAGAAACTGTCGCTTTCGCTGGACGAGTTGCAGGCCATGCCGTCGCGCACCCAGATCACCCGGCATGACTGCGTCGAGGGCTGGAGCTGCATCGCGGAATGGAGCGGCGTTCCGCTGTCGGCGGTGCTGGAGCGCGCCAAGCCTGCGCAAGGCGCCCGTTTCGTCGTCTTCCACTGCTTCGACACGATCGAACGCGGGCTTTCGGGAAACATCCGATATTACGAGTCGATCGACATGATGGACGCGTATCATCCGCAGACGATCCTGGCCTATGGGCTGAACCGGGAAACGCTGCCCGTTTCCAACGGTGCGCCGCTACGCCTTCGGGTCGAGCGCCAGCTCGGATACAAGATGGCGAAATATGTCCGCGCTATCGAGCTGGTCGACAGGCTGACGCCGTTCGGCCTTGGGAAAGGCGGCTATTGGGAGGATCGCGGGTACGACTGGTATGCGGGAATTTGATTCCGCTTCCGCCATGACGCGGAACGTGCTTCACTCCGCGCCATGCTCGTGCTCGCCAAGGTTATCCACTATCTCTGCTTCAGCGTCGGCATCGGCGGCGGGGGCGCCGCCATGCTGGCCGGGATCCGCGCCAAGGCAGCGCCGGGCGAAGCCGTACCCCTCCTGCGCGGCATCCAGAAGACGCTCGGCCGCATCTCGTTTGTCGCAATCGTTTTGCTGTGGCTGACGGGCGTCTACATGGTCTATGCGATCAAGGGCGGCTGGGGCGGGCTCAACGCATTCTTCTGGCTGAAGATCGCCGCCGTGCTGGTGCTGACCGGCGCATCGCTGACCGCGCAGTATTTCACGCTGACAGCCTCGAAGCGCAATCCCGCCACCATGGGGCCGATCATGGCGAAGATCGGCATGACGGCGAGCGGCTCAGCCGTACTGGCGCTGATCTTCGCGGTGATCGCCTTTAGCTGACGTTCGAAAAGCCTCGGGCGTTATCCGGGCTCTTCGACGAGCTGACACCGGAGTCAGCCTCTGGATAGTCGGCCTCGCCGGGACCGGCCGTCCGCTTGCGCACGATGACGCCCATCTCGTCTTCCTCACGGGCCGCACGCAGCTTGCGTTCGGCCTCGATCGCTTCCGACTGGCGAGACCACATCTGTTCGTAAAGGCCACCCAATTCCATCAGCTGCGCATGGGTGCCGCGTTCGGCGATCAGGCCATCGCGCAGGACAATGATCTCGTCGCAGCTGATAACCGTGGAGAGACGGTGGGCGATGACCAGCGTCGTGCGGCCCTTCGAGACATAGTCGAGCGCCTGCTGGATTTCCTGTTCGGTCGCGGTATCCAGCGCCGAGGTCGCCTCGTCGAGCACCTGGATAGGCGGCGCCTTGAGGATGGTGCGGGCAATCGCGACCCGCTGCTTCTCGCCGCCCGACAGTTTCAATCCGCGCTCGCCGACCATGGTGTCAAAGCCTTCCGGCAGCGAACGGATGAAATCGCCGATCTGGGCCATCTCCGCCGCCTCCTCCACTTCCGCGTCTGAGGCGTCCGGCCGGCCATAGCGGATGTTGTAGCGGATCGTATCGTTGAACAGGACAGTGTCCTGCGGAACCATGCCGATCGCGGCGCGCAGCGACTTCTGCTTTACTTCGCGGATGTCCTGCCCGTCGATGGTGATCGAGCCGTCCTGCACGTCATAGAAACGGTAGAGCAACCGCGAGATGGTCGATTTGCCCGCCCCGGACGGCCCGACGATGGCGACCGACTTGCCGGCCGGCACCTTGAAACTGATGCCCTTGAGGATCGGGCGCTGGGGGTCATAGGCGAATTTGACATCGTCGAAGATGATGTGGCCGTCGCGGACGACGAGTTCCCGTGCGTCGGGCTTGTCCTTCACTTCGGCCTGTACGTCGAGCAGATCGAACATCTGCTCGATATCGGTGAGGCCCTGCCGGACTTCGCGGTAGATGAAGCCGATGAAATTCAGCGGGATGGACAGCTGGATCAGCATCGCATTGATGAAGACGAAGTCGCCGAGCGTCTGGGTGCCGGCCTGGACGGCGCTGGCCGACAGCCACATCATGATGAGCATGCCGACGCCGAAAATGACCGCCTGGCCGAAATTGAGCCAGCCGAGCGAGGTCCAGACCTTGGTCGCGGCGCGTTCGTAGCCGGCCATGGCTCCGTCGAAGCGGCGCGCCTCCATCTCCTCGTTGCCGAAGTATTTCACCGTCTCGAAGTTGAGCAGCGAGTCGACCGACTTGGTGTTGGCGTCCGTGTCGGAATTGTTCATGTCGCGGCGGATCTGTATGCGCCAGTCGCTGGCGCGGATCGTGAACCAGCCATAGAGCCAGATCGTCACACCGGTCACGGCGACATATTGCCAGCCATAGGCGAAGCCGAAAATGATCGCGACGAGCAGGAATTCGAGGATCGTCGGCGCGGTGTTCAGAATCGTGAAGCGGACGATCGCCTCGATGCCCTTGACCCCGCGCTCGATGATGCGCGACAGGCCGCCGGTGCGCCGCTCCAAATGGAAGCGCAGCGACAGGGCGTGCATGTGGACGAAGGTCTTGTAGGCGAGCTGGCGCACCGCGTGCTGGCCGACGCTTGCAAAGAGCGCATCACGCAACTGGTTGAGGCCGGCCTGGGCGACGCGGAAGACATTGTAGGCGACGACCAGCATGCCTGGCCCGAGGATGGCGGCGGCAATCCAGTCCGGCGCATTCAACTGGCCGTCGAGGGCGTTGGTCACCCATTTGAACCCGTAGGGGACGAGCATGAGGACGAGCTTCGCCAGCACGAGATATATGGTCGCGTAGACGACGCGCATCTTCAGGTCGGGGCGGTCCGCCGGCCACATATAGGGCCACAGGTTGCGGATGGTCTGGAGCGTCGAACCGCTCTCAGCGGAAACTGTCTTGTTGGCCAAGGGTTAGTCCAATCAGGTTTTGCCGGAGCCGCAGCAACTGACGGAACAGCACTGGTCGACAAGGGAATTGAGTTGCAGCGATACGCTGCGCAGCGCCTCGCGATTCAGACGATAGGTCGAGCGCGGCATGTGTCGCTCGTGCGTGATGAGGCCGGCCTCGAGCAGAACTTTCAGATGCTGGGAGACCGTCGATTGGGCCAGCGGCAGGCAGTCGACGACATCGCGGCAGGCGCAGCCGTCATTGCCCGACAGATATTCCAGAATGGCCAGCCGCGCCGGGTGCGACAGCGCCGCGAGCCGCCCGGCGATCTCCTGCGTCCGCATGAGCGCTCCTTTATCGTCTATCGGCGATATACGATGATAAGAGGCCGCGGGCAAGGCTTTCCCGAAAGAAACAGGGCCGGATTTCTCCGGCCCGGTTCAGTTGTCAGTTTTCCGGTTTCGCGTTTTCCGGCAACTCAAAGATCTGACCCGGCCAGATCATGTCGGGATCCTTGATCTGGTCCTGATTGGCCAGATAGATCGTCGTGTAGCGCGTTCCCTCACCATAGACGCGGCGGGAGATGTGCCACAGCGTGTCGCCGCGCCGGATGATCACGGAGGAGTTGGTCTGGCGAAGCTTCCCGGTGACCGTGATGTCCTCGGACACCTCGGGCGGCGCGGACGTTTCAGGTGCAGAAGCGACCTGTTCCTCTCCGCCAGCCGACCCTTCCGCCGTCTCGGCAGCCGGGGTGGACGCTTCCGCAGTGGCGCCGGCAGTTGCACCGGCAGGCGTTTCGACTTCCGCAGTCGCCGTGTCACCGGATTCGGATTGTTCCGTCATGGCCGGCTCGGCGCTCGGTTCCGCCGATGCGGTTTCCGTGGCAGCGCGCCCGGCAGGCTGTTCGGCCTCCGCCATCTTCGCCTCGCCCTTCCCGGCCTCCACGGTCCCGGGGGACGTGTCAGCCATAGCCGTGGACGCATCGGCTTCGGGCCTGGCTTCCGCCATGGTCTCGGTCTGCGCCTGTCCGGATGACGACTCAGCGGAAGGCGCTTCCGCCTCGGGCTGCGCAGACGTCGAACCGGCTGACCCAGCCGTCTCGGCGGGCTGCTCGATAGTGGTTGCATTGTCGGCGACAGCCGCCACGCGCTCGCCTTCGCTTCGCGTGAAAGGCACCGCTGCGCGGGCGACCACCTCGGCAGTGGCGGGATCGATGACGTCGGCGCGGATGATGTAATCCCCGACCGCGAGATCCTTGCGCACCTGCACGAGGAAGCGGCCGCCGGGGCTGGTCAGCGTGTCGCCCAGCAGGAACTCGTTCGCGTAGACCCGCACCTGCGCGCCCGGATCAGCCGCGCCGGCAACGAAGATCGTATCGCTGTCGATCTCCACTGCCTCGATGCGGATGGAGATCCGCGCAGCGTCCGAAGACGGTGCAGGGGTCTCGGCGGCCGGTTCGGTGCTCGCTTCGGCAGTCTCTGCGGCTTCACCGGATGTTGCGGCCTCGGCAGCGTCGGCGGAAGCAGTTTCCGCCTCGCCTGCGGGTGACTGCGCTTCGCCCGAGGCCGTCTCGGTCGCGGCAGTTTCCGGCGTGGCTTCTTCGGCAGCGGGTTCGGCCATCGCCGTTTCGGTTTCCGCTGCCGGAGCTTCGGCTTCGGCCATTCCCCCTTGCGGCGCTTCGGCGGCTGCGCCTTCCTCCGGCTCCGGCGTGTTGATCAGGCGCGACGGAGCGCCGGGGCGCTCGACCAGCGCAAGCAGTTCGCCCTCGCGGCCCGGTTCCGGCACGGAGACGATGGCCGTCTCCTCAGACATCGCCACGTCGCCATTCTCTTCGGTCGAGCGCAGGACGATCTCGTAATCGCCGGGCTCGAGGGGATCGTCGAGGACAGCGACGAAATCGCCATTGGCCTCAGCCTTGGCGGTCGCGATCGTTTCAGAGCGCGTAAGGATTTCGATGTCGGCATTGGGGCCGGCCGAACCGGCGATCAAAGTGGAGCCGTCCGGCTCGACCCGAAGCAGACCGAAACTCGGCACGATGATTTCGGCCTGCACATCGGCTTCCTCGCCAACGCCCGCAGCATCCGGCGCGGTATCCGCCTGGGGCTCGGCCGCCTCGGCGCCCGGAGCAGCGGCAGCTTGTTCGCCGGTTTCGCCCTGCGGAGCTGCTTCCTCGCCGGTACCGGCTTCGGGAGCGACTGCTTCCGTGTCACTGCCCGCTTCCGGAGCAACAGACTGCTCCCCGGCGGTTTCAGGCGCTTCGGCTTCAGGGGCGGCAGGGGCTTCTACAGCCTCGTCCGAAGGCGTTTCCGCCATCTCTTGTTCAGAGGGCGCGGCCGCCTCTTCCGTTTCGGCCGGCTGCGTGTCCGCAGCCTCCTGCGGCGCGGCCGGCGTTTCGGCGTTGTCCGCCGCTTCGCTCTCGGCCATGACCGGCTCGGCCTGCTTGCCGAGCCACATATTTATCCGCTCGGAGACTCCCCCCGTGCTCGCGACGCCGACGGCGATCAAAGCGAGCAGAAAAAGCCAGACCCCAACCCTGTTGTTCTTCATAAAATCATACCAGTTAAACCGAGACTTTCTTAGCACCCGTGCTGCGGTGCACTCAAGAATTGTCAATTCCCCTACAGAATGCACAGGCCGTTATGCACAGAAGCCTTGACGGTTTGCCCCGCCCCGGCAATAGGAAGACATGTCTTCCTCTCCGATCCAGTCCGTTTGCGTCTATTGCGGCTCCTCGCCCGGCAACGATCCAGCCTATCTCGAAGCCGGGAAAACCCTTGGCCGTTCGCTCGGCGAAGCCGGGCTGCGGCTGGTCTATGGCGGCGGCACGAAGGGCATCATGGGCGCCGTGGCCCAGGGCACGATGGAGGCCGGCGGCAAGGTGACCGGCATCATCCCGCGCTTCCTGATGAACAAGGAAGCGACCGAAAAGGCGCTCGGCCAGCTCGACGAACTGGTCGTCACCGAGGACATGCATGAGCGCAAGCACCGCATGTTCGAGGAATCCGACGCCTTCGTGACGCTGCCCGGCGGCATCGGAACGCTGGAAGAAGTCATCGAGATCATGACCTGGGCTCAGCTCGGCCAGCACACGAAACCGATCGTGCTTGCCAATATCAACGGGTTCTGGGATCCACTCTCGACGCTGCTCGACCACATGCGTGACGCGGGCTTTATCCACACCGCCCATCGTGTGCGCCCGCTGATCATCGGCGCGCCCGACGCCATCGTCCCCGCAATTCTCGCCGCTGCCGGCGAACATGGCGAGGGCGATGCGCGGGTAATCGAAAGGCTGTAGCCCGGTATCGCGGCGCCCGCCATGTCCGACGAGCGAAACATCCACGCAGCAGACGATTACGACAAGGCCGGCCAGATCTATTCCTACGCCTTCGGCGCCGACGGACATGTCGTTGCCGATGACGAGACCATAAGCTGGCGCTGGACCGGGTTCGCGCTGAGCGACGCCCGCGCCCGCGCCGCAATAGCCTCCTTCCCGGGCCTGCCGCCGGATGCGCGGCGCTGCCTGCTGGCGAGCGGCAGACGCGTCTACATGAAGCGGTCCGGAGACTGGCTGTTCGGGACGCTGCCCGACATCCATCATCGCCATTATGCCGAATCCGAAGAGATCGGCCTGTTCCACTTCGCGCTCAACCGCGAGACGCTGGTGACATCGCGCAAGAAGCCGCTGCAGACCATCGACGACGTCAGGCGGAAGATCGAGGACCGGCACCAAGCTCTTCCGACGCCGGCCTGTTTCGTGGACATGGTGATCACCCAACTGCTCGATCTGCTGGAAGACAAGACCGACGATCTGTTCGAGGAACTCGACGCCATCGAGGACAGCATCATCGGCGGGCGATGGGCCGGCGAAAGGGAGCGGCTGGCGCCGCTGCGCCGGCGCGCGATCCTGGTGCACCGACACCTCTTCCGCGTCAGCGGGCTGTTTCGTCCGCTGACCGCCGCCGATATCGCCGCGACAGCGCCCGAGATCGCCGCCTCTATCGACAACAACACGGCGCTCGCCGCCGCGATGCTGCATGACAGCGAACAACTGCAGGCCCGTGCGCTGCTGTTGCAGGAAGAAATCATGGCGCGGCTTTCCGAACGCACCAACAAGCTTCTCTACCTGCTTTCGGTGCTGACAGCCGTGCTGCTGCCGGCGACTGTGATTGCCGGCTTTTTCGGGATGAACCTGCACGGAATCCCTTTTACCGATTCCCATGTCGGTTTCTGGGAAGCCGCCTTGCTGGCGGCGATTGGCGCGGCCGGCGTGGTGCTGTTCGTGCACCGGCTGGGGAGCCGGGACTGAAACCTGCGTCGTGACCATTTCTCTCCGTGCCGATGGCGGTCAGGCTTGACCGGACCATCATGCACGAGCCGCCACGGCGGTGGACGAATCCGAAAGACTAGAGCCTTTCAGGGTCAGATAGAAGCATTCTGCCGGAGCAGGTTTGCCCCGAGATCGAGGGATCTGGCGCGGGCCGTGCCGGGGCACGGTCAAGCCG
>PAKZ01000021.1 GCA_002706335.1 Ahrensia sp.
CTTGCCCGTAGCCCCGCTACGCGCTGCGCGCGCCTCCGCGCGGATCGCCGCACCGGGCGTGAAACAGAATGCTTCTATCTGACCCTGAAAGGCTCTAGAAGACGTCGTCCGGTTCTCGTTTTTCGACGGGAATGGCGAGAAGTTCGAATTGCGTGCGGTTTCCCGCCATCTGGCGTATCACCGTTGTAGTTCCGGTGGGCCGATAGCCGGCATCCTTCAGAGATTTGACGTAGCTGCGGATCTTGCTTTCGTCGTCGCCAGCGCCGGCGCGGGACGGTAGAACCGCGATAGCCGTTGTTGGCACACCCGTTTCAAGATACCGGAAATGCCGCGGATCGGAGAGAGCGATCACGTCAACCGCCGGGCCGAGGGCATATCCTGCCTTGGCCCCGGAAGCCCAGTTCCTGACGATAACCGCCGGAGGCGCGCCAAGTTCCGGCCAAGCCTCGGCGAGCGCAGTCCAGTCCTGCAATTCCCAGCCGAATTCCCAATCTGCCGGCAAATCGGGGATGATCCTTCCGGCGACCGAGTAACGCCCCTGAAGCGCGGCAATCAGCGCAAGTGCCGGAACCAACGCGCAGGCGGCGCGGAACATCAACAGGATCCCTCCACGCAAACGATCGATGTTGTTTGCCGTCCATCGACCGGCGAGGGGAAAACCGAACAGAAAGCCGCTCATAGCCCAGTGCGCCAGTGAACCGCGCGATACGAGCGCTATGACAAAAAACACGATGGGCGGAACGATTGCGAACCAGGCAACGAGCCGGTCCGCGGTCCGTTCGGGCCAAACGATGCCACTCAGTGACGCAATCA
Source organism: Ahrensia sp. (assembly GCA_002706335.1). Lineage (GTDB taxonomy): Bacteria > Pseudomonadota > Alphaproteobacteria > Rhizobiales > Rhizobiaceae > Oricola. Next base: position 814 of record PAKZ01000021.1, read on the forward strand.
GGATCACCAGCCACGTTCCGGGCAGGAGGTATGCCATCTGGCTGCCCGCGATCATCAGGAAGCTCACCGGATGGAGAGTTCCCGACCCGACAGATGCACGACCCGTCTGGAATGTGATCGAGATCCAGTCATGAGACGCGTTCCACACAAGCGTCGGAACGAGTCCCAGCATTGCGATCGCAAGTGACGCCCAGAGAACCGGTGATGCGAGCAAACGGCGGTGCGCGGGGCTAGCGATCAGGAAGGCGAGTGCCGAAAAGCCGAACAGGGTCGCCTGGTATTTTGAAGCCAGCGCCAGCGCGAAACACAGTCCCGCGGCGAGCCAGCGGCCCGTCCGCAATTTCGCGCGTGGCGCAAGGAGGTCGGGCAGAACGAGGCGGAATGTCGCCAGCAGGGCCAAGTTCAACGGCCCGTCGGGCACGACGAAATGGCCGGCGGAGATAAAGAAGAATGGCGCTACGCTGTACCAGGCCAGCGCCCAGAAGGCGGCGGACCGTCCATAAGCGAGACGGGTGATATCCCAAACCAGCCATCCGCTGACAGCACCGGCGATGACAAAGGGCAGGCGGGCAATGAATATGCTTTCTGTACCCGTCAACCAGGCCATCAGGCGGGCCAGCGTGAAGGCTACGGGCGGGTGGTCGAAATAGGAAAGCGACCAGTCACGCGATACGGCGATGGCATAGGCTTCATCGATGACTGCCGGGAAAACCCACGAAACCAGGAGACGCAGCGCCAAAAACGCGGCGATCAGAACGAGGGCGTTCCGGAACCCTGTTTCACCTTTGGGGGCGGTATCGGATTGCGCTGGCATCGGTGCCATCAACCGCGTTTCGCTATCGGCCGCAAGCAAAAAGCCCGGACTGGAAATCCGGGCTTTCGAATTGGAAGAGACTACTCGCGGTCAGGCGGTTACGTGGCTGTTGTGCTTGCGCTTCATGAACTCTTTCGCGGTCTCGACGGCGACCGCGGCGTCGCGGCAATAGGCATCGGCGCCGACGGCCTTGCCGAATTCCTCGTTGAGCGGCGCACCGCCGACGAGGACGACGAGATCGTCGCGGATGCCCTTTTCCTTCATCGTGTCGATGACGACCTTCATGTAGGGCATGGTCGTGGTCAGCAGGGCGGACATGCCGAGGATATCAGGCTGTTCGCGCTCAATGGCTTCAAGATAGTTCTCGACCGGGTTGTTGATGCCCAGATCGACCACGTCGAAGCCGGCGCCTTCCATCATCATGCCGACGAGATTCTTGCCGATGTCGTGAATGTCGCCCTTGACGGTGCCGATCACCATCTTGCCGAGCTTCGGCGCACCGGTTTCGACGAGCAGCGGGCGCAGGATACCCATGCCGGCCTTCATGGCATTTGCCGAGAGCAGCACTTCCGGAACGAACAGGATGCCGTCGCGGAAATCCTCGCCGACAATGCGCATACCCTCGACGAGAGCCTCGGTCAGCACCTCGTATGGCGCCCAGCCGCGGTCGAGCAGGATCTGCGTGCCTTCGAGGATCTCTTCCTTCAGCCCGTCGTAGAGATCGTCATGCATCTGCTGGACGAGTTCGTCGTCGGACAGGTCGGAAAGAATGATTTCATCGTCGGACATTAGCGGCATCATCCCTAGAAAGAGTGGAAGGGGGCAGCGCCCCCTTTTTCATTAAACAGGATTTTGAATCGGAAACAGACAAAAAAGCGCTTCAAATGCGACGGCACCGGATGCTTTTTGCGACTGAGCGAATTTTCGGGAACGATAAATGCAACATGACGCATTGTCGCGGCAGCGCCACCGGCTGGCGCGAATTGAAAGGCGCGAAATCCCGCCCGCCATCATTGTCAGAGAACCAGAGCCGGAGCGCGAAGCGTTTCCGGCCCAATTGACTGGCAAGGTGAGATCATGTCGGACACGGCAACTGAAATGGATGCGGCAGGCGAGCAGGGCGCAAGGCGCGGCGGGCGGCGGGCGGCAGGCGGCGCGGCTGCGCGGCGCGCGGCGCGCAGCGGCGGCAAGACGGGGCCGGCAATGCCCTATATCACCCGGCGAGTGCCGGTCTATGAAGTGCTCGGCGAGGAAGCGCTTGCGACGATCGAGGCCAATGCCGACATCGTGCTCGAGGAAGTCGGGATCGAGTTCCGCGACGACGAGGAAGCGATCAGGCTCTGGAAGGATGCCGGCGCCGACGTCAAGGGCCAGCGCGTCCACTTTCCGAAGGGCCTGTGCCGCGAATTGCTGAAGACCGCGCCGTCGGTCTTCACCCAGCATGCGCGCAATCCGGAGCGCAGCGTACAGATCGGTGGCGACGCCACCGTGTTCGCACCCGTCTACGGTCCGCCCTTCGTGCGCGATCTCGACGGCGAGCGGCGCTATGCGACGATCGAGGATTTCCGCAATTTCGTGAAGCTCGCCTATATGGCTCCTTCCATGCACCATTCCGGCGGGACGGTGTGCGAGCCGGTCGACATCCCGGTCAACAAGCGCCATCTCGACATGGTCTACAGCCATATCCGCTACTCGGACAAACCCTTCATGGGGTCGGTCACCGCGCCGGAGCGCGCCGAGGACACGGTGGCGATGTGCAAGATCCTGTTCGGCGAAGAGTATGTGGACAACAACACGGTCGTCATCAATCTGATCAACGCCAACTCGCCGATGGTCTTCGACGACACGATGCTGGGCGCGGCCAAGGTCTATGCGCGCAACAACCAGGCCTGCATCATCTCGCCGTTCATTCTTGCGGGCGCGATGAGCCCGGTAACGGTCGCCGGCACGCTGACCCAGGTGCTGGCCGAAGTGCTGGCCGGCGCATCCTTCACGCAGCTGGTGCGCCCCGGCGCGCCGGTGCTGTTCGGCACGTTTGCCGCCTCGATCTCGATGCAGTCGGGCGCGCCGACTTTCGGCACGCCGGAGCCGTCGCTGGTCTCCTATGGCGCAGCGCAGCTGGCGCGGCGGGCCGGCCTGCCGTTCCGGACCGGCGGTTCGCTGTGCGGCTCGAAAGTGCCGGACGCGCAGGCGGCGCATGAGAGCGCGGCAACGCTGAACATGACGCTTCTCGCGGGCACGAATTTCGCGCTGCATTCGGCCGGCTGGCTGGAGGGTGGGCTGGTCTCGTCCTACGAGAAATTCATGATCGATATCGACCAGCTCGGCATGCAGCAGCGTTTCGCCGAAGGCGTCGACATGAGCGAGAACGGACAGGCGATGGACGCGATCCGCGAAGTCGGTCCGGGCAGCCATTATCTGGGCTGCGACCATACGCGCAACAATTTCGAGAACGCCTTCTACCGGTCACTGGTCGCCGACAACAATTCGTTCGAACAGTGGGATCTCGAAGGCCGCAAGAGCGCCGACCAGCGCGCCAATGCGCTGGCGCGCCAGTGGCTCGAAAGTTACCAGGCGCCCGATCTCGATCCCGCGATCGACGAGGCGCTGCAGGGCTTCATCCGCCAGCGCAAGGAGTCGATGCCCGACGCCTTCAGTTGAAGGAAGCCCGTGGACGGCCGGGCTAAAGTGGCCGACATCATCCACAAGGAAGTCTGGCGCAGCGTTGGCGGCAACCGGGAATGACCGGTCTTGCCGCTGCGCTGGCAGAGCATGGGATGATAATTCGCGGCGGTTTCGTCTTCGCGGAGGACGAGACCACGCCTCCAGCTGCGGCCGGCGAGCCGGCGCGCAGCGTTGTACTGATCGGTCATGGCGGCGGGAGCATCTGGCCGTATTTTTCGGCGTGGCTCGCGGAGCAGGGCGAACCATCCCCAGATCCGCTCGATCGCTGGTCGCGGCATGTCCTCGATCCGATTGCGGGACGTTTCGGTGCGCGCGCCGTTTACCCATTCGAAAAGCCGTGGCTGCCCTTCCAGCAATGGGCGGCTCGCGCCGAGGGGCTGAAATCGTCGCCGCTCGGCATTCTGATGCATCCGGATTTCGGCCTGTGGCACGCCTATCGCGGCGCGCTGCTGTTCGAGCATGAGATCGAACTTCCGCTTTCTGCCAATCCGATTCATCTTTGCGACACATGTACCGGAAAACCCTGCATGAATAGCTGTCCGGTTGGGGCGGTCTCGGTCGAGGGAATGGATATCGGTCGCTGCCACGAATGGTTGCGCTCGAAGGCTGCTTGGGCTTGCCGCACAGCTGGATGTCTCGCCCGCTCCGCCTGTCCGCATGATCGTTTCCGTTATTCTCCCGAACAGACCGCATTCCACATGGCGGCGCATTTGCGAGGATTGTAATCGGGGCCTGCGAGCGGTTGACAAATTTTTTAATTCGGCACCCAAGGATCGCCGAAATGGAACCGTCTTATGGGCGATGATGACGATAGCTGGGGATGCTCTTTCGCCTTCCGACGCCATCGCCGGTGACGGCGATCAGGCGCTGGCCGTGCGTGCGAGCGCGGGAGACCGCGAGGCCTTCGCGCGCCTGCTGGAGCGCCACTACGACACGATCCACCGGATCGCGTGGCGGTGGTGCGGCGACGGCACGGAAGCCGACGACATAGCCCAGGACGTCGCCGTCAAGCTGGGGCGCGCAATCTCCGGATGGCGCGCCGAGGCATCGTTCCCGTCATGGCTCTACCGAATCGTTTTGAACACGGTACGGGACCGGCAGCGGGCGCGGGCCTCGGAACGCCGGCGCGTCGAGGCCTATGCCGTGCAAAAGCTGGTCGACGCGCAGGGGGGCGGGGGAGCCGATGACGATCCGGCCGCGAGGCTGTGGTCCGCCGTCGGCTCCCTCCCTGACCGCCAGCGCGACGCGGTGCTGCTGGTCCATGGCGAAGGGTTGAGCCACGACGAGGCGGCCGGGGTCATGGGCGTGTCGGAAGGCACCGTGTCGTTCCACATTCACGAGGCGAAGAAGAAACTGAGGACGATGATGCAAGCGTCCGAGGATGAGCTGTCATGAGCGACGAATTCGATCTCGATATTCTCAAGACCGTGAAGACGCCGCGTCCGGACGCCGAGACGCGCGACCGTGCCATGCGCGAGGCGCTGGCCGCCTTCGACGACGAAAAAAAATCTGCCGCGACCCAAGGATCGGCTTCCGGCTCCCGTCTCATGACCATTCTGCAAAGGTCATGGAGCACGACTATGGAAACCCTCTCAAAAGGCCGGCTGATGTCCGGCACCGCCATCGCCACGATCCTGGCGGTTCCGCTGGCGGGCTATCTCGCCTTCATGGTGATGAATGACGGCTACCGGCCGGGCTTTACCGGGTCGCAGCCGATGGAACTCGCCGCCGGGAACACGGACGACCGCGTACGGCGGGAGGTGGCGAGGCCCGCACCCGAGCCGGCGCCGCGGGAGGCGGAGGAACGAGACCGTTCCATCGTACTCAGCGAAGCCATGCCGCAGGCGGCGCCGCCGGCAAGCTATGTCCAGCAGGGGGCGCTCGCCAAGCGGTCGCTTGTCGGCGACGGCTCGGCCAAGGTGATGCCGGGCATGGAGCGGCTCAGCCGCGACCGGTTCGAAAGCTTCGAGACTTCCAGCGTCCGTGCGGTGCTGGAGGATCCGGTTTCGACTTTCTCGATCGATGTTGACACGGCGTCCTATGCGGTCATCCGGCGTGCTCTCATGGAAGGGCGTCTGCCGGATCCGGACAGCGTTCGGGTCGAGGAACTGATCAACTATTTCAACTATGCCTATCCTCTGCCGGATAGCCGGGAAGCGCCCTTCGGCGTCAATGTCTCGGTATCGCCGACCCCGTGGAATGCCGACACCAAGCTGATGCATATCGGCATCCAGGGCTACGACATCGTCCCGGCGGAGCGACCGGCGGCCAATCTCGTCTTCCTGATCGACGTGTCGGGCTCTATGGACGCGCCGGACAAGCTGCCGCTTCTCAAGAGCGCCTTCCGGCTGCTGCTCGACAAGCTCGATGCGCGCGACACCGTGTCCATCGTCACCTATGCGGGCAATGCCGGCACGGTGCTGGAGCCGACCAAGGCGGACGAGCGCGAGAAGATCCTCGAGGCGATCGACAACCTCCAGCCGGGCGGCACGACCGCTGGCGCGGCGGGGATCGAACAGGCCTACAAGCTGGCCCGCCAGGCCAGGGTCGAGGGCGGCGTCAACCGGGTGATGCTGGCGAGCGACGGCGACTTCAATGTCGGCGCGTCCTCGGACGAAGAGTTGAAGCGCATCATCGAGGACGAACGCGACGACGGAATCTTCCTGTCGGTGTTCGGCTTCGGCAAGGGCAATTACAACGACCAGCTGATGCAGGTTCTCGCCCAGAACGGCAACGGTACGGCGGCCTATATCGACACGCTGGCCGAAGCCCAGAAGACGCTGGTGGAGGAAGCAGGGTCTACGCTCTTTCCGATCGCCAAGGACGTGAAGATCCAGGTCGAGTTCAATCCGGAAACGGTCGCCGAGTACCGGCTGATCGGCTACGAGACGCGCGCCCTGAAGCGCGAGGATTTCAACAATGACCGGGTGGATGCCGGCGATATCGGCTCCGGCCATTCGGTGACCGCGATCTACGAGATCACGCCGGTTGGCAGCCCTGCCGTACAGAACGATCCGCTGCGCTATGGCGAGACGGAGCAGGCGGCGGCAAGCGGCGACGCGTCGGACGAGTATGCCTTCCTGAAGCTGCGCTACAAGCTGCCGAACGAGACGAAGAGCCATCTGATGACGACGCCGGTGGGGCCGGCTTTCGACAAGGCGTCGCTTGCCGCGCTCTCGACGGATGCCCAGTTCTCGATCGCGGTGGCCGCCTTCGGCCAGAAGCTGCGCGATACGGATGCGGTGGCGAATTATTCCTGGGATGAGATCCGCGAACTTGCGGCGGGTGCGCGCGGCGCGGACCCCTATGGTTATCGCAGCGAGTTCCTGCGCCTGATCGGATTGGCGGAAAGCCTCGACCGTTGATCCGACTGCGCCCGGCGTCGAATACCCCGACGCCGGGCGTTTCCCATTGACCGGCATGTGGCGCTCGGATATGGAGCGGAAAGGGCCTGAGGCGCCCGCCGCTCACCGGATTTTCCGATGGTGAAGCCTCCCGGCGCAGGCCGGTTTTCGAGCAGACCCCGTTTGAGACGCGGTCGCGCGGCAATGTGAGCCCCGCTATTCATGACCGCAGATCAGGACGGAACTGCCGTTATGTCTCTTCAATCCCCTCTGCCGGGCGAGATGCCCCGGACCATCTCGCAGGCGAAGCAGCGCGCCAAGATCATGCGCAAAGACCTGTTCTCGCGCGGTATCAAGATCAGCTATTCGCAGGCGCTCGAGCGCGTCGCCGCCGAGATCGGCTATCGCGACTGGAACACCGCCGTGGCCCGGCTTTCCAACGAGCCGCCCTTCCGAATTCAGGTGGGCGACACGGTCAGCGGCACCTATCTCAAGCAGCCCTTCACCGGCCAGGTTCTGGCGGTTCGCGAGATCGGCGGCGGCAGCCATTTCGAGGTTACGCTGCATTTCGACGAGCCGGTCGACGTGGTGAGTTTCGACAGCTTTTCGGCCTTCCGCCAGCGGGTTAATGTGACCGTCGACGACACCGGCGTTTCGCCTTCAAAGACCAGCGACGGCGAGCCGCATATGGTGATCTGGCCGCTGGCCTCCGCAGTCGCTTGAGCCGGGCAAATCGGTATACGGGATTGACTTGACCCCGTGCGCCATGGCCCATGCGCGTCATGACGCTGACACTTGCCGATGTCCTTGCCGCGCAGAAGACGATTGCGGGGATCGCTACTGACACGCCTCTGGTGCCGTCGCCGTTCCTTTCCGACAAGAGCGGCACGGAGTTCCTGCTGAAGCTGGAGATCGCGCAGCCGATCGGGGCCTTCAAGCTGCGCGGCGCGATGAATGCGATCGCCAACCTGCCGGGTGATGTGCCGGGCGCTACGTGCTGTTCGACCGGCAATCACGGGCGCGGAGTGGCCTTTGCGGCGCGCGAGCGGGGCATTCGCGCCGTGGTCTGCATGTCGTCTATGGTGCCGAAAGCGAAGGTGGACGGCATCCGGGCGTTGGGCGCGGAGGTACATATCGCCGGGGAGAGCCAGGACGAAGCCGGTGCCGAGAGCTTGCGGCTGAGCGAGGAGGAGGGACTTGCGCAAATCTCTCCCTTTGACGACGCGCAGGTGATCGCGGGGCAGGGGACGATCGGGCTGGAATTGCTCGCGCAACGCCCGGATCTCGAAACGATCCTGGTGCCTCTGTCGGGCGGCGGGCTGGCGGGCGGTATCGCGCTGGCGGCAAAGACCATCAAGCCGTCGATCCGGGTGATCGGGATATCGATGGACCGCGGCGCGGCGATGCATGAATCGCTTGCGGCCGGCCGGCCCGTCGAGGTGACCGAGGTGGCGAGCCTCGCGGATTCGCTCGGCGGCGGGATCGGGATGCACAATCAATACTCCTTCGACCTCTGCAGGCGCTATCTCGATGATACGCTGCTGGTGAGCGAGGAGGATATCTATGCCGGCATGCAGGCGCTCTATTACGAGGACCGGCTGGTCGCCGAGGGCGGTTCGGCGGTCGGCGTCGCGGCGCTGCTGGCAGGCAAGCTCGAGCGCCTGAAGGGGCCGGTTGCGGCGATCATTACCGGGCGCAATCTCGACATGGCGATCCACGCCGCGATCATCGCGGGAGACGACGTGACGCTTGGCGAGACGACCATCAGGGGGAGACGCTATGGGACATGAGGTTCTGATCGCCAACGAGGCCGAACTGCGCGGAGCGGTGAAACTGGACCTCGGCGTGGTGGAGATCGTCGAGAAGGCGTTCGCGGCGCTGTCGCAGGGCGGCGTGGTGATGCCGCCGATCCTGTCGATGGATCTGCCCGACGCGCATGGCGAGGTCGACGTTAAGACAGCCTATATTCCGGGCTTCGACGGCTTTGCTATCAAGGTGAGCCCCGGTTTCTTCGACAATCCGAAGATCGGCCTGCCGAGCCTCAACGGGCTTATGATGCTGTTCTCGGCCAGGACGGGGCTGGCGCAGGCGCTGTTTCTCGACAATGGCTATCTGACCGATATCCGTACGGCGGCGGCGGGCGCGGTGGCGGCGAAGTATCTGGCGCCGGGTTCGGTGACGACGGCCGCCGTGATCGGCACCGGCGTGCAGGCGCGGCTGCAGATGGCTGCGGCGCATCTGGTGCGGCCCTTCGGACGGGTGCTGGTCTGGGGCAGGGATCATGAGAAGGCGAAGGCCTGCGCGGCGGATATCGAAAAGCTGATCCCGGTCGAGGCGGAAGCGGTGGAGGAGGCGGCTCTGGCGGTGCGCGACTGCCAGCTTCTGGTGACGACGACGCCGGCGCGCGAACCTGTGGTCAAGGCGGAGTGGCTTCATCCGGGCATGCATGTCACGGCGATGGGCTCGGCCCAGGCGGGCAAGAACGAGATCGAGCCGAAGGCGCTGATCGCCGCCGATCTCTATGTCAGCGACAGGGCAGCGCAATGCGAGTTGCTGGGTGAATTGCAGCACGCCATCAAGGCGAAGCTGTGGACCGGCGGCGCGCCTGCAGAGCTGGGCGACGTCATTACAGGCAAGCGGATCGGGCGGCCTTCCCCCGGTGCGCTGACGATCTGCGATCTGACCGGGACCGGCGCGCAGGACACGGCCATCGCCACCCATGCGCTGGCCGCGATTACCGCCGCGGGTGGGGGCACTCTTCTGGAAAGTTAGATAACGCCCAATATCTGGAGCGTCGCGAGCATGGCCGCGATCAGCGCGACGCCGCCGGCGGCGAAGGCGGCCAGGCGGGTTCTGCGCAATTTCTCGGACAGGGCGAGGCTTTCGCCCTGCAATTGCGCGATCTGCGCGGACTGGCGTTCGGCTGTGGCGGACTTGTCAGCGTTGTCGCGCTGATAGGCGCGGACCTTTCTCTGCATTTCACCCAGTTCACCATTGAGAATGGTGAAGCTCTTGTGGCGGGCGCGGAAATCGGCGTCCATCTTCTTGACCATCTCGACCTGCTTGCGGAAGATCACCCCGGTGATCTGGGCGTTGGTATACTCATATCCGATCATCTGGATGATGGCCGAGATGACCTCGTCGGGGCTCGCCGCGAACCGGTTCTTCTCGCGAGGCAGACGGCGGGGCGCGAAGCGCAGAAGCAGGTTCTTTTCGACCTCGTGGCGATCCGGGACGTGGACCGCGAATTCCACCTTGCAGGGAATCGGATAGGCGGTGCCAAAGGTCTCGTTTCGGAAGGTTCCGGGGGCGGTCGCGGTCGTGCCGATCTTGACGCTGTCGGGCTCCTCCGGGCACGACAGAACGACAACATAGCCAGCCGCCACTTCGAACCGGGACTGTGCCTCGACCATTACCACTGTCGCCCTCCTCCAACGCGTACCGTCACATTCATACAGCAACTGACTAGCAAATTGTTGGAGTAATATGAAACGTGGTTACTTTCGCGGCGGGGAAAAGATTTGCCGGAATCCCGTTCCGGCACAGTGAGGATCCCGAGACTGCTGCGATGTGACAGGTCGGTTAAGGAATAATTTTCCATAGCCCGCGCGGTCGGCCCAAAGGCTGCTACGAGAAGGCGAATCGGCGATGTGGGTTTTGGGTAAGTAGCGGATTTATCGAGATTTTTTCTTCCGTTGAGGAAGGTGAGGACTTTCGGTTCATGCCTCTCCCCGCAAGCAGGGCGGCGACAGGCGCACGATCGCGTCCCGGCTTCGCTCGCGAAACCGGGCGTTCAGGCCGGAAGCTGTTTCCGTGTCCCTACGACGTATTCGTCTCTTCCGAATAGTGCGCCCAGGAATGCAGCTCTTTCAGGATCTCGTCGATCTCGTAGCGCGGGCGCTTGCGGCGGCCGGGCGGATAGCCGGGGCGCATGGGAGAGCGGTGCCTTGTCAGGCCGGCATCGCGCCGCGCTGTCCAGCGGGCGAGGCGGC
>PAKZ01000022.1 GCA_002706335.1 Ahrensia sp.
ATGGCGAGGGCCAACGCGCCGCTACGCCGGATACGTTTGTGCACGACCGAACAAAGCCTGATGCAACCGACTTGCCAACGGGACGGGCCATACGTTTTTGTATGTGAAGCCCCGGCCTCGCAGCCAATTGTTCAGGGCACTTCGGCCGATCTGGACATGCCGCTCCTCGGCAAGCCGAACCACCATCTCGTCGAGCGTGATGTCTTTCTGCGCATCGATCAGCCCGACGATAAAGTCTTCATGCGCATCGAGCCGCGAACCGCGCCGCCGGCCAGTCGGTCGCGCTTCCGTCTCGCCGATCTTCGCCCGGGCAATCCACCGGATCGCCGTCGAAACGCCAACCTCAAACCGGGACGCCGCCTTATGCGCCGACATCCCTTCGCTTGACGCCTTTAAAACACAAACCCGCAGATCCTGGCTTAATGCTCGTCCCATCGCAGACCTCCTTACTGGAGATCTTGAATCAGACGAAAATCAAAACGTCACTTCACAATCGATTCATCGATCAATGGACGTGCTCTAATTCATCGAGGAGATCTACAACAAACGCAGGCTTCATTCGGCGCTCGGCTATCTGGGCCTGCAGAAGTTTGAGGATCAACACATCCGGCAGACTGGCAAAACAGCAGCCCGATCAGTGTCCACCCTCATGGCGCACTCCAATCCCAGGTCAATTCCCGGCGGAAATCAACAGTCAGAGTCCCAAGAGCGCGTTCAGCGGGACCATCGCCTTATGCCAGCTGTCCCTCGCCTCCAGCCGTTCGATCCAGGCGGCAACGGCGGGCCGGGTCTCCAGCGAGATTGCGGCCTGCTTGCGATACATGAAGGTCGTGGCCAGATAGAAATCCGCAAGGCTGAGATCGCCGGTGATCCAGTCCAGCCGGGCCAGACCCTCTTCCAGCACGTCGAGAAAGTGGTCGGTGGCCTTGCGCTCGGCTTCGACCGCCGCATGGTCGGCATCGCCCATGCCGAGTTTCTCCTTCAGGAACAGCTCGAAGGACAGTCTCTGCATGGCCGGGCCCAGATGGATGGCCTGCCACCAGGCCCACTGGTCCATCAGCGCCCGCTTCCTCGGCGCAGACGGTACCAGACCCGCATCGGGGGTCTGGCTGACCAGATAGCCACAGATCGCCCGCGACTCCCATAGAAAGAAATCGCCGTCCTCAAGGACAGGCACCTTGGCGTTGGGATTGCGCCGGAGGAATTCTCCGGCGCGGTTGTCGCCCTTACGAAGATCGACCTCGACGATCTCGATGTCGATGCCCAGTTCGAAGGCCACAGCGCGCACGCGCAGGGCGTTGGGCGAGAAGTTGGCGTTGTAAAGCCGCATGGTCCTGTCTTCAGCGCTGCGGCGGCGTCAATAGTGCCGCGCGGTTTGCTATCAGGAAGTCGCGCACCGATTGGCCAGGCTGGCCGGTCAGCGTCTTCAGGTCGTCGCTGGCCACGTCGAGGAAACCCTGCGCCATTGCCTCGTCGAAGGAAACAAAGCCCCGCGCCATGAATTCCGGCAAGCCGTTTCCAATCATCGCCTGCGCCAGATCCTCGGCTGGCAGCGCGATGTACGGGATCTCCTTGCCCGCAACGTCGGACAGGATCGCTGCGACCTCAGCCTGGCTGACCGTCTGCGGCCCGGTGATATCGAGGGTCTGTTTTCCCGTCGCGGTCATTAGCGCCGCAGCCGCGGCACGGGCGCAATCCGCCCGCGTCACATATCCGGTCTTGCCCTCTGCCGCGGCAGCTGAGTGCTTGCCCATGGCGACGCTCTGCGAGCCGCCCATCAGCAGAAAGTCGGTGTACATGTTGTTGCGCAAGATCGTGTAATCCGCCCCACTTTCCGCGATCAGCTGCTCGGTCCCTTCGTGGTCGTGGGCGAATCCGATCGGACTTTCGGGGACCGGGCCCGCGAACGAGGTATAGACGATATGGCCAATGCCCACCGCCTTAGCCGCCGCAACCGCGTTGGAATGGGCGGCGAGCCGCTTGCCCGGTTGGAGATCGTCGGTCGAAATGATGAGGAGGCGCTTGCCATCAGCAAAGGCAGCCCCAAGCGACGCTGGATCGTTGAAATCGCCCTGACGGGTCTCGACACCCTTGTCGGCGAGGTCGGCCAGCTTTTCGGTATTGCGCGATACGGCGATGATCGGACCGGCGCCGGCCTGCAGCAGCAAATCGACCACCTGCCGGCCAAGCTGGCCGGAGGCGCCGGTGACTATGAAGGGGCCGTTCTGAATGTCGGACATGGTTGGTCTCCTGTTCTGATTGCTGAGGAGGCTTTTGTTCTCAGCCGTGGATATGGACGGGGGCGGGGTTCACCAGCTTGCCGCGAGCGAAGTCCCAGCTCGTGGCCAGCAGGCGCAGCATGACATCGACCTCGTTCTCGTCACGCGGGGCGAAAGCCATGACCGCCGTGGCCGGGATGTAGCCCAGCCGCGCCATGGGATGCGGTTCGCCCCAACCTTTCGCGATCAGTTCCTCTATCACGGACGGGGGCAGCATCAGGTGCGACGAGCCATCGTGGGCGGGGTGCACATGGGCAAACTCGCGCCCGATCATGAAGGCCTCGCGTGGTCCGCAGGCGTGGGCTACCGGAAGCACCAGGGCCTCGGCGCCGGGGACCGAAATGCCCGACCAGCAGCGCTCGACGAAGGGCAGGGCGAACGCCTTTTCCTTGAATAACGCGTGAATCTTGGCCGACGAGTTCTGGGACACCTGCTCATGCGGTGCGCAATCGGTGGTTTCGGGGCGCGGTCCATGCCGTGGGGGAAGTTCGAAGCTCATGGTTGCACCTATCCAAATCTGAAGGCGCTTTCGACCGCGCCCAATACGTGATCCTCGAGGGTCTTGCCTCCCCGATCCGCAAGGGCGGCCCCGGCCGCGACGTGCAACGGGATCAGATGTTCCTCGCGCGGATTGGCGTCGCGTGCGCCGGGCGCCTGATCCCACGCGGCCAGCATGGCGTGCCGCACCTCGGGGTCTTCATGGGTCACAGCACTCGTGAGCCATCGGTCGAAATCGAGGCCGCGCACGTTGCCCTCCGCCCCGCCGCGCATGGCGCGCATCATGACGGCCATATTGTGATAGGTGTTGCCGGACCCGATGATCAGCACCCCTTCGTCGCGCAAGGGCGCCAGCGCGCGACCGGCGGCGAGATGCGCCGCGGGGTCGAGATCGGCGCGCAGGCTCAACTGGACGGTGGGGATGTCGGCCTCTGGAAAAGCCACCTTTAGCGGAACGAACACCCCATGATCGAAGCCGCGCGCTGAGTCGGCCCCGGTTTGGAACCCTGCGCCTTCCAGAAGCCCGCTCGCCCTGGCCGCCAGCTCGGGATCGCCCGGCGCGGGCCAAGTCAGCTGATACGTGTGCAGCGGAAATCCCTGATAGTCGAACAGCAGCGGCGGCGCGGGGTTGGTCTGCACGGTAAACACCCGCTCCTCCCAATGACCCGAGATCACGAGGAGCGCCTTGGGCTTTGCCGACAGGCTCGCAGGTAAATTCTCGAGGAATCGGCGTTGCCTATCCCAGGTGTCAGGCGGGTTCCAAGCCATGAAGAAACACGGGCCGCCGCCATGGGGAACAAACATTGTCGGCTGCCTGTCCGTCATGTCGCCGTCCTTTCGAACCCCAAAGCCGAGTGTGGATGGGCAGCGCCGTGGCAGCTCGGCATCGGATCAGTTCGCCGCTGCCGGAAACGCGGGCGCATAGGCCGACTTGACCGCACGCACGCGATTGGCGGTCAGCCACGAGGCGATCAGAAGCACCCAGGTCGCCAGAGCCGGCGGCCAGCCCGGATCGCCCGCGCCCACATGCGCCCCGATGGCTAGCACCAGATGCCAGAACATCGCCGCATAGGCCCAATCTACCAGCATCGCCGAAGGGCGCCAGAGGATCACCACCGCGCCGACGATCTTCAGAATCGCGAGTGGCCAGATGATGTAGGTGGGATAGCCCAGCACCTCGCGATACATGCCCGCGACCATGTCGTGGGACGAGATGTAGAAGGCCGCCGCACCCAGATAGACCAGCGCCACAAGGCCGGTCGCAATCCAATAGACATACTTTGCCACTTTGTCGCTCATTGCCGCTCTCCCTGTTTGCAACGGCTTGTTCAGCCCCCGTTTTCGCTTTAATTATCTTTAGATGCCTTGCTTCATTGGAGAAAGTAGGCACGTAAAAGTAACTAACTTCCTTTGACTGCGAGGACTATCCACGATGAAGAGCGTCCTGCCCCCTTCCTGCCCGATGGAGGCGCTGCTGCGTGTCATCACAGGCCCTTGGACGATCTACATCCTCTGGGTTCTGTCCGAGCAGGGACCGCAGCGTTTCGGCGCGATCAAGCGTCTGGTGCCCGGAATTTCCACCCGCGTCCTGACCGAGCGGTTGCGGATGCTGGAACATGCCGGTGTGGTCTGGCGCGAGCAGGCCATGACCATCCCACCGGCTGTAACATACGGGTTGACTGAGCGCGGCGCGGAGCTGCGTGGCGTGCTGGACACGCTTGGCTCCATCGCGCGCCGCTGGGAGGTCGAGGGTGCCTTCGACGGAACCGCAAGCGCGGCAGAATGACGCCGCCCTTCCTGTTCGCGGGATAATCCCGCGCCCGAGAACAACTCAAGCGAACCTCGACCCGAAGCTCATGACTAACTGAAAACGGCGCTCGATAGAGCCGTTAAGCGGCGTTTCATCGCGCAGGAGTTCACCGCGAGGCTGACGGTTATGAGTGGTCGGTTCGATACAGAAAAGACCACCGCCAGCCGCCGTACGTCGATGAAACTGTAGCCAAGGCAGGGC
Organism: Ahrensia sp.; assembly: GCA_002706335.1. Taxonomy (GTDB): domain Bacteria; phylum Pseudomonadota; class Alphaproteobacteria; order Rhizobiales; family Rhizobiaceae; genus Oricola. Next base: position 4,789 of record PAKZ01000022.1, read on the forward strand.
CTGCTGGTCGAACGACAACCGGAAGCACCGTCGCGGATCCCTTCCACCATCCGACACCTGGATAAGTTGCCCATTGGCTGGTGCGGGTTCGCAGAAGGTGAAGTCCTCGGTGCCGGGCAGGTCCGGACGCATGCGAGTTGCGACCTCGACTAGAGTATCCGGGCTAATCTGCGGGGCGCTGAGATTGATGTGATAGAGTGCCATGATGGGCGTGATCTCCCCTCGCCCGCGAGCTTCAACCCGGTCTTCAATACTGATTTCGGCACGGTCGGGAGGCAGTGTCACGCGTCGGTGGAGCCGCCAGCACTGACCTGAAAGGGTTCCGTGGGCGACCGTTGCACAGACCTCGGCGGAACCGTCCTCCAGCACTTGCGTAGTTGTCACGATAGCGCGCCTCAGCGACATGGAGCCATGCAGCGGGAGGTGCCGGAGGCCGTCGTTCGCCGGTTGGCGGATGTGATCAAATCCGCAAGTGCAGAGCAGACCGCCAAGGGCCTGATCCATCTCTCCAGGTCGGGCCGGGGCCAGCCCGTTTTCGCCGATCCATCCGAAAGGCACGCCGCGATAGCGCACAATCCCGACATCAAGGCACCGATCGGGAAGTAGATCGATTGAGAGCCCGGCCGCGTTTTCGACCTCGATCAGCCGAGCGCCGTCCTCGGTGCCGCCATCGAAGCGCAGGGTCCGCAGCCTGCATGTCTCAGCCATTCGTGATCCTAACGCCAGTGTCAGGATTGAAAAGCAATATATGTCGCTCCTGCAACTGCACATGAAGCTGCTGACCAGCGACAACGCTATCGGCCAAACCACGGTCATTGTCCGGGTCGATACGGAGCGTAACCCGGCCTGCCGGGGTTTTGCCGACGAGGAACGCGTCGTGCCCGGTAAACTCCACCGCGTCCACTTCGAAGGGCCAGCGATCCGGTGCTGCGTCTGGCCAGACCCTGATGTGCTCGGGACGAATGCCGAGATCGACCTCGCGACCCGCAGCGGCCTGCAATGACTCGGACAGCGGTAGCCCCTCGAAGGTGAGGCGGCCGGCCGCGGATGCCAGCATGCCGCGTAGCATATTGATCTCCGGCGAGCCGATGAAACTCGCGACAAAGCGGTTCTGCGGTTCGCGATAGATCTCTCGCGGCGTTCCAATCTGCTGGATACGACCGCCGTCGAGCAAGACGATGCGGTCAGCCATGGTCATAGCTTCGATCTGGTCGTGAGTGACGAAGACGGAAGTGGCCCCCAGTTGATCGTGCAACGCCCGCAATTCCAGTCTTGTCGCCGCGCGCAGCTTGGCGTCGAGATTGGATAGAGGTTCGTCGAAAAGAAAGACCTGCGGCTGCCGAACGATCGCCCGACCCATGGCCACGCGTTGCCTTTGCCCGCCGGAGAGCTGACCGGGTCGGCGGTTAGCGTATTCCGACATGCCAAGCATTTTTAGCGCCGCTTCGAGACGGCGGGCGATCTCGGTGGGATCCGTCCCGCGCATCCTGAGGGCAAAGACCATGTTCTCGGCGACCGTCATGTGCGGATAGAGCGCGTAGGACTGGAAGACCATCGCCATGTCCCGATCACTCGGTTCGGTTTGCGTGACATCCTTGCCGTCCACAAAAATCCGACCCGCGTCGATCTCTTCCAGACCCGCAATGATCCGCAACAACGTGGACTTACCGCTGCCCGAAGGACCGACGAGGGCGATAAATTCGCCGCTCGGAACCTCCAGATCGATCGGCGGAATAACCTCTACCCGACCGTATTTCTTTCGTACCCCCTTAAGGGTGACGGTTGCCATGAGATTCCCTTCTCTCCGTGTCTACTTGACTGCGCCTGCCAGAAGCCCGCGGACGATAAATCGCTGGCCGACGAGGATCAGGATCAGCGCCGGGACGATTGACAAGAGAGTCCCGGCGGCCATCTCGCCATAGCGGATGTCGTATTCCTGCGCGAAGGTTGCGATGGCGACCGGAGCCGTCATCGTCGCCGGCGAGGTCAGCGTCAAAGCGATGGCGAAGTCGCTCCAGGAAAAGATGAAGATCAGCGCCGTCGCCGCGATCATTCCACCCCGCACCAGCGGGAAGGCCACCCGCCAGAACATCTGGCTGTTCGAGCATCCGTCCATGCGCGCAGCTTGAAAGATCTCGTGCGGCAATGCGGACATGAAGCTCAGCATCAGGAACAGGCCCATCGGCAGATTATGCACGACATGGGTCAGGATGACCGAGATATAGGTTCCGTGCAGTCCGATCGCCGACCACATGACATACCAGGAACCCACGAAGGTGAGCGTGGGAAGCATTTGGAACAACAGTGCCCAGCCCAGGATCGGCCAGCGAACCCACCCGGGTACTCTCAAGCGGCCGAGTGTAAAGGCGGCCATCGTGGCAATAACGATGACGATCGCGGTTGAACTGACCGCGACAAAGGCACTGTTGAGCAGGTTCCACAGGAATTGGGACTGGCGCGAAAACAGAAGCTGCTCGAAATTGCTCCAGGTGACCGGGCTGAGCGTCGCGCCCGTTATGATATCGATCTTGTATTTGAAGGCATTGGATAACACCCAAAGTGTCGGCAGCAGAATCATTGCCGCATAGCCCCAGACCAAAACATTTGCCGCAACGCGACCCGAGGTTCGGCGCAGGGTCATTCTGCCTCCTCCGCGTTCCTGCGGCGGGCCAGCACTCCGCGCGCGAGGATGATCGTGAGCGCTATGGCAAACAATGTGACCACCGACATCGCCGAACCGTACCCGACCTGATCCTGCCGGAAGAAGGTACGGTAAATCGAAAAGTTAACGACCTCCGTGGCCGTGCCTGGCCCGCCTGATGTCAGCAGATAGACCTCGTCGAAGACCTTGAACGACAGGATGACCCGAAAAATCACCGTGATGAGGATCGTAGGCAGCATCAGCGGCAGCACGATATGGCGCACCTCCTGCCAGAAGCCGGTCACATCCAATCGGGCCGCGTCCAGAACTTCCTCGTCAAGCGACTCCAGACCGGCGAGCATGAGAAGAAAGACGAAAGGCGTCCAGTGCCAGATGTCCACGAACATCACCGATGCGAGCGCGATGTCAGGGTTTCCGAGCCAATCGACCTCGTTCAGACCGAACCAACGAAGCAGCGTGTTCGCCAGCCCGAACTCGCGCCCCATGACCAGACGCCACATCGTGCCAATGACGATTGGGGGGATCACGATCGGCAGGAGGAAGATGCCGGTCAGGATCGTTCGCCCGACCGACCCCGCCCGCTTCACGGCCAGCGCCATCGAAAACCCGAGGACCATCTGGCAGGTCACGACGGTCACCGCAAAGACGAGCGTGTTGCGCACCCCCGCCCAGTATATCGTTTCCTCCAGGAAGAGCCGGTGGTAGTTCTCCAGACCGATATAGTTGAACTCGGCCGCGCCTTCACGCCATTCCACATCGAAGAAGCTCAGACCCAGAAGGTTCAGCACTGGAAACCCGGACAGAACCAGGAAGAACACCGCGACGGGCGCAAGTGACAGCACCAGCCATCGCTTGTTCCGACGGATTACGACGCCCGGTTTGATCATGGTGTTCATCTGGTTCCGTCCAGAGGCGCTAGCGAAGTGGCTCAGAGGTCTGGCTGGCGGGTGACGGTAAAGCCGTTCCGCTCAAGTATGCCCGCCAGGACCTCGGCCGCCGCATTGAGCGCCACCTCGGGGCTTTCCTCCCCGATGACGGCCCGGTTGAAGTGCAGGGCCATCGCGTCGGATGCTTCGGCGGCGGCCGCGAAAGGCAGACCCATCACCGCATTTGCCGCATTTGCCGAATAGGCCCCAAGGAAACGGTAAGAGTTGTTCGCCCCCAGACCGGTTTCCGCCAGATCGCCACGCACGGGTACGCCTCCGGCTTCGACATACTTCACTTGTAGCGCCTGGGACTGGAACCAGTCCAAAAAGGCCAGCGCCGCGCGCTGGCGCTCCGCCGACACGTTCTTGGGGATACCCGCGACCCAGTGACCGGCGCTCGACGCGTGTGTTCCGCCCGGACCAGCGGGGATCAACGATGCCGACATCTGGCCGACAACCCGGGACTCGTTGGGGTTTTCCAGCGCGCCCCAAGCGGCGATCACAGCGATCGCCTGCGCGGCTTTGCCGGTGGATAGAAGCTGGATAAGCTCACCCTGCGCGATGGCACCGGGATTCGGCGGAGCAACATCTTCCCCTGATATTTTCAGATAGGTTTTCAGCGCCGCAAGCCCCTCGGTCGTATTCAGCCCGATCGCGGCCTGTCCCGGGCCCGTCACCCGGAAAAACGCGGCATCGTGGCTGAAGATGTAGGGGGTGATATTGTAGACGATCGAATCGCGAGCCGCGCGCGGAACGAAGCCGTAAATGCCCTTGGCCTCTTCGATTTTTTTAGCGTTCGCATAAAGGTCGTCCCATGTGTCGGGAATCGACAGGCCGAGTTCGTCATAGATCGCCTGGTTGTAATAGAGGACCTGGACGTTACCGTTGACCGGCACACCCATCAGCGCGCCGTCCGGCGAGAATGACCCGACCGCCGCATCCCAATTCGTGGTCGCGCCGTAGCTCAGGACGCCATCCTGAAGCGTGTAGCCTTCCTGCACCTCGCCAAGCGGGGCGAGGAAGCCGCCGGAATAGATCTCGGACAGCCAGAGCGAGTTGATGTTGACAAGATCGTAGGTGCCTTCGGAGCCACGCACCGAGTTCCGGATCTTTTCCAGCAGTCCCCCGAACGGATTGACGTCAAGATTGACGACGTTCCCGGTTTCCTCCTCGTAGAGATCGACCATGGCGACGAAGGAATTCAGCCAGGGAGACTGGTTAATCGCCATGGTGATGTCCGGCTGATCTTTGGCGTGCGCCGGCATGACGACTGCCAGCGCCAGAAGACCGGTTGCAATGCTGAATGCTGTTCTCTTCACTTTTCGGTTCCTCCCGTTATTCGTCTTTCAGTTCACGTCCGCGCCCTCAGCGAGGCCGATCCAGTTGAAGTATTCGGGTGGCGCATCGTGCGCCTTCAGGAGCCTCACGATCTCCGTGTTCAGTCGCGCCTCGATCGCGGCGTCGGATATTGGACGAAGCTGATTGGGGTCCGACGCATTGTGATAGATGGTGGATTCGAAAGCTCCGAACTTGGTTCCGTCAAGCCCCGGAGGCCGTCGCGCGGAGTTGAGCGCATCATAGCGCAGAAGCCTTTGCCCCTTTGAGAAATCGAAGGGGCCGACCATCTGCCCGGTCGCGAGCTCGTCCGGCCCGAAGAACCCTGTCATGTGCGTGGGCATCAGGGTGTATTCGCCAAGCTGCTCGTCGAACAGGTTCGCCGGATAGCGGAAGAAACTGTATTCGCCATCGGTCACGCCAACCGGACCGCCGAACATCCCGAAGATCAGCGCCTCGGGGCCGGGTTTTCCGTCGATCAGCGACAGGACCGACCTGCCGGTGACTTCCTTCGGCACGGAATGCCCGAAGACCTCGAGGAACGTCGCCATGAGGTCGGTGGTCTGGCTCAGCGTCGCAATCCGTGTCCCCGCCTTTGCGGCATAGTCCGGATGGTGGACGATCAGCGGAATATGCGAGATCTCCTCGTAATATGGCGTCAGGTTCTTTCCCCACCAGTCATGCTCGCTCAGCAGGAAACCGTGATCGGTCGTAAGCACGAGGCAGGTATCGGACCAGAGATCGTGCTCGTCGAAATAGTCCAGAAGCTTGCCGAAATAGGCGTCGCACATGGCCACGAGAGCGGCGTAGTTCGCCCGGATCTCCGCGATCTCGTCCGGGCTTTCCTTGACCGGCGCGTATTTCGGCCAGTCGAGGATCGAGCCATTGTAGCCCGTCGTGTACTCCTGACGGTATTTCTCGGGCGCGAAGAACGGCTCGTGCGGATCGAAGCATTCGAGCTGCAGAAACCAGTTGTCCGCCATGCGGTTGTCGTCGAGGAAGGCAAAGGCGCGCGCGAAGCACGCCGGGCCGGGAAAATCCTCCTCCATTCGTATCTTTTCGCGATTGACTTGATGCTGCCGCCGCTTCGGTTCCGTCGGCACGTTGTAGTGCTTGTCGGAATACATTTCCTTGAAGCGCTCCAAAGGCGGTTGCACCATCGCGATCCACGGGTCGTATTCCTGTCCGCGAATGAACTCCCAGGTCTTGTAGCGGCTGTGATACGTCGCGCCGCCGTCCTCGTAGTAGTGGAAGTGGTCGCTGATGAGATGTGTGTGCACGCCGGCCTGCTTCAAGATATCGGGCATCGAATTGTCGAAAGGTTCGAGCGGACCCCAGGAGCGGTGCATGAAGTTCAGCCTACCCGTATGCATGTCGCGCCGGGCCGGCATGCAGGGCAGCGAGCCGACATAATGATTGTCGAAGGTCACGGCCCGCTGGGCGAAGCGATCGAAGTTGGGGGTCGCAATCGCCGCTCCGCCATAGCAACCAAGCGCGAGACGGTTGAGTGAATCGAACAAAACAAAAACGGCGCGCATCAAGAACCCACTTTCTTACGGACGATGTGAGTCTAGACGGCTTGTCCTCGCAGGGCTAATATTTTTGTATATAGACGATATAACCAGGAGTTATATATGGATCACATCTGGCGCCTGAAACACTTCCTCGCCACCGCCGAACTGGGCAGCGTTCAGGCAGCGGCGCGGCACCTGAACATCAGCCAGCCGGCCCTCTCCAAGTCGCTGCGCGAGCTTGAACTCCATCTCGGCGCGGCGCTTTTCGAACGCTCATCGCGTGGCGTCACCCTGACCCAGGCCGGACAGGCGTTCTATACCCGGGCGCGCGAGATCGAGATGCAATGGGACAGCGCGCTCCTCGATCTCACGGCTACCCGCAACGGGGCACGAGGCGCCTTGCGGATCGGCGTCGGCCCGACCTATGAGGCCGCGTTCATGGCTCATGTGCTTGCGCGGCTTTCCAACGAGTTTCCGAACCTGCAGATATCCGTGCGGACCGGCGTTGGGGCGATCATGTTACCGGCGCTCAACACAGGTGAGATTGGCGCCTATTTCGGCGGCCTGCGCAGCGGAGCGGAAACGCTGTCGGCCGGGGTTCAGGAGATCCCGCTCTACAATCAGTCGAACAGGATCGTCGCAGCGGCAGACGATCCGCTCGCTGCCGCGACGGATGTTCGCGAAACGAACTTGTCGCAGCGCGCCTGGGTTCAGCTAAGCTATGACTCACTGGCTCTGGGGAGAATCGAGGCTCTGTTCAAGAAGGCGGACGTGCCGTCGCCACGTACGATCGTGTCGACGCACTCGCTGGCGTTGGCGCTCGATCTCGTGCGGAACAACGGATTCCTGACCAGCTTACCGGAACCGCTGCTACATCCCCGCCTCGGATCCGGCCTCGCGGCGCTGCCAGTGCCGAGCTACGACTGGCGGATCGCCACCGGCATTAGCTATCGCAACTCTATCGCCCGGACCGCGCCTTTCAACCGCATGATCGGGATTATCAAGGACGAGGTGCGGGCATTCGGCCTTGCTCCGAATTAGGTGCGGGAAGGATCCTTGCTTGGTTTAAGTCTAAAAACGACATTGGAGACCCGCGGGAAATCGCCACGCGAGAAATCGTACGCCAGCTGCAGGAGAACGAGGACCGAGTTGATCTCCGCGTTGTCTCTGGGCGCGTTGACCAAGGCTACGATTTAGGGGATCATGCCGGCAGCCACCGTCGGATGGAGCTCTGCCCAACCCAGATCGATAACCTTCGATACCGCATCCTCCGGCAGCATCGTGTGCAGGTCGCCGTCCTTTGCCGGATGCACGTGGGGGAACTCGTTGCTTATCATAAAAGCCTCGCATCCAGCCTTTGCGCATTTGCGTTAATGATCTACTATCATGACACCAATTCCTGCCGAATTGGATAAGAAACGTGCGCCGCGCGCCTCCAACACCATCATAAGTCCCAATATCGTCTCCACCGGACAAGTGACATCGCCGTTCTCGAACCGCGTGACCGTAAGACCGGAAACCTCAGCCAGACGCGCCAACTCGCGCACCGACATTTGCACACCAGCCCTCGCCATACGGCATTGCGCTGGCGTGATCGGAAGTTCGTTTTCCTTGTCGTCTGGGTCGACATCAGTCATTTCCATGTCTCCCTTGGTGATACCCGAGCCGGCGCTATTGCGCTTTCGGCTTGTTCGCTTGCTAGCGAAGGGTTTCTGTCACGGAATTTTAGGTACATCATAGTGGAGATATCCCCGCTATGCGGTCGAAGACGCCGCGCGCCACATCAGCCAAGTCGGAATCAGAGCGAGGAGGAAAATCCCGCAGACGACAAGGAAGCCGTCCTGAAACGCCGCGTTCGACGCCTGGATCACCACGGTCTGGCCAAGGAAGGTGGCCGCGGCAGGCAGCAACTGCGTGTCGGGCAGACCCGATGTATGCATCAGGTTGGCGACCTCGCGCAGAAGCTCCATCGTCGTCGCGTTGTCGCTGGTCTGCGTCGCGGCAAAGGCGTCCGCGTGCATGACGGTCCGACGCTCGATGAACACCGTCAGCAGGTTCACTCCGAACGCGCCGCCAAGCTGACGGATGAAGTTCGAGGCGCCGGAGCCCTGACCGAGCAGATGCCGCGGCAGAACCTTCAGCGCGCCTGACGAGATCGCCGGGAAGACGAGGCCGAGGCCCACGCGCGAGAGGACCGTCCACAAGGCAAGCGTCCAGAAGGCCGTGTTCACGTTCGAAGCGGTCATCAGCCATGAGGACCAGGCGAAGACCGCCATGCCGATGCCGATCATGACGGGTGCCGCCACCTTGTCCGACAACCGCCCTGCGATCGGAAAGACGAAAAGCATCGCGAAGCCCGACGGCATCAGCAGCAAGCCCGCCTGGGTAGGGGTCATGCCCTGGATCTGCTGGACGAAGACCGGCAGCAGGTAGGTGGAGCCGAACAGCCCCGCTCCCATGATGAACGCGATGACCGAGGCCGAAGAGAAGGCGAAGTTGCCGAAGAGCCGCATGTCGAGCATCGGCCTGTCGGTATGCATCTCCCAAGCGATGAAGGCGACGGCAGTGGCAATGGAAACGACAAAGCCCAGAAGGATCGTGTTGGAATCCCACCCGAGACGCTGCGCATTCGACAATGTGCTGAGCAAGACTGCAAGAAAGACCGAAAGGATCGCCACGCCAAGGAAGTCGAAAGACGGGATCGGCCCGCTTTGCCCACGGCCAGGCAGGAAGATGTTCGACAGCAGGATGGAAAGGCCAGCGAAAGGAAGACCCAGGTAGAAGACGAAACGCCAGTCGTAGGCGTCCATCAGGATTCCGCCGACCCACGGCCCCAGTGCAGGAGCAAGCACCACGCCCACGCCGTAGATCCCCATCGCCGCGCCGCGCTTGTCCGGCGGAAAGACCTTGAACAGCATGATCATTGCAAGCGGCTGAACAATTCCCGCTGCGGCGCCCTGAACGACCCGCGCCAAAGTCAGGACGGTTTCATTCGGGGCGAGACCGCCAACGACAGAACCCACAAGAAAGACGCCCATTGCGGTATTCATGGTCAGCCGCATGCCGAAGGCGCGGTCAGACCAGTCCGCCAAGAGCATCGTGGCGGTCATGGCTGCGAGAAAGCCGGTGGAAATCCATTGCACCTGCACCGCGCTGATGCCGAAGGCACCCATTACCGCCGGGATGGCGACGTTCACAATGGTGGTCGAGAGGACCACCGAGATGGTCGCCACCATGATCGTCCCGGTCGCGAACCACTTGTAGGCGGGACCGTACTGCTCGAAATAGCAATCAATCTGCGACATCGACGTAGATCTCGACCATCATTCCCGGCCTCAGCTCGACACCGTCAGCATCGATCGAGACGCGGATGGGCAGCCGCTGAGTGACTTTGGTGAAATTGCCCGATGGGTTCGGGCTGGGCAGCAGGGCAAGCTGACTGGTTGCAGCACCCCCCATGCCGATCACCTCACCCTCGAAGGTCTGGCCGGGGAAAGCGTCGACCGTGATACTGGCCTTGGTTCCCAAATGGATTTTCGAAAACTCGGTTTCCTTGACGTTGGCATCAATCCAGACGTTCTCGAGAGCGTGATACATCACCAGCCTGGTGCCTGGGGTGACATATTCGCCCACATCGACGAACCTCGCATCGATGATACCGTCGAAGCTTGCCGCAATCCTACGGTGCTCCAGGTCGATTTCCTTGAGACTGCGTTCCGCCTCGGTCCCGACGCGCCCCGCCCTCACAGAGTCGATCTGCGAGTCCAGCACCGCGATCTGGGCCGCGTCCGCTTCGACAATGGCCAGATTTGCACGGGCGGATTCGGTTGCCGCAAAGGCTGCACGCTCCTGTTGCGTCGCCGTGTCGAGGGCGGCGTTCACCTCGTCGAGCGCCTGTTGCGACGACACATTCTGCTCCGCAAGCTTGGCCACCCGGTCGTGTCGGGTCTGTGTGTTTCGCAATACAGCTTTTGCTGCTTCATGATTTGCTTCAGCGGCGGCAATGCCGGCCAAAGCTGCCTCCCGCCGCGCTGCAAGCTGCTCTTGAAGCATCACCTTGCGGTTTTCGAGTTCGGCAATCTGAGCGTCGGTTGCGGTCAGCTTGGCAACGGCAGCCTCAAGTTGCGGCTGTGACGACTCGGTGTCAATAGACGCAAGAACGCCGCCTGCGGCAACAGAATCCCCTACGAGCACCGGAAGTTCAGTAACGCGGCCAGCGACTTCGCTCGATACCGTCACAACGGTGGCCGCGATGCGGGCATCGTTGATGTGAACTAGCGTGAACCGCGCGATGATCCATGGTGTTCCCAGCCAGGCGACGACGCCGATAGCCACTGCCGCGAGCGCCAGTCTTGTCCATTTCACCCGGCCGCGCCGTGCAGGAGGCTTTGGCAGGGTCGGTGCATCGGTCTCGCCAGTTTCCATGGCGGAGGGTTCTGCCGGTCTGATCTCATCCATTCTCCATCGTCTCCAACCGGGATGCAATCAGACCAAGAACCCGGACTGCGGTGCGAAGATCGTCAGCCGGGACATCCTCAAGTATTTCCGTGCGATTTCTCGCGGCGATCGTCTTCATCTTCTCCAAAAGCATCTTCGCAGGTTCGGTCAGGGCTAGTTTCTTGGCTCGCCGGTCCTCGGGACTTGGATGGCGCTCGACGAGCCCGATCGCTTCAAGACCGTCCAGCAGACGCACGAGCGTTGCCCCTTCGATGCCTAGGACGCGCGCCAGTTCGATCTGGGTCGCATCCTCATGCCGGGACAGTTCCAAAATCACGCCCCAGCGCGCCTGAGACAGACCCAAGTGACGAAACTGCGCGTCGAGTCTGCGCTTCCACTGGCGCGACACGCTTGCCAGGGTGCGCGTGAAGGTCTCGGCCAAGTCTGGTGCAACAGTCATTGACCCGCGTCTCTGCTTGTATTGCAAATTACTGCCTAGCTAATTAATATGCATGCAATCATCTGGCAAGTCCCATTCCGAAACCGGAGAACGATCTGTGTACGCCAAAATCCTGCTCTGCTATGACGGCTCTCGCGAGGGGCGACTGGCCCTGCGAGAAGGGGCGCGCCTTGCGCAGATCACGGGCGCGAAGGTGACCCTCCTGGCCGTGGTCGAGACTGGCTCGGGCAACGCCTTCGCGATTGGGGCGGATGCCATCGCACTTGGCCAACTGCAAAGCGATCTGGCGGAGATCCTTGAAGAGGGCCGCCAGAGGCTGACGGGTATGGGGCTTTCTCCGCAAGCCCAGATTGCATTCGGCGACCCGGTCGCAACCATCACCAGAGTATCCGTCGAGACCGAGGCGGATCTCGTTGTCGTCGGACACCACCAACACGGGTTCTGGACACGCTGGCTAAGCCGCTCGATCGCGGCCGAACTGGGTGACAGCCTCGCGTGCAGTCTGTTGCTGGCTCAGAAGATTGTCGAGGATTCGGAACTCTTCGGGAAGGCGTGACAGGATTGTCCCGCCTGCGTTGCCGGCTACTTCAGCCGCAGCCAGAGGCATGCGGCGAAGACAAGGATAGATCCGACCATGGCCGCCCCAGCATACCGCAATGGGCAACCGCGCAATTCTCGACCATCGGCTCTGGCATAAGCCGGATGATAGTCGGGGGTCACAGGGGTGTCACCGACCTGTCCTGGGGGCTATAGGGGATGCGCGAGTCGGCACAGCAGGCACTTAGCGCCGCAGACCGGAGCAGAGCCAACGTCGCCCGTCGTGTCAGCATGTCCTGCCGACCTTCAGTCATCTAGGAACCTGCGGAACCGCCGCAGCGCAATGGAAAACATCCCCGCGCCGATCAGCGCCAGCGCCAGAAGTTGCGGCCAGACCACCGAAAGCCCCGCGCCGCGGAACAGGACCGACTGCGACAGGGCGATGAAATGGGTATTAGGCGCAGCAAGCATCACATACCGCACGGCCTCTGGCATGGATTCGCGCGGGGTCATGCCGCCCGACAGGATTTCCAGAGGCAGCAGCACCAGCAAGAGCAGCATGGCGAATTGCGGCATCGAGCCCGAGATGGTGGCCAGAAGGATGCCCATCGAGGTCATGGCGAAAAGGTGCAACGCCGCGCCGAAAAGGAACAGCGTCACCGATCCGGCCACCGGCACGCCCAGCACCCCCTGAACCATAAAACCGAGCGAAAGGCCCGATGCTATCAGCACCACGCCGCCCATGCTGAGCACCTTGCTGGTCATGATTTCTGCCGCCGTCACCGGCATCACCAGAAGATGCTCGACGGTGCCATGCTCGCGCTCGCGGATCAGCGCGGCGCCCGAGAGGATGATGGACAGCATGGTTACCGAACTGATGATCGAGGTCAGCGCCCCGAACCAACCCGGGTCGAGCGCCGGATTGAACCGGGCGCGGACCTCCAGATCGACCGGCATCTCCGCCTGGCGCGCGCCCCGCCCAAGCCAGGAGCCGATTTCCTGATTGACGATGGCCTGGATGTAACCGGCACCGGTAAACGCCTGGCTCACCCGCGTGGCGTCGACGTTGAGTTGCACCTCCGGCCGGCCGCCCGCCAGAAGGTCGCGCTGGAATTCGGGCGGGATCACAAGCGAGAACGTGTCGATCCCCGCATCCATCCGCGCATCCATCTCTGCCATGTCGATCTGGGTGGGAGGCACGAAATAGGGCGGCAGGAAGGCATCGGCGACGCGCCGCGAAACCGGTGATGCGTCTTCGTCCACGATGGCGATCGCAGCGCGGTTCAGCGTCTCGGGAATCGCGGTCGCGGTGGTGTAGATGTCCAGCGTGAAGGCATAGGCGACCAGCACCATCAGAAGCGGATCGCGCAAGAGCCCGCGCAGTTCTTTCATCGCCAGGTGGAGAACGTGCTTCGGTCGCATCCGCTATTTCTCCTGCTTGCGAACGAAAGCTGCGCCAACCATGACAATGACCGGCACAAGCGCCAGCATCGGCAGGAAGGACCCGTTCAGATCGCCGAACTCCAGCGCCTTTGCGAAGGTACCGCGAGAGATCGTCACGAAATGGCTGGTAGGAAAGACTTCGCCGATCACCCGGCCCGCGCCTTCGAGCGCGGAGACCGGATCGATGATCCCGCCGTATTGCACGGCCGGGATCAATGTGGCCAGCGCAGTGAAGAACAGGGCCGTCACCTGGCTGCGCGTGAAGGCCGAAATCAAGAGCCCAAGCCCGGTGGAGAGCGTGACATAGATCACCGCACCGGCCGTGAGCGCAAAGAGACTTCCCTTCAGCGAAACGCCGAAAACAAGGAGAGCCAGCCCGAGGAGCAGGAAAAAGTTGAGAGATCCTAGCACAATGTAGGGCAGTTGCTTTCCCAGAAGAAATTCCAGCCTGCGTGCAGGTGTGACGTAGAGGTTGACGATCGAGCCGGATTCCTTCTCTCGCGCGACGGAAAGCACGGCCAACATGGCGGGGATCAGCATTAGCAACAGCGGGATCATCGCCGGCACGATGGCATCCAGGCTTTCGACATCCGGGTTGTAGCGATAGCGTACCTCGAGCCTGAAGTTTCCCGCCACTGCCTCGTCGCCGAACTCCTGGCGCAACTGCTCGGTCAACCAGTGCAGATGCATCCCCTGGACATAGCCAAGCACCGTATTGGCGCGCATCGGCATGGTGCCGTCGAACCACGCGCCGATGGAGACCAAGCGGCCGCGTTCCAGATCGGCGGCAAAGCCCGGCGGGATTTCCAGCGCCAGACTGATTTCTCCCGCCCGCATCCGCTGGTCGAGGTCGGTATGGCTGATGAGCGGCCGCTGTTCGTCGAAATAGCGCGACCCGGCAAGGTCGTTGACATAGGATCGGCTAGAAATTGTCTGATCGAGGTCAAGCACCGCAAATTTGAGATCCTCGACGTCCATCGAGATGCCATAGCCCAGCACGATCATCAGGATCACGCTGCCCACGCTGGCAAGCGTCAGGCGGATCGGATCTCGGCGCAACTCCAGCGCCTCGCGCCAGGAGAAGCTCAGCAGCCGGGCCAGGCTGAACAGCCCGCGCCGTCGCTGTGGCGCGGCGGTCGTATCGGCTTCCAGATGCCCGTGGGGCGCGGGCGCGGATGTTCCGCTTTCGCGCTCCGCGCCTTCCAGGTGATGCACGAAGGCATCGTCCAGCGACGCCGCGCCGACGCCTTCCCGGATCGCCTCGGGCGTGTCGCTGATCAGCACACGGCCATCGTGCATCAATGAAATCCGGTCGCAGCGCGTGGCCTCGGACATGTAGTGGGTGGAGATGAAGATCGTCACGCCGTCGTTTCGGGACAGGTCGACAAGTGCCTGCCAGAAGTTGTCGCGCGCCACCGGGTCGACGCCCGAGGTCGGCTCGTCGAGGATGAGGACCTCGGGGCGGTGGATCAGGGCCACGGCCAGCGACAGCCGCTGACGGATTCCAAGCGGCAGGCGCAGGGGCAGACTGTCAAGAACGCCTTCGAGATCAAATCTGCGCGCGAGTTCATCGATCCGAGGTCCGATCTCGGCGCGAGCCATGTCGAACAGCCGCGCGTGAAGATCCAGGTTCTGTCGCACCGTCAATTCGGAATAGAGCGAGAACGATTGCGTCATGTAGCCGATGCGCTTACGCGTGGCCATGTCGCGTGCGTCGACCTCGCGGCCGTAAATACGGGTGGTCCCTTCGGCGGGTTCCAGAAGCCCGGTCAGCGCCTTCATCGTCGTGGTCTTGCCGCACCCGTTGGACCCCAGAAAGCCGAAGATCTCGCCCTTCCTGATGCGGAAACTCACGTCCTTGACCGCCGTGAAATCCCCGAACCGAACTGTGAGGTTTTCGGCCTCGACGACATAGGTTTTCCGCGCCTCGGGATCGCTCGGCGGGATAGTCACGGGCTTGTGCCGGGCGCGTTTCTCTTCGGGCAGAAGCGCGATGAAGGCGGCGTCGAGGTCGGCAGCGCCGGTGCGGTCCAGAATCTCGGCGGGGCTGCCGGTGGCAAGCACCTTGCCATCGTCCATTGCCACCAAATGGTCGAACCCCGCCGCTTCTTCCATATAGGCGCTGGCGACGATCAGGCTCATGCCCGGGCGCGCGGCGCGGATACGTTCGATTAGGGCCCAGAACTCGCGCCGCGAGAGCGGGTCGACGCCGGTTGTCGGCTCGTCCAGGATCAACAGATCGGGATCGTGGATCAGTGCGCAGCAAAGGCCGAGCTTCTGCTTCATCCCGCCCGAGAGCTTGGCAGCCGGACGGTCGGCAAAGAGCGTGAGATCGGTCGCTTCCAGCAGCTCGGCGATGCGCCGGTCGCGCTCTGCGCGGTTCTCGCCAAAGAGCCGGCCGAAGAAGTCCACGTTTTCCCGCACCGAGAGTGTGGGATAGAGGTTCCGCCCCAGCCCCTGCGGCATGTAGGCGATACGCGGGCAGATCCTTGCACGATGACCCGTACGGCGTATGTTGCCGCCCAAAACTTCAAGCTGCCCCGCCTGCATCCGTCTCACCCCGGCAATGAGCGCCAGAAGGCTTGACTTGCCCACGCCATCGGGCCCGATCAGCCCGACGATGCAGCCGGCTGGCAGGTCGATCGAAACGTCGTACAGCGCCCGGACCTTGCCGTAAAGGAGCGCGAGCCCCTCCGCCCGCGCCACAGGTCCGGCAGCTGTCATTCCACCACACTGCCTTCGGCGGCTTCCGGCCATGGCAGAGCAGGATCCAGCCGCACCCAGGCGACGCCAGGTAGCCCGGTCTTGATCTGATCGAGATATTTCGCCAGCAGGTCCGGCGCGATCCGTGCGCGGACCCGGAACATCAGCTTTTCGCGCTCGACCTGGGTTTCGACCGTCTTGGGCGTGAATTGCGCCACGTCCGACACGAAAGACACCTCAGCGGGAACGACGATGCCCGGTGCGGCATCCAGGATCAGGCGAACTTCCGTTCCGAGTCCGGTGCGCCCCGCTGCGGCGGTCTGCAAGAAGAACGTCATGTAGACTTCATTGAGGTCGATCATGTTGACGACGCGACCGCCCGCCCCCACGACTTCACCCTCATGCGCAACGATATATTGAATCCGCCCCGTCCGGGGGGCCTTCAATATACTGTCCTCGATCTGCACGTCGATCGCCTCGATAGCCGCTTTCACCGCCGCCACTGCTGCTTCGGCCCCGACTACAGAGGCTTCGGCCACGGTCACCCCGACCCGCGCGGCCGCAACCGCTGCCTCGGCAGAAGCAACCGCCGCCTCGGCACCAAGCGCATTCGACCTGTCGATCTCAAGTTGCCGCTCGGATGCGACGTTGCTTTCTGTCAGCGCCTCGGACCGCGTGAACTGGCGCTGTGCGACTTCATGGGCTGATCGTCGCTGCGCCAGAACGGCCTCAGCGGCGCGCACTTCGGCCTTGCGCTGATCGACCATCAATCGGGCGTTTTCGACCGCGATCTCGGCACGGTGCAGTTCGGCTTCCGCTTGATGGCGATTGGCCTCCAGCTGACGTGTGTCAAGCTCGACCAGCGGCTGCCCTGCATCGACCAGCACGCCCTCCCGCACGAGGATCGCTTCGATCCGTCCTGGAAGTTTGGAGGCTACGTCGATCTCGACAGCTTCAACGCGTCCGTTGCCTCGGGCAAATCCTTCGGGCACCACATCGTTCCCGTTGCCCTGCCAGAAAAAGAAGCCGATCAACGCAGCGGTTAATGCAATTGCGGATATGAGGAGTCGTCTGGCGTTTGGCATTTGACGCTCTATTTTGATGAATTGTTCGGGTTACGGCGGGATGATTTCAAAGGATTGCTATCTTGGGATAGTATCCTTTCGCAGTGCGCAATCCGCATTGATCGAGATCAGTCGCCTTGAGGTTCACAGTTCCGATCCCGTGAACACCCAGGCGCCTGCGCCCGGTGACACCAATCTGGAAACACCAACGCAGGGCATTGAGATAGCCGAGATGATAACGATCGAATGCCATATGCTCGGAGCGCTTGGCCTTCTCGACGCGGAGTAACGGAAAGCATACCGCTTACTAGATACTGACGAATGCATCAAGCAGCATCAGGGGAACGATCAGTGAATGTGTGACAGGTGCGACCACCATTATGTTCGGTCTTGTGCGGGAGATGAATTCCCAGAACCCAACGCGCCTTCCCCTGTGGCACTGGCGGATCTCGGATTCGAAAACCACCTTTCCCTTTTCCAGGCGGACGTGGAGCTCCGTCCGGCGTTTCGAAAACTCTGGATCAAGCTTGCCCTGCAGCTCGTCGATCATTTCCAAAAGGTCAGAAATTTGTGATTTCATGTGGCCTCCAATCTCAAGTTGAGATTTCGCGTCTGTTCGCAAAATCCAGAAACTTACGGCTTTCAACCCGACGATCCTCCTCTTCGAAAAATCAAATTGACTAAGACTATTGCGGCTTGCTCCTACGGCAAACTCAATCTAGCGTACCGACTAGACGGTATAGTTAAGTCTGAAATCTCACGATCCTGCGCAGGACAGGGAGAACGAGATGCGCGAGAGGAAAATGGCCGACGTCATGTTTGGCGCGCGCGAGGTCTTCTTCCGACGCGGCTATGAAGGCGCCAGTGTCGATGCCATCGCCGCCGAAGGAAAAGTGTCGAAGGCAACCATGTATTCGTATTACCCAAGCAAGGAGCAGCTGTTCCTGGGCGTGGTGGAATCCGAGTGCGGTCGGCTTGCGGAAGAGATCCTCCGGCCTTTGTCGAGGGCATCGGAGCCGCGCGCACTATTAGAAGAACTCGCCCAGCGCATTGTCGACCTCGTCTTGGACGACACCTACATTCGTCTCCTGCGAACGTGCATTGGCGCCTCCGAGGCGCTGCCCGAAGTGGGTGAGGTTTATTTTCGCGCAGGCCCGAAACCGGCCCGCGAACTCGTCGGGCAGGTTCTGGAGCGCCTGACCCGCGAAGGCGCGCTTGATGTCGATGACGCCCGGCGCGCGTCCGATCACTTCATACATCTTTGCGTTTCGGGGCTACTTATGCCGCGCCTTCTCGCAGTGAAACGAGCAGTCAAACCCGAGAAACATGCAGGCGAAGCGGTCGCTGCATTACTGCGGCTCTACGGAAGCAATCACAGAGACAAGGTTCCTTAATGACCTCGCTTGGCAATCACGGGACAGCACACCAACTCGCTCGATGACTTTATCGACCGGACGATACAGAATGACTTCACAACCGTAAAAGCAGCCGAAGAACGCATCGAAAAAATTTTCGGCGCCGCTCGGGCGAATGCGCTGCGGGACGACGCTGAACCCGGACAACGCTTTCCGGAAGACTCTGACGACGTACAATAAACCTCCCCCTGGATCGCGCCCGCCATACACCTGACAGTCCTCGTAATAAAGCGCACTCTTAGGCACTCAGTCGCGATTCATCGCAACATGTTTTCGCCACTCGGATTTCTGCGCGACGCGAAGCTAATAACGATCCGCGTTATATGATTATGCACACACGTTATGCCTCGCAACTTGGGCTGGCAAATGTTTTGTCCGATCGATCCGCCCTCGATCCCGATCGTTACTCCTATGAAGTTCTTGAAGCACAATACGAAATTCAACAATCTTTCTTTTGCCGGATGGTGCCGCCGTCACGACCCGCCCGGGACCAGTTTACCAATCGTTCGCTTCGCGCCAAGCGATGAGATCTTCGATCGAGATCAGCTTCAGCATGTGGATGCGGGCGAAGGCGACTAGGTCAGGCAGCCGCGCCATCTCGCCGTTGGGTAGTGCAATCTCGCACAAAACGCCGCCGGGAAAGCGTCCGGCCAGGCGTGCCAAATCCAGCGCCGCCTCGGTATGGCCCGGGCGTCCTAACACCCCTTCGGGGTGCGCTCGCAGCGGAAAGACGTGGCCGGGACGGCTGAAATCGGCAGGTATCCGTCCTTCGTCGGCAAGCGCACGGATCGTCCGAGCGCGGTCAGAGACCGAAATCCCCGTCGTCGTGCCGTCGCGTAAGTCGCAGGTGACGGTGAAGCCGGTGCTGAGATACTCAGTGTTGTTAGGCACCATCTGCGGCAAGTCTAACTGCTGGAGCCGTTCGGCCGAGAGCGAAACGCAGATCAATCCGCGACCCTCGGTCGCCATGAAGTTGATGTCGGCAGCGGTGACTGCGTCAGCAGCCATGATCAGGTCGCCCTCATTCTCACGATCAGCGTCATCCACCACGATCACCATCTCGCCATGCGCGATGGCTATGATCGCGTCCTCAACCCGATCCAGGACGATATCGCCACCTAGTAGGTCCAATGCGGGCAGCTTCAGCATGGAATTCATCGGGTTACCTAGGCTGTTCTCGCGCCGCTGAAATATACATGCGTCAGTCTGTCCTTCCAATCAGATTGCCCGCACCAGACCACCATCCACCAAAAGGCCCTGGCCGGCGATGTATCCCGCCTCGTCCGACAACAGGAAGGCTATGGTGGCGCCCAGTTCATCCTCGACCGCCGCGAAGCGGCCCATCGGGATCTTGGCCAGTGCCTCAGGCGTTGCAGGATAATTGTCGACGAAGCCCGGAAGCACCGCGTTGATCCGCCAGCCCTCGCCACCATGGCGGGCGACGCAGAGCTTGAGGAACCCCGACAGCGCCGCGCGAAACACGGCCGACAAAGGATAGGTCAGTTCCGGTTCGCGCGCCGCATAGGTCGATACCGACACGGCCGCTCCCGATTTTTGCCACGCGAAAACCGGCGCAATATGCCGCATCGCCCGAACCGTGGGCATCAACACGATCTCCATCGCCTTGTGCCAGTCCTCGTCGGGGATTTGCAGGATCTCGCCCTTGGGTGGGTGGCCGGTATTGATTACTGCGCCGTCGATCCGGCCGTAGCGCTCAAGCGCCGTCGCGACCAGCCGCACCATGTCGTCTTCATTCGTCACGTCTCCCCGCAATGCCGTCGCGCCCAATTCCGCTGCCGCAGCCTCGATCTTTTCTGAACGAGACATGAGCACGAGAGACCAGCCGCGCGTGGCCAACGCCCGGGCGGCTCCCAGCCCAATGCCCGAGCTTGCAGCCGTCACCACGGCCACCTTGCCCCGCAGCTTTTCCCCGTCTTTGGTCATATCGTCCTAGATTGCCATCTCTTTTTTACGCGGCAACACCTGCCGCGCCCGTCACATGTTTGCTCAGATGTCAGGCATCCACAAATCGGGCACATATTCATACCCTGATCCATTGCGCACCACGTGGCCAAAGCCCGGAAACTCCAGGTGCATTCCCCCGATGGCCAAGCGGTCCGCAGAAATACGTTTAAGTATACGATGCCGCGTTTCGCGGGCGAGGTCGACGTCCACGTCAAAGGCCAGGCCAACGTCGGGGTTGGCGATCTGAACCACTGGCACGTGGGTAATGTCGCCCCATATCAACAACTCTTCGTTGCCACTGGACAGGTGATACCCGCTGTGGCCGGGGGTATGGCCCGGCAACGCTTCGCGGCGCAAACCGGGGATTACCTCTTCCTCTCCGATTGCATGCCACCGGTCACCATAGGCCTTGCGTAACTGCGGCGCATAGGAATTGACCTGTTCCGAAACGCCCACCTCGTCGGTTGGCGGCTCACCCCCCAGCCAGTGGTTTTCTTCGTCAATCGACAGGAACACCTCTGCCTTTGGAAAGACCGCGTTCCCGTCGTCGTCCAGCATCCCGCCAGCGTGGTCGGCGTGGATATGCGTCAGCGCGATCCGGTCGATCTGGTCGGGGGTCACGCCAACCGCTGCAAGATTGTCAACCACCTTGCCCAGCGTCGGCCCCATCAGATTGCGCGCGCCGGTATCCACCAACGTGCGCGAACCGCCATGCTCTATCAGATATGCGCCGATGGTCACATGCGGATCGCCCGGGCGAAAACGGCTTTCCAAGGTTTTCTTGACCTCGTCGGGCGCCATGCCCACCATTACTCCGGGCGGCACCGGAACGATACCGTCGTTTATCGCCGTGACCACGAAGTCGCCCACGCGCTTGCGGTAAATGCCCGGCACCTGCCGGATCGTCGGGTCGTCAGTCATTTGCGTCTCCTCCGCGTTGTGTCCTTGGATCGGTGCGACGACACAGAGTCCCCGCGACCGCGAGATTTGAAAGAACCAATCCGCCTGACCTGGGCGGTCGCACCGGAACGATGTATTCGTTGTCGTTCGGCCAATCTCTCCGTGCCGCCCGCGCCACCATTTGGACAGCGGCGCGGCGCGTTCATATTAGGGTGACCCGTTTCAGAACGGCCGGTCGCGCCAAGTGGGCTCGCTCAGTTCCTTGCGGAAGGTCGGCTTTCGCTGTTCGAGCTTGATCCCGATCTTCGGCAACACCTTCTCCACCAGCAGCTCATTGGAACGCAGCAGCTTGTCTACCGGGCCCGGACCGACGCCGATCCAGGGCACGATCATCTCCATGCCGTAGGTCTCGATCATCTTTTCCATTTTGCTGGCCACGGTATCCACGGACCCGGCGATCGCAAAACCGCGGTTCACCATCGATTCATAAGTGTTGGGGATCGGTCCTTCTTCGCCTGGGCGCCGCAGTGCTTCGTTGAAACCAAAGTGATCATGCCAGCCGGTCCAGATATAGCCCAACGCATCCTTGCCGATGTTAAAGGCCTCTTGGTCGGTATCCGCCACAACGATGTCGCGGAAATGGCCAACGTTCTGACCCCACTTGATGTTCGGATCGCGTTGCTGCGCCTCGGCGTGGTAGGCGTCGAGGCACATCCGCAGCGTCTCGTCGATGGGCGTGAAGACAATCGGCCACCCCCCCTCCTGCGCAGCCCATTTCATCGTGTTGGGACTGAGAGTGAAGGGTACCATCAATTCGATGGTCGAAGGATCCTGAAGGGTGTTCGGCGCGATGCCGATCTTTTTCAGGATATCGCCCTCGACCATGTCCGGTGCCATTTTCTTGGTCTTCGGGTGATCCCAGACAACATTGTCTGGTGGCACTTGCCAATGCTTGCCCTTGAACGAGAAGGTCCTGTTGTTCAGAAGCCCCTTGATCACGTCATAGGATTCCTGGAAAAGTTCCCGATTGCGCGCGTCGTTGGTGGCGTAGTCGGGGTCGGTCGCAAAGGTTGCCACGGCGCCGTTCTTCTGGCCGATCGTGGTAACGTGCCTCGCCTGATAGCCGCGCGCGAAGCCGGTGAACATGCGTCCTTCTGAGAACTGGTCCAGCATCGCCAGATCCTCGGCGACGAGGATCGGATTGCGCGCGGGAAGTACGGTAGCCATCTGGCCGATGCGAATGCGATTGGTGAAGCCGGCTGCCCAGGCGCCCAGCAGGATAGGGTTATTGGAAATCTCCAGCCCTTCCAGATGAAAGTGGTGCTCTGAAAAAGCCACGAAGTCGAACCCGAGGTCCTCCAGTTGCTTGATCACACGCGCATGTTCGTTCAGCGAACGCTGGTAGTAGGTTGGATTGGCTCCCGGATATTGCTCGGACTTCAACTCGTCGTGTTTGGCGGCCGAAGCCGGCAGCAGAAATGCTCCAAATCGCATAGTGTCTTCTCCTCTAGTGATTCGCTTACCAGCGCCTGGACGCTGTCCTCCCGACGTCCCCGTCCGCCAAAGCGGAGCGGGCAGGTCCTTCAACTCTTGTGCATTGCAAACTCCGTTACCTGATCGGCGATCGTGTCGAGTTGGAAGCGCACTGCGGCATCCACACAGACACCCGCGTCATTGAAGACATTCTGGGTTGAATTGATCATTCCGCCCATCGGCGTCGGCCATCCGCGCAGCGCATGGACAATCGCCCGAAGCGCGGTCAGCGTCTGGCCAGTAGCCTGCCAGCCGGCGCCGCAGGCGACACAGCCCACCGGCAGCCCGTCGAAATACACCCGCGGATCGCTGTTCATGTCCTCGGTGTAGTCGAGAGCGTTCTTTACCAACCCCGAGACTGAGCCGTGGTAGGCGGGCGAGCACAGAACGAGCCCATCGCATTCCCGCATCAGCGCGATCATCCTTTGCGCGGCCTCGCTGCGCTCGGGAAACTCAGGCGAATAAAGCGGCAGGTCCAGCGCTTCTCCAGTGATCAGCGCGGTCCGTGCTCCGCGGTCCTCGGCGCGTGCTAGCACGTGTCCCAATGCCCTCTGCCCGGTCGATTTATGACGCAAAGTTCCACCGACCCCCAGAATCAGGGGGCGGGCCGTTCGGGTCTTCATTGAAGACGTCCTCCCTAAAGCCTCGATCCTGCCGCCGCCTCATTTCCCCAGGCGATTTGAAACATCGACATGAATGACGCTATTACTCCATGCGACATCGTCGCATAACTAACTGCCGCCTGTTCACTCAGCGAACGATTATTTGGCGCCTCGTCCTGTTCGTTGCAGATCCAGCGCAACGTCCACGATCATGTCCTCCTGCCCGCCGACCATTTTGCGACGTCCCAACTCGACCAGGATTTCGCGTGAATCGAGTCCGTAGGCGTTTGCGGCGGTTTCGGCGTGACGCAAAAAGCTGGAATAGACGCCGGTGTATCCCAGCGCGATTGTCTCGCGGTCCACCTGCACCGGCCTGTCCTGGATCGGGCGCACTAGACGGTCGGCCGCGTCCATGAGCGCGAAAAGATCGCAGCCGTGGTCCCAACCCGAACGCTCGGCGACGGCCACGAAGGCTTCGATCGGCGTGTTGCCGGCCCCTGCGCCCATGCCGGCCAAAGAGGCGTCCACCCGGAACGCGCCCTGTTCGACCGCAACAACCGAATTGGCCACCGCAAGCGACAGGTTCTGATGCGCATGAATGCCCACCTGGGTTTCCGGCTTCAGCACTTCGCGATAGGCGTGGATACGGTCCCGCGCGCCATCCATCAGCAGCGCACCGGCCGAGTCGGTGACATAGACGCAATGGGCACCATAGCTTTCCATCAACAACGCCTGTTCGGCCAATTCCTTGGGCCCCAACATGTGCGCCATCATCAAAAAACCCGACACATCCATGCCGATCTTGCAGGCATAGGCGATATGCTGGGCAGCGACATCGGCTTCGGTGCAGTGAGTGGCCACCCGGACCGAGCGGACCCCGGCGTCATAGGCGGCCTGAAGGTCGTGAATCGTGCCGATTCCGGGTACAAGAAGGGCTGTCAGTTTGGCGGTTTCAAGTTTGTCGGCGACTGCGGCGATCCATTCCAGATCAGTGTGCCGACCAAAACCGTAGGCAAAGCTCGACCCGGCCAGGCCGTCGCCGTGGCTGAGTTCGATCGCGGCCACGCCGGCGCGGTCAAGCGCCGTGGCGATGTCGATGCATTGATCCAAAGTGTACCGGTGGCGGATCGCATGCATCCCGTCGCGCAGGGTTACGTCCTGCACATAGAGCTTGGTCTTGTCCGAATCGGTCATCTCCCGCGGCCTCCGTTAGTGTCCGCCGCGCCAGCCGTTCGGCGGTTTTCAGCGCAGCAGAGGTCATGATGTCCAGATTGCCGGCATATTTCGGAAGGTAATGACCCGCGCCTTCGACCTCGAGAAACACGCTGACCTTCAGCCCGGTGGCGTGATCGTCCACGCCGGGGATGCGCACCGCGGCGTTGTTGCCGATTGTCTCGAACTGGATTTCCTGTTTCAGCCGATAACCGGGCACGTAGTCCTGCACCTCGGCGATCATCGCCTCGACCGAGCGGCGCACCGCCTCACGATCAGTCGTTTTTGCCAAACAATAAACCGTGTCCCGCATGATCAGGGGCGGCTCGGCGGGGTTGAGAATAATCACCGCCTTGCCCTTGGAGGCGCCGCCGACCTCGCAGATCGCCCGCGATGTGGTCTCGGTGAATTCGTCGATATTGGCGCGGGTGCCCGGCCCGGCCGAGCGTGACGAGATCGAGGCGACGATCTCCGCATAGCTCACTTCGGCGACTCGCGACACTGCTGCCACGATCGGGATCGTAGCCTGGCCGCCACAAGTTACCATATTGATATTGGTCTGTTCCAGGTGATTGTCCATGTTCACCACGGGAACAACGTAAGGGCCAATGGCTGCCGGAGTCAGGTCGATCATGATCTTGCTCGCGTCCCGGACAATCTGGTCATTGCGCTTGTGTGCGCCTGCGGAGGTCGCATCGAACACAATGCCAATCTCGGGCCACACGGGCAGCCGGGTCAGCCCCTCGATGCCTTCGTGAGTAGACGCGACGCCAAGCCGGGTGGCACGGGACAGACCATCGCTGTCCGGGTCGATCCCGACCATGGCGCCCATCTTCAGAACATCCGAAGTCCTCATGATCTTGATCATCAGATCGGTCCCGATATTGCCCGAACCGATGATTGCAACCTTGATCTTACCGGTCATGCCCCTGCCCTTCCGTCGTCGAAATTCACCTGGATTGGCGAGAACCCGGAAATTTCGGCCAGATACACCTCGCCCGGTCCCACCGGGACCATCGGCCCGAAGGCCCCCGACATCACGATGTCGCCTTCTGCCAGTGGTTGGCCCAGTTCCGCCATGCGGCGTGCCAGCCACAATGTCGCGTTGAGCGGGCTTCCCATGCAATCTACGCCCAGCCCGCGCGAAACGACGCGGCCATTGCACGACAGGATGCCGCCGCAGAGCCGCAGGTCGAGATCGGTCAGCCGACGCGCGCCCAGGCCCAGAAGAAACCCCCCGCCCGACGCGTTGTCGGCCACGGTGTCGACCAGCTTGATGTCCCAGTCGCGTATCGCGGTGTCCACCACTTCAAGCGCCGGCACCGCATAGGCGACGCGGCGGATCAGCTCGGCCATCGGCGCCTGGGGATCGTCGAAGTCGCGGTCCATCACGAAGGCCACTTCCAATTCGGCCTTTGGCTGCATGAAGCGGCCGGTGTCGACCACCTCGCCCTCGGTGAAGAAATAGTCGGCCCAAAGCATCCCGTAATCGGGTTGGTCGATGCCCATCTGGGCCTGAACCGCTGGCGAGGTCAGCCCGATCTTGCAACCCACAAACCGTCGTCCCTGGCCCAGCCAAATCTTGTTCGCGGCGTCCTGCACCGCATAGGCGTCCTCAACCGTGTCCAGCCCATGACTTTCACGCAGAGGGGGGATCTGTTTCAGCTCAGTCCGGGCGCCCACCAGCGCAACGGCCATGTCGTCGATGCGCCCGCTCATGCGGTGCCCCGGGGCTGGCGGGTTTCTTCGTCTATCGGCAGATAGTCGCCCCGCCAGAGCAGAAGCGGCGGCTCGGGAAAGGTGCGGGCGCGCAACACGCGCCCCACCAGAATCGTGTGGTCGCCGCCGGGCAAGGTAGTTTCGAGGCAGCATTCGATCCAGGCCGCAGCACCTTTGATCAAGGGCATCTCGGCCAGCCCCTCCTCAAGATCGAGATCGGCGAAGCGGTCGACATCGGCGGTCGCGAAACGGCGCGACACCTCTTCCTGATCGGCCGCCAGAATATTCACCGCAAAGCGTTGCGCACTCAGGAAGATCGGCAACGAATAGGCTTCGTTGCGCAAACTCCATTGAACCAGCGGCGGGTCGAGCGACAATGAGGAGAACGACGTGGCCGTGACACCATATTGCCCCTCCTCGTCATCATGCGTCGTCATCACCGTGATGCCGGTGGCGAAGCGTCCCAGCGCCTCGCGGAACGCTGTCGGCGCCAGGGGTGGCGTCGTTTTGGCACTGACAAAGCGGGTTGCCTGAGTGTGCATCGTCATGACTTTGCTCTCTATGTCTTAGGGTCGGTTGGGCCGAAGAGACCGCGGATTTCCGTTCCTGGCCGCGTTTAGCGGCCCAGAAGGAAGTCGATGTGAATCCGGTTGAACGTTTCGGGATCTTCGAACTGAGGCCAGTGGCCGCATTCGTTCATCACCTCGAAACGCGCATTGGGAATCGCATCCGCGATCTTGCGACCCTCCTCGGGCGCAGCGGTGGGATCGTGCGACGTCCACAGAACCAAGGTCGGCGTATTGATCTTGGCACTGTCCTCGGAGCTGAACATGTTCCGCTGACGGATGTCCATTTCCTGCAGGCACAGTATGCGTTCCATGATGTCGGCATTGCCGGGCTGTGAATAGATTGCGCGGCGCACCTCGACGAGGTCGTCATTTACCTTGGAATGGTCGTGCATCAGAAATTCTAGCCGTGTACGAATCCGTTCTGGAGACGGATCGTTCACCGCTTCCATGGTCAGTCGTTTGATGCGCTCCATGACCTCCGGATAGGCTGTCCATCCGCCGGCGGTGTTCAGCACCAGGCGGTCCACCCACTCGGGATGGTGGACACCCACCCAACCGGCCACCCAGCCGCCCAGGGATTCGCCGGAGATATGTGCCTTTTCATATCCAAGCGCCTTGATCACATCGATCACGTGCTTGGCATAGTCGGCGATTTCGTAGTCCAGCTTCGGCTTGTCGCTCCAACCGTGGCCGACCAGGTCGATTGCATAGGTGCGAAAATGCTCGGCATGGGCGGCCAGATTGCGGCTGAAGGCCTCGGCGTGGCCGCCGGTGCCGTGGATCAGGATCAGCAGCGGCTTGTCTTCGTCGCCGGCCGCCAGATAGCGGGTGCGGACTCCGCCCGCATCCAGATAGCCTTGGGTGAAAGGCACCCGTGTCAGGTCGGTCCAGATGGACTGATGTTGGGACGTCGTTGTCATCTTATTCTCCGCGTTTTTCACTCTGCTGCATCGCGCTGCAGGCTGCGCGCGGGCTCGGGATCACCAGCCAGCGCCAGCGCATCGTTTACGAGGCGCATCATCTCGTCGTCCTGCACCTGAAGGTAATTCGAGGCGGTGGTCCGGATCGGATCGCCCGCATAGTAACGCTCGTATTGCAGCAGCCGCGAGCCAAACGCCTCGCCGGAAAGATCCCAGGCAAGCTTGAAAAGCCGCGCCCGATCAACCGACGACATTCCGCCTGCGCCCTGATAATACAGGTCAGTGTCTTCAGACAGTTCGGGCACGGTGAATTCGGCGCCCGAGGGCATCATCATGAACCCGCCGGCGGCAATGGTCTGAATGGTTTCTACCAGCTTCGGATAAGCCGTGGGCAGAAACGTGCGCAGCGCCTGCAAGGGGGCCAGAGCCGGACGTACCGTATCATAGCCGGTTTGCTCGCATTCCACTTCGGAGCGCACAAGACCACTCTTGAGAAACTCGATCCCGTTCAGGGCCTCGCCCAGCATCCGCTGCACGTGCAGGAATTGGTCCGCACCGATCGACCGCGCCACCGCGATCGCCACGCCCACGCCGAACTGCATCTTCACCAGCGCACGGGTGTTGGTCTGATGCGCGGTATAGTTGCGCAAAGCCGTTTCGGTATACAGCGCATTGTTCAGCGCGACGTCGCGATACATGAACACCCTTTCCCACGGAACGAAGACATTGTTGAAGATCAGAAGCGAATCGTTCTCTTCGAAATTGTTCGACAGCGGATGGTCGAAATCGGACCGCGCGCCTTCGAGCGTATAAGGCTCACGGCAGATCTGGCGCACGCCCGGGTCCGAAACCTTTACCGCGAAGGACAGCGCGTGATCGGCGTCGCTCTCCGGTATGCCGGGCAGGCAATACATTAGCATCTCGTCCGCAACCGCGCCCAGCGTAGCCACCATCCGCGCACCCTGCACATAGATGCCCTCGTCAGTTTCCTTCACCACCCGCATGTGCAGGTTTTCCTGTTCGGAGGACGATTTGGTCCGGTCGTTTTGCGGCGAAATTAGCGCATGGCTGAGGAACAGGTCGTTGTCCCTGATGTACTTGTAATAGTTGAGGATGTTCTCGGCATACCGGTTTCCGCCGCGGCCGAAGACCTCGCGCGCTTCTGCAAAGGCAAGCAGGCTGGCATTGAGAAAATCCGGGGAGCGGCCCATCAAGCCGAAGTTCATGGAGGCCCAGAGATAATAGGCCTCGCGGCGCCGGCGGAGGTCATCGGCGGTTTTGGCGGGCATGAAGGCCAATCCGGCGCGCTGACCGGTTTCAGGAACTTCATAGGTCAGTATATCGCGGGTAGCCGGATCCACCTGCGCTTCATAGAGACGTGCCAACTGGCGCACGATCCGCGAAAAGGCGGGATGCGTGGTGACATCCTCGACTCGCTCGCCGTTTATCCAAACGTCGCGAGAGTTGGCTTTCAACCCGTCTATAAATTGCTGTCCGTTGCGGACTCCCATGTCCCACTCCTGCTTTTTGCGTCGGCTCAGGCCCTGCCCGGACTTTGCCAGGTGCGCCCACCGTCTGGTTGAATTCGTGGCGTCAGTTCGGCCTGGCCGACATGATGCCCATGCCCGTAAGCCATTCTGGAATGGGTTCGTAAAACAGCATCTCGGAGCTGTAGCCCTGCCCCAATGCCGCCAGGGCGGCGATCCAGCAGCGGACCTCATGTCCGCCTCTGCCGCCGGTCCGTGAAATCGTCTCGTCATCGATGAGGTCGAGCGGCGAAAGGTCACCGGACGTGAATGCATCAAGCAGCATCTTGTCCCAATCCGTATCAAGCGGCAGCAGCTTCGACTGCCCGGAGGCATAGCGCGGCCCTTCTCCGATCACGTTAATCTGTCGCGCCGTCCGTGCCGAATGGGGCAACGGGCCGCCTTCAATCAAGCGCTGGCGCACTTCGGGCGTGGCCGTCTCCAGCGAAGGGATCGGCGGATCATGCGACAAGCCGCCGGACCCGATAATCAGCACCTTTTCCGGACATGCCGCCGCCCAGCGTCCCACCGCCTCGCCGAGCGCGCGGACCCGCGCCATCGTCGGGCGAGGCGCCAGCGCGCAGTTAACGAAAATAGGGATCATGCGCGTCAGCGGTACCTTGGACGACAGCAGTTCGATCGGCTGCGCCCCACCGTGATCCACCTCTATGCGGTACGAGATCGCGACATCCACGCCCTCTTTCAGCGTGTGCTCTGCGCAGGACCAAGCCCGGCTCTCGGGAATGTCGAGCTTGCCCGCTACAGTGCCGAAATCACCCACCGAGACGCCCTCAATACCGATGCAAAACGACGGCAGGAGCTTGTAGAAGAAGCCATTCACATGATCGGGGTGGAATACAACCACCAGATCTGGATCAGCCTCAGCCACGTAGTCGGCCGCCTTCTCGATCGCCTTCCAGAACCTCTTCTCGGCGTCCGGCGCCGCGCGATTGCGATCCATGATTGGGCTGTGCGACATGCAGACACTTCCGACGATCATTCTCGACTCCTCCCGTCCACTCGGCGTCCGCGCCCACCCCGTGCCCGAGTAGGCGACTCCGCCATTAATCGGACAAGGCTTTCTCGCCGTCCGACACCAAAGGAATGACGTCGGCCTTGATTTTCCGCAACGAACAGATCCATATTGTTCACAGATCGAACAAGGAAATCCGATGGCCTCACATCCTACGAACGAGATTGGCTCGCCCTACAAGGAGATCCGTGCGGTGACGCGAGCGTTCGACCTACTCGAGGCAGCGGGAGACTTGGGGTGGGCGAAAGTGGGTGAACTCGCCACCTATACCGGAATAGACCGGGGAACGCTCTACCGGTTGATCCACACGCTTGAGATGAAAGGCTACTTGGTGCGGCGCGCCGAGGACGGCGCAGTTTCGCTCACTGAGCGCATCCTTCAGCTCGGCGACGGCGTGCGCCACGAGGACGTCGCCACCCAAGTGATGTCGCAAGCGCTGCGCGGACTTACCGAACAATTGATGTGGCCCAGCGATTTCGCCACGCTAGTGGCCGGTCGCATGGTGATTCAGGCCTCCAGTCACAAGTTCAGCCCGGTGTCCGTCCACCGCAGGCTGGTAGGCAAAACGCGGCCGGTTCTGCGTTCGGCGTTGGGGCTTGCCTATCTGGGCTCGCTAAGCCGCGGTGACCTGTCTCGCACCCTCGACGTGATGCGCCGGATCGGCACGGTCAGTAGGGAGGACCTAGCTATCCTGCCCAATATCGAGCGACGACTCGAAGAGATGCACCAACGCGGCTATGCCTTCTCAGTGGGGCTGGTCGAGAATAATATCAGTGCCATCGCCCTGCCTGTGAGACTCGGGCGAAGGCCAATCGGCGCCGTAAATATCGCCTTTTTCCGCAGCGCCATGTCGCCTGCCGAAGCCGCTTCAACATGCCTGAAGCCACTACGCGAGTGCATTGTTCGAGCCGAGGCGGCCATGCTAGCGCAAACGCAGCTCTGAATTCGGTATTCCGCAAGTGTTCACTAGGTGAATGCTTTCCATATTCGCTTTGGAAAGCGGATCAGGAACCTCTAGGCTTTCAAGGATGCACGACCATATGTCGCGCTGGGAAGCTTACTGTCGTCCGCGCGGCGGCCGTCATTGCGAGACAGGCGCTCTGCGCTACAGCAAGGTTAGGGAGAATCTTCATGTTTGTTGCTTCGATTGTCCGCCGATTCATGGCGGCAATTCTTTACGTAGCCCTGTCGGCCACGGCCGTTTCCCCGACCCTCGCGCAGGAGATCACGCTGCGCTTCGCCAGCTTTCCCGGCCCCACAAACTTTCTGAACACCAGCCTCTTCGCCCCCTGGTTTGAGAAGATCGAGGACGCGTCGGGCGGCAAGCTCAAGGTGGAATTCCTCACCGGCGGTTCGGTCGCTACGCCGAACGAAGTCTTCGACTCGGTAGAGGCTGGTCTCATCGATATCGGCTGGAGTATCACCTCATACAATCCGGGCCGCTTCCTCGCCGCCGGCGTCACCGAGCTTCCGCTCTTGGCTACCAGCTCCGCCGAGGCCTCTGCGGCTATCGCAGCGCTCTATGAAGATGGCCTCATCGAGGGGTTTGAGTCCGTGAAGGTGATCGGCATCGGCACCGCCGATATCGCGCGTTTGCATCACTCCGGCGAGATCACCGGATTGGACGACTTCAAGGGCGCCAAGGTGCGCGCGGCGGGCAGCGTCCTCTCGGCCATGATCACTGCCATTGGCGCCACGCCGGTTGGGCTGCCTGCTCCGGCCATTGCCGAGGCACTCTCCAAAAACGTGGTCGATGCGGCCGCCGCCGACTGGTTTGCCGTCGAAGGGTTTTCGCTGCTTGACGTCACCCTCGGCCATGTCGACATTCCGCTCGGTACAACGCCGATGTATATCGTCATGAATCAGACTACATACGATCGCCTGCCGCCGGATATCCAGAAGGTTTTCGACGACAATCCGCCGTCCGCCTTCGCCGCCTTTTGGGGTACGGGTCTTGAAACCGAGAGCAATCGTGTCCGCGCCGTGGTGGAATCGACGCCAGGCCATCACATCATCGTGCCCAGCGAAGCGGAACTGGCCACATGGTCGGCGGCGGCCGAGAAGGTGATCGCCGCGTGGGTCGAAGACACACCCAACGGAGCCGCCGTGCTGGACGCATATCGGGCGGAAATCGAAGCCTGGCGCAATAGTCAGTAACTCAGGGGGAGCGAATGTCTACCGCCACAGCCAACGTTATCGAGGTGGCTGGCGGTGGGCTGCGCGGTTACGCGGCCCGCCTGCTGGCCAACGCGGCGGGCCTCATGCTGCTCGGATTGTCGATCGCTTTCACCCTGGACGTGCTGCTACGCTGGAGCGTCTCGGCACCGATCCTGGGCCTGTACGAGGTTGCGGAACTTTGCTTCGCAGCGGTCATGGCGCTGTCGCTGGTCTGGACCAACACGCGGCAATCGCACGTCGCGATGGGCATACTGAGCCAGATCACCGGTCGTGAGGCCGCGCCGCGCCTGGTCGCGGCGGGCCTCGGTCTTGTCGTGTCCTGCCTTTTTGCATGGTTTCTTGTCCGATATGCCATCGGGAAAGCGGCGCATGGCGAAACGACGTTGGTTCTGGGACTGCCCAAGGCCCCTTTCTGGGGCGCAGCCGCCGTGGCGATCGGGCTGGCCGCGCTGGCGCAACTTGCGATCTTCGTATCGGAACTCACCTCTTATCTTGGGAACCCGGGCAAAAGGCTGCGCGATATGGTGCCGCCCACACTCATGGTGGCCGCCGCGTTCACGGTCATGCTGGGCACTGCGTATTTCACACCCACTCTTGGGGCGGGGCCAAAGATCCTGGCCTCCTTCGTTATTCTTTACCTTCTGGCACTGGCGCATGTCCCGATTGGCTTGGCGTTGGTGATAGCCGGCCTTGGTGCTGTATTGCTTCAGATGGGGTTTCGTCCGGCCCTGCTCATCGGCACGAACAACCTGACCGGCAGCCTGTCCAGCGTGGATCTGGCGGCGGTGCCACTGTTTCTGATGATGGGAAATCTCGCGGTGGCGGCAGGGTTCGCTGACGACATGTTCGCCGCGGCAACCGCGATCTTCGGCCGTCTGCGCGGCGGCCATGCACTGGCTGCTGTCATGGGCTGCGCCGGGTTCGGCGCCATCAGCGGTTCCTCCGTGGCCACCACGGCCACGCTTGGAGGTGTTGCATTTCGCGAAATGCAGTCGCGCGGCTATGCACCGGGGCTCTCGACCGGCAGTATCGCAGCCGGCGGCACCCTAGGCGCTCTGATCCCGCCTTCGGTGGTTCTGATCATCTACTGCGTCATTTCCGAGATTTCGATCGCCAAGGCATTCATGGCCGCTATTGTTCCGGGGATGCTGGCCCTGGCGCTCTACGTCGTGTCGGTCCTTGTCCAGGTGCGGCTGCGTCCCGATCTGGCGCCAGCGCCCGACGGTTCGGAACCTTTCGCGCCAATCCGGGCGCTGCGCATTGCCTGGCGGCCGATCGCTCTGTTCCTGGCTGTGCTGGGGGGGCTTTATGGCGGCGTCTTCACAGTGCAGGAGGCCGCAGCGGTCGGCGCCGGCTTCTCTTTCGTGGCTTGGCTCATGTCGGGCCGCGCCTCCGTCGGCGGCCTGTTCGAGGCCCTGCGCGACGCCGCGGGCACCAGCGCCGGGCTTTACCTTCTGATCATCGGCGCCAATATCTTCGGCAGCCATCTCAACTTTACGGGTATGGCCCAGGCTCTGGAAGCGGTGATCAACCCCGATACCCTGCCCGCCTGGGTGGTTCTGACCTTGCTGGCCATCATGTATCTGGTGCTGGGAAGTATCTTCGACACGGTGGCCGCTGTGGTCATAACCGTGCCTTTTGTGCTGCCCGTTATCCTGTCAATGGGATTCGATCCGATCTGGTGGGGTATCGTCACCCTCACGCTGGTCGAGATCGGTATGATAACCCCGCCAATCGGAATGAACGTGTTCGTAATGAAGGCCGTCGTCGGCAATCGCGTCAAGCTTTCCACCATCTTTGGCGGGGTTTTGCCGTTTCTGGCCGCCGACTTGTTCCGCATGGTGTTGCTTATTGCCTTTCCGGCAATCTCGCTTTGGCTTGGCGGGGGGTTGAGTTGATCGTCCCGACCGCCTTCTTTGGCTGGAATTTCCAGTCACATCAGTCAATCGAACGGAGCCCACCCCATGACCAGCCTTCAGGACCGCGCGGCCCTTCTGGATGATGCCGCCTTCGCCGCGCGGCCCGTGCCGCAGCTCCCGCCGGACCAGGCCCTGTCCATCGAGGATGCCTATGCCATACAGGCGCTTGTGGTAGCGCAACGACTGGCGCGGGGCGAACGGCTGGTCGGGTTGAAACTCGGCCTCACCAGCAAAGCGAAGATGAAGCAGGTTGGCGTGAACGAGGTCATTCTCGGTCAACTCACCGATGCAATGCACCGTGACGAGGGTGACAGTTTGGACCTCGGCCCGTTCATCCATCCCCGGGTCGAACCCGAGATCGCGTTTGTGCTGCGCGGCCCACTGCCGCCGGACCCGACACCGGAGGAGGCGCTGACCTGCGTCGAGGCTGTGGCCCCGGCGCTGGAAATCATAGATTCCCGCTACGACGGTTTCCGGTTCGACCTCGGCGATGTGATCGCCGATAACGCCTCCTCTGCAGGCTACGTACTCGGCCGCGAATTCCCGCCTGAAACCGACATTGGCGATATCGCCATCTCGATAGCGATGTCCGACGGACCGGAAGAGACCGGCTCCAGTGCCGCCATTCTCGGGCATCCGCTCAACGCGCTGGCAGCGGCTGGGCGCCTCTCCGCTGCGCGTGGCATCACAACATCGGCGGGCGACGTTGTACTGGCCGGGGCTGCCACCGCCGCCATTCCGCTGTCCGCGGGTGCTGTTATCGGCGCGGATTTCGGCCCGCTCGGCCGGATTGACCTCCGCCTGAGCCCGCCGCCTCCCCCTGAAACCTGAGCCTAACGTGAAGGAGAAGACCGATGCCCATAGCAGAAATCCTGATCTTTGAGGGCCGTACCGACGATCAGAAGCGCGAGATCATGCGCGAGGTCACAGATGCTCTTGCGCGATCCATGGACGCTGAACCCGAACGCATCCGCGTGATCCTGAAAGAGATACCGACGAATCATTTTTCAGTCGCTGGGGTGTCCATCGCAGACAGCCGCGCGGCTGGACAAACCCCAGGAAGGAAGTGAGCGTACATTGCCCCATTTCATCGCATCGGACGGTGCCCGCCTGTTTTATCGCGACGGCGGCGAAGGACCGATCCTGATCTGCCTGCACGGCCTGACCCGGAACGGCTGCGATTTCGACCTGTTGCGACCGCTTCTGCCGGACCACCGAATAATCGCCCCGGACGCGCGCGGGCGCGGCCTGTCCGAACAGACAAGCGCGGACACGTACACCGTACCCCGCGAAGCCGAGGATGTCCTGAACCTGCTCGATCACCTTGGGGTTGCGGCCGCGCCATTTCTCGGCACATCGCGCGGCGGCATGGTTACCATGGCGCTGGCGGCGCGCGTGCCTGAGCGCGTTCTGGGACTGTGTCTCAACGATATTGGCCCCGAAATGGAGCCGGACGGGCGGATGCGGATCACCACCTATGTCGGTCTCCAGCCTAGGGAAAACAATATTGACGAGCGCATCGCTGCTATGTCTGACCACCTTCCAGGGTTTTCCGGCGTGCCCGCAAGACGATGGCGAGAAGAGGTGCAGCACCATTTCGCCGAAACGCCGGACGGGTTGCGTATTACCTACGACCCTGCCCTGCGCGACGCTTTCATGGCCACGCTCGACCGGGTACCAGACATGTGGCACGGATTTGACGCGCTTGCCGGACGCCCGGTGGCGGTGATCCGTGGGGCAAATTCGGACATCCTGTCCACGCGCATAGTCGAAAAGATGGCGCGCCGCCGGCCGGACCTGATTAGGGCCGAAGTGCCCGGCAGGGCGCACATGCCTTTTCTCGACGAGCCCGAAAGCCTCGCAGCGCTGCGCGGCTTTCTTGCCGCCGTGGAGGCGACTTATGAGAATTGAGGCAGAAGGAGAACAGCCTACATACCAGCAACCGAAAGTGTCGCGATCATCGCCCGCGACTGCTTGCGAATCGTTCTTGGCAGCGGCGAACCTGAAGCGGCCGCGCAGGCGCTGGCCGACGAGAACGGCGCCGAGGTCCGCGGCGTTGCAGCTAGTCTTGCCCGGCCCGACACCACGGCCCGGCTGATCGGGGCTGCACTCAGCCTCGTCCGGCTCGATGCGGCGCTTCTCGATCACGGTCACCCACTGGTGCGTCTGTTACTCGGCATTGCCGCGGAAGATTGACGCAGTATTCGACATCAAAATATATGGTTGCGTCGGAGGATGTGAGCTGCGGTGTCGATGTTCCGTGAGGCCGATGGCTGGTCGACGCCGTCGAAGAGCTGTCTGGCAAATGGTCACTTCTTCGTTGGATTTGGCTTCGATCGTTATTGCAACAAGGATGCACTCGATGTCCTGGTGGTTGGCTATGACAGCGCATTCGGATCGGGAGACGGTTATGTCCACGCCCACGGTACGGATAGAGGGCGGCGCCCGGTCGGATCCCGATCCTGTCGGCGTGCTCAAGAACGCGGAGCTTGCGCTGTATCTCGCGTTGATCCCGGGTCATTGGAAACATACTCCCTCTCACATTCGGAGATTATCGGATGTGTTCCGCGAGGTCGTACATATCTACTGAAGATCGGAGTCTTCTGCATCGTTTCTCCGCGGTTGTCCGATTCGTTTGGGCTCAAGGTCAGTGACCCGGATGGTTTGTGGTATCAGCAGAGGCTATCGAGAAAGTTATTCGCCGGGCCCGCCAGGCCGTTCCGCTTATCGCACCATGACTAGCGCTATCTGCGGGAAGACGGCCATCAGGGTTATGAATGCCAGCATGCCCGCGACGAAGGGCAGGCAGCCAAGGAAGATCTTGGTAAGAGGCACATCGGGCGCAACGGTCTTTATGACATAGACGTTGACGCCAAGAGGCGGCGTAACCAAGCCGATTTCGGCGACGATGATGATGTAGATGCCGAACCAGACAGGATCGATGCCAAGCGACGTCGCGATCGGAAACAGGATCGGCACGGTCAGGATCAGCATCCCGAACAGGTCCAGCACGCAGCCGAGAATCAGGTACAGGATCGTAACGGCGATGATGAACGGGGCATAGCCGAGGTTCATCGACAGCATCCAGCCGGTGAGCGCGCCGATGAACCCGGTCTGCACCAGGAACCGTGTGAACAGCGTGCCG
This sequence comes from Ahrensia sp., assembly GCA_002706335.1. Lineage (GTDB taxonomy): Bacteria > Pseudomonadota > Alphaproteobacteria > Rhizobiales > Rhizobiaceae > Oricola. Next base: position 42,506 of record PAKZ01000022.1, read on the forward strand.
CCCACGATGATCATGAACAGCATCGTCGTCAGAAAGGCCGCGTCCGCGAGGGCGTGGCGGATCGCCGCCAGACTCAGACGTCGCTGCAACGCGCCCATCACGAGAACGGCGAAAACACCGACGACGGCGCCTTCGGTCGGAGTGAACACACCCATGTAAAGACCGCCGAGCAGGAATCCGAACAGGCCCAGCACCGGCAATATATGCGCAAGTGCGCGCAGTCGCTCGGACAGGGGCGGCATGTCGATGGTATGCCCGCCCTGGGCAGGATCGAGCCGGACGATCACGACCACGATTGCCGAAAACAGGATCGCGATCAGGATGCCGGGGATGACCCCGGCCACGAACAGCTGGCCGATCGAGGTTTCGGTCATCAGCCCGTAGAAGATCATGATGATGCTGGGCGGGATGAGAATGCCCAGCGTGCCCGAAGACGACATGACCCCTGTCGCGAGCGGCAAGCCGAAGCCGTAGCGGCGCATCTCGGGAATGATGATGGCGCCCATCGTGCGGGCGGTCGCGGTGCTCGATCCGCTGACGGCGCCGAAGCCCGCACAGGCAAATACCGCCGCGATCGCCAGGCCGCCCGGAAGCCAGCCAAGCCAGTAGGATGCCGCCCGGAACAGGTTCTTAGCTATCCCCGTATGATAAATCAGGTTTCCCATGAGGATGTAGAAGGGGATTGCGATGAGGACGAACTTTGTCCCTTCCGACCACAAGGCAAGGGTCGTCTGCGTCATCGCTGTGGACAGGGAGCCGACCATCGCCAACCCGCCGATGCCAACCGCCACAAGACTGAGGCCGATCGGCACGCCGATGATGATGAGGAGAATCAGAAGGACGAAAGCGGCTGCCCCGAGCGTGATCACGACAACTCTCCGTGTGTCTGCTCTGCCGGCTCGCGCGAAACGAGCTTCCAAAGCGACAGGAGGCCGGAGACGACAGCGACGACACCAAGGACGGCACGGAACCAGCTGAGCGGCAGGTCCAGATCGGTCGATCGCTCGTTGAACAGCGTCATCAGGTCGATGTCGCGCCAGCACTGGATTGCGATCAGGATGGAAACGCCCAGCAGCATGAGCCAGATCGCCCTCGCCAGCAGGTCGTTCAATCCACGGCTCATGATCGCCGTAAGGAAATCGGCCTTGATATGCACGTTCCTGCGCCAGCTTTCGGGAAGGGCGAAAACAATGGCCAAGAAAAGGGTCAGCGTCGCGGCTTCCTGCGCCCAGATCAGGGGGGCATGAAAGAAGTAGCGCCGCACGACGTCGATGCCGACCAGGACCAGGATCGCCGGCAGGCAGACATAGGCCGAGAGTGCGAACAGGCCCCGCGAGACGAATGTGAGAATGCGCATGAATGCCCTTTTGGGTTGGAAGGCCCGGCCCCGCCGAAACGGGGCCGGCGCCAGGGCGTTACTTGAACGGTCTCGTTCAGCGCAGACCTTCTACCGGCGGGAGCGCGAGGATCTCCTCGTCGCTCATGCCTTCATATTTGTCCCGCAGCGCGCGCATGTCGGCGACGAACTGCGCCCCAGCCGAGCCTTCGCCGCCGTTCTTGGCGACGAAATCATCCCACATCGGCGCCAGGAGTTCGGAGATCTTCTGCTTGTCTTCCTCGCTCGGACGAACGATGGTGACGCCTGCTTCACCCATTTTGGTCAGCGCGGCTTGAGTCAGGCCCATGTACATCCGGGCGTAATCGTATCCGGCCTCGTTGCCGGCCTCCGCAAACACCGCCTTCAGATCGTCTGACAGGCCGTCGTAGAATTGCGTACTGATCGCGTGCGGGATGGCGATACGCGCCACACCGATCTGGTAGTAATGCTTGCCGACTTCGATCATCCGGTAGGCGACCATGTCGGCGCTGGAAAGGATGATCCCGTCGACCACGCCCTGCTGGAAGGCGGTGTAGGCGTCGGTGATCGACATCGTCACCGGGATCGCCCCCAGCCGCTCGACGATCTCTGTCGCGGTCGCGCCGCCGGCGCGAATGCTCAGGCCCTTCAGGTCTTCAAGCGAATTGATCGGCTTCGAGGCCAAGATGTCGTAGCTGGGAGTGGAAGCGTCGAAGGCCAGCTTCACCCGCAGGTTTTCGTATTCGCCGCGTAGATACTTTGCGTAGAGCTCGTCCATCACGCGCACGGTGGCGATGTCGCTCGTCGGCATCGCGCCAGGCAAGCCCAGGCCGTGGAACAGGCTGAAGCTGCTGGCCTGGTAAAGCGGCCAGGCCGAGGTCACATCGGTGACGCCGGTCGCCGCAGCGCGAAAGCCGTCCGCCACCGGATGCAGCACCTCGCCGGGATAACGCTGGACTTTCAGCTTGCCGCCGCTGAGGCTCTCCAGCCGGTCCGCATAAGGGGCGATGACCTGCTGCCAGGCAGCGGATGTCTCGGGCTGGTTGTAGGACAGCCGTACCTGCGTCTCCGCCAGCGCCGCCGAGCCGGTGAGCGCGACTACAAGCGCGATCCCCACCGTCTTGAATGTCGAGATTTTCATGATGTCCGTTCCTCCCTTGGTTTTCTGGCATTGCTTGTGCCAGAGGACAGATGCAGCAAGCGCCCCGCTCCTTCCGCGAGGCGTGCCGTCAGGTGCGCGCACCCGACGCATGCAGGCCGGCGATGAAGCCGAAGGTCATGCCCGGGCCCAGCGTGATGCCGCCGCCCGAGTAGTTCCCGCCCAGCACGCTCGCCATGTCGTTGCCGACGGCATAGAGGCCGGGAACGACCTCGCCGGCATCGTCCAGGACGCGCGTGTGATGATCGGTGCGAATGCCGGCGAAAGTGCCGATGCTGCCCGGGATCACCCGGATCGCGTAGAAGGGCCCGGTCGCTATCGGAGCGAGGCAGGGGTTCGGCTTCACCTCGGGATCTCCGTGGAAGCGGTTATAGGCCGTGCTGCCGCGCCCGAACTCCGTGTCGACGCCGGTCGGTACATCCTGATTGAGTCGTGCCACGGTCGCTTCGAAGGCCGAAGGATCGATTCCGGCGTTGCACGCAAGGTCGGACAGCGTGTCGCCCCTGATCAGGTATCCCGATCTGATCGACGGCCCCAGCGGCATCGGTGCGGGTTTCACATGGCCCAAGCCGTAGGACCGGATCGTGCGATGATCGCAAATCAGAAAAGCCTCGGCGGGCTCGCCCGCAGGTGTGGCCGATTCCAGGCCTTGTATGAAATCGTGATAGCTGTTGGATTCGTTGACAAACCGCCGGCCGTTTCGGCGCACAGCGATGACGCCCGGTTTGCCGCGGTCGATGAAATGCGGGAACGGCCCCTTCGTGCCGTCGAGGCGCGGAACCAGGCTTGTCGGCGCCCAAGCGGCCGCGTTGGGGTAATCCATCAGAGTCGCCGCGCCGATGGCCTCCGCCATCCGCAGCCCGTCGCCGGTGTTGCCGGGGCTTGCCGCCGAGACATGTTCGCCCTCGGCCGATGGGTGCTTGTAAAGGGTTTGACGCCGCGAGACATCCTGCGGAAAGCCGCCGCAGGCGAGCACCACTCCCTTGCGGGCGACCACCTGCCGCAGGCCCTGCTGCGTGAGCACGACCGCCCCCGTCACCGCGCCCGAACTGTCGCGGACCAGCGACTTGACCGGGCTCTCCAGCATCACCTCGACGCCGAGGTCCCGGGCGGAACGATGGAGCCGCGCGGCCAGGGCGTTGCCGTTGGTCAGCAATTGCGAGCGCCCCGTGAACGCCCGGTCCAGCCCGAATTTCGTCAGCCGCCGCGATACGTAGAGGAAGGACTCCGGCCGTTTGAACGCACGATAGAAATGCCAAAGCTCCTTGCCCGAGCCGATGGCCAGTCCGAACAATGTCAGCTCCTTACGGGGCGGTCGCAACTTCGCGATGTCGTCGCCCAGGATCGATACCTTGGCGGGCTTGACCAGGATAGAGCGCCCGCCCGGCGTGCCGCCGGGAGCATCCGGGTGATAGTCGGAGAAGGCCGGCGACGCCTCGAACTGCACATGCGTGTTCTTTTCCATGAAGTCGATCATCGCCGGACCTGCATCGAGAAACGCCTCGGCCCGGGCGGAATCGAACTGGTTTCCGGCCTCATGCCGGATATAGGCCAGAGCGGCATCCTTGCTGTCGTCGACGCCGACCGCGCGGCTGACCGGGTTGTTGGGAACCCAGAGATAACCGCCGGAAAGCGCTGTCGTGCCTCCGAACACGGGCTCTTTCTCGGCGACAACCACTTTGAGCCCATTCCTCGCGGCGACGATCGCCGCCGTCATCCCGCTGGCGCCGGACCCGGCCACCAGAAGATCGCAGCTGATCGCGGGCAAGGTACGTTCGGTAGTATCGGTCATGGTTGGTCTTTCATGCCCATCGTGAAGGAGGTCAGTTGGCCAGGTAGCCGCCGTCGACTGGCAGCATGGTGCCGGTGACGTAGCTCGACAGATTCGAAGCCAGGAACAACACCGGGCCTACCAGTTCCTCGGGTTTGCCCACGCGGCCCATCGGGGTGTGCCCCATGAAGCGCGCCATGGCATCGGGGTTGGCGCGAGTGCCCTCGGTCATCGGGGTGACGATTACGCCAGGCGCGATTCCGTTGACGCGCACGCCATCTGCCGCAAGGTCGCAGGCGAGCGCCTTCGTCAGTTGCAGCACGCCGCCTTTCGAAGCGGCGTAGCTGGCGGAATTCCGGTAACCGACAAAGGAGGCGATCGAACCCAGATTGACGATACGTCCACGGGTTGCCTTCAGCTGGCCGAGAAAGGCCACGACCATGTTCGCCATGCCCTGCAGATTGACGTCGAGCTGGGCGTCGAGATGGGATAGAAAGTCGGGCTCATGCGGAGCTGTGCGGCGAGTGATGCCCGCATTGTTCACAAGAATCGAGACCTTGCCGAACGCGGCCTCTGCCTCGCGCGCAATCTCTGTGCACGCAAGACGGTCGGTTACGTCAAGGGCAAAGCCACGTGCCTGGCCGCCTGCCGCCCCGATCCGCTCGGCTTGTTCGCGGACGCCATCGTCGTTCACGTCGCATAAAATAACTGAGGCACCCGAGGCCGCCAGGCCCAAAGCAATTGCCGCGCCATTTCCCTGCGCGGCGCCAGTGATCACCGCAACGTCGCCGGCCAAAAGCCCGGACAGTGCTTCGGACATATTTTCCTCCCAGTCGGTCTCGTTCGCTGCTACTCCACCTAAAGGAAGCGGTTTTCGCATTACGAACTAGAGATTATGTATTACATAATATATGACACTTAGCGTAATATTGCTTACGATATAAAATCATGTCAAGTGTCATTCTGAGGCGCATCGAACGCCCGATAACGGAGAACGGGACTGTGCTCGATAGAAATGCGACCGTGGCCGAAGTCGGGGGCAAGCCGGACCAAATTGGCGTCCAGTCGGTTGAAGTCGCGGGGAAAATCCTCGAAGCCCTGATTCAGGCCGACGGCCCCCTTAAACTGGCGGAGATCGCCAGCGAAGTCGGCATGCCCTCGGCAAAGGTGCATCGCTACCTCGTCAGTCTTATCAGGACCGGCTTGGCCATGCAGTCCAGGGACACGTCGAAATACGATCTTGGACCGACGGCCTTCCAGTTGGGAGTCAAGGGGTTCGCGAGATTCGAGCCCTTGAAGGCCGCGGAAGCAATGTTGCGTGACTTGGTCGAAATGGTCGGCGAAACCGCCGCCCTGGCCGTCTGGGCCGAAAAGGGGCCGACCATGATCCGCGTCATCGAAGCGCGGCACGATTTCGCCACAACGATCGCGCCGACCCACCACTGCCCCCTGACCTTTTCAGCGACCGGCATCCTTTTCGCCAGTTTCGAAGACGCCGCGCGTACGAATGTCGCGATCGAGCGCGAGCTGGAGCAGAATCGGAACTCCGGCCGCCCGAATGCCCCGCGTGATCGTGTCTCGCTGGCCGAGATGATCGCCGAGACTCGCAACCGCGGCTTCTCGGTGATGAACAATGGCGGCGGCGATGGTTTCGGGGCTGTCAGCGCTCCGGTGTTCGATGTGACTGGACGCCTCCGCATGGCCTTGACCGTGTTCGGCCGCACCGGAAGGGTTGACACCGGCCCGGACGGAACCTTGGCGCGCATCGTCGCGCGGACAGCGCGCTCCGTCTCGGCAGCGTTCGGTTACAAGGGTTGACGCTCTCAATAGCTTGCCCGGTCTTCGTGAACTGATGGCGCTGTCTAATCGTAGCTTGGGTATCAAGCATCTATCTGTCCAGCCACAAGGGACCGCGGACCCGCCAGATGATTGAGGCGGCCGGAGCCTCGCTGCTGTTTCTTCCGCCCTACAGCCCGCACTTCAATCCGATCGAGAACGCCTTCTCGAAGCTGAAGGCCATGCTCAGGAAGGCAGCCGAGCGCACCATCGACGGCCTGTGGGACAGGATCGGAAACCTCATCCTAACCTTCACCGCAGAGCATTGCGCCAACTACTTCACCGCTGCCGGATACGATGCAGCATGAACGGATTCCGCTCTGACGTGCTTGGCGGCCTATATTGCGATCGGACGAGCGCGTGGCTGGGCCGGCTGGAGAGAAATTCCCGTCGATCAGCGTGATGACATCAGTGAACGGCTAGAACCATCGAAGTACGTCTTGTTCTTTGCGTCATCTGCCGCTGCAAAGCGCGAAGGACCGGGCACACCTCTTCAGGATAACGATCGATCCGAGATATGAACGCGATCGCGCCCCCTCCTCCTTGGCCCGGCCATTCGCGGGAAACGAACGTGCAGCCCGAGCATGATCGCATTCGCCGGCCAAAGGGTGGCGAGAAAATCGACGGGTCGCGTGAATATCCCGAAAAGGCAGGCGAAAAACACGATGAAGGAAAGAAAGATCGGCGCGCCCAACTCCGACCGGAAGAGCCGATCGATACCATTCGAAGCGTGGAGCGGAATTCGGGTGTCGGAAACGACCGCTCCCCCGATTCAATTCCAAGATCTTGCTGGCCGTGCGGCTGGCGGCGTATCGCTTATTCAGTGGCGCATCACAATGGTCGCCCCGCATATGACTGGCAGGGACCTTTTATCGATCGTTGATTATCGGCAGACGGTGCGGATGTGACCATCGGACTGTCGGCCCTGGGATTGGTGTCCCTGATAGAAAAAGCATCTGCCGCTCCGGCAACGCCGCGCGATCATCGGGTTCAAATCAGGCGCCTGGCCTGTGTATTTCGACATGCCCCTTTCTCCGCGACTTCCCCTTTTTCCGGATACACAGAATCTTCACGAAGAACGAGGCATTGGCCGTTCCATCCCCGTCGTATTGTTAATCTGCAGGCACCGCCGCATCCAAAGCGCATGTTGACATAAACATATCTTTATGTGACGAAAACACCGTCAACATGAGGTGTAAACTGGTGAAGTCATATTCGCACGCCCCCATAGACGCGCTGTTCGGCCCGTTGGAAACATCGAAAAGACCGGACTCGCGCTATGAGCTCCAGAAAGCCGCGCGAGAGCGAATTCTCGTCCTCGACGGCGCCATGGGCACCCAGATCCAGGGGCTTGGTTTCGGCGAGGATCATTTCCGCGGCGAGCGCTTCGGCGGTTGTTCCTGCCATCAGCAGGGCAACAACGACCTCCTTATCCTGACTCAGCCGGCCGCGATCGAAGAGATCCACTATCAATACGCGATGGCCGGCGCGGACATCCTCGAAACCAACACCTTCTCCTCGACGCGCATCGCGCAAGCCGACTACGGCATGGAGGGGATGGTCTATGAGCTGAACCGCGACGGCGCCCGGCTCGCCCGCCGCGCCGCGCTTCGCGCCGAGAAGCAGGACGGCAAGACGCGCTTCGTAGCCGGCGCGCTCGGGCCGACCAACCGCACGGCATCCATCTCGCCCGACGTCAACAATCCGGGATACCGGGCGGTCACCTTCGACGATCTGCGCCATGCCTATGGCGAACAACTGCGCGGCCTCATCGACGGCGGCTCGGATCTGATCCTGATCGAGACCATCTTCGATACACTCAACGCCAAGGCGGCGATCTTCGCCTGCTTCGAGATCTTCGAGGAAAAGGGCGTCGAGCTGCCGATCATGATCTCCGGCACGATTACCGACCTCTCGGGCCGGACACTGTCGGGCCAGACACCGACCGCCTTCTGGCATTCGGTACGTCATGCGAGGCCACTGACGATCGGGCTCAACTGCGCGCTCGGCGCCAACGCCATGCGGCCGCACCTCACGGAGTTGGCCGCCGTCGCCGACACGCTGGTCTGCGCCTATCCCAACGCCGGCCTGCCCAACGAGATGGGTGAATATGACGAAAGTCCCGAGGCGATGGCGGCCCAGATCGAGGGCTTCGCGCGCGAAGGGCTGGTCAACGTCGTCGGCGGCTGCTGCGGCTCGACGCCCGAACACATCACCGCGATCGCCGCGGCCGTCGCCAAATATCCGCCGCGCGTGGTTCCCGAGGTGGAGCCCCTGATGCGGCTTTCGGGTCTCGAGCCCTTAACGCTCACGGACGAAATCCCCTTCGTCAATGTCGGCGAGCGCACCAACGTCACCGGCTCGGCGAAGTTCCGCAAGCTGATCACCGCCGGCGACTTCGCGACCGCGCTCGACGTCGCCCGCGACCAGGTCGAGAACGGCGCCCAGATCATCGACGTCAACATGGACGAGGGGCTGATCGATTCGCAAAAGGCGATGGTCGAATTCCTCAACCTCGTCGCCGCCGAACCCGACATCGCGCGTGTGCCGGTCATGATCGATTCCTCAAAATGGGAGATTATCGAGGCCGGCCTGAAATGCGTGCAGGGCAAACCGGTCGTCAACTCGATCTCCATGAAGGAGGGCGAAGAAGCGTTCCTGATACAAGCGAAATTGTGCCGGGCCTATGGCGCCGCCGTCGTCGTCATGGCCTTCGACGAGAAGGGCCAGGCCGATACGAAGAAACGCAAGGTCGAGATCTCCCACCGCGCCTACGAGCTCCTGACGGAAAAAGCCGGCATGGCGCCGGAGGATATCATCTTCGACCCCAACATCTTCGCAGTCGCCACCGGCATCGAGGAGCATGATGATTACGGCCACGCTTTCATCGAAGCGGCGCGCGAAATCACCGCAACCATGCCCGGCGTCCACGTCTCGGGCGGCGTATCGAACCTGTCGTTCTCCTTCCGCGGCAACGAACCCGTCCGCGAGGCCATGCATGCCGTGTTCCTCTACCACGCGATCCAAGCGGGCATGGACATGGGCATCGTCAATGCCGGTCAGCTCGCCGTCTACGAGACGATCGACGAGGAACTGCGGGAAGCCTGCGAGGACGTGGTGCTCAACCGCGAGCCGAAGGGCGACGGTACTGCGACCGAGCGCCTTCTCGACCTCGCAGAGCGCTATAGGGGGACGGGCGGGCGCGAGGCACGCGAAAAGGACTTGGCCTGGCGCGAATGGCCCGTCGAGAAGCGCCTCTCGCACGCCCTGGTCAACGGCATCACCGATTATATCGATGCCGATGTCGAGGAGGCCCGGCTGGCCGCCGCCAAGCCACTCGAGGTTATCGAGGGACCGCTGATGGCCGGCATGAACGTGGTCGGCGACCTGTTCGGATCGGGCAAGATGTTCCTGCCGCAGGTCGTGAAATCCGCCCGCGTGATGAAGCAGGCCGTCGCCCACCTGCTCCCCTACATGGAAGAGGAGAAGCGCCTCAACGGTGGCGGCGACAGGAGCAGCGCCGGCAAGATCCTGATGGCGACCGTCAAGGGCGACGTTCATGACATCGGCAAGAACATCGTCGGCGTCGTGCTCGCCTGCAACAACTACGAGATCATCGATCTCGGTGTAATGGTGCCCTGCGAGAAGATCCTCAAGGTCGCGCGCGAGGAGAAGGTCGACATTATCGGCCTATCGGGGCTGATCACGCCGTCTCTCGACGAGATGGTGCATGTCGCCTCCGAACTGGAACGCGAGGGCTTTGACATCCCGCTGCTGATCGGTGGCGCGACCACCAGCCGGGTGCACACGGCGGTGAAGGTCCATCCGCGCTACGAGCGCGGCCAGGCCGTCCACGTCAACGATGCCAGCCGCGCCGTCGGCGTCGTCTCCAGCCTTTTGTCGCCGCAAGTGAGGCCCGGCTACATCCAGACCGTGCGCGCCGAATACCGCAAGGTGGCGGACGCCCATGCCCGCTCCGAGGCGGAGAAGCAGCGGCTGCCGCTGGCACGGGCCCGCGAAAACGCCTTCGCACCCGATTGGTCAGCCTACGAACCGCCGCGCCCGTCATTCCTCGGCACAAGAACCTTCGAGACGTGGGACCTTGGCGAACTCGCCCGCTACATCGACTGGACGCCCTTCTTCCAGACCTGGGAACTCAAGGGGCGCTATCCGAAGATCCTCGAGGACGAAAAACAGGGACAAGCGGCGCGCTCCCTGTTCGACGACGCGCGGGCGATGCTGAAGAAGATCATCGATGAGAAATGGTTCGCGCCGAAGGCGGTGATCGGCTTCTGGCCGGCCAATGCGGTCGGCGATGATATCCGGCTTTATACCGATGACGAGCGAAAGGACGATCTGGCGACCTTCTTCACCCTGCGCCAACAGCTTTCGAAGCGCGCCGGCCGACCGAATATGGCACTAGCCGATTTCGTCGCGCCGGCCGACAGCGGCAAGTCGGACTATCTCGGCGGTTTCGTCGTTACGGCCGGCATCGAGGAGGCTGCGATCGCGGAACGCTTCGAGCGCGCAAATGACGACTATTCCTCGATCATGGTCAAGGCATTGGCCGACCGCTTCGCCGAGGCCTTCGCCGAACGCATGCACGAGCGCGTCCGCACCGAGTACTGGGGCTACGCCAAGGACGAGGCATTGTCGCCAGGGGAACTGATCACGGAAAGCTATCGCGGGATCCGTCCCGCGCCCGGCTATCCAGCCCAGCCCGATCACACCGAGAAGACGACGCTGTTTCGCCTGCTCGACGCCGAGGAAAAGATTGGCGTGCAACTCACCGAGAGTTTCGCCATGTGGCCGGGCTCGTCGGTGTCGGGATTATATTTCGCGCATCCGGAGAGCCATTATTTTGGGGTCGCAAAGGTCGAGCGAGACCAGGTCGAGGATTATGCCGCGCGAAAGGACATGCCTGTGCAGGAAGTCGAGCGCTGGTTGGGGTCGGTTCTGAACTACATTCCGGCACCTGTGGCAGAAGCTGCTGAATAGGCAAGTCGACCCTCGTGCGCGCGAAGATCAACTTTGCCGCCGATGCCGGCGGTCAGCGTTTCGCCGAGCGACTGGAGGCCAAGAAGGCGCGGATCTACCCGACACCTGTCCATGCTTTCTTGCCTGACTTGTGGACCCGATAAGGAGACTGCTACCCATAGACACGCCCTCGGCTTCAAGCAAGTCGATATACTGGCGGCCACCGTCCACGCCTCACCGTCACGCCGATAGATTGAAGCGTGGAAGCCAAATCAGCGTGGCGGTGAGGCGTAGAGCAGACCGTCAATATCGAACGAACGATATAGCTCTTCGCTCAACTTCTTGATTTCGCAGTGTGCCTTGGCCCGAGCAGCATCGGTACTTACGCCAAGTTTCGGGAGACCGGCAGTTCTCAAATCAAGAACAAACAGCGGATCGGGGGCGCAGACCTCTGCCATTGCCCAGTCTGCGATTTCGCTCTCGTCCAGCACGCTCGGCCGCACCCTCAAACCGGTCTCGAACGATGGTTTCAGCGATGGAAATTGCTACGTCCTTCGCAATGTAGGCGAGCTGGAAGGCGTTACTCGGACTGGAAAAGCCGGTTTGGCCGAAGCCCATCCCAAGCGGTGTTGCCTTTTGCGCGAGCGGCATGACGCTAAGGTAGGATTTCGGTCGAAAGGCAATTGCGAGCTCGTTTACCGTTCTTGGATCGAGCTTCACTTTTTACCCGAAATCCCACTCAGCCGCGTTCACGACCATTTCCAGATGCCGCTTCTTGAGTTCATCAAGAGGCGTGCCACCGATGCTCGGCTTCAGTTGTATCAACCATTGCCAGGCAGATCGCGGATTCCGAATGATCTTCGTGATCTCCGCCGTCCCTTGGACTAGACGGCCGTCAACGAACTGAGCGAGCAGAAGTACGTGTTTCCGCTCTCCTTTCAGAAGTCCGATTGTCGCTTGGCACATAATTATGAGAATCCGATGCCAATGATTTCAATTACATGCACCGGCACTTAATTTGAGAATGAGCAGTTAATTTGATAATCCTGC
>PAKZ01000023.1 GCA_002706335.1 Ahrensia sp.
GGGGGAGACAAAGGCCATGAGGCGGCCAGTCGGGACCTTGCGGGTCCCGGGCGTAGAGCGGCCGGAGCCGGAAGCAGCCGAGGGGCGGTCGAAGGATCGCATATACACAATAGACAGAGCGATCCTTCGACCGCCCGTCTTCCAGTTTTGCGTGCTCACGGCAGTACCCGCTGCGCGGGAACGCCTCCGCATGGGCGGCCAAAAGTGGCCGACGCGCGGTCGCGCTTTAGGGGCCCGCCAGCGACGAGCGCCGCGAGGAGCTTACTGGCGGGACAGAAATGCGGGCTCGTCAGCCCGGGTTCTTTGAAAATGACGGAGATCGATGTTTTTGGCGCGAGGCGAAAGCGACGCGCGCCTATCTCCCCCTTGGCGGGGGAGAAAGTGATTTCCTGGGCTTAGCTTGCTAAGTCCTTGGAAATCACAAGAGAGGGGGTCGCGATGTCCAACATATGCGCGACCGCTTCTGCTTCGGCGCCTTGCCCCCTCTCTGGCAAAAGCTAAGGACTTGGCGCTGCCAAGCCCAGGCTTTTGCTTTCTCCCCCGCGAGGGGGGAGATACGCCCGCGCCCTTGACGCCGCCGCCCTGCCTTTTCAAAAAGGTGCGCGCGCTCATCGCGCGGGGAGGAAAGATATATGAAATTCGGCGTGTTCGACCATGTGGACGCGAGCGGCCCCGATCTGGGCCGGCATCTGGAAAACCGGCTGAAAATCGTCGAGGCATACGACCGCTGCGGCATCCATGCCTATCACGTCGCCGAACACCACGCGACGCCGCTCGGCTACGCCTCGTCGCCCTCGGTCTATCTCTCCGCCGTCATCCAGCGCACGAAGCGCATCCGCATCGGCCCGCTGATCTACATCCTGCCGCTCTACCACCCGCTGCGCCTGGCCGAGGAAATCTGCATGCTCGACCACATGTCGAACGGCCGCTTCATGATGGGCATCGGCCGCGGCGCGTCGCCCATCGAGGCGGGTTTCTACGGCGTGCCGATGGAGGAGCAGCAGCGCCGCTATTTCGAGGCGACCGAGGTGATCCTCAAGGCGCTGCAGTCCGAGACGCTCACCCACAAGGGCGAGTTCTTCGAATTCACCGACGTGCCGATGACGATGCGTCCGCTGCAGCAGCCCTACCCGGAACTCTGGTACGCCAGCCGCGCGCCCGACAGCTTCGCCTGGGCCGCCCGCGCCGGCGCCAACACGGTCACGCTCGCCCATGACGATCAGGTCAAGGCGCTGACGGACATCTTCCGCCAGACCTGGGTCGAGGAGGGCAACGATATCGCCGACCTTCCGCTGGTCGGCGTCAGCCGCCACGTCGTCGTCGCGGAAACGGATGCGGAAGCCAAGGATCTCGCGGCCAGCGCCTACGAAAAATGGCGCGCCTCCTTCGCGAAGCTCTGGGTCGACGCCGGCCGCGCCGTGCCGATGACTGATCTCTATCCCGAGAGCTGGGAGCAGCTGGAGGCGTCGAAGAACGGCATCGCGGGCTCGCCCGAGACCGTCCGCGACTACGTGCTGGCGGAGGCGGAGCGCTGCGGCACCAACTACCTCGTCTCATGGTTCGCCTTCGGAGACCTGCCCGTCGACGCCGTCATCCGCTCGGTGGAACTGTTTTCCGACCGGGTCATGCCCGCCTTTGATTGATCGAGAGGATAGATGATGACGTCCCACCCCGACCCGCTCGCCCCGCTGCGCCCGCTCGGCGCGGTGCTCAACCCGGACCTCGTCCAGGCCACCTACCGGGTCATCGCCCCGCTTGCCGCCGCGCTCGACCCGGCGACGACCGCCGCGCGCTACGACATCGCCTACGGCCCGCACCCGCGCAACCGCCTCGACCTCTACCGCCCGGCGGGCGACGCGCCGGTCGAGACGGTCGTGCTCTTCGTCCATGGCGGCGGTTTCGCCGGCGGCGACAAGGGCGGCGAGGGCAAGCCCTTCTTCGCCAATATCGGCCAATGGGCCGCGTCCGAGGGTTTCGCGGCGGTCGCGATGACCTACCGCCTCCTGCCCGACGCCAAATGGCCGTCCGGCGCGCAGGATGTCGCCGCCGCCATCGCGCATATCTCGGAGAATGCCGAGACCCTCTTCGGAACGTCGCCGCGCATCGTGCTGGCCGGCCAGTCGGCGGGCGCGATCAATGTCGCCGACTATCTCGCCGGCCGCGCCGGCCCGGTGCACGCGGCGGTCGCCGGCGCGGTGCTGATGTCCGGCCTCTACGATTTCACGCGGCACGACCGCCGCACCTTCGAAGACGCTTATTTCGGCGAGGACCCCGCGCAGTTCGCCGCCCACTCGACGCTTGCCGCGCTCGCCTCCTGCCCGCTGCCGCTGATGTTCACCGTCGCCGAACTCGACCCGCCCCATTTCCAGCGTCAGGCGGCTCATCTCGTCGAGATCTGGATGGCCGAGAACGGCGCCTGGCCCCTCATGCATTACATGCCCGGCCACAACCACATCTCTCCCGCCCCGCTGATCGGCTCCGCGGTCGACACGCTCGGCCCGGTGATCGCGCGCTTCGTGCGGGAGGTTGTCGCGGAGACCTGACCCCACCTCACGCCCGCCTTTCGCCGAGTCATCGAAAATGACCGGTCCCGTCCGATTCCCGCCCGACTGTGACTGTCAGGTTACCCGGCGCGCGGCTCGCAAAGACGTCGCCGCCACAAACAGGGAAGTATCAAACGGGGTGTATCTATGAGTATCACGTGGGAAGAACCGGGCAGGGGCGAATGGATCGAGACCGAGCAGAGCAGCTCGGCCGCATGGAAAAGGGCGGCGGGACAGGTCGCCGTGCTCGCCATCCTCGCCGTTATCGGCGGCGCGGCGGGCGCGGGCATCGCCGCCTGGAAGCTGGGCGATGGCGCCGAGGCCCCCGCGATTGCGGCAAGCGCCGCGCCGGAAGCCACGCAGCCGCCGGCCCGTGCAGCGGCAACGGCTGAGCCGAAGTCCGAGCCAATGACGGAGCCGCGCGACATCGCCGCCGCGCCCGCGGTTCGTGAAGCCGCCGACGCCGAACCGGCCCCGTTGTTCCCGGAAAGCGAGACCGTTTTTGTCGCCGATGCCGGTCCGGACATGGGCGCGGCCGAGATCGCTGCTCCGGACGAATTGGCGCCAGACGCCACGCCCGCCACCGGCATCGATGTCGCCGAGACCGCCTCGATCCTGTCGCCGGGCGAGCCGGTCGCCGTCGCCGACACGGCCGAGGAGGCCGCCAGGCTCGAGGCGATGATGGCCGATGAGAGCCAACCGCCCGAACCGGACCGCATGGCCGCCGCCTCCGCCGACAGTCCCGAGGCGGCGCTAGCGCCGAACGGTAAGCCGCTAACCCCCGCTCAGGCCGACAAATATGTCAATCTGCGCGCCGGGCCCGACAATGAGTCCGATGTCCTCGAGATCATCCCGGCCAATGCCGAACTGCTCGCCGAGGAGAACTGCACCCATTGGTGCGCCGTCAGTCATGACGGAGTGCAGGGCTATATCTACAAGACCTTCATCCGTCGCTGACATGGCGAGGAGCCGCCATATCAGCGGCTCCCCATAGGTACTGGTACAGCCATTTAGCCTGCTTTAACCGCTTGCGGTTTATGAATAATCCACAGGGAAACATAATCCCGCTATGCCGCGCGCCAATGCGCCGCGGACGGGAGTGGACGGGGCGTTGGCGGCAGGACGCATTAAAAATATAGGCGGTGACGCATTCCAGGCGAAGCTCGGCGCGGTCGCCGAGCACACGACAGCCTATGTCACGCTCACCGATCCCGAACGCCGCATCGAATGGGCGAACGCCGCTTTTTGCGAAAAGACAGGCTATCGGCTGGAGGAAATCATCGGTCGCCGGCCGTCCGAGTTTCTGCGCGCCGAAGGCAATGACCCCGCTGCGATGCGCGAACTGGAAAGAAACGAAGCAGCAGGCGAGGGCATCACGTGCGAGATGCTCAACCGGACCAGAACCGGCGAGACCTTCTGGATCGACCTCGATGTAAGACCGGTCCACGACGATGACGGCCAACTCACCGGCTTCGTGACCATCGGTATCGACATTACCGAGCGCAAGGCGGCCGCCGAGCGGCTGCGTGAGGCGAGCCTGATGGGTCAGATGCTCGAGGAGTCGCTTAACGAAATCCACATCCTCGACGCGCATACGCTGAAATTCCTCTATGCCAATCGCGGAGCGCGCGAAAATCTCGGCTACACGCTGGAAGAACTTCGCGAGATGACTGCCGCCGACATCAACGTGGCGCTCGACCTCGAAGAGCTCATGGAGCGAAACGGCCCGCTGCTGACCGGTGAGAAGAAGTTTCGCCGCATTGAAGGCCGCTACCGCCGCAAGGACGGCAGCATCTACGACGTCGACATCCACGTCCAGTTGGCGCCCGACGACCCCAGCCGACTGGTCGTCTTCGTCCTCGACATCACAGAGCGCAAGGCGGTCGAGGAGCGCCTCCGCGAGGCGAGCCAGTTCGGCGCCATGCTGGAGGAGTCGGTCAACGAGATCTACGTCCTCAGCGCACATGATCTCTCGTTCATCGACGCCAACCGCGGCGCATGCTCCAATCTCGGCTATTCGCTCGAAGAACTGAAGAAGATGACGATCCTGGACATCAGTCCCGATCTCTCGAAGGAGCAGCGGCGGAAGGTGCGCAAGCTGCTGGAAGCCGCGCCCTCCGAACGGGTTTGCTTCGAGGCCCGCCATTTTCGAAAGGACGGCTCGACCTATGACGCGGAAGTCTATCTCCAGATTGTCGATGGTAAAGCCGATCGCCTGATCGGTTTCGTCCTCGACATCACCGAGCGCAAACGCGCCGAGAAGCAGGCGCAGGCCGCTCGGCAGAGCCTGGTGTCGGCCATCGAGACCTTGCCGGACGGCTTCGTCCTCTATGACGCCGACGATCGCCTCGTCATCTGCAACGAACGATATCGGGAAATCTACGCAAAGAGTGCGCCAGCCATCGTCCAGGGCGCCCGTTTCGAGGACATTGCGCGCTATGGCCTCGAACATGGCGAATATGCCGACGCCGAAGGTCGCGAGGAGGAATGGCTGGAGAACCGGATGGCCGCGCACCGCTCGCTCGAGGGGGGCTTGGACCAGCAACTGGCCAACGGGCACTGGATCCGCATCGTCGAACGCCGCACGCCGGACGGCGGCATGGTCGGCCTGCGCATCGACATTACGGATCAGCTGGAAAGCCTGGCGCGGGCGGAGCGGGCCGAGCAGCGCCTTGTCGACGCGATCAATGCCTTGCCGGCAGCGTTCTGGCTCTATGACGAGGACGATCGGCTCGTCCTCTTCAACGATCATTATCAAAACCACTTCCTTGAACCGTCATTTCTGAAGAAGGGTATTTCATACGAGTCAGCGCTGCGCGGCGGATTGCGCCAGAACCGAAGGATCGACGGACCGGAACATGAAACGCAGCTTGTCGACGCAATCCTGCAGGCGCGGGCCACGGGCCACACCGAACGGGAATACCAGCTGATCGACGGTCGCTGGATAAGATCCTATAACGACCGGACAAGCGATGGCGGCTATGTCGGCTTCGGCATCGACATCACCGATGCGCGCGAGCGCCAGGAAAAGCTTGAATACACGGCCAGGACAGATCCGCTGACCGGCCTCGCAAACCGCCGCGGCCTTGCTGCCCACCTCGAGGAGATCGCGCAACGCGCCGATGCTACGACGCGGATCGCGTTCATGCATGTCGATCTCGACAGGTTTAAATCGGTCAACGACGCGATCGGCCACGACGCCGGGGATCACGTGCTGGAATATTGCGCGTCGGTACTGCGAAAAGCGACGCGCGGTGATGACATGGTTGCCCGCGTCGGGGGCGACGAGTTCGTGGTCGTTTGTGCCGATTCGGGCAGCGACGAGGACATTGGCCGCATGGCCGACCGCCTGGTCAGCCGCCTTGCCGCGCCGATCCCATACGGCGAAAAGACCTGCCACACCGGCGCCAGCATTGGTGTCGCCTTCTGGCGGCCGGCCCACGAACCCGATGTGCAGCGTCGCCTGACCGATGCCGATATCGCGCTGCAGCAGTCGAAGGTGGAGGGACGCGGCCGTTTTCATTTCTTCGAGGACGCCATGCGCAGCAAGGCGTTGCTCAGTGCCGAACTTGCGCAAGACATCTATGACGGGCTGTTGCGCGACGAATTCGAGCCGTTCCTGCAACCCCAATACGATATTGACGGCAGCCGGATCGTTGGGTTCGAAGCGCTCATTCGTTGGCATCATCCTCGGCGCGGCCTGCTTGCGCCCGCCGATTTCATGTTCGCTGCAGAGGAGGCGAACCTGATGGACGCGCTCGACCAGCGCATGCTGGAAAAAAGCTGCGCGCTCGTCGCTAAACTCTCCGCCGCCGGCATTCCCGATCCCAGAATAAGCATCAACATGTCCGGCACGCGGCTTGGCGATCCGAAGATCGTCGAGCGCATAATGGCGACCACCGGCCATTACGCGGTGAAGCCCCGACAACTGGTTTTGGAGATCCTCGAAACGACTCTGCTCGACGATCGCTCGGCTTTTGTCGACCAAAACCTCCGCCGCCTCGTCGATGCAGGTTTCGCGCTGGAGCTCGACGACTTTGGCACCGGTCACGCCGCGATCGCCAATCTGCGCAGATACCCGCTGGAACGGATCAAGATAGACCGCAGTCTCGTTGCCGGCATCGACCGCGACGTCGACCTTGTCATGATCACCAGCGCAATCACCAATCTCGCTCGCAGTCTCGGCCTAAGGGTTCTGGCCGAGGGCGTCGAAACAGAAGCCGAACTGGAGATGCTGCAGCAAATCGGCTGCACCTGCGTGCAGGGCTATCTATTCTCGCGCCCCATGCCGATTGGCTTGGTCCTAAAGCATCTCAGACAACGCGAAACCGGCCAAACCGGAAGTCGAGCGACCGGTTAGGAGAGGATGACCAGCCGCCCGAACCCCGCCATGATGTAGTCGCCACTCCGACCGTGGTCGATACGGTCGAAATGCCGCCGGCTGCCGCATCGAATTGCTCGGCTTCAAATGGCAAGGTGCGCCAATCCCCCAGCTCTTCGCGGCGGGCCCGCGCGTCTTCTCGGACTATGGTATGCACCCTTCTCTTGCTGAAGGGCCGGCGTCCTGCCGTTCCCATCCTGGTATTGTGATCGAGAAGTCCATGCCCGAAGACCACCCGCAAGGTTTCGCCGCGCGCATATATCTTCTGCGGGACCACCGAACGGCGCGCTGTCCGCGCCTCCGCATCGCCGATGGCGTTGGGGGGCCTCGCTTCCTGATCGGGCGCGCGCGGCTTTGCTTGCGTATCTTAAATTGACTGCAGGCAGATCACCGATTCTTCACCATAATCCCGGTTTCGGGGGGTTAACGCTTCGGAAACCGTGTTCCTTAAGCAGGTAGCAACAGGGCGTCTGTAGGTTTCGGCTATCCGATCGGCGCCAATCGAAGCGTCGACGGTATGTGCTGTGAACGAGAATAGGAGCTCACCATGTTTGCACGTTTTCTGAAATACGAGTCCGTCGCTACCGCTATCGAGTATGGCCTGATCGCTGCCCTGATCGCCGTTGCGATCATCACCGGCGCTACCACGCTCGGCTCGAACCTGAACGCCAAGTTTGACGCCATCGGCACCAAGGTCGGTTCGACCGCCTAAGGGCCGCGCCGCCTCAAGGCGGCTGGTATGAGATGAGAAAGGCCCGTCTCGGCGAGACGGGCCTTTTTCGCATTCGGCGCCTGAGCCGATTATGGGAATCTTAAGGGCGCCGGTTCTAGTTTTCGCGTCGTTACGAGTTGGAGTGATACGATGATCGTTGCCGTCATCCTGGTCGTGTTTCCCTTCGCGATGATCTTCGCCGCGCTGTCCGATGTCTTCACCATGACGATCGGCAATCGCATCTCCGCGGTGCTGATCGGGTCGTTCCTGCTGGTGGCGCCCTTTATCGGGCTGACCTGGGCGGATTTCGGAATGCATTTGGCGGCTTTCGCACTTGTCCTGACCGTCACCTTCGCGCTGTTTGCTACGGGCACGATGGGTGGCGGCGATGCCAAGCTTCTCGCCTCGACGAGCCTTTGGATGGGGTTTGGGCCCGCACTGGCCGATTATCTCCTGATGGCGACGGTCGCCGGTGGCGCTTTCACGCTGTTCCTGATCCTGTTCAGGAAGTCGACATTCGCGGTTTATGCCGGCGAGGTGCCGATCCTGCGTCGCGTGATCGACGAGAAAGATGTTCCCTATGGCGTGGCGCTTGCCATTGGCGGCCTGTTCGCCTTTCCGGATTCGCCCGCCATGCAATGGGTCATCGAGCGCTTGGCTGCCTGACTGTCGTCGCGGGGCAGGCGCGGACATTTAATTCAAACTTTATTAAGCATGAAAATTACGGGCTCATTAACCCTAATTACACCTTTGCAGATGAAACATGGCGCCATGAGGTTCGGACTCCATCCGGAAAGTGGGTGCCATCATGTCGAAGCGTATCATCATCCTGGGCGTAGCGGTTATCGCTGCCGGCGCAGCCGGATATCTGGCCATGAACATGGTTTCGCAGCCCCCGGCGGAACAGCAGGTGACCGAAACGCGTCCGGCGATCGAACTCGACCAGGTGCTGGTCGCGGACCAGAATCTGTCCACTGGCGAAGTCCTTGACGGTCAGTTGCGCTGGCAGGATTGGCCGGTCGCATCGCTTTCGCCGGACTTCATCACGAAATCCATTCGCCCCGATGCGATCAGCGAGCTGCAAGGCTCGGTCGTGCGCGCAACGGTCGCGCAGGGCGAGCCGATCCGCCCGATCAAGCTTCTGGGTCCCGACCAGAGTTTCATGTCGTCGATCCTGCCGTCGGGAAAACGCGCTGTCGCAACCCAGATCGCGGCCGATACTTCGGCCGGCGGCTTTATCCTCCCGGACGACTATGTCGACGTCATCATGACGTCACGCCCGCCGTCCCGCGGCGGCGGCTATATCACCGAAACCATCCTGGAGAATATCCGCGTTCTGGCCATCGACCAGACCATTCGCGAGGACGAGCAAGGCCGTCTCGTGCAGGTCGGTCAGACCGCGACGCTCGAACTTACGCCCAAGCAGGCTGAGATCATCACCGTAGCCCAGCAGATGGCCGACCGGTTGACGCTGGCCCTGCGCTCGGTGCGCGACGTGGACGCTAAGGCGGGAACGGACGGTGCGGAGCATCTGTTGAACGGTGGCGCGGGCGGAGGGTCCATCACCGTGATCAGGTCCGGCCAGCGCAGCGAGGTCAACGCACAATGAAGATTCATCGCAATCGTACGGGCGCAAATCCCAGTGGGAGTTTTCCGGTCATGACGTTGAAGCGCGCAGTCCATGCCCTGGTTTCCGCCACCGCGTTTGTCGCGATGGCCAATCTGGCGCCCATTGTGGCCCCGGCCCAGGCGGCGGAGCAGAACGGCAATATCATCAAGGTCGCCAGGAACAACTCCGGCACGGAGCGGGTTTCGCTCGGCCTCAACAAGTCCATCGTGCTCGCCCTGCCGGTCGACGCGCATGACATTCTGGTCGCCAATCCGGAAGTCGCCGATGCGGTGAGTCGCACGGCGCGCCGCATCTATCTCTTCGGCAAGAAGGTCGGCGAAACCAACATCTTCGTCTTCGACAAGGCGGGCAAGCAGGTCGTCAGCCTGGATCTGCGCATCGAGCGCGACGTGTCCGGCCTCGACCGTTACCTGGCGCGCTTCATTCCCGATTCCGAAATCAAATCAGAGATCATAAACGACAACATCGTTTTGACCGGCAGGGTGCAGACTCCGCAGGATGCGGCCAAGGCCAGCCAGCTTGCCGAACTGTTCGTCAAGGGCGGCGATGCGACGAACAACAACAACTTCTTTTTCTTCTTCGGACGCGGCAACAGCAAGATCGTCAACATGCTCGACATCGTCGGCGGCGATCAGGTGACGCTCAAGGTGACGGTGGCGGAAGTCCAGCGCTCGGTGATGAAGCAGCTCGGCGTCAACCTGGTCGGCAATATGAGCAGCAATCACGGCATCAGCTTCTCGGGGATTTCCGAGGGCATTGCCGGTGCGCTCGGCAAGCCGATCACCAACAGCGGCGTCGGTCTTGGCGCATCTGTCGCCGGGCTCGAGCTTGAAGCCTATTTCCGCGCGATGGAGGAAGCCGGCGTCATGAAGACCCTGGCGACACCGACCCTGACGGCCATTTCCGGCGAAAAGGCAGTGTTCCGCGTCGGCGGCGAATACAACATCATCAAGGGCTCCTCGCCAGCCGGAGAGGATGGAGGCACGGTCAGCTATGACATGCAGACGCTGGATTACGGCATCGGCCTTGAATTCACACCGGTTGTCCTTGCGCCCGGTCGCATCAGCCTGAAAATCCGCACCGCCGTCTCCGAGCCGACCATGGCGGGATCCGTTCCGCTGTCGATCGGCACATCCAGCGGTCAGGCGACCAATGTCCTGTCGCTGCGCAAACGTCTTGCCGACACGACGGTCGAGTTGCCGTCCGGCGGCGCGATGATGATCGCCGGCCTGATCCAGGACGATGTGCGCCAGGTGGTCAGCGGCTTCCCCGGCCTTTCCAAGGTGCCGGTGCTGGGCACGCTGTTCCGCAGCCGCGACTACATCCGCAACGAATCGGAACTGGTCATCACCGTCACGCCCTATCTGGTTCGCCCGACGGCACCCAACAAGCTGGCCGCCCCGACAGACAATTTCATGCCGGCGAGCGATCGCACCGGCAATCTCCTCGGCCGTGTGAACCGCATCTACGGCACCGTGGAGAAAGATCTTCCCGATGGCCGCTACTACGGCGCGGTCGGGTTCATTTACAAATAGGAGCGGGTGCGATGCGTTTGAAAGCCTATGTCAATTCCGCAGGGTTGCTGATCGTCGCAGCCGCGCTCTCGGGTTGCGGCTCGCTCGGCCGCGGTCCCATCGCGGTCGGCAGCGTCCCCTCCGATTACCGAACCAACCATCCGATCGTCTTGTCGGAAAAGGAGCATACGCTCGATGTGCCGATCGCGTCCGGCGCTCACAAGCTGGGCATTCCGGTGAAGAGCAACATCCGTGCCTTCGCCGCGAGCTACGCGTCCGCCGGAAACGGCGCGGTGATCGTGATGATGCCGGTCGGTTCGCTCAATGAACATGCGGTGAAACGCGTGCAGGCCGAGATCGTCCAGGCACTGGTTGACGGCGGCGCCACACGCGGCCGCATCATCCTGCAGAACTACGATGCAAGCGCCCACGGTTCGGCGGCCGCTGTCCGCCTGTCCTATTCCGGCGTGACGGCTTCGACGACGCCCTGCGGCAGATGGACGGACGATCTCACCGACACGGTCGAGAACCGGAACTATGCCGATTTCGGCTGCGCCAACCAGCAGAACCTCGCCGCGATCGTTGCCAATCCGGGTGACCTGATGGGACCGCGCCAGGAAAGCCCGATCGACGCTACCGAGCGCGGCGCGGTGATCGGCGGATACCAGGAAGGTCCGGTCGGCGGCCGGTCTGAGGTCACCTACTAAGCGGGAAAACCACCATGTCAGACGTAGCCTACCAGGAAGACTTGATGGACGAACCGGCTGACGCCGGCGACATCTCCGCGCTCAACGATGTGCGGCCGGTCCCGCGCATCTCGATCCAGGCCTTCTGCGAGACCGAGGGCGTCGCCGCTCCGATCAATCGGATGGGCGAGGATCGTCGCATGGCCAAGGCGCAGACCCGCGTCTATATGGGCGGCATCCCGGCGGCGGTCGAGTTCTACCAGACCGCGCCGACGCCGAACCTGATCATTCTGGAATCGACCTCCGGCCCGGATGGTCTTTTTCACAATCTGAACGACCTCGCGGAAGTCTGCGATCCGAACAGCAAGGTGGTCGTGATTGGCCACCACAACGATGTCGCGCTGTACCGCGAACTCGTCAAGAACGGCATTTCGGAATACATGGTAGCGCCGGTGACCATCGCCGACATGATGAGCGTGGTCTCCACGCTGTTCATCGATCCCGAGGCCGAGCCCCTCGGCCGTTCCATCGCCTTTGTCGGCGCCAAGGGTGGGGTCGGCGCCTCGACCATCTGCCACAACGTTTCCTGGGCCATGTCGACCCTGTTCGAGGCAGAGGTGGTAATCGCCGACATGGACCTGCCCTTTGGCACGGCCAACATCAATTTCGACCAGGACCCGGCCCAGGGCATCGCGGAAGCGGTGTTTTCCTCCGACCGTATCGACGAGGTCTATCTTGATCGCCTGCTGGCAAGTTGCGCCGAGCATCTGTCGCTGCTCGCGGCGCCGTCGATGCTCGACAAGGTCTACGATTTCGACCCCGACGCGTTTTCGCAGCTGGTCGACGTCGCCCAGCGTACCGCGCCCTACGTGGTGCTCGACGTTCCCCATGTCTGGAACGGTTGGACCCGGCGGACGCTGGAGCAGGCCGACGAGGTTGTGATCATAGCCGCGCCCGAACTCGCCAATCTGCGCAACGCCAAGAACATGATCGACACGCTGCGCAAGCTGCGTCCGAACGATTTTGCGCCGAAGCTGATCCTCAACCAGGTCGGCATGCCGAAGCGGCCGGAGATCGCCGTGTCGGACTTCGCCGATCCGCTCGAGCTGGAGCCGATCGCTGTCATTCCGTTCGATGCTCAGCTGTTCGGCACCGCTTCCAACAACGGCCGCATGCTGGCCGAGACGGATGCCGCCAACCCGGTTGTCGCCAGCCTGTCGAACATCGCGCATCTGGTGACCGGACGCGGCATGGTGAAGGAAAAGCCGAAAGGCGGTTTGAAGGGCATGCTTTCCAAATTGAAGAAGAAGTGACGCTTCTTGCCAGTATTGTAACGGGACAGGTTCATGTTCGGAAAAAAGGGAACGGGTAGCTCTTCGGGAGGTGGTTTCGGCGGTTCGCATCACGCGACGCCGCGCCAGGCCGTCGAAGCGCCGGCGAAGCCGGAGCCTGCAGCGCCGCCGGCCCGCGAGCCGGAAGCCGCGCCGCAGCCGAGACCCGCGGCCGAAAGCCGGCCAGCGCCGAAGCCGGCCCAGCCGCAACCGGCGGCTGCGATTGTCAGCGAGCCGATCGCCGAGAAACCGCGTGCGCGCTCGCAGAAGAACGACACCTATTACGACACCAAGATGCAGGTCTTCTCGGCGCTGATCGAGACGATCGACCTGTCGCAACTAGCCAAGCTCGACGCCGATTCCGCGCGTGAGGAAATCCGCGACATCGTCAACGACATCATCGCGATCAAGAACTTCGCCATGTCGATCGCCGAGCAGGAGGAACTGCTCGAGGATATCTGCAACGACGTGCTCGGCTATGGTCCGCTGGAGCCTCTGCTGGCGCGCGACGACATCGCCGACATCATGATCAATGGCGCCGAACACGCCTATATCGAAGTCAATGGCAAGGTGAAGGAAGCCGACATCCGGTTCCGCGACAATCAGCAGTTGCTGAACATCTGCCAGCGCATCGTCAGCCAGGTCGGCCGCCGCGTCGATGAGTCGAGCCCGATCTGCGACGCGCGTCTTCCCGACGGCTCTCGCGTCAACGTTATCGCGCCGCCGCTGGCCATCGACGGCGCCGCGCTCACCATTCGTAAGTTCAAGAAGGACAAGCTGACCCTCGATCAGCTGGTCAATTTCGGCTCGATCTCCCCGGAGGGCGCGACGGTTCTTCAGATCATCGGCCGGGTGCGCTGCAATGTCGTCATCTCAGGCGGTACCGGTTCGGGTAAAACGACGCTGCTCAACTGTCTGACGCGCTATATCGATCCCGACGAACGCATCATCACCTGCGAGGACTCGGCCGAGCTCCAGCTCCAGCAGCCGCATGTGGTGCGTCTCGAAACCCGCCCGCCGAACCTCGAGGGGGAGGGCGAGATCACCATGCGCGACCTGGTCAAGAATTGCCTGCGCATGCGTCCCGAGCGCATCATCGTCGGCGAAGTGCGCGGACCCGAGGTGTTCGACCTTCTGCAGGCGATGAACACCGGCCACGACGGTTCGATGGGCACGATCCACGCCAACACGCCGCGCGAGTGCCTCAGCCGTATGGAATCGATGATCGCAATGGGCGGCTTCACGCTGCCGCAAAAGACCGTGCGCGAGATCATCGTCGGTTCGGTCGACGTGATCGTTCAGGCCGCTCGCCTGCGCGACGGATCGCGCCGCATCACCCACATCACCGAGGTGATCGGCATGGAGGGCGATGTGATCATCACCCAGGACCTGATGCTCTACGACATGGAAGGCGAGGACGCGAACGGTCGCATCATCGGCAAGCACCGCTCCACCGGCGTCGGCCGTCCGGCCATGTGGGATCGCGCCCGTTACTTCAACGAGGAACAGCGCCTTGCCGGCGCGCTCGATGCGATGGAGGTGACCACAGCGTGATCGCGCCGCACCCGCAAACTGGAGCTGAAGCGTCATGACGATCCTCGGTTTTCCCGCTGTGGTCGTCGCCTTCGTCGCGCTGGCCGGGTTCGGGGTCGGCGGCGTTCTCTATGCGCTGTTTTTCACGTCCATCGAAAACGAACAGAAGCAGGCGAAGCGGCTTTCGACGATCAAGGCCGCCTCGACCGACAGCGCCTCTCGCCGCGCCGCCATCGACCGGGTCCAGGAAGGCGCCAAGCGAAAGAAGCATATCCAGGATTCGCTGCACGACCTTGAAGAGCGCAACAAGGACCGGGCCAAGGATGCCCTGCGCCCGTCGCTGAAGCGCATGCTGCAGCAGGCCGGCCTGAAGATCGAGCTGCGCACCTTCTACATCTACTCCGCCATCTGCGGCGCGGTGATCTCGGCGATGGCCTTTGCGTCCGGCGTACCCCTGCTGTTCCTGATCGGCGTGTTCTTCGCCGGCGCTCTTGGCGTGCCGCGCTGGGTCGTCTCGTTCCTGCGCAAGCGCCGCATGAAAGCTTTCCTCAACGAGTTCCCGAACGCCATCGACGTCATCGTGCGTGCTATCAAGTCCGGCCTTCCGCTCAACGACGGACTCCGCCTGATCGCCTCCGAGGCGCGCGAGCCGGTCAAGACCGAGTTCCGCCACATCGTCGAGGCGCAACAGCTCGGCCTGTCCACCCCGGAAGCCTGCGAGCGCATGTACAACACCATGCCGCTTCCCGAGGCGAACTTCTTCGCCATCGTGATTCAAATCCAGGCCAAGGCTGGCGGCAATCTCGCCGAGGCGCTCGGCAACCTGTCGCGCGTGCTGCGCGACCGCAAGAAGATGAAGGCCAAGGTTTCGGCCATGTCGATGGAAGCGAAGGCGTCCGCCGCGATCATCGCGTCGCTGCCCTTCGTCGTGACCGTTCTCGTCTATCTGACGAGCCCTTCCTACATCATGCTGCTATTCACCACCAACACCGGCTATCTTATCCTCGGCCTCTCCGCCATCTGGATGTCGATCGGCGTGTTCGTGATGCGTCAAATGATCAATTTCGAGGTCTAGAGCCTGCCATGAGCGACGATCTCGTAGAACTGCTGACATCACCGCAATTCATCCTGGCCGTCCTGGTTTCGGTCAGCGTCTTCGCGACACTTTTCACGCTGCTGACGCCGCTTCTCGGCGGCAATGAGCTGAAATCGCGCATGAAATCCGTGGCGACAGAGCGCGACGAGATTCGCGCCCGCGAACGCGCCCGCCTCGCTGCTGAAAAACAGCAGAACCGCGGCTCGCTGCGCATGGAGGCCAAGGAAGGCGGTGTTCGCCGCATCGTCGAGCGTCTTGACCTGAAGACGGCGCTCGCCGACCAGGCCACGATCGACAAGCTGCGCGCCGCCGGCTTTCGCGGTCAGCAGCCGCTGAACGTCTTCCTCTTCGCGCGCCTTGTCCTGCCGCTGGTCTTTTTCGCGGTGGCGCTTTTCTACGTCTTCGTGCTCGGCGCGCTCGGCGAACAGCCGACGATGATCCGCGTGCTCGCCTGTATCGGCTTTGCCTATCTCGGCTTCTATTCGCCGAACATTTACATTTCCAACGTCGCCGGCAAGCGCAAGACTTCGATCAAGAAGGCCTGGCCGGACGCGCTCGACCTGATGCTGATCTGCGTCGAATCCGGCATGTCGATCGAGGCCGCCTTCCGCAAGGTGTCGGAGGAAATCGGCACCCAGTCGATCCCGCTCGCCGAGGAACTGGTTCTTGTCGGCGCGGAACTGTCCTTCCTCCAGGAACGCCGCATGGCCTATGAGAACATGGCCACGCGAACGGGCCTCGAGAGCGTCAAGTCGGTGGCCCAGGCGCTGGTCCAGGCCGAACGCTACGGTACGCCCGTCGGTCAGGCGCTGCGCGTGCTTGCCGCTGAAAGCCGCGACCAGCGCATGAACGAGGCCGAGAAGAAAGCCGCCGCCCTGCCGCCAAAGCTGACTGTGCCGATGATCCTGTTCTTCCTGCCGGTCCTGTTCGGCGTCATCCTTGGCCCAGCGGGTATCCAGGTTTCCCAGCGCGGCGGCATCTTCTGACGGCTGTCGCGCCGGGCATCCGGCCGCTTCCTAAACGATCAACGCAATCAGGGCATAGATCGCCATGACGATGACGGCGATCGAGCCGATCGTGTAGAAACTCGCCCGCACTTCGTGGCGCTGTTCCGTCGCATAGGCGATCGTGTGAACAAGGCGGGCGGCGACAAATCCGTACATCAGGACTTGCGCCAGCAACCCCGGCGGCCCGACCGCCGTGAAGACCAGTCCCGCCGCCCAGAATGCCGGAATGTTTTCCAGATCGTTGCGGTGCATGCGCCGCGATCGGTCCACATAGTCGTTGATCGCCAGCTGGTCGGGTCTGGGGTTCTTGTTGAGAGGGCCCGACTGGAGATCCTCGGGGCTGGCCAGTCCGGAATCGCTTTTCATCATCCGGTAGACCGTCATCCATCCTTGCCCCATCACCTTGAGAACCATGATGGCCGAAGCGATGGCGTATGTGACAAAGACCGGATTATCGAGATCGAATGCAGCCAAATGTTCCCCCTCCGCGAACCGGCGGCGAGATGGCCCGGCGGTTACATCGGGAGGCTAGCACATTTTAATGACGCTACGGAATGGCGGAAGGGCTACTGCGCGGCCTTGAGCTTGTCTTCCTGCTTGATCAGGTTCCAGGCGTTTTGCTGGGACAGCATCTGACGCAGATAGGCGACATTGGCCTCGGCCTGCTGCGGCGACATTTCGCGCCGGGCGATTTGTTCGGCCTCGTCGAACCGGCCTTGCAGGCCGACGACGAGGGCGAGGTTTTGCCGAACGCGGCTGTCGGCGCCCGGTTGGGTCGAGGCCTGGCGCAGATAATTCTCGGCTTCCGACAATTTGCCTTCCAGAAGGTAGCTCATGCCCAGATTGGAGAGCACCGACGGCTCGTTCGGGCGGAAGGTCAGGGCCTTCTTGTAGAGCTGGCGCGCCTCGTTGGAGCGGTTGGTTTGGTCCATGATCGCACCCTCGGCCGAGATCAGCCGCCAGTCGGGCTGGGTCGGATCCTGCGCGCGTTGGATGGCGTCGAGCGCCTGGGTGAACTGGCCTGCGCCGGCAAGCGCCTTGCCATAGGCGGCGAGGACGTCCCTGTCCTTCGGGTGATCGATGGCCGCCTTGCGCATCACGGCGAGCGCCTGCTCGTTGCGGTCGTTCATCCGAAGCATCGAGGCAAACGCCATCGCGACCGTCTTGTTCCTTGGATCGCGCTCATACATTTTCGAATAGGAGCCGAGCGCCTGTTCCAGCTCGGTCGCCGTCATCTGCTCGACCGGCTTGTTCGTCGGCCTGTTGATCGAGCCCGTGATCACCGACCGCTGGTTTGCGCAGGAGGCGACGGTCGACGCGGCAAGGACGAGCGCGAGAACCTGCAGGGCTACGCGTGCTTTGCCGCGATGGTTCGATGAAGAAGCTGAGGTCGCTGTCGCAGTCCGCACCATGCTATGCTCCCGCGCGGTCATCGTTTCGGTGGATGGAACCGCGAAAATGGCGATGAATCTCTTGGTCAAAGCAATATTCTGTTAACCCTAACGGTTGGTTAATGCGCCGCCCGGACGGCCGCCAAAGAGGACTGGAAAAGACATGATGCTCGAAGACGTATTGGCGCCCGCCGGGCGCCGCCCGGCCAACGCCCGCCCGGTCTGGATCGTCGCCGCCGACAGCCTGAAATCCGGGGCCATCGCCGACGGCGCAGCCGTTGCCTGGGCTGAGCAGACCGGGTTCAAGGCGGCCGCGGGTGAGGTTCTCGTCGTGCCGGATGGCAAAGGCGGGATCGCGGGCGTCGTGCTGGGAACCGGAGACGGCGATGATCCGATGGTGGCTGGTGCGCTGGCGCGCAAACTGCCGGCCGGCGACTGGTATTTCGAGGCCGCTCAGGAAGGCGATCTACGGCTGGCGAGCCTCGGCTTCCTGCTCGGCGCCTATCGCTTCACGCGCTATCGCAAGTCTTCCGGGGAGACGCCCCGTCTCGTCCTCGGTGCTTCGCTCGACCGCGAGGAGATCGCCGCGCTTGCCGAAGCGGTCTGGCTGGCCCGCGACCTGGTCAACACGCCCGCCAACGATCTTGGCCCCGATGGCATCGAGGCGGCGGCGAAGGCGCTGGCTGCGCCACGCAAGATGACCGTCAAGGTCATCAAGGGACCCGACCTTCTGAAGCAGAATTTTCCGCTGATCCATGCGGTCGGGCGCGCTTCGGATCAAGCCCCCCGGCTGATTGACATGCGCTGGGGAAAGCGCGACGCGCCGCGGCTGACGCTGGTCGGAAAGGGCGTTGCCTTCGATACGGGCGGCCTCGACATCAAGCCGCCGTCCGGCATGCGAAACATGAAGAAGGACATGGGCGGCGCGGCCAATGTGCTGGCGCTTGCCGGCCTGATCGTCGACATGAAGCTCGATGTGCGCCTGCGCGTGCTGATCCCGGCGGTCGAGAATTCCATCGCCGGCAACGCCTTCCGGCCCGGCGACATCTTCCCGAGCCGAAAGGGGCTGACGGTGGAGATCGGAAATACCGATGCCGAAGGCCGGCTGATCCTCGCCGATGCGCTGACGCTTGCCGACGAGGAGAAGCCGGATCTCATCATCGACATGGCGACGCTGACCGGCGCGGCCCGCGTCGCGCTCGGGCCCGATCTGCCGCCCTTCTACACAACCGATGAGGAATTCGCCTCCGCACTCGCCGAAGCCGCACACCTCGAGCACGATCCGCTGTGGCGCATGCCGCTCTGGGCGCCTTACGCAAAGGGTCTGTCCTCGCCCGTCGCCGATCTGTGCAACATTACCTCGGACGGTATGGCGGGCTCTGTCACGGCTGCGCTGTTCCTGCAGCGTTTCGTGTCCGAGGCCAAGGCCTGGGCGCATCTCGATATCTTCGCATGGAGCCCGGTCGCCAAGCCGCACGCGCCCGTCGGCGGCGAAGCGCAGGGCATCCGCGCGCTGCTTGTCGCGCTGAAGGAGCGCTACGGCGCTGCCTGACCGCCGCCCGGCTTGCGTTATCGCCGGTTTCGCGCGTATTGTGCCGGACCCGAAACGAAATCATGAGCGGTAAATGTCCATTCGCTTGCGGGCGAGCCATGCGCTGACATTGTGGCATCAGGTGGCGTTGTCGGAAGTGCGCGACGACGCGGTCGACCTGACCCAGCGCCAGATGGCGATCCTGCTGACGATCTATCTGGAGCCGCCGCCGCACACGGTGCGCGGGCTGGCGGCCAAGCTGAACGTCACCAAGCCGGTCATTACCCGCGCCCTCGACGCGATGGGCGCGCGCAAGCTCGTCACCCGCCACCGCGATCCGCGCGACAAGCGCAACGTCGTTATCTCTCGCACGGTCGAGGGATCGCAATATCTCGAACGTTTCGCCGATCTGATCATCACCAAGGCAAGGGATCTGCCGCTGTGACCCTCGACCGACGCCTGAACGCCTTCCGACCCGACCTGGCGGACATCGCGCTCCGGGGTGAGGTTCAGGCCGAGCGCTTCGTCGAGGCGCGTCCAGCCGTTATAGCCGTGCCCGTGGCCGATTTGCATGCGGCGCCATCGAGGGATGCCGGTATCGACACCCAGTTCCTGCTCGGCGAGACGGTGCGCGTCTTCGATGTCGCCAAGGGATGGGCATGGGTGCAGGGCGAGCGCGACTCCTATGTCGGCTACATGCCGGGCAGTTCGCTGTCCTTCGAGCTCGATCCTCGACCGACCCATCGCGTGACTGCCTTGCGCAGCTATGTTTTTCCAGAACCGGAGCTGAAAAAGCCGCCGCTCGCCTCGCTTTCGATGGGGTCGCTCGTCACAGTCGCGGGCGAGGAAATGCGTCGCAACACGCGCTACGCGATACTGCCTAACGGGACAGCGGTACCCGCCGTGCATGTCGCTCCGCTCGCCGAGACGGACGCGGATTTCGTGGCCGTCGCCGAGCGTTTCCTGCATGCGCCCTATTTGTGGGGCGGCACATCCGGCTTCGGCGTGGATTGCTCCGGTCTCGTCCAGCTTGCCATGTCGATGGCCGGGCAGACCGTACTGCGTGACACCGACATGCAGGAAGGAAGCATCGGCGAAATCCTCGAAACCGGCGATGACTATTCATCGCTTCTGCGCGGCGATCTCGTCTTCTGGAAGGGCCATGTCGGCATCATGACCGACGCCGACAACCTCCTGCACGCCAACGGCTCCACCATGACCGTCGCGCTGGAGCCCCTGTCGGCCGCGATCGCTCGTATCGAGCCGCATTACGGCCTGCCGACCTCGGTCAGACGGATTTAGCCGGTCACGCGCGTTCACATTGCCGTCAGCAGCGAAAACCCCGCTTCCGGCAAGGATGTCCCGATGTTAGTCGCTGCCGACATTCCTCGTGCTGGACTGAACGATTATGACGAACAGCCCCGAAACCGGGATCGCCTTTACACGCCTTGGCGAGATCGACATCGCCGAGATCACCGCGCATATGTCCGATCCGCGTGTAGCCGAGCATATGCCGCTCCTGACTGGTCGGTGGGACGATGCCGCCTCTCGCGCCTTTGTCGAGGCGAAGGAGGCTCGCTGGCGCCGGGACGGGCTGGGTCACTGGGCAATCCTTTGCGATGGCGCTTATGTCGGCTGGGGCGGCTTTCAGAAGGAGGGCGACGAGTGGGACTACGGCCTGGTTCTCAAACCCGATCGCTTCGGGCTCGGCGCGCGCATCACCCGCGAGGCGCTCGAATTCGCCCGCTCTGATGATCGCATTGCCTTCGTCACTTTCCTGTTGCCGCCGTCACGAAAGAAGCTCGGAGCGCTCGAAAGGATCGGCGCCCGCTTTGTCGGAGAGGCAGACCACGAGGGCGAGGCGTTTCTGAAATACCGGCTCGATTTGATTTCGTCGTAATCCGGTGGCGCAGCCTGATAGCGGATTATCGCGGCGATCAGGCGTTTTAACCTTCGGCGTCGGAAGGCCTCACCGGCGGCGCGTCAAGCGCTTCCAGGATCCAGTCCCGAAAGGCGCGGATTTTCGGCACGTTGCGACGGCTCTCGGGATAGCACAGCCAGTATGACCGCGCCTCGGCGACGGTGCCGAAGGACTGCAGCAACAGGCCGTTTTCGATCTCCATCGTATAGAACCCTGGCGACAGGATCGCGAGACCCTGTCCGCCGATTGCGGCGCGCGCCGCCAGATGCTGGTCGCCCATCTGCGAATCCGGCTGGTCCGGCGGATCGTAGGCGATGCCGTGTTCAGCGAACCAGAGCTGCCACCATTCGTCGCCCGGATCGATCAGCGGATATTTCAGCAGGTCTTCGGGGGCTCTGGGCGTGCCGAGCCGTTCGGCGAGCCTGGGGCTGAACATCGGCGTGAAGTCGACCTCCATCAGCCGGTGCGCTCGGATCCCGGGCCAGTTGCCGTCGCCGGCGCGGATGCTCAGATCGAAATTGTCCCGGCCGAACTCGACGATCTGCCGCGTCGCGGTGATGCGCACGGCGATATCCGGCTGCGCCATCTGGAATTCGCCGATCCGCGGCGCCAGCCAGTGGGCGGCGAAGGTCGGCAGGACGCTGATCGACAGGATCCCGCCGAGATTTCCGCGCGCCGCCGAAAAGGCGGCGGCGAGCGTTTCGAGCGCCTCGCTTGCCGCGGGCGCAAACAAGTGGCCGGCCGGTGTCAGCTCGACCGCTCGCGGACGGCGCAGAAAGAGAGGCGCGCCGAGGCGTTCCTCGAGCACCTTGATCTGGTAGCTCACGGCCGCTTGCGTCATGCCAAGTTCCTCGGCCGCCTGCGTGAAGCTGAGCCGCCGCGCTGCCGCCTCGAAAACCCGAACCGCCGCCAGGGGAGGGAGGTCTTTCAAGCTCATGGATCAAATATCCTTATGTATCATGATCGAGCTTCAATTGGATGAGTGCGACCAGATCGCGTAGATTGCAAGCATAACATCACAAAAAGCCCGGATAATTGGGAAAGATAGCTTGCAATGACGGACGCGTTGGATCGGCCGGCCATGCGGTTGCGCATGTCTGGCATCAGCAGGATTATTTCATTGGTCGGGGATCTAAGCCACAGGGCAACCCGCGTTGCGGCGCCCGACATCGGTCTCGCAACGGACGCTCGGCTGCGCGATATTGGCATGCTGGACGGGCGCGGGCCGTCGCTCCGGCGGCCGGAGCGCAACCCGGACCGTTTCGGGCGATGCAGCTAGAGCCTGAGAGGCTCTAATACCCCGCTTCGCGATCGACGAGGTTCTTCAGCTTCTCGCCGCGGTCATGCGCGTCCATCTGATCGACCATTGGCGGCACCAGCGCATGCGGCATGGACGTCGCCGCCGCATGCGGTGTGATCGTGACGCGCGGGTGGGTCCAGAGCGGGCTTTCGGGGGGCAGCGGCTCGGGCTGGAACACGTCCAGCGACACCGCGCCGAGGCGCTTTTCCTCCAGCGCCGCGAGGATGTCCGCCTCGACCTGCAACCCGCCGCGCCCGGCATTGATCAGGATCGGTGCCCCGAGCGGCCCGCGCGGCTTCATCTTGGCGAAGAACGACGCCGACAGGATACCGCGCGTCGCCGGGGTTAGCGGCAGCAGGCAGACGACGATGTCCGATTGCGCCAGGAAACCCGCCAGCCCGTCCTCGCCGGCGAATGTTTCCACCGCCTCGTCCTGCTTTTCGGTGCGGCTCCAGCCGATCACCTTGAAGCCGAGCATTATCAGCTTCTTCGCCGCGTCCCGGCCGAGATTGCCATAACCCAGAATGCCGATCGTCACCTCGCTGGCCGCCGGCTGCATCAGGTCTTCGTGCCAGCCCCGCCGCGCCTGCTGGTCGCGATAGAGCGGCCCCTTTCGGAGATGGTCGAGCACCTGCCAGACGGAATATTCGCTCATCCGGTCGGTCAGATCTTCGGCGACAACGCGCACGATCGGAACGTCGGGCAAATCGTTGCCCGCCGCGAAGAGATGGTCGACGCCCGCACCGATGGAAAAGATCGCTTTCAAGTTGGGCAAGCCGTCCAGCACGCCCGGCGGCTGTTTCCAGACCACGGCGTAGTCGATCTCGGGATCGCTTGCCTCCGCCGGCTCCAGGACGACGGTGCGGTCGGGCGCGGCCTTTTCCAGTGCGTCTTTCCAGATGCCTGGGTCGAAGCCGGTGACGGAAAGGAGGATTTTGCCCTTGTCTGCCATATGCTTACTCGTTGACGATGCCGGCAGGCGCGACCTCGATGTCGAAAGCCGCGGCCATCAGCGCCTTGGTATAGTCGGTCTTTGGATTGTCGAAGATATCCTCGGACCGGCCCTGTTCCACGACAACCCCGTTGCGCATCACCATGACGTCATTGGCCAGCGCGCGGACCACCTTCAGGTCGTGGCTGATGAACAGATAGGCGAGATCGTGCTTGCGCTGCAGGTCGCGCAAAAGATCGACCACCTGCGCCTGCACACTCATGTCGAGCGCCGAGGTCGGCTCGTCCAGCATGACGAATGTCGGTTTCAGCACCATGGCCCGCGCTATGGCGATGCGCTGGCGCTGGCCGCCGGAGAATTCATGCGGATAGCGGAACCGCGTCTCGGGATCGAGCCCGACTTCGCCGAGCGCGGCGACGACCCGCGCATCGCGCTGGTCGCGCGAAAGGCCCGGCTCGTGCACGGCAAGCCCTTCACCGACGATCTCTGCCACAGACATGCGCGGACTGAGACTTCCGAACGGATCCTGGAAGACGATCTGGATTTCGCGGCGCAGTGGCATCATGTCCTTGAAGGAAAAGGCGTTGATGTCCTTGCCGTCGAAGCTGATCCGGCCTTCCGACGAGATCAGGCGCGTCAGCGCCAGGCCGAGCGTCGTCTTGCCGGAGCCGGATTCGCCGACAATTCCGAGGGTTTGGCCCGCGCGCACCGTCACGTCGATTCCATCGACCGCCTTCACATTATCGACGGTCCGACGCATCAGCCCTTTCTTGATCGGGAACCAGACCTTTACGTTCTCGCCGCGCATGACCGTGTTGGCATCGCCTTTGAGCAGGATAGGCCGGCCCTTCGGTTCGGCGGCGAGCAGGTGCTTCGTATAATCGTGTTGCGGATCGGAAAAGATCTGCTCCGTCGGCCCGGCCTCGACGATCTTGCCCTTCGTCATCACGCACACTCGGTCGGCGATCCGCCGCACGATGCCCAGATCATGCGTGATGAACAGCATCGACATGCGTTCTTCTCGCTTCAGATCGTCGAGCAGCTTGAGGATCTGCGCCTGCACGGTGACGTCGAGCGCCGTCGTCGGCTCGTCGGCGATCAGCAGTTTCGGCCGGTTCGCCAGCGCCATGGCGATCATTACGCGCTGCCGCTGTCCTCCCGACAGCTGGTGCGGATAGGCCTTCAGCCTCTTGGCGGCGTCGCGAATGCCGACCTGGTCGAGCAGCGCGACAATGCGGGACGGGTCGGGCATGGCGTTGCCGGCGCTGTGCAACTTCAGGACTTCGCCAATCTGCTTTTCGATCGTGTGCAGCGGGTTGAGCGAGGTCATCGGCTCCTGGAAGATCATCGCGATCTCGTTGCCGCGCACCTTGCGCAATTCGGCGTCGGGCGCCGCCAGCAGGTCATGCCCGCCGAAACGGATTTCGCCGCTCGGATGGCTCGCCGCCGGATATTGCAGCAGTTTCAGCACCGAGAGCGCCGAGACCGATTTGCCCGATCCGGATTCGCCGACCAGCGCCACGGTCTCGCCATCGGCAATGTCGAAAGAGATACGGTCGACCGCCAAAGTCTGTTGACCGCCCTGCGTGAAGGCGACGGAGAGATCTTTGACCGAGAGGAGCGAAAGTTGTGTCATGACAGGACGATCACTCCCGCGATAGCGGTGACGTAGAGCGCGCCGACCGACCAGCCCTCGAAGCCGATTCCACCGAAACCGCGTTTTTCGCGTCGCAGCAGGCCGAGTATCAGCACGCCGGTCATGGCGGTGACAATTGCGGTAAGGAAGATGTCGGAGCCGGCAATGGCGCCGTAGATCGAGCCGTCGCGGTAGGCGATGTCGGCAAAGGAGGCGAACAGCGTGTCGAAGGCGTTGCCGCCGAGAATGCCGCCCACCGCGAGCTGGAGCGACCCCGCACGGACTGCCGCAATCGTGGTCACCAGCTCCGGCAGTGACGTGACCGTCGAGGTCATCAGCGTGCCAACCAGGCTTTCCGATACGCCAAGCGACGAGACGAAGGCTGTGCCGGTCTCCGCGACCGCATATCCACCTGCGGCGACAGCAAGCAGGCAGCCTGCGAAGACCGCCAGCGTCCGTGGCAGCGATGTCCGATGGCTGTCTTCGTCCGGAATGTCGGCTCGCGTATCTTTCGTCTCCGCAGCCAGCCACATCGGCTCGTCACGCGCATTCTGCGCGAAGCGCAGGCCGAAGCCATAGACCACAAAGCACAGGAGCGAGACCGGATGGACACCGAAAATGGAAATGTCCGGCCCGCTCGCCGCGCCCAGCATCAATGACAGCAGGACGATCAGCAGCGTCGCGTTGACGATGTTCACGAGACTCGCCGCAGCATGTTCGAGATTGGCCCGCCGGTGCATGAAATCGGCGATGACGAGAAACAGCGTTTGCGCCGCGATGCCGCCAATCGCATTGGAATAGGCAAGCGACGGATAGCCTTGCGCCGCGGTTACCGTCGAGGTGATCACGCCGGGAAGCGAGGTGGCCGCGCCTAGCAGGATCGCGCCGGTGATCGCCTCGCCCATTCCGGTCTGGTCGGCGATCCGATCCGCCACGAAAGCAAGCTTCGAACCCGCGACCACGATGATTGCGCCAGCCCCGATGAAGATCGCGATCTGGAGGCCGGGCGAGGCATCTTCGATCAAGCCGATCATCCGAACGTCTTTCGCGGATCGAAGGCATCGCGCGTCGCTTCGCCGATGAAGATCAGAAGCGACAGCATCACCGAGATGACGATGAAGCCGGAAAAGCCGAGCCACGGTGCCTGCAGATTGTTCTTGCCCTGCAGGATCAGTTCGCCGAGCGAGGCCGAGCCCGGCGGCAGGCCGAAACCGAGGAAGTCCAGCGAGGTCAGCGTCGTGATCGAGCCGTTCAGGATGAAGGGCAGGAATGTCAGTGTCGAGATCATGGCGTTCGGCAGGAGGTGCCGGAACATGATCGTCCGGTTCGGCACGCCCAGCGCCCGCGCGGCGTTTACATATTCGAAGTTGCGCGCTCTCAGGAATTCCGCCCGCACGATGCCGACAAAGGCCACCCACGAGAACAACAGCATGATACCGAGCAGGATCCAGAAGCCCGGCGGCAGGATCGCTGCGATGATCAGCAGCAAATAGAGCACTGGCATGGAAGACCAGATTTCGATCATCCGCTGGCCGATCAGGTCGACCCAGCCGCCGAAGAAACCCTGGATCGCGCCGAAGCCGACGCCGATCACCGCCG
This sequence comes from Ahrensia sp., assembly GCA_002706335.1. Classification (GTDB taxonomy): domain Bacteria; phylum Pseudomonadota; class Alphaproteobacteria; order Rhizobiales; family Rhizobiaceae; genus Oricola. The sequence continues at coordinate 26,764 of PAKZ01000023.1, forward strand.
AGAGCGCCGTCAGGATCAGCCCGAACAGCACCGAGATGCGAAAGCCGTAGATCAGCCGCGCCAGCACGTCGCGGGCCTGATCGTCGGTGCCCAGCCAGTTGAAATTGCCGATATTGCAGTTGGGATCGTCCACGCCGTCCGGATAGCGCGCGCACAATTCCTCGCGGCTGGAAAACATGAAAGCCGGCTTCGACGGCGCCGCCGTCGGCACCTCCTTGTTCACAGTGCGGTAGGAATAGTGGATCGGCGGCCAGATCATCCAGCCGCCGGCGTCATGGATGGCGTCCTGGATATAGGGATCGGTAAAATCGATGCGTGGCAGCGCCAGCGGATCGTCGGGAAACAGCACCGTCTCGCCATAGGTCTTGAAGATCGGCGTCAGATACTGGCCCTCGTATTTGACGAGGATCGGCTTGTCGTTGGCGATGAACTCGGCGAACAGCGACAGGATGAACAGCACCAGGAACAGCCACATCGACCAGTAGCCGCGGCGATTCGCCTTGAAGTTCTTCCAGCGCCTTTGGTTGAGCGGCGACAGGAAAGGCCGCTTGCGGCGCTCCTCGCGTAACGTTTTGCTGTCGGCGGGCAGGGACTGGTCCATCAGACATCCCTCCGCTCGAAATCGATGCGCGGATCGACCCAGGTGTACATCAGGTCGGAGAGAAGCCCGACCAGCAGCCCCATCAGCGAGAAGATGTATAGCGTCGCGAAGACCACCGGATAGTCGCGATTGATGACCGACTGGAAGCCGAGCAGACCGAGCCCGTCGAGCGAGAAGATCGTCTCGATCAGCAGCGAACCGGTGAAGAATGAGGAGATGAAAGCGCCCGGAAAGCCCGCGATGATGATCAGCATGGCGTTGCGGAAGACGTGGCCGTAAAGCACCTGCCGCTCGTTCAGCCCCTTGGCCCGCGCCGTCACCACATATTGCTTGCGGATCTCGTCGAGAAAGGAATTCTTGGTCAGCAGCGTCGAGGTCGCGAAAGCCGAAAGGATCAGCGCCGTCAGCGGCAGCGCGAGGTGCCAGAAATAGTCGAGGATACGCGCCGGCCAGGAAAGGCTCGCCCAGTTGTCAGACGTCAGGCCGCGCAGCGGAAACAGGTCGAAGAACGAGCCGCCGGCAAACAACACGATCAGCATGATCGCGAACAGGAAGCCGGGAATCGCATAGGCGACGATGACGACCCCGCTCGTCCACACATCGAAGGTCGAGCCGTCCTGGACGGCCTTCTTGATGCCGAGCGGGATCGAGATGCCGTAGGAGATCAGCGTGATCCAGAGCCCCAGCGAGATCGACACCGGCATCTTCTCGACGATCAGGTCGATCACCGAGATGTCGCGGAAATAACTCTCGCCGAAATCGAAGCGGATATAGTTCCACAACATCAGCCCGAAGCGCTCCAGCGGCGGCTTGTCGAAGCCGAATTGCTTTTCGAGCTTGGCGATGAATTCCGGGTCGAGCCCCTGCGCGCCGCGATATTTGGAGTTGACCGAGCCGCCCTCGACGCTGGTACTCAGGTCTTCGCCGCCGCCAATGTCGCTGCCGCCGCCGGAAATCCGGTCGGTCGCATCGCCGCCCTGGCCGGTCAGTTGCGCGATCACCTGTTCCACCGGTCCGCCGGGCGCGAACTGGATCACCGCAAAGGATATCGCCATGATCCCGAAAATGGTTGGGATCATCAGCAGCAGACGTCGCACGATATAGGCGCCCATGTCAGGCGGGCTCCATCCGGCGCGGTTCGGTCACATCAAGCCTTTCCAAGCGTCTCTGCTTTCGCCCTGTCGAACCACCACAGCCGCTCCACGGGCCAAAAATAATCGGGCTTCGGCTCCTTGAAGCCGAACATGTCCCAATAGGCGACGCGGTGATTCGCCGAATTCCAACTTGGAATCCAGTCTCGCCTCAGACGCAAGACCCGATCTAGCACGCGCATCGCCGTGCGATGTTCTTCACGGTTCTCCGCTCGGCCGATCTCCGCGATGATCGCGTCGATCAGCGGATCGGCGGTTCCCGTCCAGTTGCGGGAGCCTTCCTCGGCGGCGGTCTTGCTGGAAAAGACATTTTCCAGGCTCGAACTGGTCGGCGTCGCCGTCCAGACGAGGTGCAGGCCGGCGATGTCGAAATCGAAGCTTGTCAGGCGCGCCTGGTACTGTGCCGGATCGACCACGCGGAGCGAGGCGTTGATGCCGAGCGAGCGCATCGTTTCCACCCATGGGCCGTAAATGCGTTCGAACACACTGGCATTGACCAGGATTTCGGCGTCCAGCGTCTCGCCGGCCGCATTTCTCAGCATGCCGCCGTCATTCTCCCAGCCGGCGTCGTTGAGAAGGCCTATGGCGGCGCGGAGCCGCGAGCGGTCGCGCCCGGAGCCGTCGCTTTGGGGCTGCAGATAGGCTTCGCCGTTGATCCCCTCCGGCAGATCGTGGTCCCGGGAGAGCGTCTCGATCAGCGCCGCCTCGTTCGCGTCCGGCGTGCCGGTGGCCACATAGTCCGAGCCCTCGAAAGCCGAATGGCTTTTCTCGTAGGCGCCGTAGAAGAGATTGGCGTTGGTCCATTCGAAATCGAAGCAGAGCGCGATTGCGTCCCGCACATTGCGGTCTTTGAACCGTTCCCTGCGCTGGTTCGGCGCAAGCGCTTGCATGTCGGGGCGCGCTTCGCGGGGAAACAGGTGCTTGAGAACCTTGCCCTCCTCGATGGCGGGGAAGACATATTCGGTCACCCAGGTCTTGGACGTATATTCCTCGCGCCAGGTGATGACGCCCTTCTTGAATGCCTCGAAACCGGCCTGCCGTTCCTGGAAGAACTCGAACCGTACGGTCTGGAACTGATCCAGCCCGCGCGCCGTGCCGATGTCCCGCGCCCAATAATCCTCGACGCGCTCATACTCGATATAGGCGCCGGGGCTGAAATCTCCGACCCTGTAGGGACCGGAGGCGAGCGGCGGTTCCAGCGTCGAAGCCGTAAACTCGCGCGTCTCGTACCAGGCCTTCGAAAGGACGGGATACGTGGCGATCGTCAGGATCGCCTGAGCCGACTGCGTGCCGTCGAAGATCAGAACCACCCTCCAGTCGTCCTCGGCAACGACCTTTTCGACAACGCTGAGCGGCAGCTGCAGCTCGGGATGGCCTTCTTCTTTCAGCGTCCGGTAGGTAAACGCGACGTCATGCGCAGTGATCGGAGTCCCGTCATGCCAGCGCGCCTCCCGCTTCAGGGTGAATGTATAGCGGTTGCGGTCTTCCGAGATCGTCACGCTGTCGGCGAGATGGCAGTAGATCGCGTCCGGCTCGTCCCAGGCGTCCACCATCAGCGAATCGAAACACGTCTCCATGCGCGGCGGAGCATCCCCGCGGCGCACGAAACTGTTCATCGTGTTGAAGGTCTGTACGTTCTGATTGTAGAACCAGTAGCCCGGCTGGAAATTGAATGTTCCGCCCGTCGGCGCGTCCGGCGAGGCGTAGTCGAACTGCTCGAAACCGGGCGGATATTTCAGATCGCCAAAAGCAGAAAGCCCGTGCAGCGCCACGCCGCTCGGATTGTCCGCCCGGCCGAGCGGCGGAAAGGCGGCGCTCGCCGCGATGCCGCCGGCAAGCGCCAGGAAGCGCCTGCGGTTTACCGGGAAACCGAGGCTCATTGGGCGCTTCCGCCGGCGGCCAGCGCGACTTCCTTCTCCGGGATGATCCACCAGGAATCGATGTCGGCGCCGACATATTCGGGCTGCTTTTCCGGAATGCCGAACTTGTCCCACCAGGCCAGCCAGACCTCGGGCGTGTACCACTGCGGAATATAGTAATAGCCCCACAGCAGCACCCGATCGAGGGCATGGGTCGCCGCTACCAGATCCTCGCGGTCCTTGGCGAAGATCACCTTGTCGACCAGCGCGTCGACGACGGGATCCTGAATGCCGGACAAGTTGCGCGAGTCCGGCTGGTCGGCGGCCGAGGAGCTCCAGAAGTCGCGCTGCTCGTTGCCGGGCGAAAGCGACTGCGCGAGAACCGCAGTTGTCATGTCGAAATCGAAATTCTGCATCCGGTTGACCTCCTGCGCCTGGTCGACGATGCGGATCGAGGCGTCGATGCCGAAGCGGCGCATGTCCTCGACGAACTGGCCCGCGATGATCTCGTCGGTCGGGCTGGAGCCGAGATACTCGATGGTGAACTGTTCGCCGGTCTTGTCGTTGACAAGCTTGCCGTCGCGGCTCACCCAGCCGGCCTGCTTGAAAAGATCGAACGCCTTGCGTTGGTTGGCCCGCTGGGCCCCGCGTTCGCTGTAGTCCGGCAGGCTGAAGGGCTCGGTGAAAAGCTCCGGCGGGAGCTGGTCGCGGAATTCCTCGAGGATTTCCAGTTCGCGCCCTTCCGGCACGCCGCTGGAGGCCAGTTCATCCCCGACGAAATAGCTGTCGGTGCGGGTTCTGAGGCCGTAGAGGCGGGTTCGGTTCACCGTCGCGAAATCGAACAGATAAGTGAGCGCCTCGCGCACCCTGCGGTCCTTGAACTTGTCGCGGCGCATGTTCATCGCGAAACCCTGCATCGGTTCGGGGGACTTGGTGTGAAACACCTTCTTGACCACCTTGCCTTCCTCGAAAGCCGGGAAGTCGTAACCCTGCGCCCAATTCTGCGAGCGGTATTCCGGCCTTATGTCCTCAAGGCCGCCTTTCTTGAACGCTTCCCATTCGGCATTGGAGTCGCGGAAATAGACATAGCGCCGTATGTCGAAATTCTTGCGCCCCACATTCACCGGCAGATCCTTCGCCCAATAGTCGTCGACGCGTTCCCAGACAATCTCCGATCCCGGCACGAAGCTTTTGATCTTGTAGGCGCCGGAGCCGAGCGGCGGTTCCAGCGTCGGCGCGGTCACGTCGCGCTTCTTGCCGTCCGGGCCGGTGCCCTCCCACCAGTGCTTCGGCAGCACAGCGAGGTCGCCCATGATATGCGGCAGCTCCCGGTTGCCTGTCTGGTCGAAGTTGAACTTCACCTCGTGGTCGTTCACCGCCACTGCCTCGGTGACGTTCTCGTAGTAGCGATTGTAGAGCTGGCTGTTTTCCTTCAGCACATTGAAGGACCAGACGACGTCCTCCGCGGTGATGGGTTCGCCGTCATGCCAGCGCGCCTTCGGATTGATCCGGTAGGTCGCGGAGGAATAATCGTCCGGATTGGAATAGGCTTCGGCGATCAGCGCGTGGCTCGTCGAAGGCTCGTCTATCGCCTGTTGCATCAGCGTGTCGTAGAGCAAACCTCCGCCGAATCCCCGCACCGCGAAGCCGGCCGCGGCGGAGCCGCGAATGACATAGGGGTTGAAACTGTCGAAGGTCCCGGTGGTCGTCGAGTTCAGCGTTCCGCCCTTGGGGGCGTCGGGATTGACGTAATCGTAGCGCTCGAAATCGTCGCCATATTTGCTCTCGCCGATCAGCGAGGCGGTCGAGTGCCATTCCGGTTCCTGCGCCGTCGCCGGCTGAATGGTCAGGACCGCAAAGCCGATGAGCGAAAGAAATGTCGGGAAACGCACGCAAGCCTCCTGTCTTCATTGCCTTACGGTAAAGCTTAGAGAGGAATGCGGGAAAACAAAGACAAAAAGCCGGGCAATGCCCGGCTTTCTGGATTTTCGTCGAATGACGCGCTTTGCGTCAGTTCTGCGTCGCGCCTTCGGTGGCCGGCGCGGTCTCTTCCGCCGGCGCAGCTTCCTCGGTGGCGGCGGGTGCCTCTTCGGCTGCCGGCTGCTCTTCCGTTGTGGCGGCGTCGGTTGCCGCCGGGGTTTCCTCGGCAGGCTGGTCCATCGCTGCCGGTTCGGCGGCAGGTGTTTCGGTCGCGGTCGCGTCTTCAGCCGCAGGGGCGGCCTCCTCCGCAGGCGCCTCGGCGCTCGGCAGCGGTTCCGGCGTGTCGGCCATCGTGCGCAGATAGGCAACGAGGTTGGCGCGGTCTTCAACCTTCTTCAGACCGGCAAAGCCCATGGCGGTGCCCGGAACGAGATCCTTCGGCTTGTGGGTGAAGGCGTTCAGGTGCTCATAGTCCCATACGGTCCCGCCTTCGGCGAAGGCTATCAGGGCGGAGGAATATTTGAAGCCCTCATGCGAGGCGACCGGACGGTTCACGACGCCCCAGAGATTCGGGCCGACCTTGTTGGCACCGCCCTTGTCGTCCGTATGGCACGCCTGGCACTTCTTGAAGACATTCTCGCCGGCTGCAATGTCGGCATCAGCCAGAAGCGGCCCGATGGGCTCGAGCGTCGGCTCGGCGTCGGCGGTCGCTTCACCGCCGCCGCTGCTTTCTTCGACGGTGATCGCGAAACCGGCCTGTTCGGGATCTTCTTCGTGGAAGATCGCTTCCCCGAGAATTCCGACCGACATCATGACGAAAACCGTGCCGAGGAAGGCGCCAGCATACATGTTAAAGTTCGATGAGCTCATCGCTTAGCTAATTCCCGATATCATGCAGGGTCGCGCAGAACAGGGCTCTGGGCGAATTCGCGCGGAAACTAGGTCTTTTGCTCTGACGATGCAACACATATAAGGGCGCTCGATTTGAGACTTTTTGACACCCATCGGCAAATTCCGCTTTCATGCGCCCTCTCATCCTGATTCCCGCCCGCATGGCCTCGACGCGGCTTCCCGGAAAGCCTTTGGCCGATATCGCCGGCAAGCCGATGATCGTCCATGTGGCGGAACGCGCGCGCGAGGCCGATTGCGGCGCGGTCGCGGTCGCCACCGACGATTCGGATGTCGCGGAAGCGGTTCGCGTCGCCGGTTTTACCGCCGTGATGACCCGCGCCGATCACCCTTCCGGCTCCGACCGTATCTTCGAGGCGCTCGGCGCGCTCGATCCCGACGGCCGCCACAACGTAGTCGTCAATGTGCAGGGTGATCTCCCGACGATCGACCCGGCCGACATTCGCGCCGCGCTTTCGCCATTGGCCGATCCGGCCTGCGACATCTCGACGCTTGGCGTCGAAATCACGGTCGAGGAGGAAAAGACCAATCCGAACGTGGTCAAGATCGTCGGTTCGCCGCACGGCCCGTCGATCCTGCGCGCGCTCTATTTCACCCGCGCCACCGCGCCATGGGGGGAAGGGCCTCTCTACCACCATGTCGGCCTCTATGCCTGGCGCCGCGCCGCGCTCGCCCGCTTCGTCGCCCTGCCGCCCTCCGTGCTGGAAAAACGCGAGCGCCTTGAACAATTGCGCGCGCTTGAGGCCGGGATGGAGATCCACGCCGCCATCATTGACTCCGAACCGCTCGGCGTGGATACGCAGCCCGATCTTGAGCGTGCCCGCGCGCTCCTGGGTTAGCGAAAGATACCGACATGACAAACTCCTCGAACCTTATCGCCTTCCAGGGCGAACCCGGCGCCAATTCCGACACGGCCTGCCGCGACATGTTCCCCGAGATGGAGCCGCTGCCCTGCCCGACCTTCGAGGATGCCTTCAACGCGGTCGAAAGCGGCAAGGCGCGCCTTGCCATGATCCCGATCGAGAACACGATCGCCGGACGCGTCGCCGACATCCACTATCTGCTCCCCGATTCGCGTCTGCACATCATCGGCGAGTATTTCCTGCCGATCCATTTCCAGCTCATGGTGCTGCCGGGAACGGACATGAAGGACATCAAGTCCGTCCACAGCCATATCCATGCGCTCGGCCAGTGCCGAAAGGTGATCCGCAAGCACCGCTGGAAGGCGATGGTCGCGGGCGATACGGCGGGCGCCGCGAAGCTCGTCGCTGAAACCGGCGACAAGACGATGGCCGCCCTGGCGCCGGAACTGGCAGCCGGCATGTACGGGCTCGATATCGTCGCCCGCGATGTCGAGGATCAGGAGAACAATGTCACCCGCTTCGTCGTCCTGTCGAAGAACAAGCAGCTCACCACCCGCGACACGGCGGCCGAGAAGATCATGACCACCTTCGTCTTCCGCGTGCGCAACATTCCGGCCGCGCTCTACAAGGCGATGGGCGGCTTCGCGACCAATTCGGTCAACATGACCAAGCTGGAAAGCTACCAGCTCGGCGGCAAGTTCGTCGCCACGCAGTTCTATGCGGATATCGAGGGCCATCCGGACGACGCGAATGTCCGGCTCGCTTTCGAGGAGTTGAAATTCTTCTCCGAGGATATTCGCATCCTCGGCGTCTACAAGGCGGCGGAAGCCCGCGAGGGCAACTGACGGAGCAGGGCGGTCAGCCCTGCACCACTGTCTGCTTCTGCGCGCCGAGACCGGCGATGCCGAGTTCCATGACGTCGCCTTCCTTCAGATAGACCGGCTCCGGCTTGATCCCCATCCCGACGCCCGGCGGCGTGCCGGTCGAGATCACGTCGCCCGGGTGCAGCGTCATCAGCTGCGACAGGTGCTCGATGATCGCCGCGACGTCGAAGATCATCTTCGCGGTCGTGCCGGTCTGGCGGCGCGTCCCGTTGACGTCGAGCCATAAATCCAGCGCCTGCGGGTTCGGCACCTCGTCGCGCGTCACCATCCACGGACCGACCGGACCGAACGTGTCGCAGGACTTGCCCTTGGTCCACTGGCCGGTCAACTGCGTCTGGAAATGGCGCTCCGACACGTCGTTGACGACGCAATAGCCGGCGACGTGGCTGAGCGCGTCAGCCTTCTCGACATATTTCGCCCTTGTCCCGATAACGACGCCGAGTTCGACTTCCCAGTCCGTCTTGGTCGAGCCGCGCGGGATTTCCACGTCGTCATTCGGACCGACGATCGCCGAATTCGCCTTCATGAACAGGATTGGATGATCCGGGATCGGCAGGCCGGATTCGGCTGCATGGTCGGAATAGTTGAGCCCGATGCACAACAGCTTGCCGATACTCCCGACACAGGGGCCGAGCCGCGTCGCCGGATCGACCTCCGGCAGCGTAGCCGGATCGATCGCCGCGATCCGCGCCAGCGCCTCGTCGCCAAGCACGTCGCCGGTGATATCGCCGACATGGCCTGTCAGGTCGCGAATCACGCCCTTGTCGTCGAGAAGACCCGGCTTTTCCTGTCCGGCCGGCCCGAAGCGTAGAAGTTTCATCGGTTATTTCCTGGTTCGTTCGTCTGGCGGCGGACCGTAATCGCAATGTGGCGTGAAACCAAGCCCGCCGGCGGCGATTGACAAATGCCGCCTCAGGGTCTCTTTCGCGCTGGCGCGCCAGAGGAGGACAGGATGCAAACCGGCAAGACAATCGCGTTTTACGGCGTTGGCCTGATGGGTGTCCCGATGATCGCGCGGCTCGCTGCCGCAGGCCATCGTGTGCGCGCCTGGAACCGCACCTTTGAAAAGGCGAAGGCGATCGAAGGCGGCAATGTCATCGCCGTGGAGCACGCACGCGATGCTGCCGAAGGTGCCGACATCGCGATCTCGATCCTGACAGACGGCCCGGCGGTTCTCGCGCTTGTCGAGGAGAATAACCTTGCCGCCGCGTTGCCCGAAGGCGCTGCTTTCGTCGACATGAGTTCGGCGAAACCGGAGGAGGCGACCCGTCTCGCCTCGATCCTCGCCGAAGGCGGCGTCGGCTTCTGCGACGCGCCCGTCTCCGGCGGCCCGCCCGGCGCGGAAGCCGGAACGCTCGCCATAATGGCCGGCTGCGAGGAAGCGGCGTTCGAACAGGTCGCCCCGGTCCTGTCGGCGATGGGCCGTCCGGTTCGCCTCGGCCCCGTCGGCACGGGACAGCTTGCCAAGCTCGCCAACCAGTTGATCGTGGGTGCGGCGATCGGCGCCGTCGCCGAGGCCATTCTGCTGGTCAAGGAGGGTGGTGGCGACACCGAAGCCTTCCGAGACGCGCTGACCGGCGGCTATGCCGATTCCAAGGTGCTGCAGATGCATGGCGCGCGCATGGCGGCCGGCGATTTCGAACCGCGCGGACGCGCCGCGCTTCACAGGAAGGACCTGGGCAATATCCTGGCCGAGGCGGACAAGCTCGGTCTTGACCTTCCGATGTCGAAAATGCTGGGCGAGCGCTTCACGCGCCTGTGCACCGAGCTCGGCGGCGCCGATCTCGACCATTGCGCGCTCTATCTTGAATTGCTGGACCTGAACGGCGTCAGCCGATGACGGCGCCGAGCGTTGCCCAGGCGATCGCCACATAGGTCATCTGGTGGGCCAACTGGTCGATCCCGTGGAGTTGCCAGTAGCGCGCCGGATTGCGGTCCACGTCCGAAATTTTCGTGTAGCGATCCTTGGCGAAGTCGATCGCGAAATGCACGACGAATTCGGCGGCCATGACGGCGAATATCATGGCGGCGCCGATGCCGCAGGCAAGAAGCACGATGCCGCTGCCCGCCGCATGGACGGCCGCATGCGCATAGCCGCCCGGCGCGTCCAGCCTTCCCTTTGCCGATAACATCCAGTGTGGCTGCATGACGAAATCCGCCAGGTAGTGTTTGACCAGCAGACCGGAGAGCATCAGGAAAATAATTGGCATGCGAACTTGAACGACCCCTTCCAGCGGCGATTATGCATTTCGCCACGGGCAAATCCTTTCATAATCGCAGTCGCTGTCTGTGCGCAATCGCACAGACTTGAACTTTGGCGAGAGATTGTCAGGCCGTCGCGGTCTGCGGCACCGGGCCCGTCGACGCCCCGACGACGAATTCCGCCTCGAGCAGCAGATTGCGCGGCCCGGTCTTCTTCTCGATCAGGTCGATAAGCATCTCGGCGCAATGCATGCCGGCAAGCCGGATGCTCGACCGCAACGCGGTGATTGCCGGGCGCTCGCCCGTGGTCGGCAGGAAGGAGAGGCAATCGTCATAGGCGATCAGGGATACGTCGCGGCCCGGCCTGCTGCCGTGCTCGTGGATCGCGCGCATCGCGCCCATCGCATTCAGCACGCTGGAGCACAGCACGGCGGTCGGCGGATTGTCGAGGTTCAGAAACCGCTTCATCGCGTCGTGGCCCACGGGCTCGATCATCTCCGAGGAGATCATGATCTCGGGATCGGGCTCGGCGCCATATTCGCGCATCGCTTTCTCCAGCCCGTCCCGTCGCTTCGCGGCGAACGTCATGTATTCCCAGCCATTGATCAGCGCGATCCGCCGGTGTCCGGCTTCGAGCAGATGTTTGGCGGCGGTGTGGAAGGCCCGCCGGTTGTTCACGTCCACCCATGAATAGCTGTCCTCGGGATCGTTGGTGCGGCCATGCACCACGAAGGGAAGCTTCAGCTTGCGCAAAAGGTCTATCCGTTCGTCCTCGACGCGGGGACCGTGCACGATCACGCCGTCGACGCGCCGGTTGCGGCGCAGCGCCTCGTAGACCGGTTTCTCCGCCCCCGCATTCACCACCGAAATCAGCATGTCGTAACCGCACCGATTGTAGATTTCGCCGGCGCCGGCAATGAAGTCCGAGAAATGCGGATTGATCATGTCGTGATGCGAAAGAGGCACCACATGGCCGATCGTGTTCGACTTGCCGGTCGCCAGCCGGCGCGCATTCGAGTTCGGCTGGTAATTCATCTCGCGCGCGACGGCTTCGACGCGCTTGCGGGTCTCCTCGCTCACCTCGGGATAGCCGTTGAGGGCGCGGCTGACCGTGGTCTGCGACAGGCCGAGTTTGTCCGAAAGTTGCTTGAGATTCATTGGATGCCGTCCTCCCAAAGGCATTCAAAGGGCTTTGGATAGTGCATAATTCTGCAGCAAAACACCAGTTTTTTCGATTTGTGCGGAAAACCGGAATCTCGGGAAGGACGCAAAATCGCGGCGCGTCGTTGACGGTTGACAAGGCGGTGCGACAAATATTTCGCTTGACTCAAAGGGGTTCAACGCCAAAGCTCAGGCCTGCCAAAGCGCTTTGACTAGCTATGAGCAAGTGAATGCTCTATGTGTCTTGTTGCTAGTTTGAAAAACCGATCCTGGGAGGATTTTCGATGAAAAAACTATTGCTGGCGGGTGTTGCCGCCTTTGCCCTGTCCGCCATTTCGGCGCAGGCGCAGGATCTCATGTTCCCCGTCGGGGAAGGAGACTTTAACTGGGACAGTTTCGAAGCCTACAGCGCCGATCATGATCTGAGCGGCGAGCAGGTGACTGTTTTCGGCCCGTGGCTCGGCCCGGACCAGGAAGCCATCGAAGCGGTTCTCGCCTATTTCGCCAAGGCGACCGGCGCTGACGTGCGCTACACCGGCTCGGATTCCTTCGAGCAGCAGATCGTCGTTGACGCCGAAGCGGGCTCGGCCCCGAACGTCTCGGTATTCCCGCAGCCCGGCCTTGCCGCGGACCTTGCCAAGCGCGGCTTCCTGACGCCGCTCGGCGATGACGCGGCGAGCTGGATGGCGGAAAACTACGCCGCCGGCGACTCCTGGGTCGATCTCGGCACCTATGCCGGCCAGGACGGTACCGATCACTTCTACGCATTCCCCTACAAGGCCGACGTGAAGTCGCTTGTCTGGTATGTGCCGGAAAACTTCGAGGATGCCGGCTACGAGATCCCGAAGACCATGGAAGAACTGAAGGCGCTGACCGAGCAGATCGTCGCCGACGGTGCGACGCCCTGGTGCATCGGTCTCGGTTCGGGCGGCGCGACCGGCTGGCCCGCCACCGACTGGGTCGAGGACATGATGCTGCGCACCCAGCCGCCGTCTGTTTACGACCAGTGGGTCACCAACGAAATCCCCTTCGATGACGAACGCGTGGTCGCCGCCATCAACGAGTTCGGGTGGTTCCTGCAGGATGATTTCGTTGCAGGCGGGCGCGGCGCTGTCGCCTCGACCGACTTCCGCGATTCTCCGAAGGGCCTCTTCGATTCGCCGCCACAGTGCTACATGCACAAGCAGGCGTCGTTCATCCCGGCCTTCTTCCCGGAAGGCACCGAGATCGGCCTCGACGCGGACTTCTTCTACTTCCCGGCCTATGCCGACAAGGATCTGGGTTCTCCGGTTCTCGGCGCCGGCACGCTGTTCGCCATCACCAAGGACAGCCCCGGAGCGAAGGCGCTGATCGAGTTCCTCGAAACCGACATCGCTCATGAGGTCTGGATGGCGATCCCGGGTCAGGGCTTCCTGACGCCGCTGAAGTCGGCCAATGCGGCCACCTATTCGGACGACACCAAGCGCGCGCTGGGTGAGATCCTCACCTCCGCGACCACCTTCCGGTTCGACGGTTCGGACCTGATGCCCGGCGGCGTCGGTGCGGGCTCCTTCTGGACCGGCATGGTCGATTTTGCCGGTGGCGAGGACGCCAAGAAGGTCGCTTCGGAAATCCAGGCGAGCTGGGACGCGCTCAAGTAAGCTCGGTTCCAGGCTTTCAAATCATACCGTTCGGGGCATACTGTCCCGAACGGCACCTTGAGGTCGCAGCGGTTTTTGGGAGGGAGCCATGCATCCAGCCTTGCAAGGACTGATCACCATCATCATCGGTGTTGGTGGTTGCATCGGATACTTCTACCTGTCGAACTTGTTCATCGACCGGGTCCTGTTTCCGGCCACCGGCAAGAATGCCGGCCGCAACATCAATCGCGCCAATATGGTTCGCCCGTGGCTGTTCCTGTTTCCGGCGATTTTCGCGCTTGGCCTCTATCTCGCCTATCCGGTTGTTGAAACGCTGCGTCTTTCGCTGACGGACCGAAGCGCCGGCGGCGCCTTTGTCGGTCTGGCGAATTACCGCCAGATGGTCTCCGAGCCGAAATTCTGGGAGGCGATGAGCAACAACATGCTCTGGCTGATCGTCGTTCCGGCCGCCTCGACCGCGTTCGGACTTCTGGCCGCCCAACTCACCGACCGCATCAAATGGGGCAACATCGCCAAGTCGCTGATCTTCATGCCGATGGCGATTTCCTTTGTCGGCGCGTCGGTCATCTTCAAGCTCGTTTATGACGCGCGGCCTGCGGGCCAGAACCAGATCGGCGTGCTCAACGCCGTGTGGATGAACTTCGACGGCGGCGTCTGGTCGATCATCTTCCTGCGTATCCTGCCCGCCGCCATCCTGCTCGTCTTCGCCGCCCTGATGCTCTACCTGATTTACACGGCTGGTCGGCCGATCGTCGATCGCAACGCCACACGCGGCGGCCTTTCCGTCTGGGCCATCCTGCTGCGCGGCATCGCCGTCATCGGTGCTGTCTGGCTCGGCTATCTCGCCCTCAAGTCCGTCTATTCGGTATTTACAGCCAACCTCCCGTTCGGCGAACCGCAGAACTGGTTGACGATCCTGTTCTGGAACAACTTCTTCCTGATGGTCGTCTTGATCTGGATCCAGACCGGCTTCGCCATGGTCATCCTGTCGGCGGCTTTGCGCGGTATTCCCGAGGAGACCATCGAGGCAGCCGTCATCGACGGCGCCAATCCGTTCGACATCTTCTTCAAGATCAAGGTGCCGCAGATCATGGGCACCATCGTCGTCGTCTGGACGACGATCACGCTGGTCGTCCTGAAGATCTTCGACATTGTCTTCGCCATGACCAACGGCCAGTGGGAAACCCAGGTCCTCGCCAATTACATGTACGACAAGCTTTTCCGCGCCAATGACTGGGGCGTCGGCTCCGCCAGCGCCATCGTCATCATGCTGCTCGTGTCGCCGATCCTGATCTGGAACGTCTACAACGCGCGCAAGGAAATGAAGTAGGGAGGCCGGAACCATGTCATCGATCGCAGGTACGAAATCCGGTCTCACCTGGGCCGTCCATATCTCCGTCGTCGCGCTGGTCCTGCTCTGGCTGTTCCCGACCGTCGGCCTGTTCGTCTCGTCCTTCCGCACCGCCGACCAGATCTCGTCGAGCGGCTGGTGGGATGCGCTGTTCCCGCAGGAACAAAACCTGGTCATGCGCACCGCCGATCCGGATACCCAGCGGCAGGAAGGCGCTCAGTTCGTCATCGACGGCAATCTCTTCGAGATCAACGGAGAGAACACGGCCGGCACGATCTCGGCATGGGGCACATCCTCGCGCGCCATCAGCGAATACAAGCCCGGCGATACCGCGGATATGGGCGATGATGGCCGGATCACCGTTCAGGCGAATGGCGATTACGTCTGGCAGAACGATGTCGAATTCCAGGGCCGGCGAGGCGAACGCGTCTTCGTGACGGCAAAGGCTCCGCCCAAATTCACCCTCGCGAACTACGAGAGGGTGCTGTTCTCCGGCTCGACCACCGACTCGATGGCCAAGGCCTTCTTCAACACGCTGACGGTGACCATCCCGGCGACGGTCATCCCGATCGTCATCGCCGCCTTCGCTGCCTATGCGCTCGCCTGGATGCGTTTTCCGGGTCGCGCCCTGCTGATCGCCGCCGTCGTCGCGCTTCTCGTCGTTCCGCTGCAATTGGCGCTGATCCCGCTATTGCGCCTGCATAACGAGATCGGCATCGGCAAGGGCTATCTTGGCGTCTGGCTCGCCCATACGGGTTTCGGTCTGCCGCTCGCGGTCTATCTTCTGCGCAACTACATGGTCGGCCTGCCGCGCGACATCATCGAATGCGCCAAGGTCGACGGTGCGACGGACTTCCAGATCTTCACCCGGATCGTCTTGCCCCTGTCGTTCCCGGCGCTCGCCTCCTTCGCGATCTTCCAGTTCCTGTGGACCTGGAACGATCTGCTCGTGGCGCTGGTCTTCCTGATCGACGCGACCGGCGAGACGACCGTAATGACCCGCCAGATCGTCGAACTGCTCGGCACGCGCGGCGGCAACTGGGAAATCCTGGCGACGGCGGCCTTCGTGTCGATTGCCGTTCCGCTCGTCGTCTTCTTCGCAATGCAGAGATATCTGGTGCGCGGTCTTCTGGCCGGCTCGGTAAAATAGGGACTGTCTGAATAAATGAGTGTGTTTGCATCCGCGGCCCAGCGAACAGAGGAACAGGTCAAGCCGGATCCCGATTGGTGGCGCGGCGCGGTGATCTACCAGATCTATCCGCGTTCCTATCAGGACTCCAACGGCGACGGCATCGGCGATCTGGCGGGCATCCGCCAGCGCCTGCCCTATATCGCCGGCCTTGGCGCTGACGCGATCTGGATCTCGCCCTTCTTCCCGTCGCCGATGAAGGATTTCGGCTATGACGTGACGGACTATCGCGGCGTCGATCCGATGTTCGGCAGCGTCGAGGATTTCCGCGTCCTCGTCGACGACGCCCATCATCTCGGCCTGAAGGTGATGATCGACCTCGTCATGTCGCACACCTCCGACCAGCACCCCTGGTTCACGGAGAGCCGCTCGAATCGCGAAAACCACAAGGCCGACTGGTATGTCTGGGCGGATGCGAAGCCGGACGGCTCGCCGCCCAACAACTGGCTGTCGATCTTCGGCGGCTCGGCCTGGGAGGGGGATTCCAACCGCCTCCAATATTACATGCACAACTTCCTGACGAGCCAGCCAGACCTGAACTTCCATAATCCGGACGTCCAGAATGAACTGCTCGACATGGTGCGCTTCTGGCTGGAACTCGGCGTCGACGGCTTCCGGCTCGACACGATCAATTTCTACTTCCACTCGCAGACACTGAAGGACAATCCGCCACTACCGCCCGAGCAGCGCAACGCCAAGACGGCGCCGGCGGTCAATCCATACAATTATCAGGACCACCTCTACGACAAGAGCCAGCCGGAAAATATCGAGTTCCTAAAGCGCTTCCGCGCCGTACTCGACGAGTTCCCGGCGGCCGCCGCGGTGGGCGAAGTCGGCGACAGCCAGCGCGACATGGAAATCCTCGCCGAATACACCCGTGGCGATGACCGTATCCACATGTGCTACGCCTTCGACTTCCTGGCGCCCGATCCGCTGACGGCGGAAAAGGTGCGCGAGGTCGCGGAGAAGTTCGAGGTCGGCGCGCCGGACGGCTGGTCGTGCTGGGCATTCTCCAACCATGACGTCGTGCGGCATGCGTCCCGCTGGGGCGCTTTCGAGCGCGATCCGGAGCGTTACCTCGCCGTCATCGCCGGCATCCTGTTCACCCTGCGCGGCTCGGTCAGTATCTATCAGGGCGAGGAGCTGGGCCTGCCCGAGGCGGATATTTCCTACGAGGACCTGCAGGACCCCTACGGCATCCGCTTCTGGCCGAAATTCAAGGGCCGCGATGGCGCGCGCACGCCGATGGTCTGGTCGTCGAACTTGCCGAATGGCGGCTTTACCACCGGCAAGCCCTGGCTGCCCGTGCCGGATATCCATCGCGCCATGGCGGTCAACACGCAGCAGGGTCGCGACGGCAGCATCTTCGAATTCTACCGCGATTTCCTCGAATTCCGGCGCGCCAATCCGGCGCTGATCAAGGGAGACATTTCCTTCGTCGACACGCCGGACGATGTCGTCGCCTATATTCGCGACGACGGGGAAACGAAAATCCTGTGCGCCTTCAATCTCGGCCACGGACCCGCGGAATTCGGCACGGGGCTGAAGCTGACGCGGCTCGACGCGCCGCTGGATGGCCAGGCCGGGGAGGACGGCGTCGTGAAACTGAAAGCGCTCGGCGGATATATCGGTCGCGTCGGTTAGGGAGGGAAACACCATGGCTGAACTGAAACTGACCAAGCTGGAAAAGGCCTACGGCCATGTAAAGGTGCTGCACGGCATCGACCTTCACATCGAGAAGGGCGAGTTCATCGTCTTCGTCGGCCCGTCCGGTTGCGGCAAATCCACGCTCCTGCGCTGCATCGCCGGTCTCGAACAGATTACCGGCGGCACGCTGGAAATCGATGGCATGGTGGTCAATGACGTGCCGCCGTCGCAGCGCGGCATCGCCATGGTGTTCCAGACCTATGCGCTCTATCCGCACATGACGGTCTACGACAACATGGCCTTCGGCCTGCGCCTGGCTAAATTCTCGCGCGAGGAGATCGAAAAGCGCGTCAGGAACGCCGCCGAGATCCTCCAGCTAACGCCCTATCTCGATCGCCTGCCCAAGGCCCTCTCGGGCGGACAGCGTCAGCGCGTCGCCATCGGCCGGTCGATTTGCCGCGATCCTAAGGTTTTCCTCTTCGACGAGCCGCTGTCCAACCTCGATGCGGCCCTGCGCGTCGCCACGCGCATCGAGATCGCCAAGCTCAACGAATCCATGCCCGACACGACGATGATCTACGTCACCCATGACCAGGTCGAGGCGATGACTTTGGCCGACCGGATCGTCGTCTTGCGCGGCGGCTATATCGAACAGGTCGGCTCGCCGATGCAGCTGTACCATGAACCGGCCAATCTCTTCGTCGCCCAGTTCATCGGTTCGCCGGCGATGAATATCCTGTCCTCCACGGTGACGTCCGTCTCCGATACCGCCATCGAGGTCGATGTCGCGCATGCCGGCAAGGCCTCGGTCCCCATTGGCGGCGACGTCTCGCTCAATGGCAAACCGGTCAGCCTCGGTGTGCGTCCGGAGGATCTGAAGATTGCCGGCGAGGGCGAGACGCCGCTTCTGTCGGGCGAGGTCGATATCGTCGAGGCGCTGGGCGAGGTGACCTTGCTCTATGTCCGCATGGAAGGACACGAGGAACCGATCATCGCCAAGCTTGCCGGAGACGCCAAGGTCAACCGCGGCGACAAGGTCGATCTGACAGCCGCTTCCGAAGTCCTGCATCTCTTCGACAACGACGGAAAGACGCTGCGCATCGCACAGCAGAAAGCCGCTTGAGACGACGCAATTCGGGGCGCGGGCTTACAGCTCGCGCTCGATTGCTTCCAGCAGCCGAAAACGCAGTTTTCCCCCGCCGCTCAGCGAGATCACGAAGCGCACATCGCCATGGCTCTTCGTCTTCGCGAAACCCGCCAGCGTACTCACGCCCGAAAACGTGCCCGTCTTGTAGCGCGAACCGCTCTTCGTCCGCCGCATCAGTTCCGCATGCGGTGCGAACAGGTCGAGCACTTCGGCCAGGCCGCGCGCCGTAAAGCGGTTGTCGCGGCTGATCCCCGAGCCTTCTTCCAGATGGATCGCCTTGGCGAGGCCGTGCCTGGCGAGGATCTGGTTGGCGACCCGCAGTGACTTGTCCAGGCTCACCGGCCCGCCGAGGAGATCGGTGCCGATTTCCAGGAACACCTGGTTGGCGATGTAGTTGTTGGAGCCCAGCAGCAACAGCCGCAGGATTTCGGCGAGGTCGCGCGACTGGCGGTGCACGTAGACCGGCTTCAGCCCGTCCGGCACTGGCCCCAGCGATATTGCACCGTCGATCTTGCCACCGGCCTTCTCGATGAAGGCGGCGATCAGTTCGCCTGCATAGAGGATGCTGATGCTCGGGTCTTCCTGCGCCAGGCTGATGCGGCCCTTGCCCTTCGGCCCGCGCGCCTTGAACTGGCTGATCGCCAGCGGCGTGATCGGGGTCTGCGCTTCGGCCGACTTCACCGTGTCGCCACTACGCACCGCATTGATCGTGTTGAAATTCACCGCGAGCGCGGAGTTCAGTGCGTCATAGGCCTCGTCCGTCCCTTCGATGCCCGGGATTTCGAGATCGTCGGGATAATAGCTCCCGTCAAGCACCATGCCGGTGAAGGGCTCCTCGCCGGTCGCGGCCAGGAGTGCAGGCGCCAGCAGGTCCAGTTCCTCGGAGACCAGCATCGGGTCGCCGCCGCCGCGTACATAAAGAACCCTTTTGGCGTCCACATGGAAGCGCGTCTCGAACCGGTAATCCGGCCCAAGAACCTCCATGGCGAGCCATGCGGTGACGATCTTGGCAACGGAGGCCGGCACGAAGGGTTCGTCGGAATTCTGCGCCAGAAGGTCTTTGCCGTCCTTGTCGAGAACCAGAACCAGCCCGTTGGGCGCCAGCTTGGCGACCGTCTCCTTGATGTCGGCATGAGCGGCGGCAGGCAGCAGCAGCGCCGCCCACAGGGCGGCAATCAGGCGAATCCACATGGCGGCTCCGTCACGGATAGGGCGTCTTGTGGAATGACCCTAGCGTTACGCGCGGATCAGGCAAGGCCCTTCCGGCCAAGGCTGCGAAGTCCGGGGCGACTGCTTCAGGAGATTTCCAGCCGGGCGATCAGGTCGCCGTCCAGGTCGAACACGTTCTGCAGTTCGACCGGACTTCCCTTGAAGGCGCCGGAGATGCGGGTCGCCACCGTCACGCGGTTACCCTCTCGGCGAAAGGATAGGATTTCCTGACTGTAGCTGATCTTCGCGACTTCCTCGCGCCATTGGCGGATTGCGTCGCGCCCCCGATGCGTGTGCCGTTCGTCGAGGGCGATGCCGTCTTGCGTGAAGCGCTGCGCGATATCGTTTGGCGTCTGTGCGGCGTAATAGGCGGTAATGGGGGCGGGGAGCGTATCTGACATGGTGGCGGTCCGTATCCGGTTGCGGTCGGCCCATACCTGCGGCTAACCTGACGACATGACAAGAACGGACAAAAAAGTTGGGTACTCACCAAAAGGTAAGTTAACCGCCCCGGCGCATGACTATACGCGCGAGACCGCTGCATCCGGCGTCGAAAGCGCCCTCAAGATACTGGAGGGCCGCTGGAAGCTGGTGATTCTGTTCCACCTGTTCGGCGGCCGGGTCATGCGCTTCTCGGACCTCGAGCGCGCCATCCCTGACGTGTCCCAGAAGATGCTGATCCAGCAATTGCGGCAGCTTGAGGCTGACGGCATCGTGCATCGCACGGTCTACCCGCAGGTTCCGCCCAAGGTCGAATACAGGCTCACGGAATGGGGGCAGGACCTCTGTCCCGCCCTCGACGCCTTGCTTGGCTGGGCGGCGGCGCGGCCGAAAGCCTGACCCCCGCACGCGCCGATCAGTGATTGTCGCGCGGCATGCCCCTTGTCTGCGCGATTTTCTGGTATTTGACCGCCGGCTTCAGAACCATGCCTTCGGACAGCTGATCCACCATAGCGCGCTGGATTTCCTGCCAGGGCGTCTGGCTGTCCGGATAGGCGTAACCGCCTTCGTCCGCCAGTGCCTTGCGTCGCGCCGCCAGCTCTTCGTCGGAGAGAAGGATATTCGCCTCGCCCTTGCCGAGATCGACGCGGATCCGGTCGCCCGATTTAAGCAGCGCCAGCCCGCCCATCGCGGCCGCTTCCGGCGACGCATTGAGGATCGAGGGCGAGCCCGACGTGCCGGACTGCCTTCCGTCGCCGATACAGGGCAGCGACTTGATGCCTTTCTTGATCAGGTAATCCGGCGGCTGCATGTTGACGACTTCCGCCGCGCCCGGATAGCCGATCGGGCCTGTGCCGCGCATGATCAGGATTGTGTGTTCGTCGATTCCTTCCGCCGGATCGTCGATGCGCGCGTGATAGTCCTCCGGCCCGTCGAAGACTGCCACCTTGCCCTCGAAGGCGTCCGGGTCGTCGGGATTGGAAAGGTATCGCTTGCGGAATTCCTCGGAGATCACGCTGGTCTTCATGATCGCGGAATCGAACAGAGTCCCCTTCAGGTTGATGAAGCCCGCATGCGCCACCATCGGCTGCGCGACGGTGCGGATCACGTTGGTGTTCAAATTCTCGACCGAGCTGCAATTCTCGCCGATCGACTTGCCGTTCGCCGTCACGGCGCCGGGATGCGGCAGCAGTTTTTCCTTCATCAGTTCCATGACCACGGCCGGCACGCCGCCGGCGCGGCAATAATCCTCGCCGAGAAACTCGCCGGCCGGCTGCAGGTTCACCAGCAGCGGGATGGCATGCCCGACCGCCTGCCAGTCGTCATTGGTCAGCGAGATGCCGAGATGCCGCGCGATCGCGTTCAGATGGATCGGCGCATTGGTCGAACCGCCAATGGCGGAATTGACCACGATGGCGTTTTCGAAGGCTTCGCGCGTCATGATGTCGGACGGTTTCAGGTCCTCATGCACCATCTCGACGATCCGCTTGCCCGTCTCGTATGAAATCTGCCCGCGCTCGCGATAGGGCGCCGGGATCGCCGCCGAACCCGGCAACTGCATGCCCAGCGCTTCGGCGAGCGAGTTCATCGTCGTCGCGGTGCCCATCGTGTTGCAATAGCCGACAGACGGCGCCGAAGAGGCGACGATATCCATGAACTCGTCATAGTCGATCTCGCCCGCAGACAGCCGCTCGCGCGACTTCCACACGATCGTGCCGGACCCGGTGCGCTCGCCGCGATGCCAGCCGTTCAGCATCGGCCCCACAGACAGCGCTATCGCCGGAATGTTGACGGTCGCCGCCGCCATCAGCAGCGCCGGCGTGGTCTTGTCGCAGCCGATGGTCAGCACCACCCCGTCGAGCGGATAGCCGTACAGCACCTCCACCAGCGACAGATAGGCCAGGTTGCGGTCGAGCGACGCGGTCGGTCGTTTGCCGGTTTCCTGGATCGGATGGCAGGGAAACTCGAAGGGTATTCCACCCGCTGCCTCGATGCCGGAGCGCACACGCTTCGCCAGCTCGACGTGATGGCGATTGCACGGGGACAGGTCGGAGCCGGTTTGGGCGATGCCGATGATCGGTTTGCCCGATTGCAGCTCTTCGCGCGTGATCCCGAAATTCAGGTAGCGCTCGAGATAGAGCGCGGTCATGCCGGGATTGTCAGGATTGTCGAACCATTGCTGGCTGCGCAGCTTTGTTGTCTTTGATTCGGCCATCACGCCCTCCCGTTTCGTCTCGGCTCAGCGTTAGGCCAAGGCAGGCAAAGCCGCAAGAGCGGCGACGGCGGGTCAGTCGCCGTCGGGGACGTATTCCAGCAGGTCGCCGGGCTGGCACTCCAGAACCGCGCAGATCTTTTCAAGCGTATCGAAACGCACGCCGCGCACTTTGCCCGATTTCAGCAGCGATACGTTCTGTTCGGTGATGCCGATTGCCTCCGCCAGTTCCTTCGAGCGCATCTTGCGCTTCGCCAGCATGACGTCGAGTTGCACGATGATGGCCATGGTTCAGACGAAGCTCTTGTTTTCCTGCTCGATCTCACTGCCCAGGACGAGCGCGTGCGCCACCAGCAGGAAAACCCCGGCGAGAAAGATCGAGAAAAGCTGCGTGCTCTCTACACCGATCGCCAATTGCCGTTCGCCGGGCGGGTTGCCCATAGACAGAAACAGGATCGTCAGGGTGCGCGACACGGTGGAATAGATTGCCAGCACGAACAGCGTGATCCCGGCCCGGCGCATCCATGTCGCTGCCTCCTGCGTCAGGATCCGGCCTTGTCCTGTCAGGGAGAACATCCGCATCAGGCATCGGATCGCGTGGATCATCAGGCCGATCGCGATCCAGCCGAGGGCAAGGCTGACGATGCGTGCCGTCATCGATACCGTCGCCGGATCGCGCACGACGTCCGGGAAGGCTCGGGTGAGAACGCCGACGTCAGCGATTGTCATCGCGGTCAGCACGGCGCCGGCGAAGGCCAGTGCCGCGATCAACGCGACAGAGAAACCGTAGAGAATGCGGCTGAGCCGTTTCAGCCGGTCGAGCGTGTGTGTCGACATTGACACCTCGTCAAAAAACGTTTGCATTAATTATCGTATAACAATAATAAATCGCCGTAAAGAGTGAAATATGGAGTTCTCGATGTCATCGTTTTCCGCCCGTGCACTACCGCGCCGCACGGCCGCCTTTCTGCCTGCTCTCCTTGTCTCTTTCGCACTTTCCGGCTGCGCCGGGCTCGGCACGCCGCCTGCCAGCGCGCTGAAACTCGCCCGCATGAATCCGATGGAAGCCGATCCCGGCGCGATCCGCTTTGCATTGGCGACACCCTCTTTCCTGCGGCTTCGCGACGGCGACGTCACCGTGACGGTGCGGTACGACACGGGTGACCCGAAGACGAGTTTCCTGGAGCAATACAAGCCGATCATCACGGACGAGACGGCGTCTGCGCCCGGCCTGCCCGCGCCTGGCGGCGAAAGTCGTCTTGTCGTTGCCCGGTTCGACCAGGCCGACAGCGAGGCGTTCCGCGCCATGCAGGCGCGCGTAAAGGCGTTCAAGGCCGGGGTTGGGAAAGGGAAAGGATCGCTCACGGTTGGCGCTACCGGTTGCCGGACCGCGCCGGTTCCGGCCGGCCCCATTCGCATGTCGGCCTGGCTCCGGGCCGAAGCCGGCGAACCCTATTTCATGCTGATGCGCGATGTCGACATGCGTGGAAAGCTTGAAAAGGCCGGCGCCGACGCCGGCCTGATTCCGCCGTGCTGATACTGCGGCGGCGGATAGGGTAAGGGCGGCGCGAACGCCGCCCCGATATCTGGTCAGCCCGCGGACTGCGGCAGCGCATAGGCGATGACCGCGTCGCTGATCGGCGTTTCCATGAAATGATGGCCGCCCGGCGCGATCACCAGATACTGGCGCCCGTCGACCTCATAGGTCATCGGGTTGGCCTGGCCGCCGCCTGGAAGCGTGTCTTCCCACAGCACCTTGCCGGTCTTCTCGTCGATGGCGCGGATCATGTTGTCCGTCGTCGCCGCGACAAAGATCACACCGCCAGCTGTAACCACGGAGCCGCCATTGTTGGGCGTCCCGATGGTCAGCGGCAGCATCGAGGGAATCCCGAACGGGCCGTTTTGGCGCGCCGAGCCCAGCGGCTCGTCCCAAACGGTCTCGCCGGTCTTCAGGTCGATGGCGCGGATCCAGCCATAGGGCGGTTCCTTGCACAGCATCCCCGTGAGCGGCACGCGCCAGCCCGCATTGACGTCGATGGCGTAGGGAGAGCCCGCCTGCGGGTCGCCTTCGCCTTCGGCGCCGCCGGACTGGCCGCTTTCCGGATCCTCGTATTTCTGGACGATCGTGCGCAGATTGCGCTTGTCGGCCTCCTCGCGGGTCAGCAGCCGGTTGTGGTTGGGCATGTCGTTGTAATTCGCGATGATCAGCCCGCGTTCCGGGTCGACCGCCACGCTGCCCAGTCCGATCCGCCATTATAGCCCGGATACTGGATCCAGTGCCGGTCGACGGTCGGCGGCGTGTAAATGCCGTCATAGGCCGCGCGTCGAAACTGGATGCGGCACCACAACTGGTCGAGCGGAGTGGCGCCCCACATATCCTTCTCGGTGAGATCGGGCTTGCGCAGAGTGGCGTAGCTGGAGACGGGCTGCGTCGGCGAAATGTTCTCCGGTTCCACACCGCCTGTGGGCGCATCCATTTCCTCGACCGGGAAAAGCGACTCGCCTGTCTCGCGGTTCAGGACATAGATGTCGCCCTGCTTGGAAGGCAGAATGATCGCCGGAACGGTGCCGCCGTCCTCCGGAAAATCGACCAGCGTGGCCTGCGAACCGAGATCGTAGTCCCAGACGTCGTAATGAACGGTCTGGAAATGCCAGACCGGCTCGCCGGTCGTCGCATCGAGCGCGACGAGCGAAGTCGAGAATTCGTTCTCCGCATCCGAGCGGTTGCCGCCATAATAGTCGACGGCTGAATTGCCGAGCGGGACATAGACGTAGCCCAGCTGCTCGTCGGCGACCGCGGTCGTCCACATGTTCGGTGTGCCGCGTGTATAGATCTCGCCCTGCGGCGGTGCGCCGGTCAGATCCGGATTGGCGAGGTCCCACGCCCAGGCAAGTTCGCCGGTCACCGCGTCATAGCCGCGGATGACGCCGGATGGTGCGTCCTCTGCCTCGCCGTCGGAAACCTGGGCGCCTGTGACGACGACGCCGCGCACGATGACCGGCGGCGCGGTGACGGCATACCAGCCCGGAATCACCTCGTCATTTTTCCAGATGCCTTCATTGAGGTCGACGGATCCGTTCTCGCCGAAATTGGCACAGGGTTCGCCGGTTTCGGCGTCGACTTCGATCAACCTTGCATCGAGCGTAGCCTCCACGACGCGTGCGGCGCAGACTTCGTCAGCAGCCGCTTCCGGATTGCGATAGAAGGCGACGCCTCGGCAGGTAGCGCCATAGGGGATCGACTCGGTCGAGACCTCGGGGTCGTAGCGCCATCTCTCCTCGCCGGTCGCCGCATCGACGGAAATCAGCACATTCATTGCCGAACACATGTAGAGATTGCCCCCGATCGCGATAGGCGTGATCTCGGGCGAATATTTCCCCTGCGCCTTTTCGGAGGGCATGTCGCCGGTATGGTAGACCCAGGCGCGCTCCAGATCGCCGACATTGTCGGCGGTGATCTGGTCGAGCGACGAGTAGCGGGAAGCATTCTCGTCCCCGCCCCAGTAAGGCCAGTCCGCCCCGGCCTCGAGTGTCTGTTCGGGCTCGTTCGCTGCGACTGTAACGCCGGTAGTGTCTGCCAGAACCGGTGCTGCGGTCTCCTCGTTTGCCGCCGGGGCCGTGGCGCCGTCCTGCGTCGCCGTGTCGGCTGCGGCCGGGGCTTCCTGTGCTCTCGCCGTCGGTGCCAGCGCAACCTGCACGACACCGATCATGCCCATCGTGATGCCGAACAGCAGTCCGGCGGCAACGACGCCCGCCTGCGAATTGTCGCGGCGAATGCGCCGCACGTGCCGGACGCCCAGCGCCGGGATGCAGGCAAGCACGGCGATCATCATCACCGTCGGGGCGACCAGCCGCGGCACTTGTGCCCACCAGTCTGTTCCTACTTCCCAGAACGCCCAGATGATCGTGAAGAGATAGGTTGCGAGATAGAGCCAGAAACCCGCCATGCTGCGGCGGAGCATCAGTGCCCCGGAACCGATCAGGCCGATGCCGGCGATTGCGTAGTACCAGGACCCACCGAGCCCGATGAGCCAGATACCTCCCGCAAGAATTGGAATTCCGAAAAGGATGAGGAGCAGGGCGACGACAGCCATGGCCCAATAGCCCGGCCCGCGCTCCGCTTCGACATACGTTTGCTCAGACATGAGAGAAACTCCGTTGAGAGGACGTCATCCGTGGTTTGAACGGACAGATCCGACGGGAGTTCCCGAATTTAACATTTCGTGTTGCAACCGGATCGCCATATCGCCCTTAAACGGGCCCGCGGCGATCCGGCTCCCTGGCCTTATCCGGCCTTCAGTTTGCGCAGGTGGGCGACCAGCGCGGCGGTCGAGCTGTCGCGCTTCTCCACGCCGTCTCCGGTCTCGACGACCGGCAGAAGCGCGGTCGCCAGCTCCTTGCCCAGTTCCACGCCCCATTGGTCGAAGGCGTTGATCCCGTAGAGCTGCGCCTCGACGAAGACGCGGTGCTCGTAGAGCGCGATGATCCGCCCCAGCGCATAGGGATCGAGCTTGTCATAGAGAATGGTGATCGACGGCCGATTGCCGGTGAAAACGCGGTGCGGCGCCAGCTCGGCGGCCTCCGCTTCGCCCATCCCCTTATCGATAAGCTGCGCCCTGGCCTCATCGAATGTCCGACCCTTCATCAGCGCTTCCGACTGCGCCAGGCAGTTGGCGAGCAGCAGGTCGTGATGCTGGCGCAGCCCCGGCTCATGGCTGTTGGCGGCGGCGAGGAACTCCACCGGCACGATATCCGTGCCCTGGTGCAGGAGCTGGAAGAAGGCGTGCTGGCCGTTGGTGCCGGGCTCGCCCCAGACCACGGGCCCGGACACGCCGTCCACCGGCTCGCCGGAGACCGTCACGCCCTTGCCGTTCGATTCCATGTCGAGCTGCTGCAGATAGGCGGGCAGGCGGGCCAGACGCTGGTCGTAGGGGATCACCGCGCGAGACGGATAGCCTGAAATCGCCCGGTTCCAATAGCCGATCAGGCCGAGCATCATTGGCAGGTTCTCGGCGACCGGCGCGGATTTGAAATGAGTGTCGATCGCATGCGCGCCGTCGAGCAGCCGGCCGAAATTCTCAGGTCCGATCGCCAGCATGATCGGCAGGCCGATGGCGCTCCACAGCGAATAGCGTCCGCCGACCCAGTCCCAGAAGCCGAAGGTGCGCTCCTCGCCGATGCCGAAGGCGGCCACCTTGGGCAGCGCCGTCGACACCGCGCAGAAATGGCTCGCCACGGCGCTCTCGCCCAGCGCGTTGACCAGCCATGCCCGCGCCGTCGCGGCATTGGTCATGGTCTCGATCGTGGTGAATGTCTTCGAGGCGACGACGAACAGGGTGCGCGCCGGATCGAGGCCGGACAGCGTGTCTGCCATATGCGCGCCGTCGACATTGGAGACGAAATGGCAGCGTGGCCCGTCATGATAGGGCGACAGCGCCAGCACAGCCATGGCCGGGCCGAGGTCGGAACCGCCAATGCCGATATTGACGACATCGGTGAAGGGCGCGCCCGTCGCGCCCTTGATCGTGCCGGCGCGCACCCCGTGGCAGAAATCCGCCATCGCTGCCAACACCGCATTGACCTCCGGCATGACGTCCTCGCCGTCGACGATGACCGGCGTGTTGGAGCGGTTGCGCAGCGCCGTGTGAAGCACCGCGCGGTCCTCGGTCGTGTTGATCTTTTCTCCGGCGAACATCGCGTCGCGGCGGTCTTCGACATCGCAGGCCCCGGCGAGGGTCTCCAGAAGCCGGATCGTCTCGTCATTGACCCGGCATTTCGACCAGTCGAGCAGCAGATCCTCGTACTGCGCGCTGTGCTTGCCGAACCGCCCGGAATCTTCCGAAAATGCGGCGCGCATATCGGTCGGCGCACCGTTTTCGAAATGGCGTTTCAGGGCGTCGATGGCGTCGGTTTTCGTCGGCATGATGGCTCTCCCGGTCGGACCGCGGCGGTGGCGCGGATGCGCGATGGCGGCCACGATCTATAAAGGACCTGGGCGGCGCGAATGCAAGCCGCGCCGCTGCCTTGACCGGGCAATTCCATTCTGGCGCCATCCGCATTATGGCTTGGACAGTCAGTGGGAGAATTTCGATGCGCGCGGTGATCTTCGAGGAATTTGGCAAACAGCCGGAACTGCGGACGGTGCCCGATCCGACGCCGGAGCCGGACGGGGTCGTCGTCAAGGTCGAGGCGAATGGCGTCTGCCGGTCGGACTGGCATGGCTGGAAGGGGCATGATCCCTCCATCGCCCTGCCGCATGTGCCGGGGCATGAACTGGCCGGTACTATCGTCGCCGTCGGCGCGGAGGTCCGTCGCTTCCGCGAAGGCGACCGGGTGACCGTCCCCTTCGTCGCCGGCTGCGGTCATTGTTCCGAATGCGCGTCGGGCAACCAGCAGGTCTGCCCGGACCAGTACCAGGTCGGCTTTTCCGGATGGGGCTCGTTCGCCGAATATGTCGGTCTGCGCCACGCCGACCTGAACCTTGTGAAACTGCCCGAATCCATGTCCTTCGATGTCGCGGCCAGCCTCGGCTGCCGCTTTGTCACCTCGTTTCGCGCGGTCGTCGACAAGGGCCGCGTCTCCGCCGGAGAATGGGTCGCCGTGCATGGCTGCGGCGGCGTCGGCCTGTCGGCGATCATGATCGCGGTCGCCTCCGGCGCACGCGTCGTCGCCGTCGACGTGACCGATGAAAAGCTCGCAATGGCGAAAGCGCTCGGTGCGGAGGTGATCGTCAACGGCGCGTCGGACAACCCGGTCAAGGCGATCCGCCAGGCCACCGGCGGCGGCGCCCATCTGTCGCTCGATGCGCTCGGCCATTCGACGACCTTCGCTAATTCGGTCAAATGCCTGCGCCCGCGCGGCCGCCACGTTCAGGTCGGCCTCTTGCTCGGTGAGCATTTGACCCCGGCCGCGCCGATGGCCCGCGTCATCGCGCTGGAGCTGGAAATCCATGGTTCCCACGGCATCCAGTCTTTCCGTTACGCCGCCGCCCTCGCGCTTATCGAAGCCGGCCGCCTGCAGCCCGAGAAGATGATCGGCAGCCGCATCACGCTGGAGCAATCCATCGACGTGCTGACCGGCATGGACGCGTCCACCTCGACCGGGATCCCGGTGATCACCTCCTTTTGAGCGTGTATCCGGAGTCACAATCTCGTGATGACGCGTTATCTGCGCCGCCCTTCGGTTGAACGGGCGTGACCCGGCGCTACCTCGGTTTGGTCACCCGACGTCAACCGGAGGATTTCAATGAGATTGACACGACGCCGTTTTGTAACCACCACCGCCATGGCGGCGGGCACGGTCACCTTCCTGCCCTACATGGCCCGCGCCCAGATGGCCGAAGGCGACATGTTCTCGACCGATGCCGGCGACATCGCCGTTCACCCGATCGCGCATGCCTCCTTCGTGATGGAGACGCCGGCCGGTGTCATCTATGTCGATCCCGTCGGCGATCCGGCTTCCTATGCCGACCTGCCGGCGCCGGACCTGATCCTGATCACCCATGAGCATGGCGACCATTACAATGCCGATACGCTTGCCGCGCTTGTCGGCGAGAGCACGGTGATGATCGCCAATCCGGCCGTCCACGGCATGTTGTCCGACGACCTGAAGGCCAAGGCGAGCGCAATCGCCAACGGCGAGTCGTCCGAGTTCAACGGCGTGGCGATCGACGCCATCCCCGCCTACAACACGACCGAGGAACGCAAGAACTTCCACCCGCAGGGCCGTGACAACGGCTATGTGCTGAGCTTCGACGGGTTCCGCGTCTATATTTCCGGCGACACCGAAGACATCCCGGAAATGCGGGCGCTTGAGAACATCGATCTCGCCTTCCTCTGCATGAACCTGCCCTTCACCATGGATGTCGAGCAGGCCGCCTCGGCGGTCGAGGAGTTCAAGCCGACATACGTCTATCCCTACCATTATCGGGGTCGCGACGGCGGTACGCAGGATCCGCAGGAATTCGCGAGCCTGGTCGGCGACGCCACCGAAGTAAAAATGGGCGATTGGTACGGCGGCTGACCGGCCGCCTTTGCCCGGGAGAAAACGCCGATCGCCGCCTGTTCATTATCGGCGATCGGTGTGAGCTTCACGATTCCGCCTTCAGGTTCCTTCCTGGAAATTCCCATGAGATCGTCCTCCTGATCGTCGCAACGGATCGATGCGCCGGGCCGTTTTCCACGCACATCGCGGTATTTTCCCGCAAATCGCCGCGCGCCGGAATTACTTTCATTACAAAATATTACTAGTCCCGTGCTTGGGCGATCGGGCGGGATGAATGGATGAAAATTGCCGGCCGTCTTTTTTCGGCCTTGGTTTCTTCATCCAATTGGCATCTCGGCAATGCAGATAGGAAGCCACGGACTCGCCGCCTCTCGCGCGGCGGAAGAAAGTTGGCCCCATTGCCGGGGACAAGGAGGATGTCATGGAAAACGCGAACAGATTGCACCCGCAGTCCGGCTACGACCCTCAAATGGCGCTGGAAAAACTGCGCCGTCTCTCCCGCGAGGTGTTCCTCGATCTCGGCCTGACCGAAGACGAGATCGCGGCCTATTTCGGCGGTGATCTCGACCGGCTGAAAACGCTTCCGGTTTTCGGCATGGGCGAGGAGTCTCGCCCCGCCTCGAGCCACTGAGGAAAGCGTCTACCGCAATTCCCGCCGCAGGATCTTGCCGACATTGGTTTTCGGCAGTTCCGCCCGGAATTCGATGAAGCGCGGCCGCTTGTAGTTGGTCAGATTGGCCGCGCAATGCGCCTTGACCACCTCCTCGGTGACGGTGTCGTCCTTGCGCACGACAAACAGCTTCACCACTTCGCCGGAATGGGCGTCCGGCACGCCGATTGCGGCGGCCTCGATGATGCCCGGATGCGATACCGCGACCTCTTCCACCTCGTTCGGATAGACGTTGAAGCCCGACACCAGGATCATGTCTTTCTTCCGGTCGACGATCTTGGTGCGGCCCGCCTCATCCATGAATCCCATGTCGCCGGACCGGAAGAAGCCGTCGGAGGTCATCACATTTGCGGTTTCCTCGGGCCGGTTCCAGTAACCGGCCATCACCTGCGGCCCGCGGATGCAGATTTCGCCGACCTCGCCGAGCGGCAGATCGTTGCCGTCCTCGTCGCGGATCGCGATATCGGTTGACGGTAGCGGCAGGCCGATCGTGCCGGTGAACTCAGTCGCGTCGAAGCGGTTCGCGGTCGCAACCGGCGAGGTCTCCGACAGGCCGTAGCCCTCATAGATGATCGAGCCGGTCACCTCCTGCCAACGGTCGGCCACCGGTTTCTGCACGGCCATGCCGCCGCCCATCACCAGCTTCACGTTGGAGAAGTCGAGCTTGCGGAAATCCTCGCTGTTCAACAGCGCGTTGAACAGCGTGTTGAGCCCCGCGAAGAAGTTCCAGTCATAGGCCTGCATCTCCTTGACGAATGCCGGGATGTCGCGCGGATTGGGGATCAGCACATTGTGTCCGCCCCAGTGCATGCCGACGATCGAATTCACCGTCAGCGCGAAGATGTGATAGAGCGGCAGCGCGCACATATAGACGATTTGGTCCGGCTTGCCGCGCGCGTGATAGGCGGCCGAGACCCAGTGCGAGGTCTGCTGCAGATTGGCGAGAATATTGCCATGCGTCAGCGTCGCGCCTTTCGAGACACCGGTCGTCCCGCCAGTATATTGCAGGAAGGCGATGTCGCCGTGATCCAGCGTGACCGCGCGCATCGTCTTGCCGCGCCCGGCGGCGAGCGCCGCCTTGAAGGTTTCGTGGCCGGGCAGGGACCATGCCGGCACCATCTTCTTGACCTTGCGCACGACGAAATTGACGAGATGGCCCTTCAGCCCCATCAGGTCGCCCATCGAAGCGACGATGGTGTGCTTGACCTGCGTCCGGCCGTTCACCTGCTGCAGGGTGTGGGCGAAGTTTTCCAGGATCACGATCGCCTTCGCGCCGGAATCGTTCAGCTGATGCTCCAGCTCGCGCGGCGTATAGAGCGGGTTGATGTTGACCACTGTCAGGCCGGCGCGGAGCACGGCGAAGAGCGCCACCGGATATTGCAGGATATTCGGCATCATAAGCGCCACGCGCTCGCCCTTTTCGAGCCCGAGCGATTGCAGATGGGCGGCGAATGCCTTGGAGGCGACGTCGAGCTCGCCGAAGGTCATCGCCTTGCCCATGCAGCTATAGGCGGTCGCATCGGCATGCCTGGTACAGCAAATGTCGACCATGTCGCCGAGCGACGCGTAGGGGACCGGGTCCATATCTCCGGGAATGCCGTCGGGATAGGATGCCAGCCAAGGTTTGGCGGCATAGGCCGAAGGGGGCTGCTTGATGTCTGCCATACGGTTCCTCCCGAAGCGGTGTTTAAGCGTTTCCTCCCGAAACACCGCCAGTTTCGCCGCGCATTGCGGCTTTGTCATGCTGACATATTTCTCGCTGCCGCACGATGCAAGGTTTTTTACGTAAACGTAAACGTCAGTTGTGTCATCCGGAGCGTTTTATGGAAACTCGTCCTCCAGCGCCCTCTCTACGGCCGCGTCGATCGCGGCGATGCGGTGCGCAAGATCTCCCCGGCCGGCCTCTGCCATCCGCCGGGTCATGATCCCGGTCAGGTCGGTCCAGCAATCGGCTGCGTGAAGGGGATCGTCTGCAAGCAGCTTTTCCATCCGGTCCAGGTGGGTTTCGACGATCCAGACAGGTGCGTGATAGGCAAGCTGGTCAAGCGTTTCGCCCGCCGCGTGCGGATGTAGCGCGATATCCTTGTGCGCCAGCATCTCCAGCATCGCCTGCAGCCTTGGCGCGAACGGATGCATCGTACCCCAGTCGCAGATCGCCCAGAAAAGGTCTGGATCGCGATGGGCGTCGATCAGCCGGGCGATCTCTTCGGCATCGCCGCCTTCCGCCGGCATCGCGGAGATAGTCGCTACGATCTCCGCAAATTTCTCGTCTGCCGATCCGCCGCTCATCCGCGTTGAAGTCTAGAAACCGCCGTGTTCGTCGATCCAGGCCTGCTCCGCCGGCGAGGTGGGGCGGCCGAGCATGGCGTTGCGATGCGGAAACTGACCGAAAAGGCGGATCGGATCGCGATGCAGCCTGGCATATTTCAGATTGTTTTCCTTGCCGAGCGCCTCGAACAGCGCGACGGAACGGTTCTGGTCAGCCAGGGTCTCCGAATGCATGAAGGGCATGTAGAGGAACTGCTTCTCGTCGTCGTTCATGCTCGCGTCGAACCCGGCTTCCAGGGCCGCGTTGGACAATGCGCGCGCCTTGGCGTCGCCGGCGAAGCTCTTTGCCGAGCCGCGGAACATGTTACGCGCGAACTGATCGAGCACGATGATCGCGGCCAATGCCGTCCCGCGGCTTTTCTGAAGCTCCGCATTGTCCGTTCCGGCAATCGCCTCGTGCAGCGCTCCGAAGCGCTGGACGATCGTCGCGTCGACATCGTCGTCCTTCTTGTACCACTGTTCCGGCGTCAGCTCCGAGAACCAGAAGCCGAGCACGTCCTTTTCCCATCCAGCGTCAGGCATCGTCTTTCTCCTCTTCCCATGCCCAGCTGCGGATCAGCAGCGAGGCGATTGCGCCATGCGGCGGCGTGCGCAGCCCGTCGGGATGGCTGTTGTCGAGCATCTTTCGCACATCGGCGCGGCCGAACCAGCGGCAATCCTCCAGCTCCTCGTCGAGCTTGATCTCCGTCGTCTCCGCTTCCGCGAGGCAGCCGATCATCAGCGTATGCGGAAACGGCCAGGGCTGGCTGGCGTAATAGGCGACCTTGCCGACCGTTATGCCGCTTTCCTCAGCCGTCTCCCGGCGCACCGCATTCTCGATCGTCTCGCCCGGCTCTACAAATCCGGCGAGGCAGGAATAGGATCCCTCGGCGAAATGCGGGCTGCGCCCGAGCAGGCATTTCTCGCCATCCGGCGTCACCGCCAGCATGATGACGACCGGGTCCGTGCGCGGAAAATGCATGCCCTGGCAACTCGGGCAGATGCGTTTGTAGCCGCCATCGGTCATCCGGCTCTCATGCCCGCACCGCGAGCAGAAGCGATGCGTCCGGTTCCACGACACCAGCGCCGACGCCTGCGCGATAGCGCCGAGCTTGTCCGGCGGAACTAGCCCTTGCACAAAAACCGAACGCAGGTCGATCGCCTTGATATGCGCCGGCAGCTCTTCCTTGTCGGTACCGCAATAGGCCGCCAGAACCGGCGTTTCGTCCGGCTGAAAGCCCAGCAGTACGGCTTCCGCGAGGTCGACCGTGAGATCGTAGAGCTCGCCCGGCGCGAACACCGCGTCGAAAATCTCTTCGTCATGCTTCAACAGCACGCGTCCGTCCTGGAGAAGATAGAGATGCGCCCGCTCGTCTTGCAGCGCCTCGCGCGTCGAATTCTCGCTGCGCTTCTCCGACCGCCGCTCCAGCCTGTTGCCCGAAAAGCCGGATTCGCTGGAAAGCTCGGGATAGGGCGCTTCGGCAAGGCGCTTGGTCATCGACGGTCCTTCAGACTGGTTCATGGCGTGCTCCCTTCTGCCAGATGGGAGCGTGTGCCGCTAGCCTCGCCATGCGGAGCGGCGGCGGATGGCCAGCCGCTCGCGTTTTGCTAGTATCGATTGCAGGGCGGTTTAAGTCGCCCGGAAATTCGTCGATAATTTGAGGGAGGCGGAGCATGACGAACGAGACCGGTTTCAGACCGGAATATCTAGTCACCAGCGAGGAGGAACTGAGGTCTCTCTTTCCGCCGACGCATGAAGTCGCCCTGAAGAAATGCCAGGACCGCCTCGACCGCCACGCGAGGGATTTCATGGCCCGTTCGCCGTTCCTGTGCATCGGCACCCAGTCGCCGGACGGCTCCGCCGATGTCAGCCCGCGCGGCGATCCGCGCGGGTTTGTCCATGTCCTCGATGACAGGACGCTCGCGATTCCTGATCGTCCCGGCAACAACCGCCTCGATACGCAATCCAACATTATCGCGAATCCGTCGGTCGGGCTGCTCTTCATGGTCCCCGGTTTCGACGAGACGTTGCGCATCAACGGAAAGGCGCGGATAACCCGCGATCCCGATTTGCTCGCTTCGATGGCGATGAAGGGCCGCGCCCCAACGATCGCCATTGTCGTCGCCATCGAGGAAGTCTTTCTGCATTGCGCGAAGGCATTTCGCCGTTCGGGCCTGTGGGATCCGGATCAGCGCCAGAATCGCGACGAGATGCCGTCCCTCTCGAAGATGATCCTCGATCAGACCACCGGCGCGCCGCGGGATGCCGACGAGATGAACAGGATCGATGCGGCTCTTGAGGAAGAATACGCCAAGTCGATGTATTAGCCGGCGCTCGGAACGCGGCAGTCGGGCCCCGTTCCGTCGGCTTCGATCCCTAATCCGCGCCGGCCGCATTCCCGCCGTCGCGGCGCGCCGACCAGGTTTTCGCCCAGTCGCCCAGCGCGAGCAGCTGGCGCCCGAGTTCCAGCCCCATCGGCGTGAGCGCATAGCCTTCCGGCTCCTTTGCCACGAACCCTGCGTCGCGCAGCGTCCCGAGCCTCTGGTTCAGGACGGTCGGTGAAACGTCCTCGCATCGGGCGCGCAGCACCCGAAACGTCATCGGCCCATCCCTCAGTTCCCAGAGAATGCGCAGCGTCCAGCGCTGTCCGATGATCTCGAGCAACTGCATGATCGGCTGGCTCGATCGCGCCATGGAAAATTCCTTCGCTCGCAACAAAACTCTTGCGCTACAGAAAATGTAGCGTTATTCGCTACGAAATCAGTAGCACGGTTCATTGGCCGGCGGAAGATGTCTCCAACCCATCTTCTGTCCCGGCGTCCCCGTGCAGATCGCCAACAATTGAAAACACGCAATCGGCCCTCGCGCCGAAGGAGAAGGCTATGAAAAATCTGAAAACCCTGTCCGCAATCATCGTCGTCGCCACGGCGGCAACCGGCTGCGCCGGCACCGGCGCCAATTACGTGCCGACCGTCGACGGACCGGTCTCTTCGCGCTGGTCGGCCGATCTTGCGCAGTGCCAGCAGCTTGCGCGCCGGCACGGCTTCGCCAATGCGCAGACCCGAAACGCCGCGCTCGTCGGGGCCGGCATCGGCGCGGTCGCGGGCCTTGCCGATGACGATGTCACCGATACCGAGGGCGCTGTCGGCGGCGCGGTTGTCGGCGCGCTGGTCGGCGGCGGTGCCGGCATGGCGGCCCGGCAGGGCGAGCGGCGCGAGATCGTCATTTCCTGCATGAGGGGCAGGGGCCACCGCGTCGTCGGCTGATCTCGTCGTGTGAGATCAACCGCATCCGCCGGCCTGCGAGCGGAAGGTGAAAGCCGGCTAGTTCCGGTCTACGAACCCGGCCTTGAAGTTTGCGATGAACGTCTCCGCCGCGTCCTTTTCATAGGGCGCGGCGGGGCCCGAGCCCCAGACCGGGTTAGGCCAGGCGGCGTCTTCGGTGAACCGCGCGATCACATGCATGTGCAACTGCCGGACCTGATTGCCGAGCGCCGCGACATTGATCTTGTGGCATCCGGTCAGCCGTTTCAAATTTTCCGAAACGGTGACGGTCTCGAAAGTCAGCATCGTCTGGTCGAGCGGCGACAGGTCGTGGACTTCCGCGACGCCGCTGCGCTGCGGCACGAGGATCAGCCACGGAAACCGGCTGTCATTCATCAGCAATAGCCGGCACAGGCCTATATCGGCCACCGGAAACGTGTCGCTCTTCAGCTTCGGATCGATTTCAAAAACTTCCATGACGTAACGATAGCATATTTTTCTTACCGACGACTTGCTTTTGCGCGCCCGAAATACGATATCGCGGTCGGGAGGTTGGTGGTGGACGAGCCACTCGCCAACCGGGTCAGGTCCGGAAGGAAGCAGCCCTAACGAGCCACGGCACGGGTCACCGTGCCAGCCTCCCACCTTTTTCCTTATTGTTCCTTTGGTGGCCACCAGCGGCGCCGAACTTCGGTTCTCCGCGGAATGAACCGCTATGCCTATACGCTGAGGAATCAGCTCAACACAAACCCGTGGGAACCAGTGTCGCTCCAGCAAGCCTAGCGAAGCTCGCTCTGCAAAAAACTAAGTACGGAGATAGGACAGTGCAGCTCTAAAAATGCTCACAAGTCGGTCGATCTCCAGGAAAGGGGGGCCATTGATATTTGCAATCCGGTCTACTTCAGAACTTGGATCGAATCCTAGCTCGTTGAATATCGAATGCCCTAGCAAGCCGTGGCTCGTTAAATATCTTGGGGAAGAGCTCCTAAAGTAGGGAAATCTGAAGCTGGCGCTTAACTTGCCACCATATTTAACTTTGACGCTCGCCGTAAAAAGGACCCTGTGGCCAATGGTGTCCATGAAAAAGCCGGAGGAATCCACAATCCCGTCATCGAAATCAACGCTGACGTCCCTCAGATCCAGAGACTCCAATATGGAAAAAAGCGCACCCCGCATTTGCGGGATATTGTTGAAATGCTCATACTCCCTGTAGCCTGAGGGTAGGCGACGATATCCTGAATCCCGAATCCAAGTTTCTGCTGCGTACTTGAGATGGCCAAACGTCTCTGTCTTCGTTGGATCTGGTGAAATCCCGCACTCTATCACTTGTCGCCGATGCGTAATTGAATCAGCTAAGAAATCTGCTTCATAGCCAGGGATCTGGGCCCACGGCTCTTCGACGATTGAGCGAGGAGAGTAATAATCCAATCCTTGAAACGCACCTGAGCGATGATCGAAATCGCCATAAACTGTGCTGAGTATGGAGCTCAGTCGAGCTTCCATGTCAGGAGTTGGGTGTTGCGGCCCGTGCTTCCATTCCATCTGCACCGATCCTTCCGAACGATACAGCATGCAGACGTATCACGCTCGGGAACGGCATCAAAGGCGACTGGTACAATTCGCACGGCGACTACTTAATACCGCGACTAAGTCGACCGGGCGGATCTGACGCTTTCGCTCCGCGCTGAATCGCTTTAGACAGAAACCATGAGCGACACCCCCGCATCGCAGGCCCCCTACCGCGTCCTCGCGCGCAAATATCGCCCGCGCGATTTCTCCGACCTGATCGGCCAGGAGCCGATGGTGCGCACGCTCAAAAACGCGTTTGCCGCCAACCGCATTGCCCAGGCGTGGATGCTGACGGGCGTTCGCGGCGTCGGCAAGACGACGACCGCGCGCATTCTCGCCCGCGCGCTCAATTACGAGACCGAGACCGTTCACGAGCCGCGGATCGACCTGCCCGAGATGGGCGAGCACTGCGCCGCGATCATGGAAGGCCGCCATGTCGACGTCATCGAGATGGACGCCGCCTCCCACACCGGCATCGACGATATCCGCGAGATCATCGAGCAGGTGCGCTATCGCCCCGTCTCGGCGCGCTACAAGGTCTACATCATCGACGAGGTCCACATGCTCTCGACGCAGGCCTTCAACGGCCTGCTGAAGACGCTCGAGGAACCGCCGGAGCATGTGAAGTTCATCTTCGCCACGACCGAGATCCGCAAGGTTCCGATCACCGTCCTGTCGCGCTGCCAGCGCTTCGACCTGCGCCGCATCGACACCGCCGAACTCACCGGCCATCTGCGCAAGATTTCCGATCTGGAATCCGTGACTGCCGACGATCAGGCGCTCGCCATGATCGCCCGTGCGGCTGAGGGCTCGGTGCGCGATTCGCTGTCGATCCTCGACCAGGCGATCGCCCATGGCTCCGGCACGGTCGACGCCGAGGCCGTCCGCTCCATGCTGGGCCTTGCCGACCGCGCCCGCGTCATCGACCTGTTCGAGCACCTGATGTCCGGTCGCATCTCCGCGGCGCTGGACGAATTCCGCGCCCAATACGATGTCGGCGCCGACCCCGCCGTCGTGCTGACCGAT
This sequence comes from Ahrensia sp., assembly GCA_002706335.1. Taxonomy (GTDB): domain Bacteria; phylum Pseudomonadota; class Alphaproteobacteria; order Rhizobiales; family Rhizobiaceae; genus Oricola. The sequence goes on from PAKZ01000023.1 coordinate 65,990, forward strand.
CTCGCCGATTTCACTCATCTGGTCACCCGCCTGCGCTTCGTGCCGGAGGCCGCCGAGAACGACCCGTCCCTGACGCCTGACGAGAAGACCCGCGGCCTCGCTTTCGCCCGGCAATTGCCGGTCAAGGTCCTGTCGCGCGCCTGGCAGATGCTGCTGAAGGGCATTCCTGAGGCCGAACTGTCCTCGCGCCCGGTCGCCGCAGCCGAAATGGTGCTGATCCGGCTCGCCCACGCCGCCACCTTGCCGACATTGGACGAGGCGTTGAAGGCGCTTGATGACGCGCCAGCCGGCGAGGCGACGCGCCCGGCGCTGTCTTCATCCTCATCCGCCGTCTCTTCCGGCAACGGCAATGGCGGCGCACATGCGGTCGCGCAGTCCTCGGCCCCGGTTTCCGCCGAAAGCCGCTCGCCCCAGCCGACCGCCAACCGCGGCGGCCAGGCACAGGCCGTGCGCCTCGTGTCCTCGGAGCCCGAACCGGTCCGCCACGAGGCCCCGCCGCAGCCCGAGCCCGAGCCGGCGAAGCCTTCCGTGCCGGTCTATTCCATGCAGGATCTCGTCGATCTCGCCGAGAAGCACCGCGACCCGCTGATGCGCGTCAACCTGCGCAAATGCATCCGACCCGTCTCTATCGAGCCGGGCAAGCTCGCCGTCTCGCTCACCGAGGACGCGCCGCGCTCACTGCTCGGCGATCTGTCCAAGCGCCTGCAGGACTGGACGGGCGTGCGCTGGATCGTCTCGCTGTCGCGCGAGCCGGGCGGCGCGACGCTGGACGAGATCGAGACCGAGCGCCGCGAATCCGCCGTCGCCGACGCCAGCCGAGATCCCGAGGTCGCCGCCATCCTCGCCGCTTTCCCCGGCGCGAAAATCATAGATGTGCGCCTTGCCGATCAGCCGACCGAAGACGATATGCTGGAACAGGCGCCCGACGATCAGGAGATCCCGCTGGATCCCGACGAGGCCGACGATTTGTAGAAGCGGCGTGCGAAAAAGTGGAAACCGGTTTTTCGCACCAAACGCCGCGACGATTAGAAATTGGAGTTGAAGCGATGCGCGACATCATGGGCCTGATGAGCAAGGCCAAGGAAATGCAGGAAAAGATGCAGGCCATGCAGGCGGAAATGGAAACCATGACCGCGGACGGCACGGCCGGCGGCGGCATGCTCACCGTCACGCTTACCGGCAAGGGCGTTCTCCAGGCCGTCAAGATCGACCCGTCCATGTTCAAGGAGGACGATGTCGAGATCCTCGAAGACCTCATCATCGCGGCTCATAACGACGCCAAGGGCAAGATCGAGGCGATCGTCGCCGAGAAGACCCAGGAAATGACCGCCGGCCTCCCCATCCCGCCCGGCATGAAACTGCCGTTCTAGTCCGGCGGCGGATGGGACAATGGGGCACGGTGCCGCGCGGCACGGCTTGGGGTAGGGTGAAGGCATGAAGCTCGACAGGCCGGCTTTTTCCCACAGGTCCGACAGCAGCGTCCCGCCCTTTTCCTGCGGCCCGCTCTTCGCGGTCATGGACGCCCATTGCGCTCTGTGTTCGCGCGGCGCCAGCTGGATAGCCCACAACGACCGCGCCGGCGAGTTCACCATCATCCCCATGCAGTCCGCCACGGGCAGCGCGCTTCTCGCCCATTACGGCCTCGACCCGTCCGATCCGGTCAGCTGGCTCTACGTGGAGGAGGGCAGGGCCTATTCCTCGCTCGATGCCGTCATGCGGATCGGCCGACGCCTCGGCGGTGCCTGGAATCTCCTTTCCGTGTTCCGGGTGCTGCCGGTTTCCATACAGGACGCCCTCTATCGGGCCGTTGCCCGCAACCGGTACCGCCTGTTCGGCCGTTCGGATCTGTGTTCGGTTCCGGACCCGGAAGTCCGAAAGCGGTTGCTGGCTTGAAGATCCTGATCATCGGCGGGTACGGCGTCTTTGGAGGCCGTCTGGCCGAATTGCTGTCGGATATCGACACGCTCGAAATCCTCGTCGGCGGGCGGAGCTTCGAGCGCGCTCAGGAATTTTGCGCCGCATATCGCGGCGCGGCGGTCGTCCGTCCTCTGGAAATGGATCGCGCCCGCATGGCAGAAATCCTCGCCCGGGAGCGCCCGGACCTCGTCGTCGACGCGTCGGGCCCGTTCCAGCACTATGGCGCAAAGCCCTACGTCGTCGTCGAGGCATGTATCGATGCTGGCGTGAACTATCTCGATTTCGCGGATTCGTCCGAATTCGTTCACGGTATCGCCGCGTTCGATGGGCGCGCGCGCGCTGCCGGCGTCTTCGTCCTGTCCGGCGTCAGCAGCTTTCCGGTGCTCACGGCCGCGGTGCTGCGCAGGATTTCGCAGACAATGGAAATCGTCTCGGTGACCGGCGGGATCGCGCCGTCTCCCTATGCCGGCATTGGCATTAACGTCATGCGGGCGGTTCTCGGTTATGCCGGCACGCCCGTGAAGCTTTTCAGGAACGGCGCCGAAAGCGAAGCGATCGCCCTCGTCGAAACCATGCGGTTCACCGTTGCGGTTCCCGGAAGGTTGCCGCTTCGAAATACCCGCTTCTCGCTGGTCGATGTGCCGGACCTTCGCGAGATACCGCCCGAACATCCTGCCTTGCGCGATATCTGGATGGGCGCGGGGCCGGTGCCCGAATATCTTCACCACTTGCTCAACTTGCTGGCGAGCACGCGCGCGGCTTTCGGCCTGCCGTCCTGTGCGCCGTTCGCCGGCCTCTTCCACCGTGTCATGAACATGATGCGATACGGAGAACACCGCGGCGGGATGTTCGTCCATGCGCAAGGCCTGCGCGATGGCGAGCCGGCGGAATTGACCTGGAACCTCGTGGCCGAAGGCGATGACGGGCCTTATATTCCGTCCATGGCGATCGAAGCGCTTGTCCGCAAGCTCGTGGACGGGGAGCGTCCCGCCGACGGGGCCCGGTCCGCGATCCGGGCGCTGGAACTGGATGACTACGAGCGTCTGTTCGAGAATCGCGCGATATATGCCGTCTTCCGCGAACCCGCGCAGCCGGGCGCGCCACCCTACCGCCAGGTTCTCGGCCCGGCCCTCGATGACTTGCCCGCGCCCATCCGCGCCATCCACGACACCACCCGGCAGCGTAGCTGGAGGGGCAGGGCGCGGGTAAGGCGCGGCTCCGGACTGGTCGCGGGCATCATCGGCAGGCTCATCGGCTTTCCGGCAGCCTCGGATGATGTCGAGGTCAGCGTCGTGATGGCGCCGGAGCGCGGCGGGGAGCGCTGGACGAGGCGCTTCGGCGACAGACAATTCTCGTCCTTTCAATGGCCCGGAGCGGGGAAGAACGAGTGTCTCATGATGGAGCGCTTCGGCATCGTCACGGTGGCGCTGGCGCTTGTCGTGGAAGACGGCCGGCTGCATCTGGTGCCCCGGCGTTGGTCCTGTCTCGGCGTGCCACTCCCCGCATTTCTCCTGCCGCGCGGAAACAGCTTCGAAACGGTGCGGGGGGATCGCTTCTGTTTCGATGTCGAGATCGCCGCGCCGCTGATCGGCTTGATTGTCGCTTATGACGGCATGCTGGAGCCGGATTGACGGCTTCGAACCGGGTCCATGAGCGACCCGCCTGCGAAGACCCCACGGAACCTTATGCCGCTATCCCCCGTTGATTAGGCATCCAAACGGTTCGGGAGAAAGCAAATGAACGCCATTATCTACCTCGTCGGCCTCGTCGTCGTCGTCATGTTTATCCTGTCGCTGCTCGGCCTGCGGTGAGCCTCATGGCGGACAAACCAGCAGCCAAATCCACGACAAGAAAGCGCACCGTGCGCGCCGCAAAGGCGGATGCGCCGGTCGCGACAGCCGACGTTCACGCAGCAGCGCCGTCAGTGCCCGGCTCCTACCTCGAATGGGGCCCGGTTTTCGGCGGAGCTGCTGTCGCGCTCGCCATCTCCATGCTTCTCACCCAGTTCGGCGCGGGCATCGGCCTTACGGCCGCTGCGGACGACACGCTGGAAGGCGGCGGCGCGTCATGGAACCCGCTCGTCGCCGGGCTCTGGCTCGTGCTCGTCGCGCTGGCGAGTGCCTCGGCAGGTGGCTATCTGGCCGGCCGCATGCGCACTCGCGCCGGTGACGCCACCGAGGACGAGGTCGAATTCCGCGACGGCGCACATGGTCTCGTCGTCTGGGCCGTTTCCGGTGTGGTCGCCATGTTCGGCGTCTCGCTCGTGACGGCGCTGGCCGGTCTGGGCGCGGCCGTTGACACCGCCACGGCGGAACCTGCCGCCGAGGTGCTCGCCAACGCCGCTTCCGCGGGCGTCGTATTCAACTTCGCCTCTGCCGCCGGAGCCGCGCTCGCCGCCGCCGCCGCGTGGTTCTCCGCCACCACCGGCGGATCGCATCGCGACGAGGGCATTGCGATCCACGGCGTCGTCCCGCCCTATCTGCGCGAGCGTTTCAAGCGCTCGTAGGGATGCCGCCATCAAACGGACAGGGCCCCGGTCGCCACGACCGGGGCTTTTTATTGGCCGCCTTCAGGCGGCCCTGGCGCGCCGTCGCATAAGCCGCCCGTCCACCAGCGCCAGCCCGAGCCCGATCAGCGCCAGTCCCGCCAGATGGCGCGGCAGCAGCGTTTCGCCGAGGAAGAGAATGCCGAGCAGGATCGCGCTGGGCGGGATCAGGAAGGTGACCAGCGAGATATTCGTCGCGCCGGCGCCCGCGAGAATGCGGAAGAACAACAGATAGGCCAGCGCCGTCGACACCGTCGCCAGTCCGATCAGCGCCAGCACCGTGTCCATGCCCGGCATCGCCAGCGCCCAGGGGCGGTCGACGATCAGCATCATCGGCAGCATGATCAGGCTCGACACGGTCAATTGCCCCGCCGCGACCGAGAGCGGCGCAATGCCCAGCGCCCGGAACCGCCGGCCATAAACGCTGGACAGCGCGTAGGAAAGCGCCGCGCCGAGACAGGCCGCATAAGCGAGAACCGGCGCGCCGCCGGCCAGATGTCCGCCGCCCAGCATCACCGCCACGCCGGCGAACCCCGCCACCACGCCGCCCGCCCGAAGCGGCGTCAACCGCTCGTCCGCGGTGAAGGCATGCGCCACCAGCACGGTGAAAAGCGGCGTCGTCGCGTTCAGGATCGAGGCGACGCCCGAGGCGATCTGGCTCTGTCCCCAGACGATCAGCGAGAACGGCACCACATTGTTGAGAATGCCCATCCCCGCAAACGCGAGCCATACCTCACGGCTGCCGGGTAACCGCCGGCCTGTCGCGGCCATGAACAGATACAGCGTCAGCGCCGCCAGCGCCACGCGGCTGAATACGATGGTCAGCGGCGGCAGGTCTTTCACCGCGACGCCGTTGAAGAAGAACGATCCGCCCCACAGCAGCGAGAGCGCGATAAGCATGCCCCATTCGGCGGGCGTCATCGATGTGCGGGCGGTCGGCATGGGCATCTCCGTGGAACGCGCGGACCCTGCCAAGGCCCTCCCGCGCGCGCCACCCGTTTCTTGTCACCGTGACGTTTTCCCTTTTCCGCCGCGCCCGAAACCCATACATCTCTTGCATGTCCACAAAGCGAATCGCCGGACCCGAAATCGAGCGACTGATCCAGCTTCTGGCCAAGGTGCCGGGGCTCGGCCCCCGCTCGGCCCGCCGCGCCGCGCTGCACATGATCAAGAAGAAGGACCAGCTGATGGGTCCGCTCGCCGCCGCGCTCGCCGAGGCGGTCGACAAGGTCGCCGAATGCTCGGTCTGCGGCAATGTCGACACGGTCGATCCCTGCTCGATCTGCTCCGACCCGCGCCGCGACGGCTCCACCCTGATTGTCGTCGAGGATGTCTCTGACCTCTGGGCGCTGGAACGCGCCGGCGCGATGAACGCGAAATACCACGTGCTCGGCGGCACGCTGTCGCCGCTCGATGGCGTCGGCCCGGACGATCTCAACATCAAGTCGCTGGTCGGCCGCGTCGCCGAAGGCGGCGTCTCCGAACTCATCCTCGCCGTCAACGCCACGGTCGAGGGCCAGACCACGGCCCATTACATCACCGACCAGCTCGCCGGCCTCGACGTCAAGGTCACCCGTCTCGCCCATGGCGTCCCGGTCGGCGGCGAACTTGACTATCTCGACGAGGGCACGCTCTCGGCTGCGCTCAGGTCGCGGACGAGTTTCTGATTGCCATGAAGATTGTCTTTGACGCGGTGCATTTCACCGACGCGCATATCATCCGGGAACATCCGCGCTTGGCCCGCTACCTCGCATAAGTCAGCCCATTGACTTGGCCGTCTCCGGGGTCGAAACCACCGATATGGATAACACGTTAATCGTCGTCACGCTCGGCGCCTTCGCCGCGTCCTTCGTCAACGCCGCCTTCGCCACGGGCGGCGTTTACGTTTTGCTGCTGGCGACGCTCACCGTCCTGCCCGCCTCGGTGGCGATCCCGCTCCAGTCGCCATTGTCCGCCGGCTCGCTTGCCGCGCGCATCGGTCTTTTCTGGAATTACATCGAGTGGCGCATCGTCGGCACTTTTCTGTTCGGTTGCCTCTTCGGCGTCTATTTCGGCGCGAAGGCCTTCGTCGCCGCCTCCGATGCGCTTTTGCAGATGTTGCTGGGCATCATGCTGATGGCGCTGATCTGGTTGCCGAAGCCGGGCGGCACGGGCCGGATCAAGCATCCCTTCATCTATGTCGGCATGGTGCATTCCTTCGTCGGCACCATGTTCGGCGTCGGCGGCATATTGCAGTCCCTGATCATCCGCACCGATCTGAAGAAGATGCAGATCACCGGCACACTCGCCGCCTGCATGCTGTCGCTCGATGTGCTGAAGATGACTTCCTATGTCAGCGTCGGCGGCGTGCGCTATCAGGACTATATCCCGCATATCGTGCTGGCCACGGTCGCGGGCTTTGCCGGCGTGTGGGCCGGCAAGCGCGTCACCGCCCACGTCTCCGAAACCGCCTTCCGCATCGTCTTCCGCTGGCTCGTCACCTTCGCCGCGCTGCGCCTGGTCTACAAGGGCACCATGGCGATGTGGGGATGAGGGTGAGGAGCGGTCCGCGCAGCGGATGAAAAGCCAACGATTTGGCTTTTCAAGCGACGAACGCCCGGAGCCATAGCGTAGGGCCGGACGGTCCGCGCAGCGGATGAAAAGCCAACGATTTGGCTTTTCAAGCGACGAACGCCCGGAGCCATAGCAGAGGGCCGGACGGTCCGCGCAGCGGATGAAAAGCCAACGATTTGGCTTTTCAAGTGACGAACGCCCGGAGCCATAGCGTAGGGCCGGACGGTCCGCGCAAGCGGGCGAAACGATCCGGTGAATCGTTTCGAGTGCTGAACGCGCAGAGCCCGAGGATGACGGAGTGAGGGATAGCCCCCGCCGCAAATCCCCGAAATCCGGCCAATCGGCACAAATATTATCCACCGCTCTTCGCCA
>PAKZ01000024.1 GCA_002706335.1 Ahrensia sp.
CGCAGTATTAACATTAGACAGAGCGATCCCCGACCGCCCGTCTTCCAGTTTTGCGTGCTCACGGCAGTTCCCGCTGCGCGTGAACGCCTCCGCATGGGCCTCGCATAAGCTCGGACGGCCGGTCGGCCTTGCGGGCTTACGCCCGGGTTCTTTGAAATGGCGTAGATCGAGATAAGGCGCGGAGCCGGACAAGCGCGCGCACTCTCCCCCTTGGTGGGGGAGAAAGCGATTTCAACATCTTAGCGACAGCTAAGTGTTAGAAATCGCAAGAGGGGGGTCGCGATGTCGATGATTTGCCTTACTCTCTACACCCCCCGGTCCTCCCGCAAAATACCGCCCGCAAGGCCGGCGCAACTCTGGCGAGCAATATTCTATCGACCCGACAACAAAGGAGAGCAGCGTCATGAAGGTCGATAGCGGATCGGACTGGATGTCCATCAACCGGGCGGCGGCAAACCGGGCCTATGACGCCGGCGCGTCCGCGGCCTTCGCGGCGGCGATGGCCGAGACGGACGGGAAATCCGATGACGCCTCCGGGCGGGCCGACTTCACCTCGATGACGAGACAGGAATTGCGCGACTGGATGAACGAGGAAATCCGCTCCGGCCGCATGACGGTCGAAATCAGTTCGCCCTTCATTACCATGACCCTGCAGTTCGACGGATTCGGGACCCCGACGGATCTCACTGGCGAGCGTGTCGATTTTCTGGATATGGCGCGCAGGGGCATCGAGGCTGCGCATTATTTCAACGATCCGGATGGCGCTGAACGCTACCAGGCCGCACTCGACATCATGCTTGCGCGGCAGGAAGAAGCCTAGGCGCGGTCCTCCCGCAAAATACCGCCCGCAAGGCCGGCGCAACTCCGGCGAGCAATATTCTATCGACCCGACAGTAAAGGAGAGCAGCGTCATGAAGGTCGATAGCGGATCGGACTGGATGTCCATCAATCGGGCGGCGGCGAACCGGGCCTATGACGCCGGTGCGTCGGCGGCCTTCGCGGCGGCGATGGCAGAGACGGGCCGGAGCAGCCAAGACGGCGCGGACCGCCCGGACTTCACCTCGATGACGAGACAGGAATTGCGCGACTGGGTGAACGAGGAAATCCGCTCCGGCCGCATGACCGTTGAGGAAAGCGCGCCGTTCCTGCCGCTGACCTTCAGGTTGGACGAAACCGGTACCTACGAAATCCCTGCCGAAACCGATGCGCAGCGCTTCGACTTCCTGGCAAAGACGCGCAGCAATATCGACGCCGCGCTGTCCATGAACGATAACCACTTCGCCGAGAGGCTGAGATTCGTACTGGACTATATGCAGTCCCGCCAGAGCGCCTGACGGACGGCAGCCGCATAGACTGCAGGCTCACTCGCGCCAGAAGGACGGGGCGGCCAGCACCAGAACGGTGAAGATTTCGAGGCGTCCGAACAGCATGGCGAAGGAGAGAATCCATTTCGCCATGTCGGACAGCGGCGCAAAATTTCCGGAGGGGCCGATGACCTCGCCGAGGCCGGGGCCGACATTGGAAAGCGCGGTCAGAGCCCCGGACATGGCCGTGGTGAAATCCGTGCCGGTGAGCGTCAGCGCCACGGTGACCAGGCTCCAGACGAGAATGAACGCGGTGAAGAACAGAAGCACGATTTCGAGCGTTTCTTCGTCCACCGTGTCGCGTCCCGAGCGCACGCTGGCGACCGAACTCGGATAGATGAAGCGGTCGAGTGCGCGGCGCATGATGCCGTAGAGAGCGATCCAGCGATACGCCTTGACGCCGCCCGCCGTCGAGCCGGAACAGCCGCCGAGAAAGGTCGCCATGAAGACCAGCGAGATCGCGAACGGGCCCCATTGCAGATAATCGGCATTGGCGTAGCCGGTCGTCGTCACAAGCGAGACGATGTTGAAGATCGCGTGTTCGAGGCCCGGGCCGAAATCCTCGGTGTGATTGACGCGCAGATAGAGCGCAAGGATCACGCCGAGGCCGAGCGTGTAGCCGAGCATCACGATCACCTGGTTGTCGCGGAACATGTCGATGCGCCGCCGCAGCATCAGGACGACCAGCGCGGTGAACGGCGTCGCGCCGACCAGCATAAAGATAATGGCCACCCATTGCGTCGACAGGTTGGGGAAATAGCCGAAAGAGGCGTCATGCGTGGAATAGCCGCCCGTCGAGACCGTCGTCATGGCGTGGTTGATTGCGTCGAAGCCCGACATGCCGGACATCGCGTAGAGCGTCGCGCAGACGAAGGTCGACGTCGCGTAGATCGAGATGATCGAGGTCGCGAAGGTCGAGAACCGCGAGAAGGGCCGGTCGTATCGGTCGGAGGATTCCAGCTTGAAGATCGAGGAGCCGCCGATCTTCAGATAGGGAAGGATGAACAGGCCGAGGCCGATCACGCCGAGCCCGCCGACCCATTGCAGGATCGAGCGCCACAACAGGAGGCCGGGCGGCAGTCCGTCCAGGCCGGAGATCACGGTCGAGCCCGTCGTGGTGATGCCGGACATGGACTCGAAGAAGGCATCGGCAAGCGACAGCTTCAGCGAGGATTCAACGAATGGCACCGCCCCGGCGACGGCGAAGGTCAGCCATAGGCAGTTGACCAACAGGAAGGCGAAGCGGGTCGAATAGGCGGGCCGAATGCCGCGCGTCGCCGCAGCGATGATCGTCGCCAGCGCCGCGATCACCGCCGAGGAAATGGCAAAGACGATCCAGTCGGAGTTACCGTAATAGAGATCGGTCAGTGCCGGGATCAGCATCAGGGCCGCGAGCCATGTCGCGAAGACGGCGCTGACATGAAGTGCCGCGCGCAGATTTCTGCCTTTCATGGCCTCTCCTGCGGCCGCATCGGTCAGCGGCCGCTCTGGTCAAAGCGGTAGCGGGCCTATAGACCCGCTTCCAAGCGAAAACCACCGGATTCTCACATGCCACGCAAGTTGGAACACCTGATATGAGCGATTTTCTTTCGGCCGTCGCTGGTGCGACCCAAGCCATGCGGGAGCTGTTTCCCGAAACGCCGCTGCAGGAAAACGCTTTCCTGTCGCAGAAATACGGGGCCCGCGTCTTCCTCAAGCGCGAGGATCTGTCGCCTGTTCGGTCCTACAAGATCCGCGGCGCCTTCAATTTCATCCGCAAGCGCCTTGCCGAGGGCCTCGATGGCCCCTTCGTCTGCGCATCGGCGGGCAACCATGCCCAGGGCCTCGCCTTCGTCTGCGAGCATTTCGACAAGAAGGGCGTCATCTTCATGCCGGTTACGACGCCGCAGCAGAAGATCGCGAAGACGCGCGCATTCGGCGGTGACAATGTCGAGATCAGGCTCATTGGCGACTATTTCGACGATTGTAACCGCGCCGCGCTCGAATACGCCGCTGCGGAGGGGGCGGTGATGGTGCCGCCCTTCGATCATGAAGATATCATCGAGGGACAGGCCTCGGTCGCCGCTGAAGCTTTGGCACAGGCGCCGGCAGGCGTCTCGTTCGACCGGGTGATCGTCGCGGTCGGCGGCGGCGGCCTTTCGAGCGGGCTGACGCGCTATTTCGCCGATAGCGGAGAGCGGGCTGCCTTCACGATGGTTGAACCGGCAGGGGCGCCGAGCCTGCGGAAGAGCCTTGAGGCGGGCGAGCGTGTCCAGCTCAAGAATTTTGACAATTTCGTCGACGGCGCGGCGGTCGGGCAGGTCGGGGCGATGCCCTTCGATGTGCTGAAGCGCTATGCGCCGCGCGACGTGACCTTGGTGCCCGAAGACCGGCTGTGCACCACCATCATCGAAATGCTGAATGTCGAGGGCGTAGTGTTGGAGCCTGCCGGCGCGCTGACTGTCGACGCGCTCAAGGATCTTTCGCCGTCGGAGCGCATCAACAAGACCGTGCTGTGCATCGCGTCGGGCGGCAATTTCGATTTCGAACGGCTGGCCGAGGTCAAGGAACGTGCGCTGCATGCCGAGGGGCTGAAGAAATATTTCGTCCTGCGCATGCCGCAACGACCCGGCGCGCTGAAGGATTTCCTCAACCTGCTCGGCCCGGAAGACGACATCACCCGCTTTGAATATCTGAAGAAGTCGGCGCGCAATTTCGGCTCGGTGCTGATCGGCATCGAGACCAAGGATCCGGCCAATTTCGCCGGGCTGATGGCGCGGATGAACGACAACGGCCTCGCCTGGCAGGACATCACCGAGAACCAAATGATGTCGGGCATCCTGGTCTGATCACTCGGCGGCGTCGTCTTCCAGCGTGCCGTCGATGGTCGGGATGATCTGGGCGCGTTGATGGCCGTTTCGTCGGATCGCCTCATGGCGTTGCGGGGGTATTTTGCCGGAGCGCGACAGCAGGATGGCTATCGGGCGGGTGCCCTCGAATTCGGAAAAGATGATGACCAGGATCGCGGTCACCGGCACTGCCAGAAGCGCGCCGGAGATACCCCAGACCGAGCCCCAGGCGGTCACCGAGACGAGGATCATCAACGGGCTAAGATTGAGCGAGCGGCCCATCAGGCTGGGTTCGAGGAATGAGCCGACGAAGATCTGGCAGAAGGTCAGGCCGAAGAAGCAGGTGGCGATCATCGACCAATCGCCCTCGAACTGCACGATCGCGATGGCGGTGGGCGCGATCACGCCGGCCATCGAACCGAGATAGGGGATGTAGTTCAGGATCGCGATCAGCACGCCCCAGAAAGCTGCGAAGTCGAGACCTATCACAAGCATCACAACATAGGAGATCAGCCCGAGGACGAGATTGATGAAGGTCTTGGCGGCGAGATAGTCGCCGATGCGGTCGTTGATCGTATCGACGATCTGGCTGATCAGGGCGCTGTCGGCCGGATCGGTCGCCATGCGCGCGAGCTTGCGCGCAAACACCCTGCGTTCGCCGAGCGCGAAGCCGGTATAGACGGTGATGACGAAGACCGTGCCGACGAGCACGGAAATCGAGGGGACCGTCGATCCGATCAGCGATTGCAGCCGGATCTCGCCGAACACATCGCGCCTTATGGTCGCCCAGGTCGGTTCGGTTTCGAACCCGAACTGAACCGCCAGGCCCTGGATGATGCGCAAAAGCGAAGCCTGGTATTGCGGGACCAGCGCGATGACCTGGTTGATGTTCTGGATGATCAGCAGAACGAAGCCGGTGATGATGACGGCGATCGCGAGCAGGGAGATCAGGAAGCGGACCGGGCCCGGCAACAGCTTGCCGACCACCGGCAGCATTTCCATGCGGCGGGCCAGCGCCACGACAATGTAGGTCAGAATGACACTGGCGATGACGGGAACGAAGACATTCTGGCCGATATAGAGGATCCACCCGATCATGAGCGCCAGCGCCATGCCGTAGACGAGATTCCGGAAGCGATCGTGGGCCTGCATTTTGTTCCGCATTTCGGTTATGTCTCGGCCATTGTGGAGATTGCGACAGACTTTGCAACCGCGATGCCGACCGACTTTGTGCGGTGCAATTCTATCAAAGGCCCCGAATGAAGGCTTCGATGGCGGCGGCGACCTTCTCGTTGTTCGACGGCGAAAGGATGTCGCCGGCGATCACGTGATTGGACGGATCATCGGCGCTTGTCACTTCGAGCACATCGGCGGGGCCTCCCCAGCGTTCGGCAATCGCCGCCGTGATGCTCTGGTCGACCACCTGATCGTCCGGGCTGAAGATGAACAATATGGGGATCTGCATCTGCTCGAATGGCAGGGCGCTCGCCGCTTTCACCAACGCTGCCATCGGAAGAACGGCTTTTGAAGGATAACGGGTGGTCCAGTTCGCTCCCTGCGCGGCATTTTGCGGCTCGAAGCTGCGTTCCTCGCCGACGACCAGGCGCACGATCGTTTCGGCGAAGGGCCAGGTCAGCAGGCCCGATCCGGACGCGCGCACCTTGAAGTTGGGCGAGACGAGCACCAGACCATCGATTCGGTCCGTGAATTCCGGTTCGGAGGCGGCCAGTGCGGCCAGCGTGCCGCCGGTGGAGGTCGCGACCACGACCACCTTCTCTCCTATCCGTTCGCCAATGGCGATAGCTTCGGCGGCGTCCTGTATCCAGTCATTGACCGTTGCCTCGGCCATCGCGTCGCCGTTGCGCCCGTGGCCGGCGAGGCGACTGTAATAAAGATTTGCTCCCAGCTTTTCCGCGACCATGTCAGGCAAAGGGCGGATCTCGGCCTTGGCGGCTGAAAAGCCGTGCAGATAAACGAGCGAAACCGGCGTCTTTGCTTTCGAAGACGGATAGGCCCAAACGATTTCTTTTACGGCCGCCGGGCGAATGTCGTCGAACTTGCCTTCCTCGCGCGCAAGATAGGCGTCGAGATCTTCGCCAAGCATGGCCGGATCGAAGCGCACCGCAAGATCGGCTGGGGTGCGTGGCCCGAACACCCACGCGATCCCGGCGGCAAGAACGATGAGCACGATAATTGTGAACACGATCTTCACCCGCGATCTTCGGGGTTTGGGTATTTCATTGGTCATCCGGTACAGCCGCTTTCCCGATTCAGCGCCCTGCGGCGCCGCGTCGGCTATTCGTAGCCGCCGGTCAGAGCATTGGCAATCAGAGCGGCGCGGTTGGCTACGCCGGGATTGTCCACCAGCAGATTTTGTTCCGTCAATCGATACGCGTGATCGGGGGAACTTGCCACTGGCCGCTGAGCAGCGGTTTTCCGGGGAGGTAGGTCCGGAAGATCGCCTCGAAGGGGCCGTCCGGAAGGGGCATCCAAACGACGTCGGTGTCAGAGGGTTTCTCGCGCGACATGTGAAGCTCGATTGTACCGTCCTCGCGTTGGACCAGATTGTCCGAACGTGAGTTCACGGAGTGACGGTTGTTGGGAGTCGAATAGAAGAAAAGGCGGCCGCTTCTGTCAGGGGCATAGAGGCTGAGCGACCAGAACGCGTCGACGGGCACGCCGCCGGCGGGAAGCGTCATGGCATAGGTATTCTTTCCATCGAGTGATTGGCCAGCCCCGTCGACTGCGGTGTTGAAGTAGAGCGCGTCTTCGGGACGAAGCGCGCCGAAGCCGATTAGAGCCACCGCTGCCCGGACGAGGTCGTTTGCGCCATAGTCGGCAAGAATGCTCGGAGGTCGCGTCCAGCCATGCGATGCGCGCTGGAGGTCGAGCCCCTTTTTCAAAAGCGGTTCTGTGCGGGGCAAAATGCGATTCCACCTCGCCCGCGTTACGCGGCGAAGACGATCCCAGGTGTGGAGGTCTCCCGGCACGATACCTCTTTCTGCGAAAGACGCGGCGCGCTTTACTTGCGGATGACTGGGTGAACGCCCCAGAACTTCGTTGGTAAGCGCGAGGAAACTTTGTCCCTTCAAATTGCGGGGAGCCTTTGTGATGAACGGTCTCGGTTTGGCGGTCTGGTCGAGTGCGCGTACGGTGATCCCTGCTTGCGTGCGCCGGGCGCTGCCGAGATCGTCGGGGCCGGCGACAAACGTTCTGGCCAGCATCCATATGTCATTGGACGGCAGGCGCACCACGTTTGCGCCCTTCGGAGCGGTCCCGTCGGGACCGACGATGACGTATTCACCGCCGCGCCCGCGATGCTGCTTCGGTCCGAGAATAGCTGCCTGGTCTGTAAACATGTCGAAGAATGCGACGGACAGGTAGCGGTTTCCGGATTTCGGGATGGTGAGGCGAACCGGCGTACGGGAGAGCTCCAGCACGGAAGACGTGTAGAGCGTATCGTTGTTCGGCGCGGTGACCGCGCGCATCGTTTCGTCTGCCAACTCGGTCATATGGATTTCGCGATTCAGAAACGCGCCGCCCGACAGGTGGGCTTTCGCCTCGTTGATAGCCTCTTTCGAGACAATGGAGGTGTCGACGTCGGTCTGACCCGAAAGGGACTGGACCGTGCGGGCGAACTCGTAGGGTCCGTAGGCATAAAAGAATGTGTCGAACAGGAGGCCGTCGGCCACGCCGTCGATCTGATCTTCGCGGGAATCGGGCTCAATCGCGCCAGCGCACCCTGCGGCCAGGCTGAGCATGGCGAGCGAAAGACCTGAAATCGCGGATCGGCGTGTGACAGGCTGCCAAAGGGCGATTTGGGTGCGATCGTGTTTTGCATTTTGCATCGGTATTGCTCCCGCCTAGTATCGGAATGACGATAATAAATGTACGGTCGTACATATAATGGCGGGCGGGAGATGAGCAAGGAGAAAACGAAAGCGACGGTGCGTGGTCGGCGCAAGGCGGACCAGCAGTCAGGGCGCGCGGCGCTATTGAGCGCTGGTCTGCGCGCATTCGGCGATATGGGCTATGAGGGGGCAAGCATCCGGGCCATCGCCCAGTCTGCCGCAGTTACCCCCAATCTCGTCGCGGTGCATTTCGGGGATAAGGCAGGTCTCTGGACGGCTTGCGTCGACTGGTTGGCCGAAGAAATCGCGCCGGCGCTGGAATCTGCGCGGGCGCTTGAAAAAGCCGCCAACTTGCCACTGCGGGCACGGCTTGAGATGGGTTTGGATCTCGTTGCGGCGTTCTATACCGGTAACCGCGACCTTCGCGGCTTCGTCGCGCGGGCTGCCACCGAGCCGCCCGAGCGCAGCCTGCCCGTGGCAGAAAAACTGTTAAAGCCGATCTATCGCGCGAGCCTGCCGCTGATAGAGGAGGGCATTAGAGGCGGGCTGCTACGCGCCAGCCATCCGGCTTCCGTGTTCGTGATCCTGCATGCGGTGCTGGGAAGACCGGAACAGTTCAGCGCGGTACTCTCGATCATTGCACCGGAGGTGCCCGAACGCGATGCCGGGCAGATGCTTTCTGACTCTCTTCGGCAGATGTTGTTGAAGAATGAATAGCACCAGAGGCTCGGGCCGCCTCTATAATTCATTAGCTAGCCCGGCCGGCGCTCTTGACCGAACGCCGGCCGGTTCGTTTGTTGCTACTGGGCGGTCGGGAGCCGATGCTACAGCGTGATGCGGAATTTCGCGAAGCCGCCTTCGCCATCGCCGGCGGGCTCGATTTTCACACCCTTTACGTCGCCGGCATATTGCGCACCCTTCGGTCCCGTCTCGAAGATCACCGTTGCGCCTTCGACCGGGGCAAAGGTCCAGTTGGCGTCCGCCGAAGGATTGATGGTGCCCTGGTCTACTATGTAGCGCACGATGACGTCGCGGTTAGTGTCCGGTGCGGACAGGATGACAACGTCATTGTTGATGCCGGGGAAGTTGCCGCCGCCGCCGGCGCGGTAATTGTTTGTCGCGACGACGAACTTCTGCGCCGGATCGATCGGCTTGCCATCGAACATAAGGTCGACGATGCGGCTGGAATCCGCATTGGCGATCTCGCCCTTGGATGTGTATTTTGCCGGTTTCGACAGGTCGATCTTGTAGGTGACGCCGTCGATCACATCGAAATTGTAGGACGGGAAGTCCGGGTTCATCAGTGGCTGGTCGGCCTTGCCCGGTTCCACCTGGTTGAAGATGCCAGCCGACATTTCCAGCCATTCCTTGACCGTGGCGCCGTCGATCGCGACTGCCCGCACCGTGTTCGGATAGAGGTAGAGGTCGGCGACATTCTTGATCGCCACGTCGCCGGCGCCGACATCGGTGTAATATTCCGGACCGCCGCGACCGCCCGCCTTGAAGGGCGCAGCGGCGGAGAGAACCGGAAGATCCTTGTATTCGCCGTCCTTGAGGAGGTCCGAGACGTACCAGATCTGCGCCTGGCTGACGATCTGCACAGATGGATCATCGGCGACGAGGGCGAAATAGGAATAGAGCGGTGCCGAAGTCTTGCCGACCGGGGTGCGAACATAGGCGAGCGTCGCTTCGTGCTCATCCATGACCGCTTCCTCGACCGCCGGCAGGTTCTCGACCAGCGCGGTGACGGAGCGGTCCTCGTTGCGCTTGGAGATCGGCCGCGTCTCGACAGTCGAGTCGACTACCTTCCAGCTGTTGCCGTCGCGCTCGATCATCAGATCGATGAGGCCCATATGGGAACCCCAGAAGCCGCCCTGGACAGCGGGTTTGCCCATCAACGTGCCCTTGGTGTTGTCGACACCCTCTATGCCGTCGAAATCGCCCGGGAAGACGCGGTGCTGGTGACCGGTGAAGACGGCGTCAATGCCGTCAACGCCAGCGAGGAAGAGCGATGCGTTTTCCATCATCTCGGTCTGGACGCCGTCGATGCCGGAATGCGAAAGCGCGATGACGATGTCGGCGCCTTCCTCCTTCATCTGCGGAACCCATGCTTTGGCGGTCTCGACGATGTCGCGGGTCATCACATTGCCGACGAGGTGACGCGAATCCCAGGTCATGATCTGCGGCGGGACGAAGCCGATGAAGCCGACGCGCACGGTCTGCTCCGCGCCGGAACCGTCGGTGACCTTTTTGTCGAGAATGACGTAGGGCTTCATGTAGAGCTTGTCGTCGCGCGGATTGGCGGCGAGTTCGGTGCCGTTGACCAGGTTGGCGCAAACGATGGGGTAGTTCGCGCCGGAATTGACCTTGTCCATGAAGGAGAGGCCGTAATTGAATTCGTGGTTGCCGAGCGTGCCGCAATCATAGCCGAGCACGTTCATCGCCTCGATGACCGGATGGACCACGTCGCCGTCCATGCCCCGCTCATAGGCGATCCAGTCGCCCATCGGGTTGCCCTGCAGATAGTCGCCATTGTCGATCAGCATGGTGTTGGTTGCTTCCTTGCGGAAACCGTCGATGATCGAAGCGGTGCGGGCGAGGCCCATCGTATCGTTCGGCTTGTCGGCGTAATAGTCATAGGGCAGCACCGCGACATGGATATCGGTCGTTTCCATGATGCGCAAATGCGCCTGGTTGGCTTGCGCCCGGACGGAGAAGGGATGCAGCGCGATGAGCGCGCCACTCGCGGCGGCGCCGGCCAGCAGTGAGCGGCGGGTAATCGGATGCAAGGCAATATTCGGATTGAACTGGGGCATGGTACGTCTCCGCTAGAGGGATTCCTGATTGGGCCAACCAACCGGCGAATGATTGCAGTCGCATTGCAGATCGGTGTCAAGACTGTGACAGCGGCGAGAATTGACAGGCATCTTCCCGGACCACATGGTGGCGCGACAGGAGATGCACATGACAGGATTCCTTAAACGCCTCTTCGGTTCGGCGGCCAATGAGAATACGCCGCAGTCCGACGAGCCCGACGAGGTCTACAATGAGGTCGAACTTTTTGCACGGCCGGTCAAAGAGGGCGGCCAGTGGCGCATTGCCGGAATGATCCGCAAGCGGATCGACGGCACGCTTGTGGAGCGGAAGTTCATGCGCGCCGACCTTTTGCCCGACGCCGACGCCGCAAAGACGGCCACACTCGGGAAGGCAAAGCTGATCGTCGACCAGAACGGCGACGGTCTATGGCGGGGCGAGGATCGGGCGGTTTAATTCCCCGCGACAGCTCATTCGCTTGACCGGAAAGGCGGGCTGGCTTAGGCGCTTCCCGCAAGCCCCCGATCCTGAGAAGATGAAGACGCCATGCTGGCCAGTCCCTATCTCGCGGCCTCCGCCCTGACAGTCGTCCCGGTCAACGCGCCGCTGACCGGCAAGGCCATGCCGCCCGGTTCAAAGTCGATTACCAATCGGGCGCTTCTGTTGGCCGCGCTTGCCAATGGGCAGAGCCGTATCACCGGCGCGCTGAAGAGCGACGACACATCCCACATGGCGACCGCCATCCGGGAGATGGGCGTCGAGGTGGACGAACCCGATGCGACCACATTCATCGTTGGCAGCAAAGGCCGGCTGTCCGAGCCGGAAGCGCCGCTCTTCCTCGGCAACGCGGGCACCGCGACACGCTTTCTGACAGCGGCAGCCGCGATTGTTGACGGGACCGTCGTCGTCGACGGCGACAAGCATATGCGCAAGCGCCCGATCGGGCCGCTGGTAGAGGCGCTGCGCGAGATGGGCATCGATGCGGAATCGATCGGCGGCTATCCGCCGGTGACAATTCGCGGGCAGGGGGAATTTGCCGGTGGCCGGGTCGAGATCGACGGCAGCCTGTCCAGCCAGTATGTCTCGGCCGTCTTGATGGCCGCGCCGCTGGCCCGTGGTCCGGTCGAGATCGCGCTGACAGGACCGCAGATCGGCGCGCGTGGCTATGTAGACCTGACGCTCGCGGCAATGAGAGCATTCGGGGTAACGGCCGAGCAGCGCGGAGCGGCGGAATGGCTTGTCGAACCGGGCGCTTACCATGCGACGGATTTCCTCGTCGAGCCTGATGCGTCGGCCGCGACCTATCTCTGGGCCGCCGAGAAGCTTACCGGCGGAGAAATCGATCTCGGCGTGCCGGCAAGCGCGTTCACCCAGCCCGATGCGAAGGCGCGCAATATCATCGCGCAGTTCCCGAACATGCCATCCGTGATCGAGGGTTCGCAAATGCAGGACGCGATCCCGACGCTGGCGGTGCTGGCTGCCTATAATGAGCGGCCGGTGCGGTTTACCGGAATCGCCAATCTGCGGGTCAAGGAATGCGACCGGATCGCCGCGCTCTTCAAGGGTCTTAACGGGATCAAACAGGGGCTCGCCGGAGAAGAGGAAGACGACCTGATCGTCTATGGCAATCCGAAGCTCGCCGGCGCGTCCGTGGACGCTTCGATCGACACTTTCGCTGACCACCGTATCGCCATGAGCTTCGCGCTTGCGGGACTGAAAACATTTGGCGTGACCATTCTCGATCCCGGCTGTGTGGCCAAGACATTTCCGGCATATTGGGATACGCTGGCCTCGCTTGGTGTGACGATGAAGATCGCCGACGCGGACTGACCGGCGTCAGCCGAACATCGCGGCCAGCGGCTGCAGGTACATCTTCTCCCAGCCAGCGACCAGATGCTCGCGATTGTCCGCGGGATAGCCTTCCTGTTCGAGGACGAGCCGTGTGCCGCCTTCGCTTGCGGAGAGGTCGAACCGCACGACGGAATATTTGCCTTCGGCCCATGGCGCGACACGCCAGGCCTCGATAAGCCGCTCGCCGGGGATGTATTCGACAATGCGCCCGGTGACCTGGTCGCCGAAGCGTGAGAAGGCGCCGCCGGGGCGTGGCTCGATTGTCGCGGCCTGTCCGGTCATCTCGGCGAAACGGCCTTCCTCGGTCAAGGCGGCGAAGACGGCGTCCGGGCTTGCCGGAAGTGTGATTTCATGACGGATTGTCTCTGACATCGGGATCCCTCGTAGTAATTGTAAACCAATTGGTATACTATAACAGCGATGACATTGACTGTCACTAACGATCGCAACCTTCCCGACGAGGCGCTGGACCGGGTATTCCATGCGCTGTCCGACCGGACGCGCCGTGCGCTTATCGCACGACTTCTGGAGGGGCCGGCGAGCGTAAAGGAACTCGCCGATCCGTTTCCGGTCACGCTGCCGGCGATCGGCAAGCATCTGCGTGTCCTTGAGGCGGCGGGGCTGATGCATCGGGAAATCAGAGGGCGCACGCACATATGTTCGCTGACGCCGGAAGCGCTTTCCGACGCCGCATCCTGGCTGCAGACTTACCGGATGTTCTGGGAGGAGAGCCTTGCCTCTCTGGCGAACGAAGCCGAACGGAAGGAAGGCGATTGACCGAGAGCCCGCCATCGCTGACCGTTACCCGCATCATTCGCGCCGCCCCCGCCGAACTCTTCGAATTATGGACAAGGCCGGAGCGCCTGAAGACGTGGTGGGGGCCTGCAGATGTGACTTGCCCGTATGCCGAGATCGATCTGCGCTCCGGCGGCGCCTACCGGATCGCCAACGCCTTTCCTGACGGGCGTGTCGTGGTCATAGCCGGTTTGTTCGAGGTGATAGAGCCGCCGGAACTGCTCGTCTTTTCGTGGAGCATCCAGGGAAACAGCACGCTGCCGGAGCGGGTGAGCGTCCGTTTCACCGCGTTGCCCGACGGACAGGGCACTGAGGTCACGGTAATGCACGAGCGCATCGCGTCACCCGAAGTGAGGAAGAGCCACGAGACCGGCTGGCTGGGCTGTCTCGATGGTCTTGAAGGTCTCTTCCTCTCGTAAACCGCGAAGTCACACGAGGCTGGCGTCGATGCCGACATTAGGACGGTCGATGATCTCGCGCAACGCAAAGGACGAGTTGATCTTGACCACATGCGGCAGGGAGGAGAGCCAGTCGCGGTGGATGCGCTCGTAATCGGCGAGGTCCTTGGCGGCGACGCGCAGGATGTAATCGTATTCTCCGCTCATCAGATAGCAGACCAGCACGTTCGGGCAGCGCCGAACCGCTTCCTCGAATTCGCGCAATGTCTTCTGGAATTGGCCGGATAGCGAGATATGCACTATGACCGTCATCGTGTAGCCGAGCGCCTTGTTTGAAACGCGGGCGTGGTAACCGCGGATGGCTCCCGATTTCTCAAGATTGTCGAGCCGGCGCGAACAGGCGGACGGCGACAGGCCGACTTTTTCGGCGAGCGCGGCATTAGAAATGCGGCCATCGGTCTGAAGGACGGTCAGGATCGCGAGATCTATCGAATCTAGTTGCATGCGTGCAATCTTCCGCCATTTTTAGCCAAAGTTGCGCAAGGATAACCGAATTTTGGCGCGCACGCACCCCGCCTTTGCAAGGACATTCGAGGCTGTTTCGGTCATGATCTTTACCCTGTCCAACGCTGGATTACAGGGAGTATGCCATGCGCGTCGGTTGCCCGAAAGAAATCAAGAACCATGAGTATCGCGTCGGCCTCACTCCGGGGTCGGCGCGGGAATATGTCGCCAACGGCCACGACGTTATCGTCGAAAGCGGTGCAGGCCTTGGTATCGACGCAGACGATGCGTCCTATGTCGCCGCAGGAGCCAAGGTCGTAAAGACCGCCAAGGAAGTCTTCGACCAGTCCGATATGATCGTGAAGGTCAAGGAACCCCAGCCCTCCGAATGGGCAATGCTCCGTGAAGACCAGATTCTCTATACCTACCTCCATCTCGCGCCCGATCCGGATCAGACGAAGGGGCTTCTCGAAAGCGGCTGTACTGCGGTCGCCTATGAAACGGTAACGGACGACCGTGGCGGCCTGCCGCTGCTGGCCCCGATGTCGGAAGTCGCCGGCCGCATGGCGATCCAGGCCTCCGCGACCGCGTTGCAGAAGGCGCATGGCGGCCATGGCATCCTGCTCGGCGGTGTGCCGGGTGTCCTACCGGCCAAGGTCGTCGTTCTCGGTGGCGGCGTGGTTGGCCTCAATGCCGCGAAGATGGCCGTCGGCCTCGGCGCCGACGTGTCGATTATCGACCGTTCGATCCCGCGTCTGCGCGAACTGGACAATATCTTCAACGGCCGTGTGCACACCCGCTACTCGACCATCGAGGCGCTGGAAGAAGAAGTGTTCTCCGCCGACGCCGTGATCGGCGCGGTTCTGATCCCCGGCGCAGCCGCGCCGAAGCTCGTCACCCGCGAGATGCTCGGCGGCATGAAGAAGGGCGCGGTGCTGTGCGATGTCGCTATTGACCAGGGCGGCTGCTTCGAGACTTCGCACGCCACCACCCATTCCGAACCGACCTACGAGATCGACGGCATCATTCATTATTGCGTCGCCAACATGCCGGGCGCGGTGCCGGTCACCTCGGCCAAGGCGCTCAACAATGCGACGCTGCAATACGGCCTGATGCTGGCCAACAAGGGCCTGAAGGCGATTGTCGACGAGCCGCATCTGCGCAACGGCCTCAACGTCCATCGCGGCCGGATCACCAACAAGGCGGTAGCCGACGCCCTCGGGTATGAGATGGCTGCACCGCAAGAAGCGCTGAAGGTCGCCTGACAAACCGGAAGCGCTATACGGCCGGTCGCGAGTGGTCGCGACCGGCCGTTTCGGTTTAGCCGTAATTTCCGACCCATTCGATGGGGCGGTGGGCGCGGACGGTGTCGTTCGCGCCCAAATTTTCGGGCGCCGTTTCGAATTATCGATATATCTAGAGATTTGATTCCCCCGACTTTCTTCGTCCAAGATGCGCGAAAATATCTGGAAAAACATGTCATCTACCCGAAAATTATGCCCAATTTGAACGCGATGCATTTCGATATATCTCTATCTGGACAATTCGCTTTGAGAGGCCTATTTATCGATATATCGAAAACCCTCTAAGGAGAGATTCATGATTGGACATATGAAAGGGCCGTTCGAAGGGGGGCATTGCGGCGGACGACATAACAGCCGGTTTGCGCACGAAATCTTCGCGATGCGCGATGGACGGTCAGGCCGCAGCTTCGGGCCGGGCGGACATCGCGGCGGCCGCGGCTTTGGCGACGATGATGGCGGCCGGATGGGCCGGTTCCTGTTCAGGGGCGATCTTCGCCTCGTCATTCTCGCACTCGTCGAGAACGAGCCGCGCCACGGTTACGAACTGATCAAGCAGATCGAGGACATGACGGGTGGTTTCTATGCGCCAAGCCCGGGCGTCGTCTATCCGACGCTGACCTATCTCGAAGAGGCCGGCTATGTTCGCGCCGAGGAGGACGCCAACAAGAAGCGCTACTCCATCACTGATGAAGGCAAGGCCTATCTCGACGAAAACCGCGCTATCATCGGCAAGATTTTCGACAAGCTCGACAGTATCGGAGAGCGGGTCCGGCGCCGGCGCGAGCACCGCGAAGGCCGCGATCGCGGGCCGGATCTGCCGCGCAGCGTCGACACTGCGCTGCTGCATCTGCGCGAGACAATCGCCCGCAAGCTCGCGAAGGATGAGACGAAACCCGGCGAAATTGTCAGGTTTTTGCTCGGGATCGCAGACGATCTGGAAGTCGACGATCCCAAGACTGAATGAGACTGGCGCGATCGTGAGCTCAATATCAGGCGCGTTCGATGCGCGCCTGATAGCAATTGTTCGTCGCCGAGCGGACATGGACATAGGCTATGGCGGGGTCCTGGAAGAGTTCGCGCGCATAGGCCTCTATTCCGGGCTGCGGCACCACCTTTCCCGAACCGTAGACGATCCGGTCGTCGTTGCCGTAGCCGCGCAGCAGATAACGCGGCGACTGATGCAGGACCTCCGGCACCTTTGGTCCGGGCTCCATCGCCTCGCATTCGCGTGCGTGGAGGAAAATAGGCCCCGTCTCCGCGAAAGGCTGATAGCTCGGAAAGGGACGCCAGGCGAGTATGAGGTAATCCTCGCCGTCCTCGATATTCTTCATGCAATGCCGGCAAGGCATGCCGTCGCCGTCAGAGACGGCTTTCATGGGCAACTGGCCATAGGCGTCAGGCCCGCCGCGCTGGATGGAGCGTGCGGCTTCGGTGTCGATTGCGAGAAAGGTGAGGCGGTCCATCGCGGGCTCCACAGTTCGTGACGATGGGCGGATAGAATATCGGGCGGCGGTTGCCCGCCACCCGATTCATGCGGGATCGGTCCTATGTGATCAGTGCATCGTGACAAAATCGGTAACGCGGCGCAGGGTGACGCGACGGTTGCGCCATTCGGCATTGGGCGTCGGCACGAGCAGGTGGTCCTCGCCATAGCCGATTGTGTCGAGGGCGCGGTAGGGAACGCCGAAATACTGCACCAGCACCTGGGCCAGCGACGTGGCGCGGGCTTCTGAGAGAGCCTGGTTGGAGGCGCGCGACCCGACGGCGTCGGTATGGCCCTCAATCAGGAACCTCTCGTGACGGTTGCTCTGCAGGATGTTGTTGATTGCGATGGCTATCTGCTCGACCTTCCAGCGCTGGTTCGCCGGAATGGCGGCGGAGCCGAAGGCGAAATTGATCGACTGGATGTCGATGGACGGCGCCATGTGGCGCAGCCGCGGCGTGCGCTTGAACTGTTCGATGGTAACGCGCGCTTTCGGCGCGATCTTGTGCTGCGGCGGACGCTTCAGCTGGCGCAGGATCGTGGCTGCGTCTGGCGTCGACTGGGCGAAGGCGGTTTCGGAAAGGGCGGGGATTAGCGCCGCCGCACCCACGGCAGCGGCGGATCTGAGAAAGTTGCGGCGGTTCATGACACACTCCTTGAGGTTCGATGTCGTGTGTCTGGATTAGCCCTCCTTGCATGAACCGGGCTTGAATGGCGCGTTCAGCGTTGCGGCAGCGCCGCTTCGGCGAGGCCGTGGATTTCCTTTTTCGTTAGCGGCCGGATTTTGCCGGGGGCCTGTCGGTAGGGAACGAAGCCGAGCTTCTGATAGAGCGACAACGCGGCGGGATGATCCAGCGTGCAAGTATTGACGGTGATCTTGCTGGGCGTGTTCGCCCAGCAAGCTTCGATCGCCCGCGACAAGAACCAGCGACCCAGCCCGCGGCCCGCCGCGTGCGGCATCAGGCCGAAATAGGCGAGATCGGTGACTTCGGGGTCGGCCCGGCTGATCTCGAAAAAGCCGGCCGGCGCGCCGTCGAGATAGAGTACATAGATCTCGGTCGTCTCCGCATGGATGGCGGCGAGAAGCGTCTCGTCGTCCATGCGCAATCGGTATTCCCAGTTCCAGGCGTAGCCGACCTGCAGTTGCAGGAAGCGGTAGAAGGCGAGCTGCGGCCTTTCGGTCAGCAGGATCGCCGCATTGACACCAAGCGGCAGCGGAAACCGCTTTGCCGGCATGGTCGCCATTTCGAGAAAGGTGATGGTCGTGTTAAGCGGTCTTGCGCGCGAAGCCATGATACCGGTCAGCCCTTCGCCGGCCCGGTCTCCACCGGCGTATCGTCGCGCGATCCCCATTCCGTCCATGAGCCGTCATACAGCCGGTGGTTTTTCGCGCCGACCGATTCCAGCGCAAGCGAGATCACGGCGGCGGTCACGCCGGAGCCGCATGACGTTACGACCGGCCGGGCCGGATCGATGCCGGCATCGGCAAACAACTGGCGCAGACCGTCGAGATCCTTCAGGTAGCCGCCCTGCGAAAAGGTCGGTGTCGGCAGGTTGCGCGCGCCCGGCATGTGGCCGGAACGTATCCCGGGGCGCGGTTCCGGCTCTTCGCCGGTGAACCGTCCGGCGGGGCGGGCGTCTGCGATCTGGCTCGACCCGTTCGCGACGATCTTCATCATGTCGTCGAGGGATGCGACTTTCGAAGCGTCGAACTTTGGAAGAAAGGCGGTCGAGGCGATCTTGGTCGGCGTGGCGGTGACGATATGGCCGTCCTTCTTCCAATTGTCGAAGCCGCCATCGAGGAGGAAGACCTTCTCGGCGCCCATGACGCGGAACATCCACCAGACGCGCGGCGCGCAGAACATGCCGGGGCCGTCATAGACGACGATCGTGTCGTCCCGCGAAATGCCCATCGCGCTGACATGCCGCTCAAAGACGGAGGGCGAGGGCAGTGTGTGGGGCAGGTTGCTGTCGGGATCGACCACGGCGTCCTGGTCGAAGAAGACCGCGCCGGGGATATGCGCCGCATCATATTCGGCGCGCGCATCCCGATTCTGCGCCGGGAGGTACCAGGAGCCGTCGACGATCGACAGGCCCGGATCTTTCAGATGTTTCAACAGCCATTCTGGCGAGATGACAAACGGGCTTTTTTCGCTCACGGGCGCACCTTTCTCATAAAACATACGGGCGGAATGTTGCGCGCCATAAAGGCAGGAGTGGGGGCGAGAACGCAAGGGGCGAAGGGTTCGTAGCGCCGATTGTGCCGCGATAATTCAGTTTGCCGGCAAGGGACCGAAACGGATGCGGAAGCGGCGATTTTCGCGGCCCTTGTTCTCGATCTTGCCGATATGGATCTCTCCAACCTCCTGCGTCTCCGTCACATGCGTGCCACCGCAGGGCTGGCTGTCGACGGAGGCATCCTTGCCGATGCAGACGAGGCGGATCGAGCCGTTGCCGGTGGGCGGGCGCACATTCTTCGACTTAATGAGGCCGGGGCTGGCCGCAAGCTCCGCAGCGGAAATCGTTTCGACATAGATCGGGTGGTTGCCGGCAACGAGCTCCATCAGCTTTTCGCTGATCTCCGCCTTGTTGCTGTCGAATCCCGGAATGTCGAAATCGACGCGGCTTTCCTCTTCGCCGACGGACGCACCCGTGATCGGATAGGGGCAGACCACCGTGAGCAGGTGACAGGCAGTATGCATGCGCATCAGCTTGTAACGGCGGTGCCAGTCGATATGCAGCGTCAGCTTCTCGCCTATCTCCGGCACCGGCTGACCGGGAGAGGGAACATGGATTATCTCCTCCTTGGTCTCGCCGCAAACGGTCGCCGCGATCTCGATCTTCGACCCGTCTTCGCGTTCAAAAAAGCCGGTGTCGCCGGGCTGGCCTCCGGAGGTCGCATAGAAGCAGGTCTGATCGAGGATGATCCCGCCGCGATCATTGATCGCGACTACCGTTCCTTCCGCGACGGGCTGATAGGCATCGTCGCGGAATAGCGCCTTGACGGTGTGCGCCATTATTCCACGTCCTCGAAAGGCACATCGAATTCGGTGCGGGTCTCCATCCATTCCGGCACCGGCAGGTTCTTTCCGCGCAGAAACTCCGGATTGAAGAGCTTAGACTGGTAGCGATTGCCGTAGTCGCAAAGCACGGTGACGATCGTATGACCCGGGCCCATCTCCTTGGCCATGGCTATCGCGCCGGCGATGTTGATGCCGGTCGAGCCGCCCATCACCAGCCCTTCTTCCTGCGCGAGATCGAAGATGATCTTTAGCGCCTCGTCGTCGGACAGCCGGTATGCGAAATCCGGCGTGAAGCCTTCCAGATTGGCTGTGATGCGGCCCTGGCCGATACCCTCGGTAATCGACGAGCCTTCGGACTTGAACTCGCCGGTCTTGTAATAGGAATAAAGCGCCGCGCCCATCGGATCGGCAAGGCCGATCTTGATGTCGGACCGCTTGTCGCGCAACCCTTCGGCGACGCCCGCAAGCGTGCCGCCGGACCCGACGGCGCAGATGAATCCGTCGACCATGCCGCCCGTGTCGCGCCAGATCTCCGGCGCAGTTGTCTCCACATGCGCCTGCCGGTTGACGACATTGTCGAACTGGTTGGCCCAGATCGCGCCGTTCGGCTCGGACGCTGCCAGCTGCTCGGCGAGCCGTCCGGAGACGCGGACATAATTGTTGGGATTGCGATAGGGGACGGCCGGAACCTCGATCAGTTCGGCGCCATAGAGCCGGATCGCGTCCTTCTTCTCCTGCGACTGGGTCTCGGGAATGACGATCACTGCGCGATAGCCGAGCGCGCGCGCGACCATGGAAAGCCCGATGCCGGTATTGCCGGCCGTGCCTTCGACGATGACGCCGCCCGGCTTCAGCAGGCCTTTGTCCTCGGCGTCGCGGATGATAAAAAGCGCGGCGCGGTCCTTCACGGACTGGCCGGGATTGAGGAATTCAGCCTTGCCGAGAATCGTGCAGCCCGTTTCCTCCGACGCGCGTTTGAGCTTGATCAGCGGCGTATTGCCGATGGTCTCGAGCACCGAATTGAACATGATCCGTCCTTGATGTGTTTTTGCAGACAGTATGGTTTCGGTTTCACCGCTTCAAGGCACAAGCCCTTCTGCGGGAACCTGAATTGGCGGATTTCTTTTGCGGCAAATTCGCTTCCGGCGCATTGGAAAGGATACAGACAGTTGCGGCTGCCGGCGATTGCGGGCAGGGCGTTTTCTCCTGTAGTGCGGGACAAACCAAGACTACGGGTGCAAGGATGATCATCACACTCGCCGTTTCCGGCTATCGCTCGATTCGCGATCTCGTCCTGCCGCTCGACCGGCTGACTGTGATCACCGGCGCCAACGGAAGCGGCAAGTCGAGCCTCTATCGCTCGATTCGCCTGTTGGCCGAGGTCGCTCAAGGCGGCGTGATCGGCGCGCTGGCGAGGGAAGGCGGCCTGCAATCGACGCTCTGGGCGGGGCCGGAATCCTTTTCGCGGGCGATGAAGGCTGGCCAGTTGCCCGTTCAGGGAACGGTCAGGACAGGTCCGGTCAGCCTGAAGCTCGGCTTCGCCGACGAGGATTACGGCTACGCCATCGATCTTGGCTTGCCGACCCCGGCGCCGGGATCGGTCTTCAATACCGATCCAGAAATCAAGGCGGAGGCGCTATGGATTGGCGAATGCCTGCGCCGGTCGAACGAGATCGCCAATCGCTCCGGGCCTCATGTGCAAGTGCTTACGGAAAAGGGCGCTCGCCGGAACGTCCTCAAGGACCTAGCCGGGTTCGACAGTGTGATGACGCATGTCGCCGATCCGCGTGAAACGCCCGAAATACTCTCCGTCAGGGAGCGGATGCGGTCATGGCGTTTCTACGATCATTTGCGCACCGACCGCGACGCGCCGTCGCGCTTTCCGCAGATCGGAACGCGGACCACCACGCTTTCCTCGGACGGCGCCGACCTCGCGGCCGCCTTTCAGACCATCCGGGAAATCGGCGATGCCGAGGGACTGGAGGAGGCGATTGAGGACGCGTTTCCGGGCAGTACCGTTGAACTCGTTGTCACGGACGGAATGTTCGAACTGGCGATGCGGCAGCCCGGACTTCTAAGGCCTTTGCGTCTTTCGGAACTGTCAGACGGTACATTGCGCTATCTGCTGCTCGTTGTCGCGCTGCTGACTCCGAGACCACCACCGCTGCTGGTCCTCAACGAGCCGGAGACCAGCCTGCATCCAAACCTTCTGCCCGCATTGTCGCGCTTGATCGAACGGGCGGCCGGGCGGTCGCAGGTTGTCGTTGTTTCGCATTCGGCGGCTCTGATCGAGCCGCTTCATGGCGGCGAGGGGACCGTGTGCTACGAACTCAGGAAGGAACTCGGTGAAACGGTTGTCGACGGTGCGGAACATGTGCGCTGGGAATGGCCCCGGCGATAAGGTTTAGCCGGAGCGGGCGTAGACGATCTGCCGCACGTCGATGAATTCCTCGCGGAACCCGGCTTCGCAATAGTGCAGGTAGAATTCCCACATACGACGGAAACGCTGGTCGAATCCGAGCGGCTTGATCTGCTCCCAGCTCTCATGGAAGCGGTCGCGCCACATCGCCAGCGTCCTCGCATAGTCCTGCGCAAATACGCGCTCGGCGAATTTCTTCAGGCCGTGGTCTGAACTCAGCCCGTCGAGGATCTGCGGCGTCGGCAACATGCCGCCCGGAAAGATATAACGCTGTATGAAGTCTGGATTGGCGCGATACTCGGGGAAGGCGCGCTCATTGATCGTGATGATCTGCAGACCGGCCTTGCCGCCCGGCTTCAACATGTCGTGCAGCTTGCCGAAATAGGTCGACCAGTATTGCTCGCCGACGGCCTCGAACATCTCGATGGAGACAACGCGGTCATACGTGTCCGGTTCGTCGCGATAATCCTGAAACTTGAAGGTGACGCGATCCTCGAGCCCGGCGCGGCGGATGCGCTCGCGCGCAAATTCGAGCTGTTCGCGGCTGATGGTCAGTCCGGTGACGCGGCAGCCGATCTCACGGGCGGCGAACTCGGCGAAGCCCCCCCAGCCGCAGCCGACTTCGAGGACATGGTCGTCCGGCCCGATACCGGTTGCCTTGGCGAGCGCGCGGTACTTTGCTGCCTGGGCTGATTCCAGATCATTGGCGCCATCGGCGAACAGGGCGGATGAATAGGTCATGCTGGGATCAAGCCAGCGCCCGTAGAACTCGTTGCCGAGATCGTAGTGAGCCGAGATGTTGCGCTTCGCCTTGTCTTTTGTGTTCCGGTTCAGCCAGTGCCGGAAGGCGTTGAAGGCGCGGAACAGGTGGTTCGCCTTGACGATCTGGTAGCCCAGCGTCTCGTTGGCGACGAAGAGCTCCAGAACTGCGGTCACGTCGGGGCTTTCCCAGTCGCCGTCCATATAGGTCTCGGCGACACCGATGGTGGATTCGGACAGGGCGCGGCGAGGCAGATTCCAGTTGTGCAGGATAAGGACCGCATCCGGACCGGCCGCGTTGCCACCGACTTTGAAGACGCGCTTGTCGGGCAATTGGACAGTAAGCGATCCTTCCGGGAGCAAGGTCGCAGCGCGCAGGGCAAGTTTGGCCTTCAGCGGGATCCCCTTGAGGACGCGGCGGATATCCTGCGGAGTCAAATGCACCGCTTCCTGCCTGATCCTCTCCGCAAGTCCCCCTGTCGGGCCCGAACCTGTTTTTGCTTCGCAGTCGGCACTCATGCAGCCACACTAACCGGATTTTCTTTCGCCTGCCAAGCGGCTTTCGCGGGGGGCGTTCACCCGGTCTTCCGCTTCATTTCCTCATAGGCGGCCATCGCGCGCTGCCTTGCGCCTTTGTGTTCGACCATCGGCTTCGGATAGGTCTCCCCAAGCGTCACCCCGGCCTTCCGTAGCGTCTTCTCCGGGGCTTCCCAAGGCTTGTGCAGATACTTGTCCGGCAGGTCTGCAAGCTCCGGCACGAACTGGCGCACATAGCTTCCATCGGGGTCGAACTTCTCGCCCTGCAGGATCGGATTGAAGATGCGGAAATAGGGTGCCGCGTCGGCGCCGGAGCCGGCGATCCATTGCCAGCTCGCCGTGTTCGATCCTGGATCGGCGTCTACCAGGGTGCCGCGGAACCAGCGCTCACCATGCCGCCAGTCGATCAATAGATGTTTGACGAGGAATGAGCCAACAGCCATGCGTACGCGATTGTGCATCCAGCCGGTCTGCCAGAGCTGGCGCATGCCGGCGTCGATGAAGGGATAGCCGGTTGTCCCTTTCTGCCAGCGCTCGAGTTCGTCACCCGGTTCGCGCCAAGGGAAAGCATCGAAATCGCTGTTGTAGTTCTCGCTGCGAAGATCCGGGAAATTGACCAGCAGATGCCAGGAGAATTCCCGCCAGACCACTTCCTTGCGATACGTGGTGAAATCGCGGTCCGGCACTTCGCCCCGGCTTCCTTCCGTCGCTGCCCATATTTGGAACGGCGAAATTTCGCCGAAGGCGAGATGCGGCGACAATTTCGACGTGTGCTCCTCGCCCGGAAAATCGCGCCCGTCGGCATATCCGTCGAGCGCATCGGAGAGGAAGTGTTTGAGCCTCTCTTGGGCTCCATCCTCGCCTGGGGTCCATACCTCGCCGATGCCGCCGGCCCAGTACGGCTTGGTCGGCAGCAGCGACCAGGATTTGAGATCATCCGATACAAGCTTAGCCTTGAACCCGGCCAGTTCCTTCGGTGCACCGATCGGCAGACGCGGGTGACAGCTTTCGCTGAATGAGCGCCAGAACGGCGTGTAGACCCGATAGGGCCCGCCCGAGCCGGTCTTCAACTGCGTCGGCTCATGCAGCAACTGTCCGTCGAAGCTTTCGACAGTCAGGGCGCTGTCGCGAAGGTCCGACTTGAGTGCCGCGTCTCGCTTGATCTGTGCAGGGACATATCGTCGGTTCCAGAGAACCGAGCCGGCGCCGGTCTCGTCGACGATCTCCTTCAGGATATTGGCTGCTTCGCCGCGACGAAGCACCAGCGGCGCACCAAGCCGTTCCAGCGAATTCGACAACGATGCCAGCGAGTGATGCAGCCACCATTCCTGCGCACCGCCAAGGGGCACAGTTTCGTCGTCTTTCTCCAATACATAAAGCGGTATGACCGGATTTCCGGTCTGCGCCGCGGCGGTCAAGGCCATATTGTCGGACACGCGCAGATCATTGCGAAACCAGACGATGACGGGTTTTTCTGGAAGGTCGAGGCCTTTGAAATCGTTCATTTAACTATCGGGCAGGATCCTATTCTCATCGTTTACGTACACGCCGCCCGTTTGGATCGCCGCTGTGAGAATCACACCTTATGCATTGGGCGGATATGGAATATCTTCGTAATTCGTTTACCATATCGGGCTCATTGTTGGGTGGCGTCGATGACGCCAAGGCGCGATTGCGTCTGGTTGGAGCAAGAGTTTTCGAGGAATAGAGGTCATCCCCATGACGACCAAGGATGCGACGGCAGGTGGCGACGGTTCGATAACCGGTGACCGCGATCTGGACTGTTCTACTTATCTCGAAGCTGGTATCGAGGGGCTGGTGGTCAAGGCGCTGGCGGCAGGCTGGAACGAGGACGAGATCTCGAACGCGCTGCTGGGCCTCGTGCAGGACCGCATTTCGGAAGCGCGTGACAATGCGATCCTAGATTTCGGTCCCAAGCCGGGCGCGACCCGGCACTGAAATCAGTCCGGCTTCACGGCCAGGCAAAATCCAGAAGATAATATCTTCCGCCTGAATCCATGGCGACGCCATAGCCGTCTGCGGTGCTGCGCCGCGTGACGAAGTCGACTTCGACCGTTGTTCCCTGCCAGCAATAGAGCGTCGCCTTGCCGTTTCTGGAACTCGCCTCATTGCCGACGATCGAAACATTGCGGTCGGTCAACGGGCCCATGGCGTAGAGCAGGGATCCTCTTGGCACGCCGGCAAAACGCTTCTTCGAACTCGTCCATTTGCCCTTGCACTGGTCGCCGTTGGGCAGAGCCAGCGACATCGTGCCGTGATCACCGAGGAAATTGTGCAAGCGTGCTTCGGCGAGCTGTACGTCCATACCCTTGAAGGAAGGGTCTTCCGACGCCATCACGCCAACCGGCTTGGAATAGCAGCCGGACAGGGCGAGCATTACCCCCAGACATGCCGCCCCGATACCGATGCGCCGGACTTTCCTTTTGTCCACCCGAATATGCCTCGCGAATGCTTCGATGAGACAGTGTTAGCCGGCGACCCTTGCGCGAAGGCTACGTGGTCGACGGAAGCCCGAAACGACGAAGGGGTCCGCGAACTTCGCGGACCCCTTCACAAACAATTGGCTCCCCGGGCCGGATTCGAACCAGCGACCAACCGGTTAACAGCCGGTTGCTCTACCACTGAGCTACCGGGGAAAAGCGCTCAGGCTGAGCCGAGCGTATATCAAAGGTCTTTCCGATTTGCCAAGCTGTGAATGAAACTTTTTTGCATGCCGCTCTCCTTACATTCCGCATCGCTGGAAATAGCCGCATTCCGGGCGTATCTGCGCATGACAACGGTTTATTGCGATGGCTGATATCAACAGGACGCATGAAGGCGAAGGGGGTGGGCGACCGACGCGAAACACCATAAGGGTGCTCAACAGGCATGTTCCCATGCCGGCGACTCGGCCTGGCCGCATCGCGCTCGGTTCTGCGTTGGTGATCGGCGGCGCGCTCGGATTCCTCCCCGTCGTCGGTTTCTGGATGTTGCCGCTCGGTCTACTCGTCCTCGCGCAGGACGTCCCGCGCATTCGGCGCTGGCGTCGCAATCTTGTCGTTCGTTGGGAGCGCAGGCGGCGGAAGGGACGCTAGGCGGACGTTCTGGGCATTGTCGAAGCGCTAGTTTACTGTGATTTAACGTCTCGGTCGCTGACCGGCGAGCGCCAATTCGGATCGATGCGGGAAACTGTTGAGAATGGCGCTTGACCACCAATTCGAAAATCCCTATCCGATCAACGACAACGATGGATATTGGCCTCGTGGCGGAGTGGTTACGCAGAGGACTGCAAATCCTTGCACCCCGGTTCGATTCCGGGCGAGGCCTCCATCGGTTGCTTGCCTGATAGGGCGGCAGCGCGGGATCGACGGAAGCGGGTGATAACCATGGCGTACTCTTACGACGAATTGCGTCAAACCATGGTCGACAGTCAGATTCGCACGACCGACGTGACGAATTTGCGTGTCGTGGACGCATTCCTGACTGTTCCGCGCGAGGCATTCGTGTCCGACCAGCGCAAACCCTTTGCCTATATCGACGACGACATCGAGATTTCCGGCCCGTCCGCCGAGGCGCGCCGCTTCCTGATGGAGCCGTCGCCTTTCGCAAAGCTCGTGCAGCTTGCCGACGTGCAGTCAGGCGACCTTGTACTCGATATTGGTTGCGGCACCGGTTACTCCTCGGCGGTACTTTCGCTGCTTGGCAACGCGGTAATTGCGCTCGAAAGCGACGAGGAACTTGCCGATCGGGCAAGCGAAATCCTGCTGGAAAATGGCTTCGACAATGTCGCGGTCGTGACAGGATCGCTCGATGCCGGCTATGCGGGCGAAGGTCCCTATGATGTGATTTTTATCGGCGGGTCCGTCGATTCCGTCCCCGATGCCCTCTTCGATCAGATGAAGGATGGTGGCCGCCTTGTAGTCGTCGAGGGGCATGGCCTGGGCGGATTTGCCACACTCTACGTGAAGGACGGGGCTTACGTTTCCGGGAGAAAATCTTTTAATCTGAGTGTGAAGGCGCTGCCTGGATTCCAGCGAAAGATGGAATTCTCTTTCTGACCGTCGAGTGAATGGTTGCTGCAGGGCAACACACGCCGATAAGTTCGGACGCCGGTATTGCCGTCAAGGTGAGCGATTAATACAAAAGCGTGGGCCGGCGTTCAGTCGGCAGATTTTATTCAGGATTGTTCGGATGCGTAGATCCCTAGTCGCCGCTGTCGCCTTTGCTTCCGTTGCCGCCTTTTCACAGCCCGTCAGCGCGGAAACTATACTCGGCGCCCTTGCAAAAGCCTATGAGAACAACTCCGAACTGAACTCCGCGCGAGCCGGTGTCCGGGTAAGGGACGAGGACGTAGCGCTTGCGAAATCCGGCTACAGGCCCCGGGTGACCGGAGTCGCGGGTATCTCCAATACCTCCGATGACTCGCGTTTTGGGGGTGCTGGAGTGACCGGTGCCAGCTTTGGCATCGAGATCAACCAGTCCCTGTTCGACGGTTTTCAAACGCGAAATAATGTCCGCGCTGCCTCGGCTGGCTTATCGGCGCAGCGCGAGAACCTTCGCAATACCGAACAAAACGTGCTTTTCGATACGGCGCAGGCCTATATGGACGTCCTGCAGAACCGCGACATTGCCGTGTTCCGCCAACGCAACCTCGCGTTCCTTGACGAGCAGGTTCGCGCCGCTTCGGCTCGCTTCGACGTAGGCGAGGGTACCCGCACCGATGTCGAGCAGGCCCGCGCCAGCCGAGCCGGCGCACAGGCGCAGCTTGAGGCCGCTCGCGCCGCAGCATTGTCCAGCGAAGCGATCTATCGCCAGCTTACAGGCACCACTCCGTCCAACTTGAATTCTGCTTCGGCTATTTCCAAAGGGGTGCCCGGATCGCTCGATCAGGCGCTCGCGGTCGCATTTCGCGATCACCCGGCAATTCTGGCTAGTCAATATGCTGTCGATGCCAGTGTCTACGGTGTGAAATCGGCGGAGGGCTCTTTCCTGCCCCAAGTGAACCTTTCTGCAACAGTGCAACGAAGCTACTCGAGTCGCGCGGCGAGCGGTGGTTCTTACACTGGAAACTCCGCCACCGTCGGCGCGCAGCTTCGGGTACCGATATACCAGGGCGGGCAGGCGAGCGCGACTGTTCGCCAAAAGAAGGAAGAGCTCGGCCAGGCGCGTATCGATGTCGACGTTATCCGCGACCAGGTCCGAGCTGCCGTGACTTCGGCATGGACGCAGCTGCAGGCATCTCGCTCGGCCGTAAAGGCAAATCGCGAGACGCTGCGGGCATCGCGTCTGGCCCTCGACGGCGTCGTGCAGGAACGCGACGTCGGCCAGCGTACAACGCTTGATGTCCTGAATGGCCAAGCCAATGTCCTTGACGCTCAAATCGCTGTTGCCCAGGCTGAGCGAGACGTCGTCGTCTCCAGCTATGCGTTGTTGTCCGCGATCGGCCGGCTGACTGCCAGGGATCTCGGCCTTCAAGTGGCGCTCCACGACCCGAAGGAGCACTACAACGCGGTCAAGGACAAGTGGTTCGGTTTGCGTACGCCGGACGGGCGTTAACCACCACAACAATCACAACATCTCATTTCTGTGGGTGGAGCCGGCCGTTGCGGGCGGCCCGATTCTCATCGGTCGGATCATCCGCTAAGCTTTACCGGTGATTCGCCGGATGGACCGGCGGGCCTCAGGCGACGGTAAGAAAATGTCACAAAGCAGCGCGCTTCGCGAACAACCCTCGATGGATGAAATCCTCGCATCGATCCGCAAGATCATCGATGCGGGCGAGGCCCAGGCGAAGCCGCCGGTCGAGGAAAAGGTGGAAGCCGCCGAAGTCGTCGAAACCGTTCCGCCGCCGCCGGCCAATGACCCGGTCGGCAAGCGCCCGGCCGCGCCGCCCTCCATTCTTCCGCAGCAGCCCCTGACCCGACGCGCCCCGGAACCCGCCAATGCCGCGCCGCAGGGGCATTCTGCGACTGATAAGAATCTCGATTTCGATATTGCCGCTGCCGTTAGCGATTATCTGGCCGAGGAGAACAAGGCTGTCGAGATAGCCTCAGCCAAGGCGAATCCGGAACCGGAGTCGGCGATTCCGGCAGAGACGGACTCCGTATCGCAGGATGCGGAACAGGACGTCGATCAGGAAGCATTCAAGAGCGCCGATGACGCGGATATCGAAGTGGATCTGTCCATCGACCTGTCGGAGACACCGGATATCTCGGAAGCCGAAGCGGCATTGCTCCAGGAGTTTTCGGGCATCGACCGTGATCTGCTCGCCGATCGCCAGGCGAAATATGACAGGCGTTTCAGCGAGGACGATGTCGGCACGTTCCGGAAAGTCGGCGATTTGCTGCGTGAAACGGTGAACCCGACCCGGGCTGCCGCTCCGGCGGCGGCAACGCGGCATTCCACGGCGCTGGTCTCGGATATGGTGTCACAGAGCGTCTCGCAGTCGCTGGCCAGCCTTTCCGACCTCGCGCCACGCGGTCAGGCGCCGGATCTGGACTCGATGGCCGAGGAGATGCTTCGGCCGATGCTGCAGGAATGGCTCGACAACAATCTTCCGTCACTGGTGGAGCGCCTTGTCCGTGCGGAGATCGAGCGCATCGCCCGAGGCGACCCGCGCGGCGCCTGACGGAGGCCCTTCGAGCAGCGCCTTTGTTGACAGTACCGCGCGCTTCGGATTTACACCGGGGCTGAATTACCGACTTCGCTCGCGGACATTTCCACATGCTCGACAAGACCTTTGACGCTTCCAGCGTCGAACCCCGAATTGCCAAAATCTGGGAGGGCGCGAACGCCTTCGCCGCCGGTGCCGGAGCGAAGGAGGGCGCCGATCCCTATTGCATCGTGATTCCGCCGCCGAATGTGACCGGATCGCTGCATATGGGCCATGCGCTCAACAACACGCTGCAGGACATCATGATCCGCTATCAGCGGATGAACGGCAGGAACGTGTTGTGGCAACCGGGTATGGACCATGCCGGCATCGCCACGCAGATGGTGGTCGAGCGTCAGCTGGCCGAGAGCGGCGAGAACATGACTCGCCGACAGATGGGTCGGGACAAGTTCATCGAACGCGTCTGGCGCTGGAAGAATGAATCCGGCGGCATTATCTTCAATCAGTTGAAGCGCCTCGGGGCGTCCTGCGACTGGTCGCGCGAACGCTTCACGATGGATGACGGCCTGTCGGCGGCCGTGCTCGAGGTCTTCGTCAAGCTCTACAAGGAAGGCCTGATCTACCGCGGGAAGCGGCTGGTCAACTGGGACCCGAAATTCGAAACCGCGATTTCCGATCTCGAGGTGGAGAACAAGGAAGTCGACGGCCACATGTGGCACTTCAAATATCCGCTGGCCGGCGGCGAAACCTATGAATATGTCGAGAAGGACGAAGACGGCAACGTGACGTTGCGCGAGACGCGCGACTACATCTCCATCGCCACGACGCGTCCGGAAACCATGCTCGGTGACGGCGCAGTCGCCGTTCATCCCTCCGACGAGCGTTATGCGCCGATTGTGGGAAAACTGTGCGAAATTCCGGTCGGGCCGAAGGAGCATCGCCGCCTTATCCCGATCATTACCGACGACTATCCGGATCCGGAGTTCGGGTCCGGCGCGGTGAAGATTACCGGCGCGCATGACTTCAACGACTATCAGGTCGCCAAGCGCAACGATATTCCGCTCTATCGCCTGATGGACGAAGCTGCGGCGATGCGCAGCGATGGCGCGTCCTATGCCGAGGAAGCCGCAAAGGCGATGCAGATCGTCAAGTCGGACACACTTCCTTCGGAAGCCGAGATCGATGCGATAAATCTTGTGCCGGAAGCCTATCGCGGGCTCGACCGCCTCGAAGCGCGCAGGAAGATTGTCGCCGACATCAATGCGGACGGCCTTGCCGTGATGACTACGGACGAGGAAGGCAACGCGGTTCCGTTCGTCGAGGCGAAAAAGATCATGCAGCCCTTCGGCGACCGGTCGCATGTCGTCATCGAGCCGATGCTGACCGACCAGTGGTTCGCGGACGCCAAAACGCTGGCCGCTCCGGCCATTGCGTCGGTGCGGGAAGGGCGCACCCAGTTCGTGCCAAAGACCTGGGAAAACACCTATTTCAACTGGATGGAGAATATCGAGCCCTGGTGTGTGTCGCGCCAGCTCTGGTGGGGACACCAGATCCCGGCCTGGTACGGTCCGGACGGTACCGTCTTTGTCGAGAAGAGCCAGGAGGAAGCCGCAGCGGCTGCGCGCGCGCATTATGGCGAGGATGTCGAACTCATCCGCGACGAGGATGTGCTCGACACCTGGTTCTCCTCGGCGCTCTGGCCGTTCTCCACGCTCGGCTGGCCCGAGCAGACCGAGGCGCTCGCGACCTGGTATCCGACCAATGTCCTCGTCACCGGCTTCGACATCATCTTCTTCTGGGTCGCCCGGATGATGATGATGGGCCTTCATTTCATGAAGGACGAGACCGGCACGCCAGTTGAACCCTTCGAGACCGTCTATGTCCACGCGCTGGTGCGCGACAAGTTCGGCGCCAAGATGTCGAAGTCGAAGGGCAACGTCATCGACCCACTCGAGCTGATCGACGAATACGGCGCCGATGCGTTGCGCTTTACGCTCGCCATCATGGCCGCGCAGGGCAGGGACGTGAAACTCGATCCGGCTCGTATCGCCGGCTACCGCAATTTCGGCACCAAGCTCTGGAACGCGACCCGCTTTGCCGAAATGAACGGCGTTACGCATGATCCCGAATTCAGGCCCGAAAACGCGAAACTGCAGATCAACCGGTGGATCCTGACCGAACTGACCAGGACGGCCCGCGAGGTCGCGGATGGTATAGACCAATATCGTTTCAACGATGCGGCGGGAGCAGCCTACCGTTTCGTATGGAACACCTTCTGTGACTGGTATCTCGAACTGCTGAAGCCGGTGTTCAACGGCGAAGACCAGGAAGCCAAGTCGGAGGCGCAGGCCTGCGCCGCCCATGTGCTGGATGGCGTCTACAAGCTCCTGCACCCCTTCATGCCTTTCATGACGGAGGAGTTGTGGGCGCTGACGGCGGAGAGCCGTGACACGCTGCTGTGCCACGCGGAGTGGCCGCGCCCTGACTTCGAGGACGCGGAGGCTGCCGGGGAGATCAACTGGCTGATCGACCTCGTGACGGGGATCCGTTCGGTGCGGTCTGAAATGAATGTGCCCGCTTCGGCAATGGTGCCGCTCGTCATGGTCGGCGCCAACGCCGAGACCTGTCGGCGCCTGCTGGATCATGACGCCGCTATCGGCCGGCTCGCCCGTGTCGAGGACATTCTCCTCGAAAGCGAGGTGCCGAAGGGCTCCGCGCAACTCGTCCTTGGCGAGGCGACGGCTTGTCTTCCGCTTGGCGGCTTGATCGATGTCGATGCCGAGCGCGCCCGATTGGGCAAGGCCATCGGAAAGGTCGAGGTGGATATCGAAAAGCTTCAGAAGAAGCTGGGCAACGAGAAATTTCTGGCCAATGCAAAGCCGGAGATCGTCGCCGGCGAGCGCGAAAAGCTGGAGGATGCTCAGCGCGACTGCGATTCGCTCAAGACTGCGCTGACCCGAATTGAGCAAATCGGCTAGTTTCCTGGCCTGAGAAATGGCGGCGGCTGGTGCGCATAGGCAAGAAAAGCGCGATATGTGTCACTTATGCAACAACGGGCGCTTTGCGCCCGTTTTTCGTTCCGGAGTCCTGAAATTTCGGGAAAAGGGGCATTTTTCTGAAAATTCGGCCCATAATTGTCGTTGACGTAAACGTAAAAGATGGCTTCGCCCGAAACGGGGAGGGGCCGCGCCTGTCGCCGTGTTCGATTGTGGCGTTTCTTTGGCCATTTTGTGCTTGAAAAAGTCGCACACGCTCCGACAAGAATAAGCAGACATGGTTTGGAGGAACTCATGCCCAGGGGCATCAAAACAACGATAATCGGCCTGATCGGCGCGACCTTGATTTCCAGCTCTGCATTGGCGGGCGGCTTCAGCCGAGGCACGGCGAACTTGGATGGTCTCTACGCGGACGGATTCGAGCTTTATTCCGGACTGACTTTTGTGTCACCGGGAAGGTCTTATGAGAATATCGTGGGTACGCTTGGCGCGTCGGCCGATCAGACGTTCGCCGAAGATTATTATGTGCCTTATGTCTCCTTTGGCGGCAAGCTGGTTGGAGACTTGAGCTGCGTAGGTTCGTACACACAACCTTATGGAGCCAAGTCTACCTACGAGGGGCTGTTGCGGTTTGATACCGCGGCCCGCGACTTCGTGGTCGATGAATATGGGCTGACGTGTGCCTACGGCGCCGACCTCGGGCGAGGTACCGCGTACTTGATCGGCGGCGCTTTCTATGAAGCGCTCGATTACTTTGAAGCCCAGGATTTCAGCGTAGGGCCCCTTTCCGGTGGCGGGCAGGCCCCCGGTGAGAGCACGTTGAACATGACCAGTGAAGCGTGGGGCTTCCGGATCGGCGCGGCCTATGAGATTCCTGAAATCGCTTTGAGGGCTTCCGTTATCTACCGGTCGCAGACGGTTCACGATGCCAGCGGCATGTACAACAACGTTCCCTTTGCCGCTATCGCGGCCGGTCGATTATGGGATCCGACCCCCTATGTCGGGATGTTTTCGGCCGGAGCTTCTGCCCAGGCGACACTTCCGCAAAGCCTTGAGATTAACCTGCGCTCCGGTATCGCGCCTGGATGGCTTGCGTTCGGGTCGATCAAGTGGACGGATTGGAGTGTGCTTCAATCGCTGGTGGTTGTTGAGGAAATCGATGGTGCCGAGTGGTCGGACTCGGATTTCTTCTTCAAGGACGGGTGGACGGTTTCCGGCGGCATAGCCCATCAGTTTAACAACGAGTTTGGTGGGTCCGTGTCGGTAACGTGGGACAAGGGCGTCACTTCGGGATATGACACGCTCAGCGATACCTGGACCGTCGCGACCGGCGTGCGCTACGCAAAAGACAATATCGCAATTAGCGCAGGCGGTGCTGCAATCTACTTCACCGAGGCCGCCAAGACCCTTGGCGACGATTACACAGCGACCTCTCCCGGGGAATGGGGCTACGCCCTTTCTTTGTCCGGTTCTGTGAAATTCTGACTTCCTTTCGATACTAATTCGAAATGCATAAACCCCGTCGCATCGCGTCGGGGTTTTTTCTTTTGCGCCCCCGTCTCGAAGGCTTTGCTGCGCGCCTCCTCATTTCCCTGAAAACGCCCTCTTTGTGACGAATTGGCAACACCTTTGCGGTAAGAATGCCGCTACAACGCATGGAGCGTCATGTGCCCATTTGCCGCCATAAACCGGGAGCATCGCAGTGTGGTTCCGTTCGAGGCGGCAGGTTCGGGCGGACAAGGGACAGAATTCATGGACGGCAGATTTGTCGCGACTGGAAGGGTTTCGGGCAGCGGTAGAGCCGCCGCTTTCTCCTTCATAAGTCGAGCAAGCCAGGCGGTCCGGCGGAATGACAAGGTGTGCGATTGTGCGCCGGCATCCGGGATGTAAGACGAGTATCATGACCACGACAGGGTCCGGAAAAATCCATATGCAACGCTTGCGCGCCGCCTCCCTGGTGGCCGTGTTTGGCGTTTCGCTTGGACTGGCGGCGGCTCAGTCCGTTCCCGCTTTCGCTCAGTCGGGCGACGGCGAGCAGAAGGGGCCGTGGGCGATGTTCCGCTTCGGCTTCTCGGCCTACAAGAGCGGCCGCAAGGACGAAGCTCTCAAGGCTTACCGCGACGCCGCCGAACACGGGCATGCGGGCGCGCGCTGGAAGCTGGCGACGATGTACGCGTCCGGCGACGGCGTGAAGGAAGACGACTACGAGGCGTTCCGGCTCTATGAGGGGCTGGTCAATGAAGGCGCGCCGCCCGGCACGCGCGACGAAACCTTCATCGCGCATTCGCTGATGTCACTCGCCACCTATCTGCGCCGCGGCATTCCCAATTCCCCAATCACGCCCGATCCGCTGCGCGCGCGTCAGCTTTATCTTCAGGCGGCCAGCCAGTTTGGCGACGCGGACGCCCAGTTCGAGCTTGGCCGCATGTATATGAACGGAGAGGGCGGCCCGGCGGATCCCGTCCAGGCGGCGCGCTGGTTTAATCTTGCGGCGCACAAGGGACATGTCGGCTCCGAGGCGATGCTCGGCAAGATCCTCTTCGACTCCGGCAAGACGGTGAAGGGCCTGTCCTATATGACCAAGGCTCTCGACAAGGCGAATGAGCCGGATATTCACTGGATCCGCGCATTGCAGGAAGAGGCCTTCGCAGTCGCTTCAGAAGCTGATCGTCGCACAGCCATGGCGCTCGCGGGAAAGAACTGATTCAGCCTATCCGTGATCGAACAGGAGAATGGCGCTTTGCGGCAGCGATGCGGTCGGGCAGTCCTTGTCGAGGATTTTCCACGACGTGTTGTTGAGGACGCGTTCGCATCGCGCCAGCTTCACGCCCGACGCGGTCTTGAGGCAGACGGTCTGACCCTCCGGGATATCCTCGCCATTGCCGCGGCAACTGCAATTATCCGCGGATAAGGCAGGATGCGCCAGGACCGCCATTGCGACGATGACCGTGGAAAACAGGACGGAACGTAGCACCATGAGCCGGTACCTCCTGCCGCGAGCATA
This sequence comes from Ahrensia sp., assembly GCA_002706335.1. Lineage (GTDB taxonomy): Bacteria > Pseudomonadota > Alphaproteobacteria > Rhizobiales > Rhizobiaceae > Oricola. The sequence continues at coordinate 36,544 of PAKZ01000024.1, forward strand.
GCACGAGCGCGAGGTTCCGCAAATTCCGGCGGCTCAGGCGGCGTAATCGATCGCTACAGGGACGTGGTCGGACGGTTTCTCCCATCCGCGCACATGCTTGTCGATCCCGGCCGACCGCAGCCGGTTCGCGGCCTCCGGCGACATCAGCAGATGGTCGATGCGGATGCCGTTGTTCTTCTGCCAGGCGCCGGCCTGATAATCCCAGAACGTGTAGGTGCCGGGCGCCTCGGTGACGCTCCGCACAGCCTCGGTGAAGCCGAGATTGACGAGGCGGCGGAACGCGGCGCGGGTTTGCGGCAGGAAAAGCGCGTCGCCTTCCCAGACCTTCGGATCGTGGCAATCCTCCGGCTGGGGAATGACATTGTAGTCTCCGGCGAGAATGAGGGGCTCTTCCAAGGCAAGCCGTTCTTCCGCCCATGCATGCAGCCGGTCCATCCAACCGAGCTTGTAGGGATATTTCTCGCTGTCGACGGGGTTTCCGTTCGGCAGGTAGAGCGAGACGACGCGCAGGACTCCGTTCTCGACCGAGAACACACCCTCGATGAATCGAGCCTGGACGTCTTCGTCGTCGCCCGGCAGGCCGCGATTGACCTCGTCGAAGGGGAGTTTCGACAGGATCGCGACGCCGTTGAACCCCTTCTGGCCATGCGTTTCGACATGATAGCCGAGATCTTCGAAGACCTCGCGCGGGAAATTTTCGTCGACCGACTTGATCTCCTGAAGGCAGGCAATGTCCGGTGCGGCCTGTTCCAGCCAGCTCTTCACCGTCTCGATGCGGGCCTTGACGCCGTTGATGTTCCAGGTGGCGATTTTCACGGGAAGGGGCTCCGATTCCTGCACATGTTGATTGTTCGTATCGCCGCCCGGCGACCGCGTAAAGCCGCCGCCGCCCTGCGGATCGCAATTGGCACGAATCATGCTGCTTTCTCCGGTGGGGGACAAGTGCGCCGATTTCGGCGCTTCAACGAGCAATGTGGGGAAAAATGGCTAATAATCAGGCAAAAACAGACGGTTCACTTGTCTATAGACTGGCGGACACGCCGCCGCCGCTTCCGTCGCTACTTGCCGCCGCGCAGCATATACTTGCCAGCATCGTCGGTATTGTCACGCCGACGCTAGTGATCGGCGGTGTTTTGGGGCTCGGCGAGCATGTTCCATATCTCATAGCCATGTCGCTGTTCGTCTCAGGCGTCGCGACATTCATCCAGTGCCGCCGGATCGGGCCGGTCGGCTCGGGCCTGCTCAGCCTGCAGGGCACCAGCTTTGCGTTCCTGGGCGCCATCCTCGCGGCCGGTTTCGCGGTGAAGGGCAGGGGCGGCACGCCCGAAGACATCCTGGCGATGATTTTCGGTCTTTGTCTTGTCGGCTGTCTGGTCGAGATCATCCTCAGCCAGTTCATCGACCGGATGGACCGCATCATCACCCCGACGGTCACCGGCATCGTGATCACGGTCATCGGTCTCAGCCTGGTCAAGGTCGGCTTTACCGATTTCGCAGGAGGCGTCGGAGCGGGCGAATCCTTCGGCAGCCCGCTTAATCTTGCGCTTGGCATTTTCGTGGTGGCGGTCATTCTCCTGATGACCTTCATGCAGAATCCGATGATCCGGATCTCGGCCATCATGATCGGCCTCGTGGCCGGCTTCATCCTCGCGGCCATCCTCGGGCAGGTGAATTTCTCGTCTTTCGGCTCACAACCCTTCTTCGCGGTCCCGATCCCGTTCAAATTCGGGTTCGCGTTCGATTTCGCGCTCTTCATCCCGATCGCCTTCATCTATCTGATCACCGCGATCGAAACGACGGGCGATCTCACGGCGAACTCGGTTATCTCGGGCGAGCCTGTCGAGGGCGAGGTCTATATGGGCCGCATCAAGGGCGGCGTGATGGCCGACGGCGTCAATTCCGGCATTGCCGCGATCTTCAACACGTTCCCGAACACGACCTTCAGCCAGAACAACGGCGTTATCCAGATGACCGGCGTGGCGAGCCGGCATGTCGGCTATTACATTGCCGGCATTCTCGTCGTGCTTGGATTCTTTCCGATCATCGGCGGGATCTTCCTGCTCATTCCGAAATCGGTGCTCGGCGGCGCGACCCTGGTGCTATTCGGCTCCATCGCAGTGGCCGGCATTCGCATTCTCGCCTCGCAGGAGATCGACCGGCGCAAGATCTACATCATGGCGGTTTCGTTCGGTCTCGGTCTCGGAGTCACGCTGGTGCCGGACGCGATCAAGCAATTGCCGGATATGCTGCAACGTGTCGTTGCGACACCGATCACGCTCAGTGGTCTGACGGCGATCATTCTATCGCTGGTGATTCCGGATCAACCCGCGAAGCCGGCGCCGACACAGGCTTCTGCCGAAGCGGCCTGACGACAAAACGGCGGCCCGTTGCGAAACGGGCCGTTTTCTATTCGGAACCTAAATTGAGAAGGATGTCCCGCAACCGCAGCTGGCGACCGCGTTCGGGTTCCTGATCTGGAAGGACTGGCCGATCAGGTCGTCGACAAAATCGATTTCCGACCCCGCCATATAGACCATCGACAACTCGTCGATGAGGATCGTCGCGCCATTCTTCTCGATGACGATGTCATCGTCCTGCGCGGAGGGAACCAGATCGAACTTGTAGGAAAACCCCGAGCAGCCGCCGCCTTCCACCGAAATGCGCAGTGCTTTGTTCTCGGCTTCGTTTGCGACGATCTTCGAGACCCGTGCCGCACAGGCGTCCGTCACGGTGACATCTTTTCCGGCCATAGTTGGATGCGCGGTCATGATTTCTGGTCCTCGGGCAAGGCGGATCATACTGTGTTCAAGCTTTGCAACAATAGGTATGAAGCGGCGCAGTCAGCGTCAATAGCGGGATGAGAAGGGGCAAACATGCGGCCGGTTTCAGACGAAACCTTGCAGGGGATCGGGTTCGGGCTCGGGGAACGGGCAGTCTTCGCGACCGATCCGGCGCGAAGCCGTGGCCGTTTTTACGACGAATCCCGCAGCCGCACCCGCACCGAATTCCAGCGCGACCGAGACAGGATCATTCACTCCACGGCTTTCCGGCGGCTGAAACACAAGACGCAGGTCTTCTTCAGCCATGAGGGCGATCACTATCGCACGCGTCTGACGCACACGATCGAGGTTTCGCAGATCGCGCGGGCTCTCGCCCGGGCATTCCGCCTCGACGAGGATCTCGCGGAGGCTGTGGCGCTTGTACATGATTTCGGCCACACGCCGTTTGGCCATACCGGCGAAGATGTGCTGGACGAGTGCATGGGCGGGTTCGGAGGCTTCGACCACAATGCGCAGGCGCTGCGCGTCGTGACGAAACTTGAACGTCGTTACGCCGAATTCGACGGGCTGAACCTGACCTGGGAAACGCTGGAAGGGCTCGTCAAGCACAACGGGCCGTTGCTCGATGCGGCGACAGGACAGGGGACCCATGGTCCGGTTCCAGGCACGATCCTCAATTATTGCGCACTTCACGATCTGGAGATTGACAGATATGCCGGGCTGGAAGCGCAATTGGCGGCGATCTCCGACGACATCGCCTACAACACCCACGATATCGACGATGGCCTGCGGGCCGGCCTGCTGACCTTCGACATGCTGCGCGAGGGGGCGCTGCCGCGCGAGATCCTGGAGGAGGTCGACAGCCGCTATCCGGGTCTCGACGAAAACAGGCGCGGTCACGAGACGACGCGGCGTCTGATAACCCGCATGGTCGAGGATGTGATCGGTCAGACAAGGCTCAACCTCGAGGCGATCAGGCCCGCCAGCGTGCAGGACGTCTATGGCGCCGGGCGAACGCTGGCCACCTTCTCGCCGGAGATGGCCGCGCTTGAGAAGGAACTCAAATCCTTCATGTTCGCGAACATGTACCGACATCCGAGCGTCATGCGGGTGCGCGCGCAAGCTGAGGATATCGTGCGGGACCTGTTTGCGGCTTTCATGGCGCAACCGGAGCGGATGGGCGGCATCTGGGCTGCGCAACTGCCCCAACTCGATGAGCCGGCGCTAGCACGTCGCGTCGCCGACTATCTGGCCGGCATGACCGACACATTCGCCCAGGCCGAACATCGGCGGCTGTTTGACCGCACACCCGAATTGCTTTAGCGACGCCCGCACGATCCGCCCGGCGGGTCGGCAACATCATCCAGGACAGTGACAATGAACATCTTCACCGAGTTTCGGCATCGGGTCGTCAAGGCCGTGGAAGCGCTGGGCGTGGAAGCGAAGGACGGCGGTGCGCTGGATTTTGCAAAACTCGGGATCGAACCGCCGCGCGACGCCTCGCATGGCGACATCGCAACCAATGCGGCGCTCGTTCTAGCCAAACAGGCGGGCATGGCGCCGCGCGACCTCGCCGAGAAGATCGCCGAAAAGCTCGGAGAGGACAGCGACGTGGAGACCTCCGGCATTGCCGGCCCGGGCTTCGTGAACCTGAAACTGGCCGACGGCTTCTGGCGCAAGCAGCTAAAAACGGTTCTCGATCAGGAGGCCGGCTATGGAAGTTCCGATCTGGGCGGCGGCCGCAAGATCAATGTCGAGTATGTCTCCGCCAACCCGACGGGACCGATGCATGTCGGTCATTGCCGTGGCGCTGTCGTTGGCGATGCGCTGGCCAACCTGCTGGCTTTCGCCGGCTATGACGTGACCAAGGAATATTACATCAACGACGCCGGCGTGCAGATCGACGTGCTCGCCCGGTCGGTGTTGCTGCGTTATCGCGAGGCCCTTGGCGACCAGATCGGCGAAATCCCCGAAGGTCTCTATCCGGGCGATTATCTCGTGCCGGTCGGCGAGGCTCTTGCAGAGGAATATGGCCGCGACCTCCTGCAGATGCCTGACGACGAGGCATTGGCGATCGTGAAGGACCGGGCGATCGAGACGATGATGGCGATGATCCGCGACGACCTCTCGGCGCTCAACATCCATCACGACGTCTTCTTTTCGGAACGGGATCTGCATGCGGACGGTGCAAAGCGCATCCGCACCGCGATCAACGAGTTGACGATGAACGGCCATGTCTACAAAGGCAAGCTGCCGCCGCCGAAGGGCCAGCTTCCCGACGACTGGGAGGATCGCGAGCAGACCCTGTTCCGCTCAACCGCCGTCGGCGACGATATCGATCGGCCGCTGGTCAAGTCGGACGGGTCATATACCTATTTCGCCGCCGACGTCGCTTACTTCATGGACAAGTACAAGCGCGGTTTCGAGGAGATGATCTATGTCCTCGGCGCTGACCATGGCGGCTATGTGAAGCGTCTTGAAGCGCTGGCGCGCGCCGTCTCCGGCGGCAAGGCCAAGCTGACGGTTTTGCTCTGCCAACTGGTCAAGCTCTACCGCAATGGCGAGCCGGTTCGCATGTCGAAGCGGTCAGGGCAGTTCGTGACGCTCCGCGACGTGGTCGATGAGGTTGGTCGCGATCCTGTTCGATTCATGATGCTGTACCGCAAGAATCTGGAGCCGCTCGACTTCGACTTTGCCAAGGTGACGGAGCAGTCGAAAGACAATCCGGTCTTTTATGTCCAGTATGCGAGCGCACGCTGCCATTCCGTGTTCCGGCAGGCCGCAGAACAGTTCGGCGAGCCCGTCGAGGCGGATACATCCGCTCTCGATCTCCTGACCGACGAGACCGAGATCGCGTTGATCCGTAAGCTCGCGGAATATCCGCGTGTCATCGAGGCGGCCGCTCAGGCGCATGAGCCACACCGTATTGCGTTCTACCTTTATGACCTCGCCAGTGCCCTGCATGGACACTGGAACAGGGGAACAGACGACGACTCCTTACGCTTTGTTAAGGTTAACAATCCACAATTGACCCGTGCCAGACTGGGTCTGGTGCAGGGCGTCCTTAACGTTCTGCGGTCCGGCCTGTCGATTGTCGGGGCTGATTCACCTGCGGAAATGCGATAAAACCCTGTCACCTTTTGCCCATATTGCGCTGGCAATGAGCGTATTCTGGGGGCATGGCGTCCTCTGGGTAAGGTGTACGGGGTAGTGGCATGACGGACGCAACCAATCGAAAGTTGGACGTCAAAGACAACGAGTTTGGCGACATAGCGCGGGACGACCCGCTCTATGAACTGTCGCAGATCATCGGTTTTTCGCGACCGGCGGAACCTGAGCATCCGCGTCAGGCGCACGACGATACTGTCGATCTTGAGCAGGAATTGCTGCGCGAACTCGATAACTTCCCCGTATCCGGCAGAACAGCTGCGGAAGTCTCTGATTATCAAGGCTATTCAGAGCCGGAGCCGGTAGAGGCGGCGACTGCGCCGCAACCGTCGCGCTCTTCCGACCCGCTTGATTTCGACAGCGAGTTCGAACGGGACTTCGGCGGCGTGTTCAAGATGCCCGAACCCGCCATGTCCAAGCCGGCGGCTCCCGAGCCTGTTGTCGACACTTTCGAGATGGATCATTCCGACCTGATGGAGGCCGAACTCTCGCAGCCGGACTTCGAACCCCCTATGGAGCCGAAAGCGGTTTTCGCCGAAGCACCCCGCTTTGAACCCGAGCCGGAGCCTGCTCCGGAGCCGTCAGCCGATTCGCTTGAAGACGAACTTCTGGATCTATTGGGCAGCATTGGCGAGAAGGCCAAGGCGCCGTGGGCGGAAGAACCGGCCCCGGTCGAGCAAATAGTTGTGGATGAACCGGCGGCTGTCGAGCAACCGGATTTCGACGACTATGTCTCGGAAATGGATGTCGAGGACGCGCAGCCGGAGGCTGTCGCCGAAACGCCAACCGCCGCGCCGCAGCCGCTCTGGTTCGATGTGCCGGAGCCGGTCCGGGAACCGTTTTCCGAGGCGCGGTACGAAGCCGTCGATGAGCCGGCGGCCGAGAGCGAGCCGTCGCTCGAACTTGCACCGGATGAGGACAGCGCGCTTCTCGACGCTTTTGAGAGCGAGTTGAGCGAGGGGCTCTCGATCTCGCTCGATGAGATGTCCCACGAAGATGTGGACGCGCAGGATGATGCCTCGGCAGACTTCTCGATCGAGGACGAACTCGATCTGGATCGCACCTACGAGACAGCCGCCGACGCTGACGAGGATGCGGCGGTCACAGATATCGAGATTGCGGCGAGCGAGATTGCTTCGGCCGCGCGCTCGACCATGCCGCCGGTCCTGGAAACGGCCGATCTGTCCGCAAGCGATATGGAGGCAATGCCGCCGCTCGATCTGCCACAGCAGGCGGAGGAATCGGTTCGATCGGAGCCGAACGATATCGAACGCGAACTCGACGCGGCGCTGACAGGATACGACCAGTATGAAGACGATACCGCGCCGCGCTTCAGCGCTGCGGCCGCCGCCATACCGGCTGCCAACTACGATCTCGACGCGATCGAGAACGAACTCGCGCGCGACATGGACTATGTGGCTCATGACCTCGAGGCGCGCAACGCGGATGAAGACGAGTTCGATGGCTTCGATGACGAATTTGACGAGCCTGTCATCGCTCCGCAACCGGTCGATCACCAGCGTTCCGGCCGCGGCATGATGATCGCCGCCATTGTCGGCGGCATTGCCATTCTCGGAGCGTTTGGCGCTTTCGCCCTGATGGGCAGTGATGTCGGCGACGATGGCGGCCCGGTTCTGGTCAAGGCGGATCCGGATCCGGTCAAGATCGTTCCGGAGGATCCGGGCGGCAGGGAAGTCCCGAACCAGGACCGCGCTGTTTACGGCGAAGTCGACGGCAACGGCGAAACCGCACCGACCCAGGACACGCTGGTTTCGACGTCGGAAGAACCCATCGACCTGAATGGCGGCTCGACAGTGCTGCCGAGCGGAGTCACCGAGACCGCGAAGGTCGAAGACCGGCTGATGCCGGAAGCCGCTTCTTCCGACGGCATGAGTGCCGCGGGGGATGACGGGCAGGCATTGCTGCCGCCGCGTCGCGTGCGCACCGTCATCGTGAAACCCGACGGTTCCTTCGTACCCACCCCTGCCGCTACCGCGACGGCGCAGCCGGAACCGGCACCGCAAACGGCCGAAGCTGCCGTGACGGAGCCGGAAGCTACCCGCCCGGCCGCGGCTGAAACGCAGGCGCCGGCTACACAAGGCGACGATGCGGAGGCTCTCCAGCAGATGGCGTCGGTGTCCGAGCCGGAAACGTCCGCCGCTTCCGAGCCGGCCCAGACCGCATCGCGCAACATACCGACCCCGGCCGCCATTCCGGAACGTCCGGTAAATCAGCCGGTTCAGGTCGCCTCGCAGCCGGCGCCGGCTCCCGCCACCCAGACCCAGCCGGCGGTTCCCGGCGGCTACATGGTGCAGATTTCGTCTCAGCCTTCCGCGGCGCTCGCGCAACAGTCGGCGACCGATCTGTCGCGGCGCTTCGGCAACCTCCTCGGCGGTCGCGCGATTTCGATCCAGCAGGCCGAGATCGAGGGGCGCGGCACGTTCCACCGTGTTCGCGTCGCGGCATCCGGCCGCGACGATGCCGTTGCGCTCTGCGAGTCCCTGAAACGGGCCGGCGGCAGCTGCTTCGTCACCCGGTAAGATAAAGACCTTCTTGTCGAAGGGCGGTCCTCGGGCCGCCCTTTTTTGTTTCGGCCGAAACAGCCTATGATTCGGCATGACCGAATCAAAAGCGATGATCGTCGGCTGCGCCGGCAAGATGCTCACTCAGGATGAAATCGCGTTCATCGAACGCGAGAACCCCTGGGGGCTGATCCTTTTCGCGCGCAATATCGGACTGGTCGAGGAAATCCGGATGCTCACCGCGCATTTCCGTTTGCTGACCGGGCGCGACGATGCACCGGTTTTCATCGATCAGGAAGGCGGGCGGGTGCAGCGCATTCGCGAACCGATCGCGCAATCCTATCCGCCTGGCGCGGCCATCGGAAACCTCTACAGGCGCGATCCGGCGGCGGGGCTCAGGGCCGCCCGGCTCATGTCGCGCCTGCATGCCGCCGATCTTCGCCCGCTCGGCATCAATGCCGATTGCCTGCCGGTGCTCGACGTACCCGTCCAAGGCGCCCATGACGTGATCGGCGACAGGGCCTATGGCAACGACCCGGAAACCGTGACCTTGCTTGGCCGCGAGGCCGCCGAAGGGCTCCTCGAAGGCGGCGTTCTGCCCGTGATCAAGCATATCCCGGGCCATGGACGGGCTTTCTCCGACAGCCACAAGGCGCTGCCGGTTGTCGATACGCCTCTGGAGGAGCTGCGCCGCCACGACTTCCCGCCATTTGCGGCCCTTTCGGGCATGCCGATGGCGATGACGGCGCATGTCGTCTACACCGCGATCGACCCGAAACGTCCCGCGACCACATCACATGTGGTCGTTCAGGACATCATTCGCGGCGAACTGGGCTTCGACGGCCTGTTGATGAGCGACGATGTCTCGATGAATGCACTTTCTGGGGATTTCGCTGCGCGGACCGAAAGCATCTTTGGCGCGGGCCTCGATGTTGTCCTACATTGCAACGGTGTCATGGACGAGATGCTGGCCGTCGCCGCGAACACGCCAATCCTTCGGGGCAGGGCGCTGGACCGGGCCGAGAAGGCGCTGAAGCGGCTCGACGACCATGACGGACGGCTCGACGATACGGCCCATGTCGCCGGTTTGCGGGACGAATTGAACGGATTTTTTACGGCTGTCGTCTGAATAGGGCGGCATCCGAACGCGCCGAATACACGGCGCAGATGGAGCGGAGCCCTTGGGCGCGACGGAGCAGCAGGCAGGCGGAAAGGGCGGCGCGGCGAAACCCGCGCCGATGGAAGCCGTCTGGCAGGACAATGGGCCGGAGCGCACGACGTCCGAACCGGAGCTGGTTGTCGATGTCGAAGGCTTCGAGGGGCCACTGGATCTGTTGCTGCATCTTGCGCGCAACCAGAAGGTCGACCTGACGCAGATCTCCGTCCTCGAGCTGGCGCGCCAATATCTCGTCTTCATCGAACGGGCGCGGGCGCTGCGGCTTGAGCTGGCCGCCGACTATCTGGTCATGGCGGCGTGGCTTGCCTTCCTGAAATCGAAGCTCCTGATCCCGGAGCCAAAGGTCGAGGGCGAGCAGACCGGCGAGGAGATGGCGGCGATCCTGCAATTCCGGCTGAAACGGCTGGAGGCAATGCGCGACGCGGCGGCGCGGCTGATCAACCGCAACCGGCTGGGGCGCGATGTTTTCGCGCGGGGCATGCCGGAGATGGTGATCGTCGACAAGAAGTCCGAATATCACGCCTCTCTTTACGATCTTCTCACGGCCTATGCCCAGCAGCGCCAACGCGTTGCGATCGACCATGTCGAAATCGCCAAACGCGCCGTCTGGTCGCTCACCGAGGCGCGCGAGCTTTTGCGCAAGCTTGTCGGGGATATGAGCGACTGGACAGCGCTCGACAGTTACATCGCGGCCTATGCGCCTACGCCGCAGTTGCGGCGCACGGCGATCGCGAGCGCTTTCGCGGCAAGTCTTGAACTGGTGCGCGAAAGGGTGGTCGAGATCCGCCAGGACGCGCCTTTTTCGACACTCTACATGCGGGATGTGCCCGTGGCAGGGACGGAGCAATGACAGACACGATCGACGAAACCGGCGGCGCCGAAGCCCTGGGCGGCTATTTCGAGGACCGGCCCGACCCCGTCGGCGACACCTATGTCGACATCGCGGCGGACAATCCGGCCGCCCGGCTGATGGAAGCAGAGGCCATGCGCATGGCGGAAGCGCTGGTGTTCGCGTCGAGCGAACCTGTCAGCGAGAAGGCGCTCGCCGCTCGTCTGCCGGATGGGGTCGACGTGCGCGCGCTGATGGAGGAATTGCGGGACTTCTACGACAAGCGCGGCGTCAATCTCGTGCGCATCGAGAATGCCTGGGCGTTCCGCACTGCCGGCGATCTCGGCTTCCTGATGCAGCGCGAAGAGGTGCAGCAGCGAAAGCTGTCGCGCGCCGCGCTCGAAGTGCTAGCGATCATCGCCTACCACCAGCCGATCACCCGCGCGGAGATGGAGGATATCCGCGGCGTCGAGACATCGAAGGGCACGATCGACGTATTGATGGAGACCGGCTGGGTGAAGATGCGCGGTCGGCGCAAGACGCCGGGGCGCCCCGTCACCTATGGCACGACCGCCGAATTTCTCGATCATTTCGGCCTGTCGGAGATCCGCGATCTTCCCGGTATGGAGGAATTGAAGGGGGCTGGGCTATTGTCCTCGCGCATGCCGGCCGGCTTCTCCATGCCGCTTCCGTCCGTCGATCCCGACGAACTGACCGAGGAAGAAGAAGAGCTCACCGACATCGATTTGGAGGAACTCGGTCTGTTGACACCCAAGGGCGGCGATGATTGAGACGGATCGGGCGTTCGCCGTCCGATCCTTTTCACCCTCGATCGCACCCGATGGTTCAAAATCCACAGAACTCCCATCAGCGCACGGGCGTTACCTTCGCGGCGGAACTGTCGTTCGAGGACATTCATCTTTATTACGGTGACGTCCACACGTTGAAAGGCATCTCGCTGAAGGCGAGTCCGGGAGAGATCCTCTGCCTTCTCGGTCCATCCGGTTCCGGCAAGACATCGCTGTTGCGGCTTGCCGCTGGGCTTGAACACCAATCCTCCGGACGGGTTCTCACGAACGGCCGGGAGATCGCGAGCGACACCGTATTCACGCCGCCGGAAAGGCGCTCGGTCGGCCTTATGTTTCAGGATTTCGCGCTCTTCCCGCACATGACCATCCTCGACAACGTCAAGTTCGGGCTCCGCAAGATGAGCGTTGCCGACACGAACCGCGAGGCACTGGCTGCCATCCGGCGCGTCGGCCTCGAACATCATCTCAATTCCTATCCGCACGTTCTGTCAGGCGGCGAACAGCAGCGGGTGGCGCTGGCGAGGGCGTTGGCGCCGCGGCCATCCGTCATACTGATGGATGAACCGTTCTCCGGCCTCGACACGCGTCTGAAGGACAGTGTCCGCGCGGAGACGCTGGCGATCCTGCGCGAAACGCGTGCGACGGCGATCGTGGTGACGCATGATGCAGAGGAAGCGATGCGGATGGGTGACAGGATCGCGCTTCTCGACAAGGGCGAAATCGTCCAGGCCGGCACCGCGCAGGAGATCTACCATGCGCCGCGCAACCTCTTCGTCGCGGGCTTCTTTGCCGAACTGAACCTGTTTTCCTCGGTGCGTCGAAACGGCCGAGCGGACACGCCGCTCGGATCCTTTGCCTGCGAACGGGGCGCGGAGGGCGAGCCGGTGACCGTTGCCGTGCGTACGGTCGGGGTCGATGTGCGCCCGCCCGATCGATCCGATATGGCGGCCGGGATACCAGGGCGCATCGTCAGCCGTCGCTTCCTCGGTGTCACCGAGAGCCTTGTTTTGGCCGTCCCCGGGGCCGACGAGGTGGTCAGGGCGCGTATTCGCGCGGACGAATTGCCACCCGGCATTAGGGATGTGACCATTTATGTGCGTCCGGGGGACATAATGCTGTTTGAAACTGAAAACGAAAACGCCTAAGTGTCAGGCAACAACAGAGGTTCGAGGAGTTCATTCTCATGGGTGTGTTTGGATGGTGGCAGTGGCTCATCGTACTGGTAATCGTGTTGCTGCTTTTCGGTCGCGGCAAGATTCCAGAGCTGATGGGTGATGTTGCCAAGGGAATCAAAAATTTCCGCAGCGGTCTCTCCGACGATTCCGATGCGAAGGAAGACGGGGCGAAAACGGTCGAACACAAGCCCGAAGAGGCTGTCGACACCGCAGCCACCGCGAAGAAAAAAAGCTGATCAGCCTTTAAGCGCCATGAGCCCGGCCGGTTCTGCCGGCTTCGCCGTGGTGCGGATGGATTGCCGCCATGTTGCCGGATTTCGGCTGGAGTGAACTGCTCGTCATAGCCATCGTGCTGATCGTCATCGTCGGCCCGAAGGATCTGCCGAAGATGCTTCGAACTTTCGGCAAAACGACCAGTAGCCTGCGCAAGATGGCGGGGGACTTTCGGCGTCAGTTCGACGATGCGTTGAAAGAGGCGGAACTGGACGATGTACGTCAGATCGCCAACGATCTGAAAGGGCTCGACCCGCGTCGTCAGATCAAGGATACCCTCAGCCCGCTCGGCAAGGTCGGTCAGGACATCAGCGGAGAGTTGAAGAAGGCGGCCTCGGAGATAAAGAAGTCCGATAAGCCCGACAGCGGTAAGTCTGAAGCTGAGAAGAATAAGCCCGATACGACCAAGCCGGCGGTTTCCGCCGATAGCGCCAAGGCGATCGAGGCCGCTTCCGAATGGGCCGATGACCTGAAGCCGGCAGCCACAGCCAAGGTGACGGGAAAGCCAACCGCTAAGCCCAAGGCAGCGGCCAAGCCGGCCAACAAGTCGGCTTCAACGAGGAAAGCCGCGGCGGCAAAAGCTCCCGCCAAGACCGCTTCGACGAAAACCGCGGCGGCCAAGGCTTCTACCGCGAAGCCCAAGACCTCCACCGCGAAGCCGAAGACTGCGTCACCAAAGCCCAAGACTGCTGCCGCGAAAACAAGCTCTGCCAGTGCGTCCAAATCACGGACACCGACCGGGCAAGCCAAGGCCGCCGCGAAGCCGAAGGCTGCGACCAAGACCACAAAGACAGCCGCTAAGGATCAATCGTGAGCAACCGCTCCAACGAAGAACAGGCGATGGAAGCATCGGCCGCGCCGCTGATGTCCCATCTCATCGAGTTACGCACTCGTCTGATGTGGAGCGTGGCTGCGTTTTTTGTAGCGTTCATCCTCTGCTACGCCTTCTCGGCTCAGATTTTCAATCTGCTCGTCGTGCCCTTCCAGTGGGCCGTCAAATGGCAAAATCTGCCGGAGGACCAGGTTCGGTTCATTTACACCGCGCCGCAGGAGTTCTTCTTTACGCGCATCAAGATCGCCGCTTTCGGCGGCATGATCCTGGCGTTCCCGATCATCGCTTCGCAGATCTACCGATTCATCGCTCCGGGCCTGTACTCGAACGAGAGGCAGGCTTTCCTGCCGTATTTGATCGCCACACCGGTCCTTTTCCTTCTCGGTTCGTGCCTCGTCTATTTCATGGTCATTCCGATGGCCATGTGGTTCTTCCTGTCCATGGAACAGACGGGCGGCGAGGGGATGGCATCGATCCAGCATCTGCCGAAGGTTTCCGAATATCTCAGTCTGATCATGACGCTGATCTTCGCGTTCGGGCTGGTGTTCCAGCTGCCCGTCGCGATCACGCTTCTCGCCCGCGCCGGATTGGTGACGACAGAGGGGCTGGCCGACAAGCGCAAATACGCCATCGTCTTCGCCTTCGTCGCCGCCGCAATCCTGACGCCGCCAGATCCGCTAACCCAGATTGGCCTCGCGGTGCCGACGATCCTTCTCTACGAGATATCGATCATCTCGGCCCGCTATGTCGAGAGACAGAAACGCGAAGCGCAAGCAGCCGCGGACGGCGATGATAGCGGCGATGGCGAGGAAACGGCGGCGAGTGAAAGCGACGACGAGCAGGATTCGGACTCGGATTCCAAGTCGTCCTGAGGGCGGCGCGGCGCGCGCTGCTCTTGACCGTTGCCGGCTTCTAGGCGACACCCCACCCGTTTTCCGAATTCCCTTTTCTCACAGGACGTGAGTCATGCTCGATATCCGCTGGATCCGTGACAATCCGCAGGCGCTGGACGAAGCGCTGAAAAAACGTGGCGCCGCCCCTGAAAGCGCCGCCCTGATCGAACTGGACGAGATGCGCCGGGCGCATATCACCAGGCTCCAGGAAGCGCAGCAACGCCGCAACGCCGCCTCCAAGGAGATCGGCGCCGCGATGGCGGCCAAGGACACCGACAAGGCCGACGCGCTGAAGGCGGAAGTCGCCGAAATCAAGTCCTTCATCCAGTCGGGTGAGGAAACCGAGCGCGAGTTGACAGCGAAGCTCAATGATGCGCTCTCTCGCATTCCGAATGTGCCGCTGGACGATGTTCCTGTCGGCGCGGACGAGAACGACAATGTTGAAATCCGCCTGAGCGGACAGAAGCCGGATTTCGACTTCACGCCGAAAGAGCATTTCGAACTCGGCGAAGCGCTCGGCCAGATGGATTTCGAAACGGCGGCCAAGTTGTCTGGCTCGCGCTTCACTGTCGTCCAGGGCGGTATCGCGCGGCTGGAGCGCGCGCTCGGCCAGTTCATGCTGGATATGCACACGCAGGAGCATGGCTACACCGAAGTCAACGTTCCGCTGCTGGTGCGCGACGATGCGATGTATGGCACCGGTCAGTTGCCGAAGTTTTCCGAAGACCTGTTCCAGACCCGGGAAGGTTTTTGGCTGATCCCAACCGCCGAGGTGTCGCTCACCAACCTCGTGCGCGAGGAAATCGTCGACGCCGCGACGCTGCCGCGCCGCTACACGGCCCTGACTCCCTGTTTCCGCTCGGAGGCTGGCTCTGCAGGGCGGGATACGCGCGGCTATTTGCGCCAACACCAGTTCTATAAGGTCGAGCTCGTTTCGATCACCGCTGCCGACACGTCGATCGATGAGCATGAACGCATGACGAAATGCGCCGAGACGATCCTCGAAAAGCTCGGCCTGCATTTCCGCACCGTTGTTCTGTGCTCGGGCGACATGGGCTTCGGCGCGCGCAAGACCTATGACATCGAGGTCTGGCTTCCCGGACAGGACGCTTATCGCGAAATCTCGTCCTGTTCGGTCTGCGGCGACTTCCAGGCGCGGCGCATGAATGCGCGCTATCGCGCCGAGGGCGAGAAGGACACGCGCTTTGTCCACACGCTGAACGGCTCCGGCGTAGCTGTCGGCCGTGCCCTCATTGCCGTCATGGAGAACTACCAGAATGCGGATGGTTCGATTCGCGTGCCGGACGCACTAAAGCCCTACATGGGCGGGCTTGAGGTCATCGGCGTCTGAACCAGCATGAAGGGAATACGATGCGCATCCTGATTACCAATGATGACGGTATTCATGCCGAGGGCCTCGCGGTTCTCGAGCGCATCGCCGCAACCCTGTCGGACGACGTCTGGGTGGTCGCTCCCGAGACGGACCAGAGCGGGCTCGCCCATTCGCTGACCCTGAACGATCCGCTTCGCCTGCGCGAGGTCGGCGAAAAGCGTTTCGCCTTGCGCGGGACGCCAACCGATTGCGTGATCATGGCCGCGACCCATGTGATGCCGGAAAAGCCCGATCTGGTGCTCTCCGGCGTCAATTCCGGCCAGAACCTCGCCGATGACGTGACGTATTCGGGCACCGTGGCCGGCGCGATGGAGGGAACGCTGCTCGGCATACGCTCGATTGCGTTGTCCCAGGCTTATAATTTCGAGGACCATCGCCGCGTCGTCCCGTGGGAGGTCGTCGAAACCCTTGCGCCGGACCTTCTGAAAAAGCTGATCGCGGTCGACATGGACCCCGGAACCTTTTTGAACGTGAATTTCCCGCAGTGCCCGGCCGACGAGGTCAGGGGTGCCGTGGTGACCCATCAGGGCAAGCTGCTGCACGGTCTGTTCGTGGAGGAGCGCAAGGACGGGCGCGGCATTCCTTATTTCTGGATCCGTTTCGGCCGCTCGCCGATCGAGGCGCCGGAAGGTAGCGACATCACCGCCCTGCGCGACCACTACGTCTCGGTCACGCCGCTGAAGCTCGACCTGACCGCGCACGAGGTTGCTGCCCGGCTGGAGGAGGCGCTGGCGTGAACGAGAAGCGCGCGCTGTCGGAGGCCGAGCGGGAGGATTTCGCCGCTTTCGTACTGCGCATGCGCGGGATCGGCCTCGACGACAAGCCGCTGATGGCCGCCTTCGAATCGGTGCCGCGCCGCGGCTTCGTCGACGCCGAATACCACCATGTCGCCATGAGCACCGGAACCATACCGATCCCGTGTGGCGAAGCGCTCGAAGGCATAGACCTGCAGGCGCGCATTCTCCACGCCCTGCAACTCGATGGCACGCAGCGTGTGCTCGAAATTGGAACAGGCACCGGTTACTCGGCGTCGGTGATGTCGAGGCTGGCCAAGCGCGTCAACACGATGGAACGTTATCGCACACTGCATGCGAGCGCGGTTCAGCGCATGCGCCATCTTGGCCTGACCAATGTCATCGCCGAGCATGCTGACGGTTCCTCCGGATCGGACGACGGCCCGTTCGAACGTGTCGTCTGCTGGGCGGCGTTCGAGTCCACGCCGCGCAATTTCGTCGAGCAGTTGAACTCCGGCGGCATCATGATCTGCGCGATCGGGGAAGCCGACCAGGCGCAGACACTGGTGCGCATGTCCAAGGTCGGCAGCCGTTTCGAGCGCGAGGACATCGGTACGGTCCGCTTCCAGCCGATCGCGCATGGACTGCCCTCGGTCCTGTAATTCCGCCGTTTCGGTGCAGAATCGACACATGGACTCCAAAAGCCTGACGCGGGCTTAACCGGGCAGTAACATTAACGCGTTTTAATCATGCCGTGATCCGAAGGGATATGAGTGGCGTGATGCGTAAAAATTTCACAAGTTCGCAGGTTCTGCGACTTCTCAAGGCAGCGACGATCCTCTCCATCGGCGGGATAACGGCCGGATGCAGTTCGGACGTCATTCGTTTCAATGACGGGTTCTACACCGGCGCGGTGCCCAAGCAGGCCGTCGCGACGGCTCCTGATTCCTACGGTCAGCCGAACTACAGTCCAGGCGTCGATCCGTCGATGACCGGCAGCATTCAGCCCGGGCAGGTCTCGCGCTCCACGTTGCCGCGGCCGTCCGATTCGCGAGTGGGTGCGCCGCAGCCCTCAGGATCGGTTGGAATGGCCGCGCCGGCCTATCCGCCGCAGGCGACAAACCGGTATCCGGCAGCGCCGGCGAATGTGTCACCCGATACAACGGCTTCGGTGACGACCGCTTCCGTGCCGGCCGCATCGGCGCAGCCGTCGCAGGAGCGATATGGCGCCCAGGCGGCGTCGGTCGAGACGAACAGCACCGGATGGTCGAAGAGCGGCGGCACGCAGGTGACGATCCGCGAAGGCGAAACAATCTACAATCTGTCTCGTCGTTACGGCGTGCCGGCCAAATCCATCATGGAGGCAAACGGGATTTCCGATGCCGCCGCGATACGCGCCGGCCAGAGAATCACGATCCCGACCTATTCCTATTCGCAGGGCATTGGTGTGTCGGCGCCGGACAGCAATCCGGCCGTGGCGAAGGCCAGTGCCACCGTCGGCGCTCCCCAGAAACTAACGGCGGTGCCGTCCTCCCGCCCTGCGACCCAAACTGCCTCGCTTCGGAAGCCGGAAGCGCCCGCGCGCAGCGCCGCGATCGCTGACGGCGGCCGTTACACGGTCGTCTCGGGCGACACGCTCTACGGCATCTCGCTCAAGACGGGCGCGAGCGTTGACGCGATCAAGCGCGTAAACAACATGTCCGGGGACACCGTCCGCCTTGGCCAAAAGTTGATCATCCCCGGTTTGAGCGACGAGAAGATCACGACAGCCTCTGCCAAGCCGCTCGATCCGATCAGAACCAGCAGCGTCCAGACCGCGCCGGCGAAAAATCCGGAGGTCAAGGAATATACGCCGCCGAAACAGGCTGCCGAAACCGGCACGATTCGCAAGATCGAGGCCGAGGTCACCGCAAAGGCACCCGACGCGACCGGCGTGAACGCCATGCGCTGGCCGGTGCAGGGCCGGGTCGTCAGCGCCTTCGGTTCCAACGATGGCGGCCGCCCGAATGACGGTATCGACATTTCCGTGCCGCAGGGCACGCCTGTGAAGGCCGCCGAGAACGGTGTCGTCATCTATGCCGGCGACGGGCTGAAGGAACTCGGAAA
Organism: Ahrensia sp.; assembly: GCA_002706335.1. Lineage (GTDB taxonomy): Bacteria > Pseudomonadota > Alphaproteobacteria > Rhizobiales > Rhizobiaceae > Oricola. The sequence goes on from PAKZ01000024.1 coordinate 55,235, forward strand.
GACTATCCTGGTGCGCCATGCCGACGGTCTGGTGACGGTCTATGGCCATGTCTCGAAGATCGACGTCAAACGCGGCGACGACATCAAACGCGGCCAGCAGATCGCAACCTCGGGCATGTCGGGTGCCGCCAAGCAGCCGCAGCTTCACTTCGAGGTTCGCAAGAACTCCAAGCCCGTCAATCCGGCCACCTATCTTCAGTAGGCGTTCTCTTCGATGAAGCGGCGGTTCATCCCGCCGCTTCCAGCCTTTTTCCCAGACGGCCGGCGAGATCGTTGATATATTGCCAGGCAACGCGGCCTGACCGCGCCCCGCGCGTCGTCGCCCATTCCAGGCTGTCGCGCCGCAACTCCTCTTCATCGACATCCAGCCCGAAATGGGTCGCATAGCCGCGCACCATCTCCAGATATTCGTCCTGGCTGCATTTGTGGAAGCCGAGCCAAAGGCCGAATCGGTCGGATAATGAAACTTTTTCCTCGACGGCCTCCGATGGATTGATCGCGGTGGATCGCTCGTTTTCTATCATGTCCCGGGGCAGAAGGTGCCGGCGGTTCGATGTGGCGTAGAAGATGACATTGTCGGGACGGCCTTCCACGCCACCATCGAGAGCGGCCTTCAGAGATTTGTACGACGTGTCGTCCTGATCGAAGGACAAATCGTCGCAAAAGACGATGAACCGACCGGGGGCCTGCTTGAGCATTTGCATCAGGCGGGGCAGGGCGTCGATATCCTCGCGATGAATCTCGATCAGCTTGAGCTTTGCGCCGGTCGTGCGGCCGACCTCCGCATGAGAAGCCTTGACCAGCGAAGACTTGCCCATTCCACGTGCGCCCCATAGCAGTACATTGTTGGCAGGCAAGCCTTCCGCAAAGCGACGTGTATTGTCGATCAGGATGTCGCGGACGCGGTCGACGCCGTGAATGAGGCCGATATCGACACGGTTGACGACGGGAACAGGCGCCAGCGAGCCTATGCCGGCGTCCCAGATGAAGCAATCGGCGGTCTCGAAGTCCGGAGCAGGCGGCTCCGGCGGAGCGAGCCGATCCATGGCGGCAATCAGCCTGTCGAGTTTCTCGTTCAGTGTAGTGACGGCATCGGACATGGCTTGTTCCCCGGCGGCTTATTGCCGGTCATGTCCGGCTTGTCCCGCTTTTGGTTGCAATGGGGCTTTTGCTGACTATATTCGCGACAAATTTTCAAGGCGTGCTTCGGCACCCGTTCACGGAGTATTTCATGTTCGTAACCCCCGCTTATGCGCAGGCGGCCGGCGGTTCCGCCGGCGGCGCAGATGTCATCATGAGCATCCTGCCTTTCCTGCTGATTTTCGTGGTGATGTATTTTCTCATCATTCGTCCGCAGCGCACCCAGATGAAAAAGCGCCAGGAAATGCTCAATGCCGTCCGCCGCAACGACACGGTCGTGACCGGCGGCGGTATCATCGGCAAGGTCAGCAAAGTGATCGACGACAATGAGTTGGAAGTCGAGATCGCGCAGAATGTGAAGATCCGCGTCGCGCGCGCCATGCTGTCGGAAGTCCGCGTCAAGGGCGAACCCGTACCTGCAAACGACGCCGCGAAAAAATAGGCCCGACAGTCGGGTCCGCGCCTTTTTTAAGGCGTAATGGACGCGGCACTAGCGGAAAAACGGGGGGCATTGCATTGAGGCGATGCCTGAACCCGGTTGTAAGTCACGGATAGCGAGACGCAGGCGACATGCTCTATTTCTCCCCCTGGAAGACGGCGTTGATTTGGCTGGCGGTGATCGTCGGCATTCTTTTCGCCATTCCGAACCTGTTCTCGCCTGCGACGCTCCAGTCATTTCCAAGCTTTTTGCCCAAAAGCCAGCTTGCGCTCGGGCTCGACCTGCAGGGCGGTGTTCATCTGCAGTTGAAGCTCGACCGCAAGGAACTGGTCGAAAACCGGCTCGAGTCGGTGCGCGACGAAGTTCGCCGGCTGCTGCGCGCGGACGGCATTGGCTATACTGGCCTGAGCGGTCGCGACCAGACGGTCACCGTGCGTATCCGTGACGAAGCCGATATCGCGAAAGCGAGAGAAGCGCTTGCGCCGCTTACCCAAGCGGAATCGGGTGGGTTGCTTTCGGGCGGCCTCATCCAGGAAGTCACTCTGGAAGAACCCGAGTCCGGTCTCTTCCGGCTCAACATCACCGACGAGGGAATCGACTACCGCATGTCCCAGGCGGTGTCTCAGACGGTTGAAGTCCTGCGCGGCCGCATCGACGAACTTGGCACGCCCGAGCCGGTGATCCAGCGACAGGGCGCAGACCGCATTATCGTACAGGTTCCGGGTCTTGACGATCCGCAGCGCCTGAAGGACATCATCGGGACAACGGCGCGGTTGACCTTCCAGATGGTCGACACGTCGACACCGGTCGAGGACGCGATCAATACGCGTCCCCCCGCAGGCACTGAAGTGCTCTATTCGCAAGATGATCCGCCCGTGCCTTATCTCGTCGAAACGCGTGAGATCGTCACGGGCGAGGATCTCGAGGATGCGCAGGCCGGTTTCGATCAGCGAACCAACGAGCCCATCGTTTCATTCCGCTTCAACGGTACGGGCGCACAGCGTTTTGGTCGCGCGACGCAGGAGAATGTGGGGCGGCCCTTCGCCATCGTACTCGACAATCAGGTCATCTCCGCGCCGGTTATCCGCGAACCGATCCTCGGCGGATCGGGGCAGATCTCAGGAAATTTCACCGTCGAGGGTGCCAACAATCTCGCCATTCTGCTGCGCGCGGGCGCGCTGCCGCTGACGCCGACCTTCGTCGAGGAGCGTACCGTCGGCCCGAGCCTCGGTGCTGACTCAGTCGCGGCAGGCGAAGTCGCAGGCATCATCGGGTCGGCGCTTGTCGTCGTCTTCATGGTTCTCGCCTATGGCCTGTTCGGCCTGATTGCCAATGTCGCGCTCGTCTTCAACGTCATACTGGTCATCGCGGCGCTTTCCGGACTGGGGGCGACGCTGACGTTGCCAGGCATTGCGGGCATCGTGCTCACAGTCGGCATGGCGGTCGACTCGAACGTTCTCATCTTCGAGCGAATACGCGAGGAAAGGGCGGCGGGGCGATCCGTCATACAGGCGATCGATACCGGCTTCCAGAAAGCCCTGGCGACGATCGTGGACGCCAACCTGACGACCCTGATCGCAGCCGTGATCCTGTTCTATCTGGGTTCCGGTCCGATCCGCGGTTTCGCGGTGACGCTCGCCATCGGTATCATCACTACCGTCTTCACGGCTTTCGTGCTGACGCGCTGGCTGATCGCCTTCTGGGTGCGTCGGTCCAAGCCGAAGGAACTGCCTCGGGGGCCGATCACCTTTGTTCCAGAGGGCACCAAGATCGGCTTCATGTGGCTGAGGCGCATTACTTTCACCGCATCGGCCGCGACCGTCATCCTGTCCATGGTGCTGTTCGCGACGGTCAACATGAACCTCGGCATCGACTTCAAGGGCGGCTCGCTGATTGAGGTGCAGGCAAAGGGCGATGCCGCCGATATCGGCACGCTTCGCAGCCGTCTCTCAGATCTTAACCTCGGCGATGTTCAGGTGCAGGGCTTTGGATCTCCAAGAGACGTACTGATCCGCATCGAGGCGCAGGGCGGTGGCGAGAATGCCGAGCAGACGGTTATCTCCAAGGTGCGCAGTGAGTTGGAAGCCGATTATGACTTCCGCCGCGTCGAGGTGGTCGGTCCGACGGTTTCCGGAGAACTGGCGCAGGCCGGCACAATCGCCGTGGTGGCCGCTCTGTTTGCTATCCTGGTCTACATCTGGCTGCGTTTCGAATGGCAGTTCGCCGTCGGCGCGATCATCGCGACCACGCATGACGTTCTTCTGACGATCGGCATGTTCGTGGTGACGGGGCTGGAGTTCAACCTGTCCAGTATAGCGGCGATTCTGACGATCGTGGGTTACTCGCTAAACGATACCGTGGTCGTTTACGACCGCGTGCGTGAGAACTTGCGACGCTACAAGAAGATGTCGTTGCCTGAGCTGCTGGATCTGTCGATGAACCAGACCCTGCCGCGTACGATCCAGACGTCGCTGACGACCGTCCTGGCCCTGCTGGCGCTGTTCTTCTTCGGTGGCGAGGTTCTGCAGTCCTTCGTAGCCGCGATGATCTTCGGTGTCGTGGTCGGTACCTATTCGTCGATCTTTATCGCTGCGCCGCTTCTGATCCTGTTCCGCCTGCGCCCAAGTGCCCTGGACAAGGCGGAAGACAAGGAAAAGCAGGCGACGGCGAATACGCAGCCGGTCGATCTCGGAACATCCTGATCGCTGATGGCGAAAGGGATCGAAATCCGCGAAGCGCATTATCCGGGGCGCGCACCTATCGACGCCTATGGTGCCGGCGGCTTCCGTTTTGCCGATATGTCGCATCGTGGCTCGATCCTGTGTCTGCCATCGGGCGTTTATGGTTGGGATGTGCATGGTCCCGAGGATATCACCGAAGCGGCTCTGGAGCCGGTCCTGGCGGAGGCGGGCGGCATAGAGGTCTTGCTGGTCGGCATGGGAATGGACTTCCGTCGGATGCCGAAGGAGATTCAGGCGCTTCTGCGCGAAAGCGGCATTGTGACCGATGCGATGAACACCGGCTCCGCTGTACGGACTTTCAATGTGCTTCTGGCCGAAGACCGGGCCGTGGCGGCGGCGCTTATCGCGGTCGACGATCCGGGAAAACGGGCCTGATCCTGTTATATTGCCGTGTATGAGCGACGCTTTCCGTCATTGCATGGATCTGCTGCGCACGGGCGACCGTGAGTTTTACCTCGCGGTGTTGTTTGCGCCGGAGGACAAGCGCCCGGCGCTGGCCGCGCTGCATGCATTCAACCTGGAAACGGCCCGCATTCGCGATCTCGTTTCGGAGCCGATGCCCGGTGAAATCAGACTGCAATGGTGGCGCGAAGTCGTCGAGGGCTCGCGCGACGGAGAGGCCCGCCAGAACCCGGTCGCGGGCGAGCTCATCGCGGCGATTGAAGCTTTCAACCTTCCGCGCGCAGCTCTGACCAATCTGCTGGATGCCCGGGTCTTCGACTTTTATGACGATCCGATGCCTGACCGCGTGACCCTTGAGGGTTATCTTGGCGAGACGGTATCGGCGTTGCTCCAAATGTCGGCGCAAGTGCTTGCGGATGGAGCCGATCCTCATACGGCCGATGCGGCGGGCCACGGCGGCGTCGCCCATGGAATCGTTTCGATCTTAAGGCGTATGCCGCTCGATCGTGCGCGTGGGCGTGTGATGATCCCTTCTGATATCCTCGCCGCAGCGGGTATCGATCCTGCCGGCTGGGTTGCGGGTTCCGATACGGCCGCGATGGCGCGTGCGGTGGCTATCCTGATCGAGATCGGCCGCGAGCACCTTGGAAAAGCCGAGGCCGCGATATCGGCCGCCGACAAGGCCCTGCGCCCGGCCTTTCTGCCGCTTAGCGAATGCGCGCCAGCTTTCGCAAGGGCGACAAAGCCCTCCGCAGCTCCCTGGGCAAGGCCGATATACTCGTCTCCCGTAGCGTCATATATGAGGGTGGTCACGCGCGCTATTCGCAGTTAGCAGGAGCCTTTTTCGGACGCTCTTCGGGACAATAACCCCCGAATAATTTGCAATCTCCCCGAAGGACACCGGGACGCGCAAGTGCGACAACGATTGACTTTGACGTTAAAGTCAAAATTGGTAAAATCCCGACGGAGGAAAGGGAGGAGTCGCGCTTGCCGCTGCCTGTGCTTGTGGCCGTCGTTGCCGGCGGGATCGCTCTGGTCGTGCTTTTGGTGCATGTGACCGGCGGCTCGCGCATGGCCCTTATCGAGGGGGAGGAGCAAGCCAGGGTTCGTTTCGCCATCGATTACCCCGAAGCCGAGACGTCGCGATGCATCCTCTCGGCGGACCGGCGCATTGCCATTCTGGAGCTTGCGGACGGCCATGTGGGGCTCGTACAAGCGATCGGCTCGAATTACCTCACGCGTTTCGTGACGCGTGGCGAAATGGCCGCTCGTGTCGGTAACGCGGAAACCGGGGTCGTTACTCTCCTGACCCACGATCTGACATGGCCGCGGGCGCATATGATCTTTGAAGACAATGAAACGGCGCGCGAAGTTGCCGGCCTGTTCTCATCCGAACTGACCGGCCCCGCGCAAGAACAGGCAGCGTGATGGATCTCAGCCAGGTAATGCCGAAATTTCCGGACGTGACGCAGTTCGCGATCCCTTTCTTCATTCTTGCGATGATCGTCGAGCTTGTCTGGCTGAAGTTTTCGGGCGCCAGGAACAAGGCGGGCTTCGAGACGCGCGACACGCTGACATCCTTGCTGATGGGAACGGGAAATGTCGTAGCAGGGATGGTTTTCGGCATCGTTTCCTATGCCGCGCTCGTGTGGCTATGGCAGTTCCGTTTCCTCGACCTCGGCCTGCACTGGTGGGTCTTTGCGGGAGCCTTCCTGCTCGATGATCTCCGCTACTACTGGTATCACCGCATTGCGCATCGGGTTCGCTGGGTCTGGGCGGAACACGTCAATCACCATTCCTCCCAGCATTACAATCTGTCGACGGCGCTCAGGCAGTCATGGACGGGGCTGTTCACCGGCATGTTCGTGCTGCAGGCGCCGCTGGTCCTGCTCGGCCTGCATCCGGCCGTGATCGCTTTCACCTTCGGCTTCAACCTGATCTACCAGTTCTGGATCCACACCGAGGCGATCGGCAAGATGCCGGGCTGGTTCGAAGCGGTGTTCAACACGCCGTCGCATCACCGCGTCCACCACGCGACCAATCCGCGTTATCTCGACGCAAACTATGCCGGCGTGCTGATCATCTGGGATCGCATCTTCGGAACCTTCGTCGAGGAACTGGAGGAGGACAGGCCGCGCTATGGCATCGTCAAGAATATCGGCACGTTCAATCCCTTCAAGGTCGCCTTCCATGAATGGATCAACATGCTACGCGACGCCTTTCAGCGCGGTCTGACGTTTCGCCAGCGGCTCGGATATCTGTTCATGCCGCCGGGCTGGAGCCATGACGGCAGCCGCAAGGGCTCCGGACAGCTGAAGGCGGATTATGTGCGGCTCCATCCCGATCAGGCCGGCATGCCGGGGCTGCCCGGCGGTAAGACGGCCAAAGCGCAGAGCGCAATGCCGGTCCCCGGCGAGTAGAAAGCCCTAGTCCGGCTGCAGTTCCGCGATCTCCGCAGGAATGGCGGACAGGTTGGACACAACGCGATAGCGCGTATGGCCGGCCGGCTCGTCGGCGTGCTCGAGCGCCCATGTCAAGTCGTGCGGAACGTGAACCGCCCAGCATCCTGCCTCCAGCGCCGGCAGGACGTCGGACTTCAGCGAATTGCCGATCATCATGCCCCGCGCCGGCCCTTGGCCATGACGGTCGAAGACGCGGCGATAAACGTCCGGCGTCTTGTCCGAGACGATCTCGACATGGTCGAAATAGTCCGCAAGGCCGGATTGGACGAGCTTGCGCTCCTGATCGAACAGATCGCCCTTGGTCACGACCAGCAGCGTGTAATGGTCGCGCAGCGCCTGCAATGTCTCGACGACGCCGGGAAGCAATTCGACCGGGTGGTCGAGCATCGCTTTGCCCAGCCCCAGAATATCGCGCACGACGGCGGGAGGAAGATCGTCGCCGCAGAGCATCGTCGCCGTTTCCAGCATGGAAAGCGTGAAGCCTTTGACCCCGAATCCGTAGAAGCCGATATTGCGCCGCTCGGCACCCAGCAGTTCCGCCTCGACTTTGTCCGCATCGGCGAAGGGTTCGAGCATCGAGATGAAACGCCGCTGGCTGTCCTGAAAGAACCGTTCGTTCTGCCAGAGAGTGTCGTCGGCGTCGAAGGCGATGGCGGTTAGTGGGCGCATGCCAAGCCTATAGACCGATCAGAAGGCCGCATCCAGAAGCAGGAAGGTTACCGCCGAGAGGGCTGCGGCGGCGGGGACGGTGACCACCCAGGCAGCGACAATGGTGGTGAAATGCGCACGGCGAACCAGCATGCGCCGCCGCGCTTCCTCCGGTTGCGCCGCAATCGCGGGCTGCGGATCGCGGCCTTCCGTCTGCCGGCGGCGGCTGTTGTACTTGCGGGCCATATAGTCGCGCCGACGCTTCGAGCGCGCGGTGTACCACTCGCGGAAGAAGCCCACGCCGAACACCGCGCCCACGGCGATGTGGGTCGAGGAAACCGGCAGGCCGAGCCAAGAGGCGATGATAACGGTGACAGCGGCCGACAATGCGACGCAGTAGGCGCGCATCGGATTAAGCTTGGTGATCTGCTCGCCGACCATACGGATCAGTTTTGGGCCAAACAGCAACAGGCCGAAGGAAACCCCCGCCGCTCCGATCAACATAACCCAAAAGGGGATAGACACCTTCGTCAGAACTTCTCCCGCTTCGGCGGTGTGAACGACAGCGGCGAGCGGTCCGACGGCGTTGGCGACGTCGTTGGCTCCATGAGCGAACGAGAGCAACGCGGCCGAACAGATCAGCGGGATGTTGAAGAGTTTGCGCACCGACTGGTTGCGGTTCTCCATGCCTTCCGACTGGCGGCGGATGAGCGGGCGAGTTGTGACATATGTGATAGCGCCTGCGGCAAGGCCGATTCCCAGGATTGCCAGGCCGTTGAGATGGATGATCTTCTTGAGACCTTTCATGGCGAGATAGGCGGTGAAGGCCGCCGCCATAATCGCGAGCAGCACAGGCACCCAACGGCGCGCCGCAGCGATCTTGTCGTCCCGATAGATGATGTTGATCTTGATGAAGGCGAGGAATGCGGCGCCGATGATCCCGCCAAGAACGGGCGAGATGATCCAGCTTGCCGCGATCGCACCCATGGTCGGCCAGTTGACGGCGGAAAACCCGGCGGCCGCGATGCCGGCGCCCATGACCCCGCCAACCACGGAATGCGTGGTCGAGACCGGCGCACCGAGCACCGTCGCGAGGTTGACCCACATTGCCGATGAAATCAGCGCGGCCATCATTGCCCAGATGAACGTGCCGGAATCCGCGACGGTGGCGGGATCGATGATGCCCTTGGAGATCGTGCCGACGACATCGCCGCCCGCGATCAGTGCCCCTGCGCTCTCGAACACGGCGGCGATCACCAATGCGCCGAACATCGACAGGGCCTTCGATCCCACAGCCGGGCCGACATTGTTGGCAACGTCATTCGCGCCGATATTGAGCGCCATGTAACCGCCCAGCGTGGCGGCGGCGACGATCAGAGCGCCGTTTTGTTCCCCAATGACATAGAGCGAGGCGAAAAGGGCGGCAGCCGCGATGAACAGGATCGCGAAGCCTGGCCGGGCGAAATCGCGCGAAACCGAGCCCGCCGCCTCTTCAAGGCGGACGAATTTATCGAGATCCTTGTCGAGTGTCTGTTTGCGTGGCGTGTCGGTCATACGGGTCCTCTTCCGGGCCCTGTAACAGCTTCATGACGGTTTCCACAATCGACAACGGGGAAAAGCCCGCCACGGATTGCCGACAATCCCCGGAAAAAGGTTTTCGCGCTCAGGTGTAGGGCAGGGTGGGCGCGAAGGAGAGGATCAGGTCATGGAGTTCCATTTCATGAACCTGGCGCGCCGCTGTCTGGCGCGGAAACCATTGACAGTCCCGTTGGGCTTTCTCCGGCCAGTCATCCGCCTGATCGGCCACCTGCAATGCATGCACGTATACGACGCACATGACAGATCCGCCTTCGTCGCGGACTTTCTCGTATTGATACGAACCAATCGGTTCTTCTGTGATTGGCCCGCGGATGCCGGCTTCCTCCCATGCCTCTTGTGCGGCCGAACCGGCGGATGACAGCGTGTCGTGTGGCCAGCCTTTGGGGATCACCCAACGGCCGGTGCCGCGGCTGGTCAGAAGCATCACCTCCAACGTCCCGTCGGTCATGCGCCAGGGAAGCGCGGCGTATTGGACACGCGGCGGCAGCGCCATCAAGGCCGGGAAATTGAGGACCTTGTCGGCGGCGCGTTTGAACAAAGATGTCTTCTTGTCTCTCGCCGTCATCAGAAACGATATGGTGCGATTCGCGGAAATTACGAAGCAAAGTTCGCGTCAGGCACCCCTTTCGGCGGGGGGAATATCGCCTTACGGCGCAAAGGACAGGATCAGTTTGCGCAAATCCGGCTCGTCGACGGCTTCGGCGGCATCGGGGCGCAGAAACCATTTTCTCGTGCGCTGCGCTTTTTCGGGCCATCGGGGCAGCTCTTCCTCGACCTCCATCGCATGCAGATGAACGATGCATTCGATCGCATCGTCCTTGCCGAGGAATTTGAGATAGTGAAACCGTCCGATCTCCTTCTTCGTGATCGCACCGGTTATGCCGGCTTCCTCAAATGCTTCCTGCGCGGCCGAACGCGCCGAAGACATGCCGTCATGAGGCCAGCCTTTGGGGATCACCCAGCGACCTGTTTCGCGGCTTGTTACCAGCATGATTTCCAGCGTGCCGTCGACCCACCGCCAGGGCAGGGCACCGTGCTGAACCTTCGGGGCTGCGCTGAGTGCCTTTGCGATCCGGAAATGATGGCGCTGACGACGACGGACTTCGCGCGGTTTGTCCTTGTCGGTCATGACCAACTATAGGAGCGGGATCGGCCTCAGTGAAAGAGCTTCGTGCCAGTGTCGTCGAAAGATCGCGTGGAAAACACTACTCGGCGGCGGCCCGCGGCCGAATTGTTTCCAGCCATGCGGCAATGTCCCGTTTGGCGCGGTCGGTCAGGGCCCGCTTTTTGGCGATTGCCTTGTCCTTGCCGCGCCAGCGTCCTTCATAGCCTTCGGGTTTTTTCAATGCGCCCTCGTCGGGGGGCGGGAAAAGTCCGAAATTGACATTCATCGGCTGGAACGAGCGTTTTTTCTCGTCTTCCGAAACGATGTGACCGCCGGTGATATGATTGAGAAGCGCGCCGAAAGCTGTTGTCGGGGGCGGCAGGCTGATCGGTTCGCCGAGACGGTCGGCAGCGGCAAAGCGGCCCGCGAGCAGGCCTATTGCCGCTGATTCCACATAGCCCTCGCAGCCGGTGATCTGGCCGGCAAAGCGCAAGCCCGGCCTGCTCTTCAATTGCAGATCATCGCCAAGCAGGACCGGCGAGTTGAGATAGGTGTTGCGGTGCAAGCCGCCCAGACGCGCGAACTCGGCGTTCTCGAGACCCGGGATCATCCTGAATATCTCTGCCTGCGGGCCGTAGCGCAGCTTCGTCTGGAAGCCGACCATGTTGTAGAGCGTGCCGAGCGCATTGTCCTGGCGCAGCTGAACGACAGCGTAGGCCTTCTCGTCAGGCTTGTGGGCATTGGTAAGGCCCATCGGCTTCATTGGCCCGTGGCGCAGCGTTTCGCGACCGCGTTCAGCCATAACCTCGATCGGCAGGCAGCCGTCGAAATAGGGCGTGCCCTCCCATTCGCGAAACTCGGTCTTGTCGCCGGCGACCAGCGCATCGACGAAAGCCTCGTATTGTTCGCGGTTCATTGGGCAGTTGATGTAATCCTTGCCGGTTCCGCCCGGCCCGACCTTGTCGTAGCGCGACTGGAACCAGGCAATATCCATATTGATGGTGTCGAAATGGACGATCGGCGCAATTGCGTCGAAGAAGGCGAGTGAATCCGCGCCGGTTTCGAGGGCAATCGCGTCGGCCAGTGACTGCGCCGTCAGCGGACCTGTGGCGATGATCGCGAGATCCCAGTCCTCCGGCGGAAGGCCGGTGACCTCTTCGCGAACGATTTCGATCAGAGGGTGACCGTGAAGCGCCTTGCTCACCGCGTCTGAAAAGCCGTCCCGGTCGACCGCGAGGGCACCGCCCGCCGGAACCTGATTGGCGTCCCCCGAACGCATGATCAGCGAGTCCGCCATGCGCATTTCGGCATGAATCAGTCCGACGGCGTTATGCTCTGAATCGTCCGAGCGGAACGAGTTGGAGCAGACCAGCTCGGCCAGACCGTCCGTCTTGTGGGCGTCCGTTCCGCGCACGCCGCGCATTTCATGCAGAATGACAGGGATGCCGCGGTTGGCGATTTGCCAGGCGGCCTCCGAGCCTGCCAGGCCGCCGCCGACGATGTGAATGGGACGTGATGTCATTGACGGGAGATAGCGCGTCGCGACAGGCGCTTCAAGAAATGAAAACCCCCGCCGCGGGAGGAGGTGCGGCGGGTGCTTTACTGTCGGAACATCAACCCTGGGAGGAGGATAGGGCGATGTTCCTCAAACCGTCAGGATCTGGGAGGAGGATAGATCCTGGCGGAAACTGAATTTATCAGGCGCGGGAGGCCCGGCGCGCAATGTGCGGTATGTCTCCGCGGGCAAACCCGATATCTGCCAGTTCGCGACCGGACAGGCGGTTCAGCTCGAGAGACGTCTCGCGAAAGCGGCGCCATTCGTTGAAAGAGCGTACCAGGTTCATTTTCATATCCACTTCGTGGCTTCGGGGTCTGTTGTGAACTCGTCTGTTTTTGTTCACGACCCGAAGATAATCGATTGAAGCGATTTGATAAGTGCCGATGCTGCATTGCAGCCATGCATATTGTGCAATGCACAAATGGCTGCGTTATGATTGAGTTGGCGATTCGGCCCCGAAAAGAAAACACCCGCAGCCGGTTGGGCAACGGGTGTTGAGGTTCGGAGCGGCGGCCGCAAGAGGAGGGAAGGGCCGCGCTCCTAATTGCGCCGGTACCAGGGAGTAATACGCGGCGAACTATTATTATACGTGCGAGAAGCCTGCGGCCTTGCGGGCGACGAACGGAATATCGCCACGATTGATGCCGAGATCGTTCAGTTCGCGTGCGGTCAGCTTGTTCAATTCGTTGCAGGTCGCCCGGTAGCGGCGCCATGCGAAATAGGAGTTTGCGAGGTTCATGGTCGTGTCCTTGAATGAATTCTCTGTTCTTGTTCTTGCTATGCCGCGTAGATAGGCAATCAGTGCTGAAAAAATAAGCGCTCGTTTCGCATGGGAGATATGCAATTTTTGCATTGCGGTAGGCGTTCCCCCAAATCCTTGTGGCTGAAATCATAGATTCATGATAACTATCTGAAAAACAGGTAAAAATGTGCCATGGCGACCCTGATAGAGCGGCAGATCGACGACTGGGAAAAGCGCGGCGTGATCGATGCGGATGTCGCTTCGGCCCTGCGCGGCGATATTGGCGCCACACTCGCGGCTGGCGAAAGGAAAGGCACTCCGAAGGCGTCCCGGCGGTTTTCCTTCTTCCAGGTTGTCGCCTTCTTCGCTGCAATTTCCATTGCCGCGGCCATTCTCATTTTTATAGCCGCGAACTGGGACTATGTGCCACGCATCGCGCGGGCAGGCGGCGTCATGGCGCTGATCGTGGCCGGCTATCTGGGTGGCGCGCTCGTCAACGCCCGATACGGGCTTCGCCGGCGGATCATTGAGGAGGCCTGCTACCTCCTCGGCGGCGCCGCCTTTGTCGGCGGCGTGGCGCTGATCGGCCAGATGTATCACATCTCGGGCGACGAGCGGGATGCGGCGCTGCTCTATGCCGCAGGGCTCGGATTTTCCGGCTTTGCCGTCCGCTCGCTCGCGCTGGCCGCGGCTGCGGCCGGCTGGATGGTCTATTGGCAGATAGACGGACCGAACGCGGACACGATCCTGTCGCTGGAATTCCTTCTCTTCGCGGTCTCGATCGGGGCGGGTATCGGATTTGCGTCGTTCATGAAATCGGCTTGGCTGCGCCGCATTTATTATGTAGCGGGCGTGATCGGAGTGCTGCCGATCATCGGGAACTACCTCCTCGAGGCGCTCGAATGGCTCGCGGGTACGTATGACGCGATTCCGGTCAATCTGCGCATTTCCGTCTGGTTGTTCGTCTTGCTGGCAGCGGCCCTCGCGCTGGTCGTGGGCCGGTTCAGACCGACTCTGTTTTCAGGGGTTCCGGTCTTTTCATCGCGGCGCGCCGGCCGCCAATTCGCGCTGGGTCTGCTGGCAATCGCCTTTCTCCACGGCGAACTGAGCGACGATGCGGGATTGATCGTCGTGTCCAGCCTCTCCGTCCTCTACGTGTTGATCGCGCTCTATTGTTACGGCCGCGACCGTCAGGCCATCCGCTACATTTCCTATGTGGTCTTTGCCGGCGAGATACTCGTCGTCTATGGCGAGACGGTCTATTCGATGCTGGGGACGTCCGGGTTCTTCCTGGCGCTGGGCCTGGTTCTGGCTGTCGTCGCGTTCGCGGTCTATCGACTGGAACGGCTCTGGAAGGCGCGCGGCAAAAGGGAGAAGACCGATGCATAAGAAGCCTTTCCTCATTGTCTCCGCGCTGGTTTCCGCTGTCGTCTTGTGCGGTATTCTTGTCTGGATGATCGCGGATCGAGCCGCGATCCTGCGCGATGGGCGCGAGATCGTGCTGAAAACCGAACCGATCGATCCGCGAGACCTGCTGCGCGGTCGCTATGTGCGGCTGAACTACTCCATCTCGCGCGTGCCTCCGATCGCCTTCACGGGAGAAAAGCCCGATTACTTCGATAGCGGGACGATGATATTCGTGCGGCTTGAACAGGGAGCGGACGGATTCTGGCAGGCCGCGGAAGCGCGGGTCGGGTCGCGACCGAACGACGGCGAGGATGTCTGGATCCGTGGAGAAACAGCCTTCCGCATGGCGTCGACCGATAATCCGGCCAATGTCCGCTACGGTATCGAGCGGTTCTATGCGTCCGAAGCAGTGGCCCCGGAAATCGAGCAGCGCATGCGCGACCGCGAGGTGACAGAAGTCGTTGTCGCGGTCGCGGCGGACGGCCGTGCGCAAATCAAGGCGCTGCGCCAGGCGGGAAACACGATCTACACCGAGCGGCTATATTGACGCCGATCGCCCCCTGCATGGCGCTTTTGCGGGCATTTTTTCATTGATCGGCGCGCAAGCGGTGGTATAGACGCCCGATCAAGCGGCATGCTCGTCATGTCCACGGTCAATGCGGATATGGCGGAACTGGGAGACGCACTGGATTTAGGTTCCAGCGCCGCGAGGCGTGGGGGTTCGACTCCCTCTATCCGCACCACTAACCCGCCGGGATAGGCAAACGACGCTTTGCGTTACGGGACGCAAGGCGGCAAGAAAACGAAGGTTGAACAATGCAGGTAAGCGAAACCCTCAATGAAGGGCTGAAACGCGAGATCAAGGTTGTCGTCCCCAAGGCGGACCTTCAGTCCAGACTGGGTGACCGCCTGGAAGACGCCAAGGGCAAGGTGCAGCTCAAGGGCTTTCGCCCCGGCAAGGTTCCGGTACAGCATCTGCGCAAGATGTACGGCAAGTCCTTCATGGCCGAGATCGTCAACGAGATCCTGAATGAGACGCCCCGTTCCGTCCTGGCCGACCGTGGCGAGAAGTCGGCGACGCAGCCCGAAATCGATATGACGGAAGATGAGGCGGAAGCCCGGAAGGTCCTTTCAGGCGACGCCGATTTCGAGTTCTCGCTGAAATACGAAGTCATCCCCCCGATCGAGGTCAAGGACTTCTCGTCCATCAAGATCACCCGCGAAGTGGTCGAGATCCCGGAAGACGAAGTGGAAGAGCAGGTCAAGCGGATCGCGCAGTCGGCTGTCGAATACAAGACCAAGTCGGGCAAGGCCGCGGATGGCGACCGCGTCACAATGGACTATGTCGGCAAGGTCGACGGCGAAGCGTTTGAGGGCGGAACCGACACCGACGCCAATCTGGTGCTGGGTTCCGGCCAGTTCATTCCGGGCTTCGAGGAGCAGCTTGTCGGCACGAAGGCGGGCGACGAGACGCAGGTCAAGGTGACGTTCCCCGAGGATTACGGCGCAGCGCATCTGGCCGGCAAGGACGCCGTCTTCGACGTGACCGTGAAGGAAGTGGCGAGCGCCGGCGAAATCACCATCGACGACGAACTGGCCACCAAGCTCGGCCTCGAAAGCGCCGAGCGGCTGCGTGAGGTTGTCCGGGAGCAGATCGAGAGCCAGTACGGCTCGGTGCCCCGCCAGAAGGTCAAGCGCCAGCTTCTCGACGCTCTGGACGACGAATACAAGCTTGAGACGCCCTCCAAGCTCGTCGACGCCGAGTTCAACAATATCTGGGCGCAGATCACCAACGACCTCGAACAGGCCGGCAAGACCTTCGAGGACGAGGACACGACCGAAGACGATGCGCGCGAAGAATATATGCGCCTTGCCGAACGTCGCGTGCGTCTCGGCCTCGTCCTGTCGGAGATCGGCGAACAGGCCGGCATCTCCGTCAGCGAGCAGGAATTGCAGCAGGCCGTGATGAACCAGGTTCGTCAGTATCCGGGTCAGGAACAGCAGGTGTTCGAGTTCTTCAAGCAGAACCCGGATGCTGTCGCCAATCTGCGCGCTCCGATCTTCGAGGAAAAGACTGTCGATCACCTGCTCGAGCAGGTTTCGGTCACCGACAAGACTGTCAGCAAGGAAAAGCTGATGGCCGATGACGAGGACGAGGCGGCAGAGGCCAAGCCGGCGAAGAAGAAGGCGGCCCCGAAGAAGGCCGCTGCCAAAAAGGACGACGCCGAAAAGGCCGCTCCCGCCAAAAAGGCCGCGCCGAAGAAGAAAAAGGCCGAGGAAGCCAGCGAATAATTTCGCTTACATAACGATCCAAAAGCCGCCGGATAACAGTTGTTTCCGGCGGCTTTTTCATGTCGTCTTTCAGGATTTTCCCATCGCATTGTGAACCGCCGCCACCTTTCTGCGTAAACACGAAAGGACAGCTTGGCGGAGCAAATGACGAAGGCACTGCGCTTCATACTCGGCGATCAGCTTTCAGCGGATATCTCCTGCCTGCGAGGGATCGCGCCGGACGACGTCGTGCTGATGTGCGAAGTCTGCGAGGAAGCGACTTATGTGCGTCACCACAAAAAGAAGATCGCCTTCCTGTTTTCCGCCATGCGTCATTTCGCCGAAGAACTCGGCGATGCAGGCCACACGCTCGATTATGTGCGCTTCGAGGCTTGTGTCGGATCCTTCACGGATGCGCTGAGCGAGGCCGCGCGAAGGCATGAGGCCGATCGGATCGTCGTGACGGAAGCGTCCGAATGGCGTGTGCTCGAAATGCAGCGGGGCTGGGCCGAAACGCTTGGCATCGATGTTGAGATCAGGCCCGATGACAGGTTTATCGCGACGAAACAGGAATTCGCGGATTGGGCGAAAGACCGCAAGGAATTGCGGATGGAATTCTTCTACCGGGAGATGCGCCGCAAGACCGGCTACCTTATGGACGCAAACGGCGGTCCCGAGGGCGGGCAGTGGAACTATGACAAGGACAATCGCGACCCGCTTCCCGAGGATGCCAAAGTGCCGAAGCGCCCGGACTTTTCGGTCGACGGGATCACCGAGGACGTGATCGATCTTGTAGCGAAGCGGTTCGCCGACCATCCGGGCGAACTGGAACCCTTCAACTATCCTGTCACTCGCCGGCAGGCGACGTACTACCTGAATTGGTTCATCGGCGAGGCTCTGCCGTCCTTCGGGGATTTCCAGGATGCGATGCAACAGGGCGAGCCGCTGCTATTTCATTCGCATCTCTCTGCGCTGATCAATTGCGGGCTCCTTGATCCCGCTGAATGCTGCGAGAAGGCTGAGACGGCATGGCGCGAGGGGAGTGTGCCGCTCAATGCCGCGGAGGGCTTCATCCGCCAGATCATCGGATGGAGGGAATATGTAAGAGGCGTCTATTGGCTCAAGATGCCGGACTATCGCGACGCGAATGCGCTGAGCGCCGGGCGCGATCTGCCGGATTTCTTCTGGACTGGCGACACCCAGATGAACTGCCTGCGCCAGTCGATCTCCGAAACGCTTGAAAACGCCTATGCGCATCACATTCAGAGGCTGATGTTGATCGGAAACTTCGCGCTGCTCGCGGGCTTCGAGCCGAAGCAGGTGCAGGACTGGTATCTGGAAATCTATCACGACGCCTACGACTGGGTCGAAATGCCCAATGTCGTCGGCATGATCCTATACGCCGATGGCGGCGTGGTCGCCTCGAAGCCCTATGCAGCATCGGGCGCCTATATCAACCGGATGTCCGATTACTGCGGATCGTGCCGCTATTCGGTGACGAAAAAGAACGGGGCGAAGGCCTGTCCGTTCAACTATCTCTACTGGAATTTCCTGATCGAGAACCGCGACCGGTTCCGCGACAATCACCGTATGCGAATGATCTACAAAACGCTCGATCGGATGGGTGATGAGAAGACAATCGCGGTCAAAGAAGACAGCGCCCGTTTCTTCAAGGCGCTCAGTCGTGGAGAGATTTGAGCCGGTTTTTCGGCAGAAAGATATCCGGAAGGAAGGCGGGATTCGCGTCGTCGGTCTGCGCCAGTACCGCTTTTGCCATCAGATGCGCGATGGCAAATGAAATCTTGAAGCCCCCGGCCGCGATTAACGTGTTCGCAAAACCGGGCAGGGGCCCGACAAGCGGCTCGCGGCCCGATGCCCTCGGGCGGATGCCGGCCCATTTTTCCACCACCTCGGCATTGACGAGTGCAGGGCATAGAAGGCGGGCGCGGTCGATTACCGCGTCGAGCTTTTCGTCCACCGAAGCCGGATCGTCGAACGCGTCCTCGGAGGTCGATCCAACGGCGACCAGACCACTGTCATGGGCGATCACATACGTGCCGTTGTCATAGAGGATGGGCTGGGCCGTATCGATTGGTTGGGCGGGTTTCAACAACGCTGCCTGACCCTTGACGCCCCGACCGGTCGGCTCGGCGAACTCGGGATCGACAAGGCCGAAGGTTTGCCAACCCGCCGAGAGCACCACATGGCCGGCGACGACCGGTGTTCCGTCGGGAAGCAGCGGTTTCCGGGTGTCATCGAACAGAATTGTCGTTTCTTCCCGGATCGCGACGCCGGAGAGTTCCAAGGCTTTCCTCAGCGCCGCAACAAGGTTTCGCGGATCGACCCGCGCCGACAGATTGTCTGCATTTGTGCCGAGCGGCATTTCGTCCGGAGATAACCAGTCGGAATAGATCGTGGCCTCGGCGACCATCCATCGATAGGGGTAAGGCCATGCATCATGCGAGGCTCCGGCCCATTCATCGCTTTTTCGGCGCTTTTCGGCGTTCCGGATCGGCATGAGGCGTCCGCAGCGGCGATAGCCGGTGTCGATGCCGGTCAGCTCTTCCAGCGCTGTGATTTCATCCTCCAGGGTCAGCAGTCCGTCGAGCTGAAACTGCTTCTTCGCGTTCCAGGACGTTGCCTGATGGGGCATCAGCGCGCCGAGCAGCCCACCGCTAGCGCCCGCGCCGATATGGCGTTTTTCCAGAAGGACGACGCTTCGGCCTTGCCGCGCGGCTTCAAATGCCGTCCAAAGGCCGACAATGCCGCCGCCGATTACAGCGATGTCGTGGCGGTTGGCGGAAAGGGACGGCATAGGCAATGGCTCACTTCGAACAGGACGATCTGACGTGGTCCGAAGGGGATATGCCGTATTCGCGGCGATTTGGCGATTACTTCTATTCGCAATCCGACGGGCAGGCAGAATGCCGCCATGTCTTCCTTGGAGGCAATGGACTGCCTGACCGCTGGAACATGTCCGGAGATTTCACTATCGGCGAACTTGGATTCGGAACCGGCCTCAACTTCCTAGAAACCTGGCGGAACTGGCGCGAAAGCCGCTCGGCAGGAAGCCTTTCCTTTGTCTCGTTCGAGGCCTTTCCGATGGCTGCTGAGCATATCGAACGGGCGCTGGCTTCCTGGCCGGAGCTGTACGGCCTAGCCGAAAAACTGCTCGCGCACTGGCCTTCTTTAAGCGGGATACCGACAGATTGGGCTATGGATGAGCGAACGACGTTGACGGTCACCGTGGGCGACGCCCTCGACGGGGTGCGCAATTGGCGCGGCCCGGCGGACGCCTGGTATCTGGACGGTTTCGCGCCGGCGCGGAACCCCGAAATGTGGTCGTCGGACCTCATGCAGGCGGTCGCTGACAGGACGAAGAGGGGCGGAACTTTCGCCAGTTACACGTCGGCCGGATGGGTGCGCCGAAACCTGCAGGCGGCCGGGTTTTCGGTAGAAAAGCGCCCAGGCCATGCGGGAAAGCGGGAGATGACATCCGGCGTGAAGCCGACCTAGTCCTTCCACGCGACAACGAGCCAGCCGGGGATCGGCGCGCCCTGTTCGCTGCGCACCGTGATCGGGTCGAAGCTGGTGACTCGGCCAAAACCGTGTTCTCCCAGAAGCAATTTTAAATAGTCGGCGGCGTGGGCGAAACGTTGGTTCGGGGTGACCCGCCAGGATTTGCCGCCGAAATCCTCATCGGCAAGCGTTTCTGCGGAAAACGCGAAGCACGCCCCCGCATTGGTGTTGGCGGCGACGCCAGCAAAAAGCGGTTCGAGCGCGCCGATATAAGGCAAGACGTCGGTTGCGACGATCAGATCGAATGGCACGTAGTCGTCGCCCTCGGCCTTTTCCCATTCCTCAAGAAAATGGACGACCTCGTTGACGAACAAAGCATCGTAGACGGCGCGTTCGTCTGCCACGTCGACCATCTTTTCCGAAATGTCGACGCCCGTGGCGTGGTCGCAAAGGTCGCCAAGCGTCATGCCGGACAGCCCGGTGCCACAGCCGAGATCCAGCATGCGGGCGAAGTGGAGGTCCGGATCGCGGTTCAGGATCTCTGCAAGCTGCATAGGCACGGCATAGCCGAGATCGCCGGTCAGGATGTCATCGAACACTTCGGCATGCTGGTCGAACAGCGTCGCGACATAGGCGTCGGGCGCCTTGGCCGGGGCGTCGCCGAGGCCCATCGATGCAAGCCGGACCGATGCGCCGCAAGTATCCGCGGAATCGATTTCCAGGCAGATGCGGTAGAGCGCGGCGGCCTCGTCGCGGTTGCCGGCCTTTTCAGCCGCCAGCGCCTCGTTGTAGGCGGAGGTCAGCCGCTTCATTTGCTTTCCGGACAGCATGCGGGGCTTTCTTAACCAGTTGCGAGAAGGGCTGCTTAACCATGGCATTTAGCCAAATGTCAAAGCGCGTGGCGTATGGTTTCGGCGAATGGGGCCTGCTCTAACCGAAGGGGACTGGCTATGGACGACTACGAACATGCGCGGCCGATCGCCGAATTGATAGAAAAGAAATGCGTTACCGACGCCGATGTCCTGCGGCTGCGCCGCGATGTCTACCGCGACGGGGTCGTCAACCGCGACGAAGCGCGCGATATCTTCGCGCTGGATCACCTCGTGGCGGACAAGCCTGAAAGCTGGCGAGAATTCTTCGTCGAATCGATCGCCGACTATCTGGTCGAGCAGGAAGCGCCGCGCGGATATATCTCCAGCGCCAACGCCGAATGGCTGATCAACGCCATCTCGCATGACGGCGTGGTTGACTACCGCACCGAACTCGAACTGCTCATCAAGACGATGGAACGCGCGACGAGCGTACCACCTTTCCTCGCGGCCTTCGCACTGGATCAGGTGGCGATTGCGGTCGTGGAAGGCAGGGGGGCGCTGACCCGTGGCCGCACCCTTACGCCCGGCAGGATCGGCGAGGATGAAGTCAATCTCCTGCGCCGCATTCTCTATGCGTCCGGCGGTGACGGCAATGTCGCGATCACCCGTAATGAGGCCGAAGTGCTGTTCCGGATCAACGACAATACCAGCGAAGCCGATAATCACCTTTCCTGGACCGAGCTCTTCACCAAGGCGATTGCCTATTCGGTGATGGCCGCGTCCGGTTACGAAGCCCCGAGCCGCGAGGAAGCGTTGCAACGCGAGGAGTGGCTCGGCGACACATCGGTCAATCTGGGCCGGTTCTTCTCGAAGATGTTTGCGGGTAGCCTGGACGCCCACCTCGAGGCTGTTCGCCTCGAAACCGGTTCCGAAGCCCATTACGGCCGTCGCAACGCCGAGCAGGCCGAAATGCGCCCTTCAGCGGAAAAGATCGATTTTTCCGAAGCCAAGTGGCTGGTCGACCGGATCGGGCGCGATGGCGTTCTGCATGAAAACGAGCGCGAGTTGCTCGATTTCCTGAAGCGCGAATCGCCGCATATACATCCGGCCTTGCAGCCGCTACTCGAAAAGGGCGCCTGACGCGCCAGCTTAGCGGCGCTGCAGGCGCAGCAATTCCTCCTCGATACGGGCCAGTACCGCGCCGGTTTCCTCATGAAGCTGGCGCGCTTTTTCCACCTGGCCGCGGAGCACCGTGATCGCGTCATTGCGCGGATCGTCGGGGGGAGCCTCGCCGACGCCATAGAGCAGCCATGGCAGCCCGACATTGAGGAGCCCAGCGATCATCGAAAGGCGGTTGGCGCGGGGCTCCGAGCGGTCGTTTTCCCACGCCTGGACGGTCGCGGTCTTGACGCCAAGCCGGCGGGCGAACTGCGCCGTCGACATGCCGCTCGAATCGCGGGCGCGCGAGAGGCGCCCCCCGAGCGTGTCGGTATCGGGCGGCGAACTGAAAATCGTGTCTTCTACCATGGTCATTTCTATCCCGTTTGCGCGCCGAGCTTTGAAGCATGCCAGCGCAAGTGATCGTCCATGAAGGTCGATATGAAGTTATAGGAATGGTCGTAGCCCGGCTGCATGCGAAGCGTCAGCGGAATGCCCGATTTGCGGCATGCCTCCTCGAACAGCCATGGTTTCAGTCCCTCTTCGAGAAACTGGTCGGCCTCTCCCTGATCGATCAGGAACTCGTCGAAGCGGTGACCGTCCTCCACCAGCGCACAGGCGTCATGGGCGCGCCATGCGGATTTGTCCGGCCCCAAATAGGCGGAAAGCGCGTTGCTGGCCCAGTCGGCTGTCGACGGCGAAACGATGGGCGCGAAGGCCGAGCATGAGCGGAAGCGGTCCGGCAGGTTCAGCGCGATGGTCAGTGCGCCATGGCCGCCCATCGAATGGCCGAAAATACCCTGTCTGTCCATGTCGACGGGGAACTGGTCGGCGACGAGTTTCGGCAGTTCGTCGGTGATGTAGGAATACATCCGGTAGTTGCTGACCCACGGTTCCTGCGTCGCATCGACATAGAAGCCGGCGCCGGTGCCGATCTTCCAGTCCTCTTTCTCGTCGTGAATGGTTTCTCCGCGCGGGCTCGTGTCCGGGCAGATAACGACCATGCCCAGTTCGGCGGCCATGCGGCGGTATTCGCCCTTGTCCATGACGTTCTGGTGCGTGCAGGTGAGCCCGGAGAGATACCACACAAGCGGGCAGGGGCCGTCCGCGGCCTGGGGCGGGACATATGCCGCAAATGTCATCTCGCAGCCGGTCGTGGCCGCGTCATGCGCATAGACGCCCTGAACGCCGCCGTGGGCTTTCGATTCGGAGACGGTCTTCATTCAACTTCCCTTTCGTTGACGTTACGGGCGTTTGGAGCGGCGGCAGATTCGATCGAGCGCCTGCAGAAAGACCGACCTATCCTCGCGCGAAAATGCCCGGTTGTAACCGCGATCCTCGCCCGTCTCGCGAAGATGCTGCTTCAGGTCGCGCATCGCGACCGCCATGCCGATGGTTTCCGGCGTGTGCTCGCGGCCGCTGTTTCCCAGGACGAGCGCGCCTTTTTCCACGCAGCGCGCGGCCAGCGGTATG
This sequence comes from Ahrensia sp., assembly GCA_002706335.1. GTDB lineage: Bacteria > Pseudomonadota > Alphaproteobacteria > Rhizobiales > Rhizobiaceae > Oricola. Next base: position 78,711 of record PAKZ01000024.1, read on the forward strand.
TCCTGCGTGACGACGATGTCACCTTCCTTCACCTCCTCCGCGATCCAGTCATCGGCGGCGTCGGCGGATTTGGGAACCACGACATGACGTATCATGGGATCGCGCGAAGGTCTAAGCCCGCCGTTCGAAACCAGTGTGACAACCAGACCGTGCCGGTCCGCAACGCGGATGATTTCCTCCTTCACCGGACACGCGTCGGCGTCGACATAGATGACCGGGTCAGAACTGTCCGTCATGGGGCTGGCTTTTAACGGCTTGGTCAGGAATGACGTTGGCGAGCGAGCGCCGCGCCGGCGCCGAGCGCATGCAGCTTGCCGACCGCGACATCGCGTGAAAGCGGGGTCAGGCCGCAATTGGTGCAGGGAAAGATGCGTTCAGCATCGGCGTATTGCAGCGCGTCCTCGATGGTCGCGGCAACCGTTTCCGGCGTCTCGATCTCGGTGGAGGCAACGTCGATGCAGCCGACCAGCACGTCCTTGTCGGGCAGCAGGCCGATCAGCGAGATCGGCACATGCGAGTTGGCGCATTCGAGCGAGACCTGGTCGATCGAAGAGCCGTTGATGGCCGGGAAGGTCTCTTCATACTGCCGCCATTCGCTGCCGAGCGTCTTCTTCCACTCGATATTGGCCTCGATGCCGTAGCCGTAGCAGATATGAACCGCCGTCGTGCATTTCAGGCCGCGCGCCGCGCGATCGAGCGCCTCGACACCCCATTCCTTCACATCCTCCATGAAGACGTTGAAGGCGGGCTCATCAAACTGGATCGTGTCGACGCCGACCGCTTCGAGCTCGAGTGCTTCCTCGTTGAGGATGTCGGCGAATGCCATCGCCATGTCGGCGCGCTTGCCGTAATGGCTGTCGGCAAGCGTGTCGCAGATGGTCATCGGGCCGGGCAGGGTCCATTTCAGGCCCTTTTTCGTGTGTGTCCGGCAGAAGGCAGCCTCGTCGCGGTGGACCGGGCGGCTACGTTTTACCGCCCCGGTTATGGTCGGGACGTCCACGACATATCGGTTGTTGCGGATGCCCATCTTCGTCTTCAGGTCCCAGTCGATCCCCTCGACCGTTTCGAGGAAACCGTGCACGAAATGGGTCCGGAACTGCTCGCCATCGGAGACGATCTCGATGCCCGCATCCTCCTGCAGCTTGATCCAGACGAGTGCCGCGTCGCGTTTCGCCTGGGCGAGCTCCGCCCCCTCCAACTTCCATTTCGGCCAGAGCTTTTCAGTCTCCGCCAACCAGGACGGTTTCGGCAGGCTGCCGGCGACTGTGGGGCGGAAGAGCATCAGAACTCCACGACGGCGCGGATCGATTTGCCCTCATGCATGAGATCGAAGCCCTTGTTGATCTCCTCGAGCTTCAGCTTGTGGGTGATCATGGGATCGATCTCGATCTTGCCCTCGACATACCAGTCCACGATCTTCGGCACGTCGGTGCGGCCGCGCGCGCCGCCAAAGGCGGTGCCCTTCCAGGACCTGCCGGTAACGAGCTGGAACGGTCGCGTTGAGATTTCCTGCCCTGCGCCCGCTACGCCGATAATGATCGATTCGCCCCAGCCGCGATGCGAACATTCCAGCGCCTGGCGCATGACCGTCGTGTTGCCGGTACAGTCGAATGTGTAGTCCGCGCCGCCGATCTGATCGGCGCCTCGTTTCGTCATGTTGACGATCTCGGTGACGACGTTGTCGACTTCCTTCGGATTGACGAAATGCGTCATGCCGAAGCGTTCGCCCCATTCCTTCTTGGAATTGTTGATGTCAACGCCGATGATCATGTCCGCGCCGGCCATCTTGATGCCCTGGATGACGTTCAGGCCGATGCCGCCGAGACCGAAAACCGCTGCCGTGGCGCCGATCTCCACCTTTGCGGTGTTGATGACAGCGCCGATGCCGGTGGTCACGCCGCATCCGATATAGCAGATCGTGTCGAACGGGGCGTCGGGATTGACCTTGGCGACAGCGATTTCGGGCAAGACCGTGAAGTTCGAGAAGGTCGAGCAGCCCATGTAATGGTGGATTGGTTTGCCGTCGAGCGAGAAACGGGAGGTGCCGTCGGGCATGAGGCCCTGGCCCTGAGTGGAGCGAATCGCCGTGCAGAGATTGGTCTTGCGCGACAGGCAGGAGGGGCATTCGCGGCATTCCGGCGTGTAGAGCGGAATTACGTGATCGCCCTTCTTCACAGTGGTTACGCCGGGGCCGACATCGACGACCACGCCCGCACCTTCATGCCCGAGAATCGCCGGAAACAGTCCTTCCGGGTCGGCACCCGACAGGGTGAATTCATCGGTGTGGCAGATGCCGCTGGCCTTGATTTCGACAAGGACTTCGCCCGCCTTCGGGCCTTCGAGGTCGACTTCCACGATTTCAAGCGGTTTTCCCGCTTCGAAAGCGACGGCTGCACGAGTCTTCATTTTGGAACCTCTCCCGTTGACGGCAGGACATTTTCAGGATTTGCCATATCTTTCAACCCGCAAGCGGTCGGTTGCCGGCTGGAGGCGGCATTTTCAGACAGGCTCTTCGGAGCACGGTGAATCCATGAACAAAACCGACGAAATTCGCGCTCTCCCGGCGGCGGACGATCACGTTCGCGGCATGGCGCTTTGCGCCGGTGCGATGCTCTTGCTGCCGTTGATGGATGCGATAGCGAAATGGCTGTCGACCGAGGCCGGCGTGTCTCCGGGGCAACTGACACTGGCGCGCTTCGTCGTCCAGGCGGTCGTTTCCGGCGCCATCGTTGTTGCCGTAGCCGGGTTCGTGGCGCTCTGGCCCAAACGGCCGCTGATGAACCTGATTCGCGGCGCGATACTGGGCACAGCCAGCCTGCTTTTCTTCCTTGCGCTCAAATACATGCCGCTCGCCGATGCGATCTCGGTGTTTTTCGTAGAGCCACTGATCCTGACAATTCTGTCCGTTATCTTCCTGCATGAGAAGGTGGGTTGGCGGCGGGTGTTTGCCATCCTCGTCGGCTTTGTCGGGGCGCTGATCGTCATTCAGCCGAGTTACGCGCTTTTCGGCGCTGTTTCGCTACTGCCGCTTGGCACCGCTACGCTTTTCGCCAGCTATCTGACCCTCAATCGCGCGGCAGGCGTGCGAGACAGCGCGGTGGTGATGCAATTCGCCGCCGGCGTCGGTGGCGTTCTTGTCCTGTCGCTTGCGACCGCAGCGGGTACGGCATGGGGGATCGGAAATCTCGGTCTGCGTGTCGATTTCCCGGCTTACGCATGGATCCTGATGGCCGTAATGGGCGGGGTCGGAATGACGGGCCATTATATCATCGTGCTTGCCTTTAGGATTGCGCCGGCTTCGCTTCTCGCACCGTTCCAGTATCTGGAAATCGTCAGCGCTGCGGCGGCGGGCTTCCTGCTGTTCGGCGATTTTCCAAGCCTCTCGAAATGGATCGGCGTCGCGATGATCGTCGGGTCCGGGCTTTATGTTTTCTGGAGGGAGCGGCGCAGGCAATAATCACCATCGGAACCTGACCGGGCGCACGCCGTTTCTCCTTGGTTGCGGAGACGTCGATGGATCAGATTATTGGCAACGGGCCGAAAGGGCTCGTTTATGTCAGCGACAGCGAGCCGGGGATTCGCCGGCAGCGGTCCGGGCGCGGATTTTGCTATCGGTTGCCGGATGGCGCGCTCTTGCGCGATCCGGATGAGAAGAACCGCATCAATGCGCTCGCCATCCCTCCGGCCTATCGAGACGTTTGGATTTGCAGCGACGAGAGGGGACATCTCCAGGCGACCGGGCTGGATGACCGGTCGCGAAAACAATATCGCTATCACCCCGAATGGAGCGAGTTTCGCAATCAACTGAAGTTCGCCGGTCTGGCTGAATTCGGAGAGGCGTTGCCCCGCATCCGGCGTCGCGTTCGAGCGGACCTTCGCGCTGAGGCGGGCGAACTGGAATTCACGTTGGCCGCGATCGTTGCGCTTGCCGATGCGGCCGCGCTTCGTCCCGGCAGTCGCAGCGCCGCGAGCGAAAACAGAACCTTTGGCGCGACCACGCTGCTGAAACGGCATCTGAAGCTTGATGATGACGGAATCCGGCTCGACTACCGCGCGAAAGGCGGAAAGCGGGTACGAATGTCGCTCAAACAGCGGCGTTTGCACCAGATTCTGGAAAAGATATCGGATTTGCCGGGGCGCAGGCTGTTCCAGTGGCGCGACGCGAACGACACGCTTCGTCCTGTCGAGTCTGGGCAAGTAAACGCCTATCTCGCGGAGATCTCGGGCGGCAGTCACAGTTTCAAGACATTTCGGACATGGGCGGGAACCCTGGCAGCGTTTGAGGCCGGCACCGGCTCTTTCGAGAATGGCGAGAAAACCAGCATCAAGGCGATGGCGAGTGCTTCGGCCGAGGTCTTGCACAACACGGCCGCCGTCAGCCGCACCAGCTATGTCCATCCCAGGATTTTCGAGCTGGCCGCATTGAAACCCGATGACGGCAGAGACCTCGCAAAAAAGATGAGAGGCATTGCGCCGATCTCCGAATTGCGGATCGGCGAAGCCAGATTGCTTGATTTCCTGAAATCGTGATCGACAGTTCAGCAAATCGAAACCGCTCGCTGCCAGTCTGAGACAAACGAAGGTCGGGGGTGGCGTTGGCAAGTGTAGTCGGACTGCTGATATTCGCGGTAATCCTGCTCTGGCTGGTGATGTCCGCGCCGATCGGACAGCGCACGGTCAGGCGGCGTATCGCCGCGCAAGCCGATCCGGCGCGCCTGTGGGAAGCGTTATTCCCTTTCGGCAGCCAGTTCGATTGGAACGGTGCTGTTACCGCGGTCGCGCGAACCGGACAGGCCACAGGCCGCATGGTGACCTCGCATATGGGCCGCGACGGACGCCCCATCGAACGCGAATTCATCATTGAGGAACTGGTTGCCGGAGAGCGCTTCACCCTGCGCTATACCGACGATACGTCGCTCGAACAGAGCTTCTGGGATGATCATTCAATGACTGTCCGGATCGCGCGGGGCGACAAAGGAACGGCGATTGCCGAGATCGCGGAAACCGACCGGTATAGCGGGATTGCCTTTCTCATGTTCCGGTTTTTTCTGTTGCGGCGCACAGCCCTCAAACTCAGGCGATGGGCCGAGACCGGGGAATTCAAGCCAGGCGGAGCCTTCGAGCATCCCGCGACGCAGGTTGCTCTGGCTGCGGTCTCTGCTCTCGTCCTGTGGCCGATCTTCGGCCTCAACCTTCAAGGGGCTTTTCTCGCTGTTACGCTGACAGTTGTGGTCGGTATGCACGAGCTTGGCCATCTTGTCGCGTTTCGCATTATGGGTCACCAGACGGCGCGGGTGATCTTCCTGCCGCTGCTCGGCGGCATCGCCATAGGCGGTCGCCCCTATGACCGCCATTTCGAGGTCGGCTTCGCGGCCCTTATGGGCGCCGGTTTCTCCGCGTTTCCGGTCGCCGCCCTGACATGGGTCGCGCTCGGCTCCGACATGCCGGTGGTCGCCAGCGGCGCCTTGGCCGTGGTGCTGATGATCATGTCGCTCTTCAACCTCGGCAATCTCATGCCGGTGTGGAAGTTCGACGGCGGGCAGGTTCTTCGTCAGCTTTTCCGAACGGACAGGGGGATGGCGGCTGCATCCTTTGCAACGTTGATCATCATGACCGCCACGGGCGTTGCGGCGGGCCTGCCGTCACAAGTGCTGGTGATTTGCGGCGTCGTGATCGCCGTCATTTCGCTTTTGACATCGAAAACGGGTGTGGCCCCGAAAACCGCATTGCGGCCCATGACCAACAATGAGCGTATCGCGCTCGGTCTTGCCTTCGCCGCGGTGCTGGCTATTCATGCGATCGCGCTCGCCTGGAGCCTTCACCGGCTGTTTAACGTCTAAGCGTTTCCCGCGGGGCCGAAAACCTCCCGGAAGGCTTCCAGTAACGCAACATCCAGATCGTGCATCGTGACCGGCAAGCCGAGATCCACCAGACTGGTGACGCCGTGATCGGCGATGCCGCAGGGTACTATGCCGCCATAATGCGACAGATCCGGTTCGTGATTTATCGCGATGCCATGGAACGATACCCATTTGCGCAGCCGGATGCCGATTGCCGCGATCTTGTCTTCGGCAGGCTCTCCGGGGATGGTCGACGGCTTTTCCGGACGGACAACCCAAACGCCGACCCGATCCTCGCGCCGTTCGCCCTTGACGTTGAAACGGTCGAGGGTGCGGATGATCCACTCCTCCAGCGCGGCCACGAAGGCGCGCACATCCTCCCGGCGTCGCTTCAGGTCAAGCATGACATAGGCGACCCGCTGACCTGGGCCGTGATAGGTGTATTCGCCGCCACGCCCCGTCTGGAAGACGGGGAAGCGGTCCGGCGCGACAAGGTCCGTCGGGTCGGCGCTGGTGCCGGCGGTGTAGAGGGGCGGGTGTTCGACCAGCCAGACGAGTTCATACGCCGTGCCCTCACGGATCGCGGCGGCGCGCGCCTCCATTTCGGCAACGGCAAAGTCATAGTCCGTCAACCCGTCGGCGATGCGCCATTCGACCGGCGGCGATCCGTCGGCGGGAAAGAAAAGGTTGGATGCCGCAATCGCATCGCGCGCAGGGCTTTTCTCGATAGGAACGGGGCCGGACATGCGGCAGATTTGGGCTATTGGGGCCCGCGTTGCAAGTCTTGACTGTTGCTGCGGCTCCGCGATTGCTGAGCCGCTTCACGCTTAGTCAAAAAACATCGAGACAGGCTTGTGCGGTCATAGGCGATTTGCTAAACGCGCCGAGCCGGTTCCACCGGCTTTCGTCTTTGGCTTGCGGTCGTGGCGGAATTGGTAGACGCGCAGCGTTGAGGTCGCTGTGGGGCAACCCGTGGAAGTTCGAGTCTTCTCGACCGCACCAGACGCCTTGTTTCTCAAGGCTTTGTTTTTGCTGATCTGAGTTCTTTGCATTCGCCGGGCTGGTGTTCGCGTGCTCTGGAAGAGGTTGGCCGTCAGGCGCGACCCGCAGGAGCCAAATGCGGCACCTCGACGGGCGAGGGAACCAGTTTTTCTACCAGCAGGCGAAGTTCCGACGGGGTTGTGTGGCCCGCTATGACCTCGTGGTAGCCAATCCCGGCGCGGCGCAAAGCTTCCTTCTTCACCGCGTCACGTGCCGCGGCCGTGCCCAGATGGTGTCCGTCCCCCTGATACTCGATCGCGAAACGGGCCTGACAGTCCTCATCCATCAGCACCAGATCGACCCGCTTCGAATTGATGCAAGAATAGGCTTCTGCATCCCTGCATCTGAGAATCTCGCCGAGCGAGACCTGCACCATCACCTGCCATCCAGGGTTACGTTCGATGACCATGAGATCGAGCTCTTTGAAGACGCGGCCCTCACGTTTGTTCAGGATCGGCTGCGGTTCGAAATCAGCACCCATGACGATTCGTAATTGGTCGGCTGCATCAAGCGTCTTCGGCGCTGTCGGGGCGGGTATCGGTGCTATGCGCTCGCTACTCATGCTTCGTCTGCTTTGGGGGTCGCTCTTCCAGCGATTGCGCTCGCGCCATGTCCGCCGCCGCATCTCCGATCTGAAACGTTCGATGCCCATACCAACCAGAATGCCGATCACGATAAAGATGATCGACAGGTCGGTTTTGAGAAATTCGACAGCATCCTGACCCATGGCGATAAGCTATCGTGCCAGCATGGATGGAGCCTTAATATTGCCGAGAGTATTCTACGGAATGGGTGGCTCGCCTTGTGCACGGCTAGAGCTTTCATTGCGTATGGCTGGACGTTCGGATATCGCGTCGGGATGGTTATAGAGAGTGCACAGGACGCAGATCACGAGGGCCTTCGCGCATCTCCCGAACAACTCAATTGGACCGTCGACGGCCTAACCATCGCCGGGTTGGCGTGGGGCCCTGCTGACGGACGTCCCGTGCTTGCGCTGCATGGATGGCTCGACAATGCGGCGAGTTTCGAGGTGCTGGCACCGTCGCTTGCGGGATGCAGGATCGTTGCGCTCGACTTGACGGGCCACGGGCTGAGCGATCATCGCTCCGACGATGCGACCTATCTGATCTGGGACGACATTCCGCAACTTCTCAAAGTGATCGGGCAGTTGGGCTGGCCACGCTGCACGCTTCTCGGGCATTCGCGCGGCGCGATGATCGCAACACTCCTGGCGGCTGCCATGCCGGATCACGTGGATGCACTGATCACACTCGACGGATTGTTTCCATCGCCCCAGGACGATCGGCAGTTCGTGGCTCAGATGCGCGACAGCCTGCGTTACACCGCGCGGGTCGCACGGCAGGCACAGCGGCGTTTCTCTTCGCTAGAGGACTTCATCGAACGCCGGCAGCGTTATGGTGTCAGTCGGGATATCGCAGCGCGGCTCGCCGTGCGGGCAGTAGAGGAGACCGCGGACGGTTTCGTGCTGCGCAACGACCAGCGTCTGCATAGCCCTTCGGCCGTCAAGCTGAGCGCGGGCCAGATCGAGGTGGCATTGCGCGCCCTGTCGGTTCCGGTTCTGACGATCTGGGCCAGCGAAGGATTGCTCAAGCGCGACTGGGAACTGGATGTCCTGGCGCTCGCCGAAGCGGCAATCGGCGAGTTGACCAGCGCGACAGTCGACGGGCACCATCATTTCCAAATGGAGCCGTTGGCGGCGTCGGAGATAGCCCGCCATATCCTCGATTTCATCGCAGGATTGGACAAGGGCGGGACGGAGGCGGCGTCTACCGCCTCTTGATTCCGGACTAACGCACGAGCACGAGGACGCGATTTCCCGAGTTGTCGCGCAGCGTCAGCTGATCGCCGTCAAGGCCAACCAGAACCGCATCGCCGGTTGCCTTGGCAAGCGAGCGCTCGGCCGAGGTGACGGACAGGTTGGGGCAGCCCATCTTCGTCGTCATCACCGAACCGCCGTTCCAGCTGGACCCGGACTGCGCGATGCGTGAGCTAATCGTGTTGCATCCGAATGTGGCGCGGAAATCGCCATCGCCGCGGATTTCGACCCGCGATGCGGCGGCGAGGCTGCCGGAAAGCTCCGTAAGATAGCCTGTCTGGTGAGCGGCCACGTGGCGAACCCGCCAGACGCCGGTAATCGCAAGGGAAACGGCATAAGGACCGCCTTGCGGCTGCGCGATGGCGGAGGCCGGCACGATGCGGAACCGTTCCCAGGCCTGAGGCTTGCCATTCGATATGGCTGCAAGAAAGGAGCCGTTTCCGACGCCGGCGCGCACCAGCTTGCCGTTCTGTTCGGAGCGTAGCGCGACAGAGCCGCCCGGCAGCCGCGACATGCGGAACATCTCCCAGCCGCGAATATGCGGGCTTCCGGTCTTCAGATAGGTCTGCTGCCCAACACCCGCGCGGACATAACTGTTCCCGCCGGCAAGGCGGAACGCGACGCGATTGGCTTGAAGACGAACGATCTCGAGCCTGACCGCACCGGAGACGCTGCGAGCATTGGCGGCCAGCAAGCCGCCCGATTCTCCGACGAAATGTCCGGAATGGGTCGATTGCAGATAGATTTCTTCTGCTTTGGATGGAGCCGCAAAGGCGAGCGCGGCAGCGAAGGTGGCCATGGCAAGGCCGAGAAGGCGTTTCATGCGTTTCTTCCTTTTTTCCGTCTGGCGTCCGTCCCCTGGACCGGGATCCGACGATTGAAGCCGTCCTCCTAATACGACGTCATTCGCACAGCTGTGATCTTGGTCACAGTTTGAGCGCCAGGGGATTTGTGCGTGTAATCAGGGAGATGCTTCCTATATCTCAAGCGGACTGGCTCGAAGGAAAGATCGATGCGAGACAAGCCTACGCCGTGGAAACTGGACCGGCCCTACGACCCCGATGAACGCGCCGCGACCTTGAGGAAGCGCTTTTCGCGCTATCGCGCCCGCAACGGCATCGTCGCGCCATCTCGGGCCGCTCGGTTCTGGCCGGTATGGCTGCTGGTCGCTGCCGGCATCGTGGCGCTTTTCGCCTTCGCGACCTGACAGCCAGACCCGGCTTTACTTGGCGACGGGCTTTGCCTATGACGCGCGCATTGTTCACCACCCGCGTTCGTTGGCGGGACTGGAAAAGGAGACCTGACCATGGCTGCGGCCGTTTCCCTTACATTTCCCGATGGATCCGTTAGGCAGTTCGACGCCGGTGCGACCGGCCGCGACGTTGCGGAATCGATCTCCAAATCACTCGCCAAGAAGGCTGTCGCCGTCGCCATCGACGGGCAGTTGCGCGACCTTGCCGATCCGGTCACGGACGGCGCCGTCGAAATCGTGACGCGCGAGGACGCCCGTGCGCTCGAACTCATCCGCCATGACGCGGCCCACGTGATGGCTGAGGCCGTGCAAGAGCTGTGGCCCGGCACCCAGGTGACCATCGGCCCGGTCATCGAGAATGGTTTCTATTACGACTTCAAGCGAGTGCATCCGGATACGCGCGAGGACTGGCCTTTCACGCCGGACGATCTGCCGGTGATCGAAAAGAAGATGCGCGAGATCATTCAGCGCAACGCCCCGTTCACCAAGGAAATCTGGAGCCGTGACAAGGCGAGGGACACTTTCGCGGACATGGGCGAGGCTTACAAGGTGGAGCTGGTCGACGCGATCCCCGAGGATCAGGACCTCAGAATCTACAGGCAAGGCGACTGGTTCGACCTGTGTCGCGGTCCGCATATGGATTCGACCGGTCGTGTCGGCTCGGCCTTCAAGCTGATGAAGGTGGCGGGCGCCTATTGGCGCGGCGATTCCAACAATCCGATGCTGACGCGTATCTACGGCACGGCCTGGGCGAACCAGCAGGATCTCGACGCATATCTCCATATGCTGGAAGAGGCGGAGAAGCGTGACCATCGCCGGCTTGGCCGCGAAATGGACTTGTTCCATTTCCAGGAAGAGGGCCCGGGCGTCGTTTTCTGGCACGCCAAAGGCTGGCGCATGTTCCAGAACCTGCTCGCCTATATGCGTCGCAACATCCAGGATGACTATGACGAGGTGAATGCGCCGCAGGTGCTGGACAACGCTCTGTGGAAGACGTCCGGCCACTGGGGTTGGTATCGCGAGAACATGTTCGCAGTCACTTGCGCGGACGAGGAGGCAGAGGACAATCGCGTCTTCGCGCTGAAGCCGATGAACTGCCCCGGCCACGTGCAGATATTCAAGCACGGACTGAAATCCTACCGCGAACTACCGATCCGGTTGGCCGAGTTCGGCGCGGTGCACCGATATGAGCCGTCCGGCGCGCTGCATGGGCTGATGCGCGTGCGCGGCTTCACGCAGGATGATGCGCATGTATTTTGCACTGAGGATCAGCTCGAGGCGGAAATCCTGAAGATCAACGACCTGATGATGTCAGTCTATAAGGATTTCGGCTTTGACGAGGTGTTGGTGAAGCTCGCAACGCGCCCCGAAAAGCGTGTCGGCAGCGACGAATCCTGGGATCACGCCGAGAATATCCTCAAGCGGTCGCTCGAAAAGATGGCGCGCGAGGACGGCCGCATCAAAACCGGCATCAATGAAGGCGAGGGCACGTTCTACGGGCCGAAGTTCGAATACACTTTGAGGGACGCAATCGGCCGCGAATGGCAGTGCGGCACGACGCAGGTCGACTTCAACCTTCCGGAACGCTTCGGAGCGTTCTATATCGACAGCGATTCGGAGAAGAAGCAGCCGGTCATGGTGCACCGCGCCATTGTCGGTTCGCTGGAACGCTTCCTTGGTATCCTGATCGAAAGCCATGCCGGCCATTTCCCGCTCTGGTTCGCGCCGGTGCAGGTTGTCGTCGCGACGATTACGCAGGAGGCGGACGGCTATGCAAGCGAGGTGGCGAAGAAACTGAAGGCCGCCGGACTGCAAGTCGAGACCGATCTCCGCAACGAGAAGATCAACTACAAGGTGCGCGAACACAGCGTTGCCAAAGTGCCGGTCATTCTTGTTGTGGGACGCCGCGAGGCAGAGGAAGGCACGGTCAATGTACGCCGGCTGGGTTCGCGTGATCAAGAATCGAAGACGGTGGACGAGATCACGCAGTCGCTTGTTGCGGAAGCGACGCCCCCCGACGTCAAGCGCAGACTCGGGATGTGACAAGCGCATGACAAAATACGCGAGACCGGTGGCGAAAGCCGCCGGTTTTCTTTTGCAACTCGACTTCGACGCGACAGCCAAGTAAAATTGGGCACGGGCGGAGATAACTGGCGCATGACGACGAGAACGGTCCGTTTTACCGAACTATCTTATGCGCGTCCGGACGATCCGCCGTTCAAACGATGGATGATCCGAACGATCGAGAACATGTCGGGGCGGGAACGTCTTGCCGACCTCTACGACTATTGGCGCCACGAGATATTTGGCAAGAGCGACAGCGTTTTCACCGAAATGCTGAACCTGATCGAGGTGCGTCTGCAAGCCGATGGTCAATGGCCTCCGGCGGACATTCCCGCTACGCCGATCGTTATGGTCGCCAATCACCCCTATGGTATCGGCGACGGTATCGCGTTCCTGTCTTTGGCCGAGCAACTCGGCCGGCCGTTCCGTGTCATCATCAACAACGATTTGATGAAAGTCCCGGAAATCCGGCCCTATTCGCTTCCGATCTCGTTCGAGGAGACGAAGGAGGCTGTCGCTCTCAATCTGGCGACGCGCAAGGAGGCTGTGCGGTTGCTGAAGGAAGGCGTGACGATCGTCATCTTCCCGGCGGGCGGCGTGGCGACTGCGCGAAAGGGGCTTGGGCGCGCTGAGGATCTGCCGTGGAAAATGTTCACCGCGCGGCTGATCCAGGCAGCCAACGCCTCGGTGATTCCCGTCTATTTCGACGGCCAGAACGGACGCCTGTTCCATCTGGTCAGCCAGTTTTCGCTGACGTTGCGCACATCCCTGCTGATACGGGAATTCCAGCGCCTTTACGGCAGGCAGATCAGGGCGTGGGTCGGCAGGACAATGCCTTGGGACGATTTGTCGAAGATCGCCGACCGGAAAGTGCTGCTCGAGACAGTGCAGACGGCCGTCTTTTCGCTCGATCCGTCACAGCGCCCGCGCCGTCCGGCCAGGGCGACGATTTCGGAACGTTACTGAGTGAGCTGCTCTGCGGTTTCGGTATCGACCTTGACGACGATGTCGCGGCCCGCCCGGATCGTAATGTCGCGCTGAAAGACACGGTTCTTGTTCTTGGCGATCACCGTGTAGTCGCCCGCCGCCAGGATCATGGTTGGGAAGGCGCCGACGTTCTCCGCGATAATGTCGCCCGAAGCGCCAAGCACTGACCACGCGGTATCCGCCAGCGGAAAGCCGTTCTTGCCGCGCACCAGGTTGAGGGTGACCTGGGCAGCGCGGTGTTCGACCTTGGCTGTCGTGGTTTTGCCTGCTTCGACTTGGATATCGGCGCGGATCGTGGCGTTCACGTCGCCATAATTCGAGACAATGTGGTAGGTGCCGGCGTTCAGGCGGACAGTACGGCCCGGCCGGACATTGGGGAGGATCAGCTGCCGCTCGCCTTCGTCATTCTCCCCATCTTCATAGATGTTGAAGCGCAGTTTCTGGTCGCGCATCGGAATACCGTCCGGCAGAACGCCTTCGAGGCGAAGCCCGCCGGCATTCAGAACCATCGTCTCGTGGCGCGGCTCGTCCCCAAGCTTGATACGCGTCGTCGCACCGGCGCGCCCAAAGGCTGCATGAACGAGATAGCTGCCGGCCGGAAGCTGTAGCCTCGTCGAGCCCCCTTCCGCGGATGCCAACAACGGCAGTTTACCGTCTGGTCCCGGTTCCGAACCGAAGATACGCCAGATCAGGCCGGTCTTGATGACATTGGATTCCTCGGTCAGTAACGCATCGAGAAAGAGATCGACGCCGGAGACCTGGGAATTGGCCCCGTTTTCCAGCCTGGCGGGCGCGTAGTTCACAATGCCGGGCAACTTCAGGTCGCCGGAAAACGGCTCATCCTGCGCATGCGCTCCAGTTGTGAAACTGGCCGTTGCCGCGATGAGCAGATATTTCAGGTGACGATAATCGGAGCGCATCTTCAGACTGTCTGTTTCTCCCCGGGAGATGAACCCCATGGCGCTGGTAAATTCAAGCCATCTGCACCATATCGGAGTGCGACCAGAAAAGAAAAATCGAGCTTTTTCATGACCAAGACCAATGCTGTTATAGACTATTTGAGATCCCGAAAGTCGCTTCCCTTGACGATGATGTCCGAGCCGGGACCGAGCGAAAGCGAGTTGCGCGACATGCTCGAAATTGCGGCGCGAACGCCCGATCATGGCCGGCTGGAGCCGTGGCGCTTCATCGTCTACCGGGACGAGGCGGGCCGCGAGATTGGAGAGAAGCTTGCGGTACGCGCGCAGGAGATCAACGGTCCGATGCCCGACGACCAGATCGAGCGGGAACGCAACCGCATTCGCCGTGCACCGGTCGCGATCGGCGTAGTCGCGGTTACCAAGGAGAGCGAGAAAATACCTGCATGGGAACAGTTCTTGTCCGCAGGAGCGGTGACGATGAACCTCGTCCACGCCGCCAATGCCTACGGATACAAAGCCAACTGGGTGACCGGCTGGTACAGCGATGACGAAAAGGGCAGGGCGATCCTGGGCCTCTCGCCGAATGAGCGGATGGCAGGCATCGTGCATATCGGTAGCAGCGACCGAGAAATTGCGGAACGCCCGCGCCCCGATATCGAATCGCTGATCTCGGACTATTCAGGTGAGTACCAGGGATAGAAGCATGTTCTACGAGCCCGCGAACGCTCATGGTTTGCCGTATAACCCGTTCAAGGCGATCGTCGCGCCGCGTCCGATCGGTTGGATTTCGACACGTGCGCCGGACGGAACCCCCAATCTGGCGCCTTATTCCTTCTACAACGCGATCGCCGATACACCGCCGATGGTGATGTTCTCCTCCTCCGGCCGAAAGGACAGCGTCGATATCGCAGAGACGACCGGCGAGTTCGCCTGCAATTTCGTCGGCGAGGCGCTGATGAAGGCGATGAACCAGACGTCCTTTGCATACGAACGCAGCATATCCGAGTTTGGCAAGGCCGGGCTCGAGGAGGCGAACTGCAGAATCATCAAAGCGCCGCGCGTTGCCGCCGCGCCGGCCGCGCTCGAATGCGTGGTCACTGATGTCATGGAGCTGAAGGATCGAAATGGGCAGCCTGTGGGCAACTGGGTCGTCATTGGAGAGGTCGTCGGCGTGCATATCGACGATGCGATGCTTACGGACGGCCGCTTCGATCTAAACAAGGCGAGGCCTGTCACGCGCCTCGGCTACCGCGATTTTGGCCTGACGCCGCCAATCGTGGAATTGCTCAGGCCGGGCGAGGATTAGACTCTAACAAACATGGTGAACGGAAAGTAAACCATTTCCCAATAGCGTGAGTCCCGACAAGCCGAGTCCGGGAGTAACGCGCGATGATCGTTCAGCATTTCCTGAAGTGGAGCCAGTCGGCCGACGTGTCGAAGCGGGCCACTGCCGCCTCGGCGCTGGCGCGCGCCTATCTGACCTCCGATATGGGATTTGACGAACGCTGCGGAGCCGATGCAGCGATGACGCTTCTGCTCGACGACCCGTCGCCGAAAGTGCGCCTCGCATTGGCGGAAGCGGTCGCATCGAGCCGGTTTGCGCCGCCGCAGATCGTCGCCGCGCTGGCCGGCGACCAGTATGAAATCGCGAGCCTAGTGATTGCGAGGTCTCCGTTGCTGCGCGATGGCGATCTGATCGCCCGCGTCGAAATTGCCGAACCGCGCTTGCAGACGTTGATCGCCAATCGCCCGGAGGTCTCAACGGGCCTTGCGATGGCGATCGCCGAACACGGCCATTCAGGCGCCGTCGCCACGCTGCTCGCCAATGCCAATGCAAGGGTCGACGATGTCGTGCGCGAAAAGATCATCGAGAAGCATATCGGTGACGCTGCTGTGCGAGGCGCGTTGCTGAACGATCCGGATCTCTCGCCGGTGCACCGTTTCAGGCTGCTGGAAGCTGCGAAGCAGGCTTTTGCCGCGGCGCCTTTTGTTACGAAGATACTGGGTGAGGCCGGTGCACGGCGCATCAGCGGAGACGCTGCCGCAAATGCACTTGTGCTGCTGGCATCGGGACGTGTTGATGACGGCGTCCACGAACTGATCGGCGAGCTGCGCGAGTCTGGTGCGCTTACGACGCGGCTGCTGATCCGGGCGGTTTGTTCGGGCAAGATCGACTTCGTTGCCCGCGTGCTTTCCGACCTGTCAGAGCAATCATATTCGCGTGTAACTGCAATTTTGGTGAGTGAACGCGAGACCCAGCTTCGCGCCCTGTTCGATGCTGCCGGTCTCGCGCGGACAGTGCATGCCCTGTTTTCCTCGGCGATCCGCGTGTGGCGCGATGTCGCAAATGGCCGGTTGAAGATCGGCGCGCAAGAGGTTACGCGCATGGTGATGGAGGAGTTCGAGGCCGAAACCGGTTCTCGGCCCAGCCACGACAATGACGATATCCTGGCGCTGCTGCGGTCGATCTATCTCGACATGATCCGGCAGAATGCCCGGAAACACGCCATGGATCTTGCGGCCGCCTAAATATCCAGATCCTTGGCGAAGGCAGCATTCTCCTGAATGAAGCGGAAGCGGGTTTCCGCTTTGGTGCCCATCAGGTCGTCCACGGTCGTCTTCGTCGCCTCATCCTGATCTTCAAGGATTTCCACGCGCAGCAGTGCGCGCATGCGGGGATCCATTGTCGTTTCTTTCAACTGGTTCGCCGACATCTCGCCGAGACCCTTGAAACGGCTGACTTCGATCTTGCCGCGTCCTGTGAATTCCGTTTCGACAAGCTGCTTGCGATGGGCGTCGTCGAGGGCATAGAGCGTCTTGCCGCCCTGGGTGAGCTTGTAGAGTGGCGGCACGGCGAGGAAGAGGTGTCCATTGCGGATCAGCTCGGGCATCTCCTGATAGAAGAAGGTGATCAACAGCGAGGCGATATGGGCGCCGTCGACATCGGCGTCGGTCATGATGATAACCCGCTCGTAGCGCAGATCACTGTCGCGGTATTTCGAGCGTGTGCCGCAGCCGAGCGCCTGGATGAGGTCGGCGATCTGCTGGTTGGCCATCAGCTTGTCGCGGCCGGCCGAGGCGACGTTGAGGATCTTGCCGCGCAGCGGCAGGATCGCCTGCACCTTGCGGTCGCGCGCCTGCTTGGCAGAGCCGCCGGCCGAGTCGCCCTCGACGATGAAGATTTCGGCGCCCGCGGCCGAATTCTGGCTGCAGTCGGCGAGCTTGCCGGGCAGGCGCAACTTGCGCACCGCGGTCTTGCGGTTGACTTCCTTTTCCTGCCGGCGCTTCAGCCGCTCGTCGGCGCGATCGACGACCCAGTCGAGCAGGGCGTTGGCCTCCTGCGGCGACGCGGCGAGCCAGTGGTCGAAGGCGTCGCGCAAGGCTTGTTCGACGATGCGCTGCGCCTCGGTCGTCGCCAGCCGATCCTTTGTTTGGCCGACGAATTCGGGCTCTCGCACGAAGACGGACAACATCGCCGCAGCCGAGATCATCACGTCATCGGTGGTAATCACCGAACCGCGCTTGTTGCCAACCAGTTCGGCATAGGCCTTCAGGCCGCGCGTCAACACCGTGCGCAGGCCCGCTTCATGCGTGCCGCCCTCAGGTGTGGGGATCGTGTTGCAGTAGGAATTCACGAAGCCGTCGCCGCCATGCCATGTAATCGCCCATTCGACGGAGCCGTGTCCGCCGGGACGTTCGCTCTTGCCTGCGAAGATATTGGCGGTAACGCGTTGCTCCGGACCGAGGCTCGCTTCGAGATAATCCTTCAGGCCGCCCGGGAAGTGGAACACGGCCTTGGGAGGGGTCTGGTCCTTTTCGCCAAGCAGGTCCGGGTCGCATGACCAGCGAATCTCCACACCGCCGAACAGATAAGCCTTCGAGCGCGCCATCTTGTAGAGCCGGGCCGGCTCGAACTTGGCGCTCTTGCCGAAAATGTCCGGGTCGGGGTGAAAGCGCGTCCTGGTGCCCCGGCGATTGGCGACCTCGCCAAGTTCTTCCAGCCCGCCAAGCGGTTGGCCGCGCGAAAAGCGCTGGCGGTAGAGTCTGCGGTTGCGGGCCACTTCCACTTCGAGGTCGTCCGACAGAGCGTTGACTACCGAGACGCCGACGCCATGAAGGCCACCTGAGGTTTCGTAGACCTTTGAATCGAATTTGCCGCCGGCATGCAGCGTCGTCAGAATGACTTCGAGCGCCGACTTGTCCTTGTGCTTGGGGTGCGGATCGACCGGGATGCCGCGGCCGTTGTCCGTGACCGTGACATAGCCCTGAGCGTCCAGCGACACTTCGATAAAAGTCGCATGGCCGGCAACGGCCTCGTCCATCGAGTTATCGATCACCTCGGCAAAGAGATGGTGAAGCGCCTTGTCGTCCGTGCCGCCGATATACATGCCGGGTCGGCGTCGCACCGGCTCAAGCCCTTCGAGGATCTCGATGGCCGAGGCGTCGTATTCTCCCGACTTCTCGGTCGCGGCCTTGCTCGCGGCTACCTTTTGACGGGGTGCGGGAGTTTCTTTGGGCGTCGAGGCACCGCGCGTGTTTTTTGACGTATCGTCAATAGCGGAGAAGAGATCGCTGCTGTTGTCGTCCATTGCCATCCGTCAGTCGTCGCGGTCCGAAGACCGAATCACTCGTCAATAATGCATGCGCTTGCGTCAAACGCGAACAGGTCCGCCATGACATAGTGCGCGTTTACGGCGATTTAACCACATCCGCCAAAGCCAACAGTTTGACCAGCCCCGTTACATGATTGTTCACGGTTCCGGGGCATCGTTGCCCAATAAAAGCGGGGAAAACGGGCATCCGCATTGCGGATTAAGGCTGGGCAGCAGTGAACAAGAAACTCCTATCAATGGGCGGCATCGCCATCGTCTTCGGTGGCCTGTCGATTATCGCCGCCGATTACTGGCTCAAAAGCAACGTTCAAACGGTCGTCGAGACGGTCGAGGTTTCCAACGACGCTGCTCCGGCGGTAGAGTTTTCAAGCATTGTCGCGGCCGCCGAACCAATGCGCTACGGTACCGTGATCGATGCCGGTATGCTGAAGGAACTTCCCTGGCCAAAGGACGATCTGCCGTCCGGCGCATTCTCACATATCGACGATTTCCTCGGCGGCGGCGAACGCATCGCACTTTCCGCCATCGACGCCAATGAGCCGATCCTGGTTTCCAAGGTGACCGATCCGAACGACCGCGCAACGCTGTCGCGCCGGATCGAGGACGGCATGCGCGCAGTGACGATCCGCGTCGACGATATCACGGGCGTCGCCGGCTTCATCGTGCCCGGCGACCGGGTCGATGTAGCACTGACCCGGACCTTCACGATCGACAAGAAGAACGGCGAAAGCGCCGATGATGTCGCGCCCATCGAGGTTTCGCCGGCCGGCGACCGAACCTTCACCGGCGAGACCGACAGTTTCGTGGCGACCACAATCGTTCTCGCAAACGTCAAGGTGCTGTCGATCGACCAGATCGCGGACGAGCGCCAGTCCGATCCGGTCATCGTGCGCGCGGTGACCATGGAAGTGGACTCGGCCGGTGCGAAATCGCTCGCGGCGGCACAATCGGCCGGCAGCCTCTCGCTGCAGTTGCGGCGAGCGGGCGATATCGCCACCGACGAATTCAAAATGCCGGATCACGGCATCGATCAGGAAATGACGTCGTCTTTCACTGAGGTCCAACCGATCCTGGCGACCACGGCAAAGGTGACCGTGCGCCGCCGGACCGAGGTGGAAACCTATGATGTCCGCGACGAAGGAGTGAACCGATGAAATCTCGCGGCCGACAGAAAATCCTCGCCTGTGTCATGGCAGCCCTCGCTTTTTCTTCGACGCCGATGAGCAACGCCCGGGCGCAGGACGTGCTAACGATTTCGTCTGGCCGAACCAGCCTCATTACGGTCGAGAAGGGCAAACCGAAGACTATTCGTACGCATAGTTCCTTCTACGAGATCGTCGTCGGCGATCCGGAGATCGCCAATGTGCAGCCGCTTACCAACCGGTCCTTCTACGTGCTTGGCATCAATGCGGGCACGACTGGCATTGCACTATTCGATGAACAGAAGAACCTGATCGGCTCCGTCGATGTCGAGGTCTCCGTCGATACGACGCGCCTGAAAACTGCGATCCGCGAGAATGTCCCGGACGCCAATATCAAGGTCACGACGACAAACGGCCAGGTCGTCCTGTCGGGCTCGGCGCCGGATCAGGTGTCGGCCGACCGCGCCAAAAAGATCGCCGGCAAATTCGCCGGAAACGAAGACGAGATTATTAACTCCGTCAATGTGACCTCGTCGCAGCAGGTGCAGCTCAATGTCCGTTTCGTTGAGATCAACCGCAACGCGGGGCAGGAGTTGGGCGTCAAGATCAACGATCTGAGCTACAATTCAGAGACCCGCAAATCCGACCTCGCCACAATTGGTTATGCATCCGTCGGTAACTTCATGGGCAGTCTGGTCAGCGGTGGCCTGAATGTCGATGTCGCGATCAAGGCTATGGAAGACCGCGGTGTGGCGCGGCGTCTCGCCGAGCCCAACCTCGTGGCGCGCTCCGGCGAAACGGCGAGCTTTCTCGCCGGCGGCGAGTTTCCGATCGCGGTCACCGGCAAGAATGGCGAGGTCTCGATTGAATACAAGAAATTCGGCGTCGGTCTGGAATTCACGCCCACGGTGCTCAAGGACGGCCTGATCTCGCTCGAGATCGAGCCGGAAGTCTCCAGCATTGACGAAGTCTCGTCGACCGGGTTTCCGATCCTGTCGGTGCGTCGCGCCAGGACTTCGGTCGATCTGAAGAGCGGTCAGAGCTTCATGATGGCCGGCCTCTATCAGGCCGATAACGACAACAAGGGCAGCAACCTGCCGGGTACGCGCAAGCTGCCCGTCATCGGCGCCCTGTTCGCGAGCAAGGAATTCCAGCGCAAGGAAACCGACCTCGTCATGATTGTAACGCCGCATCTGGTGCGGCCGGTCCAGCCCAGCACGCCGATGGCGACACCGCTCGACGGAACGCGCCCGGCGACTGATCAGGAATTCGCGGTGCTCGGGCTCGATGAAGTACGCACATCGGCGACCGGGGCAGGGGCGCCGGCGCTCGTCCCGCAGACCTCGGGCCACATCCTGACCCTCGAAATCGGTGGCTAGGAGAACCGTTATGCACAAGACGACAACACGGATCGCATTGGCAGTCGCGACAATCTCACTTGCCGGCTGTGTGGGCCCGGAAGAGACCCTAAATGAGGGCGTGACCCTCGGCGCCGGAAACGCGATGGCGCATAACAGCGCGCTGCAGATCATCGATCCGTGGCCTGCCGGTGTGCAGGACACAGACCTTGTCGTTCCGGCTGATCGCGAGAGCAGCGACACCGCCGCCGCCGCGACCGACTCTGCCGCGCAGCCGGCACTCTAGGAATAAATCCGCTTGGCCTGCCAACATATTGTAGTGACGTGAGAAATGGCTGAAGACAAGGAACAGAGCAATCGCATCGTGCTGGTGTCGACCGACAAGGAATTCCTTGCGACGACACGCACTGCATTTTCGGTTTCCGACGCAATCAATCTCGTCACGATCGAAAAGGCGGTGACCGAACTGCATGGCGATATCCAGGATGCGGAAGCCGGCGCCGTCATCATCGATATAGATGACGCCAATCTGGAACGTCTGGAGGCGCTTCAACGCGTGACCCGCCGGCTGACGGACCGGGTGCCTGTCATCGTCGTCAGCCGCGGCCTCGATCCCGCGATGGTGCGTATTATCGTACAGCTGCATGTCGCCGATTTCCTAGTCAAGCCAGTTACCACGGCTGATCTCGTGCGCTCCTGCATTCGCGCACTCAAGGGCGTCGACAAAAGCGACACGGGGGAAGCCTATATCAGCGCCTTCATGCCGGCGGCCGGGGGCGTGGGTAACACGACGATGGCGCTGCAAACAGCGTTTCTCCTGCATCGTTCGGCGACACGCGCGGCCTCGACCTGCGTGGTCGACCTTAACTTCCAGAACGGCTCATGTGCGGAATATCTGGACCTGGAGCCGCGCTTTGACATCGCCGAGGTGGAGAACCAGGTCGAACGCCTGGATCGCCAGCTTCTCGATGCGCTCCTGTCGAAGCATCCGTCCGGACTTGCCGTGCTCGCGGCTCCGAACATGCCGACCGAAATGCGTTCCTTCGACACCGATGTTGTCGTCAAGGTGCTCGATCTCGTCTCGGCTTATTTCGACAATGTCGTGATCGACCTGCCGCGCATCTGGTTCCCCTGGACGGAGACCGTTCTGCGCGGGTCGAACCACGTCTACATCACGGCGGAAATGACCGTTCCGTGCCTGCGCCACACGCAGCGCCTGATCCACGCGATCGAGACCGAAGTCGGCAAGGAAGTGAAATCGCGGGTGATCATCAACCGCTACACGCCGAAGGGACTCGAAGGCGGGGTGAAGGCGACCGACGTAGAGGAACTGCTCGGGGATCGTTTCGCTGGGGGGATTTCCAACAATTACAAGCTGGTGCGCGAAGCCGTCGATCGCGGCGTGCCGCTGCACGAAGTCGATCCGAATGCCAATGTCATACGCGATATGAAGAGGATCATTCTGCCCGAGGAGATGCAGCTCGAGGTGGGCGGCAAGCGCGGCTTCCTGGGGTTTGGCAAAGGGTTGTTGAAAAAAACCGGCTAGGCCGGCGACCGCGCAATCCGGCGATAGATCGGAGGCGCCAAAAAACAGGGTATCGGTGCGATAATGACAAGCAGGTTCACGCAGCTTTCCTCGCGCGAGGCTTCTCCAAAGACGGCTCCGCCGCCGGTCTATGAAGAAAAGCCGATTGTCATTCCCAACAAGCGGTCTACGAAGCCGGTGCAGGGCCGCGCCGCGCCGAAGTCGCAGGAGCGCACGCTCGATGCGCGCGTGAAGCTGCATCGCAAGCTGATCGAGGAAATCAATCTCGTTGCGCTGGAAGCGCTGCCGCCCGACCGCATGCGCCAGGAGGTGCAGACTTTTGTCACGGAATATGTCCGCAACGAAAGGCTCGCGCTGAACGTCGCCGAGGTCGAGTCGCTGATTGACGATCTCGTCGACGAGATGGTCGGGCTCGGGCCGCTCGAGCCGCTGCTCAAGGATCCCACCGTCAGCGATATCCTGATCAACGGCCACGAGAACTGCTTCGTGGAGCGCGGCGGCAAGCTCGTCCAAGAAAAAATCCCGTTCAAGGACGAGGCGCACCTGCTGCGCGTAATCAACAAGATCGTCGCGGCCGTTGGCCGTCGCATCGACGAGTCCCAGCCGATGTGCGACGCGCGCATGCTGGATGGATCGCGCTTCAACGCCGCCATTCGCCCGATCGGGGTCGACGGCCCACTGGTTTCGATCCGCAAGTTTTCCAAGAACAAGCTCGGTCTTCACAAGCTGGTCGAGTTCGGCGCACTGACACAACCGATGGCCGAAGTGCTGGCCGCCGCCGTGTTCGCGCGGATCACCACAATCATCTCGGGTGGTACGGGCACCGGCAAGACGACCATGCTGAACGCGCTCTCAGCCTTCATCTCGGAGGACGAGCGCCTGATCACCATCGAAGACGCGGCTGAGCTGCAGCTTCAGCAGCCGCATGTGGCACGCATGGAAACGCGGCCCGCCAACTCGGAAGGCATCGGCGAAGTGCGTCAGCGCGACCTCGTCAAGAACGCGCTGCGCATGCGCCCTGACCGCGTGATTCTCGGCGAGTGCCGCGGTGAGGAGGCCTTCGACATGCTCCAGGCCATGAATACCGGTCACGAAGGCTCCATGGCGACCATTCACGCCAACACACCGCGCGACGCGATCTCGCGCCTCGAACAGATGCTCGGCATGACCGGCATGCCGATGACTGTCGCCTCGATTCGCAGCCAGATTTCGAGCGCCATCGGGCTGATCGTGCAGCTGACGCGCCTGTCCGATGGCAAGCGCAAGGTCACCAGCGTCGCCGAAGTCACCGGCATGGAGGGCGATGTCATCCAGATGCAGGAAATCTTCGCCTTCCGGCGCACCGGGATGGATGCCGAGGGCAACATCATCGGCCATTTCGAGGCGACGGGCATCCGGCCGCGCTTCCTGGAAGAGCTGCTCGCCATGGGCGTCGAGTTCCCGGGCGACTATTTCGATCCGTCCAACAAGCAGGGCGGATGATGGAACTCGGCGACGTCACCATATACATCGTCTACGCCTTTGCAGCCGGGGCGGGCATCATGCTCGCCGAGGCCGGCTACATGCTGCTTTCCTCTGGCGCTGAGACGCGCAAGGCGATCAACCGGCGCATGCGGCTGAAGGAGCGCAACGTCAACCAGAAGGAAGTTCTGGTACAATTGCGCAAGGAACGCGGGCTCGACGGCCAGGGCGGATTGTCGCCGATTGCCGCGTTGCGCGAACTGCGCATGCAGTCCGGCATGGTGATGCCGCTGACGACCTTTCTGACGGTCACGACGCTGATTTCGCTGTCGATCGGCGTTGGCGGCGGGCTTTATGTCCACGAGCTGAAATTCG
The DNA here is from genome assembly GCA_002706335.1 of Ahrensia sp. Classification (GTDB taxonomy): domain Bacteria; phylum Pseudomonadota; class Alphaproteobacteria; order Rhizobiales; family Rhizobiaceae; genus Oricola. The sequence continues at coordinate 103,147 of PAKZ01000024.1, forward strand.
GCCTTTTGCTGGGGGTCGCGTTGATACCTGCCGTGCCATTTCTGCTCCTGAAATGGTTGCGCAAGAAAAGGCACAGGCGCTTTGGCACGCAGTTGCCCGAAGCGCTCGACCTGATCACCCGCGGCCTGAAGGCCGGCCACCCGGTTCCGGTCGCGGTCTCTATGGTGTCGCGTGAGATGCCGGATCCGATCGGTACGGAGTTTGGCATCGTCTCCGACGAGGTTACCTATGGGTCGGACATGGTGAGCGCGCTGCGCAATCTGTACGAGCGGGTGGGCCACGAGGATCTGCCGCTCTTCGTCACGGCGGTCTCGATCCAGTCGACCACCGGCGGTAATCTGCGCGAGATCCTTGAAGGCTTGTCGGGCGTCATCCGCGAGCGCGGCAAGCTGCGCCGCAAAGTCAAGGCGATCTCGGTGGAAGGGCGCATGTCGGCCTATATCCTGACCGCCGTTCCGGTGCTGCTGGTCGCCGCCGTCATGGTTCTGATGCCGAATTACTATGGCGATGTCGTCAGCGAGCCGCTGACCTGGTATCTCGTCGGCGCCTCGTTCATGTGGCTTGTTCTTGGCAACGCCATCATGTTCAAGATGGCCTCTTTCAAGTTCTGAGGCGGTGAGAGCAATGGACCTTTCATCCCTCATCATTCCCGCCGGCGTTTTCATCGTCCTACTCGGCCTTGGCGGGCTCGCCTATTCGCTGACGCAGGACCGCAAGCAGCATAGCCGCGTGCGAAGCCGGCTGCATGTGAGCTTCGGCGAGGATGCGGAAGAGCCGGGCGCGCCGGTCGAGGTGGACAAGCGGCGGCGCGACGCGGAAATCGCGGACAAGGCGGCACGGCGCGCGGCGGAATTCTACGCCTCGGCCGACCCGGACAATGTCGTGCGCCTGCGCCAGACCCTGATGCGGGCCGGCTATCTCGATCCAGACGCGGTGGGTAAGTTCTTCCTTGTACGCTTCGGGGCAATGGGCGCGGGCCTCGTCCTGGCCGCCATACTGCTCTTCGCGATGCATATCGCGCCGCTGTCGCAGCGTGGCATCACAATACTGGCCGGGCTTTCGGTCGGCGGCTATTTCCTGCCAGCCTTCATGCTCAAGCAGAAGGTGACCCAGCGCGTCACCGAATATCGCAACGGTTTCCCGGACTTCATGGACCTGATGATCGTCTGTGCGGATGCCGGTATGAGCCTGGAAGCGTCGATCGAGCGGGTTTCGAAGGAAATCCGCGTGACCTATCCGCTGCTCAGCCAGAACCTCGTGCTGGTGTCGCTGGAACTCAGGGCCGGCCGTTCCATCAACGAGGCTCTGAAGGCGCTGGCCGACCGGCTCGGCGTGGACGAGGTGCGCGCTTTCGCGACGCTTTTGCAGCAATCGAAGGAACTGGGCACCAGCCTTTCCGGTGCGCTGAAAGTTTTCTCCGACGAGATGCGCCACAAGCGAATGTCCGCCGCCGAGGAGAAGGCGCACGCGCTTCCGGCGAAAATGTCGATCCCGGTCACGGTCTGTATCCTGCCGGTGGTCGTGATGATCGCGATCATTCCGATCATCGTAAGGTTCAATACTTAGGCTTTTCGTTGAGCCTTGTTTAACCCTGTCGCTTTGCCGATTTTTAGCCGCGTTTGACGACCGCATCTTTACCCGTTTCCGATACCGTTGGGTCAACAGACCCGGAAAACCGGGCGGGGACATGGGGACAGCGTCATGAAGGTTCGGATCGTTCGCCTTATCGCCATCGGGCTTCTTGCCGGCGCGCTCGGCGGTTGCCAGACCGGCTCTATCGACACCACGATGACTTCGGCCTTCCAGGCGAATGCGCAGGAAAGCCTTGCCGATCGCAAGATTGAAACCGGCCAGAAGCAGTTCGCAGCCGGTAATTACGGCCTCGCCGAGAAGAATTTCCGCGCCGCAGTCGAGGCGACGCCCGACAATGGCACGGCCTGGCTCGGGCTTGCGGCGTCCTACGACCAGCTCGGCCGGTTCGATCTCGCCGACCGCGCCTATGCGCAGCTCCTGAAGCTGGAAGGCGCGAAGGCCTCGATCCTGAACAACCAAGGCTATTCCTATATCCTGCGCGGCGACATGAAACAGGCCCGCAAGGTGCTGTCCAACGCCCATGCGCTGGCACCGGACAATATCGTCATCGAAGGCAATCTGAAGCTCGCCAACAAAGCCTGACGCCTTGCATTGGCCCGAATGACATGGTCTATCCGGCGCGATTGAAACGAGCCGGATGGACTTTCCCGTGCGCGACATACTTTCTTTATCCGATCCGAAGGCCGACGAACCGCGCGATCCGATGGTGAGCGCCCAAGCGAGCATGCGCGCAGCGCTGCCGAAGCGGTTCTACAAGATCGTCGAAACGGGCGAGCGCGACGGGGCCCATCACGTGCTGCTGGACGGCCGCGCGGTGAAGACGCCCGGCAAGAGCACACTGGCCTTCGCGACCGCCAATGCGGCCAGTCTTGTCGCTGCCGAATTCGACGGGCAGGGCGAGGAGATCGATCCGAACACCATGCCTTGCTACCGACTGGCCAACACCGCGATCGACGGCGTGGCGAGCGACATGCAGGCGGTGCTTGAAGACATCCTGCGCTATTGCGGCACCGATCTTCTCTTCTACCGAGCTGACGGGCCCGAAGGGCTGGCGGAGCGGCAGCGCGAAATCTGGGATCCGGTGGTCGACTGGGCAGAAAGCCTTGCCGGCGCGCGTTTCAGCCTCGCCGAAGGCGTCATCCATGTCGCGCAGCCGCGCGAGGCGATTGCCGGGCTGGGTATTCATCTGAAGACGGTCACCGACCCGGTGGTGCTCGCCGCGCTTCATTCGATGACAACGCTAACGGGATCGGCCCTGCTGGCGATTGCCGTCTGGAAGGGCGAGCTCACCGCCGCGGAGGCCTGGGACGCGGCGCATGTCGACGAGGACTGGAACATCGCCCAATGGGGCGAGGACGCCGAGGCGAAAGCCCGGCGCGCCAGGCGCTGGTCCGAGATGGACGCGGCGGATCGGCTGATCAGGGCGCTTTAGGCGTAATGCGTTTGTGGATTTTCGAAGAATGCGGGCTTGAGCCCGTATTGTTCGGTGGCCGGCATCGTGACCCCCCTCTTGCGATTTCTAACACTTAGCTGTCGCTAAGATGTTGAAATCGCTTTCTCCCCCACAAGGGTGGAGAGTGGGCGCGCGTCGCTTCGCCCCATGCCTAATCTCCCACATCGGCGATTTCAAAGAACCCGGGCGTAAGCCCGCAAGCGCGACCGCGCGTCCGAGCCTTTGCGAGGCCCATGCGGAGGCGTTCACGCGCAGCGGGAACTGCCGTGAGCACGCAAAATTGGAAGACGGGCGGTCTGGGATCGCTCTGTCTAATTTGTATGTGCGGTCCTTCGACCGCCCCCCGGCTGCTTCCGGCGCCGGCCGCTCTACGCCCGGGATCCGCAAGACCCCGACTGGCCGCCTCATGGCCTTTGTCTCCCCCTTGCGGAGGGGCCGCTTGGCGGGGCGGTTTCCAAGAGAGTAAGCGGCAAACCGCCGGACTCCCTTACGTCGCGTACCGTTTCCGGCCTGCCTCCGGGGCTGATCCCCGATGCGGAAACCTCTTTCCGCACGGCAGGCGCCGACCCTTCCCCCGTTCGCCGGTGTGCACCCGGGCTTCCAATGAAAGGGCTCGGTCAGGGTAAGGGACGGTGGAGGGCGGTGGATAAGATTTCTGGGAATTGTTGGGATTCCGGGGATTTGCCGCGATCAATATCCCACCAGCCGTTCGCGTCGTGGCTCACTTGGAAGGAGGTGGATCAGTTTTTCTAAAAAGGGTTGATTCTCGAGGTGAGTAAGGAGCTTCGGAGATCCTTAAGAATTATCTATTCCACTTTTTCCTGAGCAGATTCAGTTGTCTGCAAAAGAAAACGTGGGAGGCGAAATGGGGTACACAGGTTTGGATGGTGTTGCGGGTGCGAACCAATGCTCAGCAGCATCTCTGTAAAGCTGCCATCCCGTTGAAAAAAGCTTGAGGCGCGCCGACAAGAATGAGCCCGAATGTCAGCGCCGCAAGTATTCGTTGATACCAGATATTATCGCGGTGACGGCGGTCGCTTTCATCGGCTGCTGCTATCGTTTCAAGCGCTTGAGCGTCAATGAAGAAACGGTCATGCTGCCGAATAATATCGCCTGACTGGACCAAAGAGTTTAAGAGCAAACGGTAGTAGGCGTGACTCTCATCATGTTTTGGGTGCAGTACCCAGCGTGTCCCATATAGCCTCGCCGCGAGCCCTGCTGCCGTGACCGAAAACCGGTTGTCCTTAACATATTCTTGAAAGAAGTATCGCAGGATGGTTATCCGGTCTCTGCGAGCTAAACGTTTGCGATTGTACGCGAATTGGTAGAAGGTTTCGCGCCATCTGATGTATCTGGCGTAGCCTGTGAAGTGGTACAGAACGAACCGAAAGGCGGAGACTCCGTCGATAAAAAGAGATCTGTAGAAGTGCTCCCAAGCAAAATACATTTCGGGTAATGCCCAGTTCGGCACGACCGCCTCATGTCCGACATGGTCTTGCCCAAACCAAATTCCTTCGACGCCTTCCGGGAGTAGACTTTTGGCTCGAAATTCGCGTGAACTAGGACTCAATTTGAGCCGGACTAGATAGAAGTCGTTGCTGTAGGACTCTTCACCGCCCCGAATAATCTCTGTTGGAGGCTGCTTTGTTCCCGCAATTGAAACAGCCCAACGATACAGAAATATCTTCAAACGGTCTGACACGCTCCATTCTACAAACAGCGCCGATACGTGACATGCTTTGTTTTCCGCTATCCACAACCAGCATCAATTCCTCCACGGATGTTTAGGATACGCACTTGATACGAGGTACGGCCGTAGTGAACTAAGTTACACGTCGACAAACTTGTCAGATACTCTTCAAAACAGCCCCAGACCCTTCAAACTCACATGCCCGTTCTTGCCGATGATGACGTGGTCGTGGACGGCGATGTTGAGGGTCTTGCCGGTCTCGGCGATCTGCTTGGTCATCTCGATATCGGCGCGCGACGGGGTGGGGTCGCCGGAGGGGTGGTTGTGGACGAGGATGATGGCGGTCGCGGATAGTTCGAGCGCCCGGCGCATCACCTCGCGCGGATAGACCGGCGTGTGGTCGACCGTACCGGTCTGCTGCCCCTCGTCGGCGATCAGCGTGTTCTTCTTGTCGAGGAACAGGATGCGGAACTGCTCACGCGTCTCGTAGGCCATGGCGGCCTTGCAATAGTCGAGCACGGCGTTCCACGAGGACAGCACCTCGCGCGATGCTATCTCGCCCTTGAGCATGCGCTGCGCGGCGGCGGCGACCGTCTTCAGGTCGGACGCGACGGCCTCCTTGACGCCGGGGACCTCCATCAGCCGCTTAGGGTCCGCGCCGAGCACCGCCCCGAAGGAACCGAACCGGGCGATCAGCGCCTTGGCGAGCGGCTTGGTGTCGCGGCGGGGGATCGAGCGGAAGAGCAGCAGTTCAAGCAGTTCGTAATCGGCCAGCGCCTCTGGGCCCGCATCCATGAAGCGGGCGCGCAGCCGGTCGCGGTGGCCGGTATGGGGCGAGGGGGCTTTTTCCGGTTTGACGGGCTTGCCGGCGAGCATGTCGGCCGGACGCGCGAACTCGCCCAGAAAGATCTGCCGTTCGTCGTTGTCGTCGGACATCCCCAGCCCCGCCGCGGCTTGATGCCGCTGGCTGCAACCTAACCGGGAAGGCCGGGGCGGTCGAGGCCTTTGGGCGACAGGGTGAAGATCTCGCAGCCATCGTCGGTGACGCCGACGGTGTGCTCGTATTGCGCGGAGAGGCTGCGGTCGCGGGTGACGGCCGTCCAGCCGTCGGAGAGAACTTTCACATGCGGGCGGCCGAGATTGATCATCGGCTCGATGGTGAAGATCATGCCCTTGCGCATCTCGATGCCCTCGTCCACGCGGCCGTAATGGAGGACGTTCGGCGCGTCGTGGAACAGGCGGCCGACGCCATGGCCACAGAAATCGCGCACGACCGAGCAGCGTTCGCCCTCGGCATGTTTCTGGATGGCCTCGCCGATAGCGCCCATGCGCGCGCCGGGTTTCACGGCGTCGATGCCGAGCATCAGGCATTCGTGGGTGACTTCAAGCAGGCGCTCGGCGGCGCGCTTGATCTCTCCGACCGGATACATGCGCGAGGAATCGCCGTGCCAGCCGTCGATCACATAGGTGACGTCGATATTCACGACCTCGCCTTCGCGCAGCCGCTTGTCGTTCGGAATGCCGTGGCAGACGACGTGGTTGATCGAGGTGCAGGAGGACTTGGTGTAGCCGCGATAGTTGAGCGTTGCGGGGATCGCGCCGTGGTCCATGCCGAATTCGAAGACGAGCTTGTCGATCTCGTTGGTGGTGACGCCGGGCTTGACGACATCGACCAGTTCGTCGAGCACGGTCGCGGTCAGCTTGCAGGCCTTGCGCATGCCTTCGAAGCCGTCCTCTCCGTAGAGGCGGATCTGGCCTGTGTTCTTTATCGGCGCACTGTCGGCTTCGAGATAGGTGACCATGGGCTTCTCCGGATCGCAGCCGTCTCTCAGTCGACGAGCGGGATGGGTTTTGCGGGCGCGATTTCTTCCGGCGAGATTTGGCACCGAATGGCGATTGCTTCAACCCCGCAAGCTGCCGCGCGGTCAAAAGCGGCACCATAGGCGGGGTCAAGCTCCCGACAGAGGCGCATGCTCTCACAGTCGCCGCGCTGGACGAGATAGACCATGACGGCGCGGTGGCCTTCGCGCACCATGTCAGCCATCTCGTCTAGGTGGCGGGCACCGCGGGCGGTCACGGTGTCGGGGAATTCGGCGAGGCCGGGCTGGCGCATGAAGTGGACATTCTTGACCTCGACATAGGCCTTTCCGCGGGCCGGGTCGTCCAGCAGGATGTCGATACGAGATTTCTGCCCGTATTTCTGCTCGCGGCGCAGCACTGCATAGTCGGCGAGATCGAAGATCATGCCGGCGCGGATCGCCTCCTCGGCGAGCCGGTTGGGCAGGCCGGTATTGACACCGACCCAGATGCCGTCCGCCTCGACCATTTCCAGCGTGTGGGCGTATTTGCGCTTCGGATTGTCCGACCGCGACAGGAAGACACGCGAGCCCGGATCGGTCAGGCCCATCATCGAGCCGGTATTGGGGACGGCGCAGGTGATCTCCGCGCCGTTGTCCAAAGTAATGTCGGCAAGGAAACGCTTGTACCGCCGGACGAGGCGTCCGGGGATCAGCGGGGCGGGAAATTTCACGAGCGTTCGCGGACGTATTCGCCGGGCGCGTCGCAGAGTGGCTTTAGCTTGCTGCCGCCGAGTTTGGTGCGGGCCGGAACGCGAGTGTCGTCGTCCTTCTCGATCCATGCCTGCCAGTGCGGCCACCAGGAACCTTCGTTGATCTTCGCCTTTTCCATCCATTTGGAGAAGTTGCCGGCGACCTTCGGCCCGGACCAGAACTGGTATTTGTTCTTGGCCGGCGGATTGATGACGCCGGCGATATGGCCCGAGCCGCCCATCACATAGGTGACATTCGATCCGAAGCTCTTCGAGCCCTCGAAGACGGACAGCGCCGGGGCAATGTGGTCCTCCTTGGTGGCGAGATTGTAGATCGGGATCTTGACGTCGGCGAGCGAGACGGGCGCGCCGTGCAGCACCATTTTTCCGTTGGAGAGCCGGTTCTCGTAGTAACAGTTGCGCAGGTAGAAGATGTGGTTCGCGCCCGGCATGCGGGTGGAATCCGCATTCCAGTAGAGCAGGTCGAAGGGCATAGGTTCCTTGCCCTTCATGTAGTTGTTGACGACATAGGGCCAGATCAGGTCGCCCGAGCGCAGCATGTTGAAGGCTGTCGCCATTTTCGAGCCTTCGAGATAGCCGGTCTTGCGGATCTGCGTTTCCAGCGTCTTCAACTGGTCCTCGTCGACGAAGACCTTGAGATCGCCTGCATTGACGAAATCGACCTGGGGGGTGAACAGCGTTGCGGTGGCGATCCGCTCCTTGCCCTCGCGCGCGAACAGGGCGAGCGCCGCCGACAGCAACGTGCCGCCGACGCAATAGCCGATCGCGTTGACTTTCTTCTCGCCGGTCGCCTTCTTGATCGTGTCGAGGGCGAAGCAGATGCCGTCATCGATATAGTCGTTCCAGTCGAGCGACGCGTGGCGTTTGTCCGGATTGATCCAGGACATGACGAAAACCGTGTGACCCTGCTCGACCGCCCATTTGACGAAGGACTTCTCGGGATTGAGGTCGAGAATGTAGAACTTGTTGATCCAGGGCGGGCAGATCAGCAGCGGGCGTTTCAGGACCTCTTCTGTCGCCGGCTCGTACTGGATGATCTCGACAAGATCGTTGCGGGCGATGACCTTACCCGGCGTGACAGCGATATTCTCGCCGAGCTTAAACTTGGACCCGTCGACCTGGCGCACCCGGATGTCGCCATGCCCTGCCTCGATATCCTCCGCCAGCATGCGCATGCCGGTGACGAGATTGGCGCCGTTGGAGGCGATCGTCTCCTTGAAGATCTCCGGGTTGGAAACCATGAAATTCGACGGCGAGATCGCGTTGGCCAACTGCTTCACATAGAAGGTCGCCTTGTGACGGGTATGGTCGTCGAGGTCTTCCGTGTGCTCGACGAGGTCCGAGGCCCATTTCGAGGTGACGAGATAGGCCTGCTTGAGGAAGGAGAAGAAATGATTGTCCTTCCAGTCGGAATCGGAGAAGCGGCGGTCGCCTCGCTCCGGCTCGACGGCTTCCGCGAGGCTGGCGTCGCCCATCCTGCGGATCGAATTCGACCAGACCTCCATATAGGCGGAAAACAGCCGCGTCTGCGCCTCGACGGCGCGCTGCGGATCGGCCAGCCAGTATTCCGAGACCTTGGAGAAGGTTTTGACCACGTCGGCCATCGGCTCGGCGACGGTGTCGGTGTGCTCGCCGGTTTCGCGCGGCGCAATCCATGCGGAAGCCGCGTGGCCGGCTTCCTCGATCATGCGCGCGAGATTGCGGGCGAACGTCTCCGGATCCTTGATGACATAGGCGTCGATGGATGTCCGGTCGCCCGTCTTGTCGGGCGCGCCGTCGTTCTTCTCAGCCATTGCGTTTCCGTCCCTGTGGCATTTCGTATTTTGTCATCGCTGGCATTCTTTGTGTTGCCTTATTAATGGATGTTGATGACATAGGCGACGCGGCGTGTCATCGATCCATTGGTTTCCTCCCGGCGGGCTGTATAGTGTGCCCGGTTTTGCAGGGCTCGCCAAAGTCTTAGCCCCGTTTCCCAAGGGTAACATGAAAAACATTGGAATCACGTTACTGATCTTCAACTGTCTGGGCGTCGCCGGATGCGCAGGCGGCAACGCCATTGACGAGGCGGTTCCGCGGGCCGCCTTCGGCGATGTTGGTGCGCCGGTTCCGGCCGCGAGGCCCGATGCGCCGGCGGTTGCGGCGACCGCGCTGGAGCCCGAGGCGACGCGCGATCCGCTGTTCAGCGGTTCGGGACGGGCGGCTGTGAGCGGCGCTTACCCGAACATCAACAACGAACCGCGCGGCGCGGCGCCGCAGATGACGGATGCCGGCCGTGACGCGTTGCTCACCGAGATGCAGGCGCTTGCGGCGGCACGTTCGCGGGGGCTCGTCTCAGCGGCGGAATACCGTCGCCGGCTGGCCGAATTGCGCGCCATCGGAGCAACCCATTCCGACGCGACGATCAAGATCATCGAGAACTGATCGCAATCGTCGAGATATCTCGATTTTACCGCAGGAACGCGCTATAGCGCGCGAATATGCCGAGGTGATGTCCCATGGAAGAATTTCATAAAGTCCGTCGTCTGCCCCCTTACGTTTTCGAACAGGTCAACCGCCTGAAGGCCGACGCGCGAGCGGCCGGCCGCGATATCATCGATCTGGGCATGGGCAATCCCGACCTTCCCACACCGCCGGCCATCGTCGACAAGCTGGTCGAGACGGTGCGCGATCCGCGCACGCATCGCTATTCATCGTCCAAGGGCATTCCGGGGCTGCGCAAGGCGCAGGCCGCCTATTACGCCCGACGTTTCGGCGTGAAGCTCGATCCGGACCGGCAGGTGATCGCGACCCTCGGCTCCAAGGAAGGCTTCGCCAACATGGCGCAGGCGATCACCGCGCCCGGCGACGTGATCCTGTGTCCGGACCCGACCTATCCGATCCATGCCTTTGGCTTTATCATGTCTGGCGGCGTGATCCGCTCCATGCCGGTGGCGCCCGATGACGGCTTCCTGCCAGCTTTGGAACGCGCGGTGAAGCATTCGATTCCGAAGCCGTTGGCGCTGATTCTCAATTATCCGTCCAACCCGACCGCGTTCGTCGCGTCGCTGGATTTCTACAAGGACGTCATCGCGTTCGCGCGCAAGCACGACATCATTGTCCTGTCGGACCTTGCCTATGCCGAGATCTATTTCGGCAACGAAGCGCCGCCTTCGGTGCTGCAGGTGCCGGGCGCGATGGATGTCTGCGTCGAATTCACCTCGATGTCGAAAACCTTCTCCATGCCCGGATGGCGCATGGGCTTCGCGGTCGGCAACGAGCGGCTGATCGCCGCACTAGGCCGGGTGAAATCCTATCTCGACTATGGTGCGTTCACGCCGATCCAGGTGGCCGCGACCGCCGCGCTCAATGGCGACGGTTCCGATATCGCCGAGGTGCGCGACATCTATCTGAAGCGGCGTGACGTACTCGTCTCCAGCTTCGGCCAGGCGGGTTTCGAGGTGCCGGCTCCGGAAGCGACGATGTTTGCCTGGGCGCCGATCCCGGAAGCGTTCCGCGATCTCGGCTCGCTGGAATTCTCCAAACTGCTGATCGAAAAGGCCGACGTCGCCGTCGCGCCGGGGATCGGTTTCGGTGAGCATGGGGACGATTACGTGCGCATTGCGCTGGTCGAAAACGAGCATCGTATTCGCCAGGCGGCGCGCAACATCAAACGCTTCCTTGCAACGATCGGCGGAAATCGGCACAACGTCGTCGCACTCAACGCCCGCCGCTAGCCGCGCGGGCGTTCATCTGACAACACCTCGTTTCGAAAGGTCGTTTCATGAACGAGCCGCTGCGCATCGGCATAGCGGGATTAGGGACTGTCGGCGCTTCGGTCGCCCGTCTTCTGCATTCCAAATCGAACTCGCTGACCCACAAGTGCGGCCGGCCGATCACCGTGACCGGCGTGACCGCGCGCGACCGCGCCAAGGATCGCGGCTTCGACATGACGGGGATCGAGTGGTTTGATACGCCGACCGAGCTCGCCGCATCCGACAATATCGACGTGTTCGTCGAACTGGTCGGTGGCGAGAACGGCGCAGCCTTCGACAGCATCCATGCCGCGCTTGAAAACGGACGGCACGTCGTCACCGCCAACAAGGCGCTGCTGGCCAAGCACGGCCTCGAACTCGCGGTGATTGCCGAGAAAAAAGGGCTGATCCTGAATTACGAGGCGGCTGTCGCAGGCGGCATTCCGATCATCAAGACGATGCGTGAATCGCTCGCCGCCAATGAGCCGAGCCGGGTCTACGGCATTCTCAACGGAACGGCGAACTACATCCTGACTCGCATGGAGCGTGACGAGATCTCCTTCGAGGAGTGTCTCGCCGATGCGCAGCGCCTGGGTTACGCCGAGGCCGATCCGACCTTCGATGTCGAGGGGCAGGACACCGCGCACAAGCTGGCGATCCTGACGAGCCTCGCCTTTGGAACGAAGGTCGCCGCCGACGAGATCTATATCGAGGGTATCAGTAATATTACGCTTGCCGATATCCATGCAGCGCGCGAACTCGGCTATCGCATCAAGCTGCTCGGCGTCGCGCTGCGCACCGCGACCGGTATCGAGCAGCGCGTGCACCCGACGATGGTGCCGCTGGGGTCGATGATCGGGCAGGTCGATAGCGTCACCAATGCGGTGGCGATCGAGGCCGACACCGTCGGTTCCCTGCTGCTGTCAGGTCCCGGAGCAGGGGGCAACGCAACCGCCTCGGCCGTGATCGGCGACATCGCCGACATCGCCAAGTCGCAGCCAGGCCGTCAGGAAGCGCCCGTCTTCGGCCGTCCGGCCCATGAACTCGAGCCCTATCAGCGCGCCGAGATCTCGTCCCATGCGGGCGGCTACTTCATTCGCCTGACCGTGCATGACCGCACAGGCGTATTTGCCTCGCTTGCCGGCCATATGGCCAATAACGGCATCTCGCTCGCCTCGATCGTGCAGCACGGCTCGTCGAAGGATGGCAGCACCGATACCAAGACAGTCGTGTTGGTGACGCATGAGACCACCGAATCGGACATCAGCAACGCGCTGGAAGCCGTGCTCGGCGATGGTCACCTCGTCTCCAAACCCCAGGTTATTCGAATCGAACCGGCCGGCTGACGCCAGTCTGTCACCAAAATCGATTAGATCGTCGTTGCCCACCGAAACCGGCTGCGCAGGCTGTTGCAGCGCGGGCTGAAGTGCGTCTAAACGAATGCCAAGCATCGACGAGTTGAGGGTAAATACATGAATACGAAGGCCGATTCCGGCGAGAAGAAACCCGGTCTGACGCGTGAATTGTCGCTTGAACTGGCGCGCGTGACCGAGCGCGCCGCGGTGGCGGCAGCCCGCCTGCGCGGACGCGGAGACGAAAAGGCGGCCGACCAGGCCGCCGTTGACGCCATGCGCTCCGAACTGAACCGCCTCGCGATCCGCGGCACGGTGGTGATCGGCGAGGGCGAGCGCGACGAGGCGCCGATGCTCTATATCGGCGAGAAGGTCGGCAACGGCACCGGACCGGAAGTGGATATCGCGCTCGACCCGCTCGAAGGCACGACGCTGTGCGCGAAGAACCTGCCCAACTCGCTGGCGGTTATTTCCATCGCCGAGAAGGGCGCTCTGCTGTTCGCGCCGGACGTCTACATGGAAAAGATCGCGGTCGGACCCGGCTATCCGGAAGGGCTGATCGATATTGATGCGTCGCCGGAAGACAACATCCATGAGGTCGCCAAGGCCAAGGGCGTCCCGGTGACCGAGATCGCCGCCTGCATTCTCGACCGTCCGCGCCATGCCTCGCTGATCGAGGCGGTGCGCAAGACCGGCGCGGCGATCCGTCTGATCGGTGACGGCGACGTCGCCGGCGTGATCGACACGACCGCGCCGGAAGAGACGGGCATCGACATCTATATCGGCAGCGGCGGCGCGCCCGAGGGCGTTCTGGCGGCGTCGGCGCTACGCTGCGTCGGCGGACAGATGCAGGGCCGCCTGATCCTTGATACCGAGGAAAAAGCCGCTCGCGCGGCAAAAATGGGCGTGTCCGATCCGAAGAAGATCTACTCCCACATGGAAATGGCCCATGGCGAAGTGATCTTCGCGGCGACGGGCGTAACCGACGGCAACATGCTGGGCGGCGTGCGTTTCATGAAGAACTACTTCCAAACGGAAACCATCGTCATGCGCTCCTCGTCGAAGACGGTACGCGAGATCAAGGCGCGTCATCAGGACATGGAGAAGTTCTGATCGACTGCCTTGCGGCTTGACGCAGTGCAAGCGCAGCGCGACAAACCGGCATGAAACAGGCCTTCCTTGGAATCGAGCGCTCGGTCAAAGGGCGGCGGTGGATCGACCGCATGTCGCAGGCGCAGACGCAGGTCGCGCTTGATATCGCGCAGCGCTATGGGATCGCCGACATCCTCGCCCGCGTCCTTGCCGGGCGAGGTGTGACCGCCGATCAGGCGCTTGGCTTCCTCGACCCTACCTTGAAGGCGCTGATGCCTGATCCGCGTTCCGTCACCGACCTGGAAGCGGCCGCGCAGCGAATTGCAGCCGCTGTCCGCAACCGGGAGAAGATCGCGATCTTCGGCGACTATGACGTCGACGGCGCGTCATCGTCTGCGCTTCTCGCGCGCTATCTCAGGTTTTTCGGGATCGATGTACAGATCTATATCCCGGACCGTATCTTCGAGGGGTACGGACCAAATCCGGCTGCGATGCGCGAGCTGGCTTCGACGGCGTCGCTGATCGTCACGGTCGATTGCGGCACCAACAGCTCCGAGGCCTTTGGGGCCATTCATGGCTCGGGAACGGATATCGTCGTCATCGATCACCACCAGGTCGGCGGGCCACTTCCGGAAGTTGCCGCTGTGGTCAATCCGAATCGCGACGACGACCTGTCCGGCCTGGGGCATCTCTGCGCCGTCGGGATGGTGTTCATGACGCTTGTGGACGTATCGCGGCAGTTGCGGGGGCATGGTGTGTCACCGCTGCCCGATCTTCTTTCCATGCTCGACATCGTGGCGCTCGGCACGGTCTGCGATGTCGTTCCGCTGACCGGGTTGAACCGGGCTTTCGTGACCAAGGGCCTCATCGCGGCACGCCATCTCGGTAATCCGGGGCTCAGCGCGCTTGCCCGTGTTGCTTCCATTGGGGAACCGCTCAACCCGTTCCATTTCGGCTTTTTGATCGGGCCGAGGATCAACGCCGGAGGGCGGATCGGCAATGCGGCGCTGGGCGCCACGCTGCTGTGCGAGGAGGACGCCAACCGCGCCGCCGAGATCGCCGCCGAACTGGACCGTCTCAACCGCGAGCGCCAGGTCATGGAGACCGAGATGGTCGCCGATGCCTGTGCCGAGGCCGACCGCGATCTCGCCTCCAGTTCGCCGCCCTCGGTAATCGTGACGTCGAGCACCCGCTGGCACCCCGGTATCGTCGGGCTGATCGCCGCAAGGCTGAAGGAGTATACCCGCCGTCCGGCCTTTGCGATCGCGCTGGAAGGCGCCGGCAAGGGAACCGGTTCCGGCCGGTCTATCCCCGGTTTCGACATGGGCAAGCTTGTGCGCGCCGCCGTCGACGAGGGCATCCTGATCAAGGGCGGCGGGCACGCCATGGCCGCCGGCATCACGGTGGAGCGCGACAGGCTGGGCGATCTGCGCGCCTTCTTCGAGGAAAAAGCCGGCTCGGCGGTGACGTCGATTCTGGAAAACGAAACGCTCTCGGTGGATGGTGCGCTGTCGGCGCGTGGCGCGAATCTCGCGATGATCGGCGAACTGGAAAAGGCGGGGCCTTACGGTTCGGGCAATCCGGAACCGCTCTTCGTGCTGCCCAATCATCGCGTTACGTCGAGCGCTGTCGTCGGAAACGGCCATCTGAAGCTGCGGCTGCAGGCAGAGGATCGCTCGCAACTGGAAGCGATTGCCTTTCGCGCGGCGGAAACGGATCTCGGACAGTTACTGGCGGGCAGGGCGGGAAGGCCCGTGCATGTGGCGGGCACGCTGTCGATCAACCACTGGAACGGTCGGCAGACGCCGCAAATACGGATTGTCGACGCCGCGGATCCCGTCTGATCAGAGATATTTCTGAAGGTTCTGGCCGGCCCGAATATAGGTCATCGGGTTGATCGCCTTGGTGTTCTGGCGAACCTCGTAATGCAGATGCGGGCCGGTGGACCTGCCGGTATTGCCGGATTTTCCGACAATGGTGCCGACGGCGACTTTCTGTCCGGTCTTCACAAGGATGCGGCTCATATGGGCATAGCGCGTGGTCAGGCCGTTGGCGTGACGGATTTCGACCATGTTGCCATAGCCGCCGTTGCGGCCGGCCTTGATGACGGTGCCGGCGCCAGTCGCACGCACCGGCGTGCCGCTCGGCACGGCAAAATCGATACCCGAATGAAAGGCAGAGCGATTCAGGATCGGATCGCGGCGGTTTCCGAAGGTGCTGGAGATTCGGCGGCCGGGCGCCGGATTGGCGATCGGAAAGGAGCGGATTGCGCCGCGCACCTTGTCGAGCGCTTCGAGTTCCTTGTTCAGTCCGTCCAGTTCCTGCTCAAAGGCCTCGCCGATTTCGTCAGGATTGGCGGGAATGAAAGGACCGCCTGTTCCGGTTTCCTCAGTCGCGGGCGCTTTTAGCGGGAGACCGGCGTCGCGCGCATCGGCGATCATTTGTTCGCGCATGGCGCGGGCCGAATCGGCGAGGCCGCTGACGCGGTTGAGCTGGTCTTCCTCCAGCGAATTGAGCGAGGCGCCGAGACGCGACAGGGTAACGATCGGCATGGAACTCATCTCGCTCTTCAGCTTGATGGCGTCGGCGGAGGCTTTCTGCATCAGACCGCTGGCGGGTTTCTGCGGACGAAACTGCATGCGGCGCGTATCCTTGCCGCCTTTTCCTGAAACGGGGACCGGGACGTCGTCCTCGGTGAGCTGGCCTGCCGACAGGCCGACGCCCTGGAGTTCCGCCTTTTCCAGCAGCGGCGCGAGCTGGCCGTTGCGGCTTGCCAGAACCGACTGGCGATTGAGGAGTTCCGTGACCTTCGTCTCCATGATCTGCTGGTCGAGCAGGCGATAGGAGGTGATGCGATCGACCTGCGAACGCAGCGAGGCGATGCGATCCTCATAGGCGTGCTGCATGCGCGCCTGACGCGCGATGGCCGCGTTGAAGATGTCGTCGCGCAGCATGAGATAGGATGTCGCGAGCAGATATCCGATCGCGATTGCCGCAAGAACCGACGCGCCAAGCGCCGCCATCCAGGGCCGGATCGTGAAATGGGAAATCCGATCCCCCTGGGCAATGATGATAGTATGGGGCTCTTTTCGTTTTCCGAAGACCGCTGCGTTACTCAAGGCAAACCACCGCTAACGATAAAATTTCGTACGCGAGGATTAGACTTTATTAGGGTTAACAAAGCCCTTCGGCCCGGAACGAAAGGTTTTGGCGCGGCGTCCGATCAAGATTCATCATGATCGGGAATCGGTCTAGCGCGACATCGAGGCGGAGGAGAGGGACCGGTAAAAAAGCGGCGTCAGGCCGGCGGCGGCGCGGGCTGCGTCGTTGAAGGGCGGCCTGACATGGCCGTGAAAATGCTCCTGCACAAGGCTGCGGAACCGGTCGGCCGCATTTACGCCCGCACGGGCGCAGAAGAATCGGAACCATTTTGCGCCAACAGCCACATGGGTCTTCTCATCGTGATAGATCACGTCGAGGATCGCGGCGGTGTCCTCGTCGCCGAATTCGCGCAGTTTGGCCGCCAGGCCCGGCGTGACGTCAAGACCGCGCGCTTCCAGAACCAGCGGTACGATGGCGAGGCGCGAAATCAGGTCGCCACTGGTGTCGGTCGCCGCCTGCCACAGCCCGTCATGGGCGGGCAGATCGCCGTAATCGGCGCCGAGCGCTTTTAGCCGGTTGCGCAGCAAGGTGAAATGACGCGCCTCGTCGGAGGCCACCTGCATCCAGTTATCGAAGAAACTGGGCGGAATGGACATCGCCGCGAAACGGGCTGCGATGTCGAGCGCCAGATCGATGGCGTTCAGTTCGATATGGGCGAGCGCGTGGATCAACGCGATCCGCCCGTTGACGGTGTTCAGGGAGCGCTTTTTCAAAAGGCGCGGTGCGACAAGCTCCGGGCGTTCCGGCCGACCCGGACGGTCGGGGAGGACCGGGTCGCCCGGCTCCCGCAGCGACACGGTTCGTCCGCGCCAAAGACGCGCCGCCTCGCTCGTCGCCCGGACCTTGGCGTCGAGGTCCGAAGCGGCGAGGGCTTCGATTGCGGCGGCGCGGAGCGACGGCATTACAAGACAGCCCGTTCAGGCGAGTGACTTGGCGGCCTCGAGGACCTCGTCGGCGTGGCCTTTCACCTTGACCTTGCGCCAGACCCTGGCCACCGATCCGGACTTGTCGATCAGGAACGTGGAGCGTTCGACGCCCATATATTTGCGCCCATACATGCTTTTTTCGACCCAGACGCCATAGGCTTCCAGCGTCTTCAGTTCCTCGTCTGCGACCAGCGTGACGGCCAGATCGTGCTTGGCCTTGAACTTGTCGTGCTTCTTGGCGTTGTCGGGCGACATGCCGATCACCGTGGCACCGAGCGCCTCGAATTCGGGAAGCAGGCGGGTGAAGTCGATCGCTTCCGTGGTGCAGCCGCTGGTGTCGTCCTTCGGATAGAAGTAGAGCACCACAATCTTGCCTTTCAATTCTGACAGGGTCACGGTTCCGCCGCTATCTGCGGGCAGTGAGAAATCCGGCGCGGCATTCCCCTCGGTAATCTGTGTCATGTCATTTTCCTTCGAATTTGTGGGCATTTGGCGGGACAGCCTGCGATATATTGTGCAAAGTGGCTCTGTCCATGCCGCCGCCCGCGGAAAATTGCCGGCGGACGGTGATGAGGAGGCTCGACGACAAGTTTGGCAATGCGTCATGTCGAAAAAGTGAGGTTCGGTTCGGAAGCGGAGCGGCTTCTGCACGACATGCCATCGAATTCCGACCGGAAGGAGCCGCCTCTGCGCGGCGGCCGGTCTGGACGATGGCGTCGTCGCATGGTCGTTGCTGCCATTCTTATCGCATTGCTGCCGCTGCTCGTCATCGGTCTGGTGAAGACGGGCGTGATCGCGCCGTTGATCGAGAACCGCGCGATCGCCGCGCTCAATGCGGCGCTGCCCGATGACCTCCCCGCCGATATCGGCAGCAGCGAGGTCGTCGCCGAACGTTTCGGCGGCATCGCCGTCAATCTCGACAAGGTTTCGGTCCGCGAGACCCTGTCCGGCCGCGACATATTGGAGGTCGGCCGCACCACCATCGGCGTGAAGACTATGAGCGTCCTGCGGGGCAGCCCGCAGGTCGACAAGATCGCCCTGTCAGGCGTGCGCTTTACCGTTCCCGCCGCGGCTGGCGATGACGGCGGCCCGATGCCGCGGATCGCATCGATCGAGACCGGGCTGTCGCGGCTGCTCGATTCGGTCAACATGCTTTTTGAGCGGACGACGATCAATGGGCTTCGCGTCAATATCGAAATCGCCGACATGACAGTGGTCGGGGCGGGGCAGGATATCCTCGTCCGCAATGCCGTGATCGTCGCACGGCCCGGCCAGCGGGCCGTCGAGGCGGATGTCGAAATCGAGGGGCATCACACGCAACTCGTCGGCGTGCTGCAGCGCAGCCCGAGCGGCGCGTTGACGGCCAGGTTTCGCATGGACGGCGTGCCGCTGGCCGCGGGCCGGATGCGCACCGTTTTTTCGGCCGTGACTTCGGATCACGAGCCTGGCGCGGCAAGCGACCCGCTATTGGCGAATCTCTCGGTCAACGCGCGGCGCCTGCGCGGTGACAATCCGGACCAGATGTCGATTTCGGTCGAGCCGGTCGACTATTCGCTGAAGCTCGACAATGGCGATTTCGTCCCGGTGTTGGGCCGTTTCAATTTCGACTGGAAACCGGTGACCAAGGTGCTGTCGCTACGCGAATCGACGCTCCGGATCGGCCGGTCGTCGGCTGTCGTGACCGGCGGCCTTCGCGACGCACCTGATTCGTCGGACCCCCAAGCGCCCGTCTACGAATTCGAGGCGCTCACCAATGACGGTGTCAGCAATCCCGCCGATTCCCCAGAACGCGGTATCAAGTTCCGGGCGAAAGTGAACGGAACGTTTTCGCCGACGGAGCGTCTGATCGACGTATCGCATATCGAGGTAAGCTCGGAGGCCGGCAACTTCGAAGGGGCGGGAACTTTCGATTTGGCCTCGACGACCCCAACCGCGATCTTTGCGATTTCGATCAAGGATTTCGCCCTTGCCGGCGTCAAGCAGTTCTGGCCGGCGCCGGTGGCGCGCGCGGCGCGGCGATGGGTGATGTCCAATCTGGCCGGCGGCCGCGTGGTGAAGGGTGATTTCCTGATCGCGGAGCCGCTTCGCCGCCGCATCCCGGGAACGGACAAGATGCTCGAAGGCGACTCGGAGCTGTCGCTGGACGTTGAGGGCGTTCGCTTCGACGTCACCGGCAACATTCCCCCCGTGCGCGATGCGAAAGGCCGTCTCGAGGTGAAAGGCGGCGAAACGATCGTTACGCTCGACAGCGGCACGACCTACTTGCCGAGCGGGCGAACCGCGGCGGTATCGAATGGCACCATGTCGATCCACCGGCCTGAAGTTGACGATCTCATCCATGTCGATCTCGACGTGTTCGTGTCCGGAACGGCGGATGCGCTGGGCGAGCTGATTTCCTATCGGCCGATCAGCGCCCAGCAATATCGCGACTACGAGCCGGATGAACTGTCGGGACTTGCCGATGCGCGCGTGACGATGCGGTTCGTGCTCAATCCGCGCGAGGATACGCCTCCACCCGAGTGGAATGTTATTCTGGATATCAAGGATGCGGCGATCTCGACACCTTTCGAAGGGCGGATGCTGTCCGAGATGGAGGGCCGGATCGTCATCGACCGGACCCAGGCGGATATCGATGTCAAAGGCAAGATTGACGGCGTCCCCGCCAACATCGTCATGGTTCAGCCCTTCGGCGGCGGCGTCACGCAGTCGTCGCGCGATATCGTCCTGAACCTGACCGACGACGACCGCAAGCGCATCGCATCCGGGCTGGACACGCTCGTGTTCGGCACGACGCCGGTGAGCGTCAAATCGGGCGAGGAAGGCGAGCCGATGGCCGTCGAGGCAGATCTCTCCGGCGCGAAACTCTCGCTGCCCTGGATCGGCTGGTCGAAAGGAAGCGGGATCGACGCCAGGACGAGTTTCGATCTCGTCCTTTCGGACGACGAGACCCGCATCAACGAATTCAAGCTGGATGGACCGAGCTTTTCCGCCGAGGGCGATATCACGGTAGGCAAGGACGGCCTGCAGAACGCCCGCTTCGCCAAGGTGAAGCTGAACGAGGGCGATAATGTCTCAGTGGATGTCGAGGCCAAGGGAAAGGGCTTCCTGGTCAATGTTACCGGAAAGTCCTTCGACGCGCGGGCGCTCATTCGCCATGTACGAGAGACCTTGAAATCGAAGGATCAGGAGAAAGGCGTTCCCGTCGAACTCAATGCGTCGATCGCCAAGGTGACCGGCTTCGGCGATGAGTACCTGCGCGACGTCAAGGTTCACATGCTCTATGACGGCAGCGATGTCACCGAGGTGACGACGACAGCCATGACTCGCAGCGGATTCCCCGTATCGGTGGCGCTGAAGGGCGCGGCTGCCAAACGCACGATCAAGGGTGAGTCGCTGGACGCGGGCGAAATCCTGCGCTTCCTCGATATTTACGGCCAGATTCGCGGCGGCATCATGAATCTGTCGCTCAAGGCCGTCGGTGAAGACACGCTGACCGGCACGGCGGACATGACGGATTTCCGCATTTTCAACGAACCGAGGCTCAATGCTCTTGTTTCGACGAAGTCGGGTGGGGAAGCCAGCTTGAAAGAGGCGATCAAGCGCGATATCGACACGCGCGAGGTCGTATTCGACCGCTCATCCGCGACGCTGACGATCTCTCCCAGTAGGCTCGACATCAAGGACGGGGCCATTCGCGGTCCGCTGGTCGGCTCGACCTTCAGGGGCACGCTCTACGACAAGAACGACCGGATGCGCATCGCCGGCACCTTCATGCCCGCCTATGCGGCGAACAGTCTTCTTCCCGGCATTCCGATCCTCGGACTGGTGCTCGGCAACGGGCGCGACAGGGCGCTGATCGGCGTGACCTATCTGCTGGAAGGCGATACGAAGAAGCCGAAGATCACGGTCAACCCGCTCTCCGCGATCGCGCCCGGCGTGTTTCGCTCGATCTTCGAGTTCCGCTGACGGCCGGCCCTCAGGCCGGCTTGACCAGAACGTGCTTCTTCTTGCCGAGCGAGAGCTTGATGACGCCGTCGCGCAAGTTCGACTCGTCCAGCGTCATGCGCTCGTCGCTAACCTGATCGTCATTGACACGGACCGCGCCGCCCTTGACGTGACGGCGCATCTCGCCATTGGAGGCCGCGAGCCCGGCATCCACGAAGAGGGCGAGGACGCCGACGCCGGATTTCAGCTCGGATGCCGGTACCTCCATCGTCGGAAGCGTGTCGGCGAGCGCACCTTCCTCGAAGGTCTTGCGCGCGGTCTCGGCAGCCCGATCCGCGGCTTCGCGCCCGTGCAGAAGCGCGGTCGCCTCGTTTGCAAGCACCTTCTTGGCCTCGTTGATCTCGGCGCCGCCGAGCGCTTCCAGTTTCGCGATCTCGTCGATCGGCAGGATCGTGAAGAGCTTGAGAAAACGGCCGACATCGGCGTCTTCCGTGTTCCGCCAGTATTGCCAGAAATCCCATGCGCTGAATTGTTCGGCGTTGAGCCAGACCGCGCCTTGCGCGGTCTTGCCCATCTTCGCGCCGGAGGCGGTGGTGAGCAACGGTGTGGTCAGCGCATAGAGCTGATGCGTTCCCATCCGGCGGCCGAGATCGACCCCGTTGACAATATTGCCCCACTGATCGGAGCCGCCCATCTGCAGATTGCAGCCATATTTCCGGGCGAGCTGCACATAGTCGTAGGACTGGCAGACCATGTAGTTGAACTCGATGAAGCTCATCTCCTGCTCGCGCTCGAGGCGCAGGCGCACGGAATCCATGGTCAGCATGCGGTTGACCGAGAAATGCCGGCCGACATCGCGCAGCATTTCAATATAGCCAAGCTTCAGCAGCCAGTCGGCATTGTCGACCATCATCGCGTCGGACGCGCCGTCGCCGAAATTCAGCACCTTGGAGAACACGCCCTTGATCGAGGTCTTGTTGGCCTCGATTTCCTCGACCGTGCGCATGGCGCGGGTTTCGTCCTTGCCCGAGGGGTCGCCGACCATCGTCGTACCGCCGCCCATCAGCGTGATCGGCTTGTTGCCCGACTGCTGGAGCCAGTAGAGCATCATCATCGTCAGGAAGTTGCCGATATGCAGGGACGGTGCGGTGCAGTCATACCCGACATAGGCGACGACTTCCTTCTTCGCAGCCAGTGCGTCGAGACCTTCGAAGTCGGAGCACTGGTGGATGAACCCGCGTTGATCGAGGATATTGAGGAAATCGGACTTGTAACCGGACATGGTGTCTGCCTGCATGCTTGGGAGAATGCGCCGGCATCTTGTTGGCGCGGCGGGGCTTTAGCACTAAAGGGCGAGTGTGGACAAGGAGAGGACTGGCATGCGCCTCATGCGCGCGATCGGGTTGATGAGTGGCACGTCGATGGACGGTATCGATGTCGCCATGATCGAAACCGACGGCATTCATGTCGGGCAATGCGGGCCCTGGCTTTCCGTGCCGTACGATCCGGATTTCAGACGCAGGATTGAGCAGGGCCTGAAGGACGCGCAGGCTATCGGCGAACGCGGCGAGCGGCCCGGCGGGCTGGCGGAGCTAGAGCGCGATCTGACGCTGCGCCACGCGGACGCCGTCCGGGCGTTCCTCGGCGAACACGGCTTGCGCCCGGACGAGATCGACGTGGTCGGCTTCCACGGGCAGACGGTGTTGCACCGGCCGGAACGGGCCCTGACCGTGCAGATCGGCGACGGGGCGCTTCTGGCCCAGGAAACCGGAATTGCTGTCGTCTCGGACATGCGCGCCAAAGACATGACGCATGGCGGGCAGGGCGCGCCGCTGGTGCCCGTCTATCATGCGGCGCTGGCCGCAGGGTTGCCGGCCCCGCTGGAGCCGGGTTTCGGATCGGTCGCCTTCGCCAATATCGGCGGTATTTCCAATGTGACCTTCGTCGCACCCGGTGCACCGCCGGTGGCCTTCGACAGCGGACCCGGCAACGCGTTGATCGACCAGTGGGTGGAGCAGAATGCAGGCGTTCCCTTCGACGACGGCGGCCGGATCGCCAGCGAAGGCAGCGCCGACATGGCCGTGGTCGAACGCTATCTGTCGGCGCCGTTCTTTGCCAGGAACGGGCCGAAATCGCTCGACCGGGGCGATTTCACGCTGGACGGGGTGGATGGCATGGAATTGTCCGACGGAGCGGCAACACTTGCGGTCCTGACGGCGGCGGCGATCGCCAGGGCCGCGGAGAAGATCGAGACCGCGCCGGCATTGTGG
Source organism: Ahrensia sp. (assembly GCA_002706335.1). Classification (GTDB taxonomy): domain Bacteria; phylum Pseudomonadota; class Alphaproteobacteria; order Rhizobiales; family Rhizobiaceae; genus Oricola. The sequence continues at coordinate 126,930 of PAKZ01000024.1, forward strand.
ATCGTGTCGGGCGGCGGGGCGCGCAACGATGCGATCATGGACGCACTGCGCAAGGCGGCGGACGGGGCGTCGCGGATAGTTACCGCGGGAGAGGCCGGCTTCAATGCGGACATGATGGAGGCGGAGGCCTGGGCCTATCTCGCAGTGCGGTCCCTCAAGGGGTTGGCGTTGACCTTCCCGACGACCACTGGATGTTCCGAGCCGGCGACGGGCGGCATTTTCTCCAGCCCCCGCTGACCGGCGCACAATCTTGCCTTGCCGCTTGCGCGCGCGTAGTAGCGAGGAGGTCTCGATCCGCGAGGCGAGAGTGTCCGCACGGGTTCGGCCATGCGCCGCCGCACGCGTCGGCTGTCACTGACCGGTTGTCCATGCGCTATCTGATCCTCCTCATCGTCACGCTCCTGATCGCCGCGCCGGGTATATCAACGCTGCCGCCGATCGACCGCGACGAAGCGCGCTATGTGCAGGCGACGAAGCAGATGGCGGAGACCGGTGATTATGTCGACATCCGGCTGCAGGAGGAGTCGCGCTACAAGAAGCCGGTCGGCATCTACTGGCTGCAATCGGCGGCGCTGATCGTCACCGGACAGGGCGCAGATGCGCCGATCTGGATCTACCGGCTCGTTTCCGTGCTCGGCGCGGTCATCGCGGTTCTGGCGACCTGCTGGACGGGGTCGCGTCTGTTTGGCCCGCAGGCGGGGCTGATATCCGGCCTCCTGCTTGCCGGCACGTTCGGCCTCGCCTTCGAGGGACATATCGCCAAGACGGACGCAATCCTTTTGGCGCTTACCGTGATCGCGCAGGGCGCGCTGGCACAAGTTCATTACCGCTCCCGGCAGGGCGAGGCGGTGCCCGGACATCTTTTCTGGGCTTTTTGGGTCGCGCAGGGATTGGCGATCCTGGTGAAGGGGCCCGTCGCGCCGTTTATTTCGGTTCTTACCGTAGTGGCGCTCTGGGCATTGGAACGAGACATCCGTTGGCTTCGTAACCTTCGAGTTCTGCCGGGGTTCGGTATTGCCGTGCTGATCGCGTTGCCATGGCTTGTGGCTATTTCCTGGAAAAGCGGAGGCGCGTTCTGGCGGGAAGCGGTGGGCAACGACTTGCTCGGGAAGGTCGCGCAGTCGCAGGAATCGCATGGCGCGCCGCCGGGCTATTACATGCTCACCTACGGCCTCTATGTCTGGCCGTTCGGCGTACTGCTGCTAGGAGCCGGGCTGATGGCCATTCGCAAGGCGCGGAGCGACCCGCGCCTGATGTTCCTGCTTTGCTGGTACATTCCCTTCTGGCTGGTGCTCGAGGCCATTCCGACGAAGCTTCCGCATTACGTCCTTCCCGCCTATCCGGCGCTTGCGCTGATTGCGGGATGGGCTGCGAGCCAGACCGCGGATTTTGCCTCCGTGACGCTATCGCGGTGGCAGAAACCGCTGGTGTGGCTGTCCATTTTCGGACAGGTCGTCGTCAGCCTGGGTCTCGCCGCACTGGCCGTGCTTGGTCCGATCTATCTCGGCAGCGGCGCGAGTGGTGCCGGTTTTGTCACCGGTGTCGCAGTGTTGGCAGCCGGATATTTCGCGTTTCCGCGCAATGGGCAGGTGGAGTTGCGCCGCGTCGCCTATGCGCTGGCGGCCAGCGTGGTCACCTATAGCTTGCTGTTTACCTTTGTCGCGCCATCCTTCCAGCGTATCTGGATCTCGCCGCGCATCGCGCTGGCTTTTCAGGCGAACAAGCCCTGTCCGAATTCTCGTCTTGCTTCGGCGGGCTTTGGGGAGCCGAGCCTTGTCTTCCTGACCGATACCGAAACGCAGCTGACCGGCGTGCAGGGCGTCGTCGACCATCTCCTGGCGGATCCCGCCTGCGCGGTCGGGATCGCGCCGATGCGCGATGCGAAGGCGATGCAGGATGAGATCGAGGCCGGCGGCCGTTCGCTCAGTCAGATCGCCGAGATCGGCGGCATCAACTATTCGAACGGCAACGACCTGTCGCTCAGGATGTACCGGATCGCGCCCTGACCCGGGGGCGGCCTCACTTCAGGCGCTTAACGGTCTCCGGAACGAGTTCGCCGCGCAGCCGGGCGTCGAGATAGTCCTCGCATTCGGCCATCAGCGTTTCGGTCTGGTCCGTGAAGAAGTGGTTGGCGCCTTCCAGTGTCTTCTGGGTGATCAGGATGCCCTTCTGGGTGTGGAGCTTGTCCACAAGGCCCTGGACGTCCTTCGGCGGCGCCACCTTGTCTTCCGAGCCGTGAATGATCAGGCCGGAGGAGGGGCAGGGCGCCAAGAAGGAGAAGTCGTAGGTGTTGGGCTGCGGCGCGATCGACAGGAAACCCTCGATCTCGGGCCGGCGCATCAAGAGTTGCATGCCGATCCAGGCTCCGAACGAATAGCCGGCGATCCAGCAGGATTTCGAATCCGGATGTAGCGACTGCACCCAGTCGAGCGCGGCGGCGGCGTCGGAGAGTTCGCCTGCGCCATGGTCGAATTCGCCCTGGCTGCGCCCAATGCTGCGGAAATTGAAACGGAGCGTGGTGAAGCCGCGTTTCTGGAACATGTAGAACAGGTTGTAGACGATCTGGTTGTTCATCGTGCCGCCGAACTGCGGATGCGGATGAAGGACCATCGCGATCGGCGCGTTCTTTTCCGTGGAAGGCTGGTAGCGGCCTTCGAGCCGACCGGCGGGACCGGCGAAAATCACCTCTGGCATGTGTACTCCGTAACGGGGGTGCCCACCCGCCCGCAAACCGGCTCCTCCAAATGGAAATCCGGTCGGTTGACGGTAGCGAGTGGCATCTCTAAGACAATCAGAAAGCTTCCAAACTGGCGTGTCGGTTCACGCGGAGCCGCTGTCTTAAGGCGTTTGGACTGCAGAATTCAAGGAAATTGATGGAAGTCTTGCCCATGGCGACGGGAAAGCAGGCCATTTACCTGGATTACAACGCGTCCGCGCCGCTTCTCGGCGAGGCGCGCGCGGCGATGATCGGCGCGTTCGATATAGACGCCAACCCGTCTTCCGTGCATGCGGCGGGCCGGGCGGCACGGGCGCTGGTGCAAAAATCCAGGCGCAGCGTCGCCGCGCTGGTCAATGCGAAACCGGATCATGTGGTCTTCACCTCGGGGGCGACCGAGGCGGCCGCGACGCTTCTGACGCCCAACTATTCCTTCGGTCGTTCGCCGCTCACTTTCTCGCGGCTCTATGTCTGTGCGGCGGACCATCCCTGCATGCTGGCGGGTGGGCGATTCGCCAAAGACGCGTTGGTGACGCTGCCGGTGCAGGCTTCCGGGCTTCTCGACCTCGCAGCGATGGAGACAGCGCTCGAAGGACATGACAATACGTCAGGCTTGCCGCTTGTCGCCGTGCACTGGGCCAATAACGAGACCGGCGTGCTCCAACCGATTCGCGAGGTCGCGGCGCTGGTGAAGGCGAAGGGCGGTGTGCTCGTGGTCGATGCCGTTCAGGCGCTGGGGCGCATTTACATCGATATTACTGATGGTTGTGGCGATTATCTGATTCTTTCTTCGCACAAGATCGGCGGTCCGAAAGGCGCAGGCGCCTTCGTCGCTGCTTCGGACCTGATGATGCCGATGCCGCTGATCACTGGAGGCGGGCAGGAACGTGGGCATCGCGGAGGCACCGAAGCCGTCGCCAACATTGCCGGCTTCGGCGCAGCGGCCGAGGTCGCCGCCGAAACGGTCGCGCGATTCGGGGACCGCGCGGAGATCCGCGACCGGCTCGAACGGACGATCCTTGATATCGCGCCGGATGCTGTCATCCATGGTGGCGATGCGCCACGCCTGGCGAACACACTTTTCTTCACCATTCCCGGCCTCAAGGCAGAAACGATGCAGATCGCCTTCGATCTTGCCGGGCTTGCGGTTTCAGCCGGCTTGGCCTGTTCGTCGGGCAAGGTCGGCCGCAGCCACGTCCTGACGGCGATGGGCATCACGTCGGAAGAAGGCGCGATACGCGTCTCCTTCGGCCGGGAGACCGGAGAGGAGGCCGTCGCGAAGTTTGCGGAAGCGTTTCACAAAATTGTCTCACGGGCGCGGCCGGAAAATCGTCTCGAAAGGGCTTGAGAAAAGCGCTTCGGTAAAACATATGTCAGAAAGTCATATTTTTCAGTTTAGAACTTTTCAAAACTGCTTTATCACCTATCTCAACGGATAGGCGTCCATACCGGCCCCGCCCGGGACGAGAATGCAAGAACGGAGTTCGCAATGCCCGCTGTACAGGAAACGATTGATCAGGTCCGCAAGATTGACGTCGACCAGTACAAATATGGCTTCGAGACGCTGATCGAGAGCGACAAGGCGCCGAAGGGTCTCAGCGAAGACATTATCCGGTTTATCTCGGCAAAGAAGCAGGAGCCGGACTGGATGCTGGAATGGCGTCTCGACGCCTACAGCCGCTGGCTGACCATGGAAGAGCCGACCTGGGCACGCGTCGAGTATCCGAAGATCGATTTCAACGATCTCTATTACTATTCCGCGCCGAAGAGCATGTCAGGCCCGCGGACGCTCGACGAGGTCGATCCGGAACTGCTGAAGACCTATGAGAAGCTCGGCATTCCGTTGGCGGAGCAGGAAATCCTTGCCGGCGTGCAGGAGCGCAAGGTTGCGGTCGACGCCGTATTCGATTCCGTCTCCGTCGTCACGACCTTCAAAAAGGAACTGGCCAAGGCCGGCGTGATCTTCATGTCGATATCGGAGGCGATCCGCGAATATCCGGACCTCGTGAGGAAACATCTCGCCTCGGTCGTGCCGGTCTCCGACAACTATTATGCGGCGCTCAATTCCGCGGTCTTCACCGACGGCTCCTTCGTCTATGTACCGAAGGGTGTGCGCTGCCCGATGGAACTGTCGACCTATTTCCGCATCAACGAAAAGAACACCGGCCAGTTCGAGCGCACGCTGATTGTCGCCGAAGAGGGGGCCTACGTCTCCTATCTGGAAGGCTGCACCGCGCCGCAGCGCGATGAGAACCAACTGCATGCCGCCGTGGTCGAACTGGTCGCCATGGACGATGCCGAGATCAAGTATTCGACCGTCCAGAATTGGTATCCGGGCGATGCCGAGGGCAAGGGCGGTATCTATAATTTTGTGACGAAGCGCGGCGATTGCCGCGGCAAGAATTCAAAGATTTCCTGGACACAGGTTGAGACCGGTTCCGCCATCACGTGGAAATATCCGTCCTGCATCCTGCGCGGCGACGGGTCTCGAGGCGAGTTTTACTCGATCGCGGTGTCGAACGGCGCACAGCAGATCGACAGCGGTACCAAGATGATCCATCTCGGCAAGAACACGTCGAGCCGCATTATCTCGAAGGGCATTTCGGCGGGCAAATCGAACAACACCTATCGCGGCCGCGTTTCGGCGCACCGCAAGGCGACGAATGCGCGCAATTTCACGCAGTGCGACTCGCTTCTGATCGGCAACGACTGCGGCGCGCATACCGTGCCCTACATCGAGGCGAACAACGCGACCGCGCAGTTCGAGCACGAGGCGACGACGTCCAAGATCTCCGAGGACCAGCTGTTCTATTGCATGCAGCGCGGCATCCCGGAAGAGGAAGCCATCGCCCTGATCGTCAACGGCTTCGTCAAGGAAGTCATCCAGGAACTGCCGATGGAATTTGCCGTGGAGGCGCAGAAGCTGATCGGGATCAGCCTCGAGGGATCTGTTGGCTAATACGTTGCTCGCGATCGCCCGGATCGCGTTCGGCGTTTTCTTCGTCGGCTCGGCCATTTTGAAGATGGCGGAGACCGATTACATGGTCGGGATGCTGGCGGAAGCCGGTTTCAGCGCGCCTCTGCCATTCGTATACATAGCGATGGCGGCGCAGATTGCCGGGGGCGGGGCGCTAATCCTCGGCAGGCTGGTTGTTCCGGCTGCATTCGGATTGATCGCCTATGTAGCGATCGTGAACTGGTATTTGCACCCGTTCTGGGTGCTGAGCGGTGAAGAAGCTGCGATTCAATTTCAGCTCTTCACCAAGAACTTGGGAATCATGGCCGGCTTGTTGTCGGTCGCGGGCGCTGACGCGTCGAGACGAGGGATGGCGGGTTAAAATGCTGGCTGATCCGGTTGGTCTGGTTTTCTACGGGCTCGTCTGCGGCACACTCGCCGCCTTCGCGCCCTCGTTCGGTACACGCCCGCGCCGCGCGCTCATTGGCGCGATCGTGGGTATTGTGGCTGCGATATTACTGCCGATCGTGCGATCGGCGACGGGACTATAAGTGAGAGAAGATATGCTTGAGATCAAGAACCTGCACGCACGCATCGCCGAGGACGGCACCGAGATTATCCGCGGCCTGAACCTTTCCGTGAAGGCCGGCGAGGTGGCTGCGATCATGGGGCCGAACGGGTCGGGCAAGTCGACGCTTTCCTATATTCTCGCGGGCCGCGACGACTATGAGGTGACCGAGGGCGACATCCTTTACAACGGCGAGAGCATTCTCGACATGGATCCCGCAGAGCGCGCCGCCGCCGGCATCTTCCTCGCCTTCCAGTATCCGATGGAAATTCCGGGCGTGGCGACCATGCAGTTCCTGAAAGTCGCGATGAACGAGCAGCGCAAGGCGCACGGCCAGGACGAGCTGACGACACCGGACTTTATCCGTCTCGTCAAGGAAGCCGCCGGAAGCCTTGATATTTCGATGGAAATGCTCAAGCGCCCACTCAATGTCGGCTTTTCGGGTGGCGAGAAAAAGCGCGCGGAAATCCTGCAGATGAAGCTGCTGGAGCCGAAGCTTTGCGTGCTGGACGAAACAGACTCCGGTCTTGATATCGATGCGCTGAAGATTGTCTCCGACGGCGTGAACTCGCTTCGTTCGCCGGATCGCGCGACCATCGTCATCACACACTACCAGCGCTTGCTTGACTACATCGTGCCGGACACCGTGCATGTCCTGTCGAAGGGACGCATCGTCAAGACCGGCGACAAGTCCCTGGCGCATGAACTTGAGGCCAATGGCTACGCCGACATCATCAATGAAGCGGCCTGATACAGGCGGAAGGAGACGACGGATGACTGTCCAGTCGAAACTGCCGCTGACGGCGGCCGAGACGGCGCTTGTCGATCAGTTTGGTGCGCAATTCGGTTCGCTGCCCGGCAATGCCGAGGTGGTGAAGCTGCGCGACCGCGCCATTCAGGCCATCAAGGAAAACGGCCTGCCGACCCGGCGCGTGGAAGCCTGGCATTACACTGATCTGCGCCGGTTGCTAGCAACGTTGCCGGGCTATGTGCCGTCGGGCGAGGCGCAGGACCTGGAGCGGATCGTGGACGCCGCCGCGCGGCTGGTGCTGCGCAACGGCAAGGTCTCCGCGACCGAGTCCGTCGAACAGCTGACGGTGAACTCGATGTCCGATGCACTTCGAGCCGACGTGTCTGGCGTGTCCATGAACGATCACGGCATCCATGACGCGACCGGGCTGATCAACTCCGCCTTCGTCACCGACGGCTTCGTCATCAATGTCGAGAGCGGCGCGAAAATCGCGAAGCCGGTCGAGATGCAGTCGCTGCATGATGGCGGTCAGGTTCATGTCCGCAATTCGGTCACCATCGGCGAGGGTGCGTCCGTGACGGTCTTCGACCGGCATGCGGGCAGCGATACGGAGGTTCTTGAAACCGCCGTCACCGAACTGAAATTGCGCAAGGGCGCCGAGGCGCTCTGGGTCACGATCCAGGAAACTGGCGATGCCGCCACGCATCTGTCGCAGATGAACGTGACATTGGAGGAAGACGCAAAGCTAACGCTCTTCATCGTCAATCTGTCGGGCAAGGTGATTCGCCAGGAAATCAACGGCGACGTTGTGGGAGAGGGCGCCGACCTGACCTTCCGAGCGGTCAATCTGATCGGCGACGACGCCCATTGCGACATAACGCTGTCGCTGGGCCACCTCGTGCCGAACACGACCTCGACGGAAACCGTACGCAATGTGGTGACTGGCAAGGCGCAGGGCGTATTCCAGGGCCAGATCCGGGTCGGCCGGATCGCCCAGAAGACCGACGCTCAGATGGCCTGCAATACGCTGCTCCTGTCAGACGATGCCGGCTTTTCGACCAAGCCGGAACTGGAAATCTTTGCCGACGATGTCGTCTGCGCGCATGGCGCGACGGTCGCCGAGATCGATGAGGACCATCTTTTCTACCTGATGGCGCGGGGCATTTCCGAGAAGACCGCGCGTGGCCTGCTGATAAAGGCCTTCGTCACCGAAATCGTCGAGGAACTGGAAAACGAGCCGCTGATTGAGGCGCTGGAAGCGCGTATCGACCGCTGGCTCGAGGTGCATGCCTGATCATGGATGCGAAGACCCCAGCCTATGACGTGGAGGCGATCAGGGCGGATTTTCCGATCCTGTCGCGCGAGATCCATGGCAAGCCGCTCGTCTATCTCGACAATGGCGCATCCGCCCAGAAGCCGCGCCAGGTGATTGACGCGGTCAAGGCCGCCTATGAGCACGAATATGCCAATGTTCATCGCGGCCTGCATTTCCTGTCGAATGCAGCCACGGACGCCTATGAGGCGGCTCGCGAGAAGGTGCGGCGATTCCTGAACGCCGAGTCGTCCGAGAATATCGTCTTCACCAAGAACGCCACAGAGGCGATCAACACCGTCGCCTATGGCTGGGGCATGCCCAATATCGGCGAGGGCGACGAGATCGTCGTGTCGATCATGGAGCATCACGCCAATATCGTGCCGTGGCACTTCATTCGCGAGCGGCAAGGTGCAAAGCTGGTTTTCGCACCGGTTTCAGACGACGGGGCGCTGGATATCGAGGCGTTCGCCGCCAGCCTGACCGAGCGGACCAGGCTGGTCGCGATCACGCATATGTCGAATGTGCTCGGCACAGTCGTTCCGATCAAGGAGATCTGCCGGATCGCGCATGAGCGCGGCATTCCGGTGCTGGTCGACGGCAGTCAGAGCGCGGTTCACATGCATGTCGACATGCAGGACCTCGACTGCGACTGGTATGTCTTCACCGGCCACAAGGTCTACGGTCCGTCCGGTATCGGCGTGCTCTACGGCAAGTCCAAATGGCTGGAGGCCATGCGGCCCTTCCAGGGCGGCGGCGAGATGATCGGCGAGGTCACGGTCGACAATATCACCTATAACGAGCCGCCGCATCGCTTCGAGGCCGGTACGCCGCCGATCGTGCAGGCGATCGGGCTCGGCTTCGCGCTCGACTATATGGACAGTATCGGCCGCGAAGCGATCGCTGCGTATGAGGCGGAGCTGCGGGCCTACGCGCATGAGCAGCTCGGGCGGATCAATTCGCTGCGCATCATCGGCGATGCACCGGGCAAGGGCGCCATCGTGTCCTTCGAGATGGAAGGCATCCATGCGCACGACGTGTCGATGCTGATCGACCGTGCGGGCGTCGCGGTTCGCGCCGGCACCCATTGCGCGCAGCCGCTCTTGTCGCGGTTTGGCGTGACCTCGACATGCAGGGCATCCTTCGCCATGTATAATACCAAGTCGGAAATCGACGTTCTGGCCGAAGCGCTGGAAAAAGCGCGAAGCTTTTTCGGCTGAAGGGACAGGAAAAATGGACGAGCAACACAAGCCGGAAGAACAAGCGGACGGGCAAGCTGAGCCTGCCAATGACGACGCGGTCACGGCGACCGCGCTTCCGCGCGAGGAACTGGCGCGCATGACCGACGATATCGTGTCGGCCTTGAAGACCGTCTACGATCCGGAAATCCCGGCGGATATTTACGAACTCGGTCTGATCTACAAGGTGGATATCGAGGACGACCGCACGGTCAAGATCGACATGACCTTGACCGCGCCCGGGTGCCCGGTGGCCGGCGAGATGCCTGGGTGGGTGGAGAACGCCGTGCGCACGGTCGAAGGCGTAATGGATGTCGAGGTCGAGATGGTGTTCGACCCGCCCTGGACGCCGGACCGGATGTCGGAAGAGGCGCAGATCGCGGTGGGGTGGTACTAGATCGCCACCGGTTGCGGACGCGCCGCCGCATCACCAGATTAAAACGAGTGCAAACAGGGAAATTCAGATGGCCCTTGCAATCATGACTATGACAGACGCCGCCGCGGACCGCATCCGCGAGATCGTGTCCTCGCGCGAGAACGCCCAGGGCGTGCGCGTCGGCATCAAGAAGGGCGGCTGCGCCGGAATGGAATACACCGTCGACCTGGTCGCCGAGCCGGATTCCAAGGACGACCATATCGAGCGCGACGGCGCGCATCTGTGGGTGGACCCCGCCGCGATGCTCTATCTGCTCGGCACGGAAATGGATTTCGAGGTGACGAAGCTGCGCACCGGTTTCGTCTTCCACAATCCGAACGAATCGTCTGCCTGCGGTTGCGGCGAATCCGTCGAACTGCAGCCCGCCGACCTGCAGAAACTGGCCGAGGCGCGAGGCTCTCTCTGATCCGGCCCCGCAAGCGGATATGAAAAAAGCCCGGGCATGCCCGGGCTTTTTCGTTTGATTCGAGAGATGAGCTTACTGGCCGTTCATCATGAAGGCGGGGATGTCCTCGCCGAAACCGACCGGTACCGGCCCGTCGTCATTGTTGTGGCGACGGCGATCCTTGCTGCGGTCCCGTTTTTGTTCCGGTCGAGCATCGCGCTTTTCACTCGTACGCGGCGCTTCTTCGGCAGCCACGACCTCGGCAACGGGCGTCTCGGACGCTTCCGCGCGCGCCTCGCGATCCTTGCCGCCACGCTTGCCACGCTCCCGCTTTTCGCCCTTGTCGCGACGGCGGCCGCGCTTGCTGTCGCTCGCGTCATCGTCGGCGCTCGCTTCCGGTATCGGCTCCAGCCATTCGATTTTATTGGTAATGAGCTTCTCGATAGCCTCGAGATGCTTAATCTCCGGCTTTGAGACCAGCGTAAACGCCGCACCCTCCCTGCCGGCGCGGCCGGTACGGCCGATACGGTGGACATAGTCCTCCGCATGGATCGGCACGTCGAAATTGAAGACGTGGCTGACATCGGGGATGTCTAGACCGCGCGCCGCGACATCGGACGCGACCAACAGCTGGATCTTGTTGTCCTTGAAGCCTGCGAGCATCGCCATGCGCGAACGCTGGTCCATGTCACCATGAAGCGCTCCGACGGAGAAACCGTGGCGGTCGAGCGAGCGGAACAGGTCGGATACGTCGCGCTTGCGGTTACAGAAGATGATGCCGTTCTTCAGGTTCGCCTGATTGCGGATCAGGTCTCGCAGAGCCGCGCGCTTCTCGTAGTCCTTCTTCGAGACGCCGAGCAGCTTCTGTTCCACCGTCGTCGCCGTCGACGCGGCGCGCGACACTTCCACGCGCACCGGTGTGTGCAGGAACTGGTCGGCGAGCCGGGTGATCTCTGGCGGCATGGTCGCGGAGAAGAACAGCGTCTGTCGGGTGAACGGGATCAGCTTGCAGATGCGTTCGATGTCGGGGATGAATCCCATGTCGAGCATGCGGTCCGCTTCGTCGATGACAAGGATCTCGACGCCTGTAAGCAACAGTTTGCCGCGTTCGAAATGGTCAAGCAGGCGGCCGGGCGTGGCGATCAGCACATCAACGCCGCGCTGCAGCTTCCGGTCCTGCTCCTCGAAGGAGACGCCGCCGATCAGCAAAGCGACATTCAGCTTGTGATTGATACCGTATTTGTTGAAGTTTTCTTCCACCTGCGCTGCAAGTTCGCGGGTCGGTTCGAGAATCAGCGTTCGCGGCATGCGTGCCCGCGCGCGGCCCCTTTCAAGGCGCGTGATCATCGGGAGTACGAAGCCGGCAGTCTTGCCTGTGCCCGTCTGGGCGATACCGAGGACGTCCTTGCCCTCGAGCGCGTGCGGAATGGCCTGTTCCTGGATTGGCGTCGGTTGTGTGTAACCGGCGGCCTCTACGGCCTTCAGGACTTTATCGGAAAGTCCGAGTTCTGAGAAAGATGTCAATGGATATCCACGTTTCGTAAATCGAATACGGATGAAACTGCGCGGGAAATGCCGTGCACTCGCCTGTCGCCTAGGCTTTTGCCGGCCGAAAGTCAACCGAAAGCCCGGAATTTCAGCGCTTTAGAGCATGAATTGTGACATGCAACTGCAACAAAGGCGAAGAATTACGCGGTGCTTTTTCGCGAAATTCGCAATCCGGCGCTCCGGCCTCTCCGTAATGTCAGCGATGTCACGAGACATCCTACTAACAGGAGGTATTCAATGAAACCGATCAAGACCGCTATTATTTCGGCCATGGTTCTGGCGCTTGGTACCGGCTCGTCGCTGGCCATGAACAAGGACATCGTCGACACGGCGGCCGGCAATGCGGATTTCGAGACCCTGGTTGCAGCGGTGCAGGCGGCGGGGCTTGTCGACACGCTGAAGGGTGAGGGACCGTTCACGGTGTTCGCCCCCACGGACGACGCGTTCGCCGCGCTCGGCTCCACCGTCGACGAGCTGCTCAAGCCCGAAAACAAGGACAAGCTGACGGCGGTTCTCACTTATCACGTCATTCCGGGCAAGGTGATGTCGTCCGACCTGACCGACGACGCGATGGTCGCGACCGTGCAGGGCTCGGACGTGACGATCGATCTCGACAACGGGCCGATGGTGAACGATGCCAACGTCACCACCGCAGATATCGAGACATCCAACGGCGTCATCCATGTGATCGACAAGGTGATCGTGCCGGAAGGCGTGCTCTAAAGCATAGCGCACGAACCGATATTGGCCCGGCGGATACCCGCCGGGCATTTCTCGCGCGGCGTCCGATCTGATTGAAGCAATCAGATCTGCAAACCTGCTGCGCCAGCTTTGTGTGTGGACCGGTAATCTTTCCAATCATGACTCAACATGATCGGGTACCGGTCTAGTAGCGGAACTGTTCGGCCAGGATGCGTTCGTCCCATGAGTGGGAGCCGTCGAACAGGATCGTTGCGGTGGCGTCGCGCGCTTCCTCGATGCGCACGGAGCGCACGGATTTTACTTCCGTGTGGTCCGCTACCGCGTTGACCGGCCGCTTGACTGGTTCCTGGACCGTGAAGGTGACCGAGACCTGATTCGGCAGAAGCGCTCCGCGCCAGCGGCGCGGCCGGAACGGGCTGACCGGCGTCAGCGCCAGAAGCGGCGCGTCGATCGGGATGATAGGCCCTTGCGCAGATAGATTGTAGGCCGTCGATCCGGCGGGGGTGGCCAGCAGGACGCCGTCGCAGATCAGTTCGGCGAGCCGTTCCTTCCCGTCGACGTGTATCGCGATCTTCGCGGCTTGATAGGATTGCCGGAAGAGCGAGACCTCGTTTATCGCGAAAGCCTCGGTTACTTCGCCGTTCATGTCCTCGGTGAGCATTCTCAGCGGCCTGATCGTCTCCGCTTCGGCCGCGGCGATCCGCTCGCGCAATCCGTCCTCGCGAAAATCGTTCATCAGAAAGCCGATGGAGCCGCGGTTCATCCCGTAGATCCGCTTGCCGGTGTTCATGAAGCGGTGGAGCGTCTGCAGCATGAACCCGTCGCCGCCCAGCGCCACGATCGTCTCGGCTTCCTCGATCGCCTCCTGCCCATAAAGGGCCGACAGTACCGCCGCGGCTTCGCGCGATTCAGGCGTGTCCGATGACAGGAAGGCGATGGAGTCGGGATTCATCGTCAGGCTTTCGTTCAGATTTTCGCGACGGCGCTTATCACAGCCTATCGAAATAGTCTCTTTACAGATTATATTTATATACGTATCGCGTGCAGCATGTGCCCTTGTAGCTCAGTTGGTAGAGCATCTGATTTGTAATCAGAGGGTCGGGAGTTCGAGTCTCTCCGGGGGCACCATATTTTTCAATATGTTACGCCAATTGCGTTCCACAAATTGCGCTAAAAATGCTATCACACACCTCTCACACACTGTGCGGGGTGGATATGGCGTCTCACAAAATCCTGGGCGGAAAAGTCCGAATCTATCGCAGACCGGAGAGTTCGGTCTGGCAATGCGCCACGTATCTTGAGGGAAAGGAGCGGCGCGTCAGCACGAAAACCGACAGCCTTTCCACAGCAAAGGACTTCGCCGAGGACTGGTACTTGGATCTGCGCGGCAAAAAGGCGGCAGGGCTGCTCAAGGTGGAAAAGACCTTCAGGGATGCCGCGAAGCTTTTTGAACGGGAGTACCTGATCAACACGGCGGGTGAACGCAATCCGCGATACGTGCAGGATCACTTTGCGCGCTTGCGCAATTACCTTCTGCCGTTTTTCGGCGATACGCCCGTCCGGGAAGTCACGTCCGGCCTTGTCCAGAACTACCGGACGATGCGCAGCGCGGCGGAAGATGGTGGCAAGAAACCTAGCCGGAGCACGCTGCACCACGAGACCGTGACAATCCGGCAGGTCATGAAGGTTGCGCTTCGGCACGGTTGGATTGACCATCTGCCGGATTTTTCCATGCCTTATCGTTCCTCTACGAAAATCACCCATCGGGCGTGGTTCTCACCAGAAGAATACCGACAGCTCTATACCGCCACACGTGAGCGGGTGAAGCAGGCACAGGGGCAATCGCGCCAGTGGGCGGTGGAGCAGTTGCACGACTACATCCTTTTCATGGCGAACACTGGCCTGCGTCCGGATGAGGCCAATAGGCTGGAATACCGAGACGTTGCCTTCGATGAGGATGAGGATAGCGGCGAACGCATCCTCCTCATCGATGTTCGGGGGAAGCGCGGTGTGGGGTATTGCAAGAGCACCAGCGGCGCGGTGCACCCGTTTGAGCGCCTCATCAAAAGAAATAGGCCAAAGCCCACCGATCTTGTGTTTCCTGCCGATCACAAGAAGCAGTTTCACCGTATTTTGGTCGAGACCGGCCTGAAAACAGATCGTCAGGGCAACCGCCGGTCGTCTTACAGCCTGCGGCATACCTACATCTGCCTGCGACTGATGGAAGGCGCGGACATCTACCAGATCGCCAAGAATTGCCGCACAAGCGTGGAAATGATCGAGAAGTACTACGCCGCTCACATCTCCAACAGCATCAGCGCTGCCGCAATCAACGTGAGGCGTCCTGTCAGGTCAAAGAGCCACTCGCCGACATATGACGAGATGAACGCGCATCGGGGTTGATTAGTGCGGCGGTAAGCGCGTTACATCGCGCAAACTTCGTACATCACAGGCAGGCAGTGACACCGCCGAAGTCACCGGAAGAGGCTCGACGGGAAAGGGAATTCCGTCGTCTGCAAGGGGTGGATTGTTCACATGAAAGATGTGCCTCAATGCGGCTCTTGATAAGTGGAGGAGCGTCGAGGATGAGCATCTGGTAGCGTTGCTGTGCATAGGCATGGCGAAAGCCGTGCGTGTTCCGAAGGCCCGCCTTGAGCGTGTAATACTCGAAACGCTTCATCTGCTCGGCGTAGCTGAGGTTCGCCGGGATCAGAGAGCCGTTCGGGGCGAACTTCTGGATTTGCGCCAGGATCTTGCGCTGCGTTTCCGTGTTGATCGGAATCAGACGCGGACGCCCGCCCTTGGTCCAGCTGCTCTTCAGGAAAATGCTGTCCTTCTTGATGCCGATATGCGGGCGGAATTTCATCGCTTCTTCCCGCCGCAGGCCGAACGCCACCTGAAGAAGGATGGCGGCTTTCACATACGGGCAGCCGATATCGCGGTATTTCCCCGGATCAAGATGCTGCGCGCGGTTGGCGTCGCCGTGCTTGCGCGCTTCCACGCCAAAGGTGGCGTTGTCTTTCGGGATCACCGAAAGCTTGTCCACCTTCTCCGCCCACCACCTGAGCCAGGTCAGGCGGTTGCGGATCGTCGCGTCATCGAGATCGCCGCCCTTCCACTTCTCAACAAGGGCGGAAACATGCTTCGGCTTCAAAGATTTCGCCGAAGGCAGTTTGTATCCGAGGTTGTTCAGTTCATTCGCTATCGCGGTCAGGCCGCGTTTTCGGTTTGTTTGGGTCCCGTGTGACCCGTCGCGATTGCGACGGCACAGCCGGACCAGATCCATGGTCAGATCGTCCATCGTGCTCATTCCTCTTTTTCAAGATCGGTGAGTGTTGATGGCCGTTGCGGTTCCGTAGAATCCGCAACCCGCAGACACTGTCCGCGGTCAGGGCCTGGACGTGTTCTGAAATCCTTTCATAGCGGTAGAGCCTCCCTTGAACCGACGGTCAGTCGGCCCCCATTGGCTCGCCCTGATGGGCGCCCGGCATTCGAACCTGTGGGCTCTGCATGCCAATTGTTTCGCCGCGTGGCGGCGGTCGTGCTTGAGCAATCATTGTGCTCTCCTTTGGCTGTAAAACGGGATTGAAGATCGATCGGCCGTTTGCGCGATCGAGGGCATTTTCGCTCAGTTGATGAAAATCGCGCCAGCCGAATCCGCGTAAAATGACAAGGGTGTGTGTTCTCGAGGTCACGCACCCGTCACCTGCAATCCCTTCCGGAAAACCCCGTGAGCGCTGGATATACGGCGATGCCGTCACTCCCCGATGGTATCGTTGAGTGACGGCCCGCCAGGCCGGACCCCGGCATTTGTCGGACGTATGACGAGAGCCTGTTTCAGGCCCCGGCGGGTTTGGCGGACGGCATGACCGTTCGCGGGCGTATCGACCGGTTCAGGCGCAGTCCTTTTTTGCGCAGGCCACGATCAGGATGCGGGCTTCACAGTCGCCAGGAGCAAGTCCCGGGCAGGGGGCTTTGGTTCTGTCATGCCCCTTCTCGTCCCTTCCCGATGTCTCAGACCAATCGCGTTCGGTATCTCGTGAAAATGGCCAGCCGCAGCTGCCCCGCAAGACCTTTCCGCCGCAGGCGGTCTCCCGAGAAAGGTCTTGCAGGTCAGCTTGGGCGCGGCTGGCCCGTTGCTTTCACGACCGAAGCGAAAGGCGCTGAGGACAAACGAAAAGGAGAACGACGATGAAACAGAAACAAATCAAAGCACCCACCCACGAAGTCTTCCATGTGGTTGGCGATGGTGAGAACGCCCGCTGGACCAAGATCGGTGTGGCCTGGGCGCATAAGGACAAGGAAGGCCTGAACCTGGCGGTCAATTACAGCCCGCTGGTGAACGGACGAACCGTGGTCCGAAAGATCAAACCCGCAACAGAGGCCTCGAAATGAGGCCTCTTTTTTTGTCCGCATGCCGGGGAATAGCAATGTCTTTGGATCGGGGTACTTCAGTCGCCATTTTCAAGGCGCTGAAGCCCGGCGGTGACACCGTCCAGCGAAAGCTCATTCTCGATTTTACTGCCGCTGCCATCCACGTAGCTGATCCGTAATGTGACCCCTCGCTTCCAGCGCGCCAGGCGATTGGCGTCGAGTGGCACTGCCGAAAAGCAGCCTCCGATGTTGCAGGTCGCAAAGACAGCGCGTTCCTCCGGGCCCTGATCGACGCGCATAAGAATGCCACCGGGCAGGCTGATCCCCAAAGGCGTGACGATAAGCGCGAACAGCCCCTTGTCTCTTCTCACGATGTTGATCTTCACAGCGGTACGGTTGTCCGCAGAGGACGCGGCCTGAGCAAGTGAGCAGCGGTCAGCTTCGCACCCATATTGCCATGCGCCGATGTCTTCGGCCATGACCTGTGTGGTCGCCAGAATTATTGACGCAAACATGCCTATACAGGCAGATGAAGGGTTGATTCCTGAAGCCATTATCGTTTTGTTAACTCGTTGCTTAATGGCTTTCCATGGGGTTTGGGGAATGCGGCCGTTTATTGCCGCCTGTGCGGGTGGTCTTTGTCTTTTTTCGGCCTCATCGGCATTGGGTCAAACCGTACCTTCTCCTGAAAGCGGCAGCCATATTGCGGATCGGTTTGAAACCGAACAACCGGCAACTGTTCAGCCGCCTTCTGCCTCTCTTCAGCTTGAATCGACTAATCCGCCCGCATCGGCCGATCAGATCAAATTGACCGTCAATCGGTTCGTTTTCTCGGGTAATTCTGTCTATGGGAGTGACGAACTGGAAGCGCTAGCGAAAGGCGTTTCGGGCGAGACAAATCTTCAGACGGTCTATGAACTTGCCGCCGCAATTACCGGGAAATACAGCGAAGACGGATACATCCTGACCCGTGCGATCGTGCCGCCTCAGGAACTTGATCCCAATGGCGCTGTCGTGCGCATCGAGATCATCGAAGGCTATATCGATGAGGTTGTCTGGCCCGCCGAGGTGGCGGCTTTCGAGGATGTCTTTTCCACCTACTCGGCGCGGATAACCGCATCGCGACCGCTCAATATCGCCGTCCTGGAGCGCTATCTCCTTCTGGCGAACGACTTGCCCGGCCTCTCCTTCGAAACGACGCTGGAACCATCAGAACAAAATGCCGGTGCCGCCAGGCTGATTGTCAGTTCAAGTTACAAGGCGACGGGGTTTTCGGCCTCCGTCGATAACAAGGGCACCGAGGGGCGCGGGCCTTACCAGCTGTCGGCGTCGGGTACGGCCAGCAATCTGCTGAAGCATCAAGAACGCTTCAGCGCGAGATGGGCAGGATCGGCCGAGTTTGAAGAACTCCAGTACGCCGAAATTCGCGCGGAAAAGGTTCTCAATGCCGAAGGGCTGACCGCCGGGGTTCAGTTTTCTTACGACACTGGCGAACCTGGCACGGAAGCGCTGCGAACCCTGGAATTCGGCAGTGAGAGCATCAGCCTCTCGGCTGATCTCACTTATCCGCTGATCAGAAGCCGTTCGCACAATCTGTGGCTGACCGGCACTGTTTTCGCTCGTGCGTACCGTTCTGATGCCTTGGGCGCGGCCTTCAACGAGGATCGGCTCAGAGGGATTCGTCTGGGTTTTCGGTACGATCAGTTTGATCGCTTCAACGGCATTTCCCGACTTGAAGCGACTTACAGCCAGGGCATTGAAGGCTTGGGCAGCACGAAAAACGAAAATCCGCTTGCTTCCCGCTCGAACGGGCGCGTTGACTTCACCAAGATCGAGCTGTCCGGCAGCCGATCCCAACCTCTTAGCGACGGTTGGTCTGCATTTGGCCGCATCGACGGCCAGATTTCAGGGACGCCCCTTCTCTCGTCGGAAGAGTGTACCTATGGCGGCAGCGCGTTTGGTCGCGCTTTCGATCCGTCCGTCCTTTCTGGCGACCACTGCGTGAAGCTGCTTGGCGAGCTTCGTTACAATGTGGACTGGACCGATCTTGGGCTCTCGCAATCCCAAGTTTACGCCTTCTCTGATTATGGCAGGGTCTGGCGCATGGCCCCCGGCGTCGGAACGCCCGCAGCAGACGATGCATCGAGTGTGGGGGCTGGCCTGAGACTGGCCTGGGGAGAGCATCTATCCGGCGATATCGAAATCGGGCACAAACTGTCCGGCCCGGCAAGCGTCGATGCCTGGCGGTTCGGCTTCAGTCTCACGGCGCGGCATTAGAGGAAGCAGAGATGATCATTCGACATAAAGCTCTGCTGGCGACAACCGCCCTGGCGACTGTCTTGTCTTCTGTCGCGCTGGCCGAGGGGCCGGGCGGTGAAATCATCGCCGCAGGTGAAGCCAGCGTGTCACGCCCGGATGATCACAGCACTGTTGTGAACCAGAGGTCCGCCAAAGCAATCATCGACTGGCGCGACTTCAGCATTTCTGCGGATCACAACGTCGAGTTCGTTCAGCCCGATATGGAATCTGTCATCCTAAATCGCGTCTATGGAGGCGAGCCGTCGAAGATCTACGGCGGCATGAGCGCAAACGGAACCGTCATGCTCGTCAATCCGGACGGCATTCTGTTTGGCGCGGGCAGCACGATTGATGTCGGCGGCCTCGTTGCCACAACCAGTGACATCGCCAATGCCGAATTCATGTCGGGCAACTACGAATTCAGCAAGCCCGGCAATCCGTCCGCATCCGTCATCAATGAAGGTTTGATCACGGCTCGCGAGGGCGGCATTACTGCGCTTGTTGCGCCGGGCGTGCGCAACAGCGGCATTGTGTCTGCGCGCCTTGGCACGGTGGCAGCCGCATCTGCAAACGAGTTCACGCTCGATCTCTACGGCGACAGCCTGGTGAAGCTGAAGATTGATGACGAAATCGCCGATGAGGTCATCGATCTGGCGACCGGGCAAACCATGAGCGCTTTGGTCGACAATCAGGGCACTTTAAGCGCGAACGGCGGAACTGTCGCGCTTACCGCGACTTCGGCAAGACGCATCGTGGATCACGTCATCAACAATGACGGTGTCATCGAAGCCAATAGCGTCGGTGTGAAGGCCGGTAAGATTGTCTTGGGCACTCAAACCGCTTCTTCGAAGGCTGTAGACGCGCCGGATCAGCGTGCCCGGGTATCGGGGACACTTTCAGCGCAAGGGCGCGATACCGGCGAGGTGGGTGGCGATATTGCAATTGTTGGTGAGATCATCGGCCTGACGGGAGCTGATATGAATGCCAATGGCTCGGCCGGGGGCGGGACTGTGCTTGTCGGGGGCGATGTTCAGGGTGGAAATGCCGATCCTGAAATGCTGGCGCGCTATGGCCTTTCCCTTGAAGAGCAAGGTCTTGAAACAGCAACTGCTGTCACCGTCGATGAAAACAGCACAATCAATGCGTCCGCGACCAGGGCGGGAGATGGCGGCAAGGTTGTCGTATGGGCGGATAATACCACTCGTTTCGCCGGCGAAATCCAAGCTCAGGGTGGCAGCGAGACCGGCGATGGTGGGTTTGTGGAAGTCTCAGGTAGAAACCGTATTGATATCGCTTCTGTGCAAATTAGCGCCGCAGCACCGCACGGATCGGGGGGGACGGTATTATTCGATCCAGATTATCTCATAATTTATCATTATGATGAAATCCTGGAACCGCTCTCATTCCCAAATAATGTAGCGCGTCCCCATCTCTACAGCTTCATCTCTGACGCTGACGTATCTGCAATCCTGTCTGGCGGTTCAAACGTAATTCTCGATGGAATTGCCGGGATAGAGCAGTACTCAAGAATTGTGAATACCTTCAACTCCCTTGAGGCCGGGATCCTTCATCTGACGGGCTCTGAGTTCACCACTACAGACCTTATCGATCGTCAGCTTTCACCTTACTTTCTTAGCGTTCAATCTCTTGGGCAACCTTTGGACGTTCAGGTCGATATACCGGCTGTCCAAACAGTCATGGATCTCACGCAGTCCGGTGTCGAAGAGATCGTTTCACACACTGTCTCTTCCCGTCTGGTTATCAACGAGATGAATGTAACTGGGGGAAGCCTGGCGTTTACCGCGCCCAATATCGCTATTGTACCTCAGAACGGCGCAACCAGCGCAGTTTACGAGTTTGGTTCAGCCGATTTGATTTTCACCTTGAACAAAGGTGATGCAACGCCGGACGAGGATCAAACGGCGCCGGGACGAGACTTCGCAATATCCCAAAACGCGCTCCTAAGCGGTACCGGAGAGTTGTCGATACGCGGCGGCGGCCAATCAGTTGCTGTGGAATATAACGGTAGCTTCGCGGACTTCGATCGGGTGAATATTCTCGGAGGGAGTGTGACGTACGGAAATGATCGCTCCACCGCGAATGAAATTTTCATTCAAAGCGACGTCTTTGAATTTGTTAACGGCGGGCCGCTCTATGGCACGCTTAATCCAGATCCCGTACCTAATCCGTCGGGCTGCCCCACTTGCAGCATGGTAGTGAACGGGACGGTGATCTACGGTGAAGTTGTTGAGCCGCCGACTGAGCCCGAACCACCATTACCCGATCCACCTTTGCCTGATACTCCTACCGGCGGGGATGGCCCGATAGAAGAAGACATCATCACGATTTCGATGGAGTTGAGGCCCTA
Organism: Ahrensia sp.; assembly: GCA_002706335.1. GTDB lineage: Bacteria > Pseudomonadota > Alphaproteobacteria > Rhizobiales > Rhizobiaceae > Oricola. The sequence continues at coordinate 148,582 of PAKZ01000024.1, forward strand.
TCAGTTTCAGGTCCTCAACTTCGGAGAGCGCTCAGACAGGAGTCTTGACGGTGATTGGTACGACAAAATCGAGTCATCGAGCCACGGCAGAACTGACCGTGCTACTCAAGTGTCCCAAAATATGGTGTCTCTAACTGGAATAGAAGGGCTTCCAAAAATATTTCAATGGGTTAAGCTCGGTAAATATAAAGAATTAATAGCTTATAAGTTTTTTGCTGAATTGGATTTAGCTGGTGCATTGCTGAATCACACCGGCGAATTTGTAAAAGAATCTGGAAACAATACTCAAAATCCGTTAATGTCAGTTTCTATTGCCGCCGATATTAAGCAACGCAGCGAGGGCAGCTACGCCTATGAGCGCGCTGTCGGAAGATTTTATAGATGGGAAACGCTTGAGTGAAATTACCAATAATAATTTTTTCTATTTCGTTATTTATATTCCCTGCATTTGCTGCAGAGAAGAATGATGTAGTGTTGAATAGTTGCTTGATGGTTTTGGAAGTAGATATAGTTGAACGGGCCGCGCAAAGCAGTAGCTCAACTGAATGGTTAAAGCGAGTGTCGAAGGAGCAAAGCCTCGAACGATTTAAGGATGTTTTCCTTGACGCATGTGGTCGTGAGTATGAGCCCGCCAAAAATATCCTCGCGTCTGGCAATTACGATAAGCAGCTACTCGAAAGAAGTCTGGCTGTGAAGAATGAGAGAATATATACGATGCTGTCAGCTATCCAGGCGTTGAGGGATAGCGAAGAAATGACAGAGGATGAGATTCGTAATTTCATTGAGGAGTATACGGCCTTTTCCTATCAATATATTCTTGGTAAAAAATCTTGGGAGGATTTGCTGAATTCTTACATTTCTGGAAATTATCTTCTTTATATTGAGGTTGCGCCCACTTTCGGCGGAATTTATTATAAGCGCGACCCTTCCGATCTCCGCGTTCACAGTAATTTTCAACTGAAGTCTCTGAGTTCGCTCTGAAAAATCTCCGATGCCTGTAGACCGCACCATAGCGGCCTTATTCCCGGCTTCCTGACAGAACATCCGGTGCGCCTGCAACGGCTTCGCCGTCTTTCGCTTTGCACGCCCCTGCGGGGTGCAGGGCCCCGTCTGTCCTGTCTCTCCGGCTGCCGTAAGGCCGCGATGGTCGCGGTCTCCAAACGGCAAAAGGAGACAGATCATGTCACGCACATCAAAGTTCGATGTTCATCAGGAAATCACCGATCGCATTGTCGATGCGATTGAAACCGCAGGCGACTTCCAGCTTCCCTGGATACGCCGCAAGGGCGGATGCTTCGCTCGTCCCGTCAACGTTGCGTCCCGTAATCCCTATAACGGCGTCAATATCGTGAGCCTCTGGGTCTCGGCGCTGAAGCACGAATATCCGTCCAACGTCTGGGGCACATACCGCCAGTGGCAGCAGGCTGACTATCAGGTCCGCAAAGGCGAGAAAGCCTCGCTCGTCGTTTTCTACAAGACCGTCGATGTCGAAATTCAGAACGAAGAAACCGGCCAGGCTGAAGCCGGTGAGCGGATGTTCGCCCGTGCCAGCTGGGTTTTCAACGCAGCGCAGGTCGATGGTTATCCGATCGATGAACCTGAAGTCCCGGAAACTGAGAGCTTCGATCCGATCGACAAAGCCGAGGCGTTCGTTCAGGCGACTGGAGCCACCGTCGAAGAGGGCGGTGACGTTGCCTGCTATGTCCCTTCTCTGGATCTGATCCGGATGCCGGAGCGTCGGCGCTTCACCGGGACTGAAACCACGTCACCGGCCGAGGGCTTCTATGCCACGCTGTGTCATGAGCTCGTGCACTGGTCCGGTGCCGAGAAACGTCTTGGGCGCGATATGAGCGGCCGTTTCGGTACCGAAGGCTACGCCATGGAAGAACTCGTAGCCGAACTTGGTGCGGCCTTCCTTTGCAGCGATCTCGGTATCAGCCAGGAACCGCGTCCGGATCATGCCTGCTACGTCAAGAACTGGCTGGCCGTGCTGAAGAACGACAAGAAGGCTGTGTTTGCGGCAGCGAGCAAGGCGTCTGAAGCTGCAAACTGGTTGAGCGGCGCTTAGGCGCCGTTCAGTTCAAACGCAAGAACAGGATTGTGAATTTGCAACGTCACGGGTTCTCAAAATGAGCCCGTATGGTCGGGCATTCCTGAAGCATTTCAATCAAGATGACGTTGGCTTCTTTGACGAGTTTTCTGTTTCTCAGGCTCATCGAATTATGAGACTTGCCACCATGAAACAAGTTATGTCGCACCCTGCATACCGCGAAGACGAAATCCTGGATGGTGTTTGGAGGGGGCATTTCGGTAAACTCAAAAGTTCCGCCAGCGCCGCTTTGCCGCCGGGGCGGATGGGCTAGTATCGTGGGGGCAAGTTTTTCGTTCCTTACCCTTGTAAGGAAGCCATTTCCCAACCGTTCATTGGCGAATCTTTGCCAATCCACGCTGAGCCTATTGTTGTGATTGGTGAAGTAATCCTCGCGTTTCAGCGCGTACTCCATCCTGGCAAATACCTTAAAAAGTTTAACCCCTCCCGCCGGTAGCGCCATCGCGTGCTCCATATTGATATCCGGCATAACTTCACTTTCTCACTGATCTTCCAATTCTGAAATCATACCATGAGATTCCGGTTGTGTGCCGCCTAAACGGTGCGTCTCGCCGGGGGCAGTCGGTCCCGCGTCCCGCCTTCGGCGTCGCTTCGCTGACGCTCCCTCGGCTACCCTTTTAACCGGTCTCGACGCTGCCGAGTTCGCTCAGGCACGCGAAATGGCCGCTGCCGCGGTCATTCCGCGACCTTCGACTCAATGGCCAATGTCTGAAGGCCTCAGCATACGCTTCGGCCCTGATCGCACCGCCGATGGCGCTGCGCTTTCCGTTCTAGGAAGATCGACAAAAGCCCCCAGCACGGATCAAAGCTGTGAAGTTTCTAATCAAGACATGGCGCTCCAGCAGACGCGCCCATAGCCTCATCTCACCGCATACGCTTTTTTAGCGGAGAGCAGGGTTGGAACATATTGAGAACATCGTCTATTCGTGGCATTATGCTAACATCGCTGACTAGCGGGATAGCCCACCGATTCGTATCGATATCCGACGGCCGCGAGTAGAAGCAGATAAAGAACAACCGCGACTCTGCAATAGGAAATATTATGTTTAAGTTTTATGAGTTTTTCGCTGGTGGAGGAATGGCTCGCGCAGGTCTGGGGTCTAGTTGGCAGTGTCTTTTTTCAAACGATTTCGATGACAAGAAAGCTAGTTGCTACATCAATCATTGGGGCAAAGAATCTCTGAAAGTCGGAGATGTGGCAAAGCTCACAACGCAGGATCTTCCCGATGCGGCAGATCTGATTTGGGCGTCCTTTCCTTGTCAGGACTTATCGCTTGCAGGGGCTGGCGCTGGTCTCAAGGGAGAGAGATCAGGCACGTTCTGGCCATTCTGGAATTTGATCAAGCAACTCGGCGAAGAAAAACGCGCTCCAAAAATTGTCGCGCTTGAGAACGTTTGTGGAGCGCTGACATCCCATGGCGGTAAGGATTTTTCCGCGATTTGCGACGCTTTGGCGGATGCAGACTACAAGTTTGGCGCTATGGTCATCGACGCTGTCGATTTTCTACCGCAGTCACGTCCGCGTTTATTCATCGTGGGAGTTCATTCCAGCCTACAGGCGCCAGCCGATATCATCAGCAACAGCCATCTAAAGAAATGGCATACGCCTAAGCTCTTGGAGGCGTATCAGGGCTTGAGCAACAGTACCAAACAGACCTGGCTTTGGTGGAAACTACCTCAGGTTCCTGCACGAAACAGCGTATTGGCTGATCTTATTGAAGATAAGCCCGAAGGTGTCCGTTGGCATACGCCGGAGGAAACTGAACGTCTTCTGGGTATGATGTCGCCGGTAAACCGGGCAAAAGTAGACGCCGCATCAAAAGCAGGAAGACGTGTGGTTGGTAGTATCTATCGACGAACTCGATTGGACGAGAATGGCAACAGGGTGCAGCGCGCTGAAATTCGTTTTGACGATGTAGCTGGTTGTTTGAGAACGCCAGCTGGCGGATCGAGCCGCCAAGTCATCATGCTTGTAAAAGGGAAAAGCATCCGTTCTCGCCTTCTCTCGCCGAGAGAAGCCGCCAGGCTTATGGGACTCCCAGAGGAATATGAGCTACCGACGAATTACAACGAGGCGTATCACCTCGCCGGGGATGGCGTCGCAGTTCCTGTTGTACGTTTTCTCTCCGAAAGCATCCTGGAGCCGCTCCTTCGAGAGACCGAGGGGCAAAAACGGAAGGCTGCATGATGGCCGTTCCGTTAAAACAAGCCCTATCAAAGTTCACAAAAGAGAATAGCTTTAAGAGCAAGGGTCCCTTGTGCGTTGCGCTTGTGACAACACAGCATGCCAAGACAATGGGATTGCCTCTCGATGAGAAGCAGCTTCTCACGGACGGTGGTGGGCAAGTTCTTGGTTTGGGCAAAGGTGCTGTTCAGTCCATCCTCAAGCGACACGAAATAACCCGCGTCCTTGCGGCCGAAGGAGGCCGTACCAGTCGCGGAAGTATCGGCAACATGCAGAAGTATGTCGGATTCCTGAACGATTTGGCTTCAAAGGGGCCCGTTGACCTAGACGAAGTCGAAGAATTCTGGATTCAGCGTGTACAGGAGTTCTTTTCAGCAAAGCCGTTTAAGATCAGGCTCGACGCTTCCAGGAGCTTGCGTACTGTGGTTCGCCACGTTCTTCAGCAAGCTGAAGAGCGCCAGAAAACGATGACTGGCACTTATTACGTGGGCGGCGTGATGCAGCACCTTATCGGTTCAAAACTGGATTGTGCTTTGGGGAAAGGCGCCTTCGTTCATAATAGCTTTTCTACATCAGACGCACAGACCGGTCGTGCGGGCGATTTCTTTATTGGAGATGTCGCCATTCATGTGACCACGTCCCCTGGCGAGGCCGTCATAGAACGGTGTCGAGAAAACTTGGACCAAGGCTATCGCCCAGTGCTGGTCACTACGCAGCGCGGGCTAGCTGTTGGTGAAGGGCTGGCCGAAAACGCGGGGATCGGCGAGAGGCTCGACCTTTTCGAAGTCGAACAGTTCATTGCGCTTAATTTGTACGAGTTGGGAAAATTTGCGGCTGACGGCCGACGCGTTGCCGTGGCTGAGCTTGTGAAGCGATACAATGAGATCGTTGAAGAGTTCGAAACTGACCCCAGCATGAAGATCGAAGTTACGACTTAGGTATGCTGAAACGTCTGGCCATTTCATTGCCCCCGTGGAGTGAGCGAAATGGTTTCTGAGACGCGCAGCCGGACTATGAGAGCCGTCAAGGGCAAGAACACTTCGCCCGAACTCAAACTTCGGCGTCTTCTCCATCATCAGAGATATCGTTTTCGTCTTCATCGACGAGACTTGCCAGGTAATCCAGACATTGTTTTTCCGTCCCGAAAGAAGGTGATTTTCGTCCACGGTTGCTTTTGGCACGGACACGGCTGCAAGCGAGGCGCCCGCGTCCCGAAAAGCAATACGGCATACTGGCTACAGAAGATCGAAAAAAATCGAGCCCGTGACCTCGTAAGCCAAACGAGGCTGGAAGAGCTGGGTTGGGAAGCCCTGGTCATTTGGGAATGCGAGTTGAAAGACGAGACCCAAGCGCTCGAGAAGGCTTCAGCTTTTCTCGATGACGGCTACTAAGCCCGGAAAATTACGGTCATTCTAACTTTCGGATTCAATCAAGTCAGGCCCGCAATAACCCCGCGGCCAGCTTGCGTCTGTGTTGATTCGTAACTACGTAGCATCTATTCGCGTTGACGACGTCACCATACAAGTGATATCATTCGTGTACATCGTAAACAAATATTGGATAGAGATATGAAGAAAGATATTGTCGGAATAAACGAGATTGCAGAGTTGGCGGGGGTTTCCAGGCAGGCTGTTGTCAATTGGCGGGCGCGAGCAGACGATTTCCCTCAGCCCATCGAAGAGCTCGCATCTGGTCCGATTTTTCGGCTCTCTCAAGTTCGTGCATGGATGCGTCGTAATAATCGTCGCCTAGACGGCTTACATAACGGCTCGACCTTCTATCCTCGTTTAAAAAGTTTTCGCGACGACAACGATGAGTTGGCGCAATGCATTGCAGATGTCGTTGGTGAACTGGAGACCTCTGTTACCTCCGACAGTCGCCCAGGCATCCTCCTTGGTAAGATTCAGTCGGGTAAGACGCGGGCGTTCGTGGGCGTCATCGCTGCGGCCTTCGATCAAGGATTCGATATCGCGCTTGTGCTGACTAAAGGAACAAAAACGCTTTCGGCCCAAACAATATCTCGCCTCGAAACGGATTTTGAAGAGTTCATTGAGGAGGACGAGCTCTTGGTGTGGGATATCATGCATCTGCCGGGGAAGGTCACACGCAGTGAACTGCGGCGGAAAATCGTTATCGTAGCGAAGAAGCAGTCGCAGAATCTGAGCCGTCTCGTTGAGTTTATGGATAACCAAGAAGGCCTGCAGAAGCGGAAAGTTCTCATTATTGATGACGAGGCAGATCTCGCAAGCATCCGTTTCACTACCAAACGGGGGGACCCCGACGTCTCGCAAGGAACTATTGCTGGCCAGATCGACGTGCTGCGCGATATGAGTGACCAACTGGCATACTTGCAGGTTACTGCTACGCCTTACTCTCTGTATCTCCAGCCTGCCGAATATGACGATAGCGCAGCCGCTAGCTTTGTTTTCAAGCCCAAGCGTCCGGCTTTCACCAAACTGCTACCAATACACGGCGGATATGTCGGAGGAGACGATTATTTCGGGTCTTTCGATGAGAATGATCCTCGCCACTTTCTTCACGTAGAAGTGACTGAAAACGAGCAGGACGCCCTTCGTAAAATCGACCGCCGCCGCATCAATGAAGATGGGGTCCTCCAAAGTCCCAATACGGAGGGGCTTCGTCGCTCGATCATCACTTTCATCGTCGCCGCAGGCGTCCGCCAGTGGCAGCAGCAGGAGAGCGGTGAGAAGGAAAAGAAATATGCGATGGTCATTCATAATGATGTGAAGCGGGCCGCGCACGCTTGGCAGGACCAGGTGATTGACTGGATTTTCCAAGGAATCAGGAAAACCGCAGAGTCAGATCCTTCCCAGCTTCGGAATATGTTTGACGCTGCATTCGACGATCTAGAGCGGTCCGTAACCGCCTATCACTCTGAAATGCCCGATCGCGAAGAGGCTTTTGAGGTTTTTATTGATGCGCTCAAATACGACGATGTCGTCGTGGAGAAAGTGAATTCTGACAATGACGTTCTCAGCCTCTTGGATAGCAAGTCTGAGTTAAAGCTCCGGACGCCATATAATATCTTCGTTGGCGGAAACATTCTCGACCGAGGAATTACGATCCCTAATCTCATCTCATTCTATTACGGACGAAATCCTCGTACCATGCAGGCGGATACTGTTCTGCAACATTCACGCATGTATGGTGCCAGAGATCGAGCGGACCTCGCCGTAACCCGACTGTACACTTCACGCAGGGTGTATGATCGCCTCTACTCGATCAACGAGTTTGAGAATTCCCTTCGCAACGCTTTTGAATCCGGCGCGCACGAGCAAGGTGTAGTGTTTCTGCAATCGGATGCGACGCAACGAGTTCGCCCCTGTGCGCCCAACAAAGTTCTGCTGAGCAATGTCGTCTCCGTGTCTCCGAGCACAATGTTGCTTCCGTCCGATTTTCAAACGCGAGGAGGCAAGACAATGGCCAGAATCCAGTCAGAGCTGGATAAGCTGATCTTGACGGAGTGGAGAGACAGCGGAGAATTCATTCCGATTACCCGTGACTTTGCGTTCGAACTTATTGCCTTGATGGAAAAGAGCATGGAGTTCGACAACGTCGAGTTCGAGTGGGACGCCATGCGTGGCTTGATTGACTATTATGCGGAAAAGGATGGCGACGGTAAGCTCCTGTTATTGGCGGAGACGGGTCGCGACCTCGATAGAACCAAGTCCGGTGACAAGTCGGGTCGGTCGATCTTAGGTACAGCGCTTAGATCAAAAGTGCTCGATAGTCCTAGGAAAAAGCCCGCCCTGGTCTTACTGCAGCAAAAAGGTGGACGAGATCGCGGATGGTCTGCATTTCCTTTCTGGTGGCCCATTTTGGCGGCGCCGACTGATGCTGAGCCATGTGTATTCGCCACCAAAGTCGCCGCATAGGCTTCCTCCACCGTTGAGCAATGGAGCCCCGCTTCCGGGGCTCTTCGCCTGAACGCGACTGAGAAACTCGCCGCGGCGGCGGCTCATTCGTTTTCACCAGGTGAAGGTCAATTGCCCTTCGGGGATTAATGCAGGCCTTCGGACGGCGTAAAGGCGGCCCTTCGGCCCCCGCTTCGCGGGCTTCGGCCTTGACTCCGACCGCGCGGCCCGCTCTTGGCTTTGGAAGGGCAAATGGATCATTGGCGGCATAGGTGCCGCATAGGACGGTCCAGTCGCTTAGTGGCTCTTGGAATTGATGATTTGACTACTTTTAGGGTCTAGATGCGCTTCCATTAGAAAAGGATGCGACTCGTCTAGTGAGTCCTTCCGAATATCATAATAGCCTTCCAAAATAGAAATTTGACATCCTCTCTTGTTCTCCGACATCATGGGCAGGGGTATGCAGGACTTTCTTATTGCGAGGGGAGAAGCTCCGTGAGGCCGGTACCAGCACTGATATTTGCTTTTCCATTCCTGGTTTGCGCGCTTGGAGACGCCCATGCCGATTCCATAGCACCGGCTGAGGCGGTAAAGATCTCAACGCGTCTCGGTGGGTCTGTAGCGAAGGCGTACCTGAGGCATGAATCGATCACGATTCCACCTTCGCAACTCACGCCTGAGCAGCGCAGCGCGGAAATTGAGAGAGCGCTTGCCCGGTACCAGCTCACTAAGAATTTCTATAGCGGCGCTTCGACCGGAACCAAAATGGCAAAGGCCGTTGTTGGTGCAGGCTTCGCACTGGGAACGATTTACACCGGCGGAGCCTTGCCGCTCGTTCTGCTCGCCGCGGGGTCGTCAGCAAGCCTGGAAATGACAGACCTTTGGATCGAGGAACGTGGAAAAGAGAATTCTGGGCACCTTTTAGCAGCACTTTCTGCCGATCTGATGGCCGAGACGGGAGTCGCGTCAGCTCAAGAACTTCTTTCTGACCCCGGTCGTATTGGGCGCGTTATTCGCGAGAGAGATCAATTTCTCAGGGATATCAAGGCCAGGGCAAATGCGTCAGGCGACGATGCGCTTCTAGACGTGGCCGTCGGTGCCCTTGAGGCGTTTGCTGCAAACGTTGATGCTACCGAGTTTGAGTTGCTCGTCCAGACCGCCGGCACGGTCGCAGATCAGGATCGGCGGTTCACTGATTTCGTGGTCGAAGTGCGCGATAGCACGAAAAGAGTACAAGATCGTCTGCAGACACAGGGGGAACTGATAGCGACAATCCAGACTGATGTAACTGCATTGCGGGAGCATGTGGTGGTCCTGGATCAAAAAATCGATACGCTAGGCGCAAATCAGGACCTCATCGCAGATTTCATGTTCTCGGGATTGAGCTCCGCAGAGAAAGCCGACGCACTCCGGTCGGGCCTGATGGACCGGCGAATTATCTGTCCCGAAGACAAGCCTGACTGCGATCCCAAAGATGTGAAGGCGGCTATGATCGAGCGTTTCGAAACGGACGCACGCATCAAGGAAAATGTTTTGCTGGCGGGGGATATACTAAAGGGAATCAATGATGTTTCCGCCATTGCCTCAAACCTGGATATCGATATCGGGGAAGATGGACAGAAGGCATTGGAAGTCGCCGGTGCGGCTGTAAACGCCTACATTGGCTTTATGGCTGGAGACTATCTTGGCGCAGTAGCATCAATAACCGGAATTTTCGCAAAAAAGTCTGATCCGGATGCTGAGCGTTTCAAAATCATGATGAAATATCTGCAGGAGCAGTTCGAAATCGTCAATCAACAATTGGCGACAATTCAGGAAAACCAACAAAAAATATTTGATGCTATCGTCGCGCTCTCAGAGCAGCTCGAAACTATCTATGTGGAACTTGATGGCCGTCTCAACCGCATGGAGATTGAGCAGCGCAGAATATCAGACAATCTTAAACAGGTAATCTGGTCTCCTTGGCGGTCTTGTTTCTCGGTCTATGCATATGCTCTCCAAAATGGATACGTTTCACCGGAAACCCTCCGCTTCCAGAATTTTGCCGCTATCCGCAGGGTTGCCGATGCGCGCGCGCCACAAGCGCGGGAATGTATGAACGAGGTTACCGTTGCGCTCGACAGTATGACGTCGGTATCCGGGTTTAACAATTTTCTGGATCTTTCAATTTCACTTGACCCAGTCAGTGTTGCTTCGGACGGAAGCCTAACGGCTGCCTTGGAGGAAGATGCGAACAAATGGCACGACTTTGACACGTTGTTTCGGAACAATGTTGCCAATCCTGCAACGCGCATTGTGGAAGACTGGGCCGCTCGAAACAACCTTTCCGAAGAAGCGCGTTTTTATTTGCTCGCTTCGGACATTTACGCGGTGAGTGAGCTTGAGCAGATCATGTCGCTCATCGCGGATGGCGCCATTGAACCGAACTGTGCAGCAGAAGATGGACGGTATCAAAACATTCGCGGACTTGTCTGCCTGCCCGGCCAGAGCCCCGCAACGCTAGCAGCAAAGCACTCTCGCGCCGTACTTGCGACAGGCGTGTTGTTGGATGTCTTGGACTGGATGAACGTGGTGGCCCAACTCGGGGATATCTATGACAAGGATCCAGAGAAATTTGCCGAGACGCTAGAAGCGGTAGCCGGGCTTCCGACTTACAACGCGGGCAAAGAGATTATTGATCGCTTGATCGACGCGACCACGCTCGCGCTAGCCTCGCAATACCGCATCTACGGCCAAGTTACAGCCCTTGGTGCGGCTGAAGATATTGCTCAAGGGCGTGCGGGCCGAGATCATTTGTCGGTCCTTGGCAACAATCCGTACCTAGCGGAAAATGTGGCGACTGTTCTTTTGCATTTGAAACGAAATACCTGGGACCTTGAGGACGGCATTACCGGGCCTCGCTTCGAGGACAGGTATACCCAGGCCTTGCTCTATGCCCGAGGAGAGACCTCCACTCGTTTCGAGCCGCTTTATGCGCTCTTCGGGCGAGACCATGCATTTGGCCTCGATAAAGAAGGGATCCCATCGCTGGAGCTGTCGGTCGATGGCCAGATTGCGAATTTACGACTGCCCGCGCCCAAGCAATTGGTTGAAGGCCGCTTCCTATATCCGCCGCGAGTCTATGCGCTCCGAGCGCGCAAGGATGGTCTAGTTGATCGTAGGCTGGACTATGAGTTCGGTGCTGAAAAGAATCTTGCGCTTAGCATTCTGGAGAATTGACGATGTTAAAACGTTTGCTCCTTTTCGTCGTAATCTTGGCGGCAGGACCCGCGATCGCGGATCCTGCTCCTGATTTGCGTGGAAAAACTCTGGAAGAAATCAACACGGAGTTTAGCAATGCGGAATTCTCCCTCGTGGTTCAGCAGGTGGAAGCTGTTGAACCGCTTGGTCGTGTGTTCCTCCAAATTCCTTCACCGGGAGCCGATATGGGCGAACAAGGCGCAGTTTACGTTCGTGTTTCACAAGGTCTCATGATCCCCGTCGGAATCACCGGACGAAAGGTGGAAACTGTCACAGACGAGCTAGAAGCGCAGGGATTTACAGTTGAGCAAACGGTTACGCAGGTGCTTGGCGTACCAAAGGGTACTGTCGCCGCTTCAATCCCGCCAGAAGAAACATACGTCGATGCTACGAAGGAAGTGGTTTACTTGCAGGTCTCTGGTGATCCGGGTGTGGCTGTTCCAAATCTGGTGGGGTTGCGCATTAGACAAGCCGAGGACACTTTGAGTGCCCTTGGGCTTCGCGGCAAATTGCTGACTGATATTGACGTCCGCCCCATTGGCAGTACGTGCTCAGGCTTCACCTACTACACCGTGGAAATCACGTCTTCAGAGCCTCCGGCTGGAGCATATTTGCCAAAGGCGGGAGAGGTGCGGATGGAGGGGACGCGTATAGTCTCGTCGACTCTCCCAGCCGAACCTTGTACGGCTGATGGTACGCCTTTGTAGGGAGACAAGATTTTGGTCCGCGGCTAACCGAAAAGAGAACCAAGTGGTTATCTGGCCGGGCGTTTTCCGAAATTCCTCGGCGAGAGCTCGGATTAGGAGTAGTTCTCGGACTGTTGAGTTCGGCGGGAATAATACACCTGCCAGGCCATGCGGATATCCGCGAAAGTCCATTCTTTGCGGCGGCCGTGAACGGGGCTTTTCCTTGTCGTGCAGTCCATCAGCCCTGAATCCCGCTGGAATTTCATGAACCACGCGACCGATTTTGGTTTGCCGCGCGGGGTCAGTTGTATTTCCCGGATTATGCCACTGTGCGCCCATTCCTCAGTCGGGTTTGTTGAGGACGACGGATCGGCGAGATACTGTCTCAGGCGGTCGAGTGTTTCCTGTTCCGGTGTACGGGCAAGGTCTGAACGGAGCCGATTGACCGCCAGTTCCGCTGCCCGTTCACATGCGGTGTCGATCATCTTGCGAAGCTGTGATTGCGTCAGCACCACAGCAGGGATGCTGTCCATGTTCCTATCTTTCATTGGTGGATGGATGCAGGCGAAGCCGGGGAGGGCGTCCGGCTATTATTGACGCACAGGCCCGTTAAGCCGGTCAACGATTACACGCCTAAAATGTCGCCCAGCTTCTCGGTGACGGGCCGGAGCGGATCCACCAGGCCGAGATCGTAGATCATGGTGGTTTCCAGGTTCCCCTTGTGATCGACGTAGTGCGACACGGCTTCACGGGAGACGCCGTATCCCGTCAGCATAAGCGAGATCGCGATCCGTTTCAGGTCGTAAAGCTGGAAATGCGCTGGCACGCCGGGCAGGCTCTTGAACCTTGCCAGCCCTTTCCGAAAATTGTCCCGTGGTTTCGATAGGTCCGCATGGGATGGGAAGACGAGGGCGCTGGCAGGCCAGCGTGCCCTTTGGGATCGGATCATTGAAGCGACCCGAGGGTGGATAGGCACCGAGCGATAGGCGTATTCGTATGTCGCACGAGACAGCTTGATGCCTTTGGTATTGTGCTTGTGCCAGATCAGTTGTTCAAGATCGAAATGCGCGAACTCGGCTTTCTGCAGTTCGTTGGGTCGCGCCATTGTCAGCAGCAGAATTCCCATGAAGTTGCAGAGCTCGGTCATCTGGTCATTGGCAACAGCCACGTGAGCCTTGCGCAGGCCTGCGTCGCGCCGGGCTGTGCCGTCCGGCCCGGTGATTTCCGGCAGGCATTCCAGCACCGGATTAAATATGTGATGCGCAATCCGTTCGATCTGCTCGGTCGAATAGTTTCGCCGTTGGCGGACAACCTTGCGTTCCCGGATAGGATCGCAGGGGTTGCGCATATCCACCACCTGCATGCGGATCGCCCAGTTGTAGAGGGCGGCGGTGAGCTTCAGAGCGCTGTTATGGCTGTGCGGCGACTGGAACTGGCTTGTGAAGCGCTCGATATCGAGCGGCTTGATCGAGGCAAAATCCCGATCGGCAAACATGGTCCCGAAATCCACATAGGATTTGCTTACATTCCGGCCTCTGCGGGTTTGCAGTCGGGGAGGGCGCTTGTGCCAGGCGGCGACATGAAGCGCGAACTGGTACTGGTGAGATTCCGAGAGCCCGGACATCCGCTTTTCCCAGTATAGGTCTATGATATCCCGAACCGTCAGCAGGTCAGCTCTGTCCAGACCCGCGCCGTCGATGTCCGGGTTTTCACCTGCCGCCAACTGTTGCAGCCGTTGATTGACCGCAAGCCGCGCTGAGGCGATGTCCATAATGTTGATCGAGCCAAGCACCTTCCGTTTCCTCCTGCCGCGAAAGGTGTAGGCATGGACAAAGGACTTGATCCCGTTCGCGGTAACGCGCAGGCCTAAACCCGGCACGGCTCCGTTGCGGATTCGTCCATCTGGTCCCTTCGGATGATCCCAGAAAATTTCCTGGTCTTTTTCCGGTGGGCATTTTGCAGTATAAACAAAAGTATCAGTAATAAAAATATTTGGCATCTCATGTAACGCTCATGTAACGATTTATCCACAAATGTTACATGAAAAATACAATATTAGAAAACAAAAATAGAAAAAATGATAAGCTAAAACATATATTTACAGAGAATTTACTTGATCGAAAAATCCGCCTGGAGCCGTTGACATGGAAGGGGTCACAAGTTCGAACCTTGTACCGCCCACCATATAATTCAACGGTTTAGAGAGGATGATATCTCCTAGAGCTAACTCATGTAACTTTCATGTAACAACCCAATTCCGCAGATATAACCGCCATATCTGAAGCTAGCTTGTGCCGCGCGCCGACTTTCAGACCGCCATGCATATTTGGTGCTTGGTGGTGGTCGCTGATGGGGAAAGAAGTAGCTAACTGTGAGTTGTAAGATTGCAGTTACCTCCCCGAAGGGGAGCGCCGATCGGCACCAATTTCAAAATTGCCGCGAGCGAAAACTGTTCAGTTTCGAGGTTATTTCTGAGGTTTGGTCTTCACCTGGGTTCGCTTCTTGCCCAGATATTTCGAGGCCTGATTGCGTTCCCAGCTTTCTTCCATGGTCGGAAAGGGGTTTAGCGCAGCGAGGCGAACTACGCGCTCCAGCGTCCTTATCAGAGGTCGGTTAGTGGGCGCCTTGTGGCTGGCGGTGTCAAAAATCATATCAACCAGTTGCAAGGCGAGGTCGATCTTGTTGAGACCGGCATTCGTTCGTGTGTTGTAAAGAGTTGAAAGCTCCGCACCTGGGTTTTTCGCTTTCTTGCACGCCGCCACTTCGTCAGTCTTGAAAACAACGCCATGCGCTAGCGTTGTCATGGCTTTTGCGATTTCGGTCGCTGAAAAATTGTCGAACTCAAACGACGTGCGCCAGATCTTGATGTATTCGGGGCGCGTCGCATGGCGGCTGGCGTGAAGCGTTGATGCTAAGCCCTTGGCTGCTTCCTTCAATTTCCGTGCGTTGTTCTCGTCGTCGAGGATCAGAAACGTAAACGTTTGATGGTGATGCAGGTAATCGACCAAACGCAATATGGCGCGAAAGCGATCTTCTTTTCGGCCGCCGGTGGCTGTGTCAACGCCGCATAAATCCACGATCTCAATCTGATGTGTACCTGGGGGTGCGCCGAAATAATGTTCGAAGATTGCTCTAATCGCGGCTTCTTCGCTGGCTCCTTCTACAAAAAGCGTGAGCTTAGGGGCGGGATTCAAATCGAACCGATTGACCACAAACTCCATATGCCTGCGGGCGTCAGCGCGAACTGCAAGTTCCGGCACATGAGTTATCACTGTCGAGCTCACTTCGTTGGGATGCGAAAGCTCTTTGCCATATAGGTCTTGGTACAATAGGCGCAGCATGAATGCGCCGCTTCGAATGGTCTCTGCGGCAAGTGCCTTGTGCTTCAGCCGATCTCGCTCGCGAGGCGAAATAAATTGCAACAGCTGGTACCAGCGCTCCAGTGGATCGAGTTGACACTGTTGAAAGGCGAGGGTTTCAAATGCGTGCTTCAGCTTCTCAGGGGTGAGTTTAAATACCCGCTTCGTGCGGCTCGGGTCCCACGCTTGCGCATAATCTCCCCAATTCCAGGCAACCCCATTGATGGTCATCCATTGGTCGGAAGAAAATCCGCCATCGGAAACGATTCTCGTGCGCTGGTTGCTTCGTGTATGCGGGAAATAGCGATCCGAGATAAATTGACACAGCAGGTCGATGGCGGGCCGGAACTCCTTTCCAGTCCCTCCTTGTTGAATAAGAAGACCCCCGAATTTTTCGAATTCTGCGCCGCGGGCGAGCCACGCCTCCTTGTTCAATCCGTCATCATCGAGAAAGCTGTCAAGGCTGACTGACGCTGTAAATTGGTCAACCGTGAAGATTAGGGAGGCGATTTGAAATCGTGAGTAATAGGCTTCGCTATCTTGGCTGTTCTTCTTCGGTATGGCGTGAGGCTGGCCTTGCGTGGTGTCCGTCGCGTATCCTTGCGTAAACCATCGATTGGTTGTGAGTGGCAGCTCCAATGGCTTTCTTGCGTTTGAACTGTACACTCGAAACAGAGGGGAAAAGATACCCAGCCGTTCAAATCGTAAAAGTCGAGCTGCGTCGATGGAAATGCCTCGTGCTTTGGCGAATTTGATAAACTCCGCCGAGCGAAGCGGGCGGCAGAGGTGAACGCCGCCATGTCTTAAGAGGAGGCGCGCAGCATTAGGAGGTATCGCCAGAAGCTCGGATTTTTCCATTCTCTAGAACATAGCACACTCTCAAACTTGCCTTCAGCATTTGGTACCAATCTCGGCGTGGCTATTCGTCCGCGATGCCTGTTTTCCACACACAGAATTGCACACACCAGTTTATCAAAATAAAAAAAATTAATAAAAACAAAATACTAAGTATCGACCTGTCCGATTTGTAATCAGAGGGTCGGGAGTTCGAGTCTCTCCGGGGGCACCATCCCAACATAATGATTTTCCTGCTGCCAGGCCTGCGAGGGAATGCGCGGTCCGCGGCTTCCGCATTCGTGCGTGTTTGGCGTCAGCCTAAATGCGCGGCGCTTTCGTTCTCGAGGATCTCCTTGAG
This sequence comes from Ahrensia sp., assembly GCA_002706335.1. Taxonomy (GTDB): domain Bacteria; phylum Pseudomonadota; class Alphaproteobacteria; order Rhizobiales; family Rhizobiaceae; genus Oricola. The sequence continues at coordinate 165,232 of PAKZ01000024.1, forward strand.
ACGGGCAAAGAACCGGCCGGAAAGCTTGCGCGTTGTACTGTCGAATAGGCGGCTGCCGAACCAGGCGATCTTTCCACCGATTTTGGCCCTGGCTTCATAATTGGAGAATGCGGGGATCGCAGAGTAAATCAAGCATCGCAGCGATGGAGGCCTCAATACGGATTCCGTCTTTCATTGCGATGGAAGTTGCCCCATCAGCCCGTTGTTGCGCTGCCGTGTATCATTCTGATCAGCGCGCTTGTGAGCATGCCGTCAGGCGCTGCCAGTTCCTCCATGATCGTGTAGTGGTTGCGGCCGGCGAGCGTCATCATGGTCACAGGGAGATGCTCGGCGCATGCGCGTTCCGTGAATTCGCGAGACTGGCGCTGCAATTCGGGTAGCTCGTCGCCGCCGACGAACAGTGCAACCGGAATCGGGCGCACCGGCAAGTTTCTCGACGGTGCGAGCGTCTCGATTTCCGATTGCTGCAGTCTGAGTTCGTCGTTGATGTATGTTTCGGCGATTGGTTCGAGATCGAAAATTCCGCTGATCGAGATGACGCCGCGCACCATCGGCAGGTTCGCGGACAGCGTCGCCAGATGGCCCCCGGCCGACCAGCCGCCGACGTAAATGCGATCCGGGTCGAAGCCGAGCTCGGAGGACATGGCGGCGATGAAGGCGAGGGCCTGGAATACTTCCTCCACGATCTCCGTAAGGGTCGCTTGCGGTGCCAACGTGTAGCCTATGGTGGCCACATCGATGCCGTGGGCGCCAGGGCCGGTGGAGACGAAACCGAAGATCTCTTTGCTGTTGCGATGCCAGTAGCCGCCGTGGATGAAGACGAAAAGCGGTGCGCCGTCACCGCCGGACGGGAAGAAATCGAACAGGTTGTTTGGCTTGTCGCCATAGCGGATATCGGGCCGCGCGCTCGGAGCCTCGCGGCAGGCCGCGCTGCGGCATTCCCAATCCTTCAACCGCTCGGCGCTGTCCACAACAGCCTCGGAGTTGTTGTAGGCCGCATCCTTTTGCGCCTGCTCCAGACTGAAGAAGCCGGGAATTTTGTCGCGCTCCTGTTGTCGCACCTGAATAGTCCTCCGTGCGGTAGCCGGCATCGGACCGGCAAACTATGCGCGCCGGATTCCTTGCGCCAGCCGCGAATCCGGCGGGCGCGAAGCCGTTTTTCTTGTTTATCTTTCGCGGGATCAGTCAGCCCCGCCGCCTGAACTATTCGGTGACCTATCCGGATTGCTGGGCAAGAGCGACGGCGCGCCGCGCCATAACCATCACGAGATTGGCGCGGTATTCATTGTCGGCGTGGATATCGGACATGAGTTCCGAGGCGTCGATCGAGATACGCTCGAGCGCGGTCGCGTCGAAGCTTTCCGCGAGTGCCGCTTCAATGTCCGAGGCGCGGAAAACGGACGGTCCGGCCCCGGTGACAGCCACGCGAACAGCGCTGGTTGTCTTCGCGACAAAGACCCCGGCCAGCGCGTAACGAGACGCCGGGTTGGCGAACTTCATGTAGGCGGCGACTTCGGGGAGCGGGAAACGTATGGCGGTGACGAGTTCGCCGGGCTCAAGCGCGGTCTCAAACATGGCGACGAAGAAATCGTCGGCGGCGATGGTGCGTTTGCTGGTCACGATCTCCGCGTTCAGCGCCAGGACGGCTGCGGGGTAGTCGGCGGCCGGATCGTTGTTGGAGATGGAGCCGCCGATTGTTCCGCGATGGCGAACCTGTTGGTCGCCGATGCGCGAGGCGAGATTCGCCAGAGCCGGGAGCTTTTCCTTGACCAGCGGCGACGCGGCGACATCGGCATGGCGTGTCATTGCGCCGATGACGAGGATGTCGCCTTCCATCGCTACGTCGGCGAGACCCGGAAGGCCGGAGAGATCGACTAGGTCCTCCGGCGCGGCGAGGCGCTGCTTCATGGTGGGAAGCAGGGTCATGCCTCCGGCGATCGGCAATGCTTCGTCATTGCCGGAAAGCAAGGCCAGCGCGGCATCGAGCGTGTCTGGTTTGTGGTAGTTGAACGACCTCATTGATCCTGTCCTTATTCAGCCGCGACTGGTGTCCGCGCGTTGCGGATGATGTTCCAGATGTGATTGGGGGACGCCGGCATGTCGACATGGGCGATGCCGAGCGGTTTCAGTGCATCAACCACCGCGCTGATGATGGCCGCCGGCGAACCGATCGTGCCGCACTCGCCGCAGCCCTTCACACCCATCGGCGTGTGCGTGCAGGTCGTCGAATGCGGTTCGATGACCAGTTGAGGGAAATTGTCGGCGCGCGGCATGCAATAATCCATGAAGGACCCCGACAGGAGTTGTCCGGAGGTGGGATCATAGACCCCGTGCTCGAATAGCGCTTGGCCGATGCCCTGCACGATGCCCCCATGCAATTGGCCCTCGACGATCATCGGGTTGATGATCGTGCCGACATCGTCGACCGCTGTGTACCGCTCCAGCGTCACGATCCCGGTATCGGGGTCAATCTCGACCTCGGCGAAGTGTGCGCCGCCCGGGTAGGTGAAGTTCACCGGGTCGTAATAGGACTGTTCCTCCAGTCCCGGCTCCAGCGTCTCAAGAGGGAAATCGAAGGGCACATAAGCGGCGCCGGCGATTTCCTGGAAGGACTTCTTCCGGTCGGTGCCGGCCACGGAGAAGGTACCGTCCTCGAAAACGATGTCTTCGAGCGAGGCCTCAAGCTGGTGAGCGGCGATCTTGCGGCCCTTCAGGATGACCTTGTCGCTGGCCTGCGAGAGCGCCGCACCGCCGACAACGAGCGAACGTGACCCGTAGGTGCCCATGCCGAACTGCACGCGGTCTGTATCGCCGAAGACAATATCGATGTCCTCGAACGGAACGCCGAGGCGATCCGAAACGATCTGAGCGAAGGTAGTCTCGTGGCCCTGGCCATGGTTATGGGTGCCGATCAGCACCGTCACCGCACCCGAGGGGTGAACGCGCACAGTCGCGCTTTCGTAGAGCCCGCCGCGCGCGCCGAGTTGGCCGGCGAGGCGCGAGGGGGCAAGGCCGCAGGCCTCGATATAGGTCGAAATACCGAGACCGCGATATTTGCCTCGGCTCGCGGATTCGGCGCGGCGCACCTCGAAACCGGCCACATCGGCGAGTTCCTCCGACCGTTCCAGGCAGCCTAGCGGATCGCCGCTGTCATATTCGACGATAACCGGCGTCTGGTAGGGATAGGCTTCCTTGGGGATCATGTTGCGCTTGCGGATGTCGATCTTGTCGATCCCCATTTCGCGCGCGGCCATGTCGACCAGCCGCTCCACCACGAATGTGGCTTCGGGACGTCCGGCGCCGCGATAGGCGTCGACTGGCACGGTGTTGGTGAACACGCATTTCACTTCGCAGTAGATCGACGGGATCTGGTAAACGCCGGACAGAAGTGGCGCGTAGAGGTTGGTCGGAATGTTTGGCCCGAAGGTGGAGAGATAGGCCCCCATATTTGCGAGCGTCTTCACCCGCATGGCAAGGAACTTGCCGTCCTCATCGAGCGCTAGTTCAGCCTCGGTGACATGGTCACGGCCATGCGCGTCGGAGACGAAGCCTTCGGAACGCTGCGCGACCCATTTTACCGGACGGCCTAGCTTGCCCGCTGCCCAGGTTACCACCGCTTCCTCGGCATAGTGGAACTGTTTCACGCCGAAACCGCCACCGACATCAGGCGCGACCACGCGGAGCTTGTGCTGGGGAATGCCGAGCACCATCTCGCCCATCAGAAGCCGCACGACATGCGGAAATTGGCTGGTTGTCCAGAGCGTGTAGCGCCCGGAGGCGAATTCGAACTCGCCGATGGCCGCCAGCGGTTCCAGGGGATTGCCGATAAGGCGGTTGTTGACGAGTTCGATAGAGGCAACATGCGCGGCGTTCTCGAACGCAGCGTCGACGGCTGAGGAGTTGCCGAGCTCCCAGTCGGCGCAAAGATTGTTCGGGACGTCGTCATAGAGCTGTGGCGCGTTTGGGCGCAGGGCATCCACCAGGCCGACGACCGCCGGAAGAACCTCATAGTCGACCTCGATCATTTCCGCGGCGGCTTGGGCCTGTTCGATGGTGTCGGCGACAACGAAGGCAACCGCGTCGCCGACATAGCGCACCTTGTCATGGGCGATCGGCGGATGCGGCGGCTCCTTCATCGGATCCCCATGCTTGTCGGTGATGCCCCAGCCGACTGGCAAACCGCCGACATTATCGGCCTTCATGTCCTCGCCTGTGTAGACGGCTTTAACGCCCGGCTGCGCGAGCGCCTTCGAGACATCGATCGAGTTCAGCTTCGCATGAGCATGCTCGGAGCGTAGAAATACGCCTGCAAGCATACCGGGTCGCTTGATATCCGCGACATAAGTGCCTTTACCCCGGACGAAGCGGGCGTCTTCCTTGCGTTTCGGTGACGAGCCGATTCCAACCACTGCGTTCATTGAAATCTCCTTCAGGAGGCTGCTCGCATGGCGGCCGCGCCAGCGATGATAGACTTGACGATGTTCTGGTAGCCGGTGCAGCGGCAGATATTGCCTTCGAGCCACTCCCTGATCTCGGCTTCGTTGGGATCCGGGTTGTTCTTCACGAGGTCGATCGCGCTCATCAGCATGCCGGGTGTGCAGAAGCCGCATTGAAGGCCGTGGTTTTCGCGGAAGGCGATCTGCATCGGGTGCAGATCGGCGTCGCTTTTCGACAGGCCCTCGACGGTCCGCACTTCGCCGCCGTCTGCGGAAACCGCCAGCATCGTGCAGCTTTTCACGGAGTCGCCGTTGACGTGGACAACGCATGCTCCGCACTGGCTGGTGTCGCAGCCCACATGCGTCCCGGTGAGGGAGAGCTGTTCGCGGATAAGATCGCTCAACAAGGTCGATGGATCGACATCGACCGTAACTGGCTCATCGTTCAGCGAAAATGAAATTTGCATGGATTTACTCTCCAGTATCAAGCGAGCAGGTGGGCATGATCGATCTGCCATATGGCGAGCACGCGATCGCCGATTGACAGGGATTCCTCGAAAAAGCGGCGTTCGGGCACATAGGCGACGAATTCTTCTTCGCCGGCGGCCTCCATCATGACTTTTACAAAGGTGCCCTGATATTCGACGCCGGTAATTGCGCCTTCGACGCTGGTCGAACCATCCGGCAGATCGCCGCCGGCGCGGACCAGGTCGATGTCGTCCCGCCGAATGGCAATGTCGAGCGACTGACCGTCCTCTAGACGCTTGCCGTTCGCGAGAGGGATTTCGATATTGCTGTAGGTCGCGCCGGCCATCGTCGCGCGGGTGCCGTTGATGTAGCTGACCTTGCCGGAAATCACATTCTGGCCGCCGATGAACTCGGCGACATAGCGGTTTTTCGGCTCGGCATAGACTTCCCGGGCCGGGCCGGACTGGCGAATCTTTCCTTGGTCCATGACGACGACCATGTCGGCGAGCGCGATGGCTTCCATCTGCGTATGGGTGACATGGATGAAGGTGATGCCGAGATCACGCTGCATACGGCTCAATTCGGCACGCATCTTGATTCGCAGATGTTCGTCGAGAGCCGATAGCGGTTCATCGAGCAGCAGGACGCGGGGTTCCGTGATCGCAGCGCGGGCGAGGGCGACACGTTGCTGCTGGCCGCCCGACAGTTGCGAGGGCAGGCGATTGGCGAATTCGGTCAGGTGTACTTTCTCGATCATCGCATCGGCCTTGGCGTTGCGTTCGGCCTTGGAAAGACCGCGAACGCGCAGCGCAAAGGCGATGTTGTCCCGAACGCTCAGGTGCGGAAAGAGCGCGTAGGACTGGAACATCATTGCCGTACGACGTTCCACGGGATCGAGACCGACGACATCCTCGCCGCCTATCAGGATCTCGCCATGGGTCGGATCCTCGTGTCCGGCGATCATCCTCAGGATGGTACTCTTGCCGCAGCCGGACGGGCCGAGCAGGCAGCAATATGCGCCGTCGGGGATCTTGAGATTGATACCGTCGACAGCGAAGGTCTCGCCATCATAGCTCTTGGTGACACCAGCGAGCTCAATATCTCCGTTACCAGTTCCCACCTTCGTCTCCATATTATTCACTGATGTTCTTGCGGGCGGCGTTGCGCCGTTGCAGGAGGATGATCGATCCGAGGCTGACGCCGATGATAAGAAACGAGATGACCGTCGAGACCGTGCCGAGCGCGTACAGCGCGGGCGAGGTGACGTTGAGCGTCATGCTCCAGATTTCGAGCGGCAGCGTGTTTTGGGCGCCCGCGGTCTGGAGAGTTCGGGCGAACTCGTCATAGGACAGGGTGAAGCCGAACAGCGCGACCGCGATGAGTCCCGGCGCGAGAACCGGCAGGACAACGAGACCGATCGTCTGGGCCCGTGACGCGCCAAGATCGCGGGCCGCTTCCTCCCAGTCACTGTTCAGTCGCGACATCACGGCGAACATCACGAGGATGCCAAAGGGCAGCGTCCAGGACAGTTGTGCACCGAGCGCGGAGGTGAACCAGTTGGTCGGAATGCCGGCCATGTCAAAGCCAAGGCCGATGCCGATGCCGAGAACGAGGCCAGGCGCGACCAGGCTGCCGATCATCAGGTAGAAGACGATGGTGTCGCCCCTGAAGCGCCTCCGAAAAGCCATGCCGGCCATGAAGGAGAACACCACTGTGATCACGGTCACCGCGATGGCCAGATAGATCGACCGCGTGAATGAGCCGCTGACGTCGCCGGCGCGAGTCTGCATTATCAGTTCGTTGAACCAGTAGAGCGAGAAACCCCGCATCGGGAAGACAAGCCCGCCGCGCAGATCCTGGAAGGACAGGATGTAGATCGAGAGCATCGGTCCGTAGAGCGCGATTACATAAAAGGCGAAGAAAGCGGCGAGGACGTAGAAGGTCCAGGTGCGGTCGGAGGAATTGCGGCGGGCCCTGCGTTTGCCTCGGGTCGAAATGGTGGCGTTCGTAACGTCGGTCATTGCGTTATCTCCTTGCGGATGTCTACGACACGCAGGATCAGTGCCACCATGAGCATCACCAGGATCGTCAGGACGATCGCGCTGGCCGCGGCGCTTGGGTATTGCAGCACGCCGATATCCTCGTAGAAGGCGCCGACCACAGAGGCGGTGCCGCCGCCGGACATGACCTTCACCACGAAGAAATCACCCATGACGATAGACACGACGAAGATGGCGCCGAGCGCGATGCCGCTTTTGGACATCGGCAGGATGATGTAGCGCATGATGTCGAACTTGCTGGCGCCGGCATCGAGTGCCGCCTCGACGACACGCTTGTCGATACGGGCCATGGAATTGAAGATCGGGACGATCATGAATATCGTCAGCTGGTGGACATAGGCCACAACCACGGCAAAATCGGAATAGAGCAGAAATTCCAGAGGCGCGTCGATGAAGCCCATCGCCATCAGCGCCTGGTTGATCAAACCTTCCTTGCCGAGAAGCGGAATCCACGAGATCATACGGATGATATTCGACGTCCAGAACGGCACTGTGCAAATCAGGAAGAGCCCCATCGCGAGCAGCTTGCTCCTGACATGGAACACCAGGAAATAGGCGACCCAGAAGCCGATAAAGGCGGAGAAAATCAGCGTCAGCGCGGCGAATTTGATCGTTTCAAAATAGAGCCTGTACGTCAGCGCCGACTGGAACACATAGGTGTAGTTTTCGAGCGTTGGATCCATGAACATACCGCCGAAACCGTCGGTCTGCATGATGCTGGCGATTGCCACGACAATGATCGGCATGATGAAGAACGGGACCATTATCGCAAGCAACGGCGTGACATTCAGCCATCCAACAGCGGTTTTGTTCAATTTCATGGACGAGGCTCCAGCATGACTTCTTCATGGGTCGGCGTTGCGACCTGAGGGATGTCTGGCCCCGCACTTCGATGAAGCGGCGGGACCGGATCTGTCGGGAGAAGCCGCCGGGATCAGGCGACCTTGAAGTCGTTCCAGCGCTTGTTCATGTAGGCTGCTTCGTCCATCAGCGTATTCCAGCAAGAGATGTTGGTCACGCGTTCCACGAAGGAGCCGCCGTCGCGCTTCGTGCCGGCTGGTTCCATCGGCACGCCGTAGGGGTCGGTGATCGCCTCGGGAGCGGGCTTTCCTTCATACCAGTAGGCCCATTCCGTATCCGTCATCTGCGTCTTGGCCGTCGATGGAACCGGGCTGTAGTATCCGTAGCGGGACACGAAGGCGCCCTGCCAGCCGGACAAGTACCAGTTCATGTACTCGTAGGCTGCGTCGAGCTTCTTGCCTTCGAGATGCTTCATCAGGCCCATGCCGTTGCACCAGCCTCGATAACCTTCCTTGCCGTCCTTCTTGTTGACCGGCGCATAGATGCACGGGATTTCCTTGGTGCGAACGGCGGCGACGGCCGGAGACCACATGGACTGGATGACGCCCTCGCCGGCGGCCATGAGCTGAACGGACTGGTCGAAGGTCGTCCAGGTGGCGCGGAAGTGGCCGTCACGCTTGAGCTCGATGAGCTTGTCGATCGTCTTGTCGATCTCTTCCTTGGTCATGTTGCCCTTGTCGCCATACTGGATCAGACCGGCGCTTTCCATGCAAAGCGCGGCGTCCATGATGCCGATCGCAGGCACATCCAGAATGGCCGCTTTGCCTTTGTATTTGGGATCGATCAGGTCTTTCCATTCGGTGACCGGATGGTCGACCAGATCAGGGCGATAGCCGATGGAGTCCGCGTTGTAGACCTGCGGCACGTTGGTGAGCCACTCGGACACGCCGTCATGCAGCTCGGTGGAGTCCTTGCCGTCCAGGTATAGGGCTGCGTAGGGCGAAATGCCTTCGTTGGCGATCTTTGCGCCGTCCAGTTCGCCCTTTGTGAAGATTGGCAGGAAGTTGTCGAATTCCTTGATCCGCTTTGCCTCGATGCCCTGGATCACGCCGCGCTTGGCGGCGAGCTTGGCCTGCCAGCCCTCCAGATCGCAGATATCGACTGTGTTGGGCTGGGTGATGAAGCGGTTGATCGCGGCGGAGGTGTCGAGATTCTGCATCGTAACCTTGAAGCCGAGATCCTTGGCTGCCTGGTCGCCAATTGCCTTGACGACCGAATAGGACACGCCGACATGGCGCAATTCGATGTCCTTGATTTCTTGCGCCCAGATTGTCGGGAATCCGGTGATCGCTCCCGAGCCTGCGGCGGCACCCGCCGCAGCGGCGCCGGCCTTGAGAAAGCCTCGTCTGGAGATGTTCGATTTCTTCGTGGATTTGGTCATTCGTCAGATCTTCCCTGCTTGAATAACGAGCGGCACCTTGCGCCCTGCCACAGCGATTAGATGAATTTTCCGGATCGAAACAAAATCAGAAATCGAAATCCCAGCCATAAGAAACGCATATACGCCGCCCATTTCATCGTGCACTGCACAAAAATCGCGCATATCAACCGGCGGTTATTGGATATTGAATGAACGATAGACAGCAATCCCGCTGCCTTGCCCGATTTTGGATCAAGGGAGCTGATGGAAAAATTTTCCAAATCACCGAAATGAGAGATCTACCGTCCGGAAATTCCGGAGGGTAAACGCCGGCTAGCCGGTCGTTTGCGCCGGCGTGTCCGCAGGGCGGGGCGGGCGTGGAATGCTGCGCAGGTCGGCGCCCTGATCGAGTTGCTGAAGATAGTGCGCTAGGTAGTCATGCAGCGCATTCGCGGCGGGCGACTTCGCGCCCGGCGCTTTGTAAAGAAGAAGGTCCACTTTTGGCAGGGTCGGGAAATCCGGTCCGCGAACGATTTCACGCATGCCCGGTACGAGTGCACTCCGGCCAAGCACGGTGACCGCCATCCCGGAAAACACGGCGGCCTGCAGTCCGCTAACGCTCTCGCTCACGCAGGCGATGCGCCAAGGGTGGCGGGCGGCTTCGAGGCACTCGATCGCATGATCGCGATAGATGTTCCCGGGCGGCAACAGCGCGAGCGGCACCGGCGTTTCGGTGTGCGCCGTGGAATTGTCGCCTGTCATCCAGATCAGTTGTTCCTGACGCACGACCCTGCCGCCGGAAAAATCATTCATCCGGGTCACCAGCGCGAGGTCCACTTCGCCCCGATGCACCAGCCGTACCAGCGGCGTGGACAGAGAGCATTGGAGCTGCACCTGGACGCGCGGGAAGGCTTGCTTGAACAGGCCAAGGATCGAAGGAAGGAGAAATGACGCATAGAGGTCCGGCGTGCCGAGGACCACTTGGCCCTCGACATCCGGCGATTCCAGTCTGGACAGCAATTCGTCGTGCAACCGAAGGATGGAGTTTGCGTAAGTCAGGACCAGCTCGCCGTCTGGCGTCAGAACCATCTTGCGGCCTTCGCTGCGAAACAGGTTAAAACCGCATATGCTCTCCAAGCGTTGCAATTGCAGCGTGATGGCCGGCTGTGTCCGTCCGAGCCGCCGCGCGCTCTCCGTTATGTTTCCTGTTTCGGAGACGCTCTGCAGTGTCCTCAGGATGCGGATGTCCAAACTCAAGCTGTTCATGGACAGAGGTGCGATCTAATTGTTGTCTTTCAGTCATCGGTAGAGGCAAGCAATGGACGTGCCATGTGGGCAAACCTGTCACCTCATGGCTTGGAGCCCGAAAGAGCGAACAAAAAAACGTCAGGCCAGGCCGGCGTTGACCATTTCCAAGGCGAATAGCCTTCCAACAGGCTCGCGTAAATCTCAGCCCCAAATTCGACGTATCATTGAAACCTGGAGCGCAGGCAGGTGCTTAAGTATCCGATGGCGTCATGGCCATTGAAAAAGATGGCGAGGTTCGCGGTCAGAAGTAAATCTCAAATCCGGTTTGATTGTTTGTGCATGCACGGTTTGTTGGGAGCACATCAACCATCTCAACATCCGCGGAATTGCACACTCCCAACCTGATGAGGCTTTTCCTGCCAATCGAACAGGTTAACCTCCGTTCTGTTCTATTTGTAATCAGAGGGTCCTCGGTTCGGGTCCATGCGGGGGCAAAATCTCGAAATGTTGGCGAAGCCGAATTGCCCGGCCACAACTTCGGGTCATGGCTGGTTCCGACGGATCTGGTTGACCCTTTTCAAAAGGCTACCGCATCTCCATCCGAGCGGGGGTCCGAAGCGGCTTCCAACAAACCGGTCGGATGCCGCAGGACAGCTCCGGCGTGGCCGGCGAGGTCCGAAAATTCCGGAATCAACTCGATCTGATGCCCGGCATTCTTCAACTGATTCACCAAAAAAGGATCGAATCGATCCTCCAGTTTCAGCGTCGTTGTGTCATCGCCCCAGGTCTTGCCAAGCAGCCAGCGGGGAGCGGTGATCGCCTGCTGCAGGTCTGTTCCGAATTGGGCAAAGCGGGTGAAAACGGCGGCCTGCGTCTGCGGCTGGCCCTCTCCACCCATCGTGCCATATGCGAGTACGCGCCCATCGGAGAGTTGCGCCAGCGCAGGATTGAGCGTGTGAAACGGCCGCTTGCCGGGAGCTAGTTGGTTCGGGCCGTCACCAAGGGAAAAGCCCGCGCCGCGATTCTGGAATACGACGCCGGTTTCAGGGCAAGTCAGGCCCGAGCCGAACTCCCAGAACACGCTCTGGATGAAGCTGACCACCGTGCCATCGGCGTCGGCCGCGCCCATCCAGACCGTATCGCCTTGTTTCGGGACATGGGGCCAGGGCAGGGCATTCTCGCGGTCGATCCGGCCGGTCAGTTTATCGAGCACGCTGACGTCCAGCCAGCTTTGCGCCTGCTCAGCCATCGTCGACGGGTCGCCGAGGTGCGCATTACGCAGCAGAAAGGCCTGCTTGGTCGCCTCGATCAGTCCGTGGAGATGGGCGAAGCCTTCGCCTTGATCGACATTCAGCCGATCAAAAATCGCGAGGATCATCAGCGAGGCCACCCCCTGCGTCGGGGGCGGCATATTGTAGAGCGAACCCCAAGAGCTCTCGACGCGTAACGGTGTGACGGTTTGGACCTGAAAGAAAGAGAAATCCTGCTGTCGCAGCGGGCTGCCATGTTCAGACAGGTAAGCGGCATGAGCGGCGGCAATCGCGCCTTTGTAGAAGCTGGCAAGGCCGTTTTCGGCGAGGCTTTCCAGCGTGCGCGCAAGCGCCGGCTGGCACAGACGGTGGCCGGGCGCGGGCGGGGCGCCGTCGACCAGGAACAGGTCGGCAAAGCCCGGAACCTCCTTCAGCCCGGCCCATTTCTCGGCAGTGGTACGGCTCTGGTTGCCGGTCACGGCAATGCCATCGCGGGCATAGGCGATGGCGGATCTCAGAAGGTGCGCAAGAGGCAGTCGTTTTGCCTCCGGCACCAGGGACAGGGCTCGTTCCCATCCGCCGATCGTGCCCGGCACGGTCAACGCGGCCTCTCCGCCGCGCGTCGGCAGCGCCGCCCTGTAGCCGCGATCGGCATACCAGCCCGGCGTGGCCAGTCCGGCGGCTTGTCCGCAGGCGGAAATGCCGACAGGGGCCTCGCCGGGGCGATGGATCAACCAGAAGCCATCGCCGCCGATCCCGTTCATATGCGGATAGGTGACCGCGATCGTGGCGGCGGCGGCGACCATTGCCTCGATCGCCGTACCGCCTGTTTCGAGAACGTCGCGGCCGGCCAGGGCCGCCGCTCTGTGCGGCGCCGAGACGGCACCGCGATAGCCAATTGCGGAGTGAAGCATCCGATTTCATCCGTATGCGCTTGGGGAAGTGTCTTCCCTGTCGTTACATCCACCCGGGACGGCGTTCAAACCATGCCCGCACATTCCGCACGTTGCGGTGGAGCAAGTTCACACGCAAACCGGACCAGCGCCCGGTCGCTGCCCTTGGGCCCGATTAGCGACACCCCTACGGGAAGGCCCGACCTATCGCGGGCGGGCACGGTTACCTGCGGCAGGCCGGCATGGCCGGCAAGCGACAGCAGGGTGAGTGCCTTGTTCCGGTAGGCCTCCATCTCGTCGCCGGTAACGGTGTTCAACGGGGCCGGCGCCGGGGCGGTGGGCAGGATGAGCAGCCGGCGCACGTTGACGACGGAAATCAGGTATTCGGTGATGCGTGACCGCTGCTCGCGTGCGGTCGCAATCTCGCCGGGGCCGAGAGCGACCGCGCCGGCGAAGCGTTCGCGGATGCCGGGTCCGAAGGCAGGGTCGTTGGCGGCAATCCAGGTGCGGAAATTCTGCGCCACTTCGGCACCCTGGCAGACGCGGAAGGTGGGCAAGAGGCTCTCGAACATTTTTGGCGAGAAGAGCGTCTCAACCTCACGTCCCGGCAGCCAGGAAAGGGCAGCGACGGACTTCGGTTCGGCGAGGTTCCAAAACTTCAAGGGGCGCAACAGCTCAGGTTCCGACAGTCTGGCCTCCGGGGCCAGCAATTCTGCCAGTAGCGTCAGAGTCCCGCCGTCGCGCGTCATGAAACCGGGTACGTCGAAGCTTTGCGCCAGCGGCACGACTCCTTGGGCGGGCAGCAGCCCGTGTGTCGGACGCCAACCGAAAAGGCCGCAGAAGGAGGCGGGAATGCGCACGGAACCGCCGGTATCGGTGCCGAGCCCGATTTCGGCCTCGCCCGTCGCCACAGCGACGGCCGAGCCGGAGGAGGAGCCGCCCGGCATCCGGTCCGGGGCGGCCGGGTTCTCCGGCGTACCATAGCGCGCGTTCTGGCCCATCAGCGAATAAGCCAGTTCGTCCATCTGCGTCTTTCCGACGACCGTCGCGCCGAGGCGCATCAACGTTTCGACGAGCGGGGCGGTCGTTTCCGCCGGCCGGTGCGTCGCCGCCCATTCCGGGTTGCCGCAACCGGTGGAATGACCGGCGATGTCGAAATTGTCCTTCACCGCGAGGCGCATGCCGGAGAGCGGACCGTCCCCGCCGCCGAGCGGCGGATCGAAGCGGGTGACGAAGGGGTCGGTCATCACGGGTTCACGAGCCTTCCTGCATCAGCGACACATGCGCCGAGACGACGCGCCAGCCTTCGTCCGTCTTCATCCATGTCTGACTCTGGCGGCCGATGCGTCCGCCGCCGCGCCGGCGGAATTCCAGGTTGCATTCGCCGATGTCTTCTCCAAAGGTGACGATCTCGCGGCGCAGTACATCGCGCTGCGGCGAGCCACCGGTTCGGCCCTTTCGGAAATCGCGTATGGCCTCGATACCGTAGAGGTTTTCGCCGACGCCGTAGCGAAGCGTTACCGGGCTTTCCAGGAACAGTGCGTCGAGACGTTCGAGATCATTCTCCATCAGGGCAGTCTCGTAGAGGTCGCACGCTGCCGTCAGTTCGCCGAGGGGATCGGGCAGGTTCAGGGAGGCGCTCATTCGTTCGACCCCAGGGCTTCCAGAATCTGGCTTGCCGAATTGACGAAGCCGAAACACTGGCGGACATTGTAGAGTGTTGCTTCCATGCAGAACTGCGGCGATGTCGTTGCCGTGCAGTCCTCGAGCAGGATCGCGTCATAACCGAGAAACGAAGCGTCCTGCAGCGTGCACAACACGCACTGGTCGGCATTGACGCCTGCGAAAAGCAGGGTCGTCAGGTTGAGATTCCTGAGAATGCTGTCCAGTTCGGTGTCCTGGAAACCGGACATGCGGTATTTCGCGACGGAGACATCACCGGTTTCCGGCCTAAGTTCGTCGACGATATCAGCGGCCCAGCTGCCCTTTTCCAACACGTGCGCCCCGTTTTTCGGCAGCGGCTTGCCGATACCGATCGAGCGTCCGTCGGGGTCGTAGACATGTAGCACGGATGGCGGCAGGTTCATCCGGTCGGCGCGGTTACCCCAGTTCAGCCATATCACCGGCACGTCCTGTGCACGCAATGCGGGCAGGAGCTTTCGTAGCGGCTCGATCGGCTTGCGGGCGGGCGTGACATCGACGCCGATATGCGACAGCCAGCCGTCCGCGTGGCAAAAGTCGTTTTGCATGTCGATGACGACGATCCCGGTGCGTCCCAGGTCGAATGTCAGGCTGCGGCCGTTGTCGGAAACCGATAGCGGCCGTACCGGCACTGGATCGCGTGTCATGTCGACAGCGCCCGCGTTTACTTTCCAGGCGTTGCGAGGGGATGCGCCGAGAGGCAGGAGCGTGTCCGACGAAGTGTCCGCCATCTCAGGCCCCCAGCAATACGCGCTTGTCTTCGTCATCGAGCTCGACCTTGTAGCCGGATCGGATAAGTTCGGAAAATTCCTGGTTTGGGGTCATGACGGTCAGGGTATAGAGCTTGCCCTCACCGGTGTTCTCGATGATGTGAACCGAGCCGGGTTCCAACAGAATGGCGTCGCCCTTCGAAATATTCAGTGTGTCCCCGTCCGATGAGGCGGTACCTTCGCCCGCAATGACATAGAAAAATTCATGCGCTTCGGAGTGGCTGTTCGGCGGGGTCGCTCCGTCCTTGGTGAAGATTTCGATGAGATAAATGTTCTTTGTCGGCGAATTGGCCGGGTCGAACAATATGGCGAAATAGTTCGTATCCTCGGGCGCGATCTTCCAGACCTCGGCCTTGCTGACCTGTTCGAACGTGAAAGATTTCTGCATGTCCTATCGTTCCTGTGAAAAGCGGATTGGCTGGATGGAGTACGGCGGCTGTGCTATTTTTTGAAACGAAAATCGATTTTCTGCCAACAAAAAGGCAATGAGGCGCGGATGCACGCACGAATTCTCACCTATGTCGACGAGGTGGCTCGCCAGGGTTCTATTCGCGCTGCGGCGGAAAAACTGAATGTTGCGGCGTCGGCGATCTCTCGACAGATCAAGTCGCTTGAAGACCAGCTTGGCTCGCCCATCTTTAACCGGCAACCACGCTCGGTGACTCTGACAGCGGCTGGAGAAATCCTGCTGGTGCATATCCGCGAGACATTGCGGGAGATGAACCGGACGCGGGCCCTGATCGAGGATCTCAAGGGCCTGCGTCGCGGTGAGGTGACTGTCGCGTTGATGAGCGGTCTGTCCGGCAACATCGTGCCGCGGGTGACGATGCAGTTCCGCAAAGCCAATCCGAAGGTTCTCATTCGGCTGCAATTGATGACGACACCTGACGAGATGATCGCGGCTGTCGCGGACGGCACGGTCGACCTCGCCATCGGTTTTGATTTTCCGCCGCGTCCGAATGTGCGCCAGCTTGCCGTCGCGGTCGCGCCGCTCGGCCTGGTCGTGTCCACCTCGCACCCCTTCGCCGGACGCTCCAGCGTTCGGTTGAGCGAATGTTTCGACTACACCTTCGTTGTCGCTGACTCGACGACGGTGATCCGGCCGCATCTGGAGCAGATTCTTGCGCAGTCGGGCGAGGGGCCGAGCGACTTTATCGAGACCAACTCGATCGAGGTGATGCGGCACGTGGTCATGGCGGGCGATAGCGTAACGTTTCTGACACCATTCGATATCGAAACTGATGCGGCTGCCGGAAAACTGGCATTCGTGCCCGTGCAGGATCTGGCACGGGAAACCCAGCGGCTGGTCCTGTTGGGTCCGGAGCGGAACCCGACGGCGCTGGGCAGCGTCCTGGCCGAATATTTCAAGGCAGCGATGAACTGAACTTCTGACCATTTCGCTACCTCGAATATAGCCTGTCGAGGCGAACGAAGCGGCCGAGCAGCGCCAACGCCAGCGTGGTCATGACAATCAGGATCGCAGAGATCGAATGAGCTGTCGGCTCCAGCGCGAAGTTCGCCTCTGAATAGATACGGACCGGCAGCGTTGTCAGGCGGGCAGTCGTGAGGAAGGCCGTGACGGTCACCTCGCCGAAGCTCATCAGGAAGCCGACTAGACTTGCGGCGAAGATGCCGGGCATGAGTCCGGGCAGGGTTACTGTGATGAAGCGGCGCACGTGTGAAGCGCCGAGGCTTGCTGCCGCTTCCTCCAGCGAATAGTCGAGCGACAGGACCGACGTCGTCAAGAGCGTGATGACGAAAGGCAGGATCACGACGACATGAATGGCGGCCAATCCAATGAAGGGCGGGATCATGATGTAGATCTGCAGGAGCTTGAGCATGCCGACGGCAATCGCGATACCCGGTAGTGACAGGGGCAGCATCCAGAAAGCGAGTAGAGCGGTGCGGCCCGCGAAGGGGTAGCGGGCCAGCGCGAAGCCAGCGGGCAGGGCGAGCGCGATGGCACAGGCGACGGACACGAGTGCCAGCTTGACCGAGATGATGAAGTTCGCGGTGTAGTCGCCGTCGACCAGTACGCGACGATACCATTCGAGCGTGAAGCCCTTGAACCCGGCTGCAGTTGCGAGCGGCACATCGTTGAAACTCTGGATAATGACCAGCACGAGCGGCAGGATCAGCAGACCGACGGCCATCGCCAGCAGCAGTCGGCTGAGCAGCGGCCCGACCCGCTCGATCAATATCGCTAACAATGGCGGAACGTTCCACGGTGTTGAAGGCGTCCCCTTCCGCCAAAGCATGAAGCGGTTGAGGGCAAGGGTCGTCAGCGCGATGAAGAACAGGCCGACCACCGTCATCACCAGCGACAGCGCCGAGGCCATGGTGGCGTTGAGGTTGGAAATCGCCTCGTTCATCACGAGCATGCCGATCGTCCAGACCTTCTTCCCGCCCAACAGCGTGGCGGAAACGTAGGAGGTTGTCGTCATCAGGAACACGACGAGGATGCCGGAGCGCAGGCCGGGGAGAGAGAGCGGAAAATCGACGGTCAGGAATCTGATTGCCGGCGACGCGCCGAGGCTTTCGGCCGCTTCGTGGATGCGCGGCGAGGTGTTTTGCAGATTGTCGTAGAGGGCGAGCACCAT
The DNA here is from genome assembly GCA_002706335.1 of Ahrensia sp. Taxonomy (GTDB): domain Bacteria; phylum Pseudomonadota; class Alphaproteobacteria; order Rhizobiales; family Rhizobiaceae; genus Oricola. The sequence goes on from PAKZ01000024.1 coordinate 182,879, forward strand.
GAAGGGCATGAACACCTGGGCGAGCGCGACGATCACGGCGCCGTGGGTAAACAGCATGTGATTGAAGGGGCCTATTCCGATCCACCCGGCGGCGGTGTTCAGCAGGCCCTTTGGCGCCAGCAGCAGGATGATGCCGAGCGAACGCACCACGACATTGGTCAAAAGCGGGATCAGAATGAGGGCGAAGGACAGCGCGCGCCATTTCGACGGCATGCGGGCAAGCCAATAGGCCAGAGGATAGGCAAGAAGTGCCGAAACGGCGGTCACGGCCAGGCCGAGCGCCACCGTTTCGGCGATGATGGAAAGATAGAACGGATCGGACAGAATCGTCGTGAACTGAACCAGCGACGGCTTCTGGAACACGGGACCGAAGGGGCTGGGGTATTCATGCAGCGAAAGCAGCACGACAACGCCCATCGGCGCCGCAAAGGCAAGTAGAAGCCAAGCGGTTACGGGCAGCGACAGAACCGGTCCGATCCAGCGCTTCATCCGGCGATCTCCCGGTCGAACTTCGCCTGCCACTCGGCGCGATGGGCATTGATGTAATCCCAGTCGAAGTCGACGAGGCTGCTGACGTCGCCGCCGCTGATGACCTTGCCCTGCAGTTCTGCCGGAATCTCAACGTTGTCGACCGTCGGCGAGTAGTAGATCTCCTTTGCGTAAGCGAGCATCGTCTCCGGCTCGAGGTGGAGGTTGATCCACTCCTCGGCCAAGACTTGGTTCTTCGTGCCCTCGGTGATGCAGGCGACGTTCATGGTTACTGCCTGACCCTCGACCGGGCTGGCGATTTCGCAGTTCGGATTGCGGCTTTCCGCATACATCCGTGTGAAAGACGCGAACTCCACCGACAGGTCGGCGATGTTCTGGTCGAGCATATCGAAGAGCTGCGCCTGGCTCGACTGGATGCCGGCGAAGGGCTTCAATTCCTTGACCTTTTCGACGATCGCGTCAAAGTCTTCCATCGGAATGTCCCAGGCCTTCGCGGTCATCATCAGGGCCGAGATGCCTTCGGCTCCCAACCCGTCTGGCCAAGCGATACGGCCCTTCCATTCCGGGTTCCACATGTCTTTCCACGAGGTGATTGGAGCGGATGCCGCGGTCTTGTCGTAGACGATCGTGCAGGGGTTGAAGGCGACGCCGTAGCCGCCCTTGCGAGCCAGCGGATACAGATGTTCGAAATTCGGGACGCGGTCCGTCGGCGCCTGGGTGACGCCGTCGGCGACAGCCTGGCGGCTTTCATAGATGTTCAGATAGAGCACGTCGAAGCTCGGGCGCCCGCGCTCGGCGTACGCGCGAGCGCGTCGGTCGCCCGTGCCGCCGAGTACGTAGGAAACCTTGCAGCCATATTTTTCAACGAGCTTCGGCTCGATATAGGCCTTGACGATCTTTTCCTGCGCGCCGCCCCAGATGCCGACGACCAGTTCGTCGCCCGGTTTGGGTTGCGCATAGGCGGGACGAATGATGGATGCCGGGGCGGCGAGCCCGACGGCCATCATGCCTGCAAATTGTCTGCGGTTCATCTTCATGGGAGGTCTCCTGTTGGGTTGGAGGTTGGGAGGGCTTCAGATGAAAGTCACTGCGCCGCCTAATGCGTCTACGCTGGTGATGGCGCCGACGACCGGCCTGGGCAGATCGGACGGGATGATCAGGCGGACCGGGCCGCTCGCCGAAGAGAGGTCGACCTCGAATGTTTCTCCGAGATAGTTGACCGAAGTAATAGTGCCGGAAAGGCTCAGAGGTCCCTGAGGATCGTCGCTCAAGCGCAGACGGGAGGCGCGCAGCACCATTTGCGTCGCGCCGTCCGGGGCACCGGAACAGGCAGCGCCCTTCGACTGGAAAACCCCGTTCTCAACCTCGCCCGAAACCACGGTGCGGGCACCGAGAAACTTCGCTGTGAAGGCGGTCTTCGGTGTATCACACAGCATGGTCGGGGTACCGAGTTCGCTGATGATCCCGCCACTCATAACCGCGATCCGGTCGGACATCGACAGCGCTTCCTGCTGATCGTGGGTAACGAAGATCGTGGTGATGCCGAGCCGTTGCTGAAGTATGCGGATCTCATCGCGCATCTCCGCGCGCAGATTCGCATCGAGATTCGACAGAGGTTCGTCGAGCAGCAGCAACTCGGGCTCGATCACCAGAGCCCGCGCCAGCGCGACTCGCTGCTGCTGGCTGCCGGAGAGATTGCCCGGCAACCTTTCTGCATAGGGCGTGAGCCCTACTGTCTCGAGCGCCGCCCTGGCCCGTTCCAGCCGCTCGGCGGTGGCGACGTTGCGCATGCGTAGCCCGTAAGCAACGTTTTCCAGCGCTGAAAGGTGCGGGAAAAGGGCATAGGACTGGAACACCACGCCGATGTTTCGCTTGTGGGCGGGAAGATTCGTGATGTCCTTGCCGTTAACGGTGATATGGCCCGACGCCGGTGGGACGAAGCCGGCGATCATCCTGAGAGTCGTTGTCTTGCCGCAGCCGGACGGCCCGAGCAGCGACAGCAATTCGCCCCGGTTGATTTCCAGCGTCAGTTTGTCCACGGCAACGGTGTCGCCATAAACCGCCGTAAGCGCATCAAGGATGAGATAGCCGCGGTCACGCATAAGTATTGCCTTGATCATTCATGGGAAGGAAAACCCGGCTTGCTTCGTGGCGCAGGATAATGGTCGCTCCGCGCACTCCGCTCTCGGGAAGGGTGAGTACCGGGTAGGGCAGATAGTCCGGGCTGGGTGCCGCATGGATCGATAGACGCAGGGCTTCGCCCGATTTCAGGGTCCGGTACAGCCCTTCAAAACGAAGCCGGCACCGGCCCTGGTCAACAGGAGCCACCGTGGTCGCCAGGGCCAGTGCCGAACCTTGAGACGTTACGAGACAGAGCGTTCCGGCCAGAGCCGAGACGTCGCCGTCGATCGAAACAGACAAGTCTGCCACGGCCGATCCGGCGACGAGCGTATCCTCGGCGAGGGGCGCGGTTGTGTAGCAGGCGACATCTGCTCGATTATCATGGGCTGCGAGATCGACCGGTCCCTGCGGGTTACCGGTCGCGCCGCCAACCAGCGGCGCGGGTCGCAACGGGTCATGCACCAGAACATCCTCGCTTTCGCCCGGGATGCTGCCCAATCGTCCGTCGGTGAGCAGGGTTGCGGCGAGCCCGCCGGACGAAAGGCGATGCTCAGTAGACGGCTCCCCATGGAACTTGCCGGGGTCAGCCGCCCGCCAACTGTCGGTGCCGCCGTCATAGGCGAGGCAGGCAGCGGGCACGTCGCCGATGCTTTTCAAATAGTGGTCGAAAAAGGAGATCTGGGCTCGGTCGACGGAAAGTTCGGCGCCAGGACCTAGCTGGGCCGCCCCGGCGCTGCGGTTCCAGCCGATATGCGCCCACGGGCCGAAAATCAGATGCGTCGTCTCGGGCGAGACCGCGCGAAAGGCGGCGTCGGCGGCCAGCGTTCCACGAAGCAGGAAATCATGCGCGCCGGCCGTTTGTAGCAGTGGTACTGGCGGCGGCGGCGTAAGCGAACGAGACGGATTGCCGTCAACCATGCCCTGCGCCCAGCGGATGAGATGTGAGAGGTCCGGTCGCTCGCACAAGAACCGGAAGAGGTCGCGCCAGTCTCGTTCGGGCGCCAGCGCCGTCAGCGCCTCGGCGTCGCCCCGCCGCTGGGCTTTCAATCGAGCCATCTGGCCTGCCCAGCGTGTGGAGGTCGCGGTCCTAAATAATCCGCCCTCGCTCGCCCAGTCGTACAAGGGATTCCAGGACGCCATCGAGGTTGCCATGGCGTCGGGCTTTCCGCCCGCTGCCAGCGCAAGGAACTGCGTCGTGCCCTGGTAGGAGAAGCCATAGGTCCCCAATTTGCCATTCGCGCCAGGAAGGGAACGGGCCCATGCGAGCGTCTCGGCACCATCTTCCGCCTCGTTCGCCAGCGCATCGAAATCGCCCTCGGAGTCGCCGGTTCCGCGCACGTCCTGGACTACGACGATATAACCGCGCGCGGCATACCACGATGGATGCGCCAAGGTTACGGTCGACGCGATCGCGCGCCCATAGGGCTGGCGCATCAGCAGAACGGGCAGCGTATCCGCAGTATCAGGGCGCCAGACGGAGGAGACCAGATTGGTGCCGTCCGTCAGCCGCAGGTCTGCCCGTTCCGGGGCCCTGACCGGCAATGGCGACAGGGATGCGCGCGGAGCGGCCACGTCAAGCATCATTGAACATCGTTTTCGATGTTATCCGGTCGAGCGGAAAATCCGCGACTTCGCGTAGAAGTGCAACGAAGCGCTCTGCCGACCGGTCGAGGGCGATTTCGCCACGTTTGGCATCCGCCGCCGCCGCGTTGCCGCAGGCACCGGAGGGGTGGATGTCCTGGGTTTGCCAGCCGTAACCGATCCCGCCTTCCGGAGTGAGAATCTGATTATTCCGCTCCATCTCGACGGAGATCGGCACGAAGTCGTCCGCATGTTGCATGTCGACGAGGTCGGGATGCAGCGCGAGAAGCGCCGATGTCTCGTATTCGCCGCCGTGGATGCCGTGCATCATCTCTTGTGCGTCGAACAGGTCGGATATGTCGGCCCCCGCAGTTGCCCGGGAACTGACCGCGAACATGCCAAGTTTGACCCGCAATTCGCGGCAGACGATTTCCATAACCTGCGGCTGACCGCCATGGGAATTGGCGAATACGATCTTTCGGCATCCGGCACGGTAGACGCTCTCGCCAATCTCGTACCAGACGCGCGCCAGCGTCTCGTAGCTGAGTGTCAGGGTGCCGGGATATTCGGTGTGTTCGACGGATTTTCCAACGGCCTGCATCGGCAGGATCAACACGGGCAGATCATCGGGCAATTTGTCGACGACCCGCGACATAATGCCGGCATTTATTGCGCTGTCTACGCGCACCGGTAAATGGGGTCCATGCTGTTCGACCGCTGCGATTGGAAGCACGGCGACGACCTTGTTCATGTCTATCTCCGAAAAATCGCGGGTCGTAAGATCCCACCACCAATTCGACTTCAACTTCACTGCGATGCTCCACCTTCAATGCGTCGTGAAGCCACGATAGGCAGAAGTTGAGATGCTTGGAAAGCATCGAAATGAGACCATTATGTTGCCGTATAGGCAACGACATATGATGGTTGCCGAATTGGCCGGTGGGTCTGGGGCAGAGGCGCAAATCTTGCCCTGGAAAGAGGGGGGGCATGATGCAGGCAAGAAGAGCGGACAAGCTATCTGGCGACTGCGAACTCCATGCAGATGACCCGAATTGACGGGGTGGCGATCAGCAAGAAGCGGGCGTCCCAATGGCCGGCATACTGCACTGGCTTGCGCCACGATAGATGGAGGGCTCTTAATCATGCCGACCGGTGGGAGGCGTTCATCGTAGATCGAATGCTGCAGGCCCAGAATCGAGAGATTAAGAACCAGATTGGATGCCGCGATCCCAAGTTCGATGCGCCGTACGCCTGGCGAGAACGTCCTCTGATAGGTCGAGGGTATGCGCTTGGCCTTCAGGTCGACGACACTCTCAGAGTATTCGAAAACGCGAAGCGGACTTACCTGAAAGTCATCGATTGCCGGTTGATGACCGGCAACCGGGATTACCTTTTGCGTTTCGCGGTCTCGCCGAGTTCGAGACATCTCTTACGGGTAAACTGCCCAAACTGCCGGTCGTCGCATCGAGTTTCATTGCGCTCGGGAGCGTCAAGTCGGGAATATCAAGGTCAAGATAAGCCGTGGTTTGAAAGCGGTGCTCCGGATTAAGTGACGGCAAATCTAGGGTTTAAAGCTCCTACAACGAACGGCCGCAGGGGCATGGCGGCAAGGCGATAGCCGATTGCGGCATTGCACATCGATTGCAGGCTGTAGCAATTTACTCTTAATGGGGTGCATAGGCCGCTTGCCGATCCTGGCGTGTTTGGGCGACAAAATCAGGCGAGGGAGGGTCTCTTTGCCGAAACACCTAAGCCCTGAACTCCGATCATCATCCCTATCGCGCCAGCCAGCCGCCGTCGACGGGCAGGATTGCCCCGTGGACGAAGCGCGCGGCTTCTGAGGCGAGGAAGACGACGGGGCCGGCAATGTCGTTTGGATCGCCCCAGCGGTTTGCGGGTACGCGAGCCATCAGGTTGGCGCTGCGCTTTTCGTCGCCCTGCAGCGCGGCTGTGTTGTCAGTGGCAACGTAGCCGGGCGCGATCGCATTTACGTTTACCCCCTTTGACGCCCATTCATTGGCAAATGAGCGGGTCAGTTGCGCGACACCGGCTTTGGCCGCGGCATAGCCGGGCACGTTTATTCCCCCTTGGAAGGACAGGACCGAGGCGACGAAAACGATCTTGCCACCGTCGCGCTCGATCATTCGCCGGCCGAGCTCGCGGGTCAGCACGAACGGTGCGGAGAGATCGACTTCGATGACGTGGTTCCAGTCTTCGTCGGAGTGTCCGGCGGCCGGAGCGCGGCGGATCGTGCCCGCATTGTTGACGAGGATGTCGATGGTATGCTCGTCGCGATCGAGCCGATCAATGAAACCGTGCGTTGCTGCGCGGTCCGAGAAGTCGCAACGATAGGGGATAAAGCGCCGGCCGGTCGCAAAGACGTCGCGCCCTACCTCGCTGTCGTCTTCCAGTCCTGCGCTGACGCCCACGATATCCGCGCCGGCCTGCGCGAGGCCCGCAGCGATGGCGCGGCCGATGCCGCGCCGGCAGCCGGTGACCACCGCCGTCTTGCCCGCGAGATCGAAAGGCGATTGCGTCACGGCCGGCTCCTCATATCAACATTCGCCGCGGATCGGCGAGCAATGCGGCATAATGGGACAGAAACCGCGCGGCATCCGCACCATTGATGACTCGATGGTCATAGGAGAGATCGAGCGGTGCGAGCGGTACGGGGCGAAAAGCCTCTCCGTCCCAGATCGGCGACATCTCCGTCCGGGTGATGCCGAGGATCGCCAGTTCGGGCGGATTGACGATCGGCGTGAAGGCTGTGCCGCCTATGCCGCCGAGATTGGTGATCGACATCGAAGCGCCGCCCATCTCGTCCGGGCGGACCTGACGATCCTTCGCGCGAGCTGCGAGATCGGCAATCTCGGTCGCGATGACCCAAAGGCCTTTCCGATCGGCATCCCGGACGACCGGAACCATCAGCCCGTGCGGCGTGTCCACGGCGATGCCCAGATGGACATAGTGCTTGAGAATCAGTGTCTTGCCGTCGGGAGACAGCGATGCGTTGAAACGGGGAAACGCGCGCAGGGTCTTCGCCAGCGCCTTTGCATGGAAGGCGAGGGCGGTCAGCTTGACACCGCGCGCAGCGGACTCGTCCTTAAGCGCGGCACGGAACTTCTCCACTTCGCCCATGTCGGCGCGGTCGTGATGGGTAACCGCGGGGATCAACGCCTGGGCGGCTGCGAGATTGCCCGCCGCGACCTGCGCGAACCGTGACATCGGCTCTTCAGTCACCCGTCCCCATGCCGCGTGGTCCACATCCCAATAGCCGGCGCCGACGGAAGCCGAAGCGGGCGCCGCGGTTATGTTCGGCTTGCGATCAAGATCCTCCTTGGCGATGGTCTCGCGACCGAGTTCGCTCGCCAATGCATCAATGTCGATGCCCTTGCGGCCGGCGAGAGCGCGAGTGGACGGGCTGGCGATGGCGGCTGTCATTGGAGTCTCCTCACCAGTTTGCGGAAATATATTGGGTTTCCATGAACTCCAGCATGCCTTCATGGCCGCCTTCGCGCCCGAGGCCCGACTGTTTCACGCCGCCGAACGGGGCGGCGGGATCTGAGACCAAGCCGCGGTTGAGGCCGACCATGCCGTATTCGAGCTGTTCGCAGACCTTCATGCCGCGCTTCATGTCCTCGGTGAAGACATAGGCGACGAGACCGTATTCGGTATCGTTGGCCCGGCGAATGACGTCTGACTCCTCGGCGAAGGTCTGAATCGCAGCGACCGGGCCGAAGATCTCGTCATCGATGCAATCGGCGTCTTCCGGAACGCCGAAGAGGACGGTCGGCGGATAGAAGTAGCCCTTGCCGTTGGGTTTTGTGCCGCCGAGGCGCAGTTGCGCGCCTTTTGCAACCGCATCCTCGACGAAGGCGGCGACCTTGTCCCGCGTATCGGCATTGACCAGCGGGCCGACGTCGATGCCGTCATCCAGACCGTTGCCGACCTTCAGCGCGGCCATCCTTTCCGTGAACTTCGTCGTGAAGGCTTCGGCGACCAGATCATGGACGTAGAAGCGGTTGGCCGCAGTGCACGCCTCGCCGAGATTGCGCATCTTGGCGAGCATCGCGCCTTCCACAGCGGCGTCTATGTCCGCATCCTCGAAGACAATCAGCGGCGCGTTGCCGCCGAGTTCCATCGCCGGCTTGAGCACATGATCGGCGGCGGCATGCAGCAGTTTGCGTCCGACCTGGGTCGATCCGGTGAACGAGACGACGCGGACGCGCGGATCGTGCAACATGTGGTCAACCAGCGCGCCGGTTCTTTTCGACGGCAGGACATTTACCAGTCCTTTGGGCACGCCCGCTTCCTCCAGGAGCGGCATCAGCTCGAGCATCGTCAGCGGCGTTTCGGAAGCCGGCTTGATGATCACCGGGCAGCCCGCAGCGAGCGCCGGCGCGATCTTGCGGGTGCCCATGGCCGCGGGGTAGTTCCACGGCGTCACCAGAACCGCGATGCCGGCCGGCTTGTGCTGGACGACGATGCGCGCGCCCGATGCCGGCGCGTGGGTGATCAGCCCGTCTGCGCGCACGGCTTCTTCCGAGAACCAACGGAAGAACTCGGCTGCGTAGGCCGCTTCGCCCATAGCGTCGCCGCGGGCCTTGCCGTTTTCCAACGTGATCAGGCGGGCGAAATCCTCCAGCCTCGCGGTCATCAGCTCGAAGGCCTTGCGAAGCACTTCGGCACGCTCGCGGGGCTTCCGACCGGCCCAGTCGGCAAAGGCGGCCTGTGCCGCGTCGAGTGCGGCGTCGGCATCGGCGATCTCGGCCGAGGCAACGCTCGCCAGCACCTCTTCGGTCGCCGGGTTCAGCACGTCGAAGCGTTCGCTTCCGGCGCCCTCGCGCCACAGCCCGTCGATGTAGAGATCGGTGTGTTCCATTCGGTGTCTCCCGGTCAAAGTAGGTGGCGCAGCGGCTCTTCCAGCCGCGCGGCCATTTCATGAACAATCGCGAACGCCGTTTCCGGTTCCAGCATTCCGGCCGGGGCCTCCAGGGTGATTTCGAACGTACTGTCACTGTCAGAAATGGTGATCGCAGGTACGGTGGACCCGCCGAAACGCGCCTTGGTCACGGCGCTACCGGTCAAGTCCCGCAGGATGACGGCCGGCGCGGGATCGTCCTGTAATTCCTCGACGGATGACAGGCCAGAAAGGTCTGGATCACAGAAGCGTACACTTTGACGGCGCAGTGGCCGGTATGCCTGCGCGACCATTTGCTTGCTTTCCGTCGGCATGGCCGCACGCAGGCTGGCGATCGCGAAGGCTGACCAAACGGCAAGATCGTCGATTTGACCTTCACCCGCCAGCCACGCGCGGAAAGCGTCATAGCCGCGCCTGTCTACGCGCGCCTCGACGTGACAGAAGACGCTGGCGGTATCGGAGGAGGAGTGCGTGGGCAGGGCGGAGAGATGATCGAGATCGGCTACGTGATAGGGTTGCTGATGACCGTCGGCTGCCAATCGGGCGAGGTCGAGCCCACGTTCTGCGGCAAGCCGCCTTGCCTTGGGCGACGCAAGAATGCGGTTCCCTGCCGGCGGCTGCGAAGCAGCGAGTCTGGGCCCGGGATGGGATGTTTCGTTTTTATTTGAAGAAACCGGTGCTTCCTGTTGTTCCGGCTTCGCGTCCTTTTTTATGGAAGCCTTGCGCTGTACAAGCGCCTCGGGCTTTTCAGCCGATATGAAGGCGATCACGTCGCCGACGGGCACATTATCGCCGGCCTCGGCCCGCAGTTCGGCGACGAAGCCATCATGGCCCGCCTCTACCTCCATCACCGACTTGTCGGTCTCTACTTCGAGAAGTGCGTCGCCGGCGGCGACCGGATCGCCGGGGGCCTTGTGCCAGGCGACGATGAGGCCGGTATCCTGCGCCATGCCGAGCGCCGGCATGATGACCTCATTGCCACTCGGTGGATTGGCGGGTTGATCGTCGGACTGTGCGTCCGCCGGCGTGGTGTCAGACGGGGCCGCGACTTCAACGGGTTCGTCGGCGATCACGGCGATGACATTGCCGACCGGCACGTTTTCGCCCTTGCGCGCCCGGATATCGGCCAGGTAGCCCTCGGCCTGGGCCTCAACCTCCATCGCCGCCTTGTCGGTTTCGACTTCCATCAACACGTCGCCGATCTTCACCGCGTCCCCTGGCGCCTTGCGCCAGGCTAGGATCAGCCCGGTTTCTTGCGCCATGCCGAGCGCCGGCATGATGACGTCATGCGGCATGGAAGAGCTCCCCGCGCACGCTCAGCCGCGCATTTTCGGCCACTGCTTCAGGCGTCGGCACAGTGAGGTCTTCAAGGGCTGGCGAGAAGGGCACCGGAACGTGCATTGCGCCCATGCGCATGACGGGCGCGTCGAGATGATAGAAGGCCTTCTCGCTGATCCGGCTGGCGATCTCTCCGGTAATGCCGAAATTCTGGTGTCCCTCGTCGATGACGATCGCACGGCTGGTCTTGCGCACCGAGGCAATGATCGTTTCCTCGTCCAACGGCACGATGGTGCGCGGATCAATCACCTCGGCCGAGATGCCGTCGCGGTCCAGCAAATCCGCCGTCGCCAGCGCGACCTGCACCATGGAGGAGGTCGCGACCAATGTGATGTCTCGGCCTTCCCGCCGGACAGCGGCCTTGCCGAACGGGATCAGATATTCCTCTTCCGGCACCGGCGCCTTGTCGTTGTACATCAGCTTGTCTTCGAAGATGACGACGGGGTTGTCGTCACGGATCGCAGTCTTGAGCAGGCCCTTTGCCTCGTAAGCAGATGAGGGAAGGGCAACCTTCAGCCCCGGAATGTGAGCGACGAGAGCGTGAAGTGATTGTGAGTGCTGCGCGGCCGAACGCCTGGTAGCGCCGAGATTGGTGCGCAGCACCAGCGGAACGTTGAGCTTCCCGCCGGACATGTAGTGGGTTTTGGCCGCCTGATTGCAGAGCTGGTCCATAACGAGGAACAGGAAATCGCCAAACATCAGGTCCACGATCGGTCGGGATCCGGTCATTGCCGCGCCGACGGCGAGCCCCATAAAGCCGGGCTCGGAAATCGGCGTATCGATAATGCGCTCGGGACCGAATTCCTCCACCAGGCCGGAGAGTACCTTGAACGGCGTACCGGCCTCTGCGACGTCCTCGCCGATCAGGAAGATCGTCGGATCGCGCCGCATTTCCTCGGCAATGGCCTCGTTGACGGCTTTGGAAAGCGTGATTTCGCGGGACATGGAAGTCTCCTCAGACATACGAAAGCGCATGGTCGACGCCGGCGAAGACATGCATGTCTACCTCGCCGGAGGGCGGATACGCAGCGTCCAGCGCGTATTCGACCGCCGCTTTGGCATCGGCCTTGATCTCGTCATTGATGGCGACCAGCTCGTCGGCGGTCATGATGCCCTCGGCTTCCAGCCATTTGCCGAAATTCGTGATGGGGTCGCGCGCGGTTTTCCACTCGGCTTCTTCGTCCCTGGAGCGGTAATAGTCGCGGTTGATGTCGCCGACATGGTGCCCATGATAACGGTATGTTTGAAGCTCGATGAAGAAAGGGCCTTCGCCCTTGCGGGCGCGCGCAACGAGCTTCTGCGCCAGTTCATTGACGGCGAGAACGTCCTGGCCGTCGACAGAATGCGCCTCTATGCCGAAAGCCTCGGCGCGGGCGGTCAGAGAGCCTGCGGCGATCTCATCGGTCTTCGTATATTCCGAGTAGCCGTTGTTCTCGCAGGCATAGATAACTGGCAGCTTCCAGAGCGCAGCCATGTTCATGACCTCGTACCAGAGGCCCTGCGCCGTCGCGCCGTCGCCGAAGAAGCAGACCGCAACGTCCTTCGTGCCGAGTCGTTTCGCGGAAAGCGCCGCGCCGGTGGCGATCCCCATCGATCCGCCGACAATGGCGTTGGCGCCGAGATTGCCGTGGCTCTGGTCGGCGATGTGCATCGATCCGCCCTTTCCGCGGCAATAGCCCTCCGCCTTGCCGAGCAGTTCGCAGAACATCTGCCGGAACTCGGCCCCCTTGGCGACGCAATGGCCATGCCCGCGATGCGTCGAAGTGATCTTGTCGCTGTCCTCCAGCGCTTCGCAGATGCCGACAGCGACGGCTTCCTGTCCCGAGTACATATGCGTCAGGCCGGGCATTTTCGCGGACAGATAGAGCTGGTTCGCATTGTCCTCGAAAGCGCGAATGCGCACCATCTGCCGGTACATGCGCAGATAGTCTTCGGTGTTGGTCTTCTTCTTCGGTGCCATGTCGGCGTCCTCAATATCGATGCGAAATCGGAAGCTCTTCAGCGGGGAACAGGCTGATCACCTGGCATCCGGTGTCGGTGACGACGACCTCTTCCTCGATGCGTGCGGCCGAGTAGCCGTCGGACGCTGGACAGTAGGTCTCCAGCGCGAAGACCATCCCGGTCTCGATCTCCATCGGATTGTCGAGGCTGACGGCGCGGCTGATGATCGGCCGTTCGTGCAGCGCCAGACCGAGGCCATGACCAAACTGCAAGCCGAAAGCCGACAATTCGTCAGGGAAACCGAATTCCTCCGCTTTCGGCCAGACCTTGGCTACGGTGTCAGTCGTGACGCCCGGCTTAATCAACGCGATTGCGGCATCTAGCCATTCGCGACACTTCACATAGGCGTCGTTTTGGGCAGGGGTCGCACGGCCGACATTGAACGTGCGGTAATAGCAGGTCCGATATCCCTGATAGGACTGCAGGATGTCGAAGAAAGCCTGGTCGCCGGGCCGGAAATAGCGGTCGGTGAAATTGTGCGGATGCGGATTGCACCTTTCACCGGCGATCGCATTGATCGCCTCGACGTCGTCGGATCCCATTTCGTAGAGCATCTTGTTGGACATGGCGACGATATCGCTCTCGCGGATGCCCGGTCTCAGCTCCTGCCAGATCATATGGTATACCCCGTCGACCATCGAAGCGGCCTGGTTCAGCAACTGGATCTCGTCGATGTTCTTGATCTCGCGGGCGCCAAGCATGATCTGCTGGCCGTCGACGACTTTCACACCCGCTTCCTGCAAGGCGAAGAACATCGCAGTCTCGGCGTAATCGATGCCGACCGGCATGTCAGCGACGCCGGCTTTCTGAAGAAGTGAATAGATCTCTTCGGCATAGCGCTTCATCAGCCCGAAAGAGGGCGGGATGGTGCCCCGCATGCCGACGACGCCGGCGCGCATCCGCTCGGGATCGAGCCAGTCGCAATATTCGCGGTGGTGGACGGCCGCAGAGCCGAAATCCCAGACATAGGGTTCTTCATCACCCGCCAGCAGCGCGAAACGGCACATCTTGTCGCGCTCCCACTCGCCGATCTTCGTGCCGGAGACGTAACGGATGTTGTTGACGTTGAAGAGCAACAACGCACCGCAGTCGGACTTTTTCAACGCTTCCTTGGCGCGGCTAAGGCGATACCGGCGCAGCCTGTCGTGATCGACGCGACGCTCGAAATCGACCGCAGTGTGGCCAAGCGCAGGGATATGCCTGTCCCATCGCCAGTTCGGATCGATGTCGCCGGGCTGCAGTATACGGGGATTGAGTGCCGTCGTGTTCATAATAGCCTCCTCTGCGCCGCGGAGGCGCTGCTGGGTCTGGATTGGCGTTTGATGGCGTGCGGGGCCGGTCGGCTACTGGATGCACCAGCCGCCGTCGATATGGATCATCTGGCCGGTCATGTAGTCGCTCTCGGGACTGGCGAGGAACGCCGCTGTACCCTTGATGTCGTCAGGATAGGAGACGCGCTTGATCTTCAATTCGTTGGCGACGATGTCTTCGTAGGCCTGCCCTTCGCGCTTCTTGAAGCCGATATCGACGAGATCCTTGTCGAGCTGCTCCCAGAGCGGGGTGACGACGACACCGGGCGCATAGCCATTGACGGTGATGTTGTGCTCGGCCAGCGCAACGGCGCCGCAATGCGTCAGCGCAAGGCAGCCATATTTGGAGGTGCAGTACACTGTCACATCGACAAGCGGCTTGCGCGAGGCGATTGAGCCGACATTGATCAGCTTGTAGGGATAATTCTGCTTGCCCTGCGCGATCATCTGCTTGGCTGCTTCCTGCATCCCCAGCCACATCGCCTTGGTGTTGACGTTCATGATGAGGTCCCAGTTGTCCTCGTCGATGTCCATGAAGAACCGAGGCTTGTTCAGGCCGGCGTTGAAAAGGCCGACATTGATCATCCCGAAAGCGTCCACCGTCGCCTGGACGGCCGCGGCATTGTCCTCGCGTTTGGTAACGTCCAGCTTGACGGCAATGGCCTTGCCGTTGCCGCGTGCATTGATCCGGTCGGCTATTTCGCTGGCGCCGTCGAGGTCTACGTCACCAAGGCACACATTCGCTCCTTGACCGGCAAAATGCTCGGCGTTTGTCGCGCCCATGCCGCGTGCCGCGCCTGTGACAAGGATGTTCTTTCCCTTGAGCCGTTCCGGATCCATTGCTTCCTCCCTCGAATTCTCAGGTTTTCATGACTTCTTCGGCCCGCGACTGGGCCAGTTTGAGCGCTTCGCGCGGCGCAACGATGCCGCGCAGCATGTCGTGCAGCTCTTGGCCGCAAATGTTGATGATGTCGCAGATTTGCGGCACGGGCGGACGCGGCCAGAATTGCAGCTCGTCTCGCCAGGACATCCCGTCGACTGCCTCGAAAATCGGGGAGAGACGGCTCACGTCCGGATCGGCGCCGACCGAATATCGCGGAGCAGTCCGGCTGCCATTCTGGATGTAGAGTTTTTGCGCTTCGGGCGATGTGAACGCGATTAGCGCCTCCACCGCGTCAGCCCGCCGCTCTTCCGGCAAGTTGCTCGGAATTCCCAGCACATAGCCGCCGACAGGCGCGACCGGAGTACCGTTCGGCCCGGCCGGGTGAGGAAGATACCCAGTCTGTCCATAGGCCGGCGACGACGGATCAAGCTCGAAATACGGCGCGAGCAGCGTATACCCGTAGGCCATCGCAATCTTGCCGGCGGCGTAGGGACGAATCCGTTCATACCAGGACATGGATAGAATGTCCGGGGGAGAGAACTGGGCTAGCGCAAGCAAATATTCGGCCGCCTCGAGTCCGCCCGGGCTGTCGATCGTGGGCAGCAGGTCATCGCGATCCAGGTTATCCGCATCGAAACCGCCGGCGATTTCCTCCAGATTGAAGAGCGGTTGCCCGAAATCGGCACATGTCATCATGAACTGATGACCGAGCGCCGTACCCCGCGCCGCATTCCATGCGATGCCGTAACGCCCTTGGGAGGGATCGTGAAACCGCTCTGCGGCGCGCAGGACCGCGTCAGTTGTTGTTGGCGGCTCGAGCCCCTCTTCGGCAAAGAGATCTTTCCGGTAGAACAGGAGCTCCGGGGTCGTTTGGCTGGGGACGCCGTAAGGACGTCCGGCCCAATGCGCCGCCCGCCAGCCGGCTGTGTGGAAGTCACTGGGATCGAGCCGACCGACATCCATGATCTCGTCGAGCGGCAGAAGAATGCCCTTGGTGGCGAACTCGCCGATCCAGGGCAGGTCGACGGCTATAATGTCATAGCGGCTGGTCTTGCGCTGGGCATTGCGAAGCGCCTCCTCGTGCAGCCTGTCGATGGAAAAAGCCCGCTGATGTATGGAAACGCCGATGACTTGCTCGAATTGGCGCTTCAGGGCGTCCATGACCATGAATGTGGGGTCGCCATGTACGAGAATGCGCAGGCCGCCCGATAGTGTGAGCGGTTCGGGCAGTACCTGAGGCGGCTGTATCGACTGACCGTAGATATAGGAGCCGCCAAAATAGTAATCCTGCATGCCCGGTTCGCGGCTGTCTCCGCCGAATGACTTTGCCGTCAGCCGCTTGAGGCGCCCGCACATCTGGATCCATTGCTCGACGAGGTCGGCGCTCGGATGCAGGGTGTAGCTCTTTCCCGTCCGTGTTCGGGGCCGCTGTTCGATCATCCCTGCCTGCTGCATTTCCTGCAGCCGACGCACCGCAGTTGCGTAGGGCACACCCGCCTCCGCCGTCAGCGACGATGGCGTGACCGGCTTGGCTTCAAGGTGGTTTCGGATGAGGTGCGTTGCCATCTTGTAGTAGGGATCAGGCGTCGAAAGATCGAGCGCGGTCTCGATTTCGAGATTGAAGTCCTTGAGGAACGTCAGGATTTCGAGGATCTCGTCGCGGGCGCGTATCGAAATCGGCGGGTCTGTCCTTTCCTTTCCTCCCTGGCTCAATCTCGCGGAGCCGGTTGGGCTCGTTGTCGTGGAAGACACCGTGACGGAATTGTCCAAAATGGATTTCTCGAATGGGATCATGGCGGCTCTTTCCTCCAAGGTGTCCAAAACGGACGTGTTGCGATACGCGCAATATGTCCATACTGGACTTCAAATTGTTCAAAATGAACATAATCGATGGCGAATGGGAGGGGCGAACAACGCAAGTTCCTGTTACCCGCATTGCTGAAGGGAAACCGTATTGCCGTTCATCTGTTGGCACCCTCGGCAGGGGATAGAATTGGGAGGAAATGACAATGAAGTTTGCCTACACGTCACTTATTGCCGGTACGACGGCACTTGCCACCATAGCCATGGCGGGCGCTGTATCTGCGGAACCGATGAAGATTGGAATCACGCAGAACAATGTCGGCGTCGACAGCTACCAGACGACCTACGAGAAGGCCTTTATCGAAGCTGCGGATGCCGACGCGGATGTGGAGACTGTCGTGCTGGATGCCGGTGGCGACGTCGCTCGCCAGATCGCGCAGATCCAGGATCTCGTGCAGCAGAATGTCGATGCGATCATCATCTGGCCGACAAACGGCAAGGCGGTCGTGCCGGCCGTGCGCGCCGCCGACAAAGCCGGCATTCCGGTCGTGATCACCAACTCCAACATCGCCGAGGAAGGCTTCGACTTCATCAAGTCGTTCTCGGGGCCTGACAACATCACGCAGGGTTCCCGCTCTGCGGAAATCATGTGCGACAAGTTCAAGGATATGGGCATCGAGAAGACGGCCCAGATCGTACAGATTTCCGGGCAGCCGGGGTACACGACCGCGATCGAGCGCGCCAAGGGTTTCGAGGACCGGTTACCGGAGGTTTGTCCAGACGTAACGCTCGTGGAAACGCAGCCGGGCGACTGGAACCGCGAGAAGTCGCAGCGCGTCATGGAGGCTTTTCTCGTTAAGTACGACAAGATCGACGGCGTTTATGCCGGTGATGACAACATGGGCATCGGCGCACTGAATGCGGCCAAGGCGGCCGGGCGTGACGGCATCATCTTCGTCGGCGCGACCAACTTCGCCGTCGGATACGAGGCGATGGCGCGTGGCGAATACTGGGGGTCGATCTACCAGTCGCCGGTCGATGACGCCAAGAACGCGCTGGCAACCGCCAAGGCGGTTGTCGAGGGCAAGGATGTTCCGTTCCTGAACTACTTCGACACGCCGAAGATCACCCAAGACAACATGGACGAGTTCACCAAGCCGGTTTTCTGAGTTTCTCCCAAGAAAAGGGGCGGGGCCCCGGGCCCCGTTCTCTGTCTGTGAACCGGATCTTGGGAGGGTGCGATGGGCCGGGTTTCTGGTCGTTCATGCATTGTAACTGGCAGCGCCAGAGGTATTGGGCGCGCTATCGGCGAGGCGCTGCTGGATGAAGGCGCCGATGTATGCTTCGCCGATATTGACAGCGCTTCTGCGGAACTGGCCGCTCGTGAGAACGAGGACCGCGCGCAGAGAAATGGTGGAAAAGTCGCGTGGGCCGGGGTTGATGTCACGAAGCGCGAGGAAGTGCGCGACATGATCGCGGCGGCCGTTTCGGCCTTCGGCAAGATCGATGTAAAGTTCAACAATGCCGGCATCAACAAGCCGATGAACCTGCTCGACGTGACCGAGGAAAACTGGAACGCGATCATGACCGTGAACGGTCTCGGCGTCCTGATCGGCATGCAGGAAGCGGCCAAGCAGATGATCGCGCAGGGTAACGGAGGCAAGATCATCAACACGGCCTCGATCGCCAGTCGCCAAGGCTTCGACAATGTCGCACCCTATTGCGCATCGAAGTGGGCGGTCGTCTCGTTAACGCAGTCCGGCGCCCGGGACCTGGCCAAGCACGGCATCACGGTGACCGGTTTCGCCCCCGGAGTCGTAGCGACCGAAATGTGGAGCCAACTGGACCGGGATCTTATGGAAATCGGCGCGTCCGAAAAGGAAGGGCAGGCGATGGCGGAATTTTCCGCCGATATCCTGCGAGGCCGGGTCGCGACACCGCAGGACATCACGGGCACGACCACATTCCTCGCTTCGAAAGAGAGCGATTACATGACCGGGCAAGTCGTGATGATCGACGGTGGAATGGTGCTGGTTTGAATGTGTGACGCGCCACGTCGGGAAACGTGCCGCGAGCGCGGCGGTCCCTCGGGACCAGGGAGGAAACAGGAATGGCTGGTTTCGTTGAGCGAATGCGAAACGGAGATATCAAGTCACTGATCGCGAGGAACGGAATTTTCGTCGCCTTCGTTGCGTTCATGATCGCCTTCGGCATCGGATCGGACAGGTTTCTGACATTCGACAATCTCGAAAGCGTGGTGCGATCATCGGCGATGATCGGGATCATGGCGCTGGGCGTGACGATTGTCGTGATATCCGGCAATCTCGATCTGTCGGTCGGTTCGATGCTTTCCTTCGGCACGGTCATGGTGGTCAATCTGCATGACAAGATCGGACCGGGACCGGCGATTCTGGTTATGATGATCTGCGTATTACTGCTCGGAGCGGTGAACGGGTTTCTGATCGGTTTCGTCAGGTTAAACTCGCTGATCGTGACGCTGGGCATGCTGTCGGCGATCCAGGGACTGACCCTGATCTATTCCGGCGGCAAGAATGTGGACGTCAATCCGAGCACCCAGGACACCACATGGTTTCGTGTCTTCGGGCGCGGCGAGGTCGCCGGAATTGACATGCCGATCATCATCTTCTTCGCGCTGGCGTCCTTTGTCGGCTTCATCATCGCCTTCACGCCTTATGGACGCCGCGTTTACGCGGTCGGCGGCAATCCGACGGCTGCGGTCTTCTCGGGTATAAGAAGAAACCGCGTCGTCTTCTCGACCTATATCGTCTCGGCGTTTTGCGTCGGCATCGCCTCCATCATCCTGGGGAGCCGGGTGATGGGCTCGCAGAACAATGTTGGGCAGGGTTACGAACTGCTGGTCCTCGCATCCGTGATTCTGGGTGGAACCTCGCTGCTCGGCGGCTCCGGAAGCATCCTCAAAACCGTGATAGGCGTGCTGATACTGGGCTTCATCCAAAACGGCCTGCTGCTTCTAGGATATCCGTATTTCGCGCAGTGGATCGTGACCTGGATCGTCATCATTCTCGCGGTCTGGCTCGATGTGGCGGCCAAGCGCGGGCGCCTTTTGTCGCCGATCGCCTGAAGGGGAGGAAAACATGGCAGAGACTTCCGTGGAAAGCGTATCAGCGCAGGCGAACCAAGGCGTGAAAGGCAATTTCCGCTGGGTGGTCCGGCATCCGATCTGGGCCTTCGTGGTCATTATCTTCCTGTTCTTCTCGCTGATGACCGACACGTTCTTTTCCCTCGGCAATTTCGAGAACATTCTGGTTCAGACCTCAACGCTCGGACTGATCGCGCTTGGCATGACCATCGTCATGATCAACGGCAATATCGACCTCTCGGTGGGCGCGGTGGTGGCGCTGGCCGCCAGCCTGACTGTCGATATCATGGGCTGGCCGATGTTCGAGAGTTGGGGCAACTGGCAGATTCTGCCCGCGGTGGCGGCAGGGCTCGCTTCCGGCGTCCTGCTGGGTGCGCTTAATGGCCTCATCGTCTGGAAGACCGGGGTCGACGCCTTCATCGTGACGCTGGGCGCCATGCTGGGCGTCAGAGGTCTCGTTTTCGTCTATACGGGCGAGCAGTCCTTCTTCGCGATGAATTTCGCTTATTCGGATTTCGGCGCCAGCCGCTTCCTCGGCTTGCCGACGCTCGCCTGGATCTTCCTGGTTTTCACTCTGCTGATCCATATCCTGTTGTCACGTACTGTCCATGGATCCAACACCTATGCGGTCGGCGATAACCGCGAGGCCGCCGTCAATGCGGGTATTCGCGTCGGGCCGCACATGATGGTCAATTTCATGATCGTCGGGTTCTTCGCGGCGTTGGCCGGGATCACTCTGTCGACCCAGATGGGTGCCTCGACGCCGAATCTCGGCCGCGACTACGAATTGTGGGTCATCACTGCGACCGTGCTGGGCGGGACCAAGCTGACGGGCGGTGCCGGCAACATCATCGGGACGTTCGGCGGCGTCCTTGCAATTGGCATCCTGCGCAACGGCATGAACCTGATGCAGGTTCCGGCCTTCTACGTGCTGGTTACCCTCGGTGTGATCCTGATCGCCGTACTATTCCTCGACAAGCAATTGAATCGCAAGGGCGATGGGGAGTTGCGGATATGAGTGAAGCGCAACCTGTACTGCGCCTGGAAGGCATAGTGAAAACTTTCCCCGGCGTGCGTGCGCTCGACGGGGTCGATTTCAGCGTGTTTCCCGGTGAGGTCCACGCGCTCATGGGGGAGAACGGCGCCGGCAAATCGACTCTGATGAAGGTGCTCGCCGGCATGTATCAGCCCAATGAAGGGCGCATCATGATCGACCGCAAGCCCGTCGTCATGCGCAATCCGATCGAGGCAAAGCAAAACGGCATAATCCTGATCCACCAAGAACTGTCCCTGGCGGAGCAGATGACAGTAGCCGAGAATGTATTTCTCGGCGAATTGCCGCGTACGCGCTGGGGTTTCGTCGACTGGAAAGTGCTGGAAGAGCGCGTCGGCTCCATACTTGCCAAGCTTAATTGCGATTTCGGGCCGCGGACGAATGTCGGCTCGTTGTCGATCGCCAAGAAGCAGATGGTCGAAATCGCCCGTGCGCTGACCCACCATGCGAAGGTCGTCGTTTTTGACGAACCAACCGCTTCTCTGACTGACGCCGAGAAAGTGGTTCTTTTTGATATCATCAACGACCTGAAATCCGATGGTGTCAGCATCGTCTATATCTCTCACCGCATGGAGGAAATCTTCACGATTTCCGATCGCATCACGGTTCTTCGCGACGGATCCTACCGCGGTACGCTTGTCGCGGCCGACACCACAGAGGACGAGGTGACCCAGTTAATGATCGGTCGCAGTCTCGATTACTCGCGCAATATCGAGCAAGGCGAAATTGGCGATATCACTCTCGAGGTCGACGGGCTTTCCTGCGGCCGGCTCTATAGCGATGTCAGCTTCGCCGTACGCGCGGGCGAAGTCGTCGGGTTCTACGGCCTCGTCGGCGCGGGTCGTACCGAGATAGCGGAGACGCTGTTCGGCCTCCGCGAGCCGACATCCGGGACCATTCGGCTAGACGGTGAGGCCGTGTCGATCGGATCACCGGCCGATGCAATTGCCAATGGTATTTCGCTTGTGCCGGAAAGCCGCAAGGAACAGGGCCTCGTGCTCGGCATGAACTGTCGGGACAATATCACTCTACCCCAGGTAGACGACATGACAGCGGGGCCCTTCGTTTCGAATGGCGCGGAAATTGCGATCTACGACATGTATCGCGACCGCCTCGACATCAAGGCACCGAGTTGGCGCAGCGAAGTGGGAAACCTCTCCGGCGGCAACCAGCAAAAGATCGTTATCGGCAAATGGCTTGCCATGAAGCCGCGTGTGCTGATTGTCGACGAACCGACACGCGGCATCGATGTCGGCTCCAAAGCCGAGATTCACAACCTCATTCGCGAACTCGCGCATTCGGGTTATGCCGTGATCGTCATTTCCTCGGAGATGCCGGAGATATTGCGCGTCTCCGACCGGGTGATCGCCATGTATCAGGGCCGGATCATGCGGGAGTTCACGGCGGATGAAGTCAACGAGGACAATCTCGTGCAGGCGATCTCCGGAGTCGGAAACGGCAAGGCGGCCTGATGCATATCGGGTTTGCCGGACTTGGCCGTATGGGCGGCCTCATGGCGGAAAATCTCGTGCGCGCCGGTCACCTGGTGACCGTTTGGAACCGCTCGGCTGAAAAGGCACGGGCGTTCGCAGCAAAGCATGGCTCCCAAGCTGCCACAACGCCACGTGAATTGAGCGAGGCCGCCGACGTGGTCATCACGATGCTCGCCGACGATGCCGCTTCGAACGCTGTCCATCGCGGCGCGGATGGCCTGTTTTCTGCATCCGGAGGCGCCGCTCGAATAGTGGAGATGGGGACGATGAGTCCGCCTCACATCGCCGATTTGCGCAACAGTGCGCCGGAAGGCGTTGCAGTGATCGATGCACCCGTTTCCGGAGCGACGCGGGCTGCAGCTGAAGCGCAACTGATGATCATGGTCGGCGCAACGCAATCCGACGCCGCGACGCTTGTGCCGGTTTTCGCGGCGATGGGCAGGAACACGATCTTTCTGGGTGCTCCCGGGGCGGGCACCGTCATGAAACTGGCCGTCAACATGCTCATCCACGGCCTCAATCAGACGGTTTCGGAAGCGCTGAGTTTGGCGGAGGCGTCAGGCATCGATCTCGAAAAGGCTTTCGATGTGATAGAGTCTTCGGCCGCCGCCGCGCCGATGCTGAGCTACCGGCGGCCGATCTATCTGAATGAAAACTCACAAGAGGTCACCTTCACTGTCGATTTGGCGACAAAGGATCTGGAAGTCACGGCAGCGCTGGCCGAGGGGCTTACCATTTCCGTTCCCCAAACCCTGCTCAATCTGACGGAACTTCGTGCTGCAAGCGCTGATGGCTATGGCGCTCGCGACATGGCCTCGATCTTCAACCACATGCGCAAGGAAAGACTATGAAATCTGCATTGTTCGTCGGTGGCTGGGAAGGCCACGTACCGACACGTTTCGGAGACTGGTGCAAGGAGCTGCTCGAAGGCGAAGGGTTCCATGTCGATGTTTACGATACCCTGGCGCCGCTTGCAGATCCGGATGGCTTGGCCGATGTCGACCTGATCGTGCCGATCTGGTCCTCCGCGCGCTCGTCGCACCGACCGGAATTCGGCAACATGACCAAGCAGGAAGAGGATGGCCTTCTGAAACTGATCGGCGATGGCTGCGGCATTGCGGGCTGGCATGGCCATATGGGTGATGCGTTTCGCGACCGTCCTACCTATCATTTTCTCATTGGCGGGCAATTTGTCGCTCATCCGCCGGGTTGGCCGGACAACCCCGTCCCTTCCGACGACTTCGTCGATTATGACGTCACGATCTGTCGGCCCGACGATCCGATCGTGAAAGGTATCCGCAGTTTCCGGCTGTTATCGGAACAATACTACATGCTGGTCGACCCATCGAACGAGGTGCTCGCAACAACGACTTTTTCCGGCGATCATCTGTGGTGGATCGAGGGAACTGTGATTCCGGTAGTCTGGAAGAGACGCTGGGACCGGGGGCGCGTATTCTACTGTTCGATTGGTCACCGGCTGGAGGATCTGAAAATTCCGCAGGTCACCGAGATCATCCGGCGCGGCATGGTCTGGGCTGCGCGCGAGGCCGAAAGCTGAACGGGACGCAATCCGCCCAGCATTCCATGTCCCGCGGAAATATAGAAAAGGCCCCCGACCGGCCAACGATCGTTTAGGGGTATTTGCCGGCGATGCTTGGGAGGCGACCGCCGGCAGGTGCGTTGTCAGTTGACCGGCCGTCCTGTTGTGTCGCCGACGGCGGCCATTCCTCGGATATAGCTAGGTCAAACAGGCGACTGCCGGTCACATAGACTTGATCGGGCCGTTCTGCCGCGATGCAGCAGATCGAGTCGATATCGCGATGGTCGCATCGACGAAATAGCCGCCCGGCCGGTGAGGGTCGGGCGGCTTGCGAAAGCACCGGTTCAGGGGCGGGTCAGACCCAGACGATCTGAACGTTGGTGTATTCCTTCAGGCCTTCCTCGCCGAATTCGACGCCGATGCCCGAGCATTTTACGCCGCCGAAGGGGACGTTCGGCTGAATGGCGCCGTGTTTGTTGACCCAGACCGTGCCAGCCTCGAGGCGTTGCGCCAGTTCCTTAGCCTTCGCGATGTCGCTGCCCCAGATCGAGCCGCCGAGCCCGTGCGGGTTCTCGTTGGCCTTGGCGATGATCTCGTCGACATCGCTGTAGCGGATGATCGGCAGGACCGGGCCGAACTGCTCCTCGTCGACGAGGCGGACGCCGTCCTTGACCTCTGTGACGAAGGTGATCGGGTAGAAGTGACCCTCACCGCCGAGCGGCTCGCCGCCCAGGATCACCTTGCCGCCTTGCGCCCTGGCATCCTCGACGAGGCTGGCAACCTTGTCGAACTGCATCTTGTTCGCCAGCGGCCCGAGCACGGACTCTTCCTTCGATCCGTCGCCCATCGGCATCTTCTGGGCAAAATCGACCAGCGCGTCGCACACGGCGTCATGGATGCTTTCATGCACATACAGACGCTTCATCGCGCCGCAGGTCTGGCCGGTGTTAATGAAGGCGCCCCAAAAAAGGCCTTCGGCGATGGCGGCGGGATCCGAGCCGGGCAAGACGATGCCTGCGTCGTTGCCGCCGAGTTCCAGCGTCAACCGCTTCAGCGTGCCGGCGGCGGAACCCATGACCTTCTTGCCGGTTGCGATCGAACCGGTGAAGACGATCTTGTCGATGCCTTCATGTTCCGACATCGCCGCACCGAGATCGTCGGCGCCGCTGACCGCGTTCATGACGCCGGCCGGCAGAACCTCGTTCATGATCTCGACGAGCCGCAGCGTCGACAGCGGCGTGTAGGGCGAGGGTTTGATGACCACCGTATTGCCCGCGCGGATCGCCGGCAGGACATGCCAGACCGCGATCAGGACCGGCCAGTTCCACGGCGTGATCGAACCGACGACGCCGACCGGCTTGCGATGCAATTCGATCTTGCCTTCGTCATTGTCCTGGATGGTCTCGACCGGCAGGTCGAGATCGGCGGTCGAATGCGCCCAGCCGACGCAGCCGCCCATCTCAAAGCGCGAACCGAGGCCATTCAACGGCTTGCCCTGTTCGGCGGTGATCAACGCGGCGATCTCCTCCGAGTGCTCCTCGATTTTCGCCGCGACCGCGTGGCAGAGCTCCTTGCGTTTTGCGTCGGGTGTCGCCGCCCAGCCCGGAAAGGCAGCGCGGGCCGCTGCGACTGCGGCGTCGAGATCGGCACGGCTGCCCATGGGCATGCGTCCGACGACCGCGCCGGTGGCGGGATTCGTGATGTCCTTGTGCTCGGATGTCGCGACGGGCTTGCCGCCGATCGTCATCGTATAGGTCTTGATCTGGTCGTTCATGGTTTCCTCCTTGGTCGTCTCATTTGCCCATCTGTTCGGGCAGGAACAGGATCAGCGCCGGCACCGCCACGATGAGCGCCAGCCGGACGATGTCGGCCACGATGAACGGCACGACACCGCGATAGATCGTGGTCACCGGCAGGTCGGTCATGACGGTGCGGATGATGAAGATGTTCATGCCGATCGGCGGCGTGATCAGGCTGATCTCGACCGCGACGACGATCAGGATGCCGAACCAGATCGGATCGAAACCGAGCCCTGTGACGAGCGGAAAGAAGATCGGCACCGTCAGCAGGATCATTGCCAGGGAATCGAACACACAGCCGAGGATCAGGTAGAACAGGATCAACAGCAGGATCACACCGATCGGCGGCAGTCCGAACCAGTTGATCAGCGCGACGACCTGGCTCGGTACGCCGGCGACATTGACGAAATTCGAAAAGATCAGCGCGCCGACCAGCACGCACATCAGCATTGCCGACGTCCGCACCGTTTCCAGCAGAACACGCGCGAAGGCGGCGGGTGTCAGTGTCCGTTTGACCAAGGCGATGATGAAGGCGCCGGACGCGCCCATGCCGGCCGCTTCGGTCGGCGTGAAGACGCCGAGATAGATGCCGCCGATGATCAGGATGAAGAGCCCGAGCACCGCCCAGACCTCGCGGATGGCGAGAAGCCGCTCGCGGATCGGCAGTTTCGGGCCGGCCGGACCGGCGTCGGGATCGCGCCAGACCGTGAAACGGACGGCTGCGGCGTAGAAAAGGATGCCGATCAGGCCGGGCACGATGCCGGCGACGAAGAGCGCGCCGATCGAGGTCTCGGTCATTGAGCCGTAGATGACCATGATCACGGAGGGCGGGATGAGGATGCCGAGCGTGCCGCCCGCAGCGACGGAACCCGAGGAGAGCGCCGGCGAATAGCCGTATTTGCGCATAGAGGGCATGGCGATCGACGACATGGTGGCCGCCGTCGCGAGACTGGAGCCCGAGACCGAGGCGAAGCCGCCGCAGGCGACGATCGTCGCCATGGCCAGACCGCCCTTGAAGTGGCCGACCATCGCATTGGATGCGGCATAGAGCTGTTTCGACAAACCGGCATGGTTCACCAGATTGCCCATCAGGACGAAGAGCGGCAGGACGGACAGCGAATAGGAAGCCAGAGTATCCCAGGCAATCTGCGCGGACATGGCGCCGGCGGGCAGGGGCCCGACCATCAGGGCGAAGCCGACGAAGCCGACAATGCCCAGCGCGAATGCGAGCGGCATGCCGAAAAGCAGCAGTGCGAAAAGCGCAATAAAACCGATTGCGGCATTCATTGGCTGCCGCCTTTCGCGAGCGCGCGAACCGCGACAAAGAACGCGGCAAGCGCGGAAACCACGAAACAGACAACCCCGAGCCAAGCGACAATGCCGATCGGGAAATGCACGACCGAGGTCCGGTCGCCGAAACTGACGAAACGCGCGGCCAGCAGCGAAAGCCGCCAGGCCATGAACGCGCAGCAAATGCAGATCCCCAGCGCGACGACGATGTCACGCATGCTTTTCCATCCGCCCTTGAACGCTTCCTCGAACAGGCCGGCGGTGACATGCTGGCCGCGCAGCGTGACGGACGGGATGGCGCAGAGAACCATGGCGCCCATTGCGATCTGGGTCATCTCGAAAGCGAAACCGAGGGGATGGTTGAAGATGTAGCGGCCGAGCACGTCGACGAATGTCATGGCCATCATGGCGAAGAGCAGCAGCGCGGCGGCTGCAGCGAATGCGGCTTCGATCCAGCGGACCGGCGCGGGCAGAGAAGGGCGGCTGGCGCCGCCCTCCATATCAGGTGTTTCGGTCATCGCCGCACGGCTCAGTTCTCGACGCCGGAGACGATCTCGCGCATGCGCACAAGGGCGGCTTCGCCGTCAACACCCAGGCTGCCGGCCTGTTCGATCCAGTCGGCCTCCAGGCCGGCAAGACGCTCGCGAACCGCTGCCTGAAAGGCTTCGTCGGCCTCGTTGAAGACGACGCCGTCAGCGGCCATCTGCTCCTTCGCCTTGACCTCCTCTTCATCCTGGGAAGTGCCGGCGAGTTCGGCCAGAGCCGCGCCGGAAACGCTCATGATCGCTTCCTGGTCCTCGGGTGACAGGCTGTCGAACTTGGCCTTGTTCATCACGACGAACCATGCCGAGGAGTAGAACCCGCCGGGGATGGTCAGCGTGTTGGAGATGACGCCTTTGAGGTTGAAGCTCGGATAAGCCTCGAGGGGAAGCAGCGTGCCGTCAGCGACGCCCTGGCTGAGGATCTCGTAGACCTCGTTGGCGGGCACCGCGACATTGACGCCGCCCAGAGCCGGGTTGACCTGCTGGACGATACCGCCACCGACGCGGAACTTCTTGCCCTGATAGTCGTCGATGCTGTCGATCGCGCCGGCCGCCTCGGTGGTCATGACGTGACCGCTGGCATTCGCATAGAGGCCAAGGAGCTGGACGCCCTTGTACTCGTCGGCATCCTTGAAGAACTCCTCATGCACCGTCCAGAGGCCCTTCGAGAGACCCGATGCGGATTCGCCGACGAAGGGCAGTTCCGCGATGCCGGCCATCTTGAAGCGACCCGGCGTGTAGCCGAGCACGCCGACCGTCACATCCGCAATCCCGTCGACGGCCAGGTCGTACTGGCGCGGCGGCGCTCCGAGCGAAGCGTCGGTCTTGACGATCTTCACGCGCCCCTCGGTCGCCTTTTCGACGGCGGCCATCCAGGGCTCGATGATCCCGGTCATCTGCGTGTGCCCCGGCGGGAGCCAGTTGTTGAGCCGCAGTACTTCTTCCGCCTGCGCCAGCCCCGGCAGGACCGGCGTGAGCAGGGCCGCGACCGCGACCATGCGTGTGAACTTGAATGTCATGCTCTCCTCCTGCGTTTTGATGGGCCGCCCGGGCCGGGCGGCTCCTGCGCCGAGGGGCTATTGCCCTTCGGCGACCTTGGCCCAGACCTCGTAGGCCTGGGTGTGGTCCTTCTCCCCGCCAAGCTCTTCGAGGGCGCGCTCCCACCACGCGATCGTCTGGGCGACGAGCGGCAGGTTGGCGTCGAGTTCCTTCGAGAGTTCGGCGGCGATCTTCACATCCTTGGTCAGCAGCGCCAAGCCGAAACCGGACTTGAACGTTCCACTCAGGACGTTCTGGCCGATCGTGGATTCCGTGCTGAAATTGCGCCCGGTGGACACGTTCATGATCTCGAGCGCGGTTTCGGGGTCGAGCCCGAACTTCTTGCCGAGGATCAGCGCCTCCGACGCTGCGGCGAAGCCCGCGGCGGCGGTGTAGTTGTTGAGCGCTTTCATCGCGTGGCCGGTGCCGATTCCGCCGGTGCGGAAGATGCGGTCGCCCATGCACAAGAGGACGGGTTCGGCGCGCTGAAAATCGGTGTCGTTCTCCGCACCGACCATGATGGCCAGCGTGGCGTTGGTCGCCCTCGGCACCGCGCCGGAAACCGGAGCATCGACGAAACGAATGTCCTTGCCGGCCAGATAGGCGTGCAATTCACGCGAGCCGGTCGGCACGGAGGAACTCATGTCGATCACCATCGAGCCGGGCGCCAGGGCATCGGCGAGCCCGGTTTCCATGACCTTGCGCACGATGGCGCCGGTCGGCAGCATGCAGACGACGATGTCGCTCGCTTTACCGAGTTCGGCGAGGCTGGAAGCAGCCTTTGCGCCGATCTTCTCGGAATGCGCCTTCGCGCGATCCACATCGACATCGTAGATCGTCAGGGGCTGACCCTTGGCGGCGAGGTTGGCCGTCATGGGCACGCCCATGTGGCCGATTCCGACAAATCCGATCCGATCAGTCATTGTCAGCCGCCTTCACGCCCAGTTCGTCGAGGGTTTCCTCGCAGGCGCGCATGCCGTCGACCATCAGCGGGATACCGCAATAGGCAACCGAGTGGATGAACAGTTCGCGGAGTTCCTCGCGGGTCGCGCCATTGGCGACGGCGCCGCGGGTATGGATCTTGATCTCGTGGGAGCGGCCTGTCGCCACCAGCATGGAAAGGGTGATCAGGCTGCGGGTTTTCTTGTCCAGAAGCGGACGCTGCCAGATCTCGCCGAAGCAGAAACGTGTCACGATGTCCTGCACCGGGGCCATCATGTCGCTGGCATTGTCGATGTGGTCGTCAGCACCCTGGCGACCGAACATGACGCGCCGTAATTCAAGGCCTTTCTTGGAATTGTCTGTCATTGTCTTCTCCTTGATTTCCTGGCGGGGAGGACAAGACGACAGGTCCGCGGACCGGCAATAGCCGGGCGTTGAGCTGTCGCGGCAACTCCTCCCTTTGCCGCGGTTGGACATCTGGATAGCGCCCGCCGAGACCACCGAACAACGGGGCCGGTCCGCTTTCTGCAATCGACATTTTCGAACGGTCGAGTAAAGTCAGGCCGAAAAAACTGACTGGACGGAAAGGTGCCAATGAGCGGAAACGTCGACCCGTCGCGCACGGACTTCCACGCATTGCAGACATTGGTCACGGTGCATCGACACAATTCGATCCGTGCCGCGGCCGATGCGCTCGGTTTGAGCCAGTCGAGCGTCAGCTACACGATAGACCGGCTGCGCGAGAGTTTCGGCGATCCGCTCTTCGTGCGGCTCGGCCGCAATATCGAGCCGACCGATCGTTGCAATGCGGTTGTAAAGGGCGCGGAAGCGCTGCTTCGCGACTTCGAGGCGCTGACGATCAGCGACAGCTTCGATCCCTCGACGGCCACGGATCGGCTGGTGTTCTCCTGCAATTTCTACGAACGGGCGACTTTCCTGCCGGCGATCATGCGCCACATCAACGCCGAAGCGCCAAATGTCCGGCTGACTGTCGTCCAGGCCAATTCCGACGGGCACCGCCAACTGGAAGACGGCATGTGCGATGTCGTCGTGGCGCCGATGCTGTCGCATCCCTCCGGCTTCCATTTCCGGCGGCTGATCACCGAACGGTATGCCTGTTTCGTTTCGCGCAATTCGCCCTTCGCCACCCACGGCATCACGCTGGACGATTATGCGCGCGCTCGACATGTCGTCGTGCGACCCTCGATCGGCTGGCGCCCCGGTTTCACAGAAGTCCTGGATCGACTCGGCGTGCCCCTTGAAGCATCGCTGGAACTGCCGTCATTCGCCGATATCGACAGGATTATCGCAGATACCAATCTCGTCCTGACCGCGACAGACGGCGTGGCCAGAATATTTCCCGACCTCGCGGTTATCCCGGCGCCGTTTCACCGCGAATTTCCGGTCGAGATGTCCTGGGCAGGGCGTACGCACAATACGCCTGCGCATCGGTGGTTTCGCGACCTGATCGCGCGGATCGCCGCAGACCTGAAGCCCGGCCTGCAGCAATGATCGGGAAAGGGGGCGAAGTCAGACTGCGTGGTCGTCGAAGACGATCACGCCGCATCCGGTGATCGCCGGAAATGTGTAATAGCGATAGACTTCGCTGATATTGTCCGAGAGCGCGCCGCGCATCGAGAACCACAATGCGAGTTCCGCAGCCTCGGTGCCGCCGAGCCGCATCAGTTCCTCTTGCGGCAGGTCGATCAGCTCGCTGAAATCGTTGCCGATTTTCGACAGGAACCACTCGTCCAGCGTCTCGTTGGCGATGCCGAAACGCGCGCCGGATATCTGGTGCGACATGCCTCCGGTCGAGACCACGGCGATACGGTCGTTGCTTCCGTCGTCTTCGAGCGCGGCGCGGATCGCCTTGCCCAGTCCATGCAACCGCTCCGATGTCGGGATCGGATGGCGAACCATGTTGATTGCGATCGGCACGATGGGCGTATCCCAGGGCGTATCCATCACATAGGGCAGCCATGAATAGATGCCGTGGTCGA
Organism: Ahrensia sp.; assembly: GCA_002706335.1. GTDB lineage: Bacteria > Pseudomonadota > Alphaproteobacteria > Rhizobiales > Rhizobiaceae > Oricola. The sequence goes on from PAKZ01000024.1 coordinate 214,145, forward strand.
TCGCAAGGTCCTGACACACGGTAAGATCGTAACCGCCGCGCACCAGTTTGTTGGTCATGTACCAGCCGAGATCGACATCGCCGACGAGCGACGGGAAGGGGCGGGGTCCCCAACCTTCGTCAGCCTGACGAAATTCCGGCGCGACGCCGATGGCAATGGTCGGATAGGCGTCGAAATCGAAATGGTTGAGGTGGTCGTTATAGACGATGACCATCTTGTCCGGTTTCGTCTCGTCCAGCCACTGTTTGAGGCGGCGCGTGCCGTCGAACCATTTCTGCCAGCGCGGATCGAAGCCCTGCGCCATGCCCTTGTCGTACTCCATCCCCATGGACGGTGTGTGCGATATGCCGAAGCCGCCAATGACGCGTGACATCAGTCGTCACCTCCCGGAAGCGCAGTGACCTTGCGTGGACAGAGCGCCTGAAGTTCTTCAGCGCTCATGCCAGCGTTGTGGGCGCCGATGTGCCAGAGATTCTCCCCGACAGTCGCTGCGACCTTGAGCATGGATTGCAGATGACCGCCCGCCTTGATCAGGCCTGTCCAGTCGCGTGCACGGACCATGGCAATTTCGTCCTCCGATAGGCCGAACTCCGTCATGTAGCCAGCTTCATCGGCAAGGAACGTCTTACGATTTTCCGGATTGCGAAGACTTAGGCCGAACTTGGTCAACTTGTATCCGCGCGTCGAAGCCGGACCGTCATAGATATAGGTGCCGGGCGGATCGAGATTGAACGGGACGGAATTGCTCACGACATTTCCTCCTGCGAAGCGATGAATTTGGCCAGAAGCGCATTGAAGCGCTCGGGCTCTTCCATTGTCAGCATATGGCCGGCCTCCTCGAAGGTCACGAGGGAGGCGCCTCGGATCGTCTTGGCCAGCACCTCTGCGATGTCGCGATAGCCCTGCATGTCGCGGGCGCCGCGCACCACCAGAGTGGGGCAAGTTACCGAATTCGGATCCTGGCCAGGCGGATTAAAGTCGCGCGGATCGGAATTCTCCCAGTGCCAGCCGCTGTAGTCAGCCACCATCGTGTGAACGGCGGATTTCGCATCCGGGTAATCCTGCAGGGAGTCGAATGGCGATTGAGCGAGCCAGAATTCCTTAGTTGCTGTCGCGCCATGGGCGTCGGCATAGGCCTTCGCGGCCTCGGGCGGCCGTTGTTCGCTCCATGCGAAGCCCGGCAGGCCGGAAGATACAAGCACCAGTTTCGATGCAACCTGCGGATAGCGGGCCGTATGGGCCATGGAGACATTGGCGCCGAGCGACAGTCCGACGAGAGCCGGAGCATCGAGATTGAGCGCGCCGAGGAGAGCGTGCAGGTCAAGTACGTGGTCGTAGCGTGTGTCAGGCGGAGCTGAGCGACCGAAACCCCGCAGGTCATAGGCGATGCAGCGGAAATCGGCCGCGAGCTCTTCGATCTGCGGTGCCCATTGGCGATGGTCAAAAGAAAAGCCGTGCAGGAAGACAATGGCAGGGCCGTTTCCCTCGTCCTTCACCCACAAATTGCCGGATCCGATATCGACATATCCATCGCTCATCGGCCGTCTCCTTCCGGACCGGCGATCCCGGCGTTGCGGAAGACCGGGTCAATATGCCGCTCTGCAAAGCGCCATCCCTGCGGGCCGCGCGTATAAACATCGGTAATGTCCGCAACGAGGAACGGTTCGGCCGGCGTGATCGGGAGCGCGCCTGCGCCCGCGAAGGTAAGCCATACGGAATAGCCCGTGGCGCGGTCGGGGCCGTCGAAGGCGATTGAGAGCCCGGAATACAAATGCCGCGAAACACGGCCGCGCGCACCGCGGGCGGTAAAGAACTCGGTCATCTCCTCGCGGCCGGAAAGCACACGCGGGCCGTTGGAGTAGCGGACGTCTTCGGTAAACAGCGCGACAAAGCCCGGAACGTCGCCATGGTCCAGCAGTCTTGCGAAGTCGTCATTGAGCGCCATGATCGCCAGACGGTCTGCGACGCGGGAATCGCTATCGGTCATCTCATTCGCCCTCCGTGGCCACCCGTGTTGAACTCATGACCGCCCGATATGGACGATCGGATTTTCCAGCCGCCCAATTTTCTCGACTTGAATCCCGATCGTGCCGGATATTTCGCCCAGCAATATGTTCTTGTGTCCGCGCGGAAACCTGCCCTTGCCCTTGCCGGTCGTGCCGAAAGTGATCACGTCGCCGGGTTCGAGGGTGAAATAGCGGCTCGCTTCCGAAATACAGGCTTGAATGGAGAAGCGGTAGTTCGAGGTGTGGTCTTCGGCGAAGACCTCGCCGTCAATATCGGCGACGACCTTGAGGTCATTCGGATCGGCGACCTCGTCGCGGGTGATCAGCCATGGCCCCATTGGGCCGAACGTATCCGTGCCCTTGGAGCGGGTGTGGTAAACATAATACGCATCGCGGTCGTCGTCGCCATGCAGGTGACGCCATTTGTAGAATTCGGGCCGCGCCATGTCAGGATCGTAGGTGACGGCGATGGAGTCCTTGCCGAATTTCAGGCCATGCGACGTCACATCATTCATGATGGAGTAGCCGAAGACGCAGGAGAGGGCGTCTTCCTCGCTGACATTTTTGGTGCGGCGGCCGATGACCGCGCAGACTTCCGGTTCCGGGATGACCGCGCCCCAAGCAGGGTCCACGCAGATCGGGTGGCCCTGACCTGTGAGCGCCGATGGCGGCTTGAGAAAGAAGTTCGGCACGCCCGGATCGATATGCGCCTTCTTGACCAACTCGCGGTTGTTGAAGGCGACACCGATAATCTTCGATGGCCGTGTGACCGGCGCGGCCCAATCGATAGGACCGGTGATCGACTTGGTCTTGTCCACATTGGCGGCGACGGCGTCCCGCCATGTCGAATCATCGCCCGCGGTCCCGACGAGATCGAGGATGGTGGCGGGGGCGGCAACGCCCGCCATCTCGCAGACGTCGGAGAGGGGCCGGGGCGCGCCGTCGCTGCCCGCGACGACCGGACACGGCCTGCCGTTCAGGTTGATGGTGCCGAACTTCATCAGTGAGCCTCCCGGAGCTTTCGTGCGCGGCGCTATTGGAGCGATCGCATCACAAGGCATTTTCCGGCAGACCTACATCATTTCGCGCACGGTCGTTGATGTTCCCGATAAAATTTCACAATATGAAATTTCAATCCTTTCCGGGGAACCTGATGACCGTTCAGACCGACACGCTGTGGCTTGACGATATCGCAGAGGAGTCCGGAGCGGAAAAAAGCTCCTACGGTCCGATCAAGTCGGTCGAAAAGACCTTGCTGGTGCTCGAGGAACTGAACCGCTACCCGGTGCGGCGGGTCTCCGATATCCACGAGGCGACGGGCATTCCCATGCCGACCCTGGTCCGCATACTGGAGACACTGTGCGGTGCCGGATATGTCCAGAAGATATCGCGCTGGGCGGGCTATTGCCTGACCCACAAGGTGCTGTCACTGTCTTCCGGCTTCCACGGTCTGCCGGAAATTTTCCGGCCGGCGCGCGAAGCCGCGGACGAGCTCACACGCAAGCTGAAATGGCCGTCGGCGATATGCAGCTTCGATGTTGATGCGATGGTGGTGCGGTATTCCACCATTCCGGCCAGCCCGCTATCGCACAAGCATTCCACCATCAACCGGCGTCTCGATCTCCTGACCCGCGCCCATGGCCGCGCATGGCTCGCCTTTTGCGAGGAGGCGGAACTGATGCGCGTCTGGGACATGCTCGACCGCTCCGGCCGATACGCTGGAACGGCGGACGAAATACAAAACGAGATGGAGCCGGTTCTGGATGAGGTCCGGCGCAGGGGATATGCGGTGCGCGACAGGCAGACGGAGCCCGAGACGCAATCGATCGCGGCCCCGATCATCCTCGGCGGCGTCCTCATGGGGACTCTGGGCATGACCTTCTTTCCGCGCGCGGTCCGGAGCCTCGGCGAAATCGGAGAGCAGCTGCAGTCGGCCAGCGAGCGGCTGTCGATGTCGATCTAGGTCGAGGCGCCGGCTGTCGCCCTGGTGAGATAGTCCATCAGCGCCCGATGGCGCACCGTGACGGGCGCGCCGGCGGGGCGCGCGAGGCCAACGGATGTCAGCGGTATCCTGTCGTCGATTTCGAGAACGACAAGCGGTTTGCCGTCATAGGTCATGGGCGTGAGCGGTCGCTGGAAGAGAACGCCATAACCCAGCCCCCGCGCCACCAGGCAGCGAACGAGTTCGAAATTCGTGGTGGTGTGGCCAATCAGCGGTTTCAGCTTCAAAGCATTGAAGATGTGCTCGGTGTTCGGGCGCGACGGATGCACATCGAGCAGGATCATCGGCTCTGAAACGAGTTCGCCGAGATGGATGCTCTTGCGGCCGCCGAGCGGATGGGCTGCCGAGACCATCACGTAAGGCCGCACCTCGGCCAGCGGGTCGAATGCAAGCTGCGGCGGCACGTCGGTGTCGTAGAGGAGCGCGACGTCGATCCGGCCTTGCAGCAGCATTTCCGCCAATTCGGGAGCGGTCGCTTCGGTGAGGTCGAGTTCGAGTTCGGGGTGCTGGCGCTGAAACACCTCCATGATACCGGGCAGCAGGAAGGGCGTCAGCGTCGAGAAACACCCGATGGCGAAGCGGCCGCTAAGGCTGGATGAAGCCTGCCACGCGCTTTCCGCGAGCGACTCTGCGCCCTGCAATACCCGTCTTGCGTGCGACAACAGCCGGGCGCCCGCAGGTGTCAGAACCACGCCCTTGCCCTTGCGACGCACGAAGAGCTGCAACCGTAGATGCTGTTCCAGTTCGTCGACGGCCAGCGCCAGTGCCGATGCGCTAACCAGGCAACGTTGAGCGGCCGCGGCGAGGGAGCCTTCGCTCGCGATGGCGTTGAAATATTCCAACTGCCTGATCGTGAAGGGAATCGAAGCCATCCACAGTTTTCCTTGGGTGTTTCATCTTAAAAACATGTTTTACAAATTTGGGAGAGAGGTCAAGACTGCCCCCCGACCAATCGGTCGCAGACCATTGCAATGGGAGGATCCAGTCTTGGCAAAGAATCTCGAAGAAGCGATCAAGGAAGCCGGCAGCCCGGTCAAACTCTTGTGGGAGTCGCAAACGCCGCCTTCGGTGGTGCCGCGCGTCGTGCAGGAATTCACCAACTGGCGCGACGAACAGCTCGCCTGGCGGCGCACGGCGGTCCTGTACGACCAGTGCCATCACATGGCCGATCTGAACATCAAGGGGCCGGATGCGCTCAAGCTGATCCGCGACCTCGCGGTCAACTCCGTCGAAAAATTCCCGGTCGACATGGCCAAGCAGTTCGTGGCGGTGAACCATGACGGCTACGTCATCGGCGACAACATCCTGTTCCACCTCGAAGAGGACGAATATCAGGCAGTCGGCATTCCGCCATCCATCAACTGGATGCACTACCATGCGGTCACCGGCGGCTACGACGTCCGTATCTGGCGCGACGACAACTCGGCGGTACGCAAGGGCGATCCGGTCAATTATCGCTACCAGATCCAGGGTCCGGGCGCGATGGACGTCATCCGCGACGCGACCGGCGAGGAGCCGCCGAAACTCAAATTCTTCTACATGACCCGCTTCACGATCGCCGGCAAAACCGTGCGCGCGCTGCGCCATGGCATGGCGGGCGAGCCCGGTTTCGAAATCTGGGGGCCGTGGGAAGACAAGGATGCAGTTTATTCCGCGATCCTCGAAGCCGGCAAGAAGCACGGCCTTACCCAGGTCGGCGGCCGGGCGTATCATACCAATGCGCTCGAATCCGGCTGGCTGCCGCGCCCGCTGCCCGCGATCTATACCGACGAGCGGCTCGCCGATTACCGTCGCTGGCTCGACGAGAACGCCTACGAGACGATCTCTCCGCTCGGCGGCAGCTTCCATTCCGAGAACATCGAGGACTACTACTTCACGCCTTACGATCTCGATTACGGCCGTATCGTTGCCTTCGATCATGATTTCATCGGCCGCGAGGCGCTGGAGAAGATGGTCGCGGACGGCGTGACGCAGAAGCGCAAGAAGGTCACTTTCGTCTGGAATGGCGATGACACGGCAGCAGCCTATGGCTCGATGTTCCACGAGGGGCCGGGCGCCAAGTTCATCAACCTGCCGATGTCGCTTTACGACACGTTCCACGCCGACCGCATCGAAGTCGACGGAAAGATCGTCGGGCAGTCGACCTGGTGCGGCTATTCGGCGAATGAGCGGGCCATGCTCTCGCTCGGCGTGATCGATGCCGCCTTCGCGGAGCCCGGCACCGAGGTAACCCTGGTGTGGGGCGAAGACACGCCGTCCTCCAAGTTGCAGGTCGAAGACCACGTTCAGGTCAAGATCCGCGCAACCGTGCAGGCGGCGCCGCTGGTTGAAAAGGCAAGGACCAGCTATCGCGCCAACTGATGGCTCGAATCCAAAAAAGCAAGTCCGGCAGCCTCGATTCGGGGCTGCCGGAAGTTCAGAGGCTGCGGCCTCTTTTTGCTCTATAGCGATGGGCGCCCCGCGGCGCGGATGGCCGTCTCGTGTACATCTGAAGCATATTGAGGCTTCGTTTCGCGACGGAAAGAATATCCCTGCCTATAATTCCGCTCAAATCGCGAAAGCTCTTTTTCATCCTGAGAAAATGCCGGAATTCAGGCGTTTTGATGGATCCCTTCCAAATCAAGAGATGTGCGATTCACTGTTTCCACCAGCGAATTTTTGTTTAAAGTGATGATGGCCGCTGTATACATGGCGCGCATCCGTCATGCGTGACGGATTACGTCCCGGGAGGGAATCAAATCGGGGAGGAGGCCCATGCGGCTGACGGATCATGAACGGGCAATGCTTGACGGAGGGCATGGCGAGGCTGCTGCACGGGCGATGGACCTGCTGGTACGCTATGGCGAAGCGCTCGGCGCGGAACGCCTTGTCGAGACCCGTAATGTCGCCGGTGCTTTTAACGCTTCGACTCCGTCGGTGCGCGAAATCGCGGAAGACAGCCTCGATCGCGTCTTTTCCGAGCTGAATCTCGACAGCGACGATGTCATCGAGATCCCGCATGTTGCGGTGCCGACGTGCCAACTGATCACAGGCATCGACAATGACAACTTTGCGACGCAGGGTGTCGACCCGGAACTGGCCGATCTCCAGTTGCGCTCCGAACAATATCTCGGCAAGCGCGGCATCAACCTCATGTGTACATGTACGCCTTATCAGGTCGGAAACGTGCCCGTGATGGGCGAGCATTGCGCTTGGATGGAATCCTCGGCGGTCATCTACGCAAATTCCGTGCTCGGTGCCCGCACCAATGTTGAGGGCAAGGAAAGCACCGGCGCGGCGGCGCTGACGGGACGCATTCCATATTGGGGTCTGCACTGTCCGGAAAACCGGTTTGCCCAGCATCTGATTCGCGTCGAGACTGAGGTCGGCGACATGGCGGAATGGGGCGTGCTAGGCTACTTCACAGGCTTTGCCGTGGAGGAAGAAATCCCGGCCTTCGAGGGACTGACGGACCAACCCTCGCTGGTGAAACTGAAGCATTTCGGTGCGGCGGCGGCCTCGTCAGGCGGGGTTGAACTCTATCACATGCCGGGCATTACACCCGAGGCGGCGTCGCTGGACGCCGCGTTCGGGCCGAATGCTCGGCCGGAGCCGGCCGTCTACGGCGCTGCCGAGCGTAGGCGGACTTGGGAGCGGCTGCAGAATGCCAGCGACCGCAAGCTCGATTTCGTCATGCTCGGCTGTCCGCACAATTCGATCGAGCAAATGGCGCTGATCGCGGAACTGCTCGACGGCAAGCGCATCCATTCTGACACGGAACTGTGGGTACACACGCCGAGCGCTATCCGACAGGTTGCCGACCGGTCGGGCTATACCGCGATCATCGAGGCGGCCGGCGGCGTGGTGATGAGCGACACCTGTCCGTCAATCTCGCGCAAGGTGCCGGCCGGCACCCGCGTGATTGCCACCGACAGCGCCAAGCAGGCACATTACTTGCCTGCGATCGCCAAGGTGCAGGGCTGGTTCGGTTCGGTCGAGCAATGCGTCAATTCAGCGATCGCTGGCGAATGGCTGGGAGTGGTGCAATGAGTGAAGCACAAGCAAAACCGCGTGTGATCACGCTGAAGGGCCGAAAGGTCGTCGGCGGCAAGGCGACAGCGGAAGCGCTGGTCTCCACGCAGACGATCTCTGGCTGGGGCGGCATCAATGAGCGAGAAGGTTCGGTCATCGAACTGCATCATCAACTCAATGGCGTCAGCTTCGCGGGCAAGGTTCTGGTTTTCCCAGGCGCAAAAGGATCGTCCGGCTGGTCTGCCTATTGGCACATGTGCCGGCTCAACGGCACCGCGCCCGCGGCGATGATCTTCACGCGGATGACCACCAAGATCGCGCTCGGCGCGGTCGTATCGCGCGTTCCCACGGTGACCGATCTCGACGGAGATGTCTTCGAACTCATCGAAACCGGAGACCTTGTCGAGGTCGACGCCGACGCGGGGGTGGTCACGATCACCAAGCGATAGGCGATAGAAAATTAACAGGCGGTGCAAGGAGGAATGCGCATCGCCGATCACCGGGTGGTGGATGCGCTGCCCAACTACAAGGAGGAGAGCATGCAAAAATTCACCAGAAGGTTCGTCATGGGGTCCGCCATGGCGCTCGGCTTATCTGCCGGCGCTGGCAGCGCCGTGGCCGAGGACGACTACAAGTGGCCGGCCTATTTCAGCGTGATCACGCCCATCGTCGGCTCCGCGAACCATTCTCTCGCGGTGGCCTGGTCGACCGAGTTCACCGCGCAGACCGGCATACGCGTCGCGATCAAGCCCGCACCCAACGGCTACGCCCGGCCGGAATGGCTAAACTCGGGCGAGGGCGACATCGCGCTTATGCAGGCGTCAGACTACTTTGACCAGATGGATGCCGCCGAAGGCTTCATGACGCGCCGTGGTGGTCCGTCCGACACTCGCGTGGCAACGATGAACCTGATCACGCCCTGGGGCTACATCGTCAGGAATGATGGCAAGGTGAAGAGCTTCACCGATGTTAACAAGGATACGGCCGTCGCCTACACCGCGTCCTCGTCCTTCCTCGCAGGCGGAATGGAAGCGCTTCTTTCCTATAACGGCCTCACCGGCGACGACGCCAACAAGGTCGAAACCAGCAACTACGGCGCCAATACAGCTGTCGTCACCGAGGGACGAGCCGAGGTTGCGTTTACCTCGCCACTTTCCGGCACAAGCTACGAGGCCGAAGCGACTCCCGGCGGCGTTACATGGCTGGAGCTGCCCAAGAAGGAAGAGGATCCGGAGGCCTATGCGCGTTACCGGAAGTTGGCCGTGGGTTACGTGCCGGCGGTCACCTCGTCCGGCACGAAGAGTGCGATTGGAATATACATGGACCACGCCTTCCAAGCCAACCATGTGCGCGCCGACGCGGATCCGGAATTCGTCTATCACCTGCTGAAGTGGCTCGACGAGCACTACGAGGACTTCAAGGACGACTATCAGCACGCGCACATGATGAGCGTGGAAAGCCTAAGGACGTTCGTCGATGCGGGCGCGTTGCAGCCGCTGCATGAAGGCGCGATCCGGTATTTGAAGGAAAAGGGTATCTGGACCGACGAGCACCAGGCTCGCCAGGACGCTTTGGTGAAGCTCGCGACCGATCGCGTTGCGCTATGGCAGTCAACTATCGCCGAAGCGGACGCCCAGGGCATCGAAGTTTCGCCGGAGAGCGAGGACTTCAAGGTACTTTGGGAAAAGGCGAAGGCTGACGCCGGCGTAACCAAGAACTACGCCAACATGGTGGGCGATCTCTAGGTCGCTAGCCGGTTCTCTCAGAATACAGACCCGCGTCGCCGATATTGGCCGGCGCGGGTGCTCAGCGATTGCCGACGGCCTCCGATCAAGCGGATACGGCCAGAAAGAGCCAAGGTGCGAGAATGAACACCGACAACACTTCGTCTGCGATAGAACCAAACCCGGACGTCGTACCGGAGGATATGCGCGATCCCTCCGAGGACCGCTGGATGTCGATGCCGGTCTGGGTCAGGGCGCTGGTCTTGGTGGCCTCGGCTGGCGGGGTGCTGATGGCAATCGGCTACATATTCTCGATCTTTCCGCTGCTCGACCTGACCTATTACTTCCTCCTGATGGCGGCGTTCCTTCCTGTCGTGTACCTGCTGCTGCCGGCATGGAAGGGCGAAAAAGGGGTCACCTGGGCGAGCTATGCGCCGGCCATCGCCATCGCCGTCTTGTGTCTCATCATGGCCTATTTCGCGCGGCAGCTCGTGTTCGGCACCTGGGTGCCGGTCAGAGAGGATTGGCAACTGGTCGTCGCGGTGGGGCTCTACCTGCTCATCCTGGAAGGCGCGCGCCGTTCGGGCGGCGTGGTCTTCCTGGTGATCGTTCTCGTCCTGTCTCTTTACCCGGTATATGCTTTCTACATGCCCGGTATCTTCTGGGGCCCGCCCACATCGTTCGCTCGCACGGTCGCCTTCAACGTCTTCTCCAACGACGCCATGCTCGGGGTCGTGACCCGTGTCGTGGCCGAAACACTGATCGGATTCCTGCTTCTCGCCGCGCTCATGGTGGCGACCGGGGCTGCCGAGTTCTTTCTCAATCTGGCGCTGGCCATGATGGGCACTGCGCGAGGCGGGCCCGCCAAGGTGTCTGTGCTGGCGTCGGGCTTTTTCGGTTCGCTTTCGGGCAGCATCTTCTCCAACGTCGTCGGCACCGGCTCGGTGACCATCCCGGCGATGAAGAAGGCCGGCTTCCCGGCTTACTATGCCGGCGCATTGGAAGCTTGCGCGTCGACGGGCGGGATGATCATGCCGCCGGTGATGGGTGCCGTCGCCTTCATCATGGCCGACTTCACCGGCATATCCTACGGCACAATCGTTCTGGCGGCGGTCATTCCCGCAGTGCTCTATTATTTCGGCCTCTACATGCATGTGCATGGTTACGCCCTTCGTAACAACATCGAGGGCATGGCGCGTGAAGACCTGCCCAAGGTTGGTCGGGTGCTGAAGGACGGTTGGCCTTTCCTGATTGTCCTTGCCTTCCTGGTCTGGGGATTGGTGATCATGCGGTGGGAGCGGCTCACTCCCTTCTACGCCTCCGGGCTGCTGCTGGTCTTGACGACGCTGCATCCGAAGTTGCGGCTGGAAATCCGCCGCGTTCCGGAGCTTTTCTACCAGATATCCAAGCTGCTGAGCCAAACGATGGGGCTGCTGCTACCGACAAGCTTCATCCTTGGTGGTCTGATGGCCACCGGCGTGGCGCCGGTGATCGCTGCAAGCCTCGTGCGGATGGGCGGCGACAATGTGGTTCCCGTTCTGGCGATCGGCATCGTGGTCTGCATGATCTTCGGCATGCTCGGCATGATAGTCGCCGCCTATCTGATGCTGGCGCTGACGCTGGCGCCAGCTCTGGAGCAGATTGCCGGTCTTAACACGCTGGCGGTACACATGTTCATCGCCTATTACGCCTCGCTTGCCGCGATCACGCCGCCGGTTGCTCTCGCCGCTTTCCTGGCATCCCGGATCAGCGGGTCGGACGCACTGCATACGAGCATGCATGCGGCGAGATTGGGGGTCGTGCTCTATGTTTTGCCGATCTTCTTCCTGTTCGAGCCGGCCCTCATTTTCCAGGGACCGCTCTGGGAAACAGCGGTGTGGACGGTATTGAACATCGTCGCGGTCATTATGATAGCGGGTGCGTCGGAGGGAGAACTTCCATATCGCGGTGCGTTGCGGACATGGACGCGGCTGCCGCTGTTCGCAGCCGGCTTGCTGGTAGGATTCCCGGAATGGATGAGCACGGTTGTTGGTTTGGCGATAGCCGCTGCGCTGTTCTTCGTCCCGGCGGCGGACCCGAAACCGCGAAAGGCCCAAGCGGCCGCTTCAACTGGTTAGGCTTTGGCCGCCGCAAAGACGTCGGCGAGGGAGGGGGCTTCTTCGGGCCTGTCGACAAGGTCGAGGCCGGAGTGCAGGTCCACAATGTGGCTTTTCATGATCTCCTCGGCCTGCGCCGCGTCGTTTCGGGAAAAGGCGCCGAGCAGGGCATGATGCGAATGGCTTTCGCAGGCGGTATCGCGGCGGTGCCAGTAAAGCGCGATGATCAGTGACGAGCGCGAAACGAGAGACCGCAAAATCTGGGTGAGAACACGTTGGTCGGCGATCTCGGCTATCGCCGTGTGAAAGCTGCCTGAGAGGGACAGTGCGACGCCCATATCGCCGCGCCGTGTCGCCTCGTGCTCGGCGTCGACATGGCGGTGAAGGCCATCAAGCTGCTCCGCCGTCATTGCCGCCGCGGCCATGCGGGCGATCCTGGGCTCTATCAGCGCACGCGCCTCGAAAACCTCATGGGCTTCCCGGATCGTCGGTCGTGATACGAAGGCGCCGCGATTGCGCTCGATCGTCACCAGACCGCCATGCGCGAGTGCCTGGAGAGCGGTGCGCGCGACTGTTCGGCTGACGCCGAATGTCTCGCCAACCTCGTCCTCGGCCAGCTTCATGCCAGGACGAATGCGGTGCTGCAGGATGGCCGCTTCCAATTGATAACAAATGTCCAGCGCCCGTCCGGGCGGGAGGGAGTAGGTTCCGTGCAGGTCTGCCGGGATTGTGTTCATTGCCCCTGAACCAGTGTTATCGGGCAGGAACGCCCGGTTAATCAGTTACGCCCCCTATGCGATTCAATCAATGGCAAAATCGTATACAAAAACTGTGCAGAGTGTATCCCATATGCTCAAATATTGGGCGCGGGATGGGCTCAGAAAAATTGCCGAAAGAAAATTCCTCATAAAAACATATGGTTAAATCGAGGTCTGAAATTGGCACGCGGTTTGCAAAGCCAGTCGTGACTTTGCAGGGAGCTCTCACATGTCCGCGAAATCGGCGCTTGAACTCATCAAACTTACCAAACGCTATGGCGATACGGTCGCCGTCGAGGCAATCGACCAGACGATCCCCAACGGAACCTATGCCTGCCTGCTCGGACCGTCCGGTTGCGGCAAGTCCTCGACATTGAGGATGATCGCCGGACACGAAACGGTGTCTTCGGGCGACATTCTTCAAAACAGCCTCAACATCACCGATCTGCCGCCGGCGCGGAGGGGCACGGCGATGATGTTTCAGAGTTATGCGCTGTTTCCACATCTGAGCGTTGTCGACAATGTCGCCTTCTCCCTGAAGATGAAGGGCGTCGACAAGAAGACGCGCCAGGCTGAAGCCCGTCAGCTTCTCGAGCTGGTAGACATGGCGCCCTATGGCGACAGACTGCCTACACAGCTTTCCGGTGGCCAACAACAACGCGTCGCGTTGGCGCGCGCCCTGATCACCAAGCCGTCAATCCTTTTGCTCGACGAGCCGCTTTCCGCGCTCGACCCGTTCCTTCGCATTCGCATGCGCACAGAATTGAAGCGGCTGCAGCGCGAGCTCGGCATCTCCTTCATCCATGTCACGCACAGCCAGGACGAGGCACTGGCGCTCGCCGACCACATCATCGTCATGAATGGCGGTCGCATCGAACAGGACGGCCCGCCGCAGACAGTCTTCGATGCACCGCGCACGGAGTTCGTCGCGCGCTTCATCGGCGGCCATAACATTCTCGGTGAAACCCACGGCAAGATGGCCGTGCGCACGGACCGCATGTCGATCCTGCAGGATCAGCCCGAGGGACAGGCCATGCCGGCGACCGTCCGCGCTGTCGAATATCTCGGCACGATGGTCAACGTCACCGTCGAAGCGCCGGATGCCGGAGAGCTGACGGTCAGCGTCGGCGATACCGCATTCTTCGCCAAACCAGTCGAAATCGGCCAGTCCGTCTTTCTTAAATGGAAGCCGGAGCACGCCCACTCGCTTGCGGCCTAGGCCGTAAACCGGCTGAAGGCATCCCGCCGACAGCCAGTCATCGCAGGGAAAAGGAGCACCTACCATGACCACGAAACAGGACAAGAAGGGCGTCAGCCGACGTTCGGTCCTCAAGGGCGCGGCGGCCACGGCCGGCGCTGCACTTGGATCCGGCGCGATCACCGGATTCCCGACCATCTGGGCGCAGAATATCAAGGACGTGACGCTTCGCCAGTTCGGCACCGGCGTGTCCAACCTCAACGACGTCGCGCAGAAGGTGAAGGAAGACCTCGGCTTCACGCTCGAAATGACCGCACTGGATTCCGACAGCGTGACGCAGCGCGCCGCGACACAGCCGGACAGCTTCGATATTGCCGACATCGAGTACTGGATCTGCAAAAAGGTCTGGCCGACGGGCAACCTTCAGGCGATGGATACCTCGAAGATCGCTAATTACGACAAGATCGTCGGCATCTTCAAATCGGGCAAGCTGACGCCGGAAAGCGTTATCGCACAAGGCACCGCGCCGCACTCGGTCGGCTTCGTCGACGGGCCGGACGGCACGACGTTTGCCAAGGAAGAGACCGGCTGGATGACGCTCATTCCGACGATCTACAATGCCGACACGCTCGGCATCCGTCCCGACCTGATCGGCCGTCCGATCGAGAGCTGGACCGAACTATTGAATCCCGAATTCAAGGGCAAGGCCTCGATCCTCGACATCTCCTCGATCGGCATCATGGACATGGCGATGGTTTGCGAAGCGATGGGCGAGATCGCCTATGGCGACAAGGGCAACATGACCCGCGAGGAGATCGACAAGACCATAGCGATCTTCACGGAAGCCAAAAAGAACGGCCAGTTCCGCGCCTTCTGGAAGACCTTCGACGAGTCCGTCAACCTGATGGCATCGGGAGAAGTCGTTATCCAGTCCATGTGGTCGCCGGCCATCACCGCGGTCAAATCGCGCGGTATTCAATGCGTCTACCAGCCGCTCAAGGAAGGCTACCGTTCGTGGGGCGGCGGCATCGGCCTGTCGAAGAGTCTCTCCGGCCTCGAGCTCGACGCAGCCTACGAATACATCAACTGGTACCTGTCCGGCTGGGTCGGCGGCTACCTTATGCGCCAGGGATACTACTCGGCCGTGCCGGAAACCTCCAAGGAGTTCATGAGCGAGAACGAATGGGGCTACTGGTTCGAAGGCAAGGAAGCGACCGACGTCATCACCAGCCCGACCGGCGACAAGCTGGCCGAGGCCGGCGAAACCCGCGACGGCGGTTCCTTCTATGACCGCATGGGTGCCGTGGCCTGCTGGAACGCCGTCATGGACGAGAACCAGTACATGGTGCGCAAGTGGAACGAATTCATCGCGGCCTAACGCGGTGAGATCGCGGCGCTCCGGTTTTTCCCTATTTCCGGGGCGCCGTTTCCTGGATTCAAACGGATAGCCCAAATCGGACCAGACCCAGATGTCGGAGCAGACCCAGACCATACCCTTGGAGGTGACAATGCCCGCGCCGACCACCAAACGCCAATCGCATGGCCTGTCCAATGCGTTGAGCGGCTGGCTTATGTCGCTGCCGTTGGCGCTGATCCTGTTCTTCTTTCTGCTCCTGCCCATCGTGACGATCGTCATCGTCAGTTTCTGGGGCGCGACGGAATATTCGATCTATCCGGCCTTCCAGTTCGACAACTACGAATTTCTGCTTACCTCCCCGGTCACCTATCAGGTTTTCCTCAATACCATTAAATATGCGGTGATCGCTTGGGCGGCGACGCTGCTGATCGGCTTCACGATCGCCTATTTCCTGGCTTTCCATGTACGATCGCTGGTCTGGCAGATCGCGCTGTTCCTGCTGTGCACGATCCCGTTCTGGACTTCGAATATCATTCGCATGATTTCCTGGATTCCGTTCCTCGGGCGCAACGGCATCGCCAACTCCACGCTGATCGATCTCGGCATAATTGATCAGCCGCTGGAGTGGCTGCTCTACTCGGATTTCGCCGTTATCCTCGCCTTCGTGCATCTCTATACGCTTTTCATGGTGGTGCCGATTTTCAACACCATGATGCGCATCGACAAGTCTTTGCTCGAGGCGGCCTATGACAATGGTGCGACCGGTTTCCAGACGCTGACCAATGTGATCAT
Organism: Ahrensia sp.; assembly: GCA_002706335.1. Lineage (GTDB taxonomy): Bacteria > Pseudomonadota > Alphaproteobacteria > Rhizobiales > Rhizobiaceae > Oricola. Next base: position 230,089 of record PAKZ01000024.1, read on the forward strand.
CCCGCTCACAAAGCCGGGCATCATGATCGGTTCGATTTTCGTCATCACGCTGGTAATGGGCGATTTCATCACTGTGCGTTTCATGTCTGGCTCGCAGAAGGCCAATGTCGGCCGGCTGATCTCGAACGATATCGGCCTGCTGCAATATCCCTCGGCCTGCGCGACAGCGGTAATCCTGTTGATGACGGTGCTTTTGGTGATTGCTGTAATGCTACACTTCGTCGACATCCGGAAGGAGCTCTGATCATGGAAGCCAGACCGCGTTCCTTCTATTTTCTGGCCGCCTTCTTCGTTCTGTTCCTGATCTTCCTGTACGGGCCGACGATCACGATCGCGATCCTGTCCTTCCAGGGTCCGCAGGGCGGACTGACCTTCCCGATGCGCGGGGTTTCGCTGCACTGGTTCCATGAGCTTTTCCAGCAACAGGCGGTCGGTGACATCTGGGGCAGCTTCGCCCGGTCCTTCGTGCTCGGCCTGATGGTCATGGTCACGACGGTCGTCGTTTCGGTGATGGGCGGGCTCGCATTCCGCAAGCGCTTTCCAGGGTCCGCCGTCATCTTCTACTTGATCATAACCTCGCTGGTGATCCCTTCGATCCTTATTTCGCTCGGCGTCGGGCTTATCTTCTCGCAATCCGGTCTCACCGTTCACTGGTCGACATCCGGCTTCGGCTCCCAGCTGACCTGGACGTTGCCCTTCGGTCTGCTGATCATGTTCGCGGTCTTCAATCGCTTCGACAAGAGCTACGAGGAAGCGGCGCGCGACCAAGGCGCGTCCGCATGGCAGACCATCTGGCATGTCGTGCTACCGATCATCGCACCGATGCTGATCGGCGTGGCGCTGTTCGGGTTCACGCTTTCCTATGACGAGTTCGCGCGGACTTTGCTGACGGCAGGCAGCTACAACACCCTGCCGCTTGAGATCTTCGGCATGACCACCAATGTGACCACGCCGGTGATATTCGCGCTTGGCACGCTTACGACGGGATTCTCGCTGATCATCATCGCGGTGTTTCTGATCACGGTTCTGGTCCTCAACCGGCGGCGTGCGCGCCTGGGTTCGGATGCCGGCAAGGGCATGGTCTGATCCATGCACATACTTGTCATCAATCCCAATTCGACAGCTTCGATGACGCGTACGATAGAGGCGGCGGCGAAAGCTGTGGCCGGGCAGGGGACGACGATCACCGCAGTCAATCCGACCGACACGCCGTCGGCCATTCAGGGCGCGGAAGACGGAGCGGCTGCGCTTCCGGGCCTGTTTCGCCTATTCCAGGCCGAAGTGGTCGAAAAGGGCGGCTATGACGCCTGCATAATCGCCTGTTTCGACGATACCGGGCTGATGGCGCTTAAAACGCGCTCACCGGTGCCTGTCATCGGGATCGGCGAAGCCGCGTTTCATGCCGCCATGCTCGTCGGCGAGCGGTTTTCGGTGGTGACGACGCTCGGCGTCTCGGTGCCGGTGATCGAGGCCAATCTCGCAGCTTATGGATTTGCCGCCCGCTGCGGCAAGGTGCGTGCGTCGGAGGTGCCGGTGTTGTCGCTTGAGACGGACAAGGACGTGTCGTGCGAGACTATCGCAGCAGAAATCGCCGCCGCTCTCGAGGATGACAAGCCCGACGCAATCGTGCTTGGATGCGCCGGAATGGCCGACCTCGCATTGACCCTTTCCGATCGCTTCCGACTGCCGGTGATCGACGGCGTTGCGGTGGCGATCGCGCTGGCCGAGGGATTGCGCGCGGCCAATGCCGATCGCTGGGCAGGATCGGGACGTGGGACCCGCGTCGCATGACGGATATCGTTATTCGTCAGGCCAGAGAGGCGGAGTTCTCGACCGCTGTTGAGTGGGCGGCGGGAGAAGGGTGGAACCCCGGTATTGATGATCTAAGTGCGTTTTTTGCCGCGGATCCGGACGGTTTTTTGATGGGCTTCGTCGATAACGAGCCGGTTTCGTCGATCTCGGTAGTGCGCTACGGCGACGATTTCGGCTTTCTCGGCTTCTACATCGTGCGTCCGGACTGTCGAGGTTCGGGGGCGGGCATGGCTACCTGGAAAGCGGGTATGCGGCATCTCGATGGCAGGACCGTTGGCCTCGACGGGGTTGTGGAGCAGCAGGACAATTATTGCAAGAGCGGTTTCTTCCTGGCTGGGCGGAACATCCGGCATACCGGAGTGCCGGTCAGGACGGCGGAACGACGGATCGGCTACGATATTCGCTCCGTCAGGTCGAGCGATATCGAAGCGTTGATCGCCTATGACCGTTCGCATTTTCCAGCTGATCGGAGCGCGTTCGTTGCCGACTGGACCTTGCCGCTGGACGGGGTGCGCCGGGAGAGCCGCGTCGCGGTGAAAGACGGCGGTCTCGTTGGTTACGGCGCGATTCGCGCTTGCCGGGCGGGTTACAAAATTGGGCCGCTATTCGGAGACGATCCCGAAATTGCCGAAGCACTGCTTTCCGCGCTTGTGCGATCGCTACCGGCGGATGCCGAAGTCTCCCTCGATACGCCCGAGGACAATGATGCGGCGGTGGCGTTAGCGGTTCGATCCGGGCTCACGCCTGTGTTCGAAACAGCGCGTATGTATCGCGGCGTAAATCCGAATCTGCCGATCCATCGAATTTTCGGCGTCACTACCTTCGAGCTTGGCTGAGCCCCCGTGACGAAATCGACCAGCCATGCCCATTTCGACTTTTCCGAACTTGGCGAGCGTGATCGTTACAAGCTGCTGATCGGGACGGTGATCCCGCGCCCGATTGCGTTGATCACAACGCTGGGGCTCGACGGGCGCGCGAATGCCGGGCCATTCTCCTTCTTCAACGTGCTGACGCATGATCCCGCCATCGTCGCCATCGGTGTGGAGAACCACGCAGATATGCGTTTCAAGGACACGGCGCGCAATATTCGCGAGACCGAGGAATTCACGGTGCATATCGCCGACCATGCGATGGTCGAGAAGATGGAGGTCTGCGCGATTAAGTTCGGGCCCGAGGTGGACGAACTGGCCGAAGCCGGTTTCACGACCGTGCCGGGGCAGATGGTACGCAGCCCGCGTATTCTGGAGGCGCCGGCGGCTTTGGAGTGCCGTCGCTCTATGACGCTGGAGATCAGCCAGGCGCGCGAGATTATCCTCGGCGAGGTGCTCGGCGTCTTCGTGCGCGAAGATCTTGTCAATGACCGCCTGCACGTCGACAAATACGGTATGGACGCTGTCGGCCGCCTCGGCGGTCATTCCTATTGCCGGATACGCGACCAGTTCGAGATAAAGACGCTGACGCCGGAGGAGTGGGCTCTCGGCAAACGACCGACGGAAACGGAGAGCCAGCCGTGACTCTTCCGCATCACGGACGCTATCCCTTTTCGCCGATAGTTGGTCGGCCGGTTTTTTTCTGGCCGGACGGCAGGGGGCTTGCCGTCTATCTTGGCATGAACCTGGAGTGTTTCTCGTTCGGAGAAGGGCTGGGCGCGGAACTGAGCTATGGCGGTCCGCAGCCGGATATCCTCAATTATGCCTGGCGCGATTACGGCAACCGGGTCGGCGTCTGGCGGATGATCGAACTGTTCGACCGCCTCGGTATGCCTTGTACCGCTCTCGTCAACAGCGAGATGTACGAGGTCGCGCCGGAGGTTGTCGCGGCCTTTCGCGACCGGGGCGACGAGATCGCCGGGCATGGACGGACCAATGCGGAAATGCAGGGCGTCTTCCCGGAAGCCGAGGAGGCGCGGCTGATTGCCGAGGCGACCGGGACCGTCACACGGCATGAGGGCAGGGCGCCGAAAGGGTGGCTGGGGCCATGGATTTCGCAGAGCCGGGGCACGCCGGACCTGTTGCAGGAAGCGGGCTACGACTACCTTCTCGACTGGTGCCATGACGACCAGCCGGTCTGGATGGAGACGCGCAATGGCCGTATCCTGTCCGTTCCCTATCCGCAGGAACTGAACGACATCCCGCAGATTGTCGGGCGCAAGCATGAGGGCAGGGAATTCGCCGACATGATCGTCGACGCCTTCGAGGTCATGCTGGCGGAAAGCGAAAGGCGGCCGCTCGTCATGGGCATCGCGCTGCATGCCTATCTGATGGGGCAACCGCATCGCTTCCGACATCTGGAGAAGGCCCTTGAATATATCCGCGACAAGGGCGGCAAGCGGGTCTGGTGGACGACCGCCGGCGCGATCAACGACCATTACCGGGCGCTCGATCTCTAGCCTTTTGGGGCTGGGTGAAACCGATTGTAGCGATAGGGCGTGTGGTCGGTGACGACGCCCGTGCCGCCGATGAATTGCTCCAGATGGGGGATCAGCGCGTTGACCATGTTCCAGGCATTCGCCTCCGCGGCCGTTTCGGGTGCGGCGAGGATATCCCTGATTTCCTGCATGACCGCGTCCCGGTCGATCCCGGTTACGCGACCGTTCTCGACAACCTTGCGGCCCGCCACGAAGACCTGATCGATGGCGGATTTCGACGCCCGGTGAAGAACGGTATCGGCGAGTGGAGTGCGTGGCGAAACGAAGGGGCGCTCGATATCCGCGCGACGCATCAGAACGATGTCGGCTTGCATGTTCGGCTCCAGCCGTCCTGTGACGCCTCCGAACCCCGCCGACCGCGCGCCATGTTCCGTCGCCATCTGCAGCACGTTTGCCGCGTCGGGCCGGTCGTTGAACAGGCCGCTTTCGCGATGCAGCGCCCAGACCAGTTTCATTTCGATGGTCATGTCACGATCGTCCATGATGTTGGACTGGTCGATGCCGAGCGCGACCGGGATCTTCTTCCCCCGCATGCGGTTGACCGGCGCGATGCCGCTGCCAAGCCGCAGGCCGGAGCCGGCATTGTGGCAGACCATGCAGCCGCATTCGCCCAGCAGGTCGAGATCGGCTTCAGTTGCCCAGTTGCCGTGTCCGAGCGTCAATTCTGGTCCGAGGCAATCGAGTGCGGCCAGGTGCTGGATCGCCGTGTGGCCGTAACGCGTTTCCGCGACCCGCGCCTGCCGCTCCGTCTCAAGGAGATGCATGTGAACACTTGCGCCATGTTTGCGCGCGGTCTCCAAGATCAGTTGCAGGCTATCGTCGCTGCACCAGTGAAGATTGGCCGGCGCGAGGCTCATCCGGACAGTGGGATCGTCCGCATATTGGACCCGCATTGCCTCGAAGAACTCCATGTAGTCGCGCGTCGGCGTCGCAGCCGCAGCGAGTTGAGGAGCGATCCAGTCGCGAAGATCTCCCGGGAGCGTCGCAAGCAGCTTCGCATCGTCATCGTAGGAGAGCACGTTGCGGTCGCGCATCATGAAGGAATAGGAGACCCGCATGCCGATCTCGCCATAGGCGGAAAGGATCGCATCCATCGTTGCCTCCCAGTTCTCCGGCGTTCCGACAAGGCCGCTATTGATATGGTGGACCGTCGTTGTGCCGCTTTCGAGCATTTCGATCGCGGAATAGAGGGTGTCGAGACGGGGCCCGACGCCGCGCATGGCGCGAAAGCGCGGCAACCAGAACTCGAGCGGCGCGAAGGGCACGCCGCCCATCAAAGGCGTGATGCCGAAATGGTGGTGGCTGTTGACGAAGCCGGGCAGGGCGATCATCCCCGCGCCGCTTTCGCGAGGCAGGTCGGGGTGGCGCGCGGTCAGATCGGCGGCAGGGCCGATCTCGGCGATATATCCGTCTTCAACCAGAATTGCTGCATCGCCGAGGCCGTTCGGATCATCGTCGGGGCGAAAGCCGGCAAGAACAGCGCCGGCGGTCAGAAGGAAGGAGCGCTGCCCCTCAGCCATTGGCCATGAGACGCGCGGCTGCGTTGCGCCCGTGATCGGCGACATTGGGATCGCGTGTGATCAGCGCGGCGACGATGGCACCGTCTATCAGGAGATTGAGTTCATGGGTAAGCCCGTCCGGATCGTCCGGCCGCGCGTCGCGCGCGAGTTCGGTGATCTTGCCCAGCACGATCTTCTTGTGTTTCAGCGTCAGCAGACGGATGCGGTCGTCTTCCTTGTCATGCTCACCGACGGCATTGATGAAGGGGCAGCCGTAGAAATTCTCCTCGGCAAACCATTTTTTCAGGACGTCGAAAAGGTGCACGAGCCTGTCGCTGGCGGAGCCGGGCAGGGCGTCGACTTCCGCCGAGAACCACTCCCGCCAGGTCGAACCTTCCCGTTCCAGCACGGCCTCGATCAGGCCTTCCTTCGAGCCGAACGCCTTGTAGAGGGTTGTCTTTGCCGTTCCGGCGGCGGCGACGATCGCGTCTACCCCCGTAGCGTTGATGCCATAGCGGCAAAAGAGGTCGCTCGCCGCCAGAAGAAGGCGCTCCCGCGCGGCTCCCGGGTAGTGGGCGATGTTGTCCGCGGCGGTTGTGGCGGGTTCGGCGGTCACGGCGACCTCCCAGGGTGAACAGAACGATCATTATCCCTTAGATCGCCGGAAGACCTTTTTCAACGGTTAGAAAATCCGCTTCTCACAAGTGTACCCGGGGTACACCGCCCTTCATTTTCTGACGCTTTTTCAAGCAGCGCCTTATCTTTGTGCATTGCGAAATGACCGGATTTTCGGGCTTTCCGGGAAAAATCCATAGGAAACAGACCGTTATGTTTCTGACTCGGTTTGGCACGCTTCCTGCTTACAGGGAAACAGAACGGTATGTTGCATAGGAGAAATACCTTGAAGGGTGCGCATCTCGCTGTCGAAAAAATCTGCCACACCTACAGGCGCGGCCGGCAGCAAGCTCTTTCGGATATCGATCTTGAGGTGAAACCGGGCGAGGCGCTAGCGCTTGTTGGCCGGTCCGGTTGCGGCAAGTCGACGCTTTTGCACATCATGTCGGGCCTGCTCGCGCCGACTTCGGGCAAGGTTTTCATCGACGGCGCGCGCGTGGAGGCGCCATCGCCACGCTGGGTGGTGATGTTCCAGCAGCCGTCGCTTTATCCCTGGATGACGGTTGCCCAGAATGTGGCGCTTGGCCTGCGCTTCACCGGGCGCGCGAACGAGATCGCGAGCCGCGTTCCCGAAATGCTCAAGCTGGTCGAACTGTCCGACTACGCCAATCGCAATGTGCAGGATCTGTCGGGCGGGCAACAGCAGCGTGTGGCACTGGCCCGTTCGCTGGCGCCGAGCCCGGAAATCCTGTTCCTCGATGAGCCGTTTTCAGCGCTCGACGCCTTTACGCGCGGGAGCTTGCAGCGCGATGTCCGCCGCATCGCCAAAGATCTCGGCATCACGCTGGTTCTTGTCACCCATGACCTGCCCGAGGCGGTGACCATGGTCGAGCGCGCCGTGGTGCTCGCCGCCAACCCCGGCCGCATCAGCGAGATCGTTCCGATCGACCTGGAAAATCGCGATGATTTGCGGACGCCGGAATATGCCAAGGCGCGCAGCCGTCTTGCCGCCGCCTACGAGAATGCCGCCGGCCGTGGCCTGCGGCCGACCGCCGAACCGGCTCCAACACTTCGCTCAATCGGTGACAGGCAGACCCAAACCTCCGCTGTGCCCGCGGCCCGTTGATCTTACTCCAGCACGGAAAGGATACCCCATGACTGACAAATCCAGGAAAGACGGCAAGACCACGGATTGGGATGACGAGTATTTCCCGACCGATTTCACCCGCCGCCAGACGCTCGACATGTTCGCTGCCGGAGGTTTGATGGCGGCTCTCGGTCCGTTGATCGGAGCCATGAGCTCGCCGGCCTTCGCCGCCGCCTCCGACGAGGTGGTGCGCACCGGATATCTGCCGATCACGGACGCCACGGCGCTGCTCGTCGCCCACGGCATGAACTTCTTCGAGGACGAAGGCCTGAAGACCGAGCGCCCGACGCTGATCCGTGGCTGGTCGCCGCTGGTCGAGGGCTTCGTCGCCGGCAAGTTCAACCTGGTGCCCTTCCTCAAGCCGATCCCGGTCTGGATGCGTTACAACAACAATATCCCGGTCAAGCTGATGGCCTGGGCGCACACCAACGGCTCGGGTCTCGTCGTCGGCGGTCACACCGACATCCATGATTTCAGCCAGCTCGGCGGCAAGCAGGTCGCGGTGCCGTTCTGGTACTCGATGCACAACATCGTTCTGCAATATGCACTGCGCAAATCCGGCGTTAAGGCGGTCATCAAGGGCGAGGGCGAAGCGCTCGCCGCCGACGAGTGCAATCTGCAGATCCTGCCGCCGCCGGAAATGCCCGCCGCGCTCGCCTCGAAGAAGATCGACGCCTACATCGTAGCGGAGCCGTTCAATGCGCTGGGCGAGATCAAGGCCGGCGCACGCATGCTGCGCTTCACCGGCGACATCTGGAAGAACCATCCGTGCTGCGTGATCTGCATGCATGAGCAGGCCACGACCGAAAAGCAGGAATGGACCCAGAAGGTCATGAATGCGGTCGTCCGCGCGCAGATCTATGCTTCGCAGAACAAGAAGGAGGCCGCCCGGCTGATGTCGAAGGACGGAGAGGGCTTCCTGCCGATGCCGGCCGAGGTCGTCGAACGGGCGATGACGCTCTACACGGACGAGGCCTCCTACACGGAAAGCGGTGCGATCAAGCACGCCGCGGAATGGGGCAATGGCCGCATCGACTTCCAGCCCTGGCCCTATCCGTCGGCCACCAAGCTGATCGTCGAGGAGATGAACAAGACCGTGGTCGGCGGTGACACGACCTTCCTCGACAATCTGGACCCGCAATTCGTGGCCGACGATCTTGTCAACTACGACTTCGTCAGAAACGCACTCGAGAAATATCCCGAATGGAAGAACGACCCGTCCGTCAATCCGGGCGATCCGTTCAACCGCGAAGAGGTTCTCGCGCTGTGAGCAGCACGGACATCATAGCCGATCCGGCCGACATGGCGGCCGGATCTGATCCCGACAGGACCGGCCGGTTGAAGGCGGCGCGGAGCCTCGGCTTCGCGATCCTCGGCATGGCGCTGCTGCTGGCAGCCTGGTGGGTCGGCGGTTACGCGGTTCAGAACAATCCGGCGACGACGGCGTTTGCCGATTTTGCACCGGAGCCGGCACTGACCCGTCTTGGCGAGATGCTGTCCTCGGGCGAGGCGATGCAGATGACGGTGCCAAGCCTGCAGCGCGTGCTGCAGGGAATGGTCATCGCCATCGCGATCGGCGTGCCTGTCGGCATCCTTGTCGGACGCTTCCAGGTGCTGCGCGAGGTCACCAACATTCCGTTCCAGTTCCTGCGGATGATCTCGCCGCTGTCCTGGATGCCGATCGCGGTGATGGCTTTTGCGACATGGGACGGGGCCATCGTGTTCCTGATCGCGGTCGCAGCCGTCTGGCCGATCCTGTTCTCGACGGCGGCCGGGCTGCGCCGGGTCGATCCGTCCTGGTTCAAGGTCGCCCGCAATCTCGGCGCGCGGCCCTGGCACATGCTGTTCGTCATCATCCTTCCGGCGATCAGCCAGGACATCCTGACCGGTATCCGCCTGGCGCTCGGCGTCGCGTGGATCGTGCTGGTGCCCGCCGAATATCTCGGCGTCACCTCCGGCCTCGGCTACTCGATCAACGATGCCCGCGACACGCTCGAATACGACCGCCTCGCCGCCACGGTCGTGATCATCGGCGTCATCGGCTTCCTGCTCGATTTCGCCTGCCAGCAGGCGATCTCGAAACTCAGTTGGCACCGCGAAGACTGAAGCGGGCCGATTTCCAACCCACACGGACAAGAAGAGGAGAATCCAAATGTCCAGCCAACCTGCAACCGCCCTGACGGGCTGCCTCGCACCGATCGACAAGACCGGCCTCGACAGCCTGATCGAAAAGGGCAAGGCCGATCCGAAGGCCGTCAAGACGCTGAAGTGCAAGACCGTCGCGGAAGGCCGCTTCCGCCACGCCAACTACATCCGCGACCTGGCGCCCTACATCGTCGACGAGCCGCCGGGCCTCTTGGGCGACGACACTGCGCCGAACCCCTCCGAGGCCTCGCTGGCCGCGCTCGGGTCCTGCGTCGCCGTCGGCCTGCATGCCAATGCGATCCATCGCGGCATCACCATCAACTCGCTCGAGGTCGAACTCGAAGGTGATCTCAACATCACCGCCGTCTGGGGCACGGGCGACGTTTCCGAGAAGCCTGTCGGCTTCACCGATGTGCGCATCATCGTCCACATGGATGCCGACGCGCCGCAGGAGACCATCGACGAGCTGATCGCGCACGTCACCCAGTGGTCGCCGGTGTTCAACACCTTCTCGCGGCCGGTGAACATGGTCGCTCAATCCGCTTGAGCCTTTCGGCCGCGCCTTTCTCGCGAGGGGCGCGGCCTTTGTCCCAATCGTTTGTCCAGGAGACCGAGATGAACATCGTCGCCCAAATCAACACCATCGATTTCGACGAGATCGAGCGTATCTCGTCGAGCGATCTCACATCGCTCGCGCGCAAGATCGACGACGAGCGCATTTACCCCGAGGAGATCGTGCGGGCCTATGGCGCCGCCGGTGCGTATGGGAGCCATGTCGGCGGTCTCGACGGCAATGTCGATCTGACCCATGCGATCACCGCGATGGCGCGGGCGTCGGAAGTCTGTCTTTCGACCGGCTTCTGTGTGTGGTGCCAGGACACGCTGGCCTGGTACATCGCGTCTTCCGACAATGATTTCCTGAAAGCTGAAGTTCTGCCCAAGGTGGCCAAGGGACAGGCGCTTGGCGGCACCGGCATGTCCAATCCGATGAAGGCGATGGGCGAGATCGAGCGCATGCGCCTGAAGGGCGAACGCGTCGAGGGCGGCTACAAGGTCAAGGGCGTGCTGCCCTGGGTCTCGAACCTTGTCGAGGACGGCTATTTCGGCACGATTTTCGATGTCGAAGTGGAGGGCGAGGACAAGCCGAAGCGTGTCATGGCGATCGTCCATGCGGCCTGGGACGGCATCAGCCTTCGCCTCGACCACGACTTCGTCGCGATGGGCGGCACCGCCACCTGCAACGTGCAGTTCCGCGACGTGTTCGTGCCCGACGAATATCTGCTCAGCGATCCGGCAGAACCCTTCGTCAAGCGCATCCGCGCCGGCTTCACGCTGCTGCAATGCGGCATGGCGGCCGGCATCATCAAGAACTGCATCGACCTGATGAAGCAGGTGCAGGGGCCGCTCGGCCACGTCAACAAATATCTGGAAAAGCAGCCGGAGGACATCGAGGCCGAATACGAGGCGCTCGTGGCCGACGTGCTGGAGATGGCGAAGACGCCCTATGACCCCTCCAATGCCTTCTACAAGCGCGTGCTCCAGGCCCGGCTGAGGGGCGGCGAGCTGTCGGTCGAGGCGGCGCATTGGGCGCAACTGCATTGCGGTGCGCGCGGCTATGTCAGCCAGGGCGCGGCGCAGCGGCGCCTGCGCGAAGCCTATTTCGTCGCGATCGTGACGCCGGCCACCAAACATCTGCGCAAGATGATCGCCGAGCTCGACGCGGCCTGAGTGTTTTGACCCCCGGTGCGAAGGAAAAGGAGCCCGCACATGACTGAGACCACGCTTGTAACCCCCAAGGAACTCGCCAGTCTGATGGAAAGCGAGCCTTGCGTCCTGATCGATACGCGCGACGGCGACAGCTACGCCTCCGGCCATTTGCCGGGCGCGGTGAACATGCATGATATCTTCACCTTCCTCGCCACGTCCTCCGCCGAGGGCGTGCATGAACTGACCGACAAATTCGCGGACGAGTTCGGTGCCGCCGGATTGTCGGGTGAAGAAACCGCTGTCATCTACGAGCAATCGATGAACACCGGCTTCGGCCAGTCCTGCCGGGGCTTCTTCCTGCTGAAATTCCTCGGCTATCCCAAGGTCAAGGTGCTGCATGGCGGCTACCAGGCCTGGACGGCCGAAGGGATGCCCGTTTCCACCGAAGCGGTGACGCCCGCGCCGAAGACATTCCCGATCACCGACACGGGCCATAATCTCATGCTCGACGTGGCGGACGTGCAGGCGGCGCTCGGCGACGACAAGATCGTCATGCTCGACGTGCGCGATGTCGATGAGTGGATTGCCGACTCCTCGTCGCCCTATGGCAAGGACTTCTGCCCGCGCAAGGGCCGCCTTCCGGGCGCCCGGTGGATCGAGTGGTACCGGATGATGAAGCCGTCGGCGGAAGGTCCGATGATCAAGTCGAAGGACGAGATCCTGGCTGAATGCGCCACGGTCGGCATCAAGGCCGATACGCCGGTCTACATCTACTGCTTCAAGGGCGCCCGCGCCTCCAACACGTTCCTCGCTCTGAAGGAGGCGGGCATCAAGGATGTCCGCATCTATTTCGGTTCGTGGAACGAATGGTCGCGTGATCCCTCGCTTCCGATCGAGGAAGGCCTGCCGTTCTGACGGCAAGCCGGATCACATCTGCCGCGGGCGGCAAATAACCGCCCCGGTACGACTGATTGGGAGAGAAGATGAGCGAACCGATTGTCATCGTGGGAGCCGGGCAGGCCGGTATCAAAGCCGCGGAAACGCTGCGGCTGAAGAGCTATGAGAGCGACATATTGCTGATCGGCGAGGAGAAATGGCCGCCTTCCCAGCGCCCGCCGCTCTCCAAGGCTTACCTGAAGGGGGAATTGTCGGAGGATCGACTGCTTCTCAAGGCTGCCGATTATTACGACAAGGCGAGGGTCGCGCTGACGACCGGTTCGCGCGTCGCGGCGATCGATCCCGTTGGACATCAACTGACCTTCACCGACGGCAGGACGCAATCCTGGTCGAAATTGCTTCTGACGACCGGCACGCGCGCCCGCACATTGCCGCTGACCGGCGGTGATCTCGAAGGCGTGTTCTCCCTGCGCGGGATCGACGACACGAAACGGATCGGCCTTGCACTGGAGGCGGCGCAGAGCGTCGCAATCATCGGCGGCGGATATATCGGTATGGAGTTCGCCGCCGTTGTACGTTCCCTTGGCAAGCAAGTCACCGTCATCGAAGCGCAGGACCGCATCCTGAAACGGTCCGTCGCGCCCGAAATTTCGAGTTTCTTCCAGGATCTGCATGCCAGCCATGGCGTCCGGCTGGCGCTAGGCGAGGGGGTTAACTGCATCGTCGGCGCCGACCGGGCCGAAGGTGTCGAACTGGCGTCGGGCGAAATGGTTGCCGCGGACCTCGTGCTGGTGGCCGCAGGTGCCGTGCCGGTGACGGAGCTTGCCGAGGCGGCGGGCATTGCGGTTGAGCGCGGGATCGTTGTCGACGAAGCCTGCCGGACCAGCGCTCCCGACATCTTTGCCGCGGGCGATTGCACCGTCTTCCCGTCGCGTCGCTACGGCCGGCGGATCGGGCTCGAAAGCGTCCAGAACGCCTCGGACCAGGGAAAGGCTGCTGCGCTTTCCATGCTTGGCGAGCAGACAATCTACGACCCGGTGCCGTGGTTCTGGTCAGACCAGTATGACGTGAAACTGCAGATCGCCGGCTTGTCCGCCGGATACGACCGCACAGAGCTCGTCGGCGAACCGGGCGAGGGGCGCTTCGCACTGCGCTACTTTGCCGGCGACACGCTTCTCGCCGTCGATGCCGTCAACGATCCGCGCTCCCACATGATGGCGCGCAAGGAAATCGCCGTCCGCGACCATGCCCTGGCCGCCTGACGATCCACCCGATGACCAGAATTCGACCGCGAAAGGAGAATGCAGATGAACGTGGTTAGCTCAATGCCGGCTGTGCTGATGTCAAAGGTCGAGATGACCGAATTGATCATGGCCGCGAAATTCATCCAGAAGAAAAGCTGGAAAGACATCTCGGCGGCTGCCGGCATGTCCGAGGTCTTTGTCGTTTCGGCCTGTCTCGGCCAGAACTCGCTGCCTGCCGAAGCGGCTGCGAAATTGGCGGGCTTCCTCGATCTCGGCAACCGCGCCAGGGATGTTGAAATCGCCCTGCAACTGCCGCCGAAGAAAGGCCAGGAAGCCGAAACCGTCTCCAAGGATCCGCTGATCTACCGCTTCCACGAGATCATCTATGTCTATGGCGACACGATCAAGGAACTGATCCACGAGGAGTTCGGCGACGGCATCATGAGCGCAATTGATTTCGACCTGAAGATCGACCGGATCGAGAACCCGAAGGGCGACCGCGTCAAGGTGTCGATGACCGGCAAGTTCCTGAAATACAATCAGTGGTAACACGCCGTCCCGGTCCCGGTCCCGGTTCCATCCGCCGTCGGGCGGGGCTGAGGCCGGGGCCGCATCTCCTGTCGTTGCGCCCTGCGGTGTACTGACCGCCCGCTAAAGGTCGCCCTCGACGGATCCTCCCGGTTTCGTATAGTCCCATCGCGTGGCACATGTGCCGAGCAATCGGGAGGATGATCTATGGACGACCTGTTCGGCCGGCATGCGGTTGTGACCGGCGCCGGAAGCGGCCTTGGGGAGGCGATCGCGCTGTCTCTCGCCGAAAACGGAGCGCGCGTCACGGCGATGGGCCGACGACGCGAGCCGCTCGAGGCCCTTGCCCGGCGAAACAGCCGTATCGTCGCCGTCGAGGCCGACGTCACGAATGGCGAAAGCTTCGCCGCCGCGATCCAGAAGGCCGTCGATGCAAACGACATGATCGATATCGTCGTCGCCAATGCCGGCATGGCCGACAGCGAGCCCTTCAAGAAAATGACCGAAGCGCATTTCCGGTCGATCGTTGATGTCAATCTTGTCGGTGTTTTCAATACGTTCCGGGCATGTTTTGACAAGATGATACATGGGCCGAATGGCCGCCTGATCGCCATCTCCTCGATCGCCGGGCTGCACGGCCATCCCTACATGTCCGCTTACTGCGCGTCCAAACACGGCGTGATCGGCCTCGTCCGTGCGCTCGCGATGGAAGTGGCGAAGACCGGCGTGACCGTCAATGCGATCTGTCCCGGCTATACCGAGACGCCGATGCTGACGCACACTATCGAAAACATCATGGAGAAAACCGGGCGCACGCGCGAAGAGGCGGAAGCGCCGATCCTCTCGACCAACCCGCAGGGGCGGTTCATCAAGCCGGAGGAGGTCGCGGCGACGGCGCTCTGGCTGTGCAGTTCGGGCGCGGCGTCGGTGAACGGGCAGGCGATCGAAATGTCCGGCGGCGGCAGTTGAGCGGGGCGGCGATGACGGATTTCAGCAGAACGCGCGATCTCTTCCATCTTCCGGACGGGGTAATCTATCTCGACGGCAATTCCCTCGGCCCGCTGCCGAAGACCGCGCTCGCACGCGCCACTCGCACCATGGCCGACGAATGGGGCGAGATGCTCATCGGCGGCTGGAACAAGGCGCAGTGGATGGCGATGCCGGGGCAGATCGGTAACCGCATCGCCAGGCTGATCGGCGCGGAGGAGGGCAGCGTCGTTATTGGCGACACGCTGTCCATCAAGGTCTACCAGGCGCTCGCCTCGGCGCTCGACTTGCGGCCCGACCGCAGGATCGTGCTGTCGGACAGCGGAAACTTCCCGACCGATCTCTACATGGCGGAAGGATTGTTGCGCACCCTCGACAAGGGGCACGAATTGAAGATCGTCGCGCCGGAAGACGTCGCCTCGGCGATCGACGAGACTGTGGCGGCGGTCATGCTCACCCATGTCGATTACGGGACCGGACGCATGCATGACATCGCCGAAATCACGCGGCTGACGCATGAAGCCGGCGCGATCTCGATTTGGGATCTGGCGCATTCGGCGGGCGCCGTTCCGGTGGACCTCGCCGGTTGCGGCGCCGATTTCGCGACGGGCTGCACCTACAAATATCTCAATGGCGGGCCGGGCGCACCGGCCTTCATCTATGTTCGTCCCGGCTTGCAGGAGAGCGCAAGGCCGGCCCTTTCAGGCTGGCTCGGCCATGAAGCGCCCTTCGCTTTCGACCTCGATTACCGGCCGGCCGGCGGTGTCGAGCGAATGCGCGTGGGCACGCCGCCGGTGATCCAGATGGCCGTCCTCGATGCCGCGCTCAATGCCTGGGGGGGCATTGATATCGCGGACGTGCGGAAGCGGTCGATCGAGCTCAGCGAATTGTTCATCGCGGAGGTCGAGGCCGGGACGGACAAGTTAGCGCTTGCCAGTCCGCGGGATGCGAATGCGAGAGGATCTCAGGTCTCCTTCAGGTTTCATCAGGGTTACTCGGCGATGCAGGCGCTAATCGCGCGCGGCATCATCGGCGACTTCCGCGCGCCGGACCGCATGCGCTTCGGTTTCTGCCCGCTCTACAACACGCCGGAGGAAATCCGCCGCGCCGCTGCGGCACTGTGCGAGATCGTCGAGACCGATGCCTGGAACCGGCCCGAATTCCTCAAGCGCGAGGCCGTCACGTGACCTCGGAAAAGGATTACGATCCGTCCGGCGAGGGCGCCACGATGAGTTTCGACGGCCGCATGTCCTATACGGATTATTTGCGGCTCGACGACATTCTCGGCGCGCAGGACCCGCTTTCCGATGCGCATGACGAGATGCTGTTCATCGTTCAGCATCAGACGTCCGAATTGTGGATGCGGCTCGCCATCCACGAACTGACCGCTGCACGGACCGCGATCGCCGGAGACAGGCTGCCGCCGGCGATGAAGATGCTCGCCCGCGTGTCGCGGATCTTCGAGCAGCTGAATTCGTCATGGGACGTTCTGCGCACCATGACGCCCAGCGAATACACGCATTTTCGCGAGAAGCTCGGCCAGTCATCGGGCTTCCAGTCCTCGCAATACCGCCTGATCGAATATCTGCTCGGCAACCGCAACCATGCGATGCTGCGCCCGCATGCGCATCGCCCAGACATCGCGCCGCGGCTGGAAGCCGAACTGGCGACACCGAGCCTTTACGACGAGGTTCTGCGTCTTGCCGCGCGCCGCGGCATCGCCATGCCGGCTTCGGTCCTGACGCGTGACGTCTCGCAGACCCACCGGCCGGACGATCGCGTGATCGCCGGATGGCGCACGGTCTATGAAGCGCCCGAGGCTCATTGGGACCTCTACGAACTCGCCGAGAAGCTGGTCGATTTCGAGGACTATTTCCGCCGCTGGCGCTTCAATCACGTCACCACGGTGGAGCGCGTCATCGGGTTCAAGCGCGGCACCGGCGGCACCGGGGGCATCAGCTATCTGAAGCGGATGCTGGAGGTCGAACTGTTCCCGGAGCTCTGGCACGTTCGCACGGAACTCTGAACGGAGCGCCCGTCAGGCATCGATGCGGCTGCGGAATTCGCGGGGCGCCATGCCCGTTGCGTTGGCGAAGACCCGGCTGAAATAGGCCGGGTCATTGAAGCCGAGCATATAGGCGACCTGCGAGACGGGCAGGTTGGTGTAGACGAGGTTGCGCCGCGCCTCCCGGATCATCCGATCCTCGACGATATGTGAGGCTGGCTGACCGACGGCAGCGCGGGTAACGCGGCTCAGATGCGTCGGTGATATCCTCAATGCGTCGGCATAGGCGGCGACCGGCCAATGGTCGAGGAAATGCTCCTCGACGAGCGCCATGAACCGTTCATACAGTCCGCTCGTGTCCTGGCCGCCTGAAAGAGAGATATCGCCGGCGAGGCCACGTGCGACATGGCCGAGCAGAACGCCGGTCAGCGACCGAAGGATTTGGGCACGCGCGAAACCACGTCCGGCATGTTCCTCAAATATCTCCTCCATGACTGGCCGAGCCCATTCGCCGGCCGGAAAGATAGCCGGGTGGGCAAGCGCCTGCCTGAGCCCCTCAGACGGCTCCAGCGCCTCATCCATCATTTCGGAGGCGATGGTCAGCACCCAGCCATGCGTGCCCGGAACGAATGAAAAGGCGTGAACGGCGCCGGTCGGCACATTGACCAAAGTGCGCGGCTCCAGCGGGAGGGCGCCATCCTCTAGCAAGGCGCGGCCGCCGCCCCAGTCGATCAGAAGGATCTGGTGCAGACGGGCGTGCCTGTGCGGCGCCAGTTCCCAGTCGTGCACCTTTGAGCGGACCTCGATCGTCTCGCAATGGACAACATCGGGCAAATCCCCGGTTTCGCCGAAAAGGTTGTAGTTCAGGATCGTGGATGTGGACGGTTCGGGCATGTTCGATTTGTACAAGAGAAGGGCAATGGGGTCCATTTAATCCAGCGCCAAATCCGCTAGTTCTGTACAAAATCGGAGGAAACGTCATGAAAACACAGGTTTGCATTATCGGTGGTGGCCCGTCGGGACTAATGCTGTCGCAGCTTCTTCACCTAAAGGGCATCGACACCATCGTGCTCGAGAAACACAGCCGCGAATATGTCCTCAGCCGGATTCGCGCCGGCGTGCTGGAGCATGGTTTCGCGGAACTGATGCGCGAGGCACAGTGCGGCGAGCGCATGGATGCAGAAGGCGAGATCCATGAAGGCTTCTTCATCTCCCATGATGGCGTGCTCGACCGGGTCGATCTCGAAAAATACAGCGGCGGTTCGTCCGTCGTCGTTTACGGCCAGACGGAATTGACGCGCGATCTCTACGATGCGCGCGACAAGATGAACGGCGCGGTCATTCACAACGCGGAAGACGTCAAGCCGCACGATCTGACCTCGGATAAGCCGTACGTGACCTATCGCGACGGCGACGAGGTCATTCGTATCGATTGCGATTACGTCATCGGCGCGGACGGATTTCACGGCGTCAGCCGCAAGTCGATCCCGCGCGATGTGCTGACCGAATATGAAAAGGTCTATCCGTTTGGCTGGCTCGGGGTCCTGTCGCGCACCAAGCCGGTTTCGCCGGAGCTGATTTACGCGAAACACGAACGCGGCTTCGCGCTGTGTTCGCTGCGGTCGCAGGTGCTCAGCCGTTACTACATCCAGGTGCCGCTGTCGGACTCGGTCGAGGACTGGTCTGACGACGATTTCTGGGCGGAACTGAAGCGGCGCCTGCCGCAGGAAGTGGCCGACCGGATGGAAACCGGGCCGTCGATCGAAAAATCGATTGCGCCGCTGCGCTCCTTCGTCGCCGAACCGATGCGCTACGGCAATCTGTTCATGGCCGGCGATGCGGCCCACATCGTGCCACCGACTGGCGCGCGCGGGCTGAACAGCGCAGCCTCGGACATCTACTATCTCTACCATGCCATGGTCGCTCATTATAAGGACGGCGATGACAGCGGGCTGGAGAACTACTCCGCCAAGGCGCTTGCCCGCGTATGGAAGGCGCAGCGGTTCTCCTGGTGGATGACGACGCTGCTGCACACGTTCCCGGACAGCATCCCCTATGATCAGAAGCTGCAGCAGACTGATCTCGAATACCTGTTCTCGTCGGAGAAGGCGCTGGGGTCGCTTGCCGAGAACTATGTCGGCCTGCCGTTCTGATTTTTGAATAGCGGGGGAAGAAAAGCCCGGACGCTGCCAGCGCAGCGCCCGGGCTTGTTTATTTCGTCATTGAAGCAGTGACGGCAGGAAGAGCACCAGACCCGGGAAGGCGATCGCGATCGCAACGACCACGAGGTCGGCCAGCAGGAAGGGTATGACACCTTTGAAGATCTGCACGACGGTCGCATATTCGCTCGCCACGTTTCGTATGACGAAGACGTTGAGGCCGACCGGCGGCGTGATCATGCCGATTTCCAGCAGCTTGACGCAGAATACGCCGAACCAGATCAGGTTGATGTCTTCGGCCCTGAAAATCGGCAACAGGACGGGCAGAGTGACCAGCATGGCGCCGAACGGTTCCATGAACATGCCGAGGATCAGATAGACCACGACGACGATGATCATCAGCTCGACATAGCCGAGGTCGGCGCCGCTCACGACGCCTGAGATGAACCCGGTCAGGCCTGTCAGGCCGAGGAAGCGGGTGAACATCGATGCGCCAACACCGATGACGAAGAGCGACGACGAGGTCATCAGCGTTTCGATCATCGAGGTCTTGAAGGCAGGCCATGTCAGCCGGCGTGTCACCGTCGCAATCAGGATCGATCCGAGTGCGCCGACAGCGCCGGCTTCGGTCGCGGTGAATACGCCGGAAAACAGGCCGCCAAAGACAATGGCCATCAGCAACAGGACCGGCCAGATTTCGAGGACAGCCTTTTTCGTATCGATTTCGCCGGCGTCGAGCGGGCGGGGAGGGGCGATATCCGGCCGCAGCCAGCAGGTCAGAAGCACCACGACCGTATAGGCGAGCGCGGTCAGGAGGCCGATGGACACGCCGCCGACGAAGACCTTGATGACCGAGGTCTCTGCGAAAACGCCATAGACGATCATCAGGATAGAGGGCGGTATCAATGCGCCGATGGTTCCGCCCGCAGCGATGGAACCGGTGGCGAAACTCGGCGAATAGCCGGATTTCACCATTTCGGGGATCGCGATCCGGCCCATCGCCGCAGCGGTCGCCAGCGACGAGCCGCAGACAGCCGCGAAGCCGGAGCAGGCGAAGATCGACGAAATGGCGAGCGCGCCGGGAATACGGCGAAGTATCGCCTTTGCCGCGTCGAAGAGCCCACCCGTCATGCCTGTGTGAAAGGCGATGAAGCCCATCAACAGGAACATCGGAACGGCGGACAATGTCCAGTTGGCGACGAAGGAAAAGGGCGTCGACGACAGCAAGCCGATAGCGGGCGTCCAGCCCAGCAGCCAAGCGATGCCGCCGACCGGCACGGCGATCAGCGCCAATGCGACGGGGACGCGCAGGGCCAGCAGTATGAAAAGAACGAGAACGCCTATGAATCCGGTCGCGACGCTCATTGTTCAGCCTCCGTCTGCGGTTTCCTCGGCTCGAAAATTCGCAGGAAGGTGATCAGCGCGGCCAGCGCAAAGCCAAGCGGAAGCAGATAATAAGCCGGCCAGGTCGGCACCGGGATATTTTGAGCCATCACGAAGGTGCCGGTCTTCAGGTTCTTCATGGCGGTGAGTAGCGTCACCCATGTCAGCGCGCCGTAGATCACGGTGGAGATAAGGGCGACCAGCCGGTCCGACCAGTCGCGGGCCCGTTCATCCAAGAAAGGTTCGATGACTTCGACCTGCACCATGCCGCCGCCGCGCTCGACCCAGGCCAGCGGAATGAAGGCGAGGGCGATCATATAGTAATTGGTGACGATCTCGTATGTGGCCGGAACCGGCGTGTTGGTCGTGTTTCGCAACGCGACGTCGATGACGACATGGATCATCAGCGCAATGATCGCGACCGCTCCTATTGTTGCGAGCAGGGCGAGCAGACCGTCTTGCACGCGGGAAAGCATGCGCATGGTTTATCCTCGGATGAACGGTTTGGATCGAAGGATGGTCCGGAGGCGACAAGGCCCCCGGACCGATTTCGGATCATCCGCCGTAGCTGGCGTAGTCGACCTTGGACCAGACTTCTTCCTGTACCCGCTTGGCGATGGCCTGAGGGTCATTGTCCAGCTCTTCGGCTATGGCCGTCCATTTCTCGACCAGGCCCAGGAATGTCTGGATCTGGTCGGGCGCATCCTCGATGCCGAACTGCTCCTGCGAGTACGTGCCGGCCGTCGTGATGTCGTCCTGAACGAACTGCTTGATCTGCTCGACGAATTCCGGGTCGGCCTCGATGAACTCGACGCCGGCCTTCTCGGATGCGGCTTCGGCCTCGGCCGGCATCGTGGAGCCCCAGCGATTGGTGAAGTCGGCATTGGCGCGATTGGCGGCGCGCGCCATGGCTGCACGGTCTTCGGCCGACAGGTCGTCCCAGGTTGCCTTCGACACGGTGAAGTTCGACGTGGAGAAGTATAGGCCGAGCGGGGCGTAGGTGACATATTTTGCCACTTCCACGAGACGGAAGGACAGCATGTCCGCGATCGAAGCCATTGTGCCGTCGATCGTGCCCGAGTTCATCGCCTCGAACTGGTCGAAGACCGACATCTGGACCGGCGTCGCGCCGAAATGTTCGGCGAACCGCGCCCAGGGCGCCCCGCCGGAACGCAGGCGCATGCCCTTCATGTCCTCGGCATTGTGGATCGGCTTCGTCGTCAGGAATTCATAGACGTCGGATGCACCGGAACCGAGAAAGACCAGGCCGAGATCCTTCATTTCCTGCTGGCAAGGCGCGCAGTTGACGACGAATTCGGTCAGTGCGGAGCCCATTGCCTGCGAGTTCGTGCCGGTCAGCGACAGCTGGCCCGTCACCGACATCATCGGCAGGTCGGCCGGGAAGTAGAGCGGCAGCAGGTTGCCGACTTCGGCGATCTGCGACTGCAGCGCGTCCTTCATTTGGCCGAGATTGACGACTTCCGGCCCGAGCATCGTGGCGGTCAGGCGGCCGTCAGATTCCTCGGGCAGGTATTTCATAAAGTTCGTGTACATGACGCCATTCGCCGGATGCGGCGGAGGCGCGGCAGGAGCGACGCGCAGTTCGCGTGCGTCGGCGATGTTGGCGGCACCGAGCGTCAGCGCAGAAGCCGCCATGAACGCGGTAAGAAACTTCTTCATCATTTACCTCCCATGGTGCGATAAAGGTTTCAGGGTGCGAGCAATCGTCTCGCATTCTCCTTCAAGATCAGAGGACGCACCTCATCCCTGATCTCAAGCTCTTCGAAGTCGCTGAGCCAGCGGTCCGGCGTGATTGCTGGCCAATCCGAGCCGAACAACATCTTCTTCTTCAGAATCGTATTCGCGTAGTGCACGAAAATCTTCGGAAAATATTTCGGAGACCAGCCCGACATGTCGATATAGACATTCGGCTTGTGCTGCGCGACGGCAAGACCTTCTTCCGTCCAAGGGAAGGACGGATGGGCCAGAATGATCGGCGTGTCGGGGAAATCCACCGCGACATCGTCGACATGCATCGGGTTCGAATATTTTAGCCGCATGCCCATGCCGCCATGCATCCCCGAACCCACACCGGTCTGTCCGGTGTGGAAGAGCATGATCGCGCCTTCTTCGGCGATGGCCTCGTAGAGCGGATAGGCCCAGCGCTCGTTGGGGTAGAATCCCTGCATGGTCGGGTGGAACTTGAAGCCGCGCACGCCGAATTCGCGTACCAGCCGGCGCGCCTCGCGGGCACCGGCCTTGCCCTTGGCCGGATCGATCGAGGCAAACGGGATCATGATGTCGGAATTTTCTGCCGCGATCTGCGCCACTTCCTCGTTCGAATAGCGGCGGAAGCCGGTCTCTCGTTCGCCGTCGACGGGAAAAATTACGCAGCCGATATTGCGTTCGCGGTAATAGCCCGCCGTTTCTTGAACGGTCGGCAGCATGCCCTTGGCACCGGCGGGATTCTTGAAATAGTTGGCCATGCCGGCCTGGAATTCGTCATAGCCATCGTCGCGCGGACCGCAGCAGGGCTCCTCGGCATGAGTGTGGATATCGAATGCGCGGATGGTGTCGAAGTTCAAGATTCTTCCTCCCAATCGAAGCCGACATATTTGCGTAGCAATTGCATGAGCGTGCGCAATTCCGGGGCGGTCAAGGTCGACCTCAGGTTAATTTCATGCTGGGCAAATGCCGAACGGTGCTCTTCGATAAAATCGAGGCCCGACGTTGTGAGCGACAGTTGCACCGAACGGCGGTCGTGATCGGGGATGGTTCGCTCGACAAGCTGGCGATCCTCGAAGGAGCGGACCAGCTTCGTCATGTGCGCCGGCTTGATGCGAAGAATCTGCGCCACCATGCCCTGGCGAATGCCCGGGTTGCGACCGATAAGAAGCAGTGTCGAGAATTCGCCGGGCCGCAGTCCGTACGCGCCGAGATCCTCGAAAAACGTCTCATAAGTGTGGACCTGGGCGAGGCGGGCCATAAAGCCGATCGAATCCGCTAGATCACGCAGATCCGCGGTTTCCTCGGTTAGGGGTTCATTCACCGCAAGATCCACTGTGTCAGTCCTTTTTCGGAATGTTCAGCCTCTTGGCGCGTTTTTCGAGGAAGGCGCGCAGACGCTCCTCGGCCTCGGGGCTCGTCGCCGTAAAGGACGCCATGAGCGATTCGACGAACAGTCCGTCTTCCTTCGCCATGTCCTGAATGCGGGGCAGAGCATGTAGAACGGCGTAGTTGGAGAGTTCGGCATTGCCCGCGGCGTTCCTGGCCAGTTCAAGCGCCTTGGCCTTGGCCTCACCGGGTTCGACGATATACTGGCAAAGATTCCAGCGCTCGCCTTCCTCGGCCGAGGCAACGCGGCCGGTCAGCATCATGTCGGTCATCCGGGCGACACCCATCAGGCGCGCCGCGCGCACCGAGCCGCCGCCGCCGACGAAGATGACACGCTGGCCTTCAGGCAAGGCGAAGAACGCGGTTTTGTCGGCCACTCGGATATGCGTCGACGAGGCCAGTTCCAGCCCACCGCCGACCACAGCACCATGGAGGGCCGCAACCCACGGGATCGCGCCGTGTTCGATCGTCCCAAAGACGGCATGCCACCGGCGGGAGCCGCGGACGCCTTCGATCGGAGTTTTCTTGACGTGTTCGGCGAGATCGAGGCCGGCACAGAAATGATCGCCATGTCCGTAGATAACGCCCGCCTTGGCTTCGCCTTCGGCGCGCTGCACGGCGTCGGCGATGGCCTCAACGAAGACATCGCTGATGGCGTTCCGTTTGGCCGGGCGATTGAGGCCTATCAGTGCAACGTCGCCATCCAGCTCATAGGTGACGAAACTCTCGTTTGCCGCCTTGTCCATTATTTCTCCCGCCATCCTGACATGCGGTCTTGTGTGCCGCTGAAATTGTTTACTAGGATAATGTTTTGAATTATACGAACGCCACGTATTGCGTCAACAGCAATCCAACGACAAGCCGAAGACGGGCCGATCCGGGGAGGAATGGTATGTCCACTGCACCGCTCAGGGAGATCGAGACGTGGTCTCCCGAAATTGTTTCTGAACAACGCCAAGACGGAACATGGATCATCAGCCGCGGCGATCCGCTCGGCGACTATCCGGACCGCGTTACCGACCGCCTTGTCTATTGGGCCGAGAAGGCGCCGGACCGGGCCTGGATGGCCGAACGTGATTCGGCCGGCGGCTGGCGCAAGATCAGTTTCAGCGAGGCGCTGAAGGCCGTCCGCTCAATTTCGCAGATGCTGCTCAATCATGGCCTGTCCGCCGAGCGGCCGCTTCTGATCCTGTCCCATAATTCTATCGAGCATGCTTTGATGGCGCTCGGCGCCCAGCATGTCGGCATTCCCTCCGCCGCCGTTTCTACCGCCTACTCGCTCATCTCCGAGGATTGCGCCAAGCTGCGCGATATCGCGGCACAGCTGACGCCCGGTATGATCTTCGCGCAGGACGGTCCCGCTTATCAGCGCGCGATCGACATGGTTTTCGATTCGGATGTCCCGGCTGTGGTCGTGACCGAGCCGATCGACGGCCGCGAATGTCTCGATTTCCACGATGTTCTCGAAACCGGGCCGACATCGGCCGTGGACGAGGCGCATCGGAAGGTCGTACCGGACACCGTCGCCAAATTTCTTTTCACCTCGGGCACGACCGGATCGCCCAAGGCGGTCATTACGACCCATCGCATGCTGTGCTCGAATCTCGAGATGGTGACCGACTGTTACGCCTTCATGCGGGAGGGCGGCGAGCCGCCGGTGGTTGTCGACTGGGCGCCCTGGAGCCATGTCGCCTCGGGCAACAAGATCTTCAACCTGATGATCTACAATGGCGGCACCTTCTATATCGACCACGGCAAGCCGTCGCCGGCCGGCATGAAGGAAACGATCCGAAACCTGCGCGAGGTCTCGCCGTCATGGTATTTCAACGTTCCGGCCGGCTACGAGATGCTTGTGAACGCGATGGAGAAGGACGACACTCTGCGCGAAAGCTTCTTCAAGCGGCTGCAGATGCTGATGTATGCGGCTGCCGCGATGGGCCAGCACACGTGGGACCGCCTGACCGAAATGGCGGTTCAGACGACCGGTCACCGGATCTTCCTCGGAACCGGTCTCGGCGCGACAGAAACGGCGCCGTTCGCGTTGATGTGCATGGAAGAGCAGGAAATCGCCGGCAATGTCGGTATTCCCTCCCAAGGTTTGACCCTTAAGCTCGTGCCGCATGGAGACAGGCTGGAAGCGCGTATCAAGGGACCTTCGGTGACGCCGGGCTATTGGCGCAACGAGGAAATGACGAAGGAGGCCTTCGACGAGGAGGGCTACTACAAACTCGGTGACGCATTGCGCTTCGCCGTCCCGGGCGATCCGTCCAAGGGCTTCTATTTCGATGGCCGCATTACCGAGAACTTCAAACTGAGGACCGGAACCTGGGTCGGTGTCGGCGCGCTGCGCGCCAAACTGGTCGACGAGTTCAAGGGCTATGTGCGCGATGTCGTTCTCGTCGGCGAAAACCGCGATGAACTCGGCGCCATCCTGATCCCGTTCTATCCTAAACTGCGGGAACTGATCGGTGACGCGGACGGGTTGAACGAACTTCAAGTGCTGGGCCACGAGACGGTGCGCGCCAAGATGGAGGAACTCCTCGACGGGCATGTGAAACAGTCGACCGGTTCGGCGACACGGGTCATGCGCGCGATTTTCCTCGCCGAGGAACTGTCCTTCGATGCCGGGGAGATCACCGACAAGGGATCGATCAACCAGCGGGCTGTCGTCCGTAATCGCGACGAACTCGCCGAGTCGCTCTACAACAATCATGACCGCCGCGTCTTTCTGGCGCGCAAATTGAGGGAGGCAGCATGAAAATCAAAGGAGCAGGCGCGATTGTAACGGGTGGCGCATCGGGACTGGGACGCGCCGTTGTCGACATGCTCGCCGAAGCGGGTGCGAAGCCGGTCGTTTTCGACCTGAACGCCGAAGCGGCGTCCGAAGCGGCCAAGGCCGTTGGCGGTGTGGCAGTCGCGGGCGACGTGGCCAATGAGGAAGACGCGGACCGCGCCGTCGATGCGGCTGTGGAAAGCTTCGGTGATCTGCGCATACTGGTCAATTGCGCCGGCATCGGTACAGCCGGGCGCATCGTCGGACGCGAGGGTCCGCTGCCCCTGGCGGATTTCGAAAAGGTGATCCGGGTCAATCTGATCGGATCATTCAACATGCTGCGTGTCGCGGCGGCGCGGATGACCGCCCAGGATGCACTTGAGGACAATGAGCGCGGCGTGATCGTCAACACGGCCTCGGTCGCGGCTTTCGACGGCCAGATCGGGCAGGCCGCCTACGCGGCATCGAAGGGAGGGATCGTCTCGATGGCGCTGCCGGCGGCGCGCGAACTGGCGCGCTTCGGCGTGCGGGTGAACACCATCGCGCCGGGCATCTTCATGACGCCGCTGCTGCAGGGCTTGCCCGAAGAGGTGCAGCAGAGCCTCGGCGCGGCGATTCCCTTTCCGTCGCGGCTCGGCGATCCGAAGGAGTTCGCCGATCTGGTGCGCTTCATGATCGGCAATCGCTACCTCAATGGCGAGGTCGTGCGTCTGGACGGTGCGATCCGCATGGCGCCCAAATAGCGGGGGCATACCGGAACCTTCTTTTCGCGTTCGGCAAAAACTGCTCGCGTATTTCCGCGCTTGTGGCGCGGTGTGTGATGGGAGAATTTGCGCGCATGTGACGACCGCCCACTGGGCGGTGCTGAAAGGGAGGAACCGGTGTCCATGTCGCGCGATCCGTCGAAGCTACGCTCTAATTTTGAAGAGGGAACATCGCGTTGGGCGGTCCGCCGCGCGCAATGGCGTGCCCTCGGTCTGACCGACGAGGACATGGCGAAGCCGAAGATCGCCGTCATCAACACCTCGTCGGAAATCGCCATCTGCTTTTCGCATCTCGACGGCATCGCGGCGGAAGTGAAAAATGCGATTCGCGAAGCCGGCGGTCTGCCCTTCGAGATCCGCACGTCCGCGCCATCCGATTTCATTATCTCCGGCGGCCGGCGCGCGACCTTTATCCTGCCGACGCGCGACCTGATCGCCAACGATATCGAAGTACAGGTCGAAGGAGCGCAACTCGACGGCATGATCCTGCTGACGTCCTGCGACAAGACCGTGCCGGGCCAGCTGATGGCGGCCGCCCGGCTCGACATACCCTCGCTGATGGTGATCTGCGGCTACCAGTCCTCGGGTCATATCGGAAATGAGCATGTCGACATCGAGGAAGTGTTCCTGCATGCCGGCTACCACGCGCAGGGCACGACCTCCTTCGAACGCCTGAAGGAAATGAGCGAGGTGGCGATTTCCTCGCCGGGTGTCTGTTCCGGCATGGGAACGGCGAACTCGATGCATTCGGTGACCGAGGCGCTCGGCATGTGCCTTCCGGGCGCCGCGCCGGTGGCGGCCAACTCGCCGAAAATGTGGGACCATGTGCGCGAGAGCGGCCACCGCATCGTCGACATGGTGTGGGAGGATCTTCGCCCGCGCCAGATCCTCACTGAGGGCGCGTTTCGCAATGCGGCCCGCGTCGACCTTGCCCAGGCGGGATCGATCAATTGCATCAAGCATCTGCAGGCAGTGGCGCTCGAGGCCGGGGTCGACATCGATCTGTACGACACGTTCGACAAGGAAGGCGCCTGGACGCCGGTGCTGACCGCGGTTCGTCCGATCGGGCCGCTGTCGATCGAGGAATTCGAGGCGGCAGGCGGCGCGCGCGGCACGATGAAGCAGCTGGAGTCTCTGCTCGATACGGACGTCATGACCGTTTCCGGAAAGACCGTGAAGGACAATCTCGAGGCGTTCGAAGTCGCCGACGACAATGTCATCCGGCCGCTCGACAACCCCTGGGGTCGGGAAGCGGCCATCGTCCTGCTGAAGGGATCGCTCGCGCCGGACACCGGTGTTGTGAAGGTCGGCCTGCGCACGCCGGACCGCAGGCTGTCCTTCAAGGGCAAGGCCAAGGTCTATGAGAGTTCCGTGGATGCCGAGGACGATTTGAAGGCCGGCAAGATCGGCAAGGGCGACGTGCTGGTGCTGCGCCGGCAGGGCGTCAAGGGTGGCCCCGGCATGGGCGGCGCGTCGCGGCTGGTCTTTGCCGTCGAGGGCGCAGGGCTCGGACCGGAGGTCGCGATCATCACGGACGGGCAGTTGTCCGGTCTGGTCAACAAGGGGCTGGTGGTCGGCGAAGTGCAGCCCGAATGGGCCGAGGGCGGACCGATCGCGCTGGTCGAGAATGGCGACGAAATCGACGTCGACGTCAACGCCAAGAGGATCGACCTGCTGGTCGATGACGCGGAAATGGCGAAACGCCGCGCAGCGTTCACGCCACCGCCTCCGACGACCGATTCCGGTTGGCTTTCCATCTACGAGCGCACGGTCACGCCGCTTCGGCGCGGCGCATCGCTGATCGACAGCGCCCGACATCGCGACTGATAGTCTAAATTGCTCCTGCCAGGTTAGCGCGGGTTTTGTCCCGCTCCCGCCCGGTTGTCGCAAAACTGTCATGGACGGGATTGTATGCGTGTCCGCGCAACGGATCGGATTCCGAGGGAAAGCGCATGGCCGGCCGGCCATGTTGCAATCCTGAAACGATCCGCGTTTTATCGCTGACAGAAACCATTCAAGTGCTTCCGCAAAGGCCGCGTGCAGCGGGAGGCGAGGCACGGGGGACAAGACGATGCAAATGGACAGGCAGGAACTCGAGGGCGGCATCTGCAAGATCACCCTCAACGGCTCACTTGACATTGAGGGCGCAGGCGCCGTCGAGGCACCATTTAACGAGGTGTCTCAGACGCACAAGAAGGTGATCATCGACATGACGAATGTCGATTTCCTCGCCTCGATCGGCATTCGGGTTCTCGTGAAGTCCGCCAAGACAATCGGCAGCCGCGGCGGCCGGCTGGCGGTGTACAACGTCAATGACGCGGCGCGCAGCGTGCTGGCGTCGACAGGCGTCGACGCGATCGTCTTCGTCGAGGACGACGAGGCCGCCGCGATTAACGTCGTGTCCTGACCGGCGGTGAACGCGCGCATCGACCTCGGCTGCAGCCTTGGCGAGATCTCGCGGCTGAATGCGTGGCTGGCGGACCGCTTCGCCGAAATGGGCCTGCCGGAAAAACCCGCAGGCAACATCAAGCTTTGCCTCAACGAGGCGGTCACCAACACGATATCCTACGGCTTCGCCGACCGGGACGGCGCCGAGATCAGCGTCGAACTGGATATCGGAGATGATAAGGCGGTGGCGACGCTGATCGATAACGGCGTCGCCTTCGATCCGCTGACGGTACCGGAGGCAGCGAAGATAACGGATTTGGAGACCGCCCAGATCGGCGGCTTCGGGGTCAAGCTGATGCGCGAATTGTCATCCTCGATCGACCACGAGCGTGCGGGCGGCCGCAACCGGCTGACGATGCGTTTCGACCTCGGCTAGCCAGCCCGTTCGCCGTGCCAGGCGAGCGCCAGGCAGGTGATGTCGTCGGATTGCGGGCAACCCTCGGCAAATACAGCAACTTTCGACTGGATCAGGTCCACAAGCGCGCCCGGGTCGTCCGGCGGATTGTCGGCCAGAAGCCTTTCCAATTGCTCCATGCCGAACATCCGACGGTCGGGTGCGAAGGCTTCCGTAACGCCGTCTGTGGCGAAGGCGACCATCGCGCCAGGTACGAGCGTGGACGTCTTTTCTCTGTAGACTGGCCCGTCGAACAGGCCGAGGGCAGGGCCGTTAACGCCGTATTTTTCAAGCTTGCCACCCGGTTCGATGACGAAGATCTCCTCGTGGCCGCCGCTAGCGATATTGAATTCGCCCGTCTTGAGGTTGAGCCGGGCAAAGGCAATCGTCACGAACATGCCTTCGGGATTGTCCTCGGCGAGTAGCGAATTCGCGCGAGTCAGGATCTCTGCGGCGCTGCCGCCTTCGCGGGCGATGGATTTCAGCACCATGCGCGAAACGCTCATGAACATCGCCGCAGGCACGCCCTTTCCGGAAACGTCGCCGACGGCGATCGCCAGCCATTCGTCGCCGATCATGAAATAATCGAAGAAATCGCCGCCGACCTGCTTGGCCGGCTGCATGGTGGCCGAGACGGTGAAGCGGTCGGCCAGCGGGCCGGCGTCGATCGTTTTGGGCAGAAAGGATTGCTGGATCTCGTAGGCAAGCCGCATTTCCTGATTGTGCAGACGCTTCGAGGTGATCTCGTGCGCCATCGCGTCGAACGTATCGGCGAACTGGCGGAAGCGGGTCGCCTGATTGCGCAGCACATCAAGCATGGAGGATTCGAAGGCGCCCTCGGCCAGCGCGCGTGTCGCCTGGGTGAGCGCGGCGATGGTGCCGTTCAGACCCTGCAGGCGGGAGCCCAGCTCGGCGATGATCGCCATGGCCGTGTCCGGCGAACGCGCCATGATGTCACGGATCGCCGATTGTTCGATGCGCAGCAACCTGACCGGGCTTCTGGAGGTGACGGCGGCGGTACGCGGAGTCGAAGCGAAAGCTGCGATCTCGCCCACCAGCTCGCCGGGGCCCATGGTCGCGACAATGACGCGGCCCACGGCGGTCGAAACCTCGATAGAGACTTCGCCGTCGAGGATCAGATAGGCGAAATCTCCGGCATCGCCCTGTTCGAAAAAGGTGACGCCGGCGTCTGCCGTATCAACGTCGCAACTCTTGGCGAGCAGGTCGAGACCATCGTCGCCGAAACCGGCGAAACTGCTGCTTTGCCTGAGGAAGGCGCGGATCGTCTCGGCGTTGTCGAGAGCATTGGCAATTGTCCCGGTCATTCTGGCTCATTGTTCGCTGGGGCTGCTTGATGACCGGACCATAATGCAGCGGCGGCGTGCCGTGGCAAGTGACGGTCGATGATCGGATCAGAGAGCTGTTGCGGAATCAGCCGCGCTTCGCGAAGAGATCCGAATAGTTGAGCGTTGCGTGGCTGTGTTCACGCATCATCGCTTCCGCGCGGGCCGCGTCGCGTCTTCTGATTGCATCGAGAATGATGACGTGCTGCGAGAAGCCCACCGTCAGGCGCGTGCGTTCGCGCTCGTAGTTGGCGTTCTCGAAGGCGAGAGTACCGAGTTCGGCAAAGGGCAGGTGACGAATCCGCTCGTATGTGTGGGCAATGAGTTCGTTTCCGCATTCCATCATGATCGTGTGGTGGAAAACGATATTGGCTTCCTGGTACTCGTCCATCATGGCTATGCCGGGACTTTCGAGCGACGCGGCCGTCTGTTCGATGGAGGCGGCAAGCCGGCTCTCGACCTCCCTGGATATGCCATTCATTGCCATATTTCGAGCGGCAAGACCTTCCAGAACAGCCTTGATCTCTATGGTATTTTCAACGCTGTCTGTGGAAACGCGCCGCACCGAATAGCCGCGACCGCGGCGCTTTTCGATTAGCCCCTCGGCTTCGAGCGCGGCCAATGCGGTGCGCGCAGGCGTGCGCGAGACCCCCAGTTCTTCGGCGATAGCAACTTCTGAAATTCGGTCGTCTGTACTGTAGTCGCCATTGATGACCTTACGGCGGACAATTGCGAGTACGCGTTGTTCGTAGGAAGGCATGGAGGCGCTTTCTGTATACGTAATTTCCCGCTTCTAGCCAGAATGGGGTGACAATTCCATTAAACTCAAACAGTATGTATCCGTAATGGGGCTTCTGGCGCCATTCACAAGGGAGGAACAATTCATGAAACGCACGATCGCTGCGGTTGCGGCCGCATATCTCGCCTGTACGTGCGCGGCGTCCGCAAAGGACATGTCGCTCGCCTATTGGATGGGTCCCAAACATCCGATGAACGCCGGTTTGTTCGAGCCATTCGCCGAGAAGCTTGCGGAGGTTTCCGGCGGCGAAATGACAGTCACGCAATATCCGGGCGGGGCGTTGAATACCGCGCCGCCGAAGCAGTATTCGATTATGCTCAGCGGCGTCGCTGACGTGGTATTCGCGCTACCGGGGTACACGTCGGACCTGTTCCCGAAGACTAACGTGATCTCGTTTCCCGGTGTTTGCGAGGACGCGGTGGAATGCACCGAGGCGTTACTGCGCGCCAAGTCCGAACTGGAAGACGAGTACGACGCCAAGCTTCTTGCAATATGGGCCAATGACAAGCCTGTGCTGATCACGCGCGACACGCCCGTTCGCACTCTGGAAGATCTCAAGGGTTTGAAGATTCGCGTCGCCACTAAGGAAAGCGTTTCGTCTGTCGAGGCGATGGGCGCGAGCGCGGTTGCGCAACCGGCCAGTGTTCTGAACCAGAACCTCGCCAATGGCGTCATCGACGGCATCATGATCGGCGCGTCTGCGATCGCTTCGTTCAAGCTTCATGAACCGGGCAAATACGTCACGACCTGGTTCCCGAGTTCCGCGTCTGCGCTCATACTGGCGATGAACAAGGGATATTACGACAGCCTCAGTGACCAGGAGAAGGCATGGGTCGATGCCGCAGCTGACGAGTCGCTCTCGCGGGCGGCAGGCCAAGCCTATCAGCGTGCCGGCGAAAACGGTCTCCAAGTCGCAGCCGACAATGGCATGGAACTGATCGAAATTTCCGACGAGGAGAAGGCCCGGTTCAACGACGCGATCGCCGATGCGATGGCCGCTTCGATGCAGGAGAAAGCCGGCGACAAGACAGTCGGCGAGATCATGGCCATCATGAAGGGCGAATAGCGCCGGATATGGACGCGACTCCAAAAATTTTAGCGCGGGCGGAACTATGGCACGCCCGCGCCAACGGTCTGCTTGCCGTTCTCGGTGGTGTCTCGGTGTTCTTTCTCGTTGGCGTCACAATGACCGCGGTGTTCTCTCGCTATGTTCTCAACGACCCAATCTACGGTATCGAGGACCTGTCGACCATGGGACTGACAGTCGTCGTGGCCGGCGCAGTCGCGTATGGCGCGGACAAGGGCTCTCATGTGAGCGTCAATGTGATCGGCATGATGGCCGGTCGCGCGACGACCCGATACACGGATGTCCTGGCGCGTTTGCTCGGTATTGGCATCGTGTCCGTTGCGACCTATGCGCTGTTCACAAAGGGCAGCTGCGGACTGCCCTGCGGCGATATCACCAACAATCTCTCCATTCTGCACTGGCCGTTCTATTACATTCTCGGCTTCGCGATGGCGTCCTACGCAGTGCTTCTCGTCGTTCATCTTCTCATCGGGCTTGCCCGGTGGTCCGGTGAAGACCCGAACGCCGACGCGGATTGACGGAGCCCCTTTCATGGATCCTTTGACAATCGGAATCCTCGGCTTCTGCGCGTTGTTCGTGCTGCTGTTCATCCGCATGCCTGTCGGCACATCTATGATGCTGGTTGGGGCAGTTGGCATCTACATGATCCGACCGCAGGCAAGCTTGCCGGTCCTCGCCGGGGAAATCTTCGGGGAAGCCTCCAACTACTCGCTGACGATTTTGCCGCTGTTCATCCTGATGGGGAATCTGGCGGGTGTCTCCGGAATGAGCCGCGACCTATACAATGCTGCTCACAGTTGGTTTGGTCATCTCAAGGGAGGGCTCGCCTCGGCAACCATCGTGGGCTGCGCGGGTTTCTCGTCGCTTTCCGGATCCTCACTTGCAGCAGCGTTGACGATGGGGCGGGTCAGCCTGCCCGAGATGCAGCGTTTTGGCTATGACAACGGGCTCGCAACCGGAGCGATCGCGGCAGGCGGGACGCTGGGCATCCTTATCCCGCCGTCCGCCGGCTTTGTCGTCTACGCCATTCTGACCGAGGAGAGTATCGGCCGCCTCTTCATGGCGGGCGTCGTGCCGGGAGTGTTGCTGACCGCGTTGTTCATCACCGCCATCTGGTTAATCGTGACGCGCAAGCCGGAAAAAGCGCCCCAGTCCGTCACTGCGGAGCCTGTCTCGAAACGCATGGCTTCGCTAGTCCGCGCCTTTTGGATCATCGGCATTATCGTGCTGACGATCGGCGGCATCTACACAGGCGTCTTCTCGGCCGTGGAGGCCGCAGGGGTAGGAGCGTTCCTGGCGCTGATCGTCACGGTGATTCGCGGGGCTGCGAGTTGGGAGAACATCCGGGATGTCTCCCTGCAGACGCTGAAATCCACTGGCACGGTATTCCTGATCCTGTTCGGCGCCTTCGTCTTCAAGACGTTCGTCGGCTTCACGGGCATACCCTTCCGCCTGACCGGCTGGGTTGAAGCGCAAGGCTTCGGCCCGACCGCTGTCGTGATCACGATTCTCGTCGCCTACATCGTACTCGGCACGTTCCTGGAGGGATTCGCCATCCTCGTGCTTACGGTGCCGCTCGTGCAGCCAATCCTACAGTCGCTCGGCGTCGATCTGGTCTGGTTCGGCGTGCTCATTGTCATCGTACTGGAGATGGCGCTTATTTCTCCACCTGTCGGAATCAATGTCTTCGTCGTCAAGGGCATTGCCGACAATGTGCCGCTCAATACGATATTCCGCGGTATCTGGCCGTTCTGGTTCGCGATGCTTCTGGCCGCGGTGTTGATCCTCGTCTTCCCTCAAATCGCATTGTTGTTGCCGAACACGATGTTCGGCTAAGGAGTTGACCTACCTTGGGTATTCGCTTTTTCTCCGACCGGAACCGTCCGGTTCACATGGGACCGTATCCGCTTGAGCGACTTGCGCGCCGTGACTCCAATGCGGAGTTATCGACAGTGCCGGACATGCCGCGTCTCAGCTTCCACCGTCCTGATACGCCCGAGAGCCTCGTCAACGCCATGGGCGAATACCAGGCTATGCTCGACACGATCCGCGACGGCTTGGTCAATAGGGTCCGCTCCGAGATACCAAACGATCCACAAGAGCGGTCCAATCATCTGAAAGGCTTTGGGTATTTCTCCGACGCATCGATGATTGGAACCTGCCGACTGACGAATGCGGTCTTACTCGCCGAGCCGATCAGGAACCCGGATATCGACCGGCTGAAACATGATCTGCGTACGCGCCAGACCAAAACGCTGGCATCGGGCATCGACATGATCATGGCCGACCTGAAGGACTCGATGGAGGCGCCGCCCTCGACCATCGACGGGCACGGCCATGCGATCGTGTTCCTCTATGAATATCCGCGCGATCCGAAGGCTGAAGAACCAGGTGCGGACTGGATCATGGATGCGCAGGCCGAGCGGGCCTGCCTGCGTGCCTCGGAGACGGCTGTCGTGATCGCCAACTACATCCGCCTGCTTGGTTTCGATGCGAAGGCGCACACGGGCACATCCTCGGACGTCGACCTGAATCGTCTTACGGTCGCCGCCGGACTTGCCAGCGTCGAGGCCGGTAAGCTTGTGAACCCCTATGTCGGCAGTCGGTTCGGCGTGGCGGCCATCACCACCGAGATGGAAATCGCCGCGGACCTCCCGCTTGTGCCACTGGCCGAACAACCCTGGTTTCGCACAAAGGGGCCGGCCTGGTGGACGGGCAAGGGCTTTTCCAAGAACGCGTTGAACCGCGAGCCCTTCGCCGACCGGCGTTTCGTCGATGGCGCGCATCCATTCGAGAAGCTGAAGCGTGTCGACGATCCGACGACCTATATCGACGAGTCGCGGGTGGCGCGGGGGCCGAAACGCACCGACATGTTTGCGCGTGCGCAGTTCGGTGACATGGGCAAGCCGCTGCAGGATGGCGCGAAGGGCGGCTATTATGCGCGAAAAGCCGCGCCCTCGATGGGGCAGCGGCGCGTCCTTGGCGCATTCGTTCTTCTGCAGGATGGCGATGTGGCGGCGGAGATATCAGAGACTGCTCGCGACGCGCGCCGCAATGCAGAGGCCGTGAAGGCGGCGACCTATTTCCTTGGTATCGACGCGGCTGGCGTGTCGCGCTGTCCGGAATGGACCTGGTATTCTCATGACGCGACGGGGGCAGAAATCGATCCGCCGCACGATCAGGCGATCTCGATGATCGTCGATCAGGGTTACGAGACCATGGAGGGGGCGTCCGGGGACGACTGGATCTCCGTGGCGCAGTCGATGCGCGCCTATCTGCGGTTCTCGCTGCTCGGCGGTGTGATCGCGAAGCAAATCCGCAATCTTGGCTATTCGGCCAAGGCGCATACGGTGCTCGACGGAGAGGTGCTGCACCCGCCGCTGCTCCTACTCTCCGGACTTGGCGAAGTCAGCCGGATCGGCGAGGTGATCCTCAATCCCTATCTCGGGCCGCGGCTGAAATCCGGTGTGGTGACGACGACAATGCCGATGGAACATGACAAGCCCATCGACTTCGGCCTCCAACGTTTCTGCGAGTCCTGCAATAAATGCGCGCGGGAATGTCCTTCCGGCGCGATCACTGCCGGTCCGAAGCTGATGTTCAATGGCTACGAGATATGGAAGTCGGACAGCCAGAAATGCGCGACCTACCGCATCACGACCGAAGGCGGGGCGATGTGCGGGCGCTGTATGAAGACGTGCCCGTGGAACCTGGAAGGGCTGTTCGCGGAAGCGCCGTTCCGCTGGGCGGCTTCGAATATCCCCGCGGCCGCCCCCTTTCTGGCGAAGCTGGATGACGCGGTCGGCAATGGCGGGCTGAATGACACCAAGAAGTGGTGGTGGGATCTCGAGCTCCAGCGGGACGGTGCGTATCGACAGACCGATAAACCTGTTAATCGCAGGGGATTGGATCGTGGTCTTGATCTTAAATATGAGGACCAGACACTCGCCGTCTATCCCGCCGACCTCGCGCCGCATCCCTGGCCCTATCCGTTCCCGATGGACCGGGAAAAGGGCATCGAGGCCTATCAGGCGATGATTACGGCGGAGGAATATCGTGAGCGGTTGGCAAAGGGCGACGAGAGCCATGTGCATCGCTACACCGCCGCTGGTGAGAGCCCGGTTCTGCGCGTCGTCGTATC
The DNA here is from genome assembly GCA_002706335.1 of Ahrensia sp. Classification (GTDB taxonomy): domain Bacteria; phylum Pseudomonadota; class Alphaproteobacteria; order Rhizobiales; family Rhizobiaceae; genus Oricola. The sequence goes on from PAKZ01000024.1 coordinate 267,508, forward strand.
CAGGGCCGAGAAGATGAGCGGCGACGTGACGAAATACGAGTTCCGCTCGCTCGACGGCTCCGACCTGCCGGCATGGGAGGCGGGCGCGCATCTCGATATCGTCGTCGCGCCGGAGTTCCTTCGGCAATATTCGATGTCGGGCGACCCGGCGGACAGGTCGGTGTACCAGATCGGTGTGTTGCGCGAGGACGAGGGGCGCGGCGGCTCGAAGCTGATGCACCGCATCTTCTCGGAGGGCCGCAAGATCTTCATCTCGCAGCCGATCAGCCATTTCCCGCTCGACGAGACGGCGAAGCGGACATTCCTGATGGGCGGCGGCATCGGCATCACGCCGATGATCGCCATGGCGCACCGGCTGCACGCGATCGGCGCGGATTTTGCCATGCATTACTCGATCAAGTCGCGCGAGGTGGCGGGCTATCTGGACGATCTTGCGCATGTGCCGTGGCACGACAAGGTCTATGTGCATGTGACAGCGGAGGGCACGCGCGCCGATCTCGATCACGTCCTTTCGGGATACGAGGAGGGCTGGCATGTCTATACGTGCGGACCGGACCGCTACATGCAGGGCGTCGTCGAGGCGGCGGAGCGGCAGGGCTTCCCGGAAGAGGCGCGGCATCTCGAATATTTCTCGGTGCCTGACATGCCGGAATGGGAAAACCACCCGTTCACGCTGAAGCTGGCCAAATCCGGCCGCGAATTCCTGATACCGGAGGACAAGACGGCGACAGACGTGCTGGCGGAAAACGGCATCCATATCGACGTGAAATGCTCCGACGGGATCTGCGGCGTGTGCAAATGCGGGCTGGTTTCGGGCGCGGTGGAGCATCGCGACTTCGTGCTGTCGAAGAAACAGCGCGAGACCTCGATCATCCTTTGCCAGTCGCGCGCGGCGGAAGACGGCGGTACAATCGAGATCGATCTTTAGTCAGCAGATTCGAACAAGAGACGGGACATCATGCATATTGCCTTCATCGGATTCGGCGAGGCTGCGCGGGCCTTCACGGCCAGCCTGAAGGAGGCCGGCGTCGAGAGCTTTACCGCCTATGACATCAAGCAGGGCACGCCGGCCGGGACGGACGTGGAAAAGGCGGCGGCGGAAGTCGGCGTGGCGCTGGCGGACGGGCCGGTCGCGGCGATCGACGGGGCGGACTGGATCATCGCCGCGGTGACGGCGGCATCCAGCCTCGAGGCGGCGCAGTCGGTCGAGGGCGGCCTGACGGACGAGCAGGTCTATGTCGACATCAACTCGGTCTCGGCGAAGCGCAAGCAGGACACGGCGGCGCTGGTGCGGAACAAGGGCGCGCGTTACGTCGACATGGCGGTGATGGCGCCGGTGCATCCGCGCGGCCACAAGACGCCGGTGCTGATCGCGGGCGACCAGCAGGGCGACATCACCGGGGCGCTGACCGATTATGCGTTTGCATGGCGCAGCGTCGGCGCGGAGGAGGGCGCGGCGACCTCGATCAAGATGATCCGCTCGCTCTTCGTGAAGGGGCTGGAGGCGATCACCGTGCAGGCCATCGCGGCGGCGCGCGAGGCGGGCTGCTATGACGAGGTCTACCAGTCGCTGTCGGGCTCCTACGACATGCTGGGATGGCCGGAGTTCGGAGAATACGAGTTCGAGCGGATCATGCGGCACGGCGTGCGGCGCGCGGCCGAGATGCGCGAATCCGCCAATTCCATGCGCGAACTGGGCTTCGCCAATGGCGGCGCGCTGGCCGACGCCATCGCCTCGCTGCACGACGAGATCGGACAACTCGGCTGCACGGTGCCGGAAGGCGGCGGGCTGGCGGAGATCGCCGACACGGTTCTCAATGCCCGGAAGACCGGCGCGAAATAGACGTCTCCAATACGTGACGGCGGCGGTCTCTACGCAAAACTTATCGCGCGAGCCGTCCTCGAATTGGCCGTGATTGCCTGAGCGCGCTAAATGTTCCAGCCTGTTCGGCAAGCGAGCGGAGGAGCACGCGCGTCCTGACGCAGCGTGGCAATGAAAACAGCACAAGAGATGATTGGCGGGACATGACCGAACCCTGTTACGACGTCGCCCATCTCGGGCATGTGGAAGTCCTGACGGACAAGTTCGAGGAGAGCCTCGATTTCTTCACCCGCGTCTACGGGCTGAAGGAGAGCGGCCGCGACGAGACATCGGCCTATCTGCGGGCCTGGGACGATTACGAATTCCACTCGATGAAGCTGACCAGATCGGACACGACTGGCATCGGCCATGTCGCCTACCGCGTCTCATCGCCGGAAGCGCTGGAGCGCCGAATCGCCGCGATCGAGGCGAGCCAGTACAAGACGATCGGCTGGGTCGACGGCGACATGGGCCATGGCGGCAAGGCCTACCGGTTCGAAGATCCGTTCGGCCATGTGTTCGAACTCTACTGGGACACGAAGAAATATGTCGCGCCGCCGGAGGATGCCTCGGCGCTGAAGAACCTGTCCAGCCGGTACCATGCGCAGGGCGTCAGCCCGCGCCGGATCGACCATGTGAACCTGCTCGGCGAGGACGCCCGCGCCTTCGGCCAGTTCGTCAAGACCTGCCTCGGCAGCCGGATGACCGAATATATCCAGCTCGACAATGGCAGGCTCGGCGGCGTCTGGTTCTCGTGCAACAACAAGACCTACGATCTCGTCTGTTCGGAGGAACGCGGCGGCGGCACCGGTCGCTTGCACCATGTCACCTATGCGACCGACCAGCGCGAGGACATTCTGCGCGCCGCCGACATCTTCCTGGAAAACGGCGTGCATATCGAGACCGGTCCGCACAAGCACGCGATCCAGGGATCGTTCTTCCTCTATGTCTGGGAACCGGCGGGCAACCGCGTGGAGCTGGCCAATGCCGGCGCGCGGCTGATCCTCGACCCGGACTGGGAACCGGTCTGCTGGACCGAGACCGACCGCAAGAAGGGTCAGGCCTGGGGGCTGAAGACCATCGAGACATTCCACACCCACGGAACGCCACCCGTTCCGGGCAAAACTTAAGAAACGGGAGCCCAAAATGGCAAACAAGACAGCATTGGTGATCAGCGCGCATTCCGCCGACTTCGTCTGGCGCTGCGGCGGCGCGATCGCACTCCACCAGAAGCGCGGCTATGACGTCACCGTCGTCTGCCTTTCCTATGGCGAGCGCGGCGAAAGCGCCAAGCTCTGGAAACAGGAAGGCATGACGCTCGAGAAGGTGAAGACCGAGCGCCGCAAGGAAGCCGAGAACGCCGCCAAGGCGCTCGACGTGCATGACATCCAGTTCTTCGACGTCGGCGATTACCCGCTCGATCTCGGCCGCGAGACGCAGGACCGCATGGTCGACGTCATCCGCGCCGTGCAGCCGGCCTTCATGATGAGCCATTCCAAGTGGGATCCGTACAATACCGACCATATGTACACGACCGATTTCGCGCTGACCTGCCGCATGATCGCGCAGGCCTGGGGCCACAATCCGGGCCAAAAGGTGCTCGGCGCGCCGCAGCTCTATCTGTTCGAGCCGCACCAGACCGAGCAGATGGAATGGAAGCCCGACGTCTTCCTCGACATCACCGAGGTCTGGGACAAGAAATGGGCCGCGATCCAGTGCATGCAGGGCCAGGAGCATCTGTGGCATTTCTACGAGAATGTCGCCGAGAACCGCGCCAACCACTTCAAGCGCAATTCCGGCGGACAGGCCGGCGGCCGCGATTGCAAGTATGCAGAGGGCTTCCAGTCGATCTTCCCGCGCACCGTGGACGAACTCTGATGGCGGGCTCGACAGTCGGAGAGGGCGTCGTCGTCCAGAACATCGAACGCGCCGACCAGGCGGTGATCGACGGGCTCGGCGCATGCGGGGTGGCGACCGTCCACGAGGCGCAGGGCCGCAAGGGCCTGCTCGCCGCCTATATGCGGCCGATCTATTCCGGCGCGCGCCTGGCGGCCTCGGCGGTCACGATCTCGGCACCGCCCTGCGACAACTGGATGATCCATGTCGCCATCGAGCAGATCAAGGCGGGCGACATCCTCGTCCTCGCGCCGACATCGCCGTCGGACGCCGGCTATTTCGGCGACCTGCTGGCGACCTCGGCGAAGGTTCGCGGCTGCAAGGGCCTGATCATCGATGCCGGCGTGCGCGACACGCGCGACTTGACGGAGATGGAATTCCCGGTCTGGTCGAAGGCGGTCTTCGCGCAGGGCACGATCAAGGAGACGCTCGGCTCGGTCAACGTGCCGGTCGTCTGCGCGGGCGAACTGGTCAATCCGGGCGACGTGATCGTCGCCGACGATGACGGCGTCTGCGTCGTTCGCCGCGAGGAAGCCGCCGACGTCCTGAAGAAGGCGCAGGCGCGCGAGGCCAACGAGGCCGAGAAGCGCGCGCGTTTCGAAGCCGGAGAGCTGGGGCTCGACATCTACAAGATGCGCGAGCGGCTCAAGGAAAAGGGCCTGAAATATGTCTGATGGCGTGCGCTGCATGTGGATGCGGGGAGGAACTTCGAGGGGAGGCTACTTCCTTGCCGAGGATCTGCCCGCCGACACGGCGGCGCGCGATGCCTTTCTGCTGCGGATCATGGGCTCGCCCGACCCGCGGCAGATCGACGGCATGGGCGGCTCCGATCCGCTGACCTCGAAGATCGCGGTGGTGAACAAGTCGGAGCGGGAAGGGGTCGATGTCGACTACCTTTTCCTGCAGGTCTTCGTCGACCAGCCGATCGTCACGGATTCGCAGAATTGCGGCAACATCCTCGCGGGGGTCGGACCCTTCGCCATCGAGCGCGGGCTGGTCGAGGCCAAGGATGGCACGACCGATGTGCGCATTTTCATGGTCAACACCGAGCAACTGGCCATCGCCACGGTGTCGACGCCGGGCGGCAAGGTGAATTACGGGGGCGACGCCAGCATCGACGGCGTTCCGGGCACCTCCGCGCCTCAGCCGATCATCTTCGAGGACACGGCGGGCTCGACCTGCGGGGCGCTTCTGCCGACGGGCAACGACAGCGATACGGTCGAGGGCGTCGAGGTGACGATGATCGACAATGGCATGCCCTGCGTGGTCATGTCGGCGGAAGACATGGGCATCACGGGCGACGAGACGCCGGAAGAACTCGAGGCCAACGACGAATTACGCGCCAGGCTGGAGAAGATCCGGCTGGCTTGCGGGCCGCTGATGAATCTCGGCGACGTCAAGGAAAAGTCGGTGCCGAAGATGACGATGGTCAGCCCGGCGAAGAATGGCGGTTGCGTCTCGACGCGCACCTTCATCCCGCATCGCTGCCACAAGGCGATCGGCGTGCTCGGCGCTGTCAGCGTCGGCACGGCCTGCATGCTGAAATCGGGGCCCGCGGCGAAGATCGCGAAGATTCCCGACGGCAACCCGAAGACTCTGTCGGTGGAACATCCAACCGGCGAATTCTCGGTGGTTGCGACACTCGACGACAAGGGCGAACTGATCTCGGCGGGCGTGCTGCGCACGGCGCGCAAACTCATGGACGGCAAGGTCTTCGAATAGAACAGCTCTTGTTTCGGTGGTAGCCGATCAGCTCGTAGTCATCCGTGCCGTGCGTTACGGCATTGCTGTCAAGGAACACATGAGCCCCGCCAATGCGCTGTTCATAGCTGAACCGTGCCTCATATCGAGCCATGTCACGCAGGCGTGGCTCGATCAGGGCAACCGGATCGCCGCCTTCTGGACAGTAAGCGGCCGTTTCGGCAGTCCGTCGCTCAACGACAGGCTTTCGGCGCTCGCCAGCGGAGCGCCTACGTTGGCGGCGATAGCGCGGCGGCATGCGATCCCCGTGCGGCGCGTACCGCGACTTTCCGAGATCGCGGATCTCGAACATGAAATCGAGCGGACCGGCGCCGACACCTTGCTGACAATCATGACGCCCGTGCTGATTCCGGCATCGATCCTCGATGTCTTCGGACGGCGGGCGGTGAATGTGCACCCGGCTCTCCTGCCCAAATACGCCGGAAGCCGCCCGCGCCACACAATGCTGGTGGACGGAAAGGCCGACGAGTATGGCGGCGTCACCTTTCATCAACTGACACCGAAGATCGACGCAGGACCGATCATCGCGCAGCGTGCCCGGCCATTCTCCGAAACGCCGCATTTCGCCGCCTGGGATTTTGCCTTTGCGCGCGCCGCGGCTGAGATCACCCGAAAGGAGCTTCCCGCCTATCTGGAGGGAACGCGCGACGCAGTTCCGCAGGATCCGTCGGAGCGCCATTATCGGAAAACATACTGGAACGAACTCACCATCACGAAAGAGAGATCGCTGGCGGAGGCACGCCATCTCCTCGACTGCGCGCCTGGCATGCCGCCACGCTGGGCGCGCGACAAGAGTGACATAAAGAACCACTCTGTTCACTCGCTGGCGGCGGTGCTCGGCCCGCCAACCGGTCAAGCGCCGGTCCTCGGCGCGCTGACAATCGAGGCGGATATCGCCGATGCGCGGATATGTATGCGGCGCGGCCGGCTTGCGCGCGCCACTTACGGGCGGCCGTTTCTGCCAATCGTGGCGTATCGGCTCTCGAGGCCTAAACAGTAGCCGAAGACCATTCCGCCGGAACCGAGATCTTCGGCGCGGGTCGCCCCGGCTTGTCGACAATCAGGACCGCGGCCGGGCCTCCGCAGCGCAACCGCCGGACTCGTCCGACATCGAGCCATTCCAGGGCCTGCTCAACATCGCAAAGGCGCAGAAAGCGGCCCGTGCCGCGCCATTTGACAGCGGTCTTCAGCACGATTTCCGAAACGCGGCTGCAGCGCAGATCTGCACAGAAGACGATGCAGACATGACCGCCGGGCTTCGTGGTGCGCAGCAATTCGGCAAGCGCACGGCGGGTGCGCGGCGTCGTCTCCAGCGCCCATGAGCAGGTGACCAGATCGAAGGCTCCGTCGCGCACCGGCAGGTTCTCGATGGAGCCGATGGTGCGCGCGACATCGATATCATGCGTGCGTTCCAGCATTTGCGGGCAGGCATCGACCAGCGTCATGGCGATCGTATCGCCGAACTGGGCGTGCAGACGCCGGGCGAGCGCGCCGGTGCCGCAGCCGACATCGAGAATGCGCATGCCGGGGCGGATCAGCGCGGTGACCGCGCCTTCGAAGGCGCTCTGCGCCTCGCCGCCGGCATGGCGCAGCCATCTTTCGTGAAGCCTGTCATAGGCAGGCGCGATGCGCGCATAGCGGGTCGCCGCCGTTTGGGGCTCGACGGTGTTGGTTTCATGGCGGGGCATTGGAGGGACTTTCGAGCGAAGGCGCCCCGGCGCGGAAACGCCGGGACGGGTATCGTCAGTTGCAGCACCAGGCAGCGATGGCGCGGACGTGCCGGTGATCGGTGCCGCAGCAGCCGCCGAAGACGCGGAGGTTGGGAAGTGCCGCCGACAGATTGGCGTAATCGACCCCGAGCTCGTCGGGATTGCCGTCGTCCAGCGTTTCCGACTCGTCGAGTTCTGCATGGCTCATGCGCGAGGCATTGGCGCGAATGCCGCGAATGCGGGACGTCCAGTCGCGGCCGTCGTCGGCGAGCACATGCTTGAAATGGTCCGGATGGGCGCAGTTTATCATGTAATAGGCCGGCGCATCGCCGGTCGCGGCGTCCGTCTCGAGGATTCCCTCGCCGAGCGGTTGGCCGGAGGGCAGGTGGCCATCGGTCTCGACGGTGAAGGATATCGCGACGGGAATGCCGGCGGCTTTCGCGGCGCGGGCAATCCCGATCGCCTCGCCGGCATGCGTCATGGTGACGGCGCTGACCATGTCCGCGCCCGTCCCGGCGAAGGTCTCGATCTGGTGACGGTGATAGGCTTCGGCTTCCTCGGGGGTCATCTGCGTGTCCGGCGCATAGCCGTCGCCGCGCGGGCCGATATTGCCGGATACGACGATCGGTTCGTCGATACCGGCCTGCTGGCGCAGCTCTTCCATCAGCACGATGGCCTTGCGGTTGAACGACGCGATAGCGTCCGCGTCATGGCCGAGCTTTGCGCCCCAGTCGCGCGAACAGCGCCATGTCGGGCTTTCGAGAACGAAGCCGGAGCGGGTGTCGCGGGCGATGTCGATGTAGCGCGCATAGTAATCGCGCAGCGCCTTGCGGCCTCGGGTGTCATCGTCGAGCAGGACATAGGAGGCGAACAGCGGCAGGTCGAATCCCTCATGGAAGATCAGCGTGGTCTCGATGCCGCCGTCGGTGAGCAACGTCCGGCCGTTCATCTGCGGCAGGTTCGATCGGTAGGTTGCGGTTGTCATGTGTCTATCCCTTGTTGTTTTTCTGGATTGGACGGCGCGCCTACCAACAGGCCGGCGGAGGCGGTGTGCGCTTTGGCACAAGGCTGTCGGGCGGCTGTAAAAAGGCGCTTCCGGTGGCGCGTAACTTGGAATTTTACGCCGTGAAGGGATAGAAAGAACGCGGTGCGGAAAGGCGGCCCGAAATTGCGTCTTTTTTTCAAAAACTTAGGGGCAGCCGGTTTGGCCGGCGCAGCTTTAGCCTGAAGAATACTGTACTACCGGTACAGTTGCGGAGGTGACCACGCGCGAGTGGCAGGCGAAGCGCTAGCCGAAAGTTCTGTCCGAACAGATCATGCTGTTGCGTTCCTACGTCAAACTGCTTTTCATGCCGTCCCAGAACTGATCCGCAAATTGTGAGGTGCCCACATGTGGTTTTCCCGTTTCCTCGCCGAACTGCTCGAGGCGATTAATCCGGGGCTGGCGGCGGTGATCGTCGTTGCCGGCGGCTATCTGGGCTTTCGCTGGGCCGACGGGATCGGCGAGAACCTAACATTCGGCGCGGGGCTTGGCGTGGTGGCCGGACTGATCGTCGCTGCGCTGGTCTGCGGGCTGATCGCCAATCTCTCGCTGATCGAACAGCATCTGGCGCTGATCGCCGACGACATCGAGGAGATGCGGGCGAGAGACGCCGGCGAACTCGACGAGGGCGACGGCAAATAGCGAACAGAAAAAAAGGCGGCCTGACAGCCGCCTTTTGCATGTCGGTTGGTCCGCGCTCAGGTGAGCGGGACGATCTGGATCTCGACGCGGCGGTTCTGCGCGCGTCCGGCTTCCGACGAGTTGTCGGCGATCGGCCGGCTTTCGCCGAAGCCCTGCGCAATCATGCGCTGCTGGCTGACGCCCTGGGTGGCGAGATAGCTCGACACGGCATTGGCGCGTCGCTGCGACAGCGCCTGGTTGTACTGGTCGGACCCGGTCGAATCGGTGTGGCCATAGACGTTTATCAGTGTCTGGTTGTATTTACGCAGCACCAGAGCGACCGAGTTCAGCGTCGAATAGAAGGCCGGGATTACCGTGTCCTGATCGGTCGCGAAGGTGATGTTCGACGGCATGTTCAGGATGATGTTGTTGCCGACGCGGGTGACCGAGACACCAGTGGAGGCGAGCTGGGCGCGCAGTTCGGCTTCCTGCTGGTCCATGAAATTGCCGACCGCGCCGCCGGCGAGCGCGCCGATGCCTGCGCCGATCAGCGCGTTGCGGCGGTCATTGCCGCCGGCCGCGAGGCCCGCAAGCGCGCCGAGACCGGCGCCGACCGCGGCGCCGCCAGCGGTGTTCGAAACCTTCTGCTGACCCGTATACGGATCGGTGGTGGTGCAGGCCGCGGTGAAGACGAGTGCGCCCGCCATCGCAGCAATTGCCGCCTTGTTCATGCTGGATTCCTTTCCCTCGGAACTGTTCCGCAGATCCGTCCCCGCGGAGTGTCGACGCGACCCATGTGGCACAATTCGGGCCAAATTGGGTCAGCGATTCCCGAGTTCCACCATAATGTGCCGCGCGACATAAAGCGACAGCACGGCCGCATTCGAGACGTTCAGCGAGCGGATCGCGCCGGGCATGTCGAGCCGGGCGAGCACATCGACCGTCTCGCGCGTCTTTTGGCGCAGGCCCTTGCCCTCCGCGCCGAGCACCAGCGCCACCTTCTGAGCGGTGATCGATTTCTCGATGATGGCCGGGCCCTCCGAATCGAGCCCGACCGTCTGGAAGCCGCTCTTCGAAAGCGCCTCCAGCGCTTCGGCGAGATTGCGGACCTCGATATGGTCGATATGTTCGAGCGCACCGGAGGCGGCCTTTGCGAGAACGCCCGATTCGACCGGGCTGTGGCGGGCGGTCGTCACCAGCGCGCCGGCGTTGAACGCGACGGCGGAGCGCAGGATCGCGCCGACATTGTGCGGGTCGGTCACCTGGTCGAGGACGAGGACGAGATCGACATCGCCGAGCGCGTCGAGCCGCTTGGGCTGCAGCGGCAGGGTTGCCAGCGCGACGCCCTGATGCACCGCGCCTTCGCCGACGAGGCGGTCGATCTCTTTCGGGTCGACGATCTCCGGCGGGCAGGCTGCCAGCGTTTCATCGTCGAGTTCGAGGCGGGTCAGGGCGTTGCGGGTCGCCAGCAGACGCAGTTTTTTGCGCGACGGGTTTTCCATGGCTGCCTTGACCGTATGCAGGCCGTAAAGGACGACGCGGCCGTCCGAGGGTTCCGGCGGATTGGCGGCGCGATGCGCCCGCCGCAGGCGCGCATAATGCCCGTCCTTGCCGCCGCCGCTGGTGGCTTCCTTGCCGGTGCTTTTTCGTTTTTTGTCGCTCATGCGCGGGGCATAGCCGATCGGGCGGCGAAAAGCTAACGCCCTGATCGGGTGACCGGGCCGAAGGCAAGCCGGCCGTGCGGCACCCTTTCGCGCGGTTTGGAGCCTGTTCAGATGGCCGATTGAATCCGGCGGAGCCGAAACGCGGCGAGACCGGGGATGCCGCCGAGAAGAAGCGGCAGCTTCGCGGGCAAGGGCAGCTCCCGCGCGGTGCCGTGATACAGGTTGTCCGTCGTCCCCCAATCGTTGAGATGCGGCGTCGAAAACGTCAGCGACGTGACAGGATTGGCGAAGGCGAAGCCTATTCCGCCATTTTCCACCTCGCTCGAGCAAAAGTTGACAAGGCTGTCGCCGCTTTCATCCTCGTATGTCAGCAGGGCGGTGTCGCCGAATTCGCCGACGTCCACGAAGAGACCGGTGACCGGTTTGGAAAAATCCCATGCGAAGGAGGTATATTTGTCCGCTCCCCAGAATATCTCGAATATCCCGTCGCCGGACGCGGCGCCATTCGCCGGAGAATCGGAGATGCCGGATTCGAAATCGACGAATGCGGATCGGTCGAGGGTCCCGGAGCCGGGAAGCTCGAAATCGGATTGGGCCGGCGCTGAGCCGCCGTCTCCGCCTGTGGTCGCAAGCGCCAGTGCGGGCGCATCAAGTGTCATGAGCTGAAAGAACATCGCAATTCAATCCTGATGTCCAAATGCCGGGATCGTTGAAGGGCGCCGGTGTTGACAATCAAACGCCTGGACATGCGCATCGGTCAATCATGTATCCCGCTGTTTTTCTTCGCGAAAAACGAATGGTCGCCGGATTTCGCTGACAGGCTGCGACTGCAGGGCGAAGAGGGCGCGGACGAAAAGGATTTTGCGAAGATCGTCGGAAAAATCCGTTTTTCAAAATGAAAAGCGACAGTTTCCGGCTTTCACGCGCTTGAACGCGGTTCCGGCAGCGTTGTTCATCTCGAAAAGGGGAAGGGACCGCGAAATGCGGGTCGCGCTGATTCAGTTTTCCCGCGCCCACGGCCTGTCGATCACCGGGATATGGGAGGAGTCGGCAAGATAAGATTTGATTAGCCGGTCGATGGCCTTGCGGGCGAGCCGGCTGTGGTCGCGGGAGTAGCCGAGACTGGCGACAAAGCTCCAATGCGCGTGCATCATCGAGACGAACATAAACGACAGTTCCTCGCAGGCCGCTTTGTCGAGTTCGGGATGGGCGATCGCCAGTTCGTGGACGACGGCCTGGCCGAGGGTTCGGTACTGGTCGCACATCCGGTCCTTCAGTTGCTGCGAACCGACGGAATAGGCAACGAGCGCGTCATAGGTCTCAAGGTTGATGGGCATGGGGTGCCCGTCGGCGAGATCGAAGAAGAAATCGAGGAAGAAGTCGAGCCGCCCGACCTTGTTGACCTCGAGGATGCCGCCGACCAGCAGCTTGTAATAGATGCCGGCGAGGTAGTCGCAGAGGTCGACCATCAGGACGTCGAGATCCGAATAGTAGTAGCGGACAAGCTGGCGCGACAGGCCGGCCTCATAGGCGATATTGTCAAAGGAAAGCCGCTGCACGCCGCTTTTCGACAGGACGGCCGCGGCGGCGGTCAGTATCTGGGCTTTCTTGTCCGGCGCCTGGTCGCTCATCGTCTAAGTCTCTCTCTCCCTGCATCTGCTATCGGGCAGCGTCGACGATATCGCAAGTATCTTACCGTTACTCCCGACGACGCATCGGCCATCCACCATCTTTCGCATCGGATCTGGCGAAGTGATCGCGCCTGCTTTCCGGTAGGGGAATCGGGCTGGAAAAACAGCTTCTTTTCATTCGCCGCGGCTTCGGCCCGAAAAACCCTCTCGCGCGTGTTGACAGTCCATATCCGTCCCGCCATAAGGCGCATCGCAGTCGCAAGGCTGCTGTTGTGCCTCCGGCGCCAGTGAACGGAGGAGTGCGTGAGTGGTTAAAACGGACGGACTGTAAATCCGTTGCCTTAGGCTACGTTGGTTCGAATCCAACCTCCTCCACCACTGGTCCCGGCACACGACCCCGCGGGCGGGTATAGCTCAATGGTAGAGCAGCAGCCTTCCAAGCTGAATATGCGGGTTCGATTCCCGCTACCCGCTCCAGGATCTCCGCGACATTGCCGTCTCCGGCGGCCCGGACGATCGGGGCACGCTTCAAGGCTTATTTCCTGCGTCGAGCGTCAGTAAAGGCGGACGACGATTCCGATTGATTTTTCCACCCGTTTCACACTACCAGATATGGCATGCGGGTGTAGCTCAATGGCAGAGCAGAAGCTTCCCAAGCTTACGACGAGGGTTCGATTCCCTTCACCCGCTCCAGTTTTCCCGAAAAGCCTGCCTAAAGGCCCGCACTGCAGCGGCGATTTGGTCTTGCGATTGGCGGACTAAAGCCTTATGTCCCCCGGCCAAACATGGGGTCCCATGTTCAGCCACCCAAAGAGACAGGAAAAGTTACATGGCGAAGGGTAAGTTTGAGCGCAACAAGCCGCATGTGAACATCGGCACGATTGGTCACGTCGACCACGGCAAGACGTCGCTGACGGCGGCGATCACG
>PAKZ01000025.1 GCA_002706335.1 Ahrensia sp.
CGAATGGCTGCGTCCGTCGCGGAACGCCTGCGTCTGTGGCGGCAGCGTGTCGCCGGCGATGATGATCAGGTCCTTCGACTTCAGCTTGTCCATGACCTGGTCCGTCACCTGGGCATAGGCCTGCGGCGCGAACTGCGCCCAGCCGCCGATCAGGATGAATGCGTCGAGATCGGGGTTGGCGGTGAATGTGTCGGCCATCTGCTGGTTGGCGAGGTCGGCCTGGTCATTGGTGAAGACCGGGCAGCCGTCGATCTCCGTCCAGCCGCCCTGGCCGGTCAGGCGGTCGACGCCCTTTTCGCCCGACGCGGTGTCGCGGAAGCCCTGGGCGCGGGCGTTGATGTTGTCGGCCGCCACGTTGCCGAGCTGAAGGCAGACTGTGCCGCCATCGGGTTTGAGCATGGCCGCTTGCTCGGCCATCTTCACGCCCATGAGGTAGTTGTCGGTGCCGAGATAGGTCTTGCGCAAGTCGCGGTCCTGCTCGAGGAAATCCGCGTCGATGGTCATGACGGGCACATCCGGCGCAATCTGGCGAATGCGATTGGCCATCGCCGGCGCATTGGACGGCGAGATTGCAATCGCCGCGACGCCGCGGGTCAGAAGGTCGTCGACGATCTGCACTTCGCCGGCTTCGTCGGCGCTAGATGCGGGGCCAGTGTAGAGGCACTCATACTCGGAATCAGGATTGTTCTTCATCCATTCCTGGCAGCCGAGATTGATCTGCTCGAAGAAGGGATTGTCGAGCCCCTTGACGACGATCGCGAGGGTCTTCTTGTCCTGGGCATGGGACGCGCCCGTGACCAGTATCATGGTCGAGGCCAGTGCATAGAGAAGTTTGTGTTTCATGGTCTTCCTCCCACAATCTGCTGGTCCGGCGCACCTTACCCCGGGTACCAGATCTTCCGAGGATCGTCGGGCGCGCGCCGATAGCTCCACGCGCGCTCGATGAGCGCCTCGAAATCCACTTTCGGGCGCCATCCGAGCAGATGGCGCGCCTTGGAATTGTCCAGCCAGTTGCTGTGAAACGGCGTCGGAATGCGCACCGCTTCCACGGCCCGCGTTTTCGCGAGGTAGGCGGCGACCGCGCCGTAATCGACGGGCTCATTCATCGCGATGTTGAACAGCGACTGCCGGGCGGACGTATTGCCGATCGCGGCTGTGATCGCGGAGACCAGGTCGTCCACATGTATGAAGTTGCGTTTCAGCGGCGCGCCCGATGCAGACAGCATCAGCGGTACAGCCGACTTGCGGGCGCCGTCCGCCGCGCGCGCTTCACCGATCAACTCCGCCCATGGCGGTCCGCCGAACTGGTCTTCGCCAAGCGACAGCGCGAAACGGAAATCATCCTTTTCCATGATCCAGGGCGCGCGCAGCACGCATCCGTTAAGGCCGTATTGCACCTGGTACTGTTCGACCATCACCTCTTCGAGGACCTTGGTCAGGGCATAGCAGCCCTCGTAGGCTCTACGCGGAGAGATCTCGGTTATCGGCGCATCGTATTCATGAAAGATGTGCCCGACAGCGCAGTCGCCGCTGATCAGGATGAATTGCTGCAGTGTCGCGGAGGTGCGGGCGCTTTCCAGCAGCAGGAACATGCCCTTGATCGCGACGTCGATGGCCAGATCGGGGGATTCCTTTACGGCGGCCATGTGTAGCACATGAGTCACGCCCTGCATGGATCGACTGACCGTATCGGGGTCCGCAAACGAGCCCTGGACGATCTCGATGCGTTCCGAAGGCTCGATCGACCGGTTGTGGCAAATCACCCGGAGGTCCCAGCCGGCGAGCACCTCGTCCGAAAGAACGCGATCAAGGAAATTTCGCCCTACCTTGCCGGTGGCGCCGGTGATCAGCAGCCTCATTAATGATCCTCCCAAGGCAATCAATAATATTTACTAATAATATTTAGTCAAGTATGAATGCCCAGGCCGGGGCGAGCGCAAACCGGCACGGCGCCATCCGCCCCAGGACTGGCGTTTCCTGAAGCGGGATCGGTCAAGCGCGTGTGGCTCACGCGCCAAAAAAAGAAACAGATGGAGGTCCGGAAGTGCTTCGAATTTGCTTTTTTTCAAGCCGGTTGCTAGCGACCAGCGCAATGGATTTCATTGTCGCCGCTGCAGGGGCACTTCAAATTGAAAACTGAAAACAATCGTCACGGGGCGTCGGGCCGGCCCACGATGATGGATGTCGCCGCCATGGCCGGTGTGTCGCAGGCGACTGTATCGCTCGTCCTTAACGGTAGCCCTGGCGCGAAACTGACGGAAGCCACGCGACGCCGCGTTCGCGATGCAGCCCAGAAGCTCGGCTACAAATTCGTCCGCCGAGGCACGGTTGCCCCACCTGGCGGTCATTCCACGATCCTTTTCATCGCGGACGAGGGTTCGACGGACCCCTGGATGACGCTGGCATTCGAGGGCGCGCGCGACAAGGCGCTCGAATACGGGATCAACGTCTACCTGACTGTCAGCCATGGCGATGTCGATGCCGAAACGGCGATCATCAACCAGATGAGCCAGATCCCCGCGATGGGCATCATTTACGGCACGATCCTCACGCGCCTCGTGGAGCCGCCGCCGGCGGTCGAGAGAAGCCGCGCCGTGCTGTTGAACTGCTATGATTCCAAGCGGAGCCTTCCTTCGGTCCTGCCCGGAGATCTGCTCGGCGGCCGGGTCGCCACCGAACGGCTCCTGGCGGCGGATCGCAAACGCATCGGGCTGATAAACGGCCAGCAGGGCATCGACGCGTCACGCGATCGGCTCAAGGGCTATAAGCAGGCCTTGGCAAGCAATGACATCCCCTTCGATGCTTCGCTGGTTCGCTGGGGCAACTGGGAGCCGTCCACCGGCTATGACTGCACCCTTGAGCTCATGGAACTGGACAATCCGCCGGACGCGATTTTCTGCGCCAACGACATGATGGCGCTTGGCTGCATCGAAGCCCTCAACGAAAGAGGATACAAGGTGCCCGACGACATTGCCGTCATCGGGTTCGACGACCGGCCGATCGCGCAGTTCACGCATCCGCCGCTCACCACTCTTGTGCTGCCGCATTACGAGATGGGCGAGATCGCTGTCGAGATGCTCGTCGATCTGGCGGGCGGGCTTGACGGGGGGCCGAACCAGATCAAGGTCGAATGTGAACTCGTTGAACGTCAATCGGTGACTATAGCCGATTGAGGCAGTTGGAATACGCGCTGAAGCGCAGTCATTCCTCCGCCGCCGGATCGCGCCGCACATGGTGAATGGCCCGCGCTCCGTCGGAGGAGCGCATCAATCGATCATCTTTTCCAGGACGTCTATATAGGCCTCGGCGGACTGCGAAAGAGGGGATTTCGAAAGGCTGACAACATTGAGCGGAAACCAATGGTCGAGATCCAGAGTGGCGACATGCACGCCGGGATCCTTTTGACCGAAGACCGTGAACCGGTCGAGCAGGGTCAGGCCGATATGCTCTCGCGAAAGCGTATGGGCGGTGCTCATCAATCGGCAACGCGCCCGGTAGCGCGGGACGAGGCCTCGTTCGGAAAACAGCCGATCGATCAATTGCTGCTGGAACGACTGGGGATCGTATCCCACGAGGTCGTGCCGTGAAATTTCCTCGAGTGTGACGGACTTGCGGCCGGCGAGCGGGTGATCTTCCGCCATGACGCAAACGAGCCCCGCCTGGGCAAGGGTGCGGATACGCAGGCGCGGATCGTCGAGGTCGTAGATGGTCAGGGCGAAGTCGTATCGACCATATTCGAGATAGGGCAGCACCTCGTCGACGTGCAAGACGCCGAGTTCGAATTCAAAGTCGGGATTTCGTCGCACCATTTCGGCCAGGGAGCGCGGCACGAGATTGAGGCCAAGGCCCGGAGAGCTGCCTATCTTCAGGATCTCCGAGGGACGCTCGGAGTAGCTCAACCGTCGCTGTATTCGTTCGATATGCCCGTGAACCGCTTCCAGATCCTCCAGAAGGTCGCGGACCTCGGGGCGTGGAACGAATCCTTCCGATGTCCGCTCAAAGAGGGCGTAGCCGATCTGGGACTCGGTGTGCCTCAGCATCCGGCTCACGGCAGCGGGCGATACGCTCAGGAGGCGCGATGCACCCGAGACCGAACCCGCCATAAGGACCGCGCGCATGACTTCGATCTGGCGAATGCTGATCATGGGCTTTAACAAAACCTCAAAGGTAACGACTAACATGTTAATCGACTTCGGGCCCGCGCGCCAGTAGGACCGGCTCATGGGAGGAGTGTTCTTGCGCGACCAGGCAGAAGCTATCGAAATCCGGACCACAGCACGATACGACGTGGTCGTTGTCGGCGGCGGCATGGCTGGCTGCGCGGACGCGTTGAGCGCGGCGCGTGCCGGATCCAGGACCCTCCTCATCGAGCAAAACGCTTTCCTTGGCGGTGCCGCAACGGCGGGCATGGTCGGGCAGTTCGTCGGATGGCAGACCCGAAGCGGCCGGCTTGTGATACGCGGCGTGGCCGAGGAAATTACGACGAGACTCCGCGCCGAAGGCGGCTGCGGAGAGATCGATACCTTCGTCATGTCCACCGGCAATGTGATGAACCGGATCGAGTACGATGCGGAACTTCTGAAGATCGTCCTCGACCGGATGCTTGCCGAAGCCGGCGTCGATATCCTTTTCAAGGCGACGATGATCGGTTCGCGGGTGCGCGACGAGAGAGTGAGCGAGGTGGAACTCTGGGCTTCGGGCACCAGGCTGCTGGTCGGCGCTTCGACCTTCATCGACTGCTCGGGCGATATGAGCCTCCTCGTTCAGTCCGGTGCGGAATTCCTCGACCTTGGCGACGGGGACGCATTGCAGCCGGGAACCATGATGTTCGCGATGGCCCCGGTCAGCTTCGACGCACTGGACGGTATGAGCCGCGCGCAGCGCGACAGTCTGGTGTTTGAGGGCGTCGACAGCGGCGTCCTGCCGCGTGCCGCCCTGCATTACTCCCGGGCTCCTGACAGCCAGGCGGCCTGGTTCAATATTTCCCGGGTCTCCGTGGACCCGGAGGATCCCTTCTCGGTCAGCCGCGGCGAGATAGAGGGGCGGCGCCAGGCGCTGGAGATCTCGCGCTTTCTGACGGCCCGGGTGCCCGGGTGCGCAGGGGCAAGGTTGTCCTCGCTCGCGCCGCAGCTCGGGATCCGCGACACGCGGCGGGTTCGCGGCGACTACATCGTGACCCGAGACGACATCAGCGACGGCAGGCGGTTTCCCGACACGGTTGCTGTCGGTGCCTACCCGATCGACGTGCACAAGCCGGATTCCCGTGAACTCAGTTTCGAGGAGTTCGCGGAGGATCATCATTACGATATCCCGCTCCGGTCGCTTATTCCGGCAGGCCTGCGCAATGTACTGACGGCCGGGCGCGGGATATCGGCGACCCATGAGGCTTTCGCCGCGCTGAGAGTCATGCCAACGGCCATGGCGATGGGGCACGCCGCCGGTATCGCCGCCGCTTTTGCCGCCGAAGCGCAGGGAGAGGTTCGCGCGATCGAACCCGAACGCGTGCGAGGTCTGCTCCGCGAACAGAACGCATATCTGGGAGACTGACATGGCCTTTACCGCGCTGCTCATTACCTTCGCGTTTTTCATGGCCATCGGCGCTCCGGTCGCCATTGCGATGGGCATTGCCTCGATGGTCTATATCCTGCTCGGTGATGTCTCGCCCTCGATCTTCATCTTCTCGATGGTCGAGAGCCTCGGCGGCGTAACGCTGCTGGCCATTCCGTTCTTCGTGCTGGCGGGCGAGATCATGAACGCCGGCGGCGTCACGGCGCGCATCTTCGGCTTCGCTTCCCTCCTCGTCGGCCATATCCGCGGCGGCCTTGCCCATGTGAACGTTCTTTCCAGCCTGTTCTTCGCCGGAATCTCGGGCTCCGCCGTCGCGGATACCGCGGGCCTCGGACGGATCGAGATCAAGGCCATGACGGAAGCCGGCTACTCCCGCGCCTTCAGTGCGGCCGTCACCGCTGCTTCGAGTTGCATCGGTCCGATCATCCCGCCCTCGATTCTGATGGTCCTTTACGGTTCGATGTCGGATATCTCCATTCCGGCGCTTTTCCTGGGAGGTCTGGTGCCGGGGCTGATGCTTGGCCTCTTCATGATGGTCTATGTGTATTTCGCCGCAGGCCGCGAGGGTGTGGAACCGGCGCCACGTGCCCGCTTTGGCGAGATTGCGCGAAGCTTCGTCAAGAACGCGCCGCCGCTCGCGACGCCCTTCGTGATCCTTGCCGGGCTCGTCTTTGGTGTGGTCACGCCCACCGAGGCCGGCGTGGTCGCAGTGGCCTACGCCGCTGTGGTCTCGATGCTTTATGGCGACATGAACTGGTCGAACATCGGGGCCATGCTCGAAGAGGCTTTGATCACTACGACCCAGATCATGTTCATCCTGGGGCTTTCCTCGCTCTTCGGCTGGCTGGTCACGACCGAACAAATCCCGCAAGCCATGGCCGCCGTTTTCAAGCAGAGCGGCTACGGCGACATCGTCTTCCTCGCCGCGGTGAACATACTGCTCCTGCTGCTCGGCGCGATCATGAGCCTGACATCGATACTGGTGATCTTCACGCCAACTTTGGTCGGCATGGCCACCGCGCTCGGCATCGATCCGGTTCACCTCGGCGTGGTCGTGGTTCTCAACCTGACCGTCGGCCTGATCACGCCGCCGCTCGGCTGGTGCCTCTATATCGTTACCGAAATCGCCGAGATCCGCTTCATCGACGCCGCTCGGGCCATCGTGCCTTTCCTGATCCCGATTCTCGCGGTGCTCCTACTCATCACCTATCTGCCCCAGCTCGTGACGCTGCCTGGGGAGATCCTGCTGTCCGGGCAGTAACCGGTCCACTTTTTGAAGGAGGAACTAATGAACAATAAACTCACCCTCGTGGCCATCGCCACCAGTGCGGCACTCTTCGCTGCCGGTAGCGCCCAGGCCAAGACTTTCCGTCTGGCGTGCCCCTCGGCCGAGACAAGCACCACATGCAAGACCGCGAGCCGTTTCGCGGAGCTCGTGGGCAAGAACGCAGAGGATATTGAGATTCAGGTCTTCCCGGGCGGCCAGATCGGAAGCGGCGAGAGCGCCATCCAGCAGATGCGCGCAGGTGTGATCGACCTTGTGGTCGAGGACATCAGCAATTACGGCAACTTCCTCACGGACTACAATGTCGTCTCTTGGGGATTCACCTTCCGCGATGAACAGCATTTCCAGGATTTCCTTGTCTCCGATCTTGAGGCCGGGATGGAAGAGCAGCTCAAGGACGATCAGGGGATCAAGATCATCGCGGCGAACTGGCGCAAGCTGCCGCGCGTCGTCGTTTCGACCACGCCGGTAAAGACGCCGGAAGACCTGGAGGGTCTGAAGTTCCGCGTGCCCGGCATCCCTTCCTATATTGCGACCTGGAAGACCCTCGGGACGAACCCGACGCAGGTGCCCTGGAGCGACTCCTTCCAGGCGCTGAAGACCGGCGTCGTGGATGCGATGGAGGCCCCGCTCGACTCGGTGCTGAGTCAGAAGTTCCACGTTGCCGCGCCCAATGTGTCTCTCACCAACCATGTCTTTGCGTCGATTTCGATCGCCATGAACGGCAAGCAGTGGGACGCCCTGAGCGAGGAGCAGCAGCGCATCATGACGGATGCGGCGCAGCAGGCCGCCGATTATTCCGCCGAACTCGCCTCGGAAGCGTCAAGCACGATCCGCAGCCAGCTTGAAGCCGATGGCGCAACAGTCATCGATGTCGATCGTTCGGCCTTCGCCGCGAAGCTGAAGGACGCCGCTCACAAACAGGAGGTGGAGGGCCTCTGGAGTGAAGGCCTATACGACAAGATCCAGGCGATCGACTGATTGCCATCCACGGCTCGGGGAACGACCAAAATGGACACTCTCGACAAGACACTCGATCTACTCTGCCGCCTCTATTTGCGGATCAGCCAGCTCCTGCTCGGTCTGATGGTTCTCGGCGTGCTGTCGGAAGTGGTCATGCGGTACTTCCTGAGCCGCGGGATCCTGGGATCGGGCGAGATCATGCGTCTTGCGATCACCTGGGTTGTATTCCTGATGGCGGCGGTGCTTTACCGCCGCCGTCGCCATATCGTCGTGACCGCTCTCGTGGACGTGATGCCGCCGAAGGTCCGCCACGTCTTCGACATCGTGATCAATGTCAGCGTCGTGGTGCTCTCCGGTTACGTCCTGCTTCAACTCTTCAATGTCTGGGATTTTCTCGGTCTCACGACACCCGTTTTCAAGATTCCCGATACGGCCTTCAAGATCGCGCCGGTCTTCTGCTTCGTCCCGATGGCGCTGCAATCGCTCGTGAACATTGTCCGAGGCAGCTCCGCCGGCGGCGTCCCGGAGATCTAGGTGATTTCCGGTCGAACCATTTTCGTCCCCCTCATCGGGCATCCCGTCGCGCAGGTTTTCACACCGCCCGTGGTGAACGACTGGTTCGCCAATCATGGCATCGACGCCGTGATGGTTCCACTGGATGTCCTCCCGGACAGGGCGGCCGGCTTCTTCCAGGAACTCAGGTTCTGGGAGAATGCTGGCGGCTGTTCGGTGACGGTGCCGCACAAGCGCACAGCGTTCCTCGCCATGGATGAAGTCACCGAACGGGCAGGCCAGGTGCAGGCGGTCAATATCGTGCGGCGCACTTCCGACGGGCGCCTCCTGGGCGACATGACGGACGGTTTGGCTTTCGTCGCGGCGCTGCGCGCAAACGCGGTGCAGCTTGCGGGTAGCCGAGTGCTGCTCGTGGGCGCCGGTGGAGGAGCCGGCGCGGCAATCGCCATGGCGATCGCAGGAGAGCAGCCTGCCGAATTGACGTTATTCGAGAATGACAATGGCCGCCGGGAGGCGATAGCGCGAGCGCTTCGGCAGGCCTGTCCGATGTTGCGTCTTTCCGATGAGCTCGGGAACTCGGGCTATGATCTGGTGGTCAACGCGACGCCGCTCGGCATGCGCGGCGATGATCCGCTGCCTGCCGATGTGCATTGGTTGAGGCCGGGCGGAACTGCGGCGGATGTCGTGACCCGGCCGGCGGAAACGCCCTTTCTGCTGGCGGCACGCGATGCCGGAATGGGCATTCAGACAGGCGCGGACATGGCCCGCGCGCAACTGCCTTTCCAGATGCAGCATCTCGATCTCTCCGCTGCGAGCGCGCCCGCTTCGGAGCAGGTCCAATGAAAACCGCTATCGCCACCGTATCGATAGCCGGAGATCTGGGCGAGAAGCTCGCCGCGATCGCCGCCGCCGGTTTCGACGGTGTCGAGATATTCGAGAACGACTTCCTCGCCTTCGATGCAAGCCCGCGCGAGGTTGGGAAGATGGTCCGTGACCATGGCCTTGAGATCTCTCTCTTCCAGCCGTTCCGCGATTTCGAGGGCATGCCCGAGCCGCAGCGGACCCGCGCCTTCGACCGGGCGGAGCGCAAGTTCGACCTGATGAATGAACTGGATGTCGACCTCGTCGTCGTATGTTCGAACGTCTCTGCGATTTCGCTTGGCGGGATAGACCGGGCCGCCGCCGACTTCTCGGAGCTGGGTGAAAGGGCGGCGAAGCGGGGATTACGCATCGGCTACGAGGCACTCGCCTGGGGACGCCACGTCTCAGATCACCGGGACGCCTGGGAGATCGTGCGTCGCGCCGACCGGGCCAATGTCGGATTGATCCTCGATTCTTTCCATACGCTTGCGAGAAAGATCGACCCCGACACCATCCGCTCGATTCCCGGCGACCGGATATTCTTCGTGCAGCTCGCTGACGCCCCGAAGATCGACATGGACCTGCTCTACTGGAGCCGGCACTTTCGCAACATGCCCGGCGAAGGCGACCTCGACGTGGCGGGTTTCATGCGCGCGGTCGCTGCAACCGGCTATGACGGCGTTATCTCGCTCGAGATATTCAACGACCAGTTTCGCGGCGGCTCCGCGAAGGCAATTTCGATCGACGGACACCGGTCCCTCGTTTACCTGATGGATCAGTTGAAGAGAGCTGAGCCGGATATCCGCATCGATGTGCCCGCCATGCCGGATCGTATCGCGGCGCACGGCGTCGAATTCGTCGAGTTCGCCGCCAATGATACGGAAGCAGCCGAACTGTCGGCGATGCTCCGCACGCTCGGATTTACCCGGGTGGGCCGCCATGTCGCCAAGCAGGTCGAACTCTGGCGGCAGGGAGGCATCAACATCATCATCAACACCGAACGGCAGGGATTTGCCCATTCCGCTTATGTGATGCACGGCACTTCGGTCTGCAATATCGGGTTGAGGGTCGATGATGCCCACGCGACGGTTGAACGCGCCCGGGCCCTCGGGGCGGAACTTTTCGAGCAGCACGTTGGTCCTGGCGAACTGCATATTCCGGCGATCCGCGGGGTCGGTGGCGGCCTGGTGCATTTCATCGACGCCAAAAGCGATCTTGCCCGGGTCTGGGACATCGAGTTCGTGCCGGTAGCCGACGACACGCAGTCGTGCGATGCCGGTCTCAAACGCATCGACCATATGGCCCAGACCATGGATGGTAAGGAAATGCTAACCTGGCAGCTGTTCTACACGGCGATCTTCGACATGGCGAAAACGCCGATGGTCGACGTGATCGATCCTTCCGGACTGGTTCAGAGCCGGGCCATCGAGGCGCCCGACGGCGCGCTGCGCGTCACGCTCAACGGGGTGGAGAACCGCCGCACGCTCGCCGGCCATTTTCTCGCGGAGAGCTTCGGATCGACCGTTCAGCACCTTGCCTTCGAGACCGACGACATCTTCGCAACCGCCGAAGCGCTGATCGCAAACGGCTTCACACCGCTCGTCATCTCTCCGAATTACTATGACGACCTCGACGCCCGCTTCGGCCTTGACGAGGATTTCCTCGACCGGCTTCAGAGCGTGAGCATTCTCTACGACCGCGATGGCGACGCGGAGTACTTCCAGCTCTACAGTCCGCTCTATGGCGAAGGTTTCTTTTTTGAGATCGTCGAGCGGCGCGGCGGCTACGGCGGATATGGCGCCGCCAACGCCCAGTTCCGCACCGCCGCCCAGAAGCGCCACATGCGTCCCAAGGGCATGCCGAAGCGGTAACAAGGCGGCTGCATTAACAGAATGTGGCTGCCACGGATTCCTGTCGATAATCCTGTACATTCTGCCGCGCAAATTATCTTGCGGGTGGTGCCGGAAATCCGGGTTCGGCACCTATCGGAGCTCTGCCAAACCGCAATTGATCCGGCTCGTTGTGGTCGCCAACTGCCATCACGGCGAATATCCGACGCAGTCGGCCGGGAAACTCTCTAACAGTTTTTCGTCGACGCGTTCCGTGAGAACTCAGGGCAGGACATTGACGGCGTGGTCCGAATTCTGCGCCTCTCCCTCAAGCTTGTGCTCTTGACCGTTTCGGTCTTGCGGCTGACAAGGACAAGGTTGAGCGGATTGCGCATCCAGAGTCGTCTTTGATTGCAGCGCGGAATCCGGCTTTTCGTCTGTGGAATTGTGGTCGCGCGACTGGCCAACCGGCCGGCGTGGAGGAGGATTGACTATGACCGAAAGCAGCACGCGTCCGAAAATCGGGCTCATAACCCCGCCATCCAGCAACCATATCCCGCCGGAGTGCGAGACGCTCTACGGCGACGCCATCGAGTTCGCGGCGCGCGGCGCGTCGCTCAAGAGCCTCGATATCGAGGGCTATACCGATGCGGAGACGCGTATCGCCGGCCTTGCCGAAGAATTGCGCGACTGGGGCGCAAGGGCAATCGTCCTGTTCGGGACGTCGATGACTTTCTATCGCGGCTGCGATCACATGCGCACCATCGAGACAATGGCGGCCAAGGCCTCGGGCCTTCCGGCGACATCTCTGAGTTCCTCGATCATAGCCGCCTTGCAGTCGATCGACGCCAGCAATGTCGTTCTCGGCACGGCCTATGTGGACGAGGTCAATCAGGCACTGATCGCCTTCCTGTCGGAATTCGGGATCACGACAAGCGGCCTGTCCGCCATGGATATTCGCGATGTGCGCAAGGTGGAGCAGGTAACGAGCCGCGAAGTGCTCGAGACTGGGCTGAGGGCCTTTGAGACGAATCCCGACGCGGACGCGATCCTCATCTCATGCGGTGCGCTGCACACGCTTGAAATCACCGAGGCGCTCGAAAGGGAAACCGGCAAGACCGTCATCTCAAGCGCGGTGGCGGGCGCCTGGGGGGCGGCGGCAATAGCGGGCATCGACACACGGCGCAGCGGTTACGGGCACTGGCTGGAGACCGGTGGCGGGTCGGACGCTGCGTGAACGCCTTGTCGGCTAAAATCTGTTGATTAAAAGCTTAACATGTTTAATATGATCGGCGATCCTGCATTGGGATCGTAACCGGCAGGTGCAGCCTGCCGCAGGGAACATGCCCTTCGCGGTGTAATCGTAATGGGCAGAGGAGGAGCACATGAGGAAGACCCTAAGCGCCGTCGCGCTCAGCCTGACAGCGATCGGATTTCAGGCCGCGCCGACAGCGGCCGAGCAGATTAACTTTTCGACCTATATTCCGGCGAGCGAACGCGCTGTGGCGGTCGGTTTCGAGCCGCTCTTCAAGGCAGTCTCCGAAGCGACCGGCGGTGAGCTGACCGCCCAGATCCTCACGGCAGGGCAGATGTTCGGCCCGTTCGACACGCTGCCGGGCATTGAGAATGGTGCGGTCGCCGGCGGAACTGTTTTCAGCGGGTTTTACGGCAAGGAACTGCCGCATGCCGCTTTCATCGAAGACACTGTGGCCATGAACGAAGACCGCGTGGCCGCGATCGGGGCGGCGCTGGAAACCTATTTCCAGGATTGCCCGGGCTGCATGGAAGACGAGAAGAAATCGGGCGTTGTCTCAGTGGGCGGCCATGCTCTGGCGCCGTATGTGCTGATCTGCTCGAAAGACATTTCGTCGGCCGAGGACCTGAAGGGCATGCGCGTGCGCGGCACGACAGGCCTTATGAACAGCGCAATCCGGCTGATGGGAGCGAATGGCGTCAATGTTGCCTTTGGCGAGATCAGCCAGGCGTTCGAGCGCGGCGCAATGGATTGCATGCTGGGCAATTTGAGTTGGATCAGCCTTTTCGGGATTACCGAGATCGTCAAGACAGCCGTGCCTGAGCCAACGCTTGGCATCGTGCCCGCTCCGATGTTCGTCACCTTCTCGCGAAATGCGTGGGACAGCTGGAGCGACGGGGTTCACAAGGCCTTCATGGAGCAGATGCCGCATTACGTGGCTGACGTGACGCTCGCCTATCGTGAAACCGATCAGGCCGCCCGCGACGCCGCGGTCGAGGCAGGCATGAAGGAGGTCGATCTCGGCGAGGACTTTGCCAAATTGCGCGCCGATCTCGAAGCCGTCGAGCGCGAACGCATCGTTAGCGAAGCCCGTGAGCGCGGCGTCGAGGATCCGGAAGCGCTTCTTGCCGCCTATGAGAAGAACTATGCCAAGTGGAAAGAGCTTTCGGCCGCTATCGACAATGATCCGGACAAGTTTGCTGAAAAGCTCTGGGACGAGATCTATTCCCAGCTCAATCTCTAGGCGTTCCTTCATCGCATGACACCGAGCCGCCGCCGCCGGGCGGCGGCTCATTTTCCATCCGCACCGGGGAGGAGCAATTGGGCGGTTATCTGACGCAACCCTTGAAGCGGGCGGCGAGCCTTTTCGGAGATCGCCTCGCGGTGATCGATGGCGATACGCGGTATTCATGGGCGCAGTTGCAGGAGAGGGTGGCGCGCATGGCAGGAGCCTTGCACGACCGCGGTATCCGTGAGGGCGACCGCGTCGCCATTCTCGCATACAACTCCTTCCGCTATTTCGAACTGCATTTCGCGCTTCCCTGGGCAGGCGCCGTCATGGTTCCGCTGAACACCCGGCTTGCGCCGGCCGAGAACGAGTTCCAGCTCCGGGATTCCCAACCGAGACTGCTCTTTGTCGACACCGAAATGCTGCCGTCGCTGGACAGCATGGGCGACATCCGCGACACCATCGACGTGGTGGTCCTCGACCCGGCGAGCGGCGCGAACGAGTATGAGAGCATGATCGAGGGGGCGGTCGTCGCGCCGGACCGGGCGCCGGGCGGTGACTCGCTGGCCGGGCTTTTCTACACCGGCGGTTCGACCGGGCGTCCGAAGGGCGTGATGCTCAGCCACGACAATCTGCTGCAGAACGCGGTCAATACGCTGATCGGGGTCGGATATGACGAAACCAGCCGCTATCTGCACGCGGCGCCGATGTTCCACCTCACGGACGGGATGGCGACCTATTCTGTCACGATGGCCGGCGGCATCCACGCCTTCGTGCCGCGTTTCGACGCCGTGAAAGTCCTGGAACAGGTCCAGGCGCACCAGATCACCAATCTGACGCTTGTCCCGACGATGATCGAAATGCTGGCGCGCGAGGCGGAGAGGGGCAGCTACGACGTCTCGTCGATGCGCCAGTTCCAGTTCGGCTCGTCGCCGATGCCGGATGCAACGCTGGAACGTGCGCTGCGCGTCTGGCCGGACACGCTCTTTCTGCATGGTTGGGGCATGACCGAGATTTCGCCCATCGGCACGATGCTGCCGCATCATCTGCGTGATCCGAAGGTCGCGGGCGCAAGGCTGCGTTCCGTCGGCATACCGGCGCCGAACGAGGAAATACGCATCGTCGACGAAAATGACGAGGATGTGCCTCGCGGTCAGGTCGGGGAACTCATCGTCCGCGGACCGATGGTGATGCTGGGTTACTGGAACCAGCCGGACATCACCGCGGAGACCTTGCGCGGCGGATGGATGCACACGGGCGATGCCGCCTGGCAGGACGAAGAGGGGCTGCTCTACATCGCCGACCGGCCGAAGGACATGATCATTTCGGGCGGCGAGAATGTCTACTCGACCGAAGTGGAGAGCGTGGTGGGCCTGTTCCCGGGCGTGCGCGAGGCGGCGGTGTTCGGATTGCCGCACGAGAAGTGGGGCGAGATGGTCTGCGCCGCCGTGCTTCCCGAAGATGGCGTGGAACTCGATCTTGACGCGCTGGAACAGTTCGTCAGATCGCGGATCGCCGCCTACAAGGTGCCCAAGAAGGTCTTCGTCCGGACAGCGCCACTGCCGCTCACCTCGGCCGGGAAACTGTCGAAGAAGACCTTGCGTGAGGAATACGCGCCGTCAGCCTGATCCGCATCACCCGGGCTTGCGTCCGAGCGATATGAAGTCCGGCTTGCGCTTGCCGAGAAACGCGGAGACTGCCTCCGCCACTTCCGGCGACGCTGTCCGTCGCGCCTGGAGCTCGCATTCGTAGTCGAGCTGCTCCGACAGGGTATTCTCGCCCGCGGCGTCAATGAGTTCGCGCAACGCGATCTGGGCTTCGTTCGGCCCGGAGGCGAGCTGCTGGGCAAGCGTCATTGCTTCGTCTTCGAGTGCATCGTCTGCGACCGTCTGCCAGATCAGCCCCCAACGTTCCGCGTCTTCCGCCGGAATGTCGCGACCGGTCATGGCCAGACCGAGAGCGCGGGATCGGCCGAGCTTGCGGGTCAATTGCCACGTCGTGCCGAGGTCGGGCGTGAGACCAAGCACGGGCACGAAGCCGATCAGGAATTTCGCGGAACGTGCGGCAACGACCAGGTCTGCGGCCAGCGCCAGCCCGACCCCGCCGCCGGCACAGATGCCGTTGACCGCCGTAATCACCGGGACGGGACAGCTCGCAATATCGCGGATGAGCCCGTTCATGAGCCCGCCAAGCGTTTCGCGGCACGCATCCGCGCGTTTCTCCAGAGGCAGATCGAAGCCCATCATGGGGTCGTTGAGGTCGGCTCCGACGGAAAATGCGCGTCCCGTCGACACGAGCAGTATCGCGCGGATGGTCTCGTCCTTGCCTGCACGGGTTATTCCTTCGCGAAGGCCTTCCAGCATCTCCCGGGTCAGCGCGTTCATCGCTTCGGCGCGATCGATGCGCAAAAGCCGGACAGGACCGTGTGTTTCCTCGGTAGTATGCTTGTTCATGGGAGCCTCCTCGCGGCGAAATCCTGTCTTTGCGGCTATGCACGGCCAATTGCAGCCGATGAGTCTGTCTTTTAATTAACATATTAAGTTGTCTCAAGCCACGGCTGACGCTATTCTTGAGGGCAAGGTGTATGGAGTGAAGAAATGGGTCAGGTAGACGAGGTCCTGCATGGGCGGGTGCTGGTTGTCAGGATTGCAGGCAGCGGAGCCAATGCGTTCACGCGCGAAATGGCCTTGTCGCTTGAGCAGATCGCGGTTGCCGCCGCGTCGCGCCCGGAAGTGGGCGCGGTACTGTTGACCGGCGGTTATGGCGGGGCGTTTTGCGCCGGCTCCAACGTGAAGGAGCTTGTCGAGTTGCGCAACTCCGGCGAGGGCCCCGGGCCTTTGCTGGAAGCCGAGATGAAAGCCTTTGACGCCGTCGCGGCGCTGAAGAAGCCGACTGTAGCTGCGATAGAGGGCCCCGCCGTCGGTGGCGGGCTGGAACTTGCCCTTTGTTGCGACCTCATCGTCGCCGCCACCGACGCGCGGATCGCCCTGCCCGAAGTCCATATAGGCGTCTTCCCGGCGCTCGGGGGGACGGTGCGTCTCCAGCGCCGTATCGGAGAGGGCCGCGCGCGCGCACTGCTGTTGACCGGCGACGAGATCGATGGCGAGACCGCCTGTGTCTGGGGGTTGGTCAACCGTACCGTGCCGGGCGCGCGGGTCTATCGCGAAGCCAGGGACCTTGCCGACAGGCTTGCCGCAGGCCCGATGGCGGCCATGGCCGGGATCAAGGGTTCGCTCGACGATGCGGCAGAGATGACGGAAAAGGAAGCGCTCGCCGCAGCGTTGCAGGCCGCGATCGCGCACTCCGATTCTCCGGAAGTGGAGGAAGGGCTTCGCGCGTTCGAAGCGGACGAAACTCCGGACTTCGCCGGGCTTGCCGGCAAATCCGCCGAGCCGCTCGCATCCCTGCATGCGTTCCCGCCGCGACAGGCCCTGCAGCGTCGTTAGGCTTGCAGCGTTCGTCCGCCATATTCGTCTAGGATCAGCCGCGAGCCATGCTCGGCTATCATCATCGTCGGTGCGTTGGTGTTGCCGGAACTGATGCGGGGCATGACCGATGCATCCGCCACCCTCAGGCCGTCGATTCCGTTCACGCGTAACCGCGGATCGACGACAGCTTCGGGATCGGCGCCCATGCGGCAGGTGCCGGATGCGTGATACATGGTGTGGCAGTTGTTGCGGATATAGTCTTCCAGCGGATCCGGGCCGGGAAGCGTTTCCTCAACGATCGCTTCGCGGATCGGCGAATGCTCCATGATATGCCGGGCTGCCTGAATGCCGCTCAGCATGACGGGGAGATCCGACGGCGCGGAGAAATAGCCCGCGTCGATCGATGGCGGTGTCTGCGGATCGGCGTCTCGCAGCGTCAGGCGGCCGCGGCTCTCGGGGCTGCATATCGAGACCGTGATCAGACATCCCGGTTCCCGCTCCAGCGCTCCGAAACGATCCCGGTCGAAGGAGGAGGGCGAAAACAGAAGGCACAGGTCTGGCGAGACGAGATCCGGATTGCTTTTTATGTAGACCTGAGCGGCGGTAACGCCCGTGGTGAGCACGCCGCGTCCGTTGGTCAGCCACCGGAGCACTTCGCCCCAAAGCCGGGGCGGCCGCGCGAGATCGTTTATGGTGGTGACGCCTCGCAGGCGGTAGGAAAGCCGCACCGCGAAGTGGTCCTGAAGGTTGTTTCCGACTTCAGGGCGGTCGGCAACGGATTCGACCCCCAGCGTCTCGAGCGCCTGCGCGTCGCCGATGCCGGAGCGCATGAGAAGGGCGGGCGAGTTCATCGCTCCCGCGCAGAGGATCACCTCGCGCGTTGCCTTCAGTTCCATCGGCTTGCCCTTTTGGGCGCAGATCGCGCCGACGCATCGCGTGCCCTCGAATAGGAGCTTGCGGACCAGCGTGCGGCTGAGCACCGTCAGCTTGCCGGTCCGCGTGCCTCGCTTGAGAAAAGCGCGCGCAGAGGAACCCCGGAACCGGCCGAACCGGTTCATCTGCGTCAGGCCGGCGCCATGCGGATCTCCGCTGTTGAGATCCTCAAGCCGGCGGTGTCCTGCCGCTTCGGCGGAACGCAGGAAAAGCTCGGTGACCGGCAGGCGCAGGCGTGGATCCTCCACCGACAGCGGGCCGTCATAGCCGCGCCCGGACCTGTTCGGCGCTCCGCGATAGTGCTCCATTCTCGCAAAGCTGCTGGCGACGCTGTCATAGTCCCAGCCGGTGCAACCCATCTGGGCCCAGCGATCGTAGTCGGCTGCGGCGCCGCGTGCAAATATCATGCCGTTGATCGAGCCTGACCCTCCCATGACGCGCCCGTGCGGCCACGGGATCGTGCGGTTTCCCGCCGCCGGCCCGGTGTTGGCCGTATCGGCCCAGGTCAGCGCCGGATTGCCATGCAGATAGCGGACACCCGCGGGAACGTGAATCAGCGGATGGCGGTCCGGCGGCCCGGCCTCGACCAGGACGGTATGGTGTCCAGCTTCCGCCAAACGGGCGGCCATGATGCATCCCGCCGACCCGCCGCCGATGACAAGAAATTCGGCTTTGCCTGTTGCTGATGACACTCTTTCGAACTCCTTCACATCGCCCTTGCATAGTATATAATTAACAAGTTAATCTATGTCACCATGGAGAAGCGCGGAACGGGTTAAATGAACCGTTCCGATGGAGGATGTCGTGACGGCCAGGGAGGAGAAAAGCGTTCGCGTTTCGCAACACCTCGCGGTGTTCGCGGCCGGAATTCGCTCCGAGGATCTGCCCGACGACGTGGTACGGGCGGTCAAGCGCTCGATACTCGACCAGGTCGGCGTAATCGCCGCTGCCAGCGGGCTCGGAGTGGATTGCAAGGCTTTCGTCGAAACCGCCAGGGAGGCGGGCGGAAGCGGCGCGACGCTGATCGGCTGCCGTGCGGAGACCTCGCCGGCGATGGCGGCGCTGGCAAACGGTGCGATGGCACATGCGCTCGATTTCGAGGATACGCATGACGCAACCCTGATTCATCCCTCGGCGTCGTCGGTTCCCGCCGCGCTCGCCGTTGGCGAGCGGCTGTCCGCCGGGGGAAGCGAGCTCATCGCGGCGGTTTGCGCCGGTAGCGAGGTCGCATGCCGGATCGGAGCCAGTTTCGTTGGCAGCCCGCAAGATGGCCATTTCTTCCTTTTGCCTCTGGTGAACGCCTTTGGCGCGGCGGCTGCGGCCGGGCGGATGTTGGGTCTTGATGCGGAGCAGATGGAGCACGCCTTCGGCCTCGCGATGAGCCAGGTCGTCGGCAGCGCCGCTGTCCTTACCGAACCGGGTTCTTCGTTTCGCGAGATCCGCGACGGGTTCAACGCGAAAGCAGGGGTGCTCGCGGCACAACTCGCATCGCGGGGTGTGCGCAGTTTCGGCAGCCCGCTGGAGGCCGAGCACGGCTATTACGCGATGTTCCAGGGCGGGCGGTTCGATCCGACCGCGTTCGAAGGACTTGGCGATCGGTTTGAAGTCGCGAACGTCTCCTACAAGCCCTGGCCTGCGTGCCGCGGTACGCATGTCTTCATCGAGGCGGCGCTGGACCTGCGTCAGCGCCATTCGTTGCAAGCCTCGGATATCGATTCGATTGTGGTCGATGTCAGCCCCTTTTTCACATCGTTGTGCGAACCGGAAAGCATCAGGAAAAAACCCAAGACGGCCACGGAGGCGAAATTCTCCATCCCGTTCGCGCTCGCCGTCGCGCTGATCGATGGGCGTGTCGACCTGACCTCATTCGACGCGGAGAAGCGAAGCGAGGAAGCCATTCTCGCGCTGGCAGGGCGCGTGCGCCACCGTAGCAATGACGCTCCGCAAAACCAGTCGACGCGGGGCGGGCTGACACTGGAAACGAAAGACGGGCGGCAGTTCCACGCGGAATATGAGGAGCCGCTTGGCCACCCCAGACGGCCGATCGACGATGATCGCCTTCGCGAGAAGTTCCGCCTGTGCGTAGCGCAGGCGGTATGTCCGACCGACGACACGGCCGTGGAACTGTTCATCGAGAGGACGGCGGCGCTGAAAGCCGTCACGGACATCGGGAGCGAGTTGATCGCGCTTCTGTAGGCAGGACGGAAAGCAGAGCGGGCGCGTGGTCCGCATGGGAGGATGAAGATATGAATAAATCGGGTTCTTTGGGCGTTCTCGGGATTCTCGCCGGGTTGGCGATCGCCCTGCCGGCGGCCGCGGAGGGCCGGCACACGATCGGTGAAATTTGCACCGGCGATTGCAAATGGGAAAAAGTCGCGACCTGTGAAGGCTTCATCGAAGGCATCAATGTCGACGATGAAGGCGGGATCTACGTATTGGGTTATATGACCGGGCAGATCCTCAAGGTCGAAGGGGAGGGCTGCTCCCAGATTGGCGAGGCGTCAGGTTCGCCGAATGGCGCAAAACTCGACGCCGACGGGAACCTGATTGTGACTGACCGTACCGGGGGCCTGCAGAAGGTCGATCTGGAAACAGGCGAACGCGAAGTCCTGCACACGATGGTCGGCACCGCCCAGTTCCGCGGTCTCAACGACCTCGTGATCGACAGCCAGGGGGGCATGTATTTCTCCGAGCCTTACGGCTCGAACGTGCTGAACAAAGTTGGGAAAGTCTATTATCTCGGTCCGGATGAAGGGGCGGTTCCTGAGGTCTTCGCGGAGGGGCTTGCGTTCCCCAACGGCCTTGCAATTTCGGCGAACGGACTGCGCGTTTACATCGCAGAGTATGGACAGAACCGCGTGATTTCGGTGCCGTCCAAACTGGAAACAAACATCCACGAAACACCTTTCGTGTTCGCCCGCCTGGTCGGAGGCATCGGACCGGACGGGATGACCGTGGACTCGGAGGGTAATCTCTATGCCGCCCATTTTCAGGCTGGCGAGGTCGTCGTGTTTGACAGGCTGGGATTCCCGTACGGCGCGTTGCCGCTACCCGAGGGCGCGCAGTCGTTCACCACGAATGTCGCGATCCATGACGGCTACCTCTATCTCACCGAGGCGCTGCAGAACGTGATATGGCGCATGCCGATCTCGAAGCAGAAACTGAAATGGGATCAATAGATTGCAGCGAGCTTTCTCCGGTCCGCTCATGAAGTGTCGAAACCGTCCAGCGAAAAGGATAATCAGAATGCTTGAGGGGCAGCAATGACCAGTCTCGTTACTTCCGTCTCCCGCGGGCTGACCTATGTCGCGATGGTCATTATGTTCGTGATGACGCTGCATGTGGCCGGTTCGGTCGCCCTGCGCCTCGCAACCAATCGCGATATTCCGCTGACGCTGGAGATCACCGCCGACTACTACATGGTCGCCTTGACCTTCATCCCGTTGGCGATGATCGACCTGGCGCAGCGTCACATCAGGGCCGAGTTTCTTGCGGCGCTGCTTCCGAACGCCGTACAGTACGGGCTCGGCATCCTGATCCGGCTCGCCATGCTGGGCTACCTGGCGCTTCTGACCTGGCGGTCGACGCTGAATGCGATCGGCCGCACCCAGGCGGGGGATGCCAAAATCACCATCATCGGCAGTTTTCCGACCTGGCCGGCCCGCTGGATCGTACCGTTCGGGCTGGCCGTCGCCTGTCTTGCAGCGCTGGTGCTGCTGGTCCGCGCGCTTCGAGGGCGCGACGAGGAAGTGACGGACATTGCCGAGCGGGACACTGACAACGCGGGAAGGGAAGCGGTCTGATGTCGAATATCGAGATCGGAGCGATCGCTCTCGGCGTTTCAATTGTCCTGATCGGATTCCGGCTCCACATCGGCCTGGCGCTCGGTCTCTCGGCGATTGGCGGTATGATGGCGATCGTTGGGTCCAGGGGTACGCTTGGGATCGTCATGAGCACGCCCTACGAGTTTTCGGCGAGCTGGGAACTGTCGGCGATTCCGATGTTCGTGCTGATGGGCAACATCGCATTCTACACGGGTATGACCGATTCGCTGTTCAAGGCGGCCCGGCTGTGGCTCGGACGGCTGCCCGGCGGCCTTGCGGTGGCAACCAACTTTGCGTGCGCGGGCTTTGCTTCGGCGTCCGGTTCGAGCCTCGCGACAACGATCGCGATGGGCAAGATCGCCATCCCCGAAATGCGCAAATACGGCTACGATCCGGGGCTGTCGGGCGGCGTGGTGGCGGCGGCGGGCACGTTGGGCTCGCTCATCCCGCCGTCCATTCTGCTGGTTCTCTACGGCATTTTCGCCGAAGTCTCGATCACCAAGCTGTTTACCGCTGCGGTCGTTCCCGGCCTGATAACCGCATTCGTCTACGGCGCCATGATCATCATTCGGGCAAAGCTCAATCCGGCGCTGGCGCCGCTCCCCGAGGAGCGGCCAACCATGGCGGAAAAATTCAGGGTGCTGCTCGACGTCTGGCCGCTGCCGCTGCTCGTGCTCGCCGTGCTGGGATCGCTTTACGCGGGTCTCGCGACGGCGACGGAGGCGGGCGCCGTCGGGGCTGCGATGGCTATGCTGATCGCGCTGATCCAGCGCCGGCTCAGCTTCGAGGCGTTGCGCCGCTCGCTCTATGAATCGGTGATGAACTCCGGGGCCCTGTTCTTCATCGCGATGGGCGCGGTGCTGATGACGCGGCTGATGGCGCTGTCGGGTCTTCCCTATTTCCTGTCCGATCAGCTCGAGCTCTACGCGGTCAGTCCCTGGAGCCTGTTGCTCATAACCTCGCTGATTTATCTCGTTCTGGGCTGCGTGATCGACCCGATCGGAATGATCCTGCTGACGCTGCCTGTCCTGATCCCGATGTTCAAGACCGCCGGGTTCGACCTGATCTGGTTCGGAATACTGGTTGTGAAATTCGTCGAGGTCGGCCTGCTGACGCCGCCGCTCGGGCTCAATGTCTACGCGGTGCGGACGCTCGCCCCCGATGTCCCTCTTTCGAAGCTCTTCAGGGGGGTCTCATGGTTCATTCTTTGCGAGGTAATCGTCATCGTGTTCCTGTGCCTGGTGCCCCAGTCGACAGTGTGGTTGCGTTAGAAATGCATGGTTCTTGTGGGCAATCGCCGGCGCGGAGCCTTGACGTGATATTCGCGATTGCCCGCCATAGGCGCGGTCATTAGCGTTTTGCGGAAGATTATTGTCCCGGTTTTTCCGGTCGTTATACGAGGTGAATCCAGATGTCCGCGCAGGTTGAAAGAAGTCGTGGCGTTTCGGTGAAGCTGAGAAGCTTTTCCAACTCGCTGCCCATGTCCTTGCTCCTGGCCCGCGAAGCCGTGATGAACCGCTTCCGGTCCGCGCTGCATCTGTTCAATCTCACCGAGCAGCAATGGCGTGTGCTTCGCGCGCTCAACAGCATCGAGAAGATCGAGGTCACGGCGCTTGCGAACGCGACCTACCTTCTGGCGCCGTCGCTCACGCGAATTCTCAAGGATCTCGAGGCGCGCGGGCTTATCGAGCGCCAGCTGGCCGAGGATGACATGCGAAAGTCGCTGATCGCGATTTCGCCGCGCGGCCTGAACATGATCGACGCGGTTGCTCCCTATTCGGAGCACATCTACGGCGAGATCACAAAGGCGTTCGGCGAAGAGAAACTCGGTCAGCTTCAGCGGTTGCTGCGCGAACTTACCGAGAGCACGAATGCGCTGCCCGCCGACGACTATCGCGACGAGGTTCTTCCAAGCGAGATACAGGAGATCGTCGGCATGAGGCAGCGCGGTCGCCCGCGCCGCTCCGAGGGTTAGGGAACAGGCCGAAGCCTGTTCATCAGGTTACAATGTAGTAGTGGAAAATCGAGTAGTCGGCATGGCGTTCGCCACAGCCGACGATGACGTGGCGCGTCAGCCAGTCGTGTGGTCCGACCTGGCATTCGAAAGTCGGGCAGATGCGCATGTAATATTCATCGAATCTGACCTCTTCGAGCCGCTCCTGCTTTTCCGCGACTTCCGGCGGAGCGTGCCGGTAGCCGGCGTTCTTGATGTAGATCTGGGTGCCGTCATCGGCCTCGAGCAAGTAGTGGGCGCTGAACTGGACGGTGTTGTCGTCGCGGTAGAGCGCCCAGTCTCCGCCGCTTCCGGGGATCACGCGCCCGTTCAGGCGCGGACCCTCGATAACGCCGCCGGCGGCGGACACGAAGCCGCGAATTCCGCCTTGCGGCAAGCGTCCCAGCTTCTGGCGTGTGCCGAGCTGCATCCTGATGCGGAACGCGAATTCAAGGCCGAGTTTTGGCGGATTGATGTCCATCGGCTCCCATTCTCGCACCGGCGGAGTGTAGGGATCAGTCGTATCAGTCATTGTCTTCTCTCCTGTTACCCGATCCGCATCACGAACGGGTTGGGGACATCCGCCCCGTAGTTGATCCAGACGGATTTGCGCTTCAGGAAGCTCTCGACCGCCGAGATGCCGTTTTCCGAGCCGACGCCGGAATTCTTGTAACCGCCGAATGGCGTGGTGAAGCTGGCGGCGCGGTAGGTATTGACCCAGACCGTGCCTGCTTCGAGCGCGTTGGCCATTGTGAACGCGCGCTTCATGCTCTGCGTCCACACACCCGAAGCCAAACCGTAGATCGTGTCATTGGCGATCTCGATCGCTTCCTCCTCGTCTTCGAACGGGATGATACCGAGGACCGGGCCAAAGACCTCCTCCCGGGCGATGCGCATATTGTTGTTCACGCCCGTCAGAATGGTTGGCTCTACGAACCACTTGCCGACGTCTGAGGTGTTTCCGCCAAGGACGGGTTCCGCACCTTCTCCCTTCGCGACCTCGAGATAGCTCAGGA
Source organism: Ahrensia sp. (assembly GCA_002706335.1). GTDB lineage: Bacteria > Pseudomonadota > Alphaproteobacteria > Rhizobiales > Rhizobiaceae > Oricola. Next base: position 24,697 of record PAKZ01000025.1, read on the forward strand.
CCTTCTCGTATTGCGGCGGCGTGGTGATCGGTCCCACCTGGGTGGTTTCAAGCATCGGGTCGCCGAGCTTGGCGGTGCGGGCGAGATCCAACAGTCGTTCGACGAACTGGTCGTGGATGGAGCGCTGTACGAGCAGGCGCGAACCGGCGATACAGGTCTGGCCCGAGGCGGCAAATATGCCGGACACCGCGCCCTTGACGGCATCTTCCATGACGCAATCGTCGAAGACGATATTTGGGCTCTTGCCGCCCAGTTCCAGCGTTACCGTTTTGAAGGTCTTGGCGGCGGCCTCGTAAACCGCGCGCCCGCCATAGTCCGACCCCGTGAAGGAAACCTTGGCGACCTTTGGATGGGTGGTGAGCGCGGAGCCGACATCCTTGCCGAAACCCGTTACCACGTTGACGACCCCGTCGGGGAAGCCTGCCTCCTTGAACAGCTTCGCAAACTCGATTGTCGAAGCGCTCGTGAATTCCGAGGGTTTCAGAACCACGGTGCAGCCGGCGGCAAGCGCGGGCATGATCTTCGACGTCGCCAGCATCAGCGGCGAGTTCCAGGGCGTGATCGCGGCGACGACGCCGACCGGTTCCCGCCTCGTATAGGTGAAGTGACCGGCACGGTCGATCGGAGGCACGGTTCCTTCCACCTTGTCGGCAAGCCCGGCGAAATAGTGGATGATTTGCGGAATATAACGCAGCTGCAACCCCATCTCGGCGAGCAGCTTTCCATTGTCGCGGACCTCGATCTCCGCGAGGCGCTGGGCGTGCTCGGCCATGATCTCGGCAAAGCGCCGCATCAATGCGCCGCGCGCGGTCGCGGTCATCTGGCCCCAGGGGCCTTTCCGGCGCGCCCGATCGGCCGCTTCGACGGCACGATTGACATCCTCTTCCGTACCGCGAGCCACTGTTGCCCAGACCTGCTCGCTATACGGATTGGTGCTTTCGATGACTTCACCGCCACTGCCGTCGACCGACTGGCCGTCTATGATCATCTGGAAGTGTTCCATGACCCGCTCCTCTGTGTGTGGAATTTAAATTAACGTGTTAATTAAATCCGTGTCAATCGATCGCATGCCGGTTTTGCGGCCGCATGGACATGCCGTCGCATCAGCCTGGGGAAATCACGCGGTCGATGTACCTGGTTTTTCGGGCGCGCGGTCCTCGCGACCGGCCCATCACGGGTAAACCGGGGCCGGCCATGCCGGCCCCGGATTTTCCGATCAGTCGTCGAGCCAGACTTCCGCCATGTCGAGATTGATCACTGTGGAGGGTGCAACTTTCCAGCCCTTGACGCGTGCGTCGAGGACGACCGGGCGGAAGCTCCAGAACATCGGGATGATGGCGTTCTCTTCGAAAACGCGCCGCTGGAACTCGGCCGACAGTTCCTTGATTTCCGCGTCGTCGCGCGAGCGCACGATCTTGTTGTAGAGTTCCGTCATCTCCGGATCCTCCCCCTGGAAGGTGTAGTCCGAGGGGTTGCCGGGAAGATATTTGGACAGAACCTCCGCGGGCAGCGACGTGGTGGTGTTGTTGAAGTCGAGCGCGACGTCGTAATTGCCCGCATTGAGCATGGAGAAGTAGGTGCCGGTATCGACAGACTGTATATCGACCTCGATACCCGTCTTGCGGAACTGGTCGGCAAGGAAGATGCCGAGCGGCTCCCACGGATGGCGCACCGTGCGGTTGAGCAGCGTGAATTTGAGGTTCGGCACGCCCGCTTCCTCAAGCAGGCGGCGGGCCTCGGCGCGGCTCTCCTCGATCGAGGGATAGAGACCGGGCAGCTTCTCGAATTCCGATTCCGGCAGGGCGTATTCGGAGCCCGGCGGCAGCATTGTGCCGTAACCGCGAAGGATGGTGATCTTGGGCAGGACCTGCGAGCCCTCGTGACGGTCTATTGCCAGATTGAGCGCCTTGCGCACCCGCGGATCGTCGAAAGGCGGCTTCTTGGTGTTCACGTCCAGCAGGTTGATGATGTAGTTGTCGGCATCCTGCACGACCACATCGTCGCCGCGTGCATCCTTGACGCGGGCCGCATCCTGCGGAGCGATCAGGAAGAAGGTCCCCATGACCTGGCCGCCGGCAAGCGCCGTGATGACTCCCGGTCCCTTGAGAAACGACACGTCGATGCCGTCAAGATAGGGCAGACCCTCGCGGAAATAGTCGTCGAACCGCTCGGCTTTCCAGTGCGAGCCCGGCACGTGTTCGACAAATTTGAACGGTCCGGTGCCGTTGATGTGTGTCGCGTAGAAGTTTGGATCCTTGGCAAGGTCCTCGGCGGAATAGACGCAGTTCCAGGGGCTCGCGAACAGCGTCTCCATGGCGGAGTTGTACTCCGACAGGGTGAAACGGATGGTCAGCGGATCGACGACCTCGATTTTCTCGATATTGGAATAGCGCGCCTGGCGTACCGAAACGATGCCTTCCGGCGGATTGACGATCTTCTCCCACGTTGCCTTCATGTCCTCGGCGTCGAAGGTCGAGCCGTCGTGGAAGGTAACGCCGTCGTGGAGTTTGAATGTCCAGACGAGGCCGTCGTCGGAGACTTCCCAGCTATCGGCCAGATCGCCGATCACTTCGTCATAGTTCTTCGGATTGAACCGCAAAAGCGTCGAGTAATTCGGCGCAACCGCCTGGATCGTGAATGACGTGCCGCTGGCGTGGCAGTCGTAAGTATTGGTCTCGGCCTCGACCACATGGGTGAGAATGCCGCCGTGCTTCGGCTCGTCCTGGGCCAATGCCGGGGTGGCGAGAAATGTTGCTGCGGCGCCGACCGCGAGCAGATCGCGAAATCTCATGGTGTTCCTCCCGTTTTTCCTCCGTCGCGCAGGCGCGCGGCGAAATTATGTTAACATGTTTACATTCGGAATCAAAAGCCCAAACTGCGTTCCTCACAATCCAGGCTTGCTTCCCCCGCCTGTCCTCGCGCCGGCGGGCCCGGGGGGGCGGCTGACGGGGCGCCGCAAAAACCGTGACAGTGAGGGATAATACGGGCCAAGCCTGCTTGATCCAAATAACTTAACTTGTTATGTATATTGCCTGTCAGGGAGGAATGCAGTGAACGGCCCAGCGCCAGAGCTTTTGCGCGTCGAGGATCTGTCCGTGGAGTTCGGAGGTCGACTGCGTGCCGTAGACGGAGTCGGTTTCACCGTGAAGGCCGGGGAGACGCTCGCGGTCGTTGGCGAATCGGGGTCCGGAAAGTCGGTGACCGCGCTCTCCCTGATGCGGCTTCTGCCCGAGGGGGTTGGGCGTTACGCATCCGGGCGCGTCTCTTTCGACGGGAAGGACCTCCTCGATCTGTCGCCCGGCGAGATGGAAAAGCTGCGCGGTCAGGACATCGCGATGATTTTCCAGGAGCCGATGACCTCGCTCAATCCGATCCTGACGATCGGGTTCCAGATCATGGAGCCGCTGCGCATCCATCTGGGGCTGACGGGCGCACAAGCGCGAGCGCGTGCGGTCGAACTGCTCGGGCTCGTCGGAATCTCCGATGCCGAGCGGCGCCTCGATCAGTATCCGCACCAGTTTTCCGGAGGCATGCGCCAGCGCGTGATGATCGCCATTGGCCTCGCGTGCGATCCCAAGCTGATTATCGCCGACGAGCCGACCACTGCGCTCGACGTGACGATTCAGGCCCAGATCCTCGAACTCATGAAGGACTTGTCGCGGCGTCTCGACATTGCCCTCATCCTGATCACCCACAATCTCGGGATCGTTGCCCGCTATGCGGACCGCGTTGCGGTCATGTATGCGGCGCGAATCGTGGAGAGCGGAACCGCCGAAGCGGTTTTCGCCAGACCGCGCCATCCCTACACAATGGGTCTGCTGCGCTCCGTTCCGCGGCTCGACCGGGCGCGCCAGACGCGCCTGGCGACCATCGAGGGTTTGCCGCCGGATCTTGCGAACGCGCCATCTGGCTGCCGTTTCGCGCCGCGCTGCCCCTTTGCCATCGCCTCATGCGCGGAGCCGCCGCATTTGAGCGAAACCGATACCGGTGGCCTTTCCGCCTGCCATCGCTGGGAAGAAATCGCCGCCGGTACCATTCGCGAGGTTCCCGCCGAGCCGGCGCCGGCGCGGCTTCTCGCCGCCGACGGCCCGAAAGAGATCATGCGCCTCGAGAAGCTGTCCAAGACTTTCGAGGTCGGGCGGGGAATCGGGCGCAAACCCGGCATCGTGCGCGCGGTCGAACAGGTAAGCCTGTCCGTTGGCGAGGGCGAGACGCTCGGTCTTGTCGGCGAGAGCGGTTGTGGAAAATCGACGCTCGGCCGTCTGATTCTCGGGCTGGAGGAGCCGACTTCGGGCACCATCGCCTTTGAGGGCAAGGACATTACCGCCGCGCCGCCCGCGGAGCGCCGCAGGCTGCGCCGCGATATTCAGGTCATCTTTCAGGACCCGTTCTCTTCGCTCAATCCTCGGATGACGGTGGGCAGCATCGTCGAGGAGCCGTTGAAGGTCTACGGTTTACGCAAGGGCGCGAGAGCCAGAGGCGAGCGGGTGCGGGAATTGCTGGACCAGGTCGGCCTGCGCGCGGATATGGCCGAACGCTATCCTCACCAGCTCTCGGGCGGCCAGCGACAGCGTGTCGGCATTGCCAGGGCGCTGGCGATGGAGCCGCGCTTCATCGTATGCGACGAGGCTGTCTCGGCGCTCGACGTCTCGATCCAGGGGCAGATCATAAACCTGCTGGAAAGACTTCAGGCGGAACTCGGGCTGACCTTCCTGTTCATCGCCCACGACCTTGCAGTCGTGCGGCACATATCGACACGGGTCGCGGTGATGTATCTCGGTCGCGTGATGGAGATCGCGGATCGCGACGCGATTTATGCCGAGCCGCTGCACCCCTACACGAAGGTTCTTCTCGACGCAGCGCCGGTGCCTGATCCCGAGATCGAGAAGACGCGCGCGCCGCGCATCGTGAACGGCGATCTTCCGAGTCCGCTTTCGCCGCCGCCGGGCTGCGTGTTCCACACCCGTTGCCCTATCGCTACGGAAGAGTGCCGCGGGATCATCCCCGAGCCTCGGGAGATTCGTCCGGGTCACTTCGCGGCCTGCATCAAGGTGGAGGCGCAGCCATGACGGGCTACATTGCGCGCCGCCTCCTGATGATGATCCCGACCTTGCTCGGCGTCGCCATTTTGACCTTCTTCATGCTGCGGGTGGTTCCGGGAGATGTCGTGCAGGTCAAGCTGATGGCCGATGGCGGAATGGTCTCGCCGGAAGCCATCGAGGCCGAGCGCGTGCGCCTTGGCCTCGACCATTCGCTGACGGTGCAGTTCCTTGACTGGATGCGCGGCATCTTCACGCTCGATTTCGGCAATTCGATGTGGACCGGCCGGCCCGTTGCGGCGGAAATTGCGTCACGCTTTCTGGTGACATTCCAGGCCGCGTTGATGGCGACCATCATCGCGGTGTTCATCGCGGTTCCGCTTGGTACCGTGTCCGCCCTCTACCGGGGGACGGTTCTCGATTATGTCGTCCGCGTGATCACGATCGGCGGGCTGGCGCTGCCGTCCTTCTGGATTGGCATGCTCGTTCTCTTGTGCCTGCTGCGCTACGCCCACTGGCTACCGCCGATCAGCTATATTTCGCCGACCGAGGATCCCTGGGGCAATTTCACCCAGATGATCTGGCCGTCCATGGTCGTCGGCTACCGGTTTTCGGCTGTTCTTGCGCGCCTGATCCGCTCGTCGCTCCTCGACGTGCTGAACGAGGATTATATCCGCACGGCGCGCGCCAAGGGGGTTCCGGCGCGCACGGTCATCTGGCTGCATGCGCTCAAGAACGCGCTTCTTCCGGCCGTTACCGTGGTCGGGCTCGAATTCGCGTTCCTGATCGGCGGGCTCGTCGTCACGGAGCAGGTTTTCAACCTCAATGGCGTCGGGAAGCTTTTCATCCAGGCGGTCGAACATCACGACTTCACCATGATCCAGGGTCTCGTGATGATGTTCGCCGTCATCTACGTTCTGGCCAATCTGATCGTGGATCTGATCTACGCCGCCATCGATCCGCGCATCCGGTACAGATAACCCATGACAGATACCGCCAATTTGCAGCCGCGGCGCCTCAACCGACCGACTTTCGGGGCCTTGGGCCGGTTCGCCTATCAACAGCCGGTCGGCGCCGCCTCCTTTGTTGTGATTGTCGTGATGTTACTCGCCGGCATCCTCGCCCCTTGGGTATCGCCTTACGATGCACTCGCTGTCGATTATGGCGCGCTGCTTTCGCCGCCGAGCCTCGATCATCTTGCCGGAACCGATGCATTCGGACGCGATGTCTTCTCGCGCATCATCCATGGCGCTCGCACCGCGATGATCATCGGCCTCTCGTCAGCCTTTCTCGGCTGCACCGGCGGTGCGATCCTCGGCGCCGCATCCGCTTTCTTCGGCGGCCGCGTGGATGCTGCGATCCAGCGCTTTGTCGATATTCTGCTAGCCTTCCCGCTAGTCGTTCTGGCGCTGGTGGTGGTTGCCATCCTTGGACGCAATCCGGTCTTCGGCATCGACATCTCGCTGATTTTCGCGATCGCCATTCCGATCGTGCCGCAGGTCAGCCGTGTCATCCGCGCGGCCGCTCTGACGGTCCAGGCCATGCCCTATATCGATGCCGCCCGCACCGCCGGCTACTCGAATTCGCGGATCATTCTCCGGCACATGGCACCCAATCTCGTGACCCCCTACCTGATCATGCTGACCGCATATATCGCCCAGGCAATCCTGCTCGAGGCGACGCTTTCGTTTCTTGGGCTCGGGGTGGCCGAGCCGACGCCGGCATGGGGTCTCATGTTGTCGGGCAATGCCCAGGATTTCTTTCTGACAGCGCCTTGGCTTGTTATCTTTCCCGGCATCGCGATCTCGCTGGCGGTCATCGCTTTCAACCTCTTCGGCGATGCGCTGCGCGATTACCTTGATCCGAGACTGAAGCAATGAGCCTGCCGCAAGTGAATGTCGAACGCCGTTCGGATGGCTCGGTGTTGCTGAGCAACGCCGAGGTGCTTGAGCCGTATCCGCGGGTCATGACCGAGCGACTGGCGTCGGGTGCGTCGGAGTGCCCGGACCGCGTGTTCCTCGGAGAACGCGCTTCGGGCGAATGGCGCAGCATCACCTACGCAGAGGGGTTCGCGGCGTTGCGGTCGATCGCTCAGGCCTTGTTGGACAGAGGCCTGTCGGGCGAGCGCCCGGTCGCGATCCTTTCGGGCGGCTCAATCGCTCATGCCTTGCTGGCCCTGGGCGCAACTCATGTCGGCATTCCCTATTGCCCGGTGTCGCCGGCTTACTCGCTTCTCGCGCGGGACGGTTCGAAACTCGATCACGTGCTTGGCCTGCTGAAACCGGGGCTCGTCTATGTCGAGGATCACGAGGCATTCTCCGCCGCCCTGCAGGCAAGCGCGTTCTCGGATTTCGAGGTCGTTGCGAATACTGGTCTGGCGACTGGTGTGACCGCGTTCGATGAGCTGACGAATACGGCGGCGACGCCGCGCGTCGACGAGCGTCATCAGGCGATTTCCCCCGATGATCCCCGCTCGATCCTCTTCACATCCGGAACGACGGGGGCGCCGAAGGGCGTGATCACCACGCACCGGATGACCTGCGCGAACCAACAGATGTTCGTCCAGACTTTTCCGGAATTCGTCCGCACGCCGCCGGAATTGCTATCCTGGCTCCCGTGGCATCACACCTCCGGCGCCAACTCCATTCTCGGCTCGGTGGTCTACAATCACGGCACGCTTTGGATCGATGATGGAAAACCGGTCGAAGGGCCTGCCATGCAGGAGACGCTTCGCAATCTGCGCGAGATCGCGCCGACGGCATATTTTTCCGCACCTTCGGGTTTTCGGTTGCTCGGCCGCGCATTGAGGAACGATGCCGAGTTGCGGCGCAGGTTCTATTCTCGCCTGTCTTTTTTCTTTTATTCGGGATCGGCTATGCCGGCGCCGCTCGCTAGAGAGATGGACGAGATCTCGATCGGCGAGACCGGACGCGCCGTTCCATTCTATTCCTGCTACGGATCGACCGAATCTGCGCCCTTTGCGACTGCAGTCAACTGGCAGGGCGCCACCGGCGGTATGGTCGGCCTGCCGATGCCGGGCGTCGAATTGAAGCTTTCTCCGGTCGACGGCATGACGGAAGCGCGAATCAAGGGGCCGACCGTAACGCCTGGATACTGGCGCAATCCAGACGCCACGTCGAAGGCGTTCGATGAGGAAGGTTATTACCGTTTCGGCGATGCCTTAGCTCCCGCCGGTGACGATCCCTCTCTCGGCCTGCTGTTCGACGGCCGGATCGGCGAGAATTTCAAGCTGGCGACCGGCACATGGGTCAATGTGGCCGGTTTGCGGGACCGCTTGTTGACGGCGGCAAAAGGCGCGCTTGCCGATGTCGTCCTTGCCGGAGAAGGGCGGGACGAGATTGGCGCCTTGCTGTTTCCCGACATGTCCCGTTCCGGCGACCAGACGAGATTGCATGCTGAGATCGAAGCCGCGCTTAACGAGATTTCAACACAGGCGACCGGTTCGTCGACTTTCATCGCCCGCGCGTTGCTGATGGATACACCTCCTGATCCCGCTGCCGGCGAGATGACTGACAAGGGCGCGGTGAGCCAGCGCGGCGTATTGCGGGCGCGCAAGGCGTTCGTCGACCGCTTATTCGATGATCCTCCGCCAAGAGACATTATATTCGCGCGGAGATGACGATGCGGCTGGACAGGGTCAGTTGAAAAATATAAAACAAGTTAAGTAATTTTTGGCGAGCAGGGAGGGCTCGATGGACATGGCGCCCCCGAAGCTTCAGCATGCGTTCACGCTCAAGCTTCGATATGAAACTCCCCATCGATATCCGTCCACGACCGGCAACAGGGCATCTTTGCAAATTGCCGAGGGAAGCGCGGACGGGCCGCTCCTGACGGCGGAAGTCGCCGATGACGGCGGCGAGTTGCTGATTATCCGTCCTGATGGCGTTCTCGAGCTCGACAGCCGCATGATGCTGCGTGCCGCCGATGGCACGATGATCTACTGGCGCGCGCTTGGCTTCGTGAATGCCGGTGCGGACCGGGCTGCCGCGTTCTTCGCCGGTGAGGATCTCGCGCCGGCTTCGATGGAGGCCGCGCCCTATTTCGACGCGCCGCAGGGCGAGCGGGACTGGATGACTTGCCGCTCCTTCATCGCACGCGGCACGCTCGGCTCCCGATCCGCGGAAATCGACGTTTTCCGCATGCAGCCGGAGTAGTCCATGCGAGATTCACTGAAACCCGACCTCGAATTCGCGCTCGAGATACGGCTGACGCTGAAGAAGCCGCGCCTCGAACTCAACGGCCTTCCAAGGGGCGGAAACCGCCTGTCGGTACAGATCGAGCAGGGCGAATTCGAAGGCCCGCTCCTCAAAGGCAAGATACTGCCGGGCGGGGGCGAATGGCCGCATATCCGGACGGACGACGTGTTCTGCTTCGACGCGCGATATCACCTGCAAGAAGACGACGGCACGATAATCCTCATACAGAACTCGGGCTACAGGCACGCGTCGCCGGAAGTGCAGGAGCGTCTCTGGGCGTTGCGGCCCGGCGATGTCGTTCCGCCGGATGCTTATTATTTCCGCTCCATGACCCGCTTCGAGACGGCGCCCGGAAAGCATGACTGGCTTGCCCGGCATGTGTTCGTCGGCGTCGGGGAACGCTTGGAGAAGGGCAATCGACTGAGATACTACAAGGTCGTCTGATGTCGGAAAGCTATGACTATGTGATCGTCGGAGCGGGCTCTGCCGGCGCCGTTCTGGCCAACCGCCTGTCTGCCGACCCTGCGAATCGGGTCTGCGTCATCGAGGCTGGCCCTCCGGACAGAAGTCCCTTCATTCATATCCCGGTCGGGGTGGCGCGGCTGTTCTTCGATCCGAAGTACAACTGGCAGTTCTGGTCGAAACCACAGGCCGGCGCCGCCGATCGCAAAATCTATGTGCCGAGGGGCAAGACGCTGGGCGGCTCGTCCTCGATCAACGGGATGATCTATACCCGCGGCGATCCGACCGATTATGACGACTGGGCCGAGATGGGAGCGAAGGGCTGGTCTTTCCGCGATGTCCTTCCCTATTTCAAGCGGTCGGAGAACAATCCCGACTACAAGGGATCGCCCTATCACGGGCAGGGCGGGGAACTGCATGTCCAGTATCTCGACATGTACAGCCCGCTTTGCGACGTCCTTTTCAAGGCGGCAGAGGATCACCAGTACCGCCGGATCGACGATTTCTGCGGACCGAGCCATGAGGGCTTTTCGCGGCGCCAGTTCACGATCAAGAACGGTGTGCGACAATCCACGGCAAAGGCTTTTCTGAAGCCCGCACGCAAGCGCCCCAATCTCACCGTGCTGACCGATACGTTGACGCGCCGCATTATACTGGAAGGGGACCGCGCGACCGGCGTCGAGGTCGAGCATGGCGGTAAAAGGCGGGAAATCACCGCGTCGCGGGAGGTGATACTCTGCGCTGGCGCCATCAACAGTCCGCAAATCCTGATGCTTTCCGGGATCGGACCGAAGGAGGAGCTTGCGCGGCACGGCATAGAGTGTCTGCGAGACCTGCCCGGCGTCGGACGCAATCTGCGCGAGCACATCTCGGTCGCCGTGCAATATTCCAGCCCGACAACGGTGCCCTACGGCCTCTCATGGCGGACGGTCCCATGGTATGGATGGCAGCTCCTCAAATACGCCACCACGCGCAAGGGCATTTTCAACAATCCGTTGCTGCATGCCGGCGGTTTCATCAAAACCGACCCCGCGCTGCCGCGTCCGGATGTCCAACTGATCCTGATGCCGGCGCACCGCGACTCCAAGGGACGCGTCGGTTTTGGCCACGGTTATGCGCTGATCGCGATCGTTCTGCGTCCCGAAAGTCACGGCGAGATCACCCTGTCGTCCGCCGACCCGAAAGACGCGCCGGTTATCGACTTCAAGTTTTTCGATAAACCCGCTGACCTCACCACCCTTGCCAAGGGGGTGCGGATTGCCCGGCAGCTGCTGGAGAGCGATCATTTCGCGCCGTACCGCGGGAAGGAACTCCTTCCGGGTTCGCAGGTGAGGGACCAGGCCGGGATCGAGGATTTCATACGCCGGAATTCCAATACGGTATTTCACCCGGTTGGAACATGTCGGATGGGCGACGGGCCGGAAACCGTCGTCGGATCGGATCTGAAGGTTAAGGGTGTTCAGGGTCTGCGGGTTGCGGATGCTTCGGTCATGCCGACTTTGATCGGCGGGAACACGAATGCTCCGGCAATCATGATCGGCGAAAAGGCGTCGGACATGATCCTGGGTGTCGCGCCTCCCGAACCCTTCGACCCTGTGGAGCAGCCGGAACGGAGCCAAGCGGCCTGACCGGAGCGGGAACTACTTGCATCCGGAGCGCTTCATATTGTTAACATATTTATAAATCGCGCGAGCCGATTACTGAATGCGCGCTGAGAGGAAGAGATGAACGAGGCATATATCTACGACGCCGTGCGCAGTCCGCGCGGCAAGGGGCGCCCGGACGGTGCTTTGCACACGCTGTCGCCGATCGATATGGGCGCGCGCATGCTGAAAGCCCTCGACGAGCGGACCGGCTTCTCCAAGGCTGATCCGGAGGATGTCGTTTTCGGCGTTGGAGACGGCGTGTTCGATCAGGGCTCCAATCTTGCCCGCTCGGCGATGCTGCATGCCGGTTTTCCTGTCGAGATTCCGGGAGAAACCGTATCGCGATTCTGTTCTTCGGGTCTTGACGCGATCAATACCGCTGCCGCGCGCGTCATCGCGGGACAGGGCGACCTGATCGTCGCCGGGGGTGTCGAGATGATGTCGCTGATCCCGATCGCGGGCACCGGCGGTCCGAACGGGTCGGACGCGAAATTCAACGATACGGTCGCCTTCGTGCCGCAGGGAATTTCCGCCGATCTCATGGCGACGCTTTATGGCCATTCGCGCGAGGACGTGGATGCCTATGCGGCGGAATCGCAGAAGCGGGCGGCGGCGGCGTGGAGTGAGGGACGTTTCGCAGGGTCGATCGTCGAGATCCGCGATGACGAAGGGGAATTGCTGCTCGACCGGGACGAATATATGCGCCCGAGTACGACACGGGAGACGCTGGCCCAGCTTCGCCCTGCTTTTCAGGGAATGGGGGAGAAGGGCGGATTCGATGCTATTGCGCGGCGGCGCTATCCGGAGGTGGCTGCCATCAACCACGTCCACACGGCCGGCAATTCCTCGGGAATTGTCGACGGTGCGGCCGCGATGCTGATCGGCTCGCGTGAAGGCGGCGAAAGGCTGGGTCTGAAACCCCGGGCGCGCATTCGTTCCTTTGCATCTGTCGGCATGGACCCGACCCTGATGCTGGCGGCGCCGTCCGACGCAACGGCGCGAGCGCTGAATCGGCTTGGAATGGAATTCTCCGATGTCGATCTCTACGAGGTCAACGAGGCATTCGCGACCGTGGTGCTGCACTTCATGGAGAAGAGCGGTGTCGATCATGCCAGGGTCAATCCCAATGGCGGCGGCATATCGATGGGCCATCCAATCGGCGCTACAGGCGTGATGCTGATCAATACCCTGCTCGACGAACTTGAACGGACCGACAAACAGGTCGGTGTCGCGACGCTCTGCGTCGGCGAAGGTATGGCTGTCGCAACCTGCATCGAGCGCGTGGAGGGCTTCGCATGATTTTCGTCGAGACAAGGCAGGACGGTATCGCCGTCGCCAAGATCAAGTCCGGTGACGGACCGCACAACACGCTCGACAAGGCATTCAACGAGCGGCTTCTTGCGGTCGTGAAGGAACTGGCTGCCGACGAAGACGTCAAGGGCGTCGTCCTCGCCTCGGCGAAGGACACTTTCGCGGCGGGCGGCGATCTCGACCAGTTGCTGTCCGTGCGCGCACCGGCAGAAGCTGCCGCAATCATCGCCCCGTTCACCGCTGCGACGCGCGCGCTCGAAACGATGGGCAAGCCGGTCGTAGCCGCGCTCAACGGTTCAGCTCTCGGAGGCGGCTATGAATTGGCGCTGGCGGCGCACCGCCGTATCGCGGCCGATCGCCGGGACGCCCGTTTCGGCCTTCCCGAAGCGGGTCTCGGACTGATGCCCGGGGCAGGCGGGACGCAGCGCCTCCCGCGCATGATCGGCCTGCAGCCTGCGGGCGAAATGATCCTTGCAGGCAAGGTGCTCGATCCGAAGGAAGCACTGGCTGCCGGTCTGGTGGATGCGATTGTTCCCGGCGAGGCGCTTATCGAGGAAGCGGCTGCGTGGGCGCTGGGAAATCCCGGGGCGCAACAGCCTTGGGACGTGAAGCGCTTCTATCTGGCCGAGGCCGATCCCAACACGGTGGCGAACCGGGCATGGGTGCTCGGCGCCTGGGCGCGCCAGCGCTCGCGTTCGGGCCGTGACGACAAGGCCGTGACGCACATACTCTCGGCCCTCCACCACGGGCTTGAGCGATCCTTCGATGCTGGCATGGCGATCGAGACGAGGGAGTTCTCCAAGCTGGCCGCAAGTCCTTTCGCCCGCGCGAAAGTCCGGACGCTGTTTTACGGGCCGAAGGCCGGGCAACCGAAGAAGGACGATACGATTGCGGCGAAGCTCAAGCATCTTGGCGTCGTCGGCGGTGGCACGATGGGCAATGGTATCGCCTTTTCCGCCGCGCGCGCGGGCTTGCGGGTCACGCTGATCGACGTATCGGCGCAGAAGGCAATGGAAGCTCAGGACCGGATCAAGGCGATCGGCGAGCGGCAGGGGAAGAGAGGCCGGCTCTCCGAGGATGGGCTACAGGACATCCTGGGCCGGCTGTCGACCACCCATGACTACGCTTCGCTTTCCGATGCGGACTTCGTCATCGAAGCGGTTTTTGAACGCCTCGACGTGAAGCACGACGTGTATGGAAAGCTGGAGGCTGTGCTGGGACCGGACGTCACTGTCGCCTCCAATACCTCGTCCATCCTGATCTCCGAACTTGCTAAGGGTTTCAAGGACCCGTCCCGGATGATCGGAATGCACTTCTTCGCCCCGGTCGAGGTCATGAAGTTGCTCGAAATCATCCGGACACCGGAAACCTCCGAGCGGGCACTCGCGGAAGCCCATGTCGTAGCCGCAGCGCTGCGCAAGACGCAGATCACGGTGAAGGATGGCAAGGGCTTCTACACAAGCCGCCTCGTCTCCTCCTTGACGGCCGAGACGCTGACGCTGCTTTCGGAAGGCGTTTCGCCCGCGGTCATCGACAACACGATGATCGACATGGGCTTCGCGGTTGGCTCGGCGATGTTGGTGGACCTGACCAAGATTCCGCTCCTGCGCGACATCATGGAATCCATGACCGGTCCGGGAATGCCAAGATCGATGGAGGGGACGAAGACGACCGAAGTGCTCGACAAGCTCCTTGCAGCCGGGCGTGAGGGACGCGACGCCACGCGCGGGGTCTACGATTATACTCCGGAAGGCCAGAAGGCCTGGCCGGGCATGGCCGAGCTGTTCCCGCCAACCGAAAAGACGCCGGGGCCCGACGAGGTGCGAACGCGCCTCATGAACACCCAGTCGCTCGAAGCGGTCCGCTGCATCGACGAAGGCGTGTTCGACACGCCGCTCGGCGCCGACATAGCGTCCGTTCTGGGGTGGGGGTATCCCGCTCATCTTGGCGGGCCGCTCGGCTATATAGACGTTCACGGCCCTGCTGCCATCGTCGCGGAGTGCGACGAACTGGCGAAGCGTTGCGGCGAACGGTTCGACGTGCCTGAGAGCCTGCGCAGCAAGGCGCAGAGCGGCGAAGGCTACTATGAGACATCCCAGCAGGAGAAAGCGGCATGAAGGCGGCGCTTATAGACCCGATCGGTATCGACAATCTGAAGATCGTCGATATGGAGCAGCCTGATCCCGGTCCCGGTGAGGTGCTGGTCGCGATCAAGTATGCCTCGCTTAACTATCGCGATTTCCTCGCCGCCAACGGCGGCTATGGCCGGATGCAAAAGCAGGAGAAGCTCATTCCGCTTTCCGACGGGGCTGGCGAGGTCGTTGCGATCGGCGAAGGCGTCCGTGGCTGGAAGCTTGGCGACAAGGCAATGGCGTGCTTCTTTCCGAACTGGCAGGCCGGGCCGTTGCGGCTGGAATGCGTCACAGCTGATCTTGGCGGCATGAATGATGGCGTTGCCGTGGAGTACCGTATCTTCAAGCATGATGCGCTGGTGAAAATTCCGCCGCAGATGGATCTGCGCGATGCGGCAACGCTGACCTGCGCCGGAGCGACCGCGTGGAACGCTGTCATCGAAACCGGCAAGGCCGGTCCGGGCCAGACCGTGCTGGTGCAGGGCTCCGGCGGCGTCTCGTTGTTTGCACTTCAGTTCGCAGTGGCCGCCGGCGCGGAGGTTATCGCCACGGTATCCTCTGAAGAAAAGGCGGAGCTCGCCCGCAAGCTGGGCGCGACCCATACCGTGAACTATCGCGAAGACGAGGAGTGGGGCAAAACGGTGAAGAAAATCACCGAAGGGAAGGGTGTCGATCATATCGTCGAAATCGGCGGCGCGGCGACCTTCAAGCAATCCATGCTGTCGTCCGGTCTCGGCGCCTCGATCTACATGATCGGCGTCGTCACGGGACCGCGCACCGAACTCAACATCCCTATCGTCGCCATGTCCGGCACGAAAATCGAGGGCGTTTCGGCGGGAAGCCGCGCCTCCGCGCAGCGCATGGTTGATGCAGTCGCCCATCATGGCATCAAGCCGGTGATCGACGACAGCGACTTCACGCTCGACACGCTGAAGGACGCCCTCGTCTACCTGAACGACGGCAAGCATACCGGCAAGGTGGTGTTGCCTGTCGGATGAGCAGCATCAATCCTGATATCGTCGAGCTGCGCGCCTTCGTGGCATCCGGTGAGCCGACGGCAATCGGAAGTTCTCCGTTACTGGAGGCGCTCGGTGCGCGATTTGTAGCTCACGAGCCGGAAGCCCGAACCCTCACGCTCGAGTTCGTGCCGTCCGACTTGTTCCGCCAAGGGGCCGGCAATGTCCAGGGCGGCGCGGTCGGTGCTATGCTCGACTTCGCGATGGCTTTTGCCGCCTTTACCGTGCTCGGCGATGGCCATTCCGGTGTGACAGTCGCGCTCAATACACAGTTTTGCGGTGCGGCCGCGGCAGGCTCCCTGACGGCTATCGGGCGGGTCGACAAGGCCGGCCGGAAGATGCTGTTCGCGTCGGGAGAGTTGCGTCAGGGGGACCGGCTGATCGCCACGGCCCAGTCCACCCTTGCCGTGACCGGCTGACATAAACAGCCAGCCTCGATGTTTTTGCCACGCGGACGGTGTCCGCGTGGCATTTTCATTGGTGCTACCCGTCGATCCACACGTCGGCGAGGTCGAGACCGACATAGAAGCTCGGCGGGACTTTCCAGCCCTTCACCTTGCTGTCGAGCACGATGAGCCGCTCGGCGTTGAATGTCGGAATGACGTAGAGGAGCTCCACGGCGCGGACGACGAATTCCTTGGCGAGCTTGGCCCGTACCGCTTCGTCCAGCGTACGGTTCTGCTGCTCGAAGAGTTCGACGAGTTTGGCGTCCTCGATGCCGGTTCGGTCGGCAGACGAGCCGGGCACGTATTTGAGCAGTACGTCAGTCGGATCATCACTTGACGGTGCGTTGAGATCGATGCCGACCTCGTAGTCGCCGCTCGACAGGCGTCCGGCCCAGGCTGCTGTGTCCAACGGCTCATGCTTCACGTTGACCCCGATCTGGCGCCACTGGTCTATGAAGAAGACCGCGAGAGGCTCGGATGGCACAGGAAGGTTGCGATTGATCAGTGTGAAGCTGAGATCGCTTTGGCCGGCTTCCTTCAGGAGGTTTCTGGCTTCTTCTCGAGCTGCCTCGATATCCTCGCCGAAGCCCGGATAGGATTTCAGTTCCTCGTCGGTTGGCGCCAGATCGTGGCCATGCCGGAAGATGAGATGGGCCCAACGCTGGCCGGCCTGGTCGCCGAGCGCCTGGACGCCGATGTTGCGGTCGATTGCAAGGCTGAGCGCGCGGCGTACGCGGAGGTCGTCGAACGGTGGCTTGCGCGTGTTGACGTCGATCAGCGATGTGCTGGTAGATGGCGTGACCTGGAAGGTCAACTCGTCGCCCCTGGCACTTTGCATCTGGTCCTTGGCAGGTACCGAGATGAAGCGGATATTGCCATGCAGCTCCCCTGCGGCGATCGCGTTGGTCGCGGCAGGCCCGCTCACAAGCTGATTGCGGAACGAGTCGAGATATGGCTTGCCCTCCTTGAAGTAGCCGTCAAAGCGCTTGCCGCTCCAGTGATCGCCCGAGACATACTCGGTGAAGGTGAATGGCCCTGTTCCCATAACCAGCTTATCCGGATAGTCCGGATTTTCTTTCATGAGATCCGCCGAGTAGAGGCAAAACCATGGATTGGCGAGAGCCGCCAAGAAGCTCGACGAGGGAGACTTGAGTGTGAACTTCACGGTACGGGGATCGGTCACCTCGATGCTTTCCAGGTCCGACAAGGCGGTCTGGCGCGCCGACACAACCCCTTCGGGCGGATGGGCGATGCGTTCGAAGGTCGCCTTGACGTCCTCAGCGTCGAGCGTCGAGCCGTCGTGGAACTCGATGCCTTCCTTCAGAGTGACCGTATAGGTCTTCAGGTCGTCGCTGATATCCCAGCTTTCCGCGGTGTCTGCCACGATCTCCGGATAGTTTTCCTGATCGAAACGCAGCAGCGTCGAATAGTGGGGCGCCAGATATTGCAGCGTGTTGAACGATGTCGCCGTTTGGCAGTCGAAGCTGGTGGGCTCTCCGCGTACCGCGAGCTTGAGCTCTCCGCCGCTCTTAGGCATCTCTTGCGCGCTGCCCGGCGAAGCTGTGGCCAGCAGGCAGGCGCCAATCGCCAGAGCCCGCCTGGTATGGCTGAAAATTGTCATGTTTGTTCCTCCCGTTTCCCCCGTCTTCTCCGGACATCCCCTCCCAGAAACGGCGACGAAGACGAGATATTTTACAAGTTAAGTATCGCACATGGCCGTAGTGTCGTCAAATCTTCCGTAGCGATCTTATCCCGAAACTGTTGACGCATGAGCCACCCAGACACGAGCTGAAAGTGCGAAAAGCCGGGTGATGCTGCAATCCGAAGTCCATTCGATCACCGGGCTTGATAATTAACATGTTATTCTTCTAGATGGGGTGACGCCTGTTTGTCCCGAGAGACAGGCGACTTGATCCGGGAGGAGAGCATGGCGCTGCAGCGGGAATATGATTATGTCATCGTGGGGGCGGGGTCCGCCGGCTGCGTGCTGGCGAACCGTCTGTCCGAGAACCGCGACGTAACCGTCCTCGTTATCGAAGCGGGCGGCTCCGACCGGGATCCCTATATCAGGATACCGCTCGCCTGGGGGAGGCTCTTCGCCCGTCGCGCCCACGACTGGGGATACGATACACAGCCGGAACCTGCCTTGAACGGTCGCGTGCTCGACTGCGCGCGGGGCAAGGTGATCGGCGGGTCTTCCTCGATCAACGCGATGGCCTATGCGCGCGGCCACCCGTCGGACTACGACAAGTGGGCCGACGCCGGGCTGGAGGGCTGGTCGTTCTCGGAGTGCCTGCCGTATTTCCGGAAGATGGAGAGCTGGGAAGGCGGCCCGGACCAGTATCGTGGCGCTTCCGGCCCCGTGAACGTAGTGCGCGCCGGCCTTGACGATCCGCTGGTCGATGCGTGGTTTCATGCCGGCGAACGGTTGGGATACCCGATCCTGGAAGACAACTGTGGAGCGGAGCAGGAAGGGTTCGCGGTTCCGCAGTGGACAATTCGAAACGGGCGGCGCTGCAGCTCGGCGGTGGCGTATCTTCGTCCTGCGCTAAAACGCGCCAATGTCCATCTTCTTTCCGAGACGATGACCAAGCGAATTCTGTTCGAGGGAAAACGCGCGGTGGGCGTCGAGGTCAACGGTCGCTCGGGACGCGAGGTGATCCGCGCAAGGCGAGAAGTGATCTGCTCGGCAGGCGCCATCAACTCTCCCCAATTGCTGATTGCGTCAGGCGTCGGGGCGCGTGACGAATTGAGGGAGATCGGTGTCGAGCCTGTCGCCGATGTTCCCGGTGTCGGGAAGAACATGCACGATCACATGTCGGTGCCGATGGAGTATCTTCGCAAGGATCGAGGCACGTTCCAGAAGCATCTCCGATACGACCGGTTCTTCGCAATGGTCGCGCAGGGTCTTTTTTTTGGAACCGGAGGCACCGCGGGATTGCCCATGGGGATCGTCGGGTTCCTGAGATCGAGCATGGCGGGGCAGTCCGCCGACCTTGCCCTGTTGTTTCGGGCCAGCGCGCCTGCGCCGCAGCAATATCTGCCTTTCCAGGATCCCGGACAGGATGGGATCGGCTATCGCGTGGCACTCATGCAGCCGGAGAGCCGCGGCTGGATAAGGGTCGTTTCTGCGGACACAGGGGTCGCGCCGCATATCTACCAGAACTTCCTGGCTTCCGAGCGGGACCTTGCCATCGTGCGGGAGGGGCTCAAACTGTTCCGCGCGCTAAGCGCGGATCCCGAGGTGGCGTCTCATATCGATCGGGAAGTTCTGCCCGGCCCGGCGGCCGATAGCGACGAAGCTCTCGACGATCATATCCGCGCGAACGCGACGACCGTTCACCACCCGGTGGGCAGTTGCAGGATGGGGGTGGAAGGCGACGAAATGGGCGTGGTCGATGCGCAATTGCGCGTCCGGGGCACCGAGGGGCTGCGTGTGGTCGATGCTTCGATCATGCCCAACATCGTCAGCGGTGCAACCAACGGGCCGACCTTGATGATCGCGGAAAAGGCCGCCGATATCGTGAAACAAAGCTCTTCTGCCTGAGCTTGCGAAATGCTCCGGCGGTTGCCCGTCAGGGACGCTCGCCTCGAGAAACGTCCCGATTGCTGGAAGCCGGTTATCCCGCGTCGACCCAGGGGCAGTCCGTGTCTGTCCAGTAATGGACGCGCCGCTCGCTAAAACGAAGCCCTTCGTCTGTCCGACGGAAATGGTCTTCCGACCAGCCGACGACCTCAATGATCTTTTTGTTTTCCGCCCTATGCCATTTTGTGACGGTCCAGTAGCTCTTGCAAAAGAGACCGTCTTCGGTCGGCTCGATCAGAAGCTTGTCTATGTGATGCTGGCGTCCGCGGAATTCCGGGCGCTTGGTGAGGCCCCTTGCATAGTCGAGGAACTTTTCGCGGCTGTCATACACATTGCCGGCAGTATCCTCGAAGACGGCGTCCTCGGTAAAAATGGATTCCAGCGTTTCGAGGTCCGCGGTGTCCAGCGCCCATACATATCGGGCGAACGCGGCCTGTACGGCGACATAGTCGTCCACCGAATTGTTCTGCGGCATTCGTCTCTCCTCCTGGTTCCAAAATCCCGCATCGCCTTGCCTCGCTCTGCGGCTAATGATTAAGATGTTAAGTAAATGAGGGCCTGTTGTCCACGTCGCATTTTTCCGCAGGCGATCGCCTCCAGCCCAAACGTTCTGTTGACACCCGGCGGGCCGAAGCATAAACTTAACATGATAATTGAATTGTGCGAAATTACTATTTCGCGCAGGGGCCATGCGTGGGAGGAGACGGGATGGCGTCCGACGAAATCGCGGAGCTGCGAAAGGAGATTCGCGCCCTGCGCGAGCAGGTCGAAGATCTATCTTATCTGCGCGATCACAATGAAATCTGGCGGCTGACATCCCGTTACACGCATCTCTACTACATGCTTCGCAACGATGAGTGCCCCGATCTCTTCGCGCAGAAGCGGGATGATGTGTTCATCGAGATTTTCGACAGCGGCGTCTTCATCGGCCTCGAGCAGGTGAAGACCGTCTATCGCGCGATGACCCAGAACACCACGCGACCGGGCTGGCTGCAGCAGCACCTCGCAGTCAATCCGATGATCGAGATTTCGAAGGACCGACAGCGGGCGAGGGGCCTTTGGCACTCGCCGGGCATCGTCTCCCGTTTTCGCAAGGACAAGCTCACGGCCTACTGGAACTGGGCGAAATACGACATGCAGTATGTGAAGGAGGATGGCGAGTGGAAGTTCCTTTCCATAACCGCCAGGCTCCAGTTCCAGTCACCATATCACAAGGGCTGGGTGAAGGAGCCGGTGGCATCGAGCTCGACCTATGCCGGTATGAAGCCCGATCAGCCGACGACCTATCACATGCCGTACAATCCATATCGCGTTAACCGGTTCGAACCGGGACCGCCGGAGCCGTTCGAGGATTAACCGGCGCAACTGAACAAACAATCGGCCGCACCGGCGAGATAACGGCCGGCCTGAAATGGGAGGAAGAAAATGAAAAAACTCACCAGCATACTGCTGGCAGGCGTTGCAGTGATGGCAGCGCAGGTCGCGGGACAAGCAAAGGAAATGCAGATTTCGACCTGGGTGCCGCCGTCGCATTCTATCAACAAGCAGCTCGAGGTCTGGGGCGACGAGATCGAGGCGCAGACGAATGGCTCGATCGAAGTCAATATTTATCCTTCGTCGCAGCTCGGCGCAGCGCCCGATCATTACGACATGGCACGCGACGGAATTGCCGAAATGACCATGGTCGGACCGTCCTATAGTCCCGGTCGTTTCCCGCTCTGGGCCGTGAACGAAATCCCGTTCCAGTTCGCAAATACCACCTCAGGCGCGCGCGCCTTTCACGAGTGGTACGCAGAGTACATTCCAACCGAGATGCCGGACGTACATGTTTGCTTCGTAACGATTCACCATCCGGGCGCGCTCAATTTCAGCAAGTCCGGCGTGAAGGTGCCGGCTGACATGAAGGGGCTGCGCATGCGCCCCGGCGGCCCGACCATGGCCGAATGGATGACCTCGCTCGGCGCGAACACCGTCTCGGCAGCACTTCCGGAAGTCAAGGAACTGGCCGATCGTGGCGTCATCGACGGCGTCATGCTTCCCTGGGACATGGTTCTGTTCGGGATCCACGAGGCGATGCCGTATCATATCGACGAGCCCTTTTATGTCGGCGCGCAGGCCTATCTGATCAACAAAGACTTCTATGAAGGTCTCACGGACAGCGAACGCGACGTGATCGACAAGCATTGCGGGCCGGATGTGTCGGAACAGTTCTCGACCAAGTGGTATGACGAACAGCGCGTTTACCGCCAGCAGTTGATCGACGATCCTGACCAGGAGGTCTACGAGCTCACGCCGGAAGAGCGCGCCTTGTGGATGGCGACTGCCGGTCCCGTGGCCGAGAAAGCCTATCAGGACGTCACCGACAAATGGGGCATCGACGGCGCGGAGGCCGGCGAGAAGCTCAAGGCGAAGCTGAAGGAATACGGCGCCCTTGTCGAATAAGGCAAACGCCTGGGGTCGTGCCCCTAAGAGCGCGACCCCGATTGCCGATCGCAGGAAGGGAACCCGGGAAGTACGGTGGACAAGGTCGTCAACACTATCGAGCGGGTAGCCGGCTATTCGCTGGGGATCGTCGCTCTGCTCGTCTTTTGCGAAGCCATGCTCAGGTATCTGTTCAGAGTCCAGATCCCCGACGCCTACACGATCGCCAGTCAGTTGCAGGGCATGGCCATCTTCTGGGGTTTCGCCACCGCGACGTTCGCGGGCCGGCATATCACTGTCGATATCCTGTGGGAAATGTGTCCGCCGCGGATATCCTTGGCGATCGACACCTTCGCCGACTTGGTCACGACCGGCTTTTTCGCCGCACTGGCCGTGATGCTCTACTGGAAGGTGAATTCCCTTTATCGCGCGGGCGATGTGACCAACACGCTGGAACTGTTGCTCTGGCCCTTCGTAGCCGTTGCCGCCCTGGGCATCCTGTGCAGCGTCATTCTCGCGGTCATCCGCATCATCTGGCGTTTTCAGGGGCGCCTGCCGGAAGAAACGGAACTGCAAATAGATGGATAGGGAACTTGCGGCGGTCATAGGCTTCGTATGCCTGTTTGGCCTGATGCTTCTGCGCGTACCGGTCGGAATTGCGATGGGCGTCGTCGGGGTGGGGGGCTTCGCGGCCCTGAAGGGATGGGGGCCGGGCCTCAACCTGCTGATCAATTCGCCGCTGCGAACGGTGACCGACTACTCGCTGAGCGTCGTGCCGCTGTTCGTCCTGATGGGTGTGTTCGCCTCGGCGTCGGGCATGAGCCGGGAGTTGTTCCGGGTGACGCGGGCGTGGTTCGGGCACAGGCAGGGCGGGCTGGCGATCGCCTCGATCCTCGCCTGTGGCGGGTTTGCGGCGATCAATGGATCGTCCATCGCGACAGCGGCGACCATGACCAAGGTTGCCCTGCCCGAAATGCGCAAGGCCGGCTACGAACCGGCCACCGCCGCCGGAGCGATTGCCGCCGGCGGGACACTCGGCATCATTATCCCGCCCTCGGTCGCCATGCTCATCTATGCAATTCTGACCGAGCAGGATGTGGCGCGTCTGTTCATAGCCGGCATCCTGCCGGGCATTCTGGCGATCGCTCTCTACATCGGTACAATCCAGATCCTCGCCAGCCGCAACAAGGCTCTTTTCCCGACGACCGAACGGCAGGGCTATGGCGTCCGGTTCAGGGCGTTGAAGGATGTCTGGGCGACCCTTCTCCTGTTCCTTCTCGTGATCGGCGCGATGTATGGCGGGCTCGTCACGGTGACAGAGGCCGCCGGCCTCGGCGCGGTGGGCGCGCTTCTCATCGGTCTTGCGAGGAGACGGCTGTCCTGGCCGGTTATCCAGGCATGCCTCGTGGACGCGTTGCGAACATCGGCCTCCATCTTCATCGTGGCCGTCGGGGCGTTTCTCTTCAGTTACTTTCTGGCGATCACGCGCACGACGCAGAACCTGACCGCGTTTCTGGTCGATCTGCCCATCGGGCCATACGGGGTGCTCACGCTTTTGCTGATCATCTATCTCCTGCTCGGCGCGATCATGGACGAGCTGGCTATCATTATCCTCACCATCCCGATCGTCTTTCCGGCGATGATGGCGCTGGGTTTTGACCCGACTTGGTTCGGCGTGATCATGGTCATGACCGTGACCATAGGACTGATCTCGCCGCCCGTCGGCATGAATGTGTTCGTGATCAACTCGATGGCGCGAGACATAGGGCTATTCAAGATTTTCCGCGGCGTATTGCCGTTCATGTTCGCGGATATCCTGCGGCTGATCCTGCTCGCGGCGTTCCCCGCGATCTCGCTGTTCCTGCCGAATTCCATGCCCTGAGCATGATTTGAGAAAGGGACGGCCAATGGCCGTCCCTCGTTTATTTTGCGATTTTCCACTCGACTTTTTTGCCGGTCACTGGATGCACGTAGTGGAACGGCATAACCCAGGCGTCCGGCGCGGTCTTTCCGTCATGGGACTGCGGACGATCCGGCGGCATCTCGGTGCTCGGCTGGCTTGGCGGCAGCAGGCTGTTGTTCCAGCCTTCCGCGTATGGCGCGGTGAAGGAGGGGAACCAGACAAGACTCGAAATCTTCCAGATGCCGTCTTCCTTTAGGTAGTCGATTTCGTAGGGGCCCTCGAGCCAGTTGGCCACCCCGCCGAGATCGCCGAACTGGACCCAGGCGCGCCAGCGCGCCTGCGCGGTGCGGCCGTCGGCGCCTAGCGTTACGATCGCCTGCAACTGGAAGTGATTGCCGATGTGGCCGCGGACCGGGCCGTCATGGCCGCCGCCGAGAAGTTTGCAGAGAAACTCGTAAATCCGCTCGCGTCCCTTGTAGACGCCGCGGGCGGCTATCTCGATTTCCCCGTCCTGCGTGAACAGGTCCGCCACAGCCCTGTAGAGGTTTTTGTCCAGATAATAACCGTAAGCTCTCTGCAGCTTCTTGATAGCCTCGATGTCCTCGTGACACTGTAGACGGTCTTCCGCGTCGGCGAGCCGTCGCTCCAGCGCAGCGATACGCCTTTCTGTTTCGCTTTCCATTCCGTTCTCCTCTCAGACTGTTTCCAGATCGGCCGGCGGTTGCCATGCCTCAAGCGTGCGGCCGCGAATCAGATCGGCGCATTTCTCACCGATCATGACGGTCGGGGCATGTGTGTTGCCGCTTGTTATCGTCGGCATGATCGACGCATCGGCGACGCGCAGCCCGTCGACGCCGCGCACTTTCAATTCGCCGGAGACCACACCATCGGGTTTCATCGCGCAGGTACCCACCGGATGAAAGGCCGTATTGACCGAGTTGCGGATATGCTCGGCCAGCGCCTGCCGACCCTGGACATGCGTGCCCGGCGCGATTTCCGCGTGCCCCTTGCCTTCGAATGCCGGTGCCGAGAGAACCCGTCGACCAGCGTTTACGCCCTCGATAAGGACTTCGAGGTCGCTTTCATCGGAGAGCAGGTTGGGATCGATGATCGGCTGGTCGGAAATCGTGGAGCCGGAAAGGGTGATGCTTCCCCTGCTTTTTGGCTTTAGACCGACAATGCCAAGCGCGTAGCCATGCCCCACCCCCAGCGTTCCACCGGGTTTGCGGAATGCCGCGCAAAACACCAATTGCGTGTCCGGTTCGGCAAGATCTGGCCGGCTGCGAATGTATCCGGCCGCCTCGAACACATTGCTGCCCGGCACCCCCTTCCCGGTCAGGAAATAGCGTATGGTCGACAGGGCGAGCCCGGGAAGCCCGCGCGCCGAGATGCCATAGGATTCGCCGGTGGCGCCGCGCCAAATAAGCTGAACCGAAGGATGATCGTGCAGGTTTTGTCCGACCTCCGGCAAGTCGGCCAAAACTTCAATGCCGTGGCTGCGCAGATGTTCAGCAGGGCCTAGTCCGGAACGCATCAACAACACGGGCGAGCCGATCACCCCTGCGCTCAAAACGACTTCCCTGTGCGCCTCCAGCCGCCGCCCGTCCGAAAGGACGACGGCGCTTGCTCGCTTGTCTATAATTTCTATCTTGAGCGCTTCCGACCCGGTGACGACGTGCAGGTTCCTGCGGGAGCGCGCCGGGCGCAGAAAGGCGCTCTCCGAGGAGACCCTGCGTCCATCCCGGATATTGACCTGCCGAAGTCCGAAACCTTCCTGGCGCGCGCCGTTCGGATCCGGGTTGAGAGGATATTGCAATTCCTGCGCGGCCTGGAGAAATCGCAGGGCGAGGGGATTGGGTTCGCGCGCGGTCGCCACGGTCATCGGACCCGACTGTGCGTGCCATGCATCGTGGAAGTCGAGATTGTCCTCGGATTTCATGAAATAGGGCAGGACCTCCCGGTAGCTCCAGCCGGGATTGCCGAGCGCCGCCCAGCCGTCGAAATCGGCGGCCTGCCCGCGGGTGTAGACCATGCCGTTGAGGGAGCTTGTGCCGCCCAGCATCTTTCCGCGGGGAATCGGGTAGCGTCGCCCGCCTGCGGCCTGCTGCGGTGCAGACATGTAGCGCCAATTGAGTCGGGGATGGTCGATCAGGCCGACCATGCCCAGCGGTATCGACACGAAAGGGTGTCGGGTTTGCGGTCCCGCTTCCACGAGGCAGATGCGGGTTCCCGCATCCTCGCTCAAACGGTTGGCGATGACGCAGCCGGCGGATCCCGCTCCGACGATGACATAGTCGAACGCCTCTCCGCCTTGCCCGACGGTCATAGCGTAGCGATCACCGATTTCTTCTCGGTGTAGATTTCGACCCCGTCACGACCGTATTCGCGGCCCCAGCCGGATTGCTTGAAACCGCCGGCCGGCACTCCCTGGTCGAGTCCGCCGCCGTTGATCTTGACCGTACCGGCGCGGATGCGGCGTGCGAGCTTGTGTGCGGCCGAGAGGTTGGACGTGTAGATGTTTGCGGCAAGGCCGTAGGTCGTATCATTGGCCTGCGCGGCAAGTTCGTCCAGTTCCTCGTCGCTGAAGGATTGTGCGCACAGGACCGGGCCGAAAATCTCCTCGCGCCGCACCGCCATGTCCGGCCTTGTGTTCGTGAGAATGGTTGGTTCGACGAAGTGGCCGGACCTGTCGACCGGATTGCCGCCCACCGCGACCTTCGCGCCATCCTCTTGCCCCGACCGTATGTAGCCGGTCACGCGCTGGAGCTGCTTTCCATTGACGAGCGGGCCGAGCGTGGTCTCGGGGTCGATGCCGGGGCCGATCTTCATCGACCGGGCGATATCCGCCACACCGGCGATGACGTCGTCGAACACCTTGCCATGGGCAAACAGCCGCGAGCCGGCCGTGCAGACCTGACCGGTGCAAAAGAAGATGCCGTTGGCGATCGCGGGTATCGCCTTGTCCAGATCGGCGTCCGGAAGCACGATGACAGGGGACTTGCCGCCAAGTTCGAGCGTCAGCCGTTTGAGATTGCCGGCCGCGGCTCGCACGAGCATCTTGCCGACCTCCGTCGATCCCGTGAAGGAAATCTTGTCGACATCGGGGTGCGCGGCAAGCGCGGCGCCGGCCACCTCTCCGGTGCCGGTGACGATGTTGACGACGCCGGCGGGAAAGCCGGCCTGTTCGATCAGTTCGCCGAGGCGCAACGCGGTAAGCGGTGTATCTTCGGCCGGCTTGAGAACCATTGTGCATCCGGCAGCCAGGCTCGGAGCCAGTTTGGCGACCGCCGAGGCCAAGGGCGCATTCCAGGCGATGATGTGCCCCACCACGCCAACCGGTTCGTAGGTCGTGTAGGCGACGGCTTCGAACGGCAGGGAGAGGGGCACGGTCTCGCCGGTCAGCTTGGTCGCCCATCCGGCATTGTAGCGCATGCGCTCCGCCGCGAAGGGTACGTCCAGATTCCGCGAGACCCCGATCGGTTTGCCGTTGTCGAACGTCTCGAGCACCGCGAGTTCATCGGCGTTTGCGTCGATCAGGTCACCCAGCTTCCATATGAGCCGGGCGCGCGCGGCGGGCGTCATGTCTCGCCACGGGCCACGCTCGAATGCTTCGCGGGCCGTCTTCACCGCCCGGTCTATGTCTTCCACGCCCCCATTCGGAAAGGTGGTCAGAACGGATTCATCAGCCGGATCTTTTGTTTCCAGCCGGCTGCCATCCGCGGCCTCGACCCATTGTTCGCCGATAAGCATTCGACGTGGTGTTTGCAGTCCTGCGCGCACCTTCGCGATTGTGTTGGCGTCGATCATGCTTCCTCTCCGTTGTCGCGCTCCCAGAGCGTGTCGAAATATTTGTAGCTGTACGTCAGGTCCTCGTTGCCCATCGTCTTCAGGGCGTCCTCGAGGAGGCTCGCGAAATGATCTGGTGTATCTGCCCCGAAGCCCACGGCGCGCGCGGGCTCGGCGGCGATGCGGGCATCTTTCGCCGCGAGCGCGAGCGAAAAGTTATGATGGAAGGCACCTGAAAGGATCTGCTGACGCAGGACGATCTCTGTCGAAAGGTTCTTCGCATAGGACCTGTCGAGAATTTCGACCATCGTCTCGGGTTTCAGGCCGAACCGTTCGCCGATCAGCATTGCCTGGAAATCGAGCATCATCTGGCTGGTGCCGATGAAATTCACGAGGGTCTTCATGGCGTGGCCGGAACCGACCGGGCCCGTGTGATGGATAACGCTGCCCATCGATTCCAGGAGCGGACGGACCCGCTCCACATGCGTAGCCTCACCGCCGGCCATGAGCGTGAGCGTGCCTGCCTTTGTTCCCGCGACACCCCCGGATACTGGGCAATCCACGAGCCCGTAGCCCTTTGCCGCCAAGTCGGGGGCGAGCGCTTGCGTGTCCGTCGGCGCACATGACGAACAGTCGACCACGACGCCGCCCGGATTGAGTGCGGCGACCGCAGGCGTAGCGCCGCCGAGCAGCGCTTCTCGTACAAACTTGCCGTCCGGCAGCATGCAGACAACGGCTTCTGCGTCTCGCATCGCCTGCTCGGCCGACAATGCCGCCGCCTTGCCGGTTTCGGCGTGGAAAATCTCCCTCGCGGCCTCCGACGGGTCGTAACCCTTCACGTCAAAGCCACTGCGCACAAGCGTGGCGGCCATGCCGAGCCCCATCGTACCCAGTCCGAGAAAGGCGATCGATGCGCCCGCCGCAATCGGTTCTTTAGCTGACATGTCTCTCCCTTTGCCGATCCTCACCGCGCGCGAACGCTCAGGTTGGCGCGTCGGCATAGTGCATGAACTTAATATGTTAATTAAAGTCGACGCTGTGCGTCAAGCGGATGGGTGCCGCTACCTTTTGAAATGAGCCTACGAGAGATTTTTCGGCTGGAGTTGATCAGGCGATTAATATGTTAAATAAATGTGGGTCGTTATGGAGGAGGTTTCGATGTCCGAGGTACCCGTTGCAGGCAAGAATGTTTTCGTCACGGGCGGGTCGTCCGGAATCGGGCGCGCGTGCGCGCTGGCCTTCGCGGCTCAGGGCGCTAAAGTGACGATCGCCGCGTTGCCCGAAGACGATCTGGCGGAGATGGAAAAACGGGACGTTGCGGGAAACAGGTTTCGGTGTCTTGGGGGCGACCTCACCGACGATCGCTTTCTGGAAGATATCAACGGAGACGTCCGGAACGCAGACATACTGCTGAACTCGGCAGGTATGGCCATTGCGGCTCCGTTTCTCGACAACGATCCAGATGACTGGGACAGGATGTTCGCGATCAATGTGCGCGCGACTATGCGGATTACGCTTGCGGCGGCCCGAGGGATGGTTGATCGGGGCAGGGGGCATATCATAACGATCAGTTCAGCGCTGGCACATGCCGTAAGCCCGAATACGCTTTGCTACGCCGCGACGAAGCACGCCTTGGCGGCGATGCACCAGGGCATCCGTCTCGAACTGCTCGGCAAGGGTGTCCGATCCACCGAAATCCGGCCCGGGCTGGTCTGGCACACCAAGCTGGGCAGCCAGTCGACTCATCCGGCCGTTCGGGATCATGCGACCGGGCGTGCTTATGAAGGCATGGATCCCGACGACGTGGCGCGCGCAGTGCTTTTCGCGGCCACCGCGCCTGATCCCATCGAACTGGACGTTATCGAGATCAAGCCGCTCGGACAGCTGTAGGCAAGGACGGGCAAGGTCGCGCTTGGTGACCGAATGCCGAAGCGGATAGGAAGCCTTCCTATATGCTGATTGCTACGCGATATCTCCGAGCTTGGTCCGGTGGAGATAGAACCCGACGTCCTGGCGCGATCCGTGGCGAATGCGCCTGTCCAAATGGTGTCAAACGTGTGCGGATTGGTGATCGCGATCGCGCCGATCGTCGTCGACACGCAGATGAGCTTCTTTCCAATCATGGTTTCGATCGCGACCGGCGTGATCGAACTAGGGCGCAACGTGTGGGCGTCCAAATGGCAGCGTACAGTTTCTATTTAACCGCCGCACGCGGTCCCGCTCATGTTCAACGGATTCCGCATTGGCATTGCGGTCGCCGTTATCGGAGCGTTGGTTGGAAAATTCGTCAGCGCGAATGCGGGTCTCGGCTACCTCGTCGTACGGTCGAAGAGCGATTTCAATTATATGGCGGTGCCGACTATCTGTGGCGTTCTCACGTTGATCGGTCCGGACGGCGCACCCGCGGCGTCCCGGATGGTAGCCGGCAACTCCTCCGATCGGGAGAGCGATGTAGAGCACAAAGACATCAACTTTAGCGACCCAACGTTGGAATTCGTCGAGATCGAACTCGGGGAGCACCGACAGGCGATCATAAAGCGTCGGGCGAAAGCGCTTCAGATTATCGATCAGGGCACCCGTGCGGTCCCGCACAGCCGCCCAAAAGTGCGGTGCCGGGCGGCTGAATCGCGGACGTGATTATCGCATTTCGAAATTTGCGGGTTTGATCGAGCGGCCGAGCATCACGAGCGAGAGGCCGGTGGAGAGGAAATTGATTCCCATCAGCAATCCGAGTGTCCACGTTGCCGTGCCGGGCCAACCGATCAAAATGACGATTCCGACGATGAGCGAACATGCTCCGCTGAAAATCAGCCAGCCCCAGTTGGTCATGTCCGCGGAACTGCGCAGGCCGAGAAGAATGGACACGACCCCTTCCATCAAGAAGGAGATCATCATCAGGATGGTCAGGGTCTCGATGCCGGCGACAGGAAACACCGCGAAGATCAGGCCGGCAAGCAGCATCAGGCCGAAAGCGACGGCGCCGTATCGCCATTCGGGAGCGGTGCGCATTTCCCACGCGAACCAGAGACCCGCGCCGCCCCAGAGTATGAACATCCAGGCTACGAGAAGTTCGGCCGCGAGGGTCGCGAGGTTGGGCAGAAGGATCGCGATCAGACCGATGGCGGCGAAGACCGCGCCGACGATTGTGAGGCGACCGGGATTCTGCGGCACGATGGCGCCGGCAGGCGACGAAGCTGTGTTGGTGTTCATGGTCGTTACTCCGGACAATCCGGCTCGACTGACCGGACGCCCGCCCAAAGTACGCGTGCGGGTATCCCTGAAATTCACGCGAATCTTACATTCATGAAAGAAAAGCCTTTTGGCTGGCGGGAACGCGGAGGCTGGCGTAGCTTCGGCGAAAAAGAGACTGCGCCCTATGAAAATCCTGCTTGCCGAAGACGACGCCAAGATGGCCGAATACATTGTCACCGGATTGACGGAAAACGGCCACAGCGTCGATCACGTCATCGATGGGCGCGAAGCGTTGAGCTATTGCCTTTACAACGATTGCGACCTGGCGATCCTCGACCGAATGATGCCGGGCATGGACGGGTTGTCGGTGCTTAAGGCCCTGCGGGCGGCAAAGAAGGATCTACCGGTGCTGTTCCTGACCGCGTTGGGTCAAGTGGATGACAGGGTTGAAGGGCTGGCTGCGGGCGGCGACGACTATCTGACGAAGCCGTTTCATTTCTCCGAGTTACTGGCACGGGTTGGGGCGCTCGCCCGGCGCAGACAGAATGCGGGGGCTGAACCGACATTGAAGGTGCATGACCTGACGCTCGATCTTCTGGCGCGCACGGCAAATCGGCAGGGCACGCTGGTCGAGTTGCACACCAAGGAATTCAACATGCTGGAAATCCTGATGCGTAATGCGGGCCGTGTCGTCACCAGGACAATGCTGCTGGAACGGGTTTGGAACTTCAACTTCGAGCCGAACACCACCGTTGTGGAAACTCACATGAGTCGGCTGCGCGCCAAGATCGACAAGCCTTTCGACGTGCCGCTTATCCACACGATCCGTAATACCGGGTATTCTATGCATGGACCGCGGTGACGTCCTTTCGGGGGCTGCATTCACGGCGGTGCTGCGGTCGGCGATTGTTTTTCTGCTCATCCTGGTCGCCGTCGGTTGGGCTGCGCTGACATATGTCCAGAACAATCTCCAGACGGAAATACGCGAGGATGTGAAGGAACACTGGGACATCCTTGCCGCGGATCATCAAACCGAAGGGGCGGATTCGGTGGTCGAAACGATCCGCCATGTGCGGCCGCTTTATGTCTCGGGAGTGCGTGCGCTGGCAATCTTCGATGAAGGCCGCCGATTGGCCGGGAACGTGATCACGCAGCCGCCGGGTGAGGGCTTTCAACGCGGTCCTCTGGATCACGAGGCACCGCTGTCGCCGGCGGCTTCGAACGAATTCATCTACTATGGCGGCGCTCTGGGCGGACGCTGGCTGGTCGTCGGTCAACGGCTCGATATCCTGCAACATGCCCGTGAAGCGATCGTACGAACGCTCGCTTTGACGGGTTTCATTGTCGTGCTGTCGATGCTGGCGCTCGGATACTTCCTGAGCCGACGGAGCCTTTCGCGCCTGCGCGAGATCGAGGCGGCGCTGGAACGGACAAGCGAGGGCGACACTGGCGCGCGTATTCCCGAAAACGGCGGCGACACGCAGATCGACAGGATGGCGCGCGAGATGAACCGACATCTAGACCGTTCGTCCCGGCTGATGACCACGACACGCAACACTGCCGCCGCCGTGGCGCAAGACCTCAAATCGCCCCTGGGCCGCGCCTATCTTGCGCTCGGTCGTGCCCAGGACCAGCTCACCGTCGGGGCGGATCCGAGCGATGCGCTGTTCGATGCGCAGGACGAGTTGGAGCAAATGCGCGGCGTCTTCGACGCGTATCTGCAATTGTCGCTTATCGAGGCCGGAACGGATAATGCCAGGTTTGAGCGAGTCGGGATGAGCGCGTTAGTCCGCGATTTGGCCGAGACGTATTCACTGGTCGCAGAAGATGCGGGGCAAAGCCTGGTTACCCATGTGGACGATGCGGACGACTATGAAATCAGTGGCAATCCGCAAATGCTGCATCGGCTCGTTGTGAACCTGCTGCAGAACGCAGTCAATTATGGGCCGAATGGCAACCGTATCTGCATGGAACTGACCAGGCAGTCGGGCGATGTCGCTCTCGTGGTAACGGATCACGGGCCGGGTATTCCGGAAACGGCGCGCGATGCGTTGTTCCAGCCGTTTTATCGGCTCGATCCGAGCCGGACCAAACCGGGCAGCGGGCTCGGCCTGGCGTTGGTGCGTGCGATCGTGGAACGCCATAGCGGTACGATCGCATTGCATGACAACGATCCCGGACTGCGCGTCGAGATGCGTTTTCCCTCTCTTCGTTGACGCTCAAAGCACCGGCGATACCAATCTGAAGACGCTTTCCATCGCACGTTGGATTCTGCTGACGTGCGGCAATCCGGGCGAAGTTTCGGACATGAGGTTCTCAGCCCAGGCGGTGATCGACGCGATATCTTCGCTCGTCATTACCAGGAGCATAATCTCATGATTCAGCAAAAGGCTGCGTGCGTCGAAATTGGCGGACCCCACGAAAGCCGAATCATCCGCCAGGACGGCTTTCGCGTGAACCATGTGCGGATGCCGGTGGATATGGACGCCAATGGTGTGAAGATCGCGCAGCGAAGGCCCTCGCGCCAGATCGGCCAGCCTTTGGTTCGATCGCTCGGGCACAAGAACGCGCACGTCCACGCTCCGCCGTGCGGCGATTGTAAGCGCCTCCATCAAGGTTGGCGTCGGCAGGAAGTAGGGTGTCACGATCCAAAGCCTCGAACGCGTTTCGTGACAGGCGAGCACAATGGCGTCATGCAGCGCATCGTCGGCCATGTCCGGTCCGGAGGGGATCAGGCCAAGGCTGGATCGGCCAGCTTGGGGACGCGCGGTTTTCAGGTCCCGTCGTCGCCCGCCAACCTTTGCCCAGTCCGATTCGAAGGTTTCGCAATAACCCTTGGCAACCGGCCCTTCTACAAGGCAGGAAAGGTCGCGCCACCGGTCCGCGAGCTCGACAGGACCCAGATACTCCGTGGCGACGTTGCGGCCCCCTGTCCAGACACGGGCTCCGTCCGCGATGACCATCTTGCGGTGGTTTCTAAGGTTGAGGTGACCGCCTGTCGGCTTTTGCACCAGCGGCGAATAGAAACGCACATTCGCGCCTGACTTCTTCAGCCGTGCAATCGACTCCGACGGTCGGTGGAAACTGCCGATGCTGTCGAGTATGACGCGAACCTGAACGCCGGCCCGCGCCCTCGCTTCGAGCGCTGCGCAGAAAGCCCTACCGACATCGTCGGGTCCCAGGACGTACAACGTCACGTCCAGCGTTGTCCCGGCATTGCGCACCAGGTCATCAAGGGTCTGCCACGCTTCGATTGGCCCGGGCAGCAGGCGAAATGCATTTCCCTCGGCGTTATCAAGAAAACCGTAGTGCTCGCACAAGGCGCGAACACGGGAAGTGGAAAACGCCGTTTCACTCAAACGGGTCGCATCCCGGGAGGGCGCAGGAGCGTCCGGACGCTTGCGGAACCCGAGGAGCAGAAACACGGGCAAAGCGAAGTAGGGCAGCATGACCAGAAACAGCAGCCAGGCGATCGTTGCCTGAGGGCTTCTCCGCTGTCCGAGTATCACCAGCGAACTCAGCGCCATCGCGATGCTGATACAAACGACGAGAATATGGGCGGACAACCAGGTCATCTTACGACGCCAAGGCTGGGGCAACGGCTTTGGCGGGCCGTTGCAGGATCATGATGATCGGCAGCATCAGGAAGGCCGCCAGGCCGGTCAGCCAGAACGCATCCTGGAAGGCGAGCATGCTGGCCTGGATCTGAACCTGCTCCGCCAGTTTCGCCGCACCCGCGGGCGAGGAGGGCTCGAGACCGAGCGGGGCGAGGTATTCGCGCGCCGCTGCACTGAATGGAGTGATACCGGTGGAGAGCGTTTCGTAATGGAACTGCATCCGGCTCGCGATCTGCCAGCCGACCAGGGCAATGCCGACAGAAGAGCCGAGCGACCGTGTTACCCCGTAGATGCCCGACGCTTCGTCCTGCTTGTCCGGTCCTATGTTCTGAAAAGCAAGCGTGGACATCGGAACGAAGAACAACCCCATGCCAAGACCCGATACGATACCGGGCCACGAGAGATCCCAGAAACCTGCGCTGAGATCGAGAAGTCCCAACATGATATTGCCCGAACCGGTCAGGACAAGTCCCAATGCGAGCAGCATTCGCGGATCGTAGCGGTTTACCAGGACGGCGCCTGTCAGAACCATCGACGCACCGGAGGCGATGCCGCGCGGAATGAAAAGAAAGCCTGCATCCAGAACCGGATACCCCAGAAGCCCCTGCACGAAGAGAGGCAGGATCGCGATTGAGCCGAACATCGCAACGCCGAAACCCATGATGGCGACATTGGCACCGGCGAAACTGCGATCCTTGAAGACCGAAAAGTCGAAGATGTTGTCACGTTTGCCATAACCCCGGACGACAAAGGTGGTCCCGCAAACGAGAAGCGACAGCGCCGCGACCTGAATCGCCTTGGACGCAAACCAGTCCCATGTTTCGCCAAGATCCAGAATCAATTGCAGCGAACCGATGGCGCCAACCATCAGTACAAGACCGATCCAGTCAACCTTGATGCGCTTGGTGTCCTCGCGTTCCATCTCGCCGGTGAGCATGATCAGCGCGAAGGCGGCAATCGGCAGGTTTACGTAAAAGACCGCCCGCCAGGAAAAGTACTCGGTCAACAGCGCGCCGATGGTAGGGCCCAAGACAGGAGCGACCACGACTCCGAGGCCGAACAGCGCCATCGCCTGGCCGCGTTTGTCCTTGCTGAAACTGTCGAACAGGATGGATTGGGAGAGCGGTATCAGGAAGGCGCCGAAGAGACCCTGGCCGAGGCGGCAGGCGACCATGATCTCCACGCTCCAGGACAGGCCGCAGAGCGCAGAAAACCCGGCAAACCCCAGGATGGCCGTGGTGATCAGACGACGGCGGCCAACCATGCGGACAAAGAAGCCGGTCAGTGGCATCACCACCACGGAAGCCACTATGTAGCTTGTCAGAATCCAGACGGTCTGGTCGTTGGTGATCCCGAAAGCCGCCTGGATCTGGGGTAGGGCAACGTTGACAATCGTGCTGTCCAGCACCTCCAGCACGGCCGTGAGAATGACGGCAGAGACGATGGTCCAACTAACGGTAGCCCCCGTCTCTTCTGCCCCGGTGTCCAATGTGGACATTACTTCGCGTCCATCGAGGATGTGTCGACCGTGACGGTCGTGCTCGCCCCGACCCGTAGTTGCATCGCCGGATCCTCGGGCCGACTTTCAAGGTGAACGCGCACGGGAAACCGCTGGGTGACCTTAACCCAGTTGCCGGTTGCGTTCTGTGCAGGAAGCAAGGAGAACGCCGCACCTGAGCCCGCGCCGATGCTCTCGACCTTTCCGGACAGCGACAGACCCGGATACATCCCGATGGCAATCTTGACGGGTTGACCTGGCCGTACGCGGTTCAAATCGGTTTCCTTGAAGTTCGCGTCGATCCACCAATCGCCATCCTCCACGAGCGAGAAAAGCGGTGCGTTCGGTGTAACCAGGGAGCCGGGGCGCAGATCGATGTTCGCGACCCAGCCGGAAGCGGGAGCGGTCACGCGCGACCGTTCAAGATTGAGACGGGCCACTCTCAGGTCGGCAAGAGCCGCTCGAACCGTAGCATTCCCGTCTCCCCGCGTTCCGGCGCGATCTCGGGCCGCATCGGCTGCTGATTGCGCCGCCTCGACCGCTGCCTGTGCCTGATCGCGCTCCGCGGAGACCTTGTCCATAGCGGATTGCGAGACGTCACCAAGCTTGCGGAGTTTGCTCGTTCTGTCGAACTCGACCTGAGCTTCGGTCAACGCGGCTCGCGCGCTATCGAGCTGGGCCTCGGCACCGGACAGACTGGATACAGAAGCTCCGGCAATCTCACGCGCGATTTCGTATTGGGCCTGAGCCGCCTCAAGCGCCGCCTTGAGATCGTCGGTGTTTATCTGAAACAGGACATCTCCGGCGTTGACGTGCTGGTTCTCGGTGACGGCGACGCTCGCAACCCGGCCACCGATCTGTGGCGAAATGGTCAGGACATGGGCTTGCAGATAGGCGTCTTCGGTAGAGGGATAGACCTTCTCGTGCTGCCACCAGAACCAGAGTCCGACGGCGATCGCAACGATAGCGGCCAGCAGGAAAATTGTCCTGAAATGTTTCATTTTTCCGGCCCCAGGCGGATGAATGTCCCGCATGGATGACCCCTGAAACGCAGGTTCATCCATGCGGCTAGTGGAGGTTAAATCCCGGAGAAAACGTGAGGATAGAGACCGGCGAGTCCGAAGAGAATGAGATAGCCGGCGACCACGTAGTTTAGGATGCGCGGAAAGACGAGGATCAGTCCGCCCGCGATCAACGCCATTAGCGGCTGGAGAAAGACAACTTCGGTCATTCGCTTCTCGACGCCTCCGCTCGGATGTGGGCTTCATGCGCCTTGTCGATTTCCTGCCGCAGATGACTTTCGGCATCCGTATCGAGGTTCGTACGCAGCACGCGGCCGCCGATTTCACCAAGCCTGTCGATCACCTTGTCCGACGCGTTGGTGCGGACCATCATGAAGAGCGCCGCCTGTCCCGGCTGAAGTATCGTGGAGACCTCCTTCATGAACTTGTCGTCGATGCCATAGTCGGTCAGCGCACCCGAAAGAGCGCCTGCGCCAGCGCCGACGGCGACGCCGAGCAGGGGGTTGAAGAAAATCATCCCGATCAGCAAGCCCCAGAAGGCGCCACCCGCTGCTCCTGCGGTCCACATATTGACCATCTGATTGAGCTTGACGTTGCCGTCTGCGTCGGCAGTGGCGACGACGGCGTCCGCAACATCGACGAGATATTCGCGCGCCATTTTCATGAGTTCCTTGCGGGCGTCTTCTGCCTGATTGGGCGTGTCATACCCAACAACGATGAGTTCAGACATTTTCCATCTCCTTGAGTTTGGATTTCGTTTCCGGTCGAGTTCGAGGCGTCGCACGCGGGTGTGTGAGCTTCCGTGTCCGCAGCCTCACGACGCCGGAAAACGGTTCAGTTCATGTAACAAAAGCCCCAGATATGCCGTCCGAGGGCGATAGGGGTTTCTTCGTTGAGATACATCGAATGCGAATTGCCGCCTGCGACCGACTCGCGTGCGAGACTGTTCTCGCTCAGCGTCTGGCAGGCGCTGAGCGCACCGCCGTCTTGCCGCTCCAGCACGTTTCGGTCGGTCCTCGTCATCTTCCGTCTCCTTCATCGACGCGTCGTCGACAAAGAGATAAGAGGCTGGTCCGACATGGGTTTTGCCCGAAGCTTACAATCGCGACAGATTCGCGGATGATGCCTTTCAGACTATGTGTCGGGGTCAATCCAGTGATCGGTTAAGTGAAGCTCGCGGATCGGATCCACGTTTCGCCATCCAATATCAGACAGGCGTTTCAACCTGCCGCAGTTTCATGACAATTTCAGCTGGCTTGTGTCGCTTCGCGTCCGTCCCCGGTCGCCCGTCTTCATCGACATAACGGTGCGCCCGCTTGATGGAGAGGAGCGGGGCGAACTTACACGATCAGGTTTTCGTCTTTCCAGAGACGGAAGCCGCCGTCGAAGGCGAGTGTGTTGTCGCCGCGCCGGCATTTCGGTGGAAGCTCGTCGAGCTTTTCGACGTTTCCGCCGCCGATGACGACGGAGTCCGGCTCCAGTGCCGCGCAGAGGCGTTCGACGACATCGAACACACGCTTGCGCCACTTCTTGTTGCCCTTCTTTTCGCGATACGCCTCGGCGACATAGTGCTCGTAGCTCTTGCCCTCGCGGTAGGGCAAATGGGCAATCTCCATTGGCTGGGCGACGTTCTCGACGATCATCGCGGCGCCAAGCCCGGTGCCGAGACCGAGAAACAGCATGCGTCCGCCCTGATAGGAGCCGACGGCCTGCATCACCGCGTCGTTGACGATCCGCACCGGGCATCCGAAGGCGGAAGCATAGTCAAGTCCGACCCAGCCCTCGCCGAGATTGGCGGGATCGTGAAGCGGCCTGTCGTGGACAACCGGGCCCGGATAGCCCATCGCGATCACCTCATAGTCCAGGCCCTTCGCCATGGCCTTGACGGCAGCGACCATGTCGGCGCCGCTCATCGTATTGCCGCTTTCTGCCTTTCTTTCCTCGCCGCCGGCGCTGGAGCGTATCTTCACATGGCTGCCGCCGATATCGATGGCCAGAACTGCGCGATCCGCACCTTTGGAATTGTGGTTGCTCATCATTATCTCCTCGGCTTCAGGTAGGGTTGACCCAGCCGCCGCGCGGCGCGAAATCCTTCATGTC
Organism: Ahrensia sp.; assembly: GCA_002706335.1. Taxonomy (GTDB): domain Bacteria; phylum Pseudomonadota; class Alphaproteobacteria; order Rhizobiales; family Rhizobiaceae; genus Oricola. Next base: position 64,091 of record PAKZ01000025.1, read on the forward strand.
AGCAGGTCCCCAAGTGCCGGGTTTGTATTTCGGTGGCGTGGAGACGTCGTCCAGGATCGGCTCGACGATCTTCCATGCGAGCTCGGCTGCGTCCTGACGAGTGAAGAGCTGGCGGTCGCCCGCCATGGCGTCGCCGATCAGCCTCTCGTATGGGGCCATGTCTCCATGACCGTCATCGACGGCGGCAAGTTCCACGGCTTCACCTTGCATCGAGCTGCCCGGGGCCTTTCGGCGCGCGCCGATGCCGATCGAGATGTCCGGGCCCAACCGGAACCGGACATAGTTGCCGCTCGTTGCCTCGCCGTCATCGAAGAGCGCCACGGGCGGCTGCTCGAAGCGCACCACGACTTCCGTGGCATGGGTCTGCAAGTTCTTGCCGGCGCGAATGTAGAAGGGCACGCCGTTCCAGCGCCACGTCCTGATCTCGAAGCGCACGGCCGCGAAGGTTTCGGTCACCGAATTGGGCGCAACCCCCGGCTCGTTCAGATAGCCATCGAACTGGCCGCGGACCACATCGTTTCTGCCAAGCGGCGGCATGGCCTTGAGGACCTGCACCTTCTCGTCCACGAGATCGTCGGACGCGCCGGTGGCGGGCGGCTCCATGGCAAGCAGCAAGAGGACGTTGACGAGGTGGTTCTGGATCACGTCGCGAATGCAGCCAACTTCGTCATAAAACCTGCCGCGCCCCTTGATGCCGAAATCCTCGGCCATTGTGATCTGGACGCTCTCGACATGGTCGCGATTCCAGATCGGCTCTAGGAAGCTGTTGGCGAAGCGGAAATAGAGGAGGTTCTGGATCGCCTCCTTGCCCAGAAAGTGGTCGATACGGAAGATGGCGTCCTCTTCGAACACCGCATGCAGAACCTTGTTGAGTGCCTTCGCGGATTCGAGATCGCGGCCGAACGGCTTTTCCACCATCAGGCGTGCGCCGTCGGCAATGCCGGCCTTGTCCAGCCCGTCGGCGACAGTCTCGAACAGCGAGGGCGGGATTGCGAGATAGTAGAGCGGGTGCTTGTGTTCACCCAGCGCCTCACGCAGCTTTTCGAAGGTCGTATTGCTACGATAGTCGCCGGAGACATAGAAGAGTTGCGAAGCCAGCTTCTTGAAAACGGCCTCGTCCATCTTGTCGACATGGCTCTGAACGGCATCGCGGGCGCGGTCGATCAACCGATCGCGCGACCAGTCATCGAAGGCGACGCCGATGATGCGTGTGGTCATCGTCCCTTTCTTCACCATCGCATAGAGCGACGGAAATATCATCTTGTGCGCGAGGTCGCCGGTGGCGCCGAACACCACAAGCACGTCGGATTTCTGTACGGCCATGATGCTCGTCCTCAGCCTTACTTCGTCTTTTCCTGATGGCCGCCGAAGGCGTGGCGCATGGCGGAAAGCACCTTGCCGGAAAACTCCGCTTCCCCGCGCGACGAGAAGCGTTCGAACAGCGCGGAAGAGAGAACTGGGGCGGGAACGCCCGTCTCGACGGCCGCCTGAAGCGTCCAGCGTCCCTCGCCGGAATCAGAGACCCGGCCATCGTAGCCATCCAGATCCGGGTCACCCCTCAGGGCCTCCGCCGTCAGGTCCAGGAGCCAGGATCCGATGACGGATCCATGTCGCCAGACCTCGGTGACGGCAGGGAGATCGATGTCGAATTGATAATATTGCGGGGTCGCGAGCGGCGCGGTTTCGGCATCTACCTCACGTTCGCGCATGCCGGCATCGGCGGACTTGAGGATGTTGAGGCCTTCGGCATAGGCGGCCATGACGCCATATTCGATGCCGTTGTGCACCATCTTGACGAAGTGGCCGGCGCCCGCAGGCCCGCAACGAAGATAGCCTTTGGGTGCTGTGCCTGTAACCGGATCATTGGCGATGTTCTGGCCGGCGCCCGGCGCCAGCGAGGCAAAGATCGGGTCGAGCCGCGTCACGGCGTCCTCTGCACCGCCAATCATCAGCGAATAGCCGCGTTCGAGCCCCCACACGCCGCCTGAGGTGCCCGCGTCGATGTAGTCGATACCGTTTTTGGCGAATTCGCCCGCTAAATCGATGGCGTCGCGATAATAGGAATTGCCGCCGTCGATGATGGCGTCACCCCTTTCGAGCTTCGCGGCAAAGTCACGCGCTATCTTCGGAGTGATGGCGGCTGGCAGCATCAACCAAATGGCGCGCGGCTTGGCGAGCTTGGAAACGAGATCGTCGGGGGAGGTTGCGCCGGTCGCCCCCTCCTTCACAAGCGCTGTGACATTCTCTTGATTGACGTCGAATACGACGCAGTCATGGCCGTCTTTCAAAAGACGGCGCACCATGTTCCCGCCCATGCGGCCGAGCCCGACCATTCCAATCTGCATGTTCCATACTCCATTTCACAAGTGTCGAAGCCGATCGCTTCATTCGCCGATGCGAACGCCAAAATTCTGATTTTCCCATTGGCCAGTCTCCTGCCAGAGGAATGTGAAGACGACCGTGCCGCCCTCGGCCGCATCTTGTGTGGGCAGATCGACGAAATGGCTTTCGAAACCGGTTTCAACGGTCGGGGTATCGTTGACGGTTGTCCACTCGTCGAAGCTCCAGTGCACTATCGCGCTGGACGGCAGTTCGAGCCGCAGCGTCTTGCCGGAGGGGATGACCGACAGGCGGTTGTTGAAGCGCCAGATACGCAGGTTGGAGGGCGTCTTGGCTCTGATGTAACGTTCCACCCCCTGCGGCGGCCTGTCGAACACCGCGCCATCGGCAAGCGAGCGCAGGAGCTTGATATGCTCGGAATGCGCCCAGACGAGGGGCATGGCGCTGCCGGAGGGGCGTCCATGGAATAGCTCGTGTTCCGGAAGGTCGGGCCCGTCCCAGATCTGTTCCGGGATCAGCCCGCCATCGCCTGCGGAGCGCTCCAGCGTCGTGAGCAGGCTTTCCGCCACGGTGCGGCGGCCGACCGCCAGTTCATAATGCGCCCGCTCGCCCGCAAGGAGTGGCCATGGCCTGCCGATACCGACGCCGTCGAATGGCGAACCGTCCTCATGTTCGCCATAACCATCGTCATTATAGCGATACCAGAGCGGCCCCTGCGGCAGCTCCACGCGCAGCGAATGGTCGATGGCCTTGATCGTATCGAGAATATGCGGATCGTCCGGAGCCCGCAGGCCGAAGCGCACCAGCGCCAGCGCGTCGGGGCTGATCACGGTGTTCGTCGGCAGTATAGCACGGTCGGGCGGCTGGTTCCGGATCGTGGTATCGCCGGTCGGTCCGGCACTATCCGTCGCGCCGGGTGAAGCGATGCGCACGTAATATCCCGAAATGCCAAGCGAGGCGCACAGAGACGTATCACCCGAAAAGGTCCATTTCTCGATCTGCTCGTTCCAGCAATCCGCCGTTTCGCGCAGATGGCGAGCGGCACTTGCATCGCCGTCCAAGTCCAGCAGATCGCCGGCGGCCAGCAGGGCAGCTATCTCGACCGCCAGCGTGAACGGACTGTAGCCGGGGTCTTCCTCCCAGCGGTCCTCCCCGGTGGCCGGGCCGTTGGCCAGAATATAACCGGCGGCGCCGCGGATCATGAGCACGAACTTCTTCAGTGCGCGCCTGTCGAGATGTCCGCGCCGTTGCAGCATGTCCGCGAGAAGGATCGGGAAGGCGCATTCATCCATCTGCACGCCGTGCCAGTAGGGCTTGCCATCGAGCCAGAGATTTTGCGGCCAGCGGCCCGAAGGCTCCTGCACGTCGCGCAGATAGGTCAGGATCGCCAGCGCCTCGCCGGCATCGCCTGCTGCCAGGAATCCGCCTGCCGTCTCGACCAGATCGCGCGGCCAGACAAGATGATAGCCGCCGAGATCGTCATCGCCCTTTGAAAAGCCCCAGGGAATCGAGAGGCTTGCGACGACGGCGCCATGTCGATCGGCGGCACGGTGCGAGGCAAGCACGGCAGTCGACACGCGATAAGCATTGATGCCGTCATGGGTGTCGCGGTCGAGTGGTTGGAGAGTGTCCTGCCAACCGCGCCAGTTGGAAACGTAGTGCTCATGGGCGCGGCCGAAGCCGTCTTTCAGACTGCGCGTAGCGCAAGCCGCTGCTTCATGCTCCGTCTGGCCGAAACCGAGCGCAAGCGTGACTGTTCGGTGCTTTGCGGTAAAACCGATCTCACCGGCAAGTGCCACATTGCCATCGTCAGCGCGGGAGTATTGCTCGATGAGGCGACCGCTTTTCTGCAACTGTTGCCAGCCGTCGGAAAAACCGACAAAGCCGGCACTCACCGCTTGCCAGGGTGTATCGCTGACGAGCGCTAAATAGCGAGAACGGCCGCTGGCAAACAGCACCTGCCGCCCTTCCAACTCGCCGATCCATGCGGAGTTGAGCTTGCCGGCATTGACCAGATGCGGCGCGAGCAGGGCCGTTACGCGATAGTCGCCTACGGTCCCCTTGATTGGGGTGAAAGTCACTTGTTGAAGGACGCTGGCGCGAGTCGGGTCTGTGACGATCTGTTTCTCGATCCGATAGGCCTCGTCCCTGGCCGTGTTGACGATAGAAAACGCCGGGATGCCGCCGTCGAAGGGTTGCGTGTTCGAGACGCAGTCACGCTTTTCCTCGGAGAAATAGCCGTTCGCGCCGGTGACGATGAACCCGAAATCGCGGGTGCAGGCGCTATCGACGCGCGGATAGTATATCTCGTTCAAAATCCCGTGGCTCAGCGTGAACCAGACCGGCGAGGTCTGAGAAAGTGCGGTGCCGAGGCCGTTCTTGGCGCTGGATGTCCATCGTCCGTCAATCCCAGGCGCACCCGGCGCACAGTCCATCATCCGGCTCATCCCAGTATCCTTGCTATATCGTTATTCTCTGAAACTGTTTCCGGTGGCAGGGCGTCGTTGGCCGTAATGTGCCGGTGGCCGAGGCTCATCTTCTCACTATCGAGAAAGGTAAAGTTGCCTGCTCGCCGAGAGTGATCTGCAGAGGCGCCGCATCGCAGAAACCCAGTGCCAGGTCTCTGGGGATCATCGAGCGCGCTCCGGCCTTGCAGCATCAGCACAGTTCGCTCTGTCTTCGGCATCTCGCTCTCCTTCACCGACGCATCGTCGATAACGAGATAGGTGATCAGCCCGTCATGGGTTTTGCCCGAACCTTACAATCGCGACAGGTTCGAAATGGCGCCGTCCTGGCCAGGTGTGTGATGTTAAAGAGACGTCGGAAATGGCGCCCGCCGATCGCGTCCGTACGGGCCGTAGCAGAAATGGGTGGCCGATGTTTCCTGCATCAGGACAGCCGAGGGCCGGCTCTATATCGCAACCCGGCTTAAGGCGTTTTGACGGGATACTTGGACCGGCACCCAGCGAAACCCGTATACTCAGTGACTTTGCATATGACAGCTTTGCGCCCCGACCCCGACTTTCCATAGCCGACCTCCAGATGTCCGTTTCTTGCCCGAAGCGAACATCAGAAGAGCGTTGAAATGAGATGCTATCTGTCCGCCGGCTCATGCGCAAAGGCGATGAAACGTTCGCGTAGCAGGCGGATCGCCGGAAGATCGTGATTGGTACCCGAAGTCCAAATAGCGACATTGCGGCTGGGCAGTTCCACGCCCACCCTGACTTCGGTGAATTTCCTGGAACCTGGCAAGAGGTTGACCAGCCGCCGCGGCAGTACGCACATCACATCCGAGGAATTGAGCAGGTGCAGCGCTATCGTCGCGTCGCCGCTAAAGTTCATGAAGACGCCATCGTTCTTCAATCCCAGCAGTTGAAGTACCTCCCTGGTCGATCCGCGCAAACCCGAAACGGCGCCCATTGCGATCCACCTCTGGCCGGCGAGTTCCTCATTGGGCACGATACCGGAACGGCCTGCCAGCGGATTCTTCGCGCCGGCATAGACCGCTATCCGGTCCTCGAGCACGACCTCCTGGGTCAACCGGGCCTGACCGCGGTTGATCCGCGATGGCGCGAATACGACATCCAGTTCGCCCTGGTCCAGGCGATTGATCAGTCGTGCGACCGACCCGACCTCGATCCGAAGCGCGCTCTTCCAGTCACTCGCCAGAGCCTGCTCCAGGAACCGTCCCATCAGAGCAACGGCAAGCACCGGCCCTACACCAATTCGCAACTCCTTGGTCAGGCCAAGTCGCCACTGGTCGATCGCGTCGTCGGCACGCAAAGCGCTGCCGGCGATCGCGCGGCCCTCCTGCGCCAGGGCTTCGCCAATCCGCGTTGGCGTGACGCCGTACCGATCCCGCCGCAGGAGCGAAGAGCCGACCTGGTCTTCGAGGATTCGAACCATTCGGCTCAAGGTCGGTTGAGTCACATTCAGCCGACGCGCCGCATGATTCATGGAACCAAGGTCGACAATCATGGCGAACTGGTAGAGGTGTCGAGGGTCCATCAGGTATGCATTCTCGTATAGAAGAGCGGAAATGAGAATTTTACTCAAGACCTGAGAAAAGGCAAAGTCAGGGTAGCATCAGGTCATCCAGGGAGGAGAACGATGAAACTGATTCGCGCAGCGGCCCTCGTCGCCGGGCTGTCCGCGGCACCCGCGTGCCTTGCCGAAACCCTGACCGTGGAGACGGGCACGCCTTCGGGCCTGACCACGCTCGCCATGCAGGTCATAGCGACCTATGGCGACCTCGACCTTCAGATCAACTCCGGTCAGACGTTGACCCGCGCCTGCCTGAAGGCCGGGATGGGGGAGATCGACGTTTCCATCTGCCCGCCACCCGCCATGGGTGCCATGGCGAAGGGCGTTGGTCCCTACAAAGACGTCGCCGATGACGCAAAGGCCGCATACCAGAACCTGCGGGGGCTATTCGCCTTTTCTGCCGGTTTCTTCCACGCCATCGTAAAGGCCGATAGTGGTATCGAGGACTGGGAGGACGCTTTCGGCACACGAATCTTCACCGGTCCGCCGGCTGGTTCAGCGAACGGGCAGAGCCAGGCGATCATTCTCGCCGCATCCGGCATGAAGGCGGGCGAGGACTACGAGGCGGTTAATCTTGGCTGGGGCGCCGGACTGCAGGCCTTTCAGGACGGCCAGTTCGAAGTCTTCATGCGGCCCGCCCCTATCGGCGTCTCGGTCGTCGAACAGCTCGGCCCGATCCGTCTCCTGTCGCTATCTGAGGAAGCCCAGGAATCCCAGGCATGGAAGGACTATACCGCGCAGGAGAGCCGCTTTGCTGGCACCATTCCTGCCGGAACCTATGCCAACGCGGTCAACGAAGACGACGTCACGGTCGCCGAATACTCCATGCAGGCCGCCGTTCATGCCGACATGGATGACGAGACGGCCTATCAGTTGACTAAGCAGTTCTGGGATAACCTCGACGCAGCCAAGGCCGACATCAAGGTCCTGGCGGGCATCGACGCCGAGCAGCCGTTCATCGGAATGAACATCCCGCTGCATCCGGGTGCGGTCCGCTATTACCAGGAAATCGGGGTCGATATCCCGAAGGAGCGCATGTAACGGGCGCGGGCTTCCCGGTGGCGATTTTCGCGCTCGGGACACCTGTCATTCGGAAGAAGCGGCATGGCTGAGACGGAACATCACAAGCAGCGCGGACGACTGGCGTCGCGCTGCTTCGGATGGGGTGCGCTTGCGATGACGGCGGCCTCCATAGAGATTGTCATCGCACTGAAATTCAACCTGCAGCGCTATCCCGAAATTCCTCTCGGGTTTGCCGATATCAACTGGGCACGCGCGTTTCTATTGGCTTCGTTCGCGCTGTTCGCACGCGCGTTGGCGCGGTTCCGTGCCGTAGAGCCCTCCGCGGGTCGCGCTCTTGCGCTTGTATTGCTTGCGTTTGCCGCCGCCGCGACCGACGCCATCCTTGGGTTCGACTTTTCCGGCCTCACTGGCGACGCCGCTACGTCGATTGCGGCCTCCTCCGTCGCGGTTGGTGGCTTCGTCGTCCGCGTGATCCCTTGCATGGCGCTGATCTGCGCCTTTCTCGCGCTGGCGCTTTCGCGCCTCGACCCGGACGCAAACGCGTTCGAACGGTGGAGCCGCGCCGCCGGGCTCGCCATGGGTGTCATTGGCATGCTCGCCGTCCTGCCCGGCCTGCCATTTGAGTATGTCGGCATCGGCGACTTCAATGTTCGCGAACTGTTTGCCGGGGAGAACCGGCTGTTTCGCGGCAACTTCCAGATCGGACCGGCGAGCCCGACGCATGTCTATTACGCGGTGATGTTCCTTCTCGCCTCTTTCATCACCGTCCTTACGCTCGGTGCCGATGGCGACGAGGGTGTCTCCGGCCAGCACACGACCTGGCTCGACTGGCTTGCCTTCGCGGCGATCGGCTGGTCCGTTTTCCAGTATGTCTTCGTCGGCATCGAGAAAATGTCCTTCTCTACCCTCGACGCGCATACCGCGGTGATTGGCTGCGTCGCGATCCTTTATCTGTGTTACCGCGTCTACGGCATCGCTTTGGCCGTCTGCGGGCTCGTCGCCTTTACCTATTTCTTCGTCTCCGGCATCCTGCCGGGAATCTTCAACGCCCAATATGGCGGCTATGCCTCGGTCGCCGAAAACCTCTGGTTCAACAACAACAAGGCGGTGCTCGGCAGCAAGCTCGGCATTCTTTTGAACAATGTCCTTCCATTCATCATCTTCGGCGCGCTGCTGGCCGCGACGGGGGCGGCGAAGTCGCTGATCACCATTTCGTTCATGCTCATGCGCAACACCAAGGGGGGGCCGGCCCATGCCGCCGTTCTCGCATCGGGCATGTTCGGATCAGTGTCGGGATCCGCCGTCTCCAACGTCGTCGGCACCGGCGTCATCACAATCCCGATGATCAAGAAACGCGGCTATTCGGCGGAATTCGCCGGCGGCGTCGAGGCGACGGCATCGACCGGTGGCCAAATCATGCCACCGATCATGGGAGCTGCCGCTCTTGTCATGGCGGACCTGACCGGAACCGCCTATCTGCACATCATGATTGCGGCGCTCGTCCCGGCGCTTGCCTACTACCTGTCCCTGTTTGTCACGATTGTCTTCGAATCGCGGCGACTCGGCATCGCCCCGCAGCGGTTGGAAGACCTGCAGCAGATAACGCGGCAGGACTACATCAACGTCACTCTGCTGGTGCTCGTCCCGTTGTTGATCGTCATATGGCGTCTGATCCAGGGGGCCTCGCCTGCCGGTTCTGCGGTGACCGCGATCCTCGCGCTCATCCTTCTTTCGGCCGTCAGCCCGGTCGTCCGGCAGCGGCCGAGCGTGCTGCTGGAGGCGATCGCAAATGGCGGCATCACCTTCGGAAGGCTGCTGATGGTGGTCGGCGTGGTCGGCATCATCGTCGGCGTCATGTCGACGACGGACCTGCCATCGAAACTGGGCCGCGAGATCAGCGATCTGGCATCCGTCGCGCTGATCCTCACGCTGGCGATCAGCGCGATCGTCTCGCTGTTGCTCGGGATGGGCATGCTGACGCTGCCCGCCTATCTGACCGTGATCATCATCCTCGGCCCGGCTCTGCACTCGCTCGGCCTGTCGGTGATGACCGCGCACATGTTCGTCTTCTATTACGGCGTCGCTTCGGCGATCACACCGCCCGTCGCGGTCGCTGCGTTCGCGGCCGCCGCCGTCGCCAACGCGAAACCCCTGGCGACCGGCATGACCGCGGTCAGGATCGGCATCGTCATCTTCGCCGTGCCGTTCATGTTCGCGCTCAATCCCGACATGCTGATTGTCCCCGACGCCTTCAACGAGGGAGACGGCTTTTCCCTCCTTGGTCTTGTTTCCGTGCTGATCCGCACCGCCGGGATGATCTACCTCTTCGCCAGCGCGACCAGCCGGTTTGACCGGACAAAGCTCGCCGGCTGGGAAATCATGGTGCGACTTGGTCTGGCCGCGCTGCTGGTCGCTCCAGGCTACGAGATCCATCTTCCAGCCGCAGTCGCCGCGCTGACCCTTGTCCTTATTCACCAATACCGGCAAACGAACTTGAAGCAGGCAGCATGACCGAGCGCCCCGATTTCCTCTTCATCATGACCGACCAGCACCGCGCCGACTGGCTGGGCTGCTATGGCCATCCGGTCGTGCGGACGCCGCACATCGATGCGCTGGCGGCGGGGGGAACCCGGTTCGATGAGGTCTTCGTGGCGACGCCCGTTTGCATGCCGAACCGGGCGAGCTTCATGACCGGTCGCTATCCGACGGTGCATGGCCTGCGATATAATGGCTGCCTGCTGTCGCAGCGGGCGAATACCTTCGTCGACGTGTTACGCGCCGGCGGCTATCGCACGGCCTCCATTGGCAAGTCGCACCTGCAGCCCTTCACCGATAACGAGCCCTTCGCGCGTGACCCATTCGAGGCGGGACCGATCGAAGAAGCCTGGAAGGCGGAGACGGGCGATTACACGTCCGAAGAGCCCGGCAGCTACGATGCTGAGGGGCGATACCGGGTTCCCACGCCCTATTACGGCTTCGACCATGTCGACATGGTGACCGGCCATGGCGACCAGGCCGGTGGCCATTATCGCCAGTGGTTCCGCGAAACCTATCCCAATTGGCGCGAACTCACGGACCCAGCCAATGAGTTGCCGCACAACTACACCTGTCCACAGGCGTTCCGCACGCCGATCCCCGAGGAAGCCTACCCGACAGCCTATATCCGCGACCGTGCGGTCGACTATCTGAACGCAAATGCCGCAAGCGCCGCGCCCCTCTACACTTTCGTGTCGTTTCCCGATCCGCACCATCCGTTCAATCCGCCGGGCCGTTACTGGGACATGTACAGCCCCGACGAGTTCGATCTGGACGTCCGCTTCGAGGATCACAAAAATCCGCCTCCGCCGCTTCTTCATGCGCGAAGAGAATTCGAGGCTGGACGCTTGCCGCAAGTTCGGCAGATGAGCTTCATGGCCTCCGATCAGCATGTACGCGAGGCGATGGCGCTGTCGGCAGGCATGATCACGATGATCGACGACGCGGTCGGCGCAATCGTCGAGTCGCTGAAGGCAAGCGGGCGCTTCGAGAATACCGTGATCGTCTTCAACTCTGACCACGGCGACTACCTCGGCGACTTCAACCTGATGCTGAAAGGCGCCTGGCCGAAGGATTCCATCACCCGCGTCCCGATGATCTGGTCCGACCCGGCGCGCCGCGAAGCAGCCGTCACGGCGGCACTCGCCTCCACCGTCGACCTTGCGCCAACGATCATCGAAAGGGCCGGCCTGCGTCCCTATTTCGGGATGCAGGGCAAGAGCTTTTGCCCCGTGCTGGCAGGCGAGCAGGGAAGCCGCGAGAGCGTGTTCATCGAGTACAATGACGGCGGCAAGCGGATGGGTTTCGAGCAGCCGGCGCGGGTGCGCTCGCTCACGACGCCCGATTGGCATCTGTCGGTCTACAAGGATCTCGCCTGGGGCGAACTCTATGACCGCAGATCCGATCCGCAGCACCTCGAAAACCTCTGGGATTCACCGGCGCATGCCGGTGTCAGAACGGATTTGATCCTTTCGCTGACGCACGCGCTGATAAACCAGATGGACGAAAGCCCGCGTTCGAAGCGCCTTGCCTAGGAGCATAACGGCGCTCCTCCCGAAAACGGCCTCCGTTGGGAAGCGTGCAACTTAAGATGCTGATCGATGTCTCGAACTTTCGGCATATGCAGGGATTGGACAGGGTGCCGCAAGAGACGTTGCAGAGCCTGCTGTACGAAATGTTTGATACGCGTCTCGAACAGATGGCTGAAACTTGGCCCACAGCGGACCTATAACGCGGCGGCAGGCTCTTTAAGAAGGCGCCGATATCTTTGCAGTGAAACAGACCGGGCTGGAGAAGGTTCGGCAGGACATGCATATGGTGTTTCAGGATCCGTATTCCTCGCTCAACTCGGGACGGGGCACGAGCGGGCCGGAGAGGTCCTCGATGTCCTGAAGCGCGTCGGGCTGCGATCCGACCTCCGGCCGAACTGCTACGTCGATCGATGCCATGCCGGTCGCTATTTCATGATTGACGTAGAGCCAGTCTTGTTCGCGGCCGTGAACCGAACGGACTCCCAAACCGCACCGATGCGGAACGTCTTTAGCAGTGCGAAGTGACAGCGGAAAGGGTCGGCGTTTGCCATCGTCGGGCACCGCGCAACCGGTCGCTGGTCTCACGGCCGATCACCCTGACAACGCCTTCCTGCAGGCGTTCCGCGACACGGAGGATCGGCCTGTCGTCGTTAGCGAGGTTTGGCGGCATCGTTGGTGCCTTCGGGGTCCGGCGCGAGGCCGTAGCTCATGCGCTGCATCTGCGCGATCACTCGCTGCATCTCCTCGTCGGAAAGGATCGGCGGCTCGCCGAGCGTCAGTGCCTGTACATAGATGCGCGACAGCGTTTCTACCTCGATCGCCAGCCAGAGCGCTGAGGCGAGATCCTTTCCGAGCGAGATCTGCCCGTGCTGGCCGAGCAAGCAGGCGAGCCGGTCCTTCAATGCGATCAGGGCGTTGTCCGACAGCGCCTGGGTTCCGAAGGTCGCATAGTCCGCGCAGCGTATGTCCGTGCCGCCGGCAACGCCGGTCATGTAGTGGAAGCTGGGTATCGACTTGTGGTGGCAGGCAAGCGTCGTCGCATAGATTGAGTGGCAGTGGAGCACGACGTTGATGTCATCGCGCGCCTTCAGGATGTCGCGGTGAAAACGCCATTCGGAAGAGGGCCGAAGCCCATCATAGGTGCCGTCGAAACCCATCTCGACGATGTCTTCCGGCATCATCGTATCATAGGGTCGACCCGATGGCGTGATCAGGAAACCGTCCTCGGTACGCAGTGACAGATTGCCCGACGTCCCCTGGTTGATGCCGCTGGCATTCATTGCCTTGCAGGTGGAAACCAGTTGTTCGCGCAATTGCGGATACTTCATTTTGCTACCTTCATTCTGTGCTCCTGCGAGCGCTGCCGATATCCGTCCGGTTCCGTCCGTCAGGGCATCTCGAACATTTTTTCGAGCGGCGCCTGCACCGGTTGGTTGTTGTCGTCATAGGCCATGATGTCGGCCATGAAATCCCACCAGCGCCGGTTGATTTCAGTCTTCGGGACGTCGGCGAGGGAATTGTCTTCCGCAAGAAGAAGCGTCGCGAAAAGGTGGTTGGTCTCCGGGTCGAGCCAGATCGTGTAGTCCGAGACCCCGGCTTTCCGTAAGGCTGTAGTAAGTTCCGGCCAGATCGCGTCATGCCGCCTCTTGTATTCTGCGGCCTGGCCGGGATTGAGAACCATCCGGAATGCGATTCGTGCCCCCATGGCGTCCTCCGGCGTTTTCTGTTCAGACGATGCCGCCGCCGCCGCTTGCGACGGCCGGGCGATCTTGGGCAACCTGCATGCGGTAACCGCTCCTGCGGTAGGCATCCAGAACGTCGATCGCACCGCCGGCGTTGAGCCGCGCCATCGCCAGAATCGGCTCGACATCTGTCCTGTAGGCGGTCTTCAGCGTCTGCGTCGCCATCAGCGCGTCGTTGTCCTCCTGGAAACCGAGTAGCGCGCTGCGGTCTATCAGCAGCGCCGCCGCATAGGCCCGCTGGACCTCAATTGCCGACATCATCAGGCTCTCGATCGGATCGGTGACATTGTGGCTCTGGTCGAGCATGTGGGCGGGCGAGAAATCCGGAGCGCCGTTCAATTCCGCGTCGACCAGTTCGTTGAACACGAGGAACAGCCGGTAGGGATCGATCGAGCCCGCGTCGAGATCGTCATCGCCATATTTGCTGTCGTTGAAATGAAACCCGCCGAGCTTTCCGAACTGGATGAGGCGCGAAACGATCATCTCGATGTTCACGTTCGGCGCGTGGTGGCCGAGATCGACGAGGCAGAAGGCCTTTTCGCCCAGCTCCGTCGCGATCAGGTAGTTCGTGCCCCAGTCCTGCACCACGGTCGAATAGAAGGCCGGTTCGAACATCTTGTGCTCGGTGAACACCCGCCAGTTGGCGGGCAGGGCTGCGTACACGCCTTTCATGGCGTCGAGGTATCGCTCAAAGGCGCGTGCGAAATTCACCTGGCCGGGAAAGTTCGATCCGTCGCCGATCCATACCGTCAGCGCTTTTGAACCGATGGCATTGCCGATCTCGATACATTCGATGTTGTGTTCGACGGCCTGCGCCCTGACGGCCGGATCGGCGTGCGAAAGCGAGCCGAACTTGTAGGAATGCGCCTGACCCAGCGCATCCGAGAATGTGTTGGAATTCATCGCGTCGAAACCGAGGCCGAGGCGTCCCGCTTCGTCCCTGAGGCGTTTCGGATCGGCCTTGTCCCAGGGGATGTGAAGCGAAACGCTCGGCGTGGAGCAGATCAACTGGTTGATCACGGCGCAATCCTGGAGCTTGTCGAAAATGTCGCGCGGCTCCCCGGGGCCCGGAAAACGCGCGAAGCGGGTTCCGCCCGTGCCGACGCCCCAGGAGGGTATTGCGACGCCGAAGGCCTCGATTTTCGATCGCACCGAGACGATGTCGACGCCGCGTCGCGCAAGCTGTTCGCCGAGTGCGGCATAGTCGGTTTCGAGCGCGGCCCGTCTCTCCTCGTTGCTCGCCGCGATGTGGTCTTCGCCAATAACCCTTTTCATCTCATCCTCCTTCCAACGCGCCTTACCAGGCAAACCGCGCCAGCAGATAATCCGGCGTCGCGTCGTGCTGGGCGAACAGTCCGGACTTCTCTGTCTGCGTCATGGTTTCCAGTATCCCTGTCTCGACCAGCGCCGTCGAAAACCCGGCAGCCTTGCCGCCGGCGATGTCATGCTCGACGCTGTCCCCGACACATACGATTCGCGACCGATCCGGCATGCCGAGAAGCCTGTGCGCGGCATCGTAGATTTCCGCAAAGGGCTTGCCGATCATGCGAACCGAGCCGCCCAGTTCGCGATAGAGATCCGCAATGCGCCCGGCGCCGAAGCAAGGGCCGGAGGCTGTGAGCATGATCTTGTCGGGATTGGTGCAGATCGCGGGTACGTTCCGTCGTGCGGCGGGCTCCAGCAGTTTCCGGTAATGTGCGAGATCGTGGAGTTCACTCTCGCTTCCCGAGATGAGCACGATATCGGCTGTCGCCGCATCGTGGGTTAACCGAAGCGGCAGGCCGTCGACTGCCGATCGGTCGCCATCGCGCGAGATCAGTAGGCAGCGCAAATCGCTGGGATCGGCCAGCATCTCGTTCAGCATGCCCCAGGCGACTTCTCCCGACGTGAGGAAATGTGTCCAGATTCCCGGTGCGAAACCAAGCGCGGTCAAGCGAGCTTCGTTCGGCCCGACCCGCTTGCCCGAATTGGAGAGCACAAGTGTCGTGACGCCTTCTGCCTTCAGCCGTTCCACGGCGTCGACAGCGCCGGGGTAGGGGGCTGTCCCGTCGTGCAGCACACCAAACTGGTCGAGAATGAAATAATCGAAGCGTTCAGCGAGATCGCGGATACCTCCGACATCCAAGGAGCGGGAAAGCGCTGTCATGCGGGCATCCCCGTCTTGCGCAGGCCCGCAAGTGCGAGCCGCGCCGTTCCCGCCGCCGCCTCTTGCGAGTGGGCAGGGAGAAATGGAACTGTAAGTTTTTTCTGACGGATTGCGGTCCAGGCCGCATTGCCGGCGCCCCCGCCGACCGTGCGCAGCGTCCTGAGCCGCGGCGCGCCGGCCTCCGCCAGCCGCGCATAGCCGTGCTGCTCGATGGTCGCGATCCCTTCGAGCATGCCCTTCAGGAATTCGGCGTCGTCCCTAGGGCGCGGCGAAAGCCGGGGCTGGAGATCGGGGTCCATCGCCGGAAAACGCTCGCCGGCGGCAAGCAGCGGATAATAATCGAGCCCCGTCTCCGACGCCGGATCGATCCGGCCGGAAAGCCCATCGATCTCGTCGGCGGTGAAATAGTGCGAAAGCACCCGGCCGCCGCTGTTCGAGGCTCCACCCGCCAGCCACAGATCGTTGATCCGGTGGCTATAGACCCCGCTTTCAGGCGAAAACACCGGTCGATCGGACAGGAGCTTGATCGTCAATGTCGAGCCGAGCGCTGAGACGCCGTCGCCGGCCTCGCTCGCGCCAGTCGCCAGGAAGGAGGCGCAACCGTCGGTGGTCCCGGCCAAAACCCGCGTGCCCGGCTCAAGGCCGAACCGCGCCGCCGCGGCGTCGCTAAGACCGCCAAGCCAGGCGCCGGGCTCGAGGACTTCTGGCAGCAGCTCCACGTTAAGGCCGGTTCTCGAAAGCCAGTTCGGCCAGCGCCGTTCGACCGGATCGTAGCCTGTCTTCAACGCATTGTTCTCGTCGGTTGCGGAGAAGCGTCCTGTCAACCGCCCGGCGATCCAGTCGGCCTGGTGAAGAACTGCATGAACGCCCTCGATCTCCTGAAACACTAGCGCCTTGGCGAGCCCCGAGCTTTCGCCATGGGCGCCGCTTTCGGCCGGGATATGCGGCAGGATGCGTTGAAGGATGGCGCCGTCCCGAACGCGATCGCTATACATCAGCGGCGGCGCTAGCGGTGTGCCCGCCCGGTCAACTGGCAACAGCGTGCCCGAGGTCGCATCGACGGCGATAGCCCGAACGCCGGACGCCGGGATCTGCCGCACTACATTTTCGAGGACGGTCGTCACCGCTTCCCACCACACTTCGGGCCGGCGGAGCCCGGTTGCCGGATCCGCGAACGATGCGGCCGCCCGCGCTGCGATCTCGAAATCGGAACTCATCGCCACCGCGCGGGCGCCGGACGTTCCGAGATCGATGCCGATGACGAGCGCTGCGGTCATGGTGTCAGGCGGTTCTTCGGTCCGCGGTCCGGGCGAGTGCCTGGCGGTATTTCTCGGCGTCCCAATTGGTCAACTGCTCGTGTTCCTCTTCGGTCAGCGGCCGAACGGGCGCGCCTGCGGGAATGCGGGCGCAGACGTCGCTCAGGCAGCGCGCCATGGCGTCTGCGCCGGGTGTCGCGTTCTCGCGCATGACGACGCCCAGATCCGGAAACAGGATTGAGACCGGCGTCTCGCCGATCCGCGCGACGACGGCTTCCACGTCTTCGCCGCCGCCGGCGATGACGCTGCCCGAACCGAGAAAGATTACATGGTCAGGATAGAGGCTGCCGAGGCGAGCAAATGAAAGACTGATCGGATCGAGGGCCGTGCCGTGCGCCGCTTCGGATATCGGCAAACGATAGGGGCTCTTGCCGACACGATCGTTCAGTCCGGCCACATCCGCTGCTCGCGGCGCCCTGGGCTCGATAGTGAGGCGCGCCTTGACTTCCCCAAGCAGAATTTCGGTTTCCGCGACCGTATCGGCCGCGACGACGAGGCCGTGATTGCCGAGAATGAGCACATCGCTGTCGGGCTTGCGATGTTCGGATATGGCAATCGCCAGCGGCAGGCCGGGCCGCGCATAGGGTATGTAGGACCAATTCAGCCCTTCGAGGCGTGCCGCTGCCTTGGAGGCGCAGTCGGTGCGTACTGCAAGCGCGATGGTGTCGACGCAGTGGACATGAACCACCACCCGTTGCGGCATAAGCGCGTGGACGGTGGTTTCGATCGATGGCCTCAGGCCCGAAGGGTTCCGATCGGCCAGGACGAATTGCTGGGCCTGTTCTGCCGCCGGATCGACGGTTGCCACGGCCTCGAGCAGCGGCTGCATCCGGACCGGCACCATAATGTCGCGCCGCTCCGCTTCCGCCAGCCATCTGCCCGACGCCTTGATCCAAAGTGTGTCGCCGATCTTGATCGAGGTATTGCCGCCTGCGCCTTGGATCAGCAGTGGATCGCCGCCGACGCGTGCCGACATCGCGCGCAGCGCGTCTAGTTCGCTCTGCCATTTGGCTCTGTCGGTCATGGCGGTGAACCTCTCCGTTGAGTGCGCCGCAACCGGGCGTTTCGCCCGGTCGCCAAAGGCGGAAGTGAGGAGACGCGCCTCTCCGCGCGTCTCCCCGTTTTCGTCAGAAGTCGAAGTCGTTGATGTTGTCCTTGGTGAAGACGGTCGGAGCGCCAAGCAGGATTTCCGATCCGTTGATCACCGACAGGTCGCCGAGTTTGCCGGCGTTGACCGAGGTCGCTCCCGGTTCCAACGTTCCGTCGGCGACGGCGCGCAGGACATAGGCCGCCGCATAACCGAGATCGACCGGGTTCCACAGCACCACCGACTTTACACAACCGTCATTGACATAGGGCTTCATGGCGTTTGGCGTCGCCAGACCCACGACGGCGATGTTGCCGCACTGCTTTGCCTGCGTCACCGCGTCGGCGGCCGCCGGCGTCGCCACGCTGGTCATGCCGAAGATGCCTTTCAGCTCGTCGCCATACTTGTTGATGAGCGTGTTGGCCTGGTTGAAGGACAGGATGTTGTCTTCCTGCGCTTCCACCGTTTCCAGCCACTTCATGTTCGGATGGCACTTGGACTGGTATGCCTGCATCTCGGCGATCCACCGCGCCTGGTTCGGCGTGGTGAAGGTCGAGGTCACGATGGCGAAAGCACCGTCCTCGCCGACTTCCGCAGCCATCGAGTCGACCATGGCCTTGGCGATGCCGTTGAACTGCGCCTGGTTGACGAACCACTGACGCGCGTCCGG
This sequence comes from Ahrensia sp., assembly GCA_002706335.1. GTDB lineage: Bacteria > Pseudomonadota > Alphaproteobacteria > Rhizobiales > Rhizobiaceae > Oricola. The sequence goes on from PAKZ01000025.1 coordinate 82,526, forward strand.
CTCGGAGTTGGCGTCGTAGCCGACGACATTGATGCCTGCGGCCAGCGCCTTCTTCAGCACCGGGGCGATCGCGACCGGGTCGTTGGCGGCGAACAGGATGCCGTCCACGCCGGAGGTGATGTAGTTGTCGATCAGCGTGATCTGGTCGTCGATGTTGGCCTTGCTCGGACCGTCGGTCTTGGCCTCCATGTTGCCCATCTCGGCGGCGGCGTCGGCGATGCCCTTCGAAGTGGCGTTGAAGTAGCCGATGCCCACGAGCTTGGGAACGTCGACGACCTTAATCGTCTTGCCCTTGCGGTCGGGCGCGTTGGTCGGCACGCCCCCGTCATAGGGCATGGATGCCGCAGCTGCCGGCGTTCCGTCGCATGCGAGCGGATTGGTCGGCAGATCGTCCGCTCCGGTCCATGGCGATTGAGCGTAGCTTGCGCTCGTCGACAGGGAGAGCGCCAGAATGGCAGTCAGTACCGTATTACGCATGTTATCCTCCAATTGATCGTCCGGACACTTTTGAGCGGCAGTGAAGGACGTCTACTCCCTAGTTTCGAGTGCCGCTCCTCTCGAAGATATTGCTGGCCAGGATCGCCAGAATGAGTACCGCGCCGATCAGCATGATTGTGCCGTCGCCCTTTACGCCCGCGAGCGAAAGGCCGTTTTTCAGCGCCTGGATGAGGCAAAGGCCGATGACGGTGCCGAGCACGGTGCCGCGTCCGCCGTAGATCGAGGTGCCGCCCAGAACGACGGCGGTGATAGCGTCGAGCTCGATGCCGGATCCCATATCGGAGCGCGTGGTCGAAACTCGCGAGACGAAGATGACCGCGGCGACCGACGCCGCGAAGCCCGACAGCGTGTAGAGCGCGAGCTTGGTCTTCTCGACCGACAGTCCGGAAAAGCGGCTGGCGACCTCGTTCGAGCCGATGGCGTAGACCGTGCGTCCCCAGGTCGTATAGGCCAGGATCACCGAGGCGATGACAGCGACTGCCATGAGAATCCAGAGCTGCGTAGGAACACCGAGCACATCGCGTTGTCCCAGCACGTAGAACCAGTCGGGATAGCCGCGCACCGAGCGGGCCTGACTGATGCCCTCGGCGAGACCGCGATAGAGCGCCAGCGTGGCGAGCGTCGCGATCAGCGGCGGAACGCCGAAGCGGGTGATGATGATGCCGTTGCCGAATCCCGCCATCGTTCCGACGAATATCGCGGCAATCGCCGCGAACGGCAGTGGCAGGCCGATATTGTTCCAGAAGACGCCCGTGAGAATCGCCACCAGTCCAAGGATCGAGCCGACCGATAGATCGATGCCACCGGTGGCGATCACGAAAGTCATGGCGATGGCGATCAGGCCGACCTCGGTCATCAGCCGGCCCTGGTTGAGCAGGTTGGAAACCGTGAAGAAGCGGTCGGACTGGAAAGCCAGAACGATCAGCGCCGTGACGAGCATTAGTGCAAGGAAGGTTTCGTGGCGGATGAGGGACTTGAGCTTCATTGACCGCTTCCTTAGCTTTTCGCCCGGCGTCGCCACATGTCGGCAAGCACGGTGGCCAGAATCAGGAGGCCTATAACGGCGCGCAGCCAGTAGGCCGACACATTGACGAAGATCAGCGCCGATCCGATGGTCGCAAACAGGATTGCCGCCATGGTGGAGCCGATCACCGTTCCCGTTCCGCCCAGTATCGAAACGCCGCCGATCACCGACGCGGTGATGATGGTCAGTTCCAGGTTGGGCGGAACCGTCGACTGGATCACCTGCAACTGAGTGGCGAAAAGGATCGTCGCGAGGCCGGCGAAGGCGCCATGAATGGCAAACACCATCACTGTGCGCCGGGCGATCGGAATGCCGGTCGCAAGCGCGGCTTCCTTGTTGCCGCCGATGGCGTATAGCGACCGGCCGAACGGTGTGTGGCGCATCCAAAGCGCGGCCAATACGGTCAGCACCACCATGAAGATCAGCGGCGCGGGAATGTCGAAAAAGCGCTTCTGGGCGATCATGAAGCCTGACGGCAGGTCTGTGATCCAGTCGCCGCCCGTCACGCTGATCAGTCCGCCGCGCAGGATCGACATGGCGCCGAGCGTGACGACGATCGACGGGATGCGGGCGTAGGCGACCAGAATGCCGATGAACGAATTGATCGCCATGCCGACAAGCACCGGTGCCAGCCAGGCGAACCAGATCGGATAGCCGGCCACCGCCAGGCTGCCGGAAATCGTCGCCAGCACCCCGATCAGCGCGCCGACGGAAACATCGATATGGCCGGTGATGATGACCATCGACATGCCGATCGCCGCCACCGCGATATAGGCGTTGCCGGCGAAGATGGTGGTCAGGTTGTTGGCGCTGATGAAGCGCGGATTGACTATCGAAACGACGATGAACAGCGCGATGATCGCCGAAAAGACGATGAGTTCCTGGCCGTATTCGACCGCGATACGCCGGAGGAAGCCGGAGCGCGAGGGTGTTGCGCCTATCGAGGCCTGATTGACGGTCACTCGGCAGTCTCCTTCGTGCGGTGGGCGGTCATGGCGGCGCCAACCCTCTCCGGGGTCGCGTCGGCACGGTCGATCTCGCCCGTCACCTGCCCGCCGCTCATCACGAGAACCCGGTCGCTCATGCCGAGCACCTCCGGCAATTCGCTGGAAATCATCAGGATCGCCACGCCCTGCTTGACGAGCTCGCCCATGATCGAGTGGATCTCGGCTTTCGCGCCGACGTCGACGCCGCGCGTCGGCTCGTCCAGGATCAGTACCTTCGGCACGGTCTCCAGCCATTTGGCGATGACAACCTTCTGCTGGTTGCCGCCCGACAATTCGCTGACCGTTTGGTCGATCTCGCGGCAGCGTATGCTTAGCCGCCGAACCGCGTCCAGCGCGCGACGAGCTTCCTCACCGGCCTTCAGGAAAATGCCCGACGAGACATTGGCCATCGTCGCCATTGTGACGTTCTGCTTGATGGTCATCGGCTTGACGAGGCCCTGCAGTCCCCTGTCTTCCGGCACATAGGCGATGCCGAGATCGCGCGCCCGCGTGGGCGATGTGATCGCCACGAGCTTGCCGTCGATCAGAATTTCTCCCTCGCGCGCCGGCGTCATGCCGAAGATAGTCAGCGCCAGCTCCGTGCGTCCGCTGCCGACGAGCCCGGCGATCCCGAGGATTTCGCCCCTCCTGAGCGTGAAGGAAATATCACGTACCAGGTGGCCGCGATGGAGATTCCGGACTTCCAGAACCGGCTCGCCGATGTTCGCCTCCTGCTTGGGGAAAAGGCTTTCGATCGATCGGCCGACCATCATCGAGACAAGGTCGTCCTCATCGACATCGCCGATGTCGCAGGTGGCGACATGCGCGCCGTCGCGGATGACGGTCACCCGGTCGGCAAGCGCGAAGATCTCCGCCATGCGATGGCTGACATAGACGATGCCTACGCCACGGTCGCGTAGCTGCCGGACCACCGACATCAGCCGCTGCACATCCGATTCAACGAGCGACGCCGTCGGCTCGTCCATGATCAGGATGCGAGCTTTCTTCCCCAGCGCCTTGGCGATTTCCACGCGCTGGCGCTGTGCGACGGAAAGCGTGAGCACCTTGGCGTCGACGTCAAGTTCGGGGCTGTCCAGCTGATCGAGCAGGTCGCGCGTCTTTTCGCGAACCGTCTTCCAGTCGATCGTTCCGGCGGAGGTGCGAGGATAGTTGCCGAGGAAAACGTTCTCCGCGACCGAGAGTTCCGGGAACAGCAGGAGTTCCTGATAGACGGTGGCGATCCCCTTGGCGGCGGCGTCGCGCGTCGAATTGAAGTTGACCTCCTCGCCGTCCACGGTGAAGGCGCCTTCGTCAGGCTTGTAGAGGCCGGACATCATCTTGATCAGCGTGGACTTGCCCGCGCCGTTCTCCCCGAGCAGCGCGTGCACCTCGCCGGGCCGGACGTCGAAATCCACTGCCTTGAGCACGTTCACGCTGCCAAAGGACTTGCTCATGCCTTTCAGGCTGGCATAGGGCGCGGCGCTCATGATACTGCCTCCGCTCTGGCGGAGGCGCGGGCGCTTTCCGCCATCTCGCGCCATTGTGCGCGGTAAGCGTCGAGCCCTGCGATCTTGCTCCCCGCGACCGGTAGCGTTTCGTCGCGGAACGGGTTGCGGCCGAGCGCGCCAAAGGCGATGGCTGCCGCGCCGGTGGACGATCCCTCGCTCATAGAAGAGCGGATTACCTGCTGGTTGGGGCGTAGCTGCGCCAGCATCGAGGTGTAGAGGTCGATCTTCGACAATCCCCCGTCAATGACGAGCTTGTTGTCGGCGCGGATGAGATCGAGGGAGAGGTCGGTCATCAGTGTCACGTAGAGAAGCGCCACGGCCGCCTTTTCCTCGCCTTCGACCGCACCGCCGACGATCGAGCCGGTGTTTTCCGGGAACGGGCCGCCGGCCATCCACGAGGGCATGGCGAAAATGCCGCGCGAGATCACGCTTTCCACCGCCTCGCGGCTGATCGGCCTGTTCCAGCCGCCGCTGATCAGATCGTATTCGCGCCCGCCCATGAAGCGCAGCGAAGGCGCTGGCTCGCCGAGCACGGTCACATTGGCGATCATGTCGCGGTCTTTGTCGAGATCGGCAAGCGGACAGTCGAGATTGATGATGATGACCCAGGTTCCGGTGGAGACGATCGTGAAACCGGACAAGCCGGTCATCCGGTAATAGGCCAGCGCGGCGTTGGAATCGTGGACGCCGTTGTGAACGATCATGCTCCTTTCGCCCCCGCCCGGAAGCGCCACCGTCATCTCGCCGACCTCCGCGCCGGCGGGCACGATTTCCGGAAATCTGGATCGCCAGCCGAGCTTGTCGACCAGTGAGGAATAGTCGCGTTTCAGCGGTGCCCAGATCTGGCCGTGCGCGCCCAGATAGGACCATTCGGCGAGCGCCTTTCCGGTAAAACGCCAGACCCAGTGCTGCGGATAACAGAGGACCGCCTCTGTCCGGGCAAAGGCTTCGGGCTCCTCCGCCTCCAGCCAGTAAAGATGACGGGCGATACAGAAGCCGAGCGGGAGCCACGGCGTATAGGTCTCCGAATAGTCCGGGAGTTGCGGGTCAATGATCGCGGCGACGCTGTCGGGGATTTCCTGCTCGTAATCGAGAATGGGATGCAACAGTTCGCCACCGCCGGTGAGCGAGAAGGTGCAGCCGTGAGCGGAGATCATCACGCGGTCTGCATCGTGTGCGAGCGCCGCTTTGCCGAGCGCCCCGTGCATCCAGTCCAGAAGGGCATCCTCGTCGAGTACGCTCCTGCCGCGAAAATTCGTCCAGACCGGTTTCGTCCGTTCCTCGCCGAGGAGCCGGCCGTCGTCCGAAAAGACGAACAGCTTGGAATTGGTCTTGCCGAGATCGAGGACCGCAAGCGCACTCATGAGATGCTCCGTCCGCCGGCGATCCGGATCGTCACCCCGGCCTCCTCGAGCATCTTGGCGTCCTGGTCTGTCAGGCCCTCATCGGTGATGAGCGTGCCCACGCGCGACAGCGGCAGCGCGAGGTTGCGCGCTTGGATCGAAAATTTGCGACTGTCGGCCAGAACCACGATCTGGTCGACATTGCGACTCAACTCCTGGATCGACTTGACCATCAGGGGGTGGGATTCCCGCAGGCCCTCGCCATTGATGCCTTGCGCGCCGACGAAGAATTTCGAGGCGAAGTATGTGATCGGCTGGGTCGAATAGAGCACGCGCGGTTCACGATGAAGTTCGCCGCCGGCGACCGTGAGACTGCATTTGCCGTTTTCGCCGAGATAGGCCGCCAGCGGCATGGAATTTGTGAAAACGCGAATGTTGCGATCGGCGAGCTTCGCCCCGAGATGAAAACACGTCGAGCCGCCATTGATGATGACGCTGTCGCCGTCGGCCACCATGGTCGCCGCCAGTTCGGCAATCTGCAGCTTGGCATCCACCGCGAGATCGCGGTTTTCGTCGTAAGGTCGTGCGAATGCGGGATTACGCGCCGTGGTGTCGAGCGCCGACACGCCGCCATATACCTTCCGGGCGTTGCCCGCCTCGTCGATCTTGTCGATGTCGCGCCGCACCGTTGCCGCCGAAACGCCAAGCTGCTCCTGCAGCTCCCTCACGGAGGCAAACGGCCTGTCGCGCAGGATCTCGATGATCTGCTGTTGGCGGTCCATGTCGTTCACGAAACTTCCTCCCTCGCATCGTGACGGGCATCGAGGATGATGTAACTTACGCAAACTTTGAGGCAGTGCAAGCCAATAATGATGAATATGAAGCGTATTGCGGTGCAACTAAATCATAATGCGGCGCAATAATGATGAAGTTCAGTCCTTTTGCGATTGACAAAATGCGCTGCTTGGCTTGATCTTGGCGAAAAATGTGGCTGCGATCTCCGTCGCGCCGGGAGGATTTCCACAATGGCTGACCAGCAATCACGGCTCCTGTCAAACCTCTGGGACGAGGCGAAGGCCTCGGCCATGACCGACCCAGAGCGCCTCGTCTATCGGTCCAATATTCTCGGGTCCGACAAGCGCGTCACCAATTATGGCGGCGGCAACACTTCTTCGAAGATTATGCAGAAGGATCCGCTGACCGGCGAGACGGTCGAGGTCCTGTGGGTGAAGGGCTCGGGCGGCGATCTCGCCTCGATCAGTCTCGACGGCTTCTCCACTCTCTACATGAACAAGCTGCGTGCCCTGAAGGGTCTTTATCGCGGCGTCGAGTTCGAGGATGAGATGGTCGGCTACCTGCCGCACTGCACCTTCAATCTCAATCCGCGCGCCGCATCGATCGATACGCCGCTGCACGCCTATGTGCCGCGCGCCTATGTCGACCACATGCACCCAGATGCAATCATCGCGATTGCCGCCTCCAAGGATTCGCGCGAACTGACGAAAATGATCTTCGGCGACGAGATCGGTTGGCTTCCCTGGAAGCGGCCGGGTTTCGAACTGGGCCTGTGGCTTGAGAAGTTCTGCGCCGAAAATCCCTTGGCAAAGGGTGTAATCCTCGAAAGCCACGGGCTCTTTACCTGGGGCGATACGCCCGAGGAATGCTATTCCACGACCATCCGGACGATCAACAAGGCGATCGATTGGCTCGATGGCCGGATCGGCGGCAAGGCCGTGTTTGGCGGCGCGGCGGCTACCTCGCTCTCCTTCCGCGAGCGCCGCGCCGCCGCCTCCCGCCTGATGCCGCAGATCCGCGGATTGATCTCTGCGTCCGGCCCGCTGAAGGTCGGTCATTTCGACGACTCCGACACCGTCCTCGAATTCGTCAATTCCGTCGATCTCAAGCCGCTGGCGGCACTCGGCACCTCGTGCCCGGATCATTTCCTGCGCACGAAGATCCGCCCGCTGGTCATCGATTTCGATCCGTCGCACCCGGATATCGACGCGGTCTCGACGGCGCTTCCCGGTCTTGTCGAGGCCTATCGCGCCGACTATGCCGGCTATTACGATCGTTGCAGGGATGACGTCTCGCCGGCCATGCGCGATCCCAACGCCGTGATCTACCTCATGCCGGGCGTCGGCATGTTCGCCTTCGCCGCCGACAAGGCGACCGCGCGCATCTCCTCGGAGTTCTATGTCAACGCCATCAATGTCATGCGCGGCGCTTCTTCCGTTTCGACCTACACGGGCCTCTCCGAACAGGAAGCCTTCAACATCGAATACTGGGCGCTCGAAGAAGCCAAGTTGCAACGCATGCCGAAGCCGAAATCACTGGCCGGGCGCATTGCATTCGTCACCGGCGGGGCAGGCGGCATCGGCCGCGCCACCGCGACCCGGCTCCTGCGCGAAGGCGCCTGCGTGCTGCTCGCCGACATCGACGAGGCCGCGCTCGAAACGGCGCGAACGGAACTGGCGGGTGGGTTCAGCGCCGATGTCGTTCGGACCGTCAGGCTCGACGTGACCGATGAGGGCGGCGTCGCCGCCGCCTATGCGGCCTGCGCGGTCGAATTCGGCGGTCTCGACATTCTCGTCTCCAACGCCGGCATCTCGTCCTCCGCGCCCATCGAAGAAACCGAATTGTCCATGTGGGACCGCAACATGGACATTCTCGCCAAGGGCTATTTCCTCGTTTCGCGCGAGGCTTTCCGGTATTTCAAGACGCAGAAGGTCGGTGGCAACATCGTCTTCATTGCGTCCAAGAACGGGCTGGCTGCTTCACCGAATGCGGCCGCCTACTGCACGGCCAAGGCCTCCGAGATCCATCTTGCGCGTTGCCTTGCGCTGGAAGGGGCCGACCACCAGATCCGCGTCAATACGGTCAATCCGGATGCGGTGTTGCGTGGCTCGAAGATCTGGGCCGGCGAATGGCGTGAACAGCGCGCCGCCGCCTACGCAATGGATCCGGACGATCTCGAGGAACACTATCGCAAGCGTTCCATGCTCAAGCGTTCGGTCTTTCCGGAGGATGTTGCCGAGGCCGTCTACTTTCTGGCGTCGGAGGCTTCAGCCAAATCGACCGGCAACATCATCAATGTCGATGCCGGCAACGCCCAGAGCTTCACGCGCTGACATTCCGATCCGGTTCTCGGGCTGTTGCTTACCGGCGGGCGCACGCTTCGGCTGAGCCTCCCCAAAGAAATGGGTCCACCGTTATTACAGGAAAACGGTGGATCGAAGATGTACAACAAGCGGCACAAGCCGGAAGAGATCGCCAGATCGGATCGGCAGAATTTCGGGCGGTCGACACTCCCGGGATGAAACGTGAAATCGCCGCTGTGAAACGCACATCATATTAGCCAACCGCAGGACAGCCGCGTTTAGATATGGGGCAGGAATGGATGAATCGCGTCCTCGGTCATCGCAAACGTGCGTCCGATGAACAGTGCGGCGCTCGCGCGACGCGGGGTCGCAATGCCTGAGAAACAACGGGAGAACTGAACATGGACTTCAACTTGCCCGAGGAGGTCACGTCCCTCGTCGAGATGACCCGGAAGATTGTGGCGGACGTCTCGAAATACGAGGCCGAGTTTCACCAAACGGGGAAGGTGCCCCAGGCCGTGTACGATGTGTTCAAGGACACAGGGTTCTTCGGGCTTTCCTTCAGCGAGGAAAATGGCGGCCTGGGCGTGGGGCTGCTGGCGACCGTCTGCGTGCAGGCCGAGCTGGCGCATCTGCCCCCGCAGTTCTGGGCGGATGTGAAGTCCTCCCAGGGGCCGCAGAGCCGGATTATCGAAACCTTCGGCAGCGAGCGGATGCGCGAGGAGAATCTCCCGGCAATCATCGCGGGAGACCTGGTCGTGAGCTTTGCCCTGTCGGAGCCCCATTGCGGTTCGGATGTGTCGGCAATCCGGACGAATGCGCGCCGCAGCGGCGACGGCTGGGTGCTGAACGGCGCGAAGACCTATATCTCGAACGGGTTCAGGGCAAAGAAGACCGTCGTCGCGGCCTATACCGACAAGGACAAGGGGGCGAGCGGAGGCATTTCGCTTTTTCTCGTGCCGACCGATGCGCCCGGATACTCCTTCTCCGGCACGCTGCAGTTGATGGGCACGGCGACGCCCGGCGTGGCCGAGCTTGCGTTCGACGACATCGAACTGCCCGCCGAGGCGCTGATCGGAGAGGAGGGCAAGGGACTGGCCTATGTGATGCGCGGGCTCAACGAGGGGCGTCTGGCGATTGCCGGCACCGCGCTGGGCATGGGGGAATACGCGCTTGAGCTGGCGCTGGACTATGCCAAGGAGCGGCCGGCCTTCGGCGGAACGCTGTCGGACTTTCAGGCGATCCAGCACATGCTGGCGGACATGGCCCTGGACATGCGCGCGGCACGGCTCGTGGCGCTGGATGCCGCATGGCGGTTTGACCAGGGAGAGCACCGGCGCGATCTCTGCTCGATGGCCAAGCTGCTCTGCAGCGAGGCGGCGAACCGGACGGCGGACAAGGCGGTGCAGATCTACGGCGGCGCGGGATATGTACGCGGCCAGGCGGTGGAGCGGATCTTCCGGGACGTAAGAGTGACGCGGATCTATGAGGGGGCCAGCGAAGTGCAGCGCAACACCATCGCGCGTCAGTTGCTGAGGGACTGAGGTGCTGGAGATCTCCAACTTCAAGGAGCTGGCGGGCTATATCGGTCACACGTTTTCGCCGAGCGGTTGGGAGGAAATCACCCAGGAAAGGATCGACCGGTTTGCCGCGGTGACGGGCGACAACAACTGGTATCACCTGGATGCCGAGCGGGCGGCGCGCGAACTGCCGGGGGGCCGGACCCTGGCGCACGGGCTGCTGACGCTTTCGCTGGTGCCGGGCCTGTCGAGCCAGATCTTCCGGGTCACGGCGCATGGGCGGGCGCTGAACTACGGGTACGAGAAACTACGGTTTCCCGAACCGGTGGAAAGCGGCGATCGGCTGCGGCTGCACATGGAGGTCACCCATGCAGAGCTGGACCGTGGTGGATTGATGATCCGGCGCAATTTCAAGATGGAGATCGAGGGAAAGACGCGTCCCGGGCTCGTCGCGGTTGCCCTGACGCTCGCCTATTAGGGTTCGTTTTCGGTTGATTGGTAGGACCATTAGTCGTATTCCTGTCCCGAAGCGGCGTCACGCCGCCCCTGACGCAAGGAGAGAGACCCCATGAAGGTGCTGGTGCCTGTGAAACGGGTGATCGACTACAACGTGAAGGTCCGGGTCAAGTCGGACGGTTCCGGTGTCGATCTCGCCAATGTGAAGATGTCGATGAATCCGTTCGATGAGATTGCCGTCGAAGAGGCGATCCGGCTGAAGGAAGCGGGGGCCGCCGAAGAGGTTGTTGCCGTGTCAATCGGCGTAAAACAGGCGCAGGAGACGCTGCGCACCGCGCTGGCCATGGGTGCGGACCGGGCTATCCTCGTGGTGGCCGCCGATGACGTGCACCAGGACATCGAGCCGCTGGCCGCAGCCAAGATTCTCGCGAAGATCGCCGAGGATGAAGAGGCCGGCCTCGTGCTTGCCGGCAAGCAGGCGATCGACAACGACATGAACGCCACCGGCCAGATGCTTTCGGCCCTGCTGGGCTGGTCCCAGGCCACCTTCGCATCGGAATTGAAGATCGAGGGTGAGCATGCGGTGGTGACCCGCGAGGTCGACGGCGGCTTGCAGACGATCAAGGTGAAAATGCCCGCCATCGTCACCGTGGCCCTGCGCCTCAACGAGCCGCGCTACGCCTCCTTGCCCAACATCATGAAGGCCAAGAAGAAGCCGCTGGATGAGAAGACCGCCGCCGACTACGGCGTCGACGTCAGCCCGCGCCTTGAGGTGGTGAAGACCTCCGAACCCGAAACCCGGCAGGCCGGCGAGATCGTACCCGATGTCGACACGCTGGTGGCGAAACTCAAGGAAAAGGGGATTATCTGATGGCTGTTCTCCTTCTTGCCGAAGTGAGCGACGGCGAACTGGCGATGGACGCCACCGCCAAGGCTGTCTCCGCCGCCGCCAGGCTGGGCGACGTGACCGTGCTCTGTGCCGGGGCTTCGGCCGCTGCAGCCGGGGAGGCCGCGGCCAGGATCGACGGCGTCGCCAAGGTGCTGGTTGCCGAGGATGCCTCGCTTGGCCACCGCCTTGCCGAGCCGACGGCTGCGCTGATCGTCTCTCTCGCGGGCGATTACAGCCACATCTGCGCGCCCGCCACAACGGATGCGAAGAACGTGATGCCGCGCGTCGCCGCCCTGCTCGACGTGATGATCCTGTCGGACGTGTCCGGCGTGGTCGACGCGGATACATTCGAGCGCCCGGTCTATGCCGGCAACGCGATCCAGGCGGTCAGGACGAAGGACGACAAGAAGGTAATCACCTTCCGGACCTCGGCCTTCGACGCCGCGGGCGAAGGCGGGTCCGCCTCTGTCAAAACCGTCGCAGTCGCCGCCGAAAATCCGGACCTTTCGGAGTGGGTCGCAGACAAGGTCGCGGTCTCGGACCGCCCCGAGCTGACCTCCGCCGGCTTCGTCGTCTCCGGCGGGCGCGGCGTCGGCTCACAGGATGATTTCGCGCTGATCGAGAAGCTCGCCGACAAGCTCGGCGCCGCTGTCGGCGCCTCCCGCGCCGCCGTCGACGCCGGCTTCGCCCCGAACGACTGGCAGGTCGGCCAGACCGGCAAGGTCGTCGCGCCCGAGCTCTACGTGGCCGTAGGCATCTCCGGCGCGATCCAGCACCTGGCGGGCATGAAGGATTCGAAGGTTATCGTCGCGATCAACAAGGACGAGGAAGCGCCGATCTTCCAGGTCGCCGACTACGGCCTCGTCGCGGACCTCTTCACCGCGGTGCCCGAACTGATCGAGAAGCTCTGAACGCCGGAATACAGGAGATCTGACCATGCCACTCGACGAGACGCGGGTTCGCGATTTCGATTTTGCCGACGTGCCCGTGAAAGTGCGCGAGAAGGATGCGATGCTCTATGCGCTCGGCCTCGGGATCGGGGCCGACCCGCTGGACGCGCGGGCCCTGCGACATGTCTACGAGAAGGACTTGCAGGTGTTCCCGACCATGCCGTTGGTGCTGGGCAGCCCCGGCATGTGGTTTGACAAGGCCGGGCTGGACTACCGCAAGCTGGTGCATGGGGCGCAGGCATTGGAGGTGGTCCGTCCCCTTCCGCTGGACGACGGCATGGTGGCCCGCTCCAGGGTTGTGGGTCTTTGGGACAGGGGCGCCGAGAAGGGCGCCGTGGTGGACGTGGAGCGGGTGTTGACTGATACGGCCGGCGCAGTGGTGGCGCGGCTTGTCTCGACCTATGCGCTGCGTGGGGACGGCGGCTTTGGCGGCCGCCCGCCGGAACGCGATGGCTGGGCGCGGCCGGAGCGGGCGGCGGATGGCGCGGCGGTATTGCCGATCCTGCCGCAGGCCGCGTTGCTCTACCGGCTGAACGGCGACATGAACCCGCTGCACGCCGACCCGGAACGGGCGAAGGCGGTGGGCTTCGAGCGACCGATCCTGCACGGGCTCTGCACCTTTGCCATGGCGGCGCGCGGACTGATCGAGCAGATCAGCCCCGATGCCCCGGAAGCGCTTCGGGCGATTTCCGGCCGGTTCAGCCGTCCGGTCTTTCCGGGCGAGACGCTCCGGGTGACGTTCTGGCAGCAGGCCGGCGAGGTGCTGTTCGAAGCCGCTGTCGAGGAGCGAAACCTGGTTGTGCTGACGGGTGGACGGGCGCGCTTCGCGTGAGCGCGCGCTGCGCGATCAGCCCTGATCGCGCAGCTTTCGCTTCATCAGTTTGCCGCTTTCCTCGCGCGGCAGCTTTTCGGCAAAATGGATGATCCGCGGTATCTTGTACCTGGCCAGCCGCGGCTCGAGGTAACTGCGGATCGCATCCGGGTCGGGGTTGGCGCCGGGGGCAAGCTGAATATAGGCGGCGAGAACTTCGCCGAACTCCGGGTCCGGCAGGCCGATCACCGCGCAATCGACCACATCCGGGCTCTGGATCAGCTCGGATTCGATTTCCGCCGGATAGATGTTGGTGCCGCCGAAGATCACCATGTCGCGCTTGCGGTCGCTGATGTACAGAAAACCCGCCTCGTCGAGATAGCCCATATCGCCGATGCTGATGAACCCGTCGCGCTCCGATTCGGCGCGTGCCTCGGGATTGTTGATGTAGGTGAAATCGGCGTAGTTGGCGTTACGCACGTAGATTTCTCCCGCCTCGCCCGTGGGCAGCACGCTGCCGTCATCGCCATAGATGCGGATCTCGGCGTTCGGAACGCAGCGCCCGACCGTGCCGGGGCGGGCGAGCCATTCTTCAGGCGTCGCATGCAGGGCGATGCCAACTTCGGTGCCGCCGTAAATCTCATGTACGATGGGGCCGAACCACTCCATCAGCCCCTGTTTGACCTCGACCGGGCAGGCGCTGGCGGTGTGGCTGATCCAGCGCAGCGATGAGACGTCGTATTTCTCGCGCACCTCCCTTGGCAGCTTGAGCAGTTTGACGAACATGGTCGGCACTGCGGTGACCACGTTAATCCGGTGTTTCTCGATCAGGGCAAGGAACTCTTCGGGGTCGAATCGCGAGGTGATCACAAGCAGGCGGCCGCGGGTGGCGGCGTAGCGGGCAAAGCCGTTGGGCGAGGCGTGATAGAGCGGGGTGACGAGCAGGCCGCGCATATCGGGCGCGATACCATAGGTCGCCCTGAAGGTTGCGGCGTTGCGCTCAGCCTCTTGCGGGGTCATCGGGTTGCGCTTCACACCCTTGGGTTTTCCGGTGGTGCCGGACGTATAGATGATGCCGCCGCGATCGAGCGGGATCGGGCCGCTGTGCGGCTCTGCCGCCGCAATCCAGGTTTCGTAATCCGTCATGCCTTCGGGAACGGCGCATTGCGACGGGTCGAGCTTGAATGCCCGGGCCACGGCGGGAGGTGTCGCCACCACGATCACGCGGCACTTCTCGGGCAGCCTGCCCTGGACCAGCGGCAGCAGGTCAGCGTGGACAATCAGCATGTCGGCCGCGCAATCCTCGATGACATAGAGCAGTTCGGGGCTGGTCAGGTGCCAGTTCAGCGGAACAGAATAGCAGCCCAGCCGCTGTGCGGCGATGTTGACCTCGATGATGGGCGTGTCGTTGCGCATCAGCTGCGACACCACCATGCCCTCCGAAAGGCCGTCGCGCTTCAGGGCCCCCGCCACCTGGGCGACCCGCGCTTCCATCTGCTCCTGCGTGACGGTGCGGTCTCCGGTGATGATTTCCGCAGGCTGCTGCACGTCTTTCAGGTTGCGGGTGGCTGTCTGCGTCAGGGTCATGTGGTGTGCTCCCGGGAGGCAAGGGGAATGTTGGTGAAATCGGGCGTCCGTTTCTCGGCGAAGGCCGCGCGACCCTCGGCGGATTCGGGTGCGCCCGAGCATTGGGACTGCATCTTCGCCTCGAAGGCGATCTGCGCTTCGAAGTCATTGCAAGGCGAGGCTTCGAACAACCCGCGTGCCCGGCTCAGTGCGTTTACGGGGCCTTCGGCGAGCCGGGTGGCGAGGGCGAGGCTTTCCGACTGCAGGCTCTCGTCCGGAAAGACGCGATTGACCAGGCCCCAGTCGAGCGCCTGCGCCGCCGGCAGCCGTTCCGCCAGAAGCGCCATTTCGCGCGCCCGGGCCTCGCCGATGCGGCGGGGCAGCAGCCAGCTCGCACCGCAGTCGGGAACCAGTCCGGCCTTGACGAAGGCCTGCAGAAAGGAGGCGCTTTCGGCGCAGGTCACGATATCGCCAAGCAGCGCGAGGCTCATGCCCGCTCCGGCGGCAATGCCGTTGACCGCCACGACGACGGGCAGCGGGTAGGCCCGAAGCCGGCGGATCATAGGATGATACCAGGTTTCGAGCACTGTGCTGCCCTCGGGAACCTCAAGCCTTTCCGTCAGGTCCGCTCCAGCGCAGAAGCCGCGTCCGGCTCCGGTGATGAGCAGGGCACGGGTCGGGCTGCCGGGGGCCAGGCTGTCGGTCAAGGCCAGATCGAGGGCGCGGGCGAGCTGGCCGGAAAGCGCGTTCATTCGTTCTGGGCGGTTGAGGGTGAGCCGCGTTACGGCGCCGATCTCTTCGCGCAGCAGTATATCAGGTGTTGTCATCTCATTCTCCGGCGGGACTTGCGGACACGGGGGCGGTCATGGCGCATCCGGGAAGGGTACGGATGGCGAGAGCGCACAGGGCGATGAGGACGATGCCAATGGCGGCGAACTCGAGCTGGTTGAGACCCAGCGATGCGTTGCCCGGTGAGGCCAGGATGAGCCCGGCTAGCATCAGCACCGCGCGGGTCGCGACGCCTGCGACAGAGTTGGCGATCCCACCAACGCCCAGCATGTAGCCTTGCAAGGACCACGACACCGCCGCCACACCGCAGACCGCCGTGATGATGGAAGTGAAGATCTCGTAAGGCGTGCCCTGCAGGATCAGCGCCGGGTTCATCGCGAAGAAGAACGGCACGAAGTACATCACCGAGGCCAGCCGCATCGCGTGCCAACCGATCTTGATTGCGGGGACCTTGGCAATGGCCGCGGCGGCGAACGTGGCGATGGCGACCGGCGGCGTGACGAAGGAGAGCATACCCCAGTACATGACGAAGAGATGCACCGCGAGCGGGTTGAACCCGACCTTGACCAATGCGGGCACCAGCACGATGGCGAGAAAGATGTAGCAGGCCGAAACCGTCATTCCCATGCCGAGCACGAACGAGGTAAGGGCGCCCATTATGAGCAGCATGATCGGTGCGTCGCCGGCGAGAAAGACAAGCTCGGTGCTCAGCGTGCTTAGGATGCCGGTGGCCGCCAGCCCGCCTGCGATCATGCCGATCGCGAGGATGATCGCGATGATCTCCGAAAGTCCGCGTCCGATGCCGGTGATCATTTCACGGAGGCCGGCGAGGCCGACCCGGTTCTCGGGCCGGTACTGGTTTACCACAAGGAGCAGGCCGGTGGCGTAGAAGGCCGCGCGGCTTTCGTTCATGCCCTGGGCCAGCATGGTGATGAGCGCTACGAAGACGAGGCAGTAGTGCCAACCGCCTTTGAAGGCCTCGGCGAGGGTGGGAAGTTCCGCCCGGGACAAGCCCTTGAGGCCACGCCGCGCGGCGTAGGCGTCCACCTGCAGCAGGAGGCCGATGTAGAAAAGTGCGGCGGGGATTGCGGCCGCAAGGGCGACCTCGGTGTAGGGAATTGAGAGGAAAGTCGCCATGATGAAGGCGGTGGTGCCCATCACGGGAGGGGTCAGCACGCCGCCGGTGGATGCGACCGCCTCGATGCCGCCCGCATAAGAGGCCGAAAAGCCCGTGCGTTTCATCGCAGGGATCGAGACCGATCCGCTGGTCATGACGTTCGAGATTACGCTTCCGCTGATCGAGGCTTGCAGCGCGCTCGACACCACGGCGACGTGGGCCGCGCCGCCACGCACCGTGCCCATGAGAGCAAAGGCGACATCGTTGAAGAACTTTGCAGCCCCGGTGAATTGTAACGCCAGCCCGAAGACAATGAAGCCGACGACAAGATCGGCAAACGCCCGCATCGGCACACCGAAAACGCTCTCGAAGCTGTAGAGGTGGTAGGCCGCGACGTCGGATATGGGCAGCGACATGGAATTGAGAGGGCCCGGCATATGGTCCGCGACGGTCGGGTAGAGCGAGACCAGCAGCACGACGATCGTCAGCGGCCAGCCATTGGTGCGGCGCGCGCCTTCCAGAACCAGGAGCCAGGTGATCCCGGCGACGATTTGCGCCTGAGTAGGAGCCGTGAATTGCCAGCTCGAATAGATGACGTCGTTGGCGTGAAGGATCAGGTAGCCCGAACACAGGCAAGCCAGCAGGAAGAGCGCCCAATCCATCAGGCCGACCTCTCCCTTCACGCGCGCCGCGCGCGGCATGATCAGAAAGATGATCGGAAAGAACACCAGCGTCAGCACGTAAAGGAACGTCTGACCGTTGAAAACCACGCCGATCACGCGCGAGAACAGAAAGGTCTGGTTTACCGTCAGCAGGAGGCCGAGCGCGGAAAAGGCGAATATGATCCACTGAGAGAGCCTGGTCATTGTCCGGAGCCTTCGTTGTTGCTGGGCGTCGCGCCCGACGCAGGGACAGCCGAAGGCCCGACGCACGGATGCGCCGGGCCCCTTGGCGAACTACCAGTCTTTGACAGGGACTTCGAAACCGGCGGCTTCGAGCGCCTTGATGCGCGCCTCCTTCCAGGCGGCGGCGAATTCAGCATCGTCGGAAATGCCGCGATCCATGGTCTCTTTCCATGCGGCGGCGAGCACATCCTGGCGCTTCACCAGCGCATCGTTGTGGGCCTGAAGCTCGTCATTCCAGAGGCCTGCCTCCTTGAAGTAGCGAATGGCGCCATCGTGGAATGGCACCACGTAGTCGAGGATCTGCCGGTCGGCGGCCAGTCCGTATGTGGTGGGGGCGGCCTTGGAGATGTTGTCGAAATCGTCGTAGATCGCCTTGACCATCGCATAGACAAGGCCGTCGTCGCGTCCGCTCATGGTATTGAGCATCATGTCGGGATAGCTGGCCATCTCGATCCCGTCCTTGGGGATGTTGACGCCTTCCTTGGCGACCTTCTGGATCCAGCGCGGATCGCTGGCGCGGATGTTGTCCCAGCACTCGGTATCGGAGAATGGCACCGGCACCCAGGCCAGCCCGCGCGACGAGGCTTCGGCGCGCAGTGAGGTGCCGGAGTTGGTGGAGGTAAAGTAGACGTCGGCCTGATCGTTCATGTAGGCGTCGACGGACGCGCCGAAGCCCGGCACGTCGACCTTGGTCACATCATCCCAGGTGAGGCCGCCGCAGGCCATGATGAGCGTGTTCAGCGCTCCTTCGATCGACGGCGAGCCCTGCACGAAGGCGATCCGCAAACCGTCGAGATCACGCGGGCTCTTGACGTTTTCCGCGAGGTCGGGGGCGATCGCCAGTCCGAAACTCTGGTCGGTCATGCTGGTCAGCACGAGGCGCTCAGGCTGCGGACCCCAATCCTTCGCGCCGAACTGGTAGGCGCCTTCCTGGGCGAAATACACATCGAACCCAGCGAGGACGAAGTCCGCACGCCCGGTTTTCAGTGTCGACTGCTGCGCGACGCCATTGCCCGCGCTGAGGACGCGCAGATTGACATCTTCGCTTTGCTTTAGCGCGCTGCTGATGGCGACAGCGGCGGTGTGCATCGCGCCGCCGGTGTCATAGGTGGTCCAGACGACAGTGCTTGGCAGACTGTCCTGTGCCATTGCGGTGCTGCTCGCCAGCGCGACAACAGCGGCCGTGGCCACGCTCTTGATAACCTTCAGTTTCATTGTTCTTCCTCCCTTGAATGCGGGATGGCGCCCGCTAACGCATTTCCAGTGTTGCCAGTTCAGATATTGATGTTCATGCCGCCGTCGATGCCGAGGTTCTGGCCGGTGATGTAGGACGCGGAATCCGACAACAGGAACGCCACGGGGCGCACCACTTCCAGTGGCTCGGCCCAGTAGCCCAAGGCGATGCGTGACAGAATGTCTTCGCGGAACTTCTCGCTGCGGACCACCTCTGTCATCGGGGTTTCGACCACCCCGAAGCTCACGGTATTGGAGCGGATTCCGTAACGTGCCCACTCCTTTGCGGCGGTCATGGAGATGCCGAAGATCCCGGCCTTGGCGGCGGCGTAGTTGACCTGTCCGATCGAGCCGGAGCGTCCGGCGATGGACGACACATGCACAAGCGCGCCGGAGGTCTTCTTCGACTCGCCGGCGTCGGCGATCATCGCCTTGCCTACGGCCTGGGTCCAAAGATATGCGCCCTTGAGGTGCACCCGGATCACGTCGTCCCACTGGGACTCTTCCATCTTGAGCAACATCGCCGGGCGGATAATGCCCGCATTGTTGACCAGCCCGGTCAGGCGCAGCCCCTTGTCGCGCACCGCGGCAACGGTGCTGGCGGCGAAGGCCGCGTCACTCACGTCACCGGTAAAGATCTCTGCGGTCGGAATATCCGCCTTCAGCGCTTCCAGCGCCTCTCCGTTGAGGTCCACCGCGACGACGGTGCCGCCCAGATCGGTGATCATCCCTGCCAAAGCGCGCCCAATCCCTTGACCTGCACCGGTAATGACGATCACCTTGCCTTCGAGCGTTCCGAGATTCTGCATGTGCGTTTCCTGTTCCTGCTTGCTCATGTCCTGCGAAATACCGGCACGGTCAGCCCGTCCGGGCTCGCTTCGAAATCGACCGTCACCGCGTCGCCGATGGCGATGTCTTGCGGTGCGTCGATGATGCGCGTCATCATCGTCGGTCCCTCTTCCAGCGTGACGTAGGCCACGACGCGTCGGTGATCGGGGCGCTCGGTGACCGAAAGACTGTAGATCGTGCCCCGCCCGCTGGCGGGCGCCAGCTCGACGTCGTCGGCGCGACAGAACGGGCAGATCTGGCGCGGGTAATAGTGGGCTTCGCCGCAGGCGTTGCAGCGCGCTACCAGCAGCCGGTGGGTTTTGGCGGCTTCCCAGAATGAGGCCGCATCGAACTGGACCTCGGCAATGTCAGCGATGTTCATGGCTACTGCCTTTCCAGAATGAGGGTTGCGGAGCCGTGGCGCGTGGCGAGCGAGCCTCCCGTGCCATGGGCAAGCGCGAGGTCGCAGTCGGCGACCTGGACAGCGGGGTGGGCCTCTCCGCGTAACTGGCGCACCGCTTCAATGACCTTGGTCATGCCGCCCCGGTTGGAGGGGTGGTTGTTGCACAGGCCGCCGCCATCGGTGTTGAAGGGCAGCCGGCCAATACCGGAAATCAGGTTGCCGTCGGCCACGAAGGCGCCCCCCTTGCCCTTCTCGCAGAACCCGAGGTCCTCGAGCGCGACCAGAACGGTTATGGTGAAGCTGTCGTAGATCG
Organism: Ahrensia sp.; assembly: GCA_002706335.1. Taxonomy (GTDB): domain Bacteria; phylum Pseudomonadota; class Alphaproteobacteria; order Rhizobiales; family Rhizobiaceae; genus Oricola. The sequence goes on from PAKZ01000025.1 coordinate 102,763, forward strand.
AGGCGTATTTGATGTCGGCCGGCGTCACTCCCGCTTCGGAGAAGGCCCGCGGGCCGGAGACGGCGGCAGCGGACGTGGTCAGGTCGATCCGCCCCGCGGACGGGTGCCTGATGGCTTCGCCGGAGCCGCGCACGGCCACGAGCGGGCGCGACAGGGATTTGGCAACGGCCTCGCTCGTCACGACGAGCGCCCCGCCACCATCGCTGACGACGCAGCAATCGAGCCGGTGCAGCGGAGCTGATACGATCGGAGAGTTGACCACGTCCTCCACGGTCACGACGTTGCGCAACATGGCGTTTTCGTTGTGTTGCGCGTGATGGGAGGCGGCGACCTTGATCCAGGCGAGTTGCTCGGAGGTGGTGCCGAACTCGTGCATATGCCTGGCCGCGACCATTCCATACATTTCGACGATCGAAGCGGCGTGGGGCGCTTCGAACGGCGTGTCCGGCGTGGGGGCCAACGGCATTTTCGCGGACTTCATGCCCGCCGCGCGCGGGCGCCCCGCCAGAGTGATCAGCGCGACGTTGCACTTGCCCGTGGCAATCGCCTGCGCCGCATGGGCGACGTGAACCAGATAGGCCGATCCGCCGGAATCGGTGGAGTCAAAATGGCTGACGTTGAGGTTCATGTATTCCAGCATCGACATCGGGCCGAGGCCGGGGGCGTCGCCCGCGCAGAAGTAGCCATCGACGTCGTCGAAAGTCAGCCCGGCGTCGGCGAGCGCGCCCCGGGCGGATTGCATGTGCAGTTGCGCGACCGAAATGCCTTCGGCCTTGCGGGTCGGATGCTCGAAGGCGCCGACGATACAGGCGCGGCTCATTGCGCGGCCTCCAGGCTTGCTTCGGCGTCGATTTCGGCGGCGAGTGCGGCGCTGCGGAGACGCAGGCTCCCGGCTTCCTGACCAAGCAGCGCCTGCAGGCAGATCAGGCGGCGAAAATAGTGTCCGATGGCCATTTCGTCGGTCATGCCCATCCCTCCATGCAATTGAATCGTGGCTTGGCCGACCGTCTGCGCGGCCCGGCATATGCGGGCGCGGGCGCGGTCGAGCAGCGGCGCGGGGTCGGCGAGCGTCTGAGCGGCGAAGCTGGCCATCTCGGCCATGCTGCGGGCCAGTTCCGCCTCGACGCCGATGTCGGCGAAGCGGTGGCGCAGGGCCTGGAAGCTGGCCAGCGGGCGGCCGAATTGCTGGCGTTCGTTCAGGTAGGTGCGGGTCAAGACAAGCGCCTTGTCTATGGTGCCGACAGCATCGGCGCAAAGTGCTGCGACGGTGAAGGCCTCCGCTTTCGCGACGGCGTTACGCGCCGCCGCGCCCCGGGCCAGGATCGCTTCGTCGCCGACGGTGCAGTCGTCGAGATGCACCTTGCCCAGATGACGCCCGTCAATGCCCCGATAAGGGGCGATCGAGATGCCGTCGGCCACGCTCGGCAGCCGCGCGAGCATCGGCTCGGGGCCGTCCGCGAAGATCAGGAAATCGGTTGTGTGAGGGCCGACCTCGCACAACGGTACGGTGCCGGAAAGCGAGGCGCCTTCCTTGTCGGGTGCGACGGACAGCGGAGTGGCCAGGCCGACCGGAAGGCCGAAGCCGACGGGCGCGAAGATGCGGCTTCCCGCGACCAGGCCGGCCAGCACGTCAATGCCGACGCCGGCGGTGCGAAGGGCGGTCAACGCCGTGACGGAGGAGGCCACGAAGGGTTCGGGCAGGCGGGCGTGGCCCGCCGCATATGCCAGGATTGCCGCCTCCGCCGCGCCAAGCCCGAGGCCGCCCGCGGCGTCGTCCGCCAGGACTCCGTGCCAGCCGAGATCGGCCATCCCGGCCCAGCGTTCGGCAGCGAAGCCATCGGATTGTCGCAGCGCCGACTCGCTGACGGCGCCGGTAAAACGCGTGGCGCTGTCACGGATCATTTCCGCCTCGTCGGAAGGCATCAAGTGGTCGAGAAAGCTCATTGCAGCGTGTCCAGGGTAGCCTTGGCGAGAATCTCGCGCTGAATTTCGTTGGTGCCGCCATAGATCGAGGTGGCGCGGCCGAAGAGGTATTCGGCCAGCGCTCCATCGAAGAAGACTTGGGGAAGATCGCTGACATCCTCTACCGCCTCGACGAACTGCGGGCCGCGTCCGGCCGCGAACGGGCCGAGGGCCGAGACCATGAGCTCGGCAAGCGCTTGCTGGATCTCGGCGCTCTTCAACTTGAGCACCGATGGCCCGACGTTGGCGAAGGCGCTATCGCGCCCCGTGGACAGGAGGCGGATTTCGGTGATCTCCAGCGCCGTGAGATCGGCTTCGATCCGTGCGAGGTCTCGCAGGAAGGCCTGATCGGCGCATAACGGCGTGTCGCCAACGTGGCTAGCGCGTGCGATCCGCTTGAGCCGAGCGACCTGGCGGCGGCACCTGCCGATGTTGGTAATCCCGGTGCGTTCGTTGCCGAGCAAGAACTTCGCATAGCTCCAGCCCTTGCCTGCCTCGCCAACAAGTCCGGTCTTGGGAATCTTCACATCGGTGAAGAACACTTCGTTGAGCGAATGGGACATGTCGATGGAGATGATCGGTTTGATTTCGATGCCGGGCGTGTCCATGTCGAGCACGAAGAAGGAGATACCCTCCTGCTTGCGGGCGCCTTCGCCGGTGCGGGCCAGCAGGAAGATCCGGTCTGCGTAATGGGCTTTCGAGGTCCAGATCTTCTGGCCGTTCAGCAGGTAATGGTCGCCCTTGTCTTCGGCGCGGGTCTTCAGGCTTGCCAGGTCGGAACCTGATCCGGGCTCGGAAAAGCCTTGGCACCAGAAGTCTTCGCCGCTCAGGATGCGCGGCAGGTACAGGTCCTTTTGATCCTGATTGCCGAAAGTGTAGAGCACTGGGCCGACCATGGCTGTGCCGAACGGCGGGACCGACGGCGCCGCATTGTTTCCGAGCTCGATTGTGTAGACAAAGCGCTGAAGTTGCGACCAGCCGGTGCCACCGTATTCGACAGGCCAAGCGGGAGCGACCCAGCCCTTGGCGCTCAACTTTTTCAGAAAGGCGACGACTTCGGACTTGGTTGCCGAATAACCCATGTCGAGCCGGGCGCGGGTCTCGTCCGGCACGGCAGTGCGTAGGAATTGACGAACTTCCCCGCGGAACGCTCGCAGCGAGTCGTCAAGGAGCAAGTCGATGTGATCCCAGACGTCATCCCTGGGCTGGCGATACTCCAAATTTTTCACCACGGAGCGATCCAGGTCGCTACCGAGAACAGCGTTTTGCGCATTGTATCGCGACTCCTCTCACTAGCTCGAGTGCCTTCGGTTCCAATAAGTTCAAACTTTTAATTGGTCTTACCATTGCAATGAGTCGCACCAATGTCAACTCCGTGCGATCAGTATGGTCCTGCAGTCGGATTTTCGGTTCAGGCGCGAATGTGTGTTTATCTGCCGCGAAACACCGGAGGGCGTTTTTCGAGGAAAGAGGCGATGCCTTCGGCTTTGTCCTCGGAGGACATAAGGAGTTGCAGCGCCTTGCGCTCGATCTTCAATGCGGCGTCGAGCGGGACGTCGGCACCCGAAAGTACGGCCTCTTTCGCCTGCCGCACGGCGAGCGGTGCGCGCTGAGCGATGCGCCCGGCGATGTCCAGCGCCGTGGTGAGAACAGCACTGTCGGCGACAACCTCGCTGACCAGGCCGAGGCGTTCGGCCTTTTCAGCGCTCATCGTATCGCCGGTCAGAAGGAAACGCATTGCGGCGAACTTGCCGATTGCTCGGGGAAGACGCTGGGTGCCTCCCGCGCCGGGTATCAGCCCGACCTTGACCTCGGGCAACCCGAAACGAGCGCTCTCTCCGGCGATGATGATGTCGGCGTGCATCGCCAATTCGAAACCTCCCCCCAATGCAAACCCGTTGACGGCGGCGATCAGCGGCTTGGGAAAGGCGCTGATGGCCAGCCAGTAGCGTTCTGCCCCGATCCGCATCATGTCGATGGAGTTCGTCTCACCCAATTGCCTCAGATCGGCGCCGGCGGCGAAGATCTCGTTTCCGCCCGTCAGTATGACGCACCGAATAGCCTCGTCTTCGGCAAATTCGGCAAGCCCGTCGATAAGCTCTTGGCGCAGTTCGAAGGACAGGGCGTTGCGCGCGTCAGGCCGGTTAAGGGTCAGCAGGCCGATGCTCGGAGATGGGGTGTCCTTGAGGACGAGGCTCATGTCGACGCTCCTTCGTGAAGTTCCATGGTGCCGTTGGTGATGATCTGAACGCCCCGCTCAAGCGCGGTGCAGGTAAAAAGGGCGCGAGATCCTTCCCGCCAGATCGAGGTTCGGATGGTGTCGCCCGGAAAGGCAGGAGCGGAAAAGCGCACCGACAGGGTACGAACACGCGACTCGTCATGCTCGCAAACTGTTTTCAAGAGCGCGCAACCGGCGATGCCGTAGCTGCACAGACCATGCAGTACGGGCTGCGGAAAGCCGACGGCGCTTGAGATGTCCGGGTCGGCATGGACGGGATTCAGATCGCCATTGAGTCGATAGAGCAGGGCCTGCTGCCCACTCGTGGGAAAATCCCAGACGATATCGGCCTTGCGGTTCGGCAACGTCCAAGGCCGTCCTTTCGGCTGCACCGCGCCGCCATACCCGCCTTCTCCGCGCAGATAGGCAGTCCGGTTAACCGTCCAGAGCAGTGTGCCGTTTGCATCGCTGACCTGGCATTCAAGCTCGACGAGCGCGCCCTTGCCTGTTCCCTTGTCCCAGACATTGACGATGCGAGAATGGCCGGTCAGCGGCTGCCCGACCGGAATGGCGCGGTGCAAACGCACGGATTGTTCTCCGTGCAGCACCGAGTCCGCATCGATGCCGAGTTTCGGGTCTGCCACCCAATGTCCCGGCGTGCAGAGCACTGCCGCCATCGTGGGCGCCACCCGCAGATGCTTCTCGTAGACGAATGGCAGGTCTCGCCGGTCAGTCGGATCCTGGCCGAAGCCGACAGAGAGCGCATAGAGCTGGCAGTCCCGGGCGCTTGGTGTCTGGGTCACCGGCGGGAAAACCAGGGTTGCGACAACATCGTGATTGAAAGCCATCAGTTTCCCCTTGCTGCGGCGCGGTTCAACCGCCGCCGTGAATAGAAAGAACGGTTCCGTTGGTGTAGGCGGATCGGGGAGAAGCCAGGAACGCGACGGCGTTGGCAATTTCCTGCGGCGACGCCGGACGGGCGTAGGGGAGGCTCGCAGTCAATTCCGCGGCTCGGCCCTCGTCCCCGAATTCGTCTGCCGCACGTGCCTTGAGAAAGAGCTGCATCCGCTCCGTCGCGACGGGTCCGGGATTGAGCCCGACGATCCGGCCGCCCATCGCCCGGAACTGTTTTGCGTAGGCGCGTGTGAAGGCGACGAGCGCCGCATTTCCGACGGCCCCGCAAATATAGTCCGGGCTAAGGCTCTCGGCCCCGGCGCCGATGACATTGATGATGACCCCATTCCGCTCGGCGATTCGCGGCGCGAGTGCGCGCGTGAGGTTGATGTAGCCGAAGACCTTGAGATCCCAGCCCATCCGCCATGTCTTCTCGTCTATGGCTTGAAGGTCGCCGGGCGGAATGGCGCCGGCATTGTTGACCAGTATATCCAGTGGCCCGGACTGCATCGCTAATTGCTCAACGCCCGCGGAAGTGGCGAGGTCGGCACCAATCGTGTCGGGCGTGGTACCCGTTTCCTCCGCGATGCGCGCGGCCGCTTCGGCGAGGGTGTCCGCATTCCGCGCGACCAGGGTCACCCGCGCGCCTTCACGGGCGAATGTCAAAGCGGTGGTATAGCCAATGCCCTTGCTCGCACCGGTCACAACCGCGTTCAGGCCCGTCAGATCGAGTTGCATCGGCTATCCTTCCCTGTTGGCGTGCAGTAGGCCGACCACCACAGCCATCTGTTCTATCAGGGGCAACGTTGTACCGGTTTGCCTGGCAAGCGCCTGTATGATGTCGATATCCTTGCGCAGGTTGGCGGGGCTCGCGCCTTCGTATGCGGGAAGAGCCGGTCTTTTGGAGAGGAAGGCGCGCATAGCTTCGGTATGCAACGGCAGGCCGATCAGCGGTCCTTCTGCCATGTTGCGTCGCCACTCTCTGATCGCGGGCGTGTCCGCGAACCCGCCGGCGAAGGCATCGGGTAACTTATTGTAGTCGATGCCCAATTGCTCGCCCAGCACCAGCGCTTCTGCCACGGCGAACGCCGACAGGAATCCGATCATCTGGTTACAGGCCTTGGTCGCCTGACCGGTGCCCGTTGGCCCCATGTGAGTGATGTTGTCGCAAAAGCAGGCGAGTATGGGCCTGACGGCATCGACAGCTTTTTCCGGTCCGCCGACGAAAGTGGCAAGGGTTCCTCGCTCCGCCCCGACGACGCCTCCGGACACGGGGGCATCGACCCATATGCTGCCGGTCGCTTCTTCCAGGCGGGCTGCCATGCCGCGTGTGTCTTCTATTGGAACAGTGGAATGATCCACCACATACGTTGGCGGGGTCGGGGATTTTGTCACGCCGGCGGCGCCGAAGATCACGTCCTCCAGCGCCTCAACGCCGGTGACGCAGATACACAGGACATCACACGAGTCGGCCAGCTCAGCCGGTGTTGAAGCTTGCCGCGCCCCTCGCGCCGTCAGTTCCGCAACCTTCGCCGGAGTTTTGTTCCAAACGGATAGCTTGTAGCCCGCCTCAAGGATGCGAGCCGCCATCGGGGTTCCGATGGCACCAAAGCCTATGAAGCCAACTTTCACCGTTGAATGCTCCTGAAGCTCGTTTTGAAAGAGATGGATCGAATGGCTTGGTCCAAAGTCTAGGATGCCGGAAGCGATGGAGGCCAAGACGAAATGCATCTTAGAGGCGCGTACAAAAAGGTGTGGGCGAGATAGTCCTTTGATAGCCCTGACCTCTCACTGCCCCGTGATAACGTATTGGACGCACGAATCGGGGCGGTGCACTGTGCCTCGCTACGGAGGCGGAGCCTTGCGCGAGCACGAAGGTGTCAAACCTTCTTCCAGCCATCCGGGGAGGATATGAATGATCGCATTGATCGACCGTATTGCGACGCTGGCGGCCCGGGCCGCGCTCTGGCTCGGCGCGATACTATTGCTGCTGATGGCCTTTCACATTACCACCGACGTGGCGATGCGGAATCTGTTCGGCAAGCCTATTGCCGGAACTCTGGAGTTTGGCACCTACTACTACATGGTTGCCGCCTCCTTCCTTGCGCTGGGCTATGCTCAACTGCATGACCGCAACATCTCTGTCGATATTCTGGTCTTCAGCGCCCCGGCCCGGATACGCATGTTCGTCGAATTCATCGCTCTCATCATTACCCTGATTTACGCGGTGGCCTTCACTTACGCCTCATTGATCGTGGCTCTCGAAAAGACCCGGAAAGGTGAGTTCGCCCTGACCCAGTATTTCAATCTTGCGACCTGGCCGTCGCGATGGATCCTGGTCGTCAGCGGCGCGATCTTCGCCCTTGTCCTGCTGGCGCAAATCCTGCGGTTGGCCTCGGTGCTCTACAAGGGGCAGGACCGGAGGATCGCCGATCTGGTCGGCGATCGGCGGGGGAGCATCTGACCATGGATACAATGCTTATCGGCGGCGTAGGCCTGGTTGCGCTCATTGCCCTGTTGGCTATTCGGGTGCCGGTCGGGATCGCACTTTCAATCGTCTCGATGATCGGCCTCTGGATGATCCGCGGCTTGAATGGCGCCATCGGCGCGATTAAGGGCATCCCTTACGATTTTACCGCGCATTGGACGCTCTCGGCGATCCCGATGTTCCTGCTGATGGGGACGATCATCGCGAATTCCGGCATGACATCGAGTCTCTACAAGGCGATGCGAGTCTGGCTGGGGGGGCTGCCCGGCGGGCTGGCCGTGGCAACCAACTTTGCCGGTGCGGGTTTTGCCGCTGCCAGTGGCTCCAGTATGGCGACTACTGCGACGCTGGGTCGGGTCGCCGTGCCCGAAATGCTGGCCAGCGGTTACAATCCGGGACTTGCCACCGGCGTCGCCACAGCTGTCGGCACCTTGGGTGCGGTTATCCCGCCGAGTATCATCATCGTTCTCTATGCTATTTTCGCGCAGGCGCCGGTGGGGCAGGTTCTGATCGCGGGGATCGTACCCGGCCTTTTGACCGCCTTCGCCTATGCCACGCTGATCATCGTGCGCGTCAAGCTCAGTCCTTCCCTCGCGCCGCCCTACAAGGGCGAAAGGCTGACATTGGCAGGCCATTGGGCGATCCTGCGGCCGATCTGGCCGTTGCCGGTTCTTGTCCTTGCGGTGATCGGAGGCATCTACAGCGGCATCATGACGGCGACAGAGTCCGGCGCTGCCGGCGTTGTCCTGGCCATCTTCGTGACGATTCTGCAGGGCACCTTCTCATTCAAGCTCCTCAAACGGAGCCTCATCGAAGCAGCGGAAACCACGGCGACGCTCATCCTGATCGCCATTGGTGCCGCGCTGTTCACCCGATTCCTCGCCTTCTCCGGCATACCCAACCTGCTGGCCGACATGATCTCGGCAGGCGGCGCCAGCCCGCTGGCGATCATCTTTTCAATCTCGGTAGTCTATATCCTGCTCGGCTGCTTTCTGGATCCGCTGGGCGTGCTGCTGCTGACCCTGCCGATCCTGCTGCCGGTCTTCGAAACCGCCAACATCAACCTCGTCTGGATCGGCATCATCCTGGTGAAGTACATCGAGATCGGTATGCTTACGCCGCCGGTGGGGCTTAACGTCTTCGTCATGAAGGGCGTGGTTGGGGATGCCGTTCGTCTGACCGATATTTTCAAGGGAGTAACCTGGTTCCTGCTGGCGGAAGTGATGGTTATGGCGATCCTGATCTTTTTCCCTCAGGTAACGCTGTTCCTGCCGAACTACATGAACTGATCTAGGGTCCTGAGCCTGGCGCCCGACCGGAGCGCTCCTGGAAAAGGAAGGCCCACGCCGGGAGGGAGCGTGGGCCTTTCTCGTCCGAAAGTGGGCACCCTGGCGGGCGTCCAAAGCGTATCAGAGAAAATCCGAGAGCTTGTACTCACCCACTTTCGAGACAGTCGGCATGGCGGCCGTTTCGGCGCACGACATCTTGAAGGGCAGGTTGGTCACCAGGTAGTCGCCCGCCGGGTCGCTCACCGTCTGGAGCGCGCCGCGTTCGGCGAAGAGCGGATCTTCAAGCGCCTCCGCTATTGTGCGGTAGCGGGCGCAGGGGACTGACGCGGCGGTTAATATCTCTTCACACTCTGCGCTGGTGTGTTTCATCGTCCAGGTTTCGAGTTGGGCTAGCAGCGCAGGGTAGTTGTTGTAGCGAGCCATGACATCGCAAAAACGTTCATCCTCGGCCCATTCCGGGTGCCCCATAGCCTCTACCATTTGCACGAAATTTCGCTGCGTGTTCGGCATCAGGATCACGAAGCCGTCGCTGCTGCGCACGGGCTTGTAGACAGGGCGGGAGATAGGTGCCGGGAACTGCGCTTCCTGCACGTCGTATGGCATGAGGTTCATCGTGCTTTCCAGCAGCGAGACGTCGATGAACTGGCCTTTGCCGGTTTTCTCGCGGTGATAGAGAGCCACATTTATTGCACTGAACGCGTAAACGGCCGAGAGGACGTCTGCATAGAAGAGGCAACTGTTTGCCGGGCGCGTCAGCTCGTCCTGATAGCGCAGATTGACCAGTTCGAGGCCCGAGGTCGCGTGGATCGTCTGGGCATAGGCGGGACGCTCGGCGCCCATGCCACCCTGGCCGAACCCGGAGACGGAACAGTAGATCAGGCGCGGGTTCAACGAGGAGAGTGTCTCGAAGTCCAGCCCGAAGCGCGCCATGACGCCTGGGCGAAAGTTCTCGACCAGTACGTCGGCGGTGGCGATGAGCTTTTTCAGCTCCGCGATCGTGTCCGGGTCTTTCAGGTTGAGCGCAACGCTCTTCTTGCCGCAGTTGAGCTGACCGAAATAGGTGCTGTGCCCGTCGCGCAGTGGCGCCTGGGTGCGAAGGTAGTCGCCTTCGGGTGTCTCAATCTTGATGACCTCCGCGCCAAGATCGGCGAGGTAGCGCGTTCCGTAGGGGCCGGCGATGAGAGTCGTAAAGTCCACCACACGCAGGCCGGTGAAGGGGCGTGGGGCTGTCTGATCATTGGTCACGAATGGTTCCTCTCAACTGAATTTGCGCGCGAAACCTGCGGGATCGACACCCCAGGCGGTGAGCGCGGCGGCCGTGCTTTCACCGCTCTTGCTGGGCCCATCCGGCATATCCGGTATGGAATGACTGAACCGTGGGGCGGGGGCGGGTTGGCGGATCCCAGCGATATCGATCATGGCCCGCCGCTCTGTCATCTGCGGATGATTCGCTGCTTCCTCAAGTGTGAGGACCGGGGCAAAACAGGCGGAGCGGCCCTCAAAGATCGACTCCCAGTCGGCGCGACTGCGGCTACGGAACACCTTGGCAAAGACCGCCTTCTGCTCCTGCCATGAGGCGCGGTCCATCTGACGGTCGAGGTAATCGTGTGACAGACCCATGCCATCGAGTAGCTCGGCGTAGAATTTACGTTCGACCGCGCCGACCGAGATGTACTTGCCGTCAGCGGTTTCATAGCAGGCGTACCAAGGCGCACCGCCGTCGATGAAATTGCTCTCGTATTCGTGTGTCCAATCGCCCGCTGCCGAGAAGCCGCGGAAGGTCGTCAGCATCGAGGAAACGCCGTCGATGATCGCCGCATCCACCACTTGCCCCTTGCCGGTGTCCCGGGCACTCATGACGGCGGCAAGCAGTCCGAATGCCATGTAAAGCGCTCCGCCCCCGAGGTCGGCGACCAGATTGAGCGGAATAGTCGGGCCCTGCTCTCGGCTGCCAATCATCGAGAGGGCGCCGGTGAGGGCGAGGTAGTTGATGTCGTGGCCGACCGTTTTGGCAAGGGGGCCGTCCTGACCCCAGCCGGTGAGGCGCCCGTAAGCGAGCTTTGGATTGAGCGCCAGGCAAATGTCGGGGCCGAGGCCGAGCCGCTCCATCACGCCGGGGCGGAAGCCTTCGATCAGGGCATCGGCGCCCGCGATCAGCTCGAGCGCAGCCTCGCGCCCGTTGTCAGACTTCAGATCGAGCGCGATGGACGGGCGATTGCGGCGGGTCAGATCATGGCGCAGCTCTTTCTTGACGCCGAGCCCGGCATCCGTTTCGCGGTCGATTCTCAAGACAGTGGCGCCGAGATCGGCCATAAGCATTGCGCAGAACGGGCCGGGGCCGATGGCGCCCATCTCGATGATCTTCAGGCCGCTTAACGGTCCCATGATTAGTCCTCTCTCCGGAAAGTCCACACGCAACAAGCGTCGCAAGGCCCGGACATCGCCTCCCGGCAAAACATTCCGCTACGGAGCTCGTGGCTTGAGCTGTAACCTGTGGTCCAGCAACTCCGTTTTGGTCTGACCATTATAGAGTTTGACCAATGAAATGAAAACCCCTATTGTCCCAAATCCATGCGCCCAAGGCAGAAAATCCTGTCCCATGGGTGCACTTCATTTCGGGAGGATGAGGTATGGGGTGTCAGGCCAGCGGAAACGGGACGATTTTCAACGAGGCTCTCAAGCTGAGAATACCCGCACTGGAGGATCTGCCGCGGATCGAACTGCGGCAACTTCGGTACTTTCTTGCCGTCGCTGAAGAACTCAACTTCACTCGCGCGGCAGAACGTATGGGCATTGCCCAACCCCCGTTGAGCCAACAGATTCTTTCCCTTGAGAGCCAACTGCGGGCCAAGCTTTTCACGCGTTCAAGGCGTCAGGTTAAGCTGACCAAGGAAGGTGAAGCCCTGCAAGTCTATGCACGTCGGATCATCAATACCACGATGCTCGCGGCGGAATCCGTGCGGGCCATTGCCAACGGGCTGACCGGACACCTGGCTGTCGGCGCCGTCTGCTCGGCGATCCACTCGTTAATTCCCGAGCTGCTGCCGAAATTCCACGAGCTTCATCCAGGGGTAAAACTGCACCTGCAGGAAATGACCGTGCTGGAACAGCAGCGCGCCTTGCGAGAGGAGCGGATCGATATCGCGATCTTGCGTGAACCGATGGCCGCCTCGGAGTTTTCTACGCGAAAGTTGTTCGAGGAGCCGTTCGTTGCGGCAGTACCCAGATCCAGTCCGCTGGCTCGGCTGAACCGGATTTCGCTTGAGCAACTCGCCAGAGAACCGCTCGTGCAAGTGTACCGGTCGTCCAACGAGGAATACAGCGACCTGATGTTCGAGGGGCTCCGCGCGACAGGAAGAAAGCTCAACATTGCCCATGAGGCATCCGACATGCAGGCTCTGCTGGGGCTTGTGGGTGCCGGCTTCGGGCATTCGTTGGTGCCGGCTTCGCTTCAGAATATCCAGATATCTACGGTCAAGTACATTCCGCTGAGTGAGAGCGTCAAAGGCAGCACCCTTACGCTGGCTTGGAATAGCGAGTCCGTGACACCGGTGATGGAGCATTTCATCGCTGTGACTGAGGCGCTGATGGAATCCTTCACGCCGGTCGATATTTTTGGACGTGTCCCACAGCCTGCGCTTGGCAATGCACTGCTAAAGAAGGCGGGTTAACAGTCAGGATTGGCGCCCTCAAACGCCTGCCACTTCCAACGGAAGCCGGCGATGAAATGAAAAGGGCCGCGGCAATGCCCTGCCGCGGCCCTTGGCATTGGGATGCTATCTGCGGTTACATCTTCGAGTAGATTTCGTTCATCATGCGATCGACGAAAGCGTCCTCGTCGTCCCCGACCTCGCCTACGATGGTTTCCCATTTGGCCAGGGTCTTTTCGAACCCGGAAACGATCTCGTCGGCATTTTCAATGCCGCCTTTCTTGGCGCGATCGAGCAGGATTTCCTTGAAGGCCGCGTCGAACCCACCAAGCTTTTCGACCAGAGGCGCCGAAGGTTCGGTCACGGTGTACCCCTTGTCTCCTGCCGAAGCCAGAACGTCCTGATCTGTCTTGATATAGGCATTCGCGGCACGGAACACACCAACCGCCGCGCCCGTCTCAAAAGCGGTTTTCTGGGTGTCGTCCAGCCGATCCCAGAGGGACTGGGTCAGGCTGATAATCGGGCCGCCATAGGACACGCCGTAGCTGATATCGAGGGCGTAGGGGGCCACCTCGCCGAGCGAGAACTGTTCAAGCCAGCCGACCGGACCGAGGGAGCAATCAAGCGCGCCGCGCTGAAGACCTTCGTAGGTTTCGCCGATGCTCATGTTCACGGGGGTCATTCCCAGGTGAGACGCAAGGTAGGCGAAGTCCCCCGGCACCCGGACCTTTTTTCCGGCCAGATCATCGAGGGTCGCGACCGGCTTCGAGCACAGCAGGCTGTAAGCGGTTGTCGAATAGGCACCCAGGAAGACCGTGTTGTGTTCGGCGAACTCGGCTTTGCATTCCGGGCAATCGAGAAGCACATACTCCGTGATCGCCGCCGCGAGCGCGGGGCCGCCGGAGCGAAGGATCGGCGCGAGGCCCATCGCGAGGTTGGAAACCGGAAGTTCGGACGGAAAGTAGACTGCCAGAAGCTGACCGCCGTCGACAAGTCCGTCGGTCATGCCGCCCAGCATCGCCTTGGCCGAAAGAAGCGATCCTCCGGAATGCAATGTGTAATTGATCGTCCCGTTACTCATCTCCTTGGCGGTCTCGAGAAACGGGATTACACCGAATTCGACGTTTGACGAGGTCGGGGGACCGTAGGCCGCATAGGCCAGGTCGATGTTTTCAGCCTGCGCAGTTGTGGCGATGGCCACCGAGGCAAGGAGGCTCATGGCCCTGACTATCTTCATACTTTCCTCCCAAAAAAGTTTCCTGGAGGCCGCACCATATGTCGGCATGGACTCCGCAGTTAGCTTAGACAACTTCAAATGATCTGACCAATATGCAATACTACCAGTTACCAGAGGTTGACCGTCTGCTAAGCGGGATGAGGATTGCGTTTAAAGAGAATGGCCTGACCTTTGATCTTGACACTTAAACGTGTACCAAGGGTGCAGAAAATTGCGGATGGAGGTTTCGTGGGCGAGGGTGTCAGTTTCAGGCCGGTAAAGACAAAACGCGCCTTCGAGGAGGTGTGCGACCAGATCAGGCAGGCCATTCTTTCCGGACGGCTGGAGGCTGGCGACAAATTGCCCTCCGAGCGCGAATTGGCGACGACACTGGATGTCAGTCGCGCCACGATCCGTGAGGCATTCCGAACTCTTGAGATCGCAGGGGTACTTTCGCTGCGCAAGGGAGTGAATGGCGGGGCGGTCGTGATGCAGGGCGACGCGCGGCCGATCACACAGACCATCTCCGATCTGCTCTCGCTCGGCGGCCTCTCGCTAGCGGACTATATGGAGGCTCGGGTCTGCCTTCAGAAGGAGATCATCGTCCTCGCATGCGAGCGCGGTACAGAAGAGGATTTCGCGGCGCTGGAAATCAATATCTCCGAGACGGAGCAGATGAGCACCCCTGCGCAGATTGAGGACCGGACTGCCCATACGATCGAATTCTATACCATCCTCGCCAGAGCTACGAAGAACCAGGCAATGTCCATCTTGATGGCGGCAGTGACCGAGCCTTTGGGTTATTATATCAAGCAGATCGGCGTGGACCGAAGCTGGAATGTCGCTGAGTCGCGCCGTCGGTTTGTGGGGTATTTGCGAGAGCGCAATGCTGAGGCGGCGATCAGGGAAATGCAGTCGCATATGGAGCGACTGCATACCTATATGCTGTCGCGCCAGATGCAGGGTGCCAGCCATGAATCCGCGTCTAGAGCATCCAGCCCCACACTGTGAAAGCGCCGAGCATGAGCACCGTGAAGGTGATCGTGAACGCTCCGTTCCATCGCCATCCCACCTGACTGGCCGGGCGCCCCGAGATCGCGGAGGTGACGATCATGGTGGCGGTCACCGGCGACAGCATCATGCCGACCGCCCAGCCGGTCAGCGCTGATAGCAACAGCATTGGGTAGGGGATATCGAGCCCGGTGCCGAGAACCGCGCCGACGCAGACCGTGCCGGTGATCATCGGGCTGACGCCAACCATGCTGAACGCCGCGATCAGCAGAACGATCACCGCACAAAGCCCGGCCGGCGACAGATCGAGCGTGCCGATCAGCGAACGGACGGAGTCCATCGGGATCAGCTCGACCAGTATAAGGCCGAGATAGCCGGTTGCCAGAACCAGGGAGACCTCGTTGACCGGCTTG
This sequence comes from Ahrensia sp., assembly GCA_002706335.1. Classification (GTDB taxonomy): domain Bacteria; phylum Pseudomonadota; class Alphaproteobacteria; order Rhizobiales; family Rhizobiaceae; genus Oricola. The sequence continues at coordinate 117,904 of PAKZ01000025.1, forward strand.
GGCATGGCCCTGAAAGAGCTGGTGGCGAGATCGGCAAGATTGCCGAGCGCCGGGCCGGGGGAGCACCACAGCCGCCAGATGATTGCGGCCAGCGGAACAACGATGAGGAGCGCACCCTGCATCGGGATGCCGAGCGTCACGTCGGCAAGGGCCGCGCCGCCGGTGACCCCGAGCAGCAGGGCGATCAATTGCAATGTCGCGCGGACGACACCCTTGCGGGACGCGGGTTCGCGTTTCTGCATGGGCCTCGGACCGACGCTGTCGAACAGGAAGCGCAACCCGACGAACACAAGCACGGTGCAGATGCCGTAGGGCGCGTAGTCGATCCAGTCGAAGTCGGGCATCAGGGGGAGCAGGAGGTTCAGCGCGATGCCGACGGGCGACCACATGATGGTGGCCCCGAAGCCGCAGAGAACCGCGTTGACGACGCGTCGCTCCTTTATGACCAGCACATCGGCGTCCGACGTCATCTGCCGACACTGGTCGAGCGCCACGGCCAGCAGGAAGCGAAAGCCCGCGAGGTTCAGCAACATGCCGAAAATGTGGCCTGCGACCGTCAGCATTGCGAAGCGGCGCGAAGGCGGCTGGTCGACGACGAATCGCGCCACGCGCGCTACCGGCTCGGAGCTTTGTGCCGAAGCCTGCAGGATCGTCATCATGACGAGCAGGGCCGGTAGGAACAGGGCGCGGCTCGCAGCGAGCAGAAAGGCCGCCAGCGTGCCCCCGGTCAGCGCGAAGGCGAGGGTCGCGATAATAGCCAACGCCGACATTAGACGTGAAAGACCGCCGATCCGGCGCCAACTGGTCACCACCGGCAGAAGCACCAGGACGAGCGCCACAAGCGCAACGCTGTGCCGCCCGCTTACCTTGTCGACCAGCACGAGGACGGACGCGCTCGCAAGGAACGCCGCGGAGAATGTTTCCCGGCGGGACAGGGCCGGTTCCTCATGGTGTCGCCGGGAATGTTCCAAGATTTTGCGCCGCCAGTGGTTCAAGTTAGGTCATACCATTAGCATTCTCGACGAATATGCAAGCGTCGGGGTGACATGACCTCTTCGATCGGGCAATTTGGGGTCAGATACAGACCGAGGTCAGCATGGCGGCAAATCCTTCAAAGACGTCCAAACCGGTGTTTGCGCCGGTGCGTCAGGACAGAAACTTCGAGGTCGTGGTTCAGCGCGTGCGCGACAAGCTGATGGACGGCGAACTGCGCCCCGGCGACAAACTTCCGCCGGAGCGGGAATTCGCCAAGCAGCTGAATGTCAGCCGCAACGTCGTTCGCGAGGCGCTGCGAATTCTCGAGAATGCCGGTCTCGTGCGCACCCGCAAAGGGGCGCATGGCGGCGCTTTCGTCGCGCCGGGCGGAACCGCGCAGATGACCCAGGTCATGGGCGACCTAATCCTGTTAAATGCAATTAGTCTTGAGGATTTGTTCGAGGCGCGCACCCTGTTGCTGGAGATGGTTTTGGACAAGGTTGGGCAACTGGACCATCCGCCGGATCTCGAGCCGCTTGCAAATGCCGTTGAAGAAACCCGCGCCGCTGTGATGGCTGGCGATTCCGCGAGGCGCGTGGCGGCGGCGCGCGATTTTTACCACCAGATCGCGGAGCTGTCGGGCAACTCCGCACTGGTGTTTACGACAAATGCCCAGACCGATCTGGTGCAAACGTTCCTGCGTTTTCGCATCAGCGACATGGAGCCGGAAGACCTGATCAACTCCCGCGTCGCCTTTCTGGAAATGCTCCGAGAGGGCAAGTTCGAGGACGCCAAGGTCGAACTTCGTCAGCACCTGGACCGGGTTCACAAAAGCCTCTGGAGCAAGAAAAGCTGAATTGACTCTCTTTGGTCGGACCATTAGATTGGTCTGGAACCAGGAGGATTCAATCGCCATGCACGATTCAACTGAACTAAATGACGACCTGCGCATGTTCCAGGACAGCGTGCGTCGGATGGTCGAAAAAGAGGTCGCTCCGATCGCGGCCAAGATCGATCAGGACGACGACATGCCGCATTCGCTGGTGCCGATCTTCGGCGACCTCGGCCTCGTCCAGATTATGGTTCCCGAGGAATACGGCGGCCCCGGCGGCACGCTGACCATGGCCTGCATGGCCAAGGAGGAGGTGGCTAAGGCCTCCTTCGCGGTGTCGCATCTCGTGGGTGCAACCTCGATTGCGATGGCTCTGCCACTGACCCACTACGGGACCGAGGAGCAGCGCAAAAAATACTTGCCCGAGATCGCAGAGGGCCGCACGCTCACCTGCATAGGTCTGACCGAACCGCACACCGGCTCGGACGTGTCGGGGATCAAGACCACCGCCAAGCGCGATGGCGACGACTACGTCATCAACGGCCAGAAGGTGTTTATCACCAAGGCCGACCAGGCCAAGTACATCCTGCTGTTCGCCCGCACCTCCGAGGGCAAGGGCAATGACGGCATCTCCTCCTTCATCGTCCCGATGGACACCCCGGGCGTGAAGATCGGCGGCAGTCCCAAAAAGATGGGCCTGCGCGGCATCAAGAACTGCGATCTCTTCTTCGAGGACGTTCGTGTCCCCGCCGAGAACATGGTCGGTGAGGAGGGGCAGGGCTTCAAGAACGCGATGGGCGTGCTCAACCTCAACCGTCCGACTGTTGCCGCCGCCGCGATAGGCATTGCCCAGGCGTCCCTTGATGCGTCGCTCGGCTATGCCAAGGATAGGGTACAGTTCGGCCGCCCGATTGCCGAGTTCCAGATGGTGCAGGGCATGCTGGCGGACATGGCGATCCAGATCGAGGCGGCGCGGGCGCTGCTCTATAAGGTCACCGCATTGATCGACAGCGATCCGACCGATCCGAAGGTTCCAATGATGTCTTCCATGGTCAAGACATTCGCCTCCGACATGGCGATGAAGGTAACCACCGATGCCGTTCAGGTTTTCGGTGGTGCGGGCTATCTTCAGGATCACCCGGTCGAGCGCTACATGCGCGATGCAAAGGTGTGCCAGATCTATGAGGGCACCAATCAGATACAGCGCTTGATCATTGCGCGGTCGATGATCAAGCAATGACAGCAGATGCGCCGACCCGAATTCGGGTGGTCGATTTCACCCAGGTCATGGCTGGACCGTTCTGCACCCGGTTGTTGGCGGATGTTGGCGCCGAAGTACTCAAGATAGAACCTCCGGAGGGCGACGCGATGCGCGGGCGCCCCCCGCTGCGCGACGGCGAGTCGGCCTATTTCGGCACGCTCAACGCGGGCAAGCGGAGTGTCATGCTGGACCTCAAGACAGAGGACGGCCGCCGCGATGCCTTTTGCCTCGCCAGGAGCGCGGATGTCGTTGTCGAAAATTTTCGGCCCGGCGTGATGGCGCGCCTCGGTCTTGGCTGGAAGGCGCTCTCCGAAGTCAACCCGGCATTGGTCTATTGCTCGATCTCCGGCTTCGGTCAGGAGGGCGCCACCGCCAGCCGTCCGGCTTATGCGCCCATCATTCATGCCGCCTCCGGTCTGGATCTCGCGTTGATGGAGTTTCAGCCGAGCGCCGAGCGTCCCGCGCCGACGGCGATGTTCCATGCAGATGTGCTTGCCGGCGTTTACGCCTGGGGCGCGATCCAGACCGCGCTTCTGGCCCGCAGCCAGACCGGCCAGGGTCAGCACATTGACGTGGCGCTGATGGACAGCCTGCTTTCCATGATGGTCTACGAATGCCAGGAGGCGCAGTTTCCGCAAAACCGGAAGCGCCACGTCTACACTCCGGTTAAGACACTGGATGGGTTCGTCATGGTGGTGCCGCTGTCGGACAAGAACTTCGCCGCGATGCTTTCTGTGCTCGGCGATCCCGCCTGGGGCGGCAACCCGATCTTTGCCACGCATGCCCAACGCGAGGCGAACTGGGCCGAGCTGATGGCCCATGTCGAAGGCTGGACCGTAACTCAAACCGCCGAAACCTGCGAACAGCGCTTCAATGACGCGGGTGTGCCGTGTTCGCGTTATCGAACCGTAGCTGAAGCGCTCGAAGATCCGATCTCCAAGGCACGCGGCGTATTGGGCACGGTGGAGGATGCCGCGGGCAGTTTCGGCGCGCCGAACCCGCCGTTTCGGATGTCGCAGTGCCGCGCTGTGGTGGGGCGGAAGATCCCGGCGTTGGGCGAGGCGAATGCCGAGATGCTGCTCTGGCCGAAGGGTACCCGATGAGCGCCCCTGCACAGACCTCCGGCCCGAAAGCCTCGGCAGAGGCGGGGCGCACAATTGACAAGCCCAGAGGCCGGCTGGCCGTGGCCTGGGCGCGCGTCGCGGCCGAACTGCAGTTCTGGCGAAATATCTTCTACGATGCCCGGCGCTTTCGAAAACACTCATGGATGCGAAAGGTGCAAACCGAGGAGAGCCGGTCGGCGCGAATCATGGCTGATGCGCATTTTCTCGAGTACGGCATGGCGCTCAGGGCGGCCCGCCCGAGCTTTGGCCTCGTGCGCGCAGAACGCCTCGCGGGCGATCTTCTCGACGGCGGTGCGAAAGCGGCGGCCAGCGAAATTGGTCTGCGGGTGCTGGAGAAGTGGGCTGCCTTCAACGCGGAAGCGGCGGTTCCGGCAGCTGTCAGTCACGCCCTTCAGCGCGTGCGGATACCCATGGGCTCACTGTCAGGCGGGGTGGAGACGGTTACGCGCGAGGCGATTCAAGCGGATGCGCAATTGGATTTCGTACGCTTCGTGAAGGCCCGCCATTCAATCCGCGCTTTTGCGCCCGGTTCCGTGAGCAAGGACGTGATCGAGCGGGCGGTCGCTGCGGCGCAGCAAGCGCCTTCGAGTTGCAACCGCCAGACCTGTCGAGCGCATATCTGGACCGATCCAGATATGATCGAGGCGGTACGCAAGCATCAAGCAGGCAACCGCACCTTCGGACATGAACTGGCCGGTATCGCCGTGGTGACCAGCGATCTGCGCCATTGGGAACATATCGGCGAGCGCTACCAGGCCTGGGTCGACGGCGGACTGTTTGCAATGACTCTGGCCTACGCGCTGCACGCTGAGGGGCTTGGCACCTGTATGCTGAACTGGTCGGTTACCCGCGAGGTCGACAGTGGATTGCGCCGTGCCATCGGGCTGGGCGACGAGCACTTGATAATCGTGCTGCTGGGCTTCGGCCACCTGCCCGAAAGCCTCAGCGTCTGCCGGTCTCAGCGCCAGCCGGTGGAAACGGCGCTGAGCGTGAATCAGCCCTTGGCGAGCTAGAGATCCAGCACCAGACGCGGCGATTTCGACCCCGAGCAGCAGACCATCATGGTGTCGCCCTTGGCGCGTTCCTCGTCGGTCAGGATCATGTCGCGATGATCCGGGCGGCCTTCTATGACGCGTGTTTCGCAGGTGCCGCAGACGCCCTCGCTGCAGGAAAACGGCACAGAAACATTGTTTTCGATCAGCACGTCCAGGATTGTCTTACCGCTTTCCACATGCAGGGTCTTGCCGGAACGCTCGAGCACCAGGTCGAAACCGCCATCGCGGGCGACCTCTTCGGTGGCCGAGAAATACTCCACATGCACTTGACCGCGGGGGACTTCTCGGGCCGCCGCCTCATAGGCGGCCAGCATAGGCTCGGGGCCGCAGCAGTAGAAATGCGCCTCGGGATTGCTTTCCATAATGGACCTGATGTCCACCAGCGAGCCGCGCTGTTCGTCGTCGAAGTGATAGTTGACTCGACCCTTGCCATTGCTCGCCTGTACGCAGGTGTCCAACTCCTCGCAGAAGGCGGCTGCGGTGCGGCTGCGTGCGGCATAGAACACCTCCCAGCGGCGCCTTTCCTCGGTCAGGCGGCGGACCATTGCGAGAATCGGAGTGATACCAATGCCGCCGGCGATCAGTACCGAATTTTCGGAGGTTTCATCGAGCGGGAAGTTGTTCTTGGGCCGCGAAATCCGCACCTTGTCGCCCACCCTAAGGCGTTCGTGGACGAAGGCCGAGCCGCCCTTGCTTTGCGGATCACGATGGATCGCGACTGTGAAAGTCGGGCCTGCCGTATTCTCGCGCGTCAGGCTGTAGCTGCGGCGCAGATCGTCACGCAGGATAACGTCCACATGGGCGCCGGGAGCGGCCTTGGGCAGGTTGGAGCCGTCCAGTGTCTCGAACTCGACCGATACCACGGTGTCGGCCTCGCGTCGCATCTGCTTGACACGCACGGGAATCGTGGCCTCGCTCACTGCAGGATTCCTTCTTCTCGGAACCGCGCTATGGCCGTGTCATCGAAGCCGAGGATCTCCGTCATAACCTGTTCCGTGTGCTCCCCCAGGCGCGGTGAGGCGAAACGCAGTTCGCTTGGGGTTTTCTCGAAGCGATAGGCCGGGCCGTTGTATTTGAGTCTGCCCATTTCGGCATGCTCCAACGGCCAGAAGTGCTTGCGGGCGATGAATACATCGTCTTCCAGCAGGTCGGAGCCCTTGTTGGCCACACCTGCCGGCACACCTGCCTTGCGGCACGCCGCCATCAGCTCGAACGGGTCCAGCCGTACGGACAGCGCCGCAATGGCGTTGTCCAGAGGTTCGTCGCCCTCACTCCGTGCCCGCGCCAGTACATCGGCGTTGCCAAGCACCGCGCAGAGCGCCTGCCATTGTGTCTCGTCGACAGCCTCGATCGCAATCCAGCGCTCCTCGCCCGCACAGGGGTAGACCCCGTGGACGACGGAGCCGATTTTGCGATTTCCGCTTCTGGTGGCCTGTTCGCCGGTCACCTGGTAGGCGAGCAGCTCGGGAGCCAGCAACTGCGAGGTGGCCTCGATCTGGCTGAGTTCTACATGCTGGCCTTCGCCGGTTTTTTCACGGTGGATCAGCGCGGCGAGCAGGGCGGAGAGCGCATAGCGCGGCGAGACGCTGTCGGAATAGGCGCCTTTGGGCATGGCGGGGGCGCGGTCGGGCCAGCCGGTCATGCCGTGCAGACCTGCAAGTGCCTGGCCTTGTGCGCCATAGCCTGGATGCCGCGCCCAAGGCCCGTCCGCGCCATAGAGCGAGGAAGACAACATGATGATGCGCGGATTAATCTTACGCAGGCTCTCGAAGTCCAGGCCCCACTTTGCCATTACGCCGGGCCGGAAGCTCTCGGCCACCACGTCAGCCCATGCGATCAGCGGGCGGATGATTTCCATCGCGTCGGGGTTGCTCATGTCCACCGACATGCCCAGTTTGGACGAGTGGAAATCGGCGAAGAATCCAGAACGATTGATGCCCGGCTTGTCATCGATGAACGGCCCGCCAAGACGGATCGAGTCGGGGTGCTTGAAGCTTTCCACCTTCACCACTGTCGCGCCGTTGTCGGAGAGCTGTTTGGTGGCGATCGGGCCGGCGGCGGCCCATGTGAAATCGGCGACCTTCAGCCCGGCGAAGATGCCGGTGGCGGGGGTGACGGCGGGTTTGGGCTGTGCGCTCATAGCAGGCTCCCTTCAGTCTCGCAGGACAGCAGCGCGCTGGTGTCGGCGCCGGCTTTCGGGGCGGGGCGGGGTGGCAGTAGTGGTGTTCCGGAGAGATTTGCCCAACGGGCCGGAAGCTCGACTGACAGGCCCCGCTGTGCGTCCTCCAGCGCGCGGAAAAGACCGCGCGCGCGGAACTGCGGGTTTTCGAACACCCCCTGTACCGAAGAGATCGGCGCCAGGAGAATGCGTTCGCGTACCGCCCGTTCGATCAGCTCATCGGTGGTCTTGGTCTTGATGAAACGTACGATGATCTCAGTGACAGCGTCGTAATCCTCTTGCGGGATAAAGAACTGCCCGTCGCCGTTCCAGTCATGGCGGGTCAGGATGTCGTCGTTAAAGCCGTCTTCCGCCATCCAGGCGACCAGCGCGGTATAGGATTTTTCGCGCGCCGCGCCGCCGCCGCCGCCGACCGGGCCGAAGAAGATGAAGCCGTCTTTCGTTTCCCACACGAGTCGGGTGAAGAACCGGTTGGCTCGTTCCTTGCGAATTGCCCCCCCGCGCATTTCGTTGAGGCCGAGGATTTGCCAGGCCATCGTAGAATTGAGCAGGGTCCAGACAATGCACTCCTGCACGGAGATATCCACCCTCTGGCCCACGCCGGTTTTTAGCGCGTGCCAATAGGCCATGAGCGCGGCAGAGGCTGCCTCGGCCCCGCCCTGGATGAGTCCGACCGGCAAGCTGATGCGCACTGGCGGACGGTCCACGTCGCCGTTTAGATAGAGGTGCCCTCCGAGCGCCTGAAGAGTGGTGTCGGTGGCCGCGTAGCGCTCGAAGGGCGCGCCGCGACCGAATGGCAGAATCTCCGTCCAGACCAACGCCGGATTCGCCTTGCGGGCTTCCTTTGCGAGCCGGTCCATCTCGTCGAGGTCCATGCGCTCCCAGTCGGTCACAACGATATCGGCCTTGGCGCTGAGCGTGGCGAAGCCCCGGAGGCCGGCATCGCTTGCCAGGTCCAGCGTCACGCTTTTTTTGCCGTGGTTGAAGGCCAGCCATGCAGCGCTCTCCTCGCCCTCAAGGGTCGGGACGCAGGGAAGGGCTCGGCGAAACGGCTCTCCCCCTTCCGGCTCGATTTTGATGACCTCTGCCCCGAGATCGGCCAGAACCCTTCCGGCCACGGCGCCCGAGAGCGCCGAAATCTCCAGCACGCGAAGGCCATCGAGTGCGGTCTTTGCCTGCGTCATAGTTCGTATCCGATGCCTTCGCCGAGTTTCGCCGTCATCGGCCCCTTGCCGGAATCGACCCACGCATCGTCCTTGGGCAGCTTCATCGAGATGGCCCGCACCATATAGAGGTCCGGATCGCTGAAACGCTCGGGTTTGGCGCCGCTTTCGGCGAAGGCATGCGCGACCTCGAGCAACATCCGCCGCGTCATGGCAATCCCCGTGTCCGAGGTGCACAAATGCTCCAGCGTGCGGTCGTAAACCCGCATCACGCCCGATTGGCAGGCGGCGTCCTGCACCCAGAGCCCCGGAAGACCCGAAAACCAGGTGGTCTTCTGCAGCTCATGGTCGAAGAGCCAGCCGGTGTCGCGGCGATCCTTGCTCACATAGCGGCCATAGGGCACCAGCGCGCCCTGGTCGTCATAACCGTTCTTGCTGGGATGCCCCGTTTCGCGCCCGTTGTGGCCTTCGAGGAAAACCTTGCGTGATTTGGGATGCAGCGGTTCGTTGGGTCTGTAGGAGAACATGATGCAAAGCGTGTTCTCGTCGTCGATCGGAACCCAGGCATGGCCGCTCAGTTCGTAGAACTCGTTCGCCTGCGGAGGCACGAGACTGTAAAAAGGCATGACGAACTGGTTGACCCGCCAGTACAGAGTTTCCTCGTCGAGCACGCGACGTGAGGCGATGGACATGCCGAAATCCTGCCGCATGCATTCGAATGTCGGGCGCAGGTCGCGCTTGGCGACCCATTGGTTGATCGAGCCGCCTTCGTCTATCCTGCCGTGCAGGATCGGCGCGTGGGCGCTGTCGATCTCGCCTTCCAGCGCCTGGAGCCAGTTGCACTCCTGCACCCGGAAGGTCACCACCACGTTCTCCTCGGGCACGAGGTTCCATTCGAGATTGGGCAGGGGCGGGCGGCTGTCCTCCGGTTCGTTGCCCATATAGGTCCAGATAACCCCGTTGCGCTCCACGCAGGGGTAGGACTTCAGCTTGACACGCTCCTTGAGGCGCGAGCGCACCGGTTCGGCCGGCATGTCGGTGACATTGCCCTCCACGTCGAATTTCCAGCCGTGGTAGACGCAGCGCAGCCCGCAATCCTCGTTGCGGCCAAAGGCCAGCGGCGCACCTCTGTGGGGACAGACGTGATCGACCAGGCCGACATTGCCCTCGCTGTCGCGGAAGACGACCAGCGTCTCGCCCAGCAGCTTGACGGTCTGCGGCTGGCCATCCTTTTCAAGGTCGGCGGCGGCGTAGAACGGGATCCAGTAGAGCCGCATCATTCCGCCCATCGTGGTGCCGGGGCCGACGCGGACCAGGGTTTCGTTATCTTGATGTGAAAGCATGTCTCTTGTTTCCCTCCTGTCGGGTCGCCCAGGCGGGCCGGCCCTTTTGACCTGGTTCATTCATTGTTGGCGAGGTCGGTTGCGGGGCGGTCGAGCTGGCCCTGGACCAGCCCGCCAACCCCTAGAAAGCGGGCCCACCAACCCTGGTCCGTGGTTTCCAGCGGCGGGCGCGGCACAGGGGGCAGTTCGCCCGCCCGGAGACGCCGCATGATCTCTTCGATCCGCATGCGCTCCAGCGCCAGCAGCGCTTGCTCGACATCCTCGTGCTCGGCCTCGAAACCGCCCAACTCGGGGTAGCGCAGCCGCCGGGTCCACTCGCCGTCGCGCTCGATCGGCTGGGCCTCCAAAACATACGGGATCGACAGGTAGTCTCGGACTTTCATCTCTGAACCTTTCATGCGCTCATCCGGGGGCGTTCCGGCTCGAGCAGAACGAAGGAGGAGTCGTCGTACGGGCCGACCTGAACCAGCGCCGGGCCGGATCTGACCTGCCGCGCGCCCGCGCGTCCGCTGGCTTGCAGGTAGGCTTCGCGCAGGTGTCCCATGCCATGCAGTCGCCCCTCTCCCAGGGCGCCGCCGAAGGTATTTATCGGCAGTTTGCCGTTGCGCTCGGCGTGCCCCTCACGGATGAAGGCCGGAGCAGCGCCAACGGCAGTGATTCCGAAGCCGTCAAGCCACTCCCAGACCATTGAGGAGAACCCGTCGTAAAGTTGCGCCGAGGCAAGATCGCCCGGACTGCGACCGCTCATCTGCCAAATCCGTTCCGGGCGGGAAAACCCGCTCCATCCCGTTACCCATGCGGGCGAGGCCCCGGCGGGCAGATCGTCTTCAAGGCACATCACGAAGGCCTGCGCGCCGCAGACCGGCATGTCGCAGTCAAACAGCCCGTGGGGCTCGGCGATCATCCGGGCGGCCATGTATTTGTCGCGCGCCAGCGGCTTGTCGCGCCAGATCGCCGTGGGATTGTCGGCGGCGTTGCGCCGGGCCAGGCTGACGATGGCGAAAAGATCGTCGCGACTGGCGCCATGGCGCTGCATGTAGGCCCAGGCGCGCGCGGCAAACCGCGCTCCGACCGTGCCGAACCCGTAGGGCTTGGTAAACTGATCCAGCCCGAACGCGTCGTTGCCCGTGCCGGTGGCATAGTTCTGGCCGCGCAGCACATGGAGGGCGCGTACGCCGAGGACATGTCGGCACGTACCCGACAGCAGCGCATGGGCGGCGTTGCCGACCATATCCGTCGGATAGCGGCGATACAGGTCCGCCGCCCATGTAAGGCGGAGCCCCATCATGTTCGCCAAGGTCTTCACCGAAATTTCGTCTCCCCCCTCTGCATGGTGAGAGCCGGCATTGGTCGCGTAGGGCGCGCCAACATATCCGTCGATCGCGTCACGCTCCAATTTGGCGTCGGAGAGTGCCGCGGTGGCGGCATCGAGGGCGAATGCCGCGATACCCCGCTCGGACCTTGCGGCGATCTCGGAAGCCCCAAAGCCCGCGATGACAACCCGACGGCTCATCGGGCCCGCTCCGGCATGACTATGGCATAGGAACCATCCGCGTCGGTGCGAAATCCGATGCGTCCCGGCTCTCCCGGACCCAGCGATGCGGTGACGTCATCGGTATCGAGCGCGACAAGCAAAATGCGTTGGTCTTCCTCGATTGCGCACTGCACCAGCGTCGCTGGAATGTCCTGCCCCGGATAGCCGGGGATGTGGAGAGTCGTACGTCCTGCCAGCGTCGCGCGGCCGGAGCATTGGATCGGGCTCATCTGGTCGCCGAGGCAGTCTGGGCATCGCGGCGAAAGTGGAGGCACCATTCGCCCGCATGACGTGCATTTGCCTAAAAAGAGGGCGCCTTCTGAGGCCTTCTCCCAGAAGAAGTCTGTTTCCTTTGTCGGAACAGGGCGCGGGCGGCCCTTTGAAGGGGTTGATATGGACTTCATTGGACTGGTTGTATAATGGACTGACCATTAGATCAATTGCAAAATTGCCACGCGGGCAGGGGCGTTACGACCGACCAAAGCCGCCCCGACGGCGAACCGGAGAGGATAATAAGGAGACCAGATGACCCAGATCCGATACTTTCAGGACCGTTTGAAACTGCCTGTCATCGCAGCGCCGATGTTTCTGGCTTCCGGGCCCGAGCTGGTGATTTCAGCCTGCCGCGCAGGCATTGTCGGAACCTTTCCCGCGCTGAATTTGAGATCGACCGAAGCCTTGGCTGCGCAGATCGAACTGATCCGGGAAAGCCTGTCGCTCGACGACGCGCCTTTCGGCGTCAACCTGATCGTGCGGCGCTCCAACGAAAGGCTCGAGGCGGATCTTCGCGAGATCGTGCGCGGCAAAGTCCCGCTGGTGATCACGTCGCTGGGGGCCGTGCGCGAGGTTGTCGAGGCTGTGCATGACTATGGCGGACTGGTCTTTCACGATGTCACCAACCGCCTGCATGCAGAGAAAGCGGCGGCGGCCGGGGTTGACGGCATTATCGCAGTTGCAGCCGGTGCCGGGGGGCATGCCGGCTTGACCTCGCCCTTCGCACTTCTCGCCGAAGTGCGTCGCGTGTTTGACAGTGTCGTCCTGCTTGGTGGCGCGATTTCCACCGGCGCCGACATCGCCGCCGCCCGTGCGATGGGCGCGGATCTTGCGTATATGGGCACCCGATTTCTCGTCACGAAGGAGTCCATGGCGGCCCCCGAACACAAGGAGATGATCCTGCGCGGGGGGGCGGGAGACATCGTCTATACCCCGACATTCTCCGGCGTTCCGGCGAGCTACCTGAAGGCGAGCGTTCGCGCCGCCGGCCTGGATCCTGATAATCTTGCGCCGTACTCTACGGGTCGGGTCGGCGGTGAGGCCAAGCCGTGGCGCGACATCTGGTCGGCCGGGCAGGGCATCGCGGGAATCGAAGACGTTCCGACGGTAGAAGAGCTTTGCGCCCGCCTGACGTCCGAGTTCCGTGAAGCGATCTCTGTTCTGGAGAACAGCCATTTCCGCGGCCGGACGGCGCCCGTGTAGTCCCGCGGCCGCCGGCTATCCGGCACCTGCCCTCGGCCATATCGAGAATGCCGGTCTCTATCCTGCCTTCCGCGGCGGTCATGCGCTCTTCGAGAGCGCCCCCCGATTTGAAGCGAGTGAAACATCATTGCCTCCACAGGGGTGAAGGGATTTCTCGGAGACGTAACGATGGAACGTTGGACGTGTTTGATAAAGAATTTACGGAGCCTGGAGGGTCGAACCAGGGGGAGTCTTATACTCGTGCGTAAGGGCGCAACAAAAATCAAAACTAAATCTGTAGTGAATTCCATGCACTACCAGTTAACTCAATCGAGAGGGTAAGCCGCTCGGCACCGCCGCTTTGCGCCCCAATTCGGACGTTCTTTAGCGGATCGTGAGATGTCTGCTTTTGACCCAAAGCAGACAACGCTGCATTTCATGCTCCATATCACGCATGAACTCGATTTTTCCTCAATGATCCGCGCCGTTTTTCAGGAGCGTGCGAAAACCGTGCGCTTCGCCATTAGCCATTGGCGTGAGATGCACCCTTCGCCAGATGCCCGGATATATGTGCAAAGCCGTCACGGTAGACCGCTTCGGGGCTTTCAGCGAAATCGCGCCAGACTTTCGTCGCCGCGGCGAGATCTGGCAGCCCGCGACCAAACGCCTCTATGGTCAGCCAGTCGTCATAACCGATAGACCGGATTGCTTCGAAGGTGGCGGACCAGTCGATATTGCCCCTTCCCGGTACGCCGCGGTCGTTCTCGGAAATGTGTATGTGGGCGATCTGGTCTTTGTTGCGCGTCAAAGCGCCAACGGGATCGGTCTCCTCGATGTTGCAGTGGAAAGTATCGTACATCGCCTTGATGTTCGGATGTCCGACACGTCGCACAAGGCCGCACAGGTCGTCCATCGTGTTGACGAGGTAACATTCGAAGCGATTCAGTGCCTCGAGCCCGACAGTAACTTTGCAGGCGCTCGCGAGCTCACCGACACGCTACTGGCTTTCGACGGCGCGCTCGAATTCGTCGGGTGTCGGGCTTGCGCCGGAGAACTGGCCGAGCACCGAGTGCAGCGGACCGGAAACCCTGTCGGCGCCCAGCGCACGTGTACATTCAAGAACCCATTTCATGCGGTCGACTGCGTCGTTTCGGACATTGATGGAGGGTGATATCAGGTCATGCGCAGGATCGCCGAGAGCCGAAACCGCCGTGCGTTCGAGGTCGAGCGAATCGAGCAATTCGCCGAGTTTCGCGTAATCCTCAGGCTCGCCCTCGAAGACCGGAATCTCGACCCCGTCGAAGCCGGTTTCGCGGATGTCGGCGAGTAGCGCCTCATGCTCCGGCCCAACGCTGGTCGTCCAGAGAAACATGCACATTCCGATTTTCATATGAATTCCTCTCCTCGCCATTCTGGTACTACCAAAATGGCGGCAAATCGACCAGCGGAAAGTCTTGTGATTTCCGAATATAAATCGATTTTTTCAAAAAACCTTCAATTCCAAAAGCATCACCACCAAAAACCGTCCTTGACCGCCATCGCAATCCGGCGCTATCTGGTATAACCAGAAAGGATTAGCCGGCACTCCAAAAAAGCTGGCCTATTCAATCAAAGGGAGGACGGAAATGCATCTTTCAACGCACAACTGGATGCGAGCGGAGCCACTGGAAACGACGGTGCGCCGGATCAAGCAATATGGCTACGAGTCCATCGAGATTTCCGGCGAGCCGACGCAATACGACGTCAAGGAAACGCGGGCTCTCCTGAAGGAAACCGGCATGCGCTGCTGGGGCGCGGTCACACTTACGCTTGGAGAGCGAAACCTGGCTGCAAAGGACGAGGGCCAGCGCGCGCGATCTGTCGACTATGTGAAGTCGGTGATTACGATGGTCTCCGAACTCGAAGGCGAGATCGTGACGCTGGTTCCGGCCACCGTTGGTAAGGTAGTGCCGGACGGTACCCCCGAAGAGGAATGGGGCTGGGTCGTCGAAGCGACCAAGGAGTGCTTCGCGCATGCGCAGAAAAAGGGCGTCAAGATTGCGGTCGAGCCGCTGAACCGCTTCGAAACCTACCTGTTCAACCGTTGTGCGCAGGCGCTCGCACTGGCCGATGCCGTCAGCCCGGAATGCGGCGTCTGCCTGGATGCGTTCCACCTCAATATCGAGGAGAGCGACATCTACGAGGCCATCCGGCTTGCCGGTGACCGTCTGTTCGATTTCCATGTCGCCGACAACAACCGTTTCGCCGCCGGGTTGGGGCACCTCGACTGGCCGAAGATCGTCAACACGCTGAAAGACATCGGCTACGACGGCGCGCTGACCAACGAATTCGTCGCTCCCGTCGACCGGACACCGGCGACAATGTATCCGGACATGGTCGAGACCAATCCCGTCGACATCTCTCCGGAACAGCTCAAGTTCATCCAGGATCACGGATCTTCTCTGCTGACGGAAGAGTTCTACGCCGACCAGATGCGGATCACCGCCGAGACCCTCTTGCCGCTGATGAAGTGACCGGGCCAGGCGCGGCAGGAGGACGTCCGATGCGTATCAAGTCGATAGAAGCCCGCTGGATACAGATCCCGATCGAGGAGTCGCGCCAGCATGTCAGCGACTTCGGCCGGCTGAGGACATTCGACGCGGCTATCGTGAGGGTCGAGACGGAGGACGGCATCGTCGGATGGGGCGAAGGCAAGAACGCCGCCGGCAGCGCCGGTCAGTATGCCGCCCTGGTTCATCTCATCAACAAGGAAGTCGGCCCGTTTCTCATCGGCTGGAACCCGTCGCAGATAACTGCAATTTGGGAGGCGCTATACAATGGTTCACGGCGCGAAAGCGCCGCCGCCGGCGGGCATGTTTTCCCGGAACTTGCCCGCCGGGGACTCTCACTCGCGGCAATCAGTGCGATCGACATCGCGTTGTGGGACATCAAGGGAAAGGCGCTCGGCGTGCCGGTCTGGTCGCTCCTCGGGGGACGGTCGGCGGACCGGCTTCCGGCCTATGCATCCGGCGGCTGGGCCAATGCCGAAGGTATCGGCGATCAGTTGCGCTCCTATATCGATTCCGGCGGGTTCAAGTCCGTCAAGATGCGGGTCGGGGCAATGGATGGCGCGCCACACGTCTCGGCGAAGCGTGTTCGGGCCGCTCGCGAGGCGATCGGACCGGATGTCGACCTGATGGTCGATGCGCATGGCACATACACGGTGGCGGAGGCAAAGCGTTTCGCTGCCCTGGTGGCCGATTGCGATCTCGCCTGGTTCGAGGAGCCGATCACCGGAGACGACGTGCCGGGGCTGGCGGAATTTCGCCACGCGACGCACATCCCGGTCGCCGTCGGCGAATCGGAATGCACCCGGTTCGACTTCCGCGACATCATGGTTTCACGCGCCGCCGACATCCTTCAACCGGACCCGGCATTTTGCGGCGGCATCACCGAGGCCATGCGCATCGCGGCGATGGCCTCGGCCTTCAATCTGCGCCTCGCACCGCATCTTTGGGCCGGCGCGCCGGCATTCTTTGCCGGGCTCCATGTTGTGGCGGCTGCGCCCGCGGGCTTCATCGTCGAGTATTCGCTGGGCGCCAACCCGATGATCCACGACCTGTCTCGAGAAAAGGTGTTTGTGAAAGACGGAATGATTTCTGTGCCAGATGCGCCCGGACTTGGGCTTGACGTGGACACCGATATCCTTACGCGTTTCTCGAAATTCTGACGCGAGCGAACATACGATGCAGGGACAGGAAATCCTTCCGGCCATAGCTACCTACCTGCTGGACAGTGCTCGCGCGAATGGCGGGAAGGCGCCGTCCGAACGCGACCTTGCCGAACATTTTTCCGTGAGCCGGGGACAGGTGCGCGAAGCGCTGGCGATCCTGGAGGCGATGCAGGTCATCGAGCGGCGCGCGAAATCCGGCATCTATGTCAATACCGACAATACCGGCATCGAGGCGATGGCTTTTCTTGCGCGAGCAGGGCTGCCGCTGGAAAACCGCCAGATCTACGAGGCGGTCGAAGTTCGCAAGATCCACGAAATCAAGGCGGCCGAACTTGCCGCCGCGCGCGCTGACGACGAAAATTTCGACCGGCTGCGCGACATTCTCGCCCGTTCAGAGGAACGCATCGTCCAAGGGGAGGGTATAGACGGGCTGGACCAGGAGTTTCATCTGGAGATCGTCCGTGCGACCCAGAACACGCTGTTTCTCAACATCTGCACCGCCTTCTACGAACTGGGCGGAAACCGCCTCAAGGTCTATTTTCGCGATCCCGATCGCAACCGGAAGTCGCACGAGGAACACAAGCAGATTTTCGAAGCGCTGGTGAATCGGGATGCGGCGCTGGCTTCCGCCCTCATGGTTTCGCATCTGCGTGGCGCCATGAGTTATTGGAGCGAACTTCTGCAGCCAGCCGAGCTCTCCGACTGACATGGCCGACCTGTCGATTTTCTCGACCCATCATCTTCACCCGGAAGTGACGGAAGCGCTGTCCGGCATCGGCGACTATCGTGTTGCGAGCGCACCGACGCCCGAGGCGATCCTCGCCGAAAGCAGTGGAGCGGAGGTCATCGTGGTCAGGGCTCCGATCCCGGTCGAAGTCATCGAGCGTGAACAGGGACTGAAGGCGCTGGTGCGGCACGGCGCAGGACTCGACATGATCCCCGTGGATGCCGCCACGCAGGCGGGGGTGCTGGTCGCCAATGTGCCGGGCGTCAACGCGCTCACCGTAGCGGAGCATGTGATCTGGACCGCATTGGCGCTGCTAAAACGCTACCCTGAAGTGAACACAGACCTGCGGGAGCGGGGCTGGGCGGCGGGTCGTGCGCATTCGGATTTCGGGCGGGAGCTCTCCCGTCGGACCATCGGCATTGTCGGCATGGGCAATGTCGGCCGAAATATCGCGCGGATCGCGCAGAGTGGCTTTGCGATGGACGTAATCTGCCATACGCGGAGCGCCGGCAATGTGCCCGAGTCCATGCGCGCCGTATCGCTGGAGGACCTGCTTTCTGAAGCCGACATTGTCGTTCTTTGCTGCCCGTTAACCGAGCAAACACGCGGGCTGATCGACTCGACAGCATTGCAGCGGATGCGGCCCGGCGCGCTTCTTATTAACGTCGCGCGAGGCCCCGTGGTCGTGGAGAACGCGCTGATCGAGGCCCTGGTCACTGGCCATCTCTGCGGCGCGGCGATCGATGTCTTCGACACCCAGCCCCTGCCGTCCGATCACCCGCTGCTGGCGCTCAGAAACGTCATCCTGACGCCCCACATGGCCGGTATTACCGAGGAAAGCATGTTGCGCATGGGCCGGGGCGTCGTCGCCGAAACGCGGCGCATCGCGGCCGGCGAACTGCCGGAGCAGCTCGTCAACCCCGATACGGTCCCCCGCTATCGCCAGCGTTTCGCTTGAATGCCTCTAAAGCGCTAGGTTTCGTCCGGTCTCCGGATCGAAGGACAGCACGCGCTCCGGTTTCCAGCCGAAACGGATAACTTCGTCGCGACTGACATGCGTGCCCGCCGGGACGGTGGCATGCAGGCGCGTGTCTCCCATGTCGAGCGCGAGGATCTTGATAACGCCCTGATCCTCGATATCGAAAACGCGCGCTTCGGCCGGTGCGCCGGACTGTATGACGATGTTCTCGGGCCGGACTCCGAAGGTGACCTTCTGTTCGGAGTTCGCCGGCGAGCTGACCGGAAGCACGAAGGAACCAAGCCGTGCGATTTCTCCATCCAGCCTGCCCTCGATGAGGTTCATCGGCGGTGTGCCGACGGACCGGGCAACAAAGGTGTTATGGGGCCGCTCGTAGATTTCCGAGGGCGTTCCGACCTGAACGAGGCGGCCGCTGCGCAAGACGCCGATCTTGTCGCCCATCGACATCGCCTCAACCTGGTCGTGGGTCACGAACAGGAAGGTCGCGCCAAGATCCTGATGCAGCTTCTTCAGTTCGACACGCAGCGCCTCGCGCAGCTTCGCATCGAGCGCGGAAAGCGGCTCGTCCATCAGGAAGACGCGCGGATCGCGCACGATGGCGCGACCGATGGAAACGCGCTGCATTTCGCCGCCCGAAAGCCGTTCCACCTTGCGGTCGAGCAGATGCGTGATCTGCAGGGTCTTGGCGGCGCGGTCGACCCGGCGCCTGATCTCGTCGTCGTTCATGTTGCGAACCTTGGGACGCAACGGGAATTCCAGATTCCCGCGCACTGTCAGGCGCGGATAGAGCGAGTATTGCTGCAGCACGAGCGCGACATCACGCTCGGCTGCAGTCCAGCTTGTGACGTCAGAATCGCCGATGAAAACGCGCCCCTCGTCGGGTTTCTCGAGCCCCGCGACGACCCTGAGCGTTGTCGTCTTGCCCGCCCCGGTGCGACCGAGCAGCACGAAGAACTCGCCATCCTCAACGGTCAGGCTGAGATCCTTCAGAGCGCGCGTACCGCCATAGCGCTTGGTGATGTTCTGCAGCTCGATACGTGCCATCAGGCAGTTCTCCTCAGCGAATTTCCGGAGGCGGCATCGAAGAAATGCGCGCGGTGCGGGTCCAGCGCGACCCAAAGCTTCTGGCCCTCGCCGCCGGCAAAGCCGGATTCGCAGCGGGCGCGGAGCGTCTCGTCCCCGACGCGAACGTCGACGATGTCGTGGCTGCCGAGCGGCTCGACATTGGTCGTCTCGGTCTCGATGTAGCCGTCCTGCGCATCGTGAGACAGCATGACGGCTTCCGGGCGGATACCGAGCTTGGCAGGCGATCCGTTGAGATGCGAGACCGTTTCGGATGGCACGCGAAAGCCGTTTGCGCCGCCGATCCGCAGCAACGCGTCCGTGCCTTCGCCCTCGACGGTGACATCCGCAACGTTCATGACCGGAGAGCCGACGAACTGCGCGACGAAAAGGTTGGCGGGGCGAAGATAGACCTCCTCCGGCGCGCCGACCTGCTGCAGCAGGCCGTCATGCATGACGACAATCCGGTCGGCCAGCGACATTGCCTCAACCTGATCGTGGGTCACGTAGACGCTTGTCGATTCTCGCGCGATGTGCAGACGCTTGATCTCGGCGCGCATCTGTTCGCGGAGCTTCGCGTCGAGCGCACCGATGGGTTCGTCCATGAGCAGCGCCTTCGGTCGACGGACGAGCGCCCGCCCGATGGCGACGCGCTGCATGTCGCCTCCCGACAATGCGGACGGCCGGCGCGGCAGGAGCTGTTCGATACCTAGGAACCGGGCAACTTCCTTCACTTCGGCCTCGCGTTCCGCCTGTTTGCTGCGCACAGCGCGAAGGGGGAACGCAATATTCTCCTCCACCGTCATGTGCGGATAAAGCGAGAATGACTGGAAGACGAAGGCGATATCGCGGTCGGCGGCCTTGAGGTTCTGGACCTCCTTGCCATCGATGGTGATCGTCCCGGAGGTGATGGTTTCGAGGCCGGCAATTGCGCGAAGCGTGGTGGTCTTGCCGCAGCCGGACTGGCCGAGCATGACGACGAATTCGCCGTCCTCGATGACGAGATTGACGTCCCTGAGAACCTGGACGGCTCCGAAGAATTTCTGGACGTTGGTGAGTTCGATCCGGGCCATCAGATCAGCTCTTCCTCTTCCTCTGCTTCAGCCTCGGGTTCGGGCGGAATGTGGGCGGTCACCAGGAATCCGATCAGCCCGATGATGGTGATCGTCAGCCCGTAGCGGTGCAGGAGTTCCACCCAGGGCTGGCAAAGGCACACCAGTCCCCCGATCATCACCCACTGCGCAGTCGGTTCGAGCATTTTCGTATTCAATTCACGAAAGGTCATTTGCGGATCGCTCCGAAGGACATGCCTCTCAGCAGATGGTTGCGAAGGAGGAACGTGAAGATGGCGACCGGCAGCAGGAACAGGAACGCTCCCGCGGCGATCACGCTCCAGTCCGGCAGGCCGGAACCCACCTGCGACGGGATGTAGGGCGGTGCGGTCTGCGCGTTGCGCGAGGTCATCATCAATGCGAAGGCATATTCGTTCCAGGCGATGATGAAACAGAAGACGGCCGTGGCGGCGATGCCTGTCAGGGCCTCGGGCAACACGATCTTCCAGAAGGCCTGTAGCCGCGTGTAACCGTCCACCAGCGCCGCTTCCTCGTATTCCCGGGGAATCTCGTCGACGAAGCCCTTCATGATCCAGACCGCAAAGGACAGGTTGAACGCGGTGTAGAGAATGATCAGGCCGAGATGCGTGTCATGCAGGCCAACCGTGCGGTACATCAGGAACATCGGGATGGCGACGACGACAGGAGGGAGCATGCGCGTACTGAGAATGAAGAACAGCCAGTCCTGCTCCCCCTTCACCTTGAAGCGCGAGAAGCCGTAGGCCGTCAGCGTGCCCATCGAGACCGCGAGGAATGTCGATATGATCGAGACGATCAGCGAGTTCTTGTAGCGATCCCAATAGCCGGACGAGGTGATCGCGCCGGTCTTGCGGTTTTTCACCACCTGCTCGCCGTCGTCATAGATCAGCTTCTCCCACCAGGGCGCGGCTTCGTAGACGTCCTCTTCCACCGGTTGGCGCAGTTGCGAACGCTTGGTGAAGAGCTTCGCGAAGGGCGTCAGTGTGGGCTCGAACATCACCGTGGGCGGCACGGTGGTGGCGAGGCTGCGCGGCTTGAAGGCGGTCGATGCAATCCAGTAGATCGGCGTCAGCATGACGATCAGTGCGACGACGACAGCAACGATCGCCACGCGATTGAGAACGACCTCGCCCCTTGTTTTGACTTCGGCCATCTCAGCGCGCCTTTGCCTTGTTGAGATACTTCACGTAGATGTTGGTGATCGCCACGACCATGATCAGAACGATGTAGGCGAAGGCGGAACTCAGCCCCGTCTGCCACTCCAGGAACGCCATCTTGTAGAGACGGATCGCGATCAGTTCGGTCGTCGGCTGCGACGACAGGATGTAGGCGTGGTCGAATGTCTTGAACGCCTCCATTGTGCGGAAAATGATCGCGATCATCAGGATCGGCGCGACTAGCGGAAGCGTGATCCTGAAGAAGGTGTAGAAGGGTCCCGCGCGGTCGATCTCCGCTGCTTCGTAGAGATGCTTCGGCACGGCCGACAGACCCGCCAGCGACAACAGCATCACGAAGGGCGACCACATCCAGATATCGACGAGAGCGACTGCGTAGAGCGCTACCTGGGGATCCGCCAGCCACTCGAATTTTCCGAGACCGAGGAAATAGTTGATGATGCCGAAGGACGGATCGTAGAGCAGCTTCCAGAACAGGCCGACGACGGCCATGGACAGCATCATCGGCAGCAGCAAAAGCGTGGTGATCAATCCCTTGAAGGGAATTTGGCGGTTCAGGAGCATCGCGAGCCCGAAGCCGACCACCACCTGACCGGTTACTGAGATCAGCACGTATTTCGCGGTGATCGTGAAATTGCGCCAGATAAAGGGGTCGTTGAGCAACTCGCGGTAGTTGGCCAGACCGACCCAGTTTGCCGGCGCCGTGGTCGAGGCGCGGAAATCCGTGAACGACGTCCAAAGGGAATACAGCAACGGAAATACGTTGAAGATTATCAAAAAGGCGATCGTCGGAATGATGAACAAATTCCGGATCGTGAGGTCGGAAAATCCGCGCGAAGCTGCGCGGCTTCCCGGCTCGAGCCTGGTCATAACATCTGTCACGGTGTGTCGCTTCCTGGCTTGGAACTGGCGGGCGCGAAGAGCGCCCGCCGCTTGGTCGGATAATCAGCCGGTTACTTGGTGCGGCCGTATTTCTTGAACGTATCGACCCAGTCCTGGGCAAGCGCGTCCAGGACTTCCTTCGCCGTGCCCTCGCCACCGACGACATAGGGGTAAATGCGCTGGTTGGCCGCCGTCAGAAGCTCCGCATATTCCGGAACAGCCCAGAAGTCCTTCACCTTGAACATGGTCTGGTAGAAGGCCTCGTTGTACGGGGTGGCCTGCCGGAACTCCTGGCTTTCGAGAGTCTTGGCATGCGCCGTGTAACCGCCCAGTTCTGCCCAACGCTTTTGCACGTCGTCCTGGATGAACCACTCGAGGAACTTGTAGCTCTCGTCGATATTGTTGGAGTAGGAGACGATCGAGATGCCCTGACCGCCGAGCGCGGCATACTGGTCGCCGTCCGGACCTGCCGGGTTGGCGAAGAAGCCGGTATTGGCAGCGTTCGGGTTCGTCGCCGGGTTCACCAGAGCCGGGAAGAAGGCGAAGTAATTCATCGACATCGCCGCCAGACCTTCGGTGATGGCCTGGTTGTTCTCGACGAAGAAGGTCTTCGACCAACCCGGGGGCGTGTATTGATAAAGCTGGCGATAGGCTTCGAGAGCCGCGACAGCCTTGTCCGAATTCAGAATGCCCTCGACTTCATAGGTCTCATAGTTTCCGAGCTCCGCGCCGTACGAGAACAAGGCATTCTCGACACCCATGACGAGCCCGTCATAGGAGTTGTCGGTATAGATCGCGATGCCGTAGCGGTTCTGGTCCGGACGATGGAAAAACTCGGCGATGTCGAGCAGTTGCTGCCAGGTCTCGGGGACTGCCAGGGGATAGCCATACTTGGCCTCGAAAGCCTTCATTTCCTCCGGGTCTTCAAACCAGTCCTTGCGATAGGACCAGCCGACAGCGTCGCCCTCGGCGGGGATCGCCCAGTATTTGCCGGAGTTGCCCGGATATTCGGCGTAGTACTTGACCGTCGCCGGAGCCATTACGTTGCCGAGATCGTGCTTCTGAAAGAACTCGGTCAGGTCAACATAGTGGCCGCCTTCGGACGCGGCGCCCAACCACTGGCTGTCGCCGACGATCATGTCGTAGGCCGAGCCCCTTGCGTTGAACTCCGTGAAGGCTTTGGTCTGGAAATCCTGCCAGGGCGTGGTTTCCACCGTGACCGTCACGCCTGTCTCGGCCTCATACTCGTTGACGAGTTCCTGCAGGTAATTGGCGGGATCCCACTCCGCCCAGAAAATTGTCAGTTCCTGCGCAGAAGCCGCAGGCGCCATGAATGCAAGCGCTGCTGCTCCGGCGAGTAGCCGGTAAACGTATCTTTTCATTTCGGTTTCCTCCCATTTGATCTGCTTGGTAGTCGTGGACTGCTGGTATTCTCCCGTCTCTCCTCCGATCGACCGAAATTCATCGTCGTCGCGATAACAATTTTGGTATTACCAGATTGCCTGGGTTGTCAAGGTTGTGTTTAACTTGCGGCATGAACGCGAGCGACCTGAAAAACCAATGAGACATAAGCTGTTTTTCGCATATAAAGCAGGCAATTCGGATGCCGCTTCCGCGCCGGTCTGCCGCGCATTCGTCAGGACAGGTATTGCATATCTGGCCGGACCAGTTTCAACTTTTCTCATTGCCATCGCCACCCGCTTCCCGCTTCGCGGCCTCTATCATCGCCTGCGCGGCCCAAAGCGCCGTGTCTTGCGCCTCGTCGTCGCTCAAGCCCCAGATGTCCCTCAGAACAATCATCGCCTCGACGCCAAAGGTCAGGGACAGCGCGCGGATCAGCCGATCGGCTTTGCCTTTTGGCAGTCCGAGGTCGCGGATTGCGCTGGCGAGCAGCTGTCGCCTATGGCCGCGGCCAAGCGTGGCGTCGGCGCCGTCGGCCTCGAGGGACTGGCGCAGTGCCGCGCGGAACGTGGCCTCGTGCTCATAGAGCCTTGGAAAGGCGGCCGCGTAGAGCGCAGTGATGCGATCGCTGCCGTTCATCCGATCTTCCCAATCCAGGATCGGGCCCAACGCCTCGGCCACGACGGCGCGCACCATGTCGGACCGGTTCGGGAAATACCGGTAGGCGGTCGAGCGCGAAACGCCGGCGGCTTCCGCGACCTCGCTGACCGACGGAGACATGCCCTCGCGCATCATCGCATTGGCCGTCGAAACCATAAGGGAATGTGTGCGCGCCGCGGCTCCCTTGAGCGGTTTGGCTTTTTCGGCAGCTTCATCTCGTTGACGTGGGACTGTCATCCCAATATGGTACTCCAGTCCCATTTAGGGTCAAGGCGGTTTTTCAAACGGCCGCCGACAGACAGGCCGCGACGTCAGGGGAGGAGCTTGCGTTGCGCGTGATTCATGTGGTCGGCACGGCCGACACGAAGGGCGAGGAACTCGCCTATCTCAGGGATCTGATCGCGGCTGGCGGCCAGCAGGCGGTGATCGTCGATATCGGCACGCGCGCGCCGTCGATTGCGGTCGATATTGCCGCCGGAGACATCGCGTCGTGCCATCCGGACGGAAAGGGGGCAGTGCTCGGCGGTAGCGATCGAGGCGCGGCTGTCTCGGCGATGGGCACGGCATTCGCGGAATGGTGCCGGCGGCACTCGGGTGAGATCTCGGGCATGGTTGCGGTCGGCGGCGGCGGTGGGACGTCAATGGCATGCGCCGGGATGCGGGAATTGCCCTATGGCGTCCCAAAGATCATGGTCTCGACGCTCGCCTCCGGAGATACTGCGCCCTACGTGGGCACGTCCGACATAGTGATGGCGCCTTCGGTGACGGACATCGCCGGGCTGAACCGGCTGAGCCGCGTCATTCTCTCGAACGCCGCGCATGCCTTGGTCGGGGCGATATCCGCTTCGTCTCCTGCAGCAGCGGACGACAAGACCGCCATCGGACTAACCATGTTCGGCGTGACCACCACCTGCGTGAACGCCATCACGGAGCGCCTCGGCGATCGCTACGATTGCCTGGTGTTCCACGCGACGGGAACCGGCGGCCGGTCGATGGAACGGCTGCTGGAACAAGGATTTATCTCGGGCCTCGTCGACATCACGACGACGGAAATCGCCGACCTGCTGTTCGGCGGTGTCCTCGCCGCCGATTCTGACAGGCTTGATGTTGTCGCGCGCACCGGCGCGCCTTGGGTAGGCTCCGTCGGTGCGTTGGACATTGTCAATTTCTGGGCGCCCGATACCGTACCCTCGAAGTATCGCGGGAGAACGTTCTACGAGCACAATCCGAACGTGACGCTGATGCGGACGACCGCAGAAGAAAACGCGGAAATGGGCCGATGGATCGGTCGGAAGCTCAACGCCTGCGACGGCCCGGTGCGGCTTCTCCTGCCCGAAAAAGGCGTCTCTGCGCTCGACATCGAGGGCGGCGCATTCCGGGACCCGGAAGCCGACGCGGCGCTATTCGACGCGCTGCGCGACACGATCGAAGACAAGGCGCGTCTGGTCTTCCTGCCGTGCCATATCAACGACCCGGCCTTCGCGGAGGCCGCGGCCAACATTTTTCAAGACCTCATGGAGCCCTGATGCCAGCCATTCCTCGCAAGACAATCCTGGACCGTTTCCACGCGATGATCGCGAAAGGCGAGCCGATCATCGGCGGCGGTGCGGGCACGGGCCTTTCGGCAAAATCGGAAGAGGCTGGCGGGATCGATCTAATCATTATCTACAATTCCGGGCGGTACCGTATGGCGGGACGCGGCTCGGCCGCCGGACTACTCGCCTACGGCAACGCCAACGAGATCGTGAAGGAAATGGCGGTCGAGGTTCTACCGGTCGTCAAAAAGACCCCGGTGCTGGCCGGCGTGAACGGCACAGATCCCTTCATTCTCATGCCGCGGTTCCTCGCCGAGTTGAAGGACATGGGCTTTTCGGGAGTTCAGAACTTTCCGACCATCGGCCTTTTCGATGGCGCCATGCGGCAGAGCTTCGAGGAAACCGGCATGGGCTTTGGGCTGGAGGTCGACATGATCGCCGAGGCGCACGCCCAGGACATGCTGACCACCCCTTATGTCTTCAATCCCGACGAGGCGGTTGCTATGACCAAGGCCGGCGCCGATATCATCGTCGCGCATATGGGCGTGACCACAGGCGGCACCATCGGCGCGACGTCGGCGAAGACGCTGGATCAGTGTGTCGAGGAGATCGGCGCCATTGCGGCGGCCGCGCGCTCCGTGCGCAAGGACGTGATCATGCTCTGCCACGGCGGGCCGATCTCGATGCCGGACGACGCCGCTTATGTACTTAGGAATGCCGACCGGATCGACGGCTTCTACGGCGCGTCGTCGGCCGAGCGCCTGCCCGCAGAACGCGCCATCGCGGAACAGATCCGGGCGTTCAAAGATGTCACCGCGAAAGGATAATCCCATGACCGACGTGAAGGACCTTTACAAATATCCGGAAGCTGTCGACGCCTACGGGTTCGACTGGGGGCAGTTGTCCGTGACGCTCGGGCCGCAGGCGAATGGCGCGAAACAGTTCTCGGCCGCGGTCGTCACTGTGCCGCCAGGACAGGGCCATGCCCGCCACAACCATCCGGGCTCGGAGGAGATCATTTTCATCCTCAAGGGCGAAGGCGAACAGATGGTCGAGGACGAGAACGGCAACCCGCATACCGAGACGGTGAGGCCCGGCTGCACGATCTTTATTCCGGAAAGCCGCTATCATTCGACGCTGAACACGGGAGACGGGGAGATGCAGATCTTCGTTGTCTATTCCCCGGCCGGCCCTGAAGAGCTGTTGAAAGAGCTTCCGGATTTCCACCTGATCCCGGCGAAGAGGTAAACACCAATGGGAGACCTTGCCACCGACGCGCTGCCGTATGATTTCGGGCATCTCGACGATCTGATGGAAAAGGCTGGCATCGACGTGCTGCTCGCCACGTCGAAGCACAATGTCCAGTATTTGCTGGGCGGCTACCGTTTCATTTTCTTTTCGGCGATGGATGCGATCGGTCATAGCCGTTATCTTCCGATCGTCGCCTATATTAAGGGCGCGCCGGAAAAGACCGCTTATGTCGCCAACAAGATGGAGGGAATGGAACATGCCAATCGTCCCTTCTGGACACCGCATTTCTTTCCGGTCGCCTGGGGTACGCGTGACGCCATGGCGCAGGCGATCAAGCACCTGAAAGCCGAGGCGCCGGCCTCGCCGCGCATTGGCATCGAGCCGGGTTTCCTTCCGCTGGATGCGGCGCGGGACCTTGAGGCGGCCTACTCGAACGCTCCACTCGTCGACGCTTGCGGCGTGCTCGAGCGGCTGCGCGCGGTCAAGTCGCCGAAAGAACTGGCGATGCTCAAGGACGCGTCGGAACGCATCAGCGCCTCGATGCAGGCGACCGTCGGATGGGCGCGCAAAGGATCGACGAAAAAGGAAATCATCGACCGGCTTCGCGCAGAGGAATCGTCGCGCGGCCTCCAGTTCGAATACTGCCTCCTGACGCTGGGTGCGTCGCATAACCGGGCGTCCTCCGATCAGGCCTGGGCGGCAGGCGAAGTCCTGTCGATCGACTCCGGCGGTAATCTGGACGGCTATATCGGCGACATATGTCGCATGGGCGTTTTGGGGGAGCCGGATGCGGAACTGGAGGATCTGCTGGCAGAAATCGAAACCGTTCAGCAGGCCGCCTTCTCGAAAATCGCGGCGGGCGCCAAAGCAGGCGATCTTATCGAGGCCGGCGAAGCCGAACTTGCAAAACAGCCTAACGCGGCTTGCACCGATTTCTTTGCGCACGGCATGGGCGTCATCACTCATGAAGCGCCTTTCGTCATGACGAACCATCCCGTTGCCTACGAGGGAATCGATCGTGACGAGCCGCTGAAAGCGGGCATGGTGCTGTCGGTCGAAACGACGATGCTTCATCCGACACGCGGCTTCATCAAGCTTGAAGACACGCTCGCTGTGACGCAGAGCGGGTACGAACTCTATGGAAGCGAGGGTCGCGGCTGGAACCGCGGTGGACAATAACAAGGGAAGGAGACAGACATGAACGGCAAGCGCATTCTCATGCTGATCGGCGAATATTCGGAGGAGTACGAGATTTTCGTCGTGCAGCAGGCTCTGGAGGCCGTCGGCCACACGGTTGATATCATTTGTCCCGAAACGAAAAAGGGCGACCGGGTAACGACGTCGGTGCACGATTTTGGCCCCGGCGTGATGACCTGGACCGAACACAAGGGCCACGCCATTGAGGTGACTCAGGATTTCGATACGACGAAGAGCGACGGATACGACTCGGTCTATGTCGCCGGCGGGCGCGGCCCGGGATATATCCGCACCTACGAGCGAGTTCGCGAGATCGTTCGCGAGTTTCATCGCGACGACAAGCCGATCGCGGCGATCTGTCATGGTGTTCAGGTGCTGGTAGCCGTGCCCGAGGTGATCAAGGGCAAGCGGGTCGCCGGGCTTTTCACCACGCGCCCGGAAGTCGAACTGACAGGCGCGACCTATGTGCCGATCGGCGGCAAGGACGCCTTGCGCGACGGAAATCTTGTGACCGCGGAAGGTTGGACGGCGCTTGCGGCTTTCATCCGGGAGTATCTTGGCGTCCTGGGAACGGAGATAATCCACCACCCCATCGGCCAGACCCAGGGCATGCAGGCGGCGGAGTAACCGGAGCGCCTGCAATGGCATCAGAGCCGGCGTCGTACAGCGATACAGCGCCGGCTCACGTCACCAACAAGCTCTGCAGATCGCAGAACAGACAACCAAGTATTGAGGTTTCACCATGAAGACCATCAAGGGCCCGGCCCTGTTCCTGGCGCAGTTCGCCGGCGATGAGGCGCCGTTCAACTCGTGGCAGTCGATCACGAAGTGGGCGGCAGATTGCGGCTACAAGGGTGTGCAGGTGCCGAGCTGGGACGGCCGCCTGATCGATCTCGAGAAAGCTGCGACGTCGAAAGACTATTGCGACGAGTTCAAGGGTGTCGCGGCGGAAAACGGGATCGAGGTCACCGAACTTTCCACCCATCTGCAAGGCCAGCTTGTCGCTGTGCATCCCGCCTATGACGAAGCGTTCGATGGTTTCGCTGCGGAAAGCGTGCGTGGAAACCCAAAGGCCCGGCAGGAGTGGGCGGTCAAGCAGGTCCGCATGGCACTGGACGCTTCGCGCAACATGGGTATCGGGGCGATGGCGAGTTTCTCGGGCGCGCTCGCATGGCCCTACATCTATCCGTGGCCGCAGCGCCCGGCGGGGCTTGTCGAGGCTGCCTTCGACGAACTGGCGAAACGCTGGCGGCCGATCCTCGACCACGCCGAGGATTGCGGCGTCGACATCTGCTACGAGATCCATCCGGGTGAGGACCTGCATGACGGCGTCACCTTCGAGATGTTCCTCGAGCGCGTCGGCGATCACGCGCGCTGCAACATGCTCTACGATCCGTCGCATTACGTGCTGCAATGCCTTGACTACATCGACAATATCGACATCTACGCCAACCGCATCAAAATGTTCCACGTCAAGGATGCGGAGTTCAATCCGACTGGCCGGCAAGGTGTCTATGGCGGGTTCCAAAGCTGGGTCAATCGTGCCGGACGCTTCCGGTCGCTCGGTGACGGGCAGGTCGATTTCGGGGCGATTTTCTCAAAACTGACAGCCAACGACTTTGACGGCTGGGCCGTGGTGGAGTGGGAGTGTTGTTTGAAGCATCCCGAAGATGGCGCGCGCGAAGGCGCGCAGTTCGTCTCCGACCACATCATTCGCGTGACGGAGAAGGCCTTCGACGACTTCGCCGGCGCCGGAACAGACGACGAAGCCAACCGCCGCATGCTCGGCATTTCCTGACACGAGACGAGGAGGACATTATGGGACATCGCATTCGCCTTGGCATGGTAGGCGGCGGCCGTGACGCCTTTATCGGCGGCGTGCATCGTATCGCCTCGCGAATCGACGATCGGTACGAACTGGTGGCCGGCGCCTTTTCCTCGACGCCAGAGAAATCGAAGGCCTCGGCCGCCGATCTCGGCATCGCGCAAGACCGTGCCTATGGCGACTTCACCCAGATGGCCAAGCGCGAGGCGCGGCTGAAGAACGGCATCGAGGCGGTCGCCATCGTGACGCCGAACCACATGCACTATCCGGTTGCGCGCGAGTTCCTCAAGCGCGGCATCCACGTGATCTGCGACAAGCCGCTGACATCGACGCTGGCGGACGCGAAGAAGCTCGCCAAGGTGGCGGCATCGTCCGATGCGCTGTTCGTCCTGACACACAACTACACCGGCTATCCGATGATCCGGCAGGCCCGGGACATGGTTGCCAAGGGCGAGATCGGCGACATCCGCCTGGTGCAAGTCGAGTACGCGCAGGATTGGCTGTCGGAAAACCTGGAGGAGACCGGCCAGAAACAGGCCGGATGGCGCACCGACCCCGAGCGATCCGGCGCGGGCGGTTCGACGGGTGACATCGGTACACATGCCTTCAATCTGGCAAGCTTCGTCTCCGGTTTGAAACTGGAGCAACTCTGTGCCGATCTCGACAGTTTCGTCGACGGCCGCCGCGTCGACGATAATGGCCACGTGCTGATGCGCTACGAGGGCGGGGCCAAGGGCATGTTGTGGTGCAGCCAGGTCGCGCCGGGCAACGAGAACGCGCTGAAGCTGCGCATCTACGGCTCGAAGGGCGGGCTCGAATGGGCGCAGGAGGATCCGAACTATCTGTGGTACACGCCGCTCGGCGAGCCGAAACGTCTCCTGACCCGCAACGGCGCTGGAGCGACAGCGGCCGGACAGCGCGTCAGCCGCATCCCCGGCGGCCACCCCGAAGGGTATCTCGAAGGGTTCGCGAACATCTACAGCGAAGCCGCCGAGGCGATCCGGGCAAAGCAGGCGGGCGAGCCCGTTTCGGGCGAGGTCGCCTTTCCGGGTATCGAAGACGGCCTTAAAGGCGTCGCCTTTGTGGCCGCCTGCGTGGACTCGTCGAAGCGCGGCGGAAACTGGGTCAGTTTCGGCAATTACGTGAAAACGTGAGCATACTAAATCACGCAAACATCCCTCACGCAGGAGCGTATCCCGCGGCTCGGTGGCCGCGTGAAGTAAAAGAAGCGAAGACCGCTCAGTGGACGTTTGGTTTAGCGCCAATTGGCCAGGGCGCGGCCACAGCAAGCACGACTTATAGATTGGATGGCAAACCTAGGGCGTTGGAAACGGATTAATGTAATTCGTATCGGAGTTTCCACTTTGGCACAAAGCGGACGCATTGCAGCCGAATGCAAAATGTCCGCTACCGGCCCCATTGCAGTCTTACTCGAAAGCGCCCCATCTCCGTCAGACACTTCTTAGACTGACTTACCAAGAGCCGCCTTTTCCAACCAACCGCTTCGCCAGAAGTGAAAAACGAAAGGCGATCATACGCGGTATGTGTCCGCAGGCGCTGGACAGACGACACTGGGGAAATATCGCATTCAAAGCGAGCGAGTTGAGGTGTCTTATTTCGTGACCGCTGACACTCCCTATGTCGCGCGGCATGTGCAATCAGGTCTGCGATTACGGAGTTAGTTTGACCCGGTTGGCTACAAGCCAATACGCTCTTTGGGAACAAAACGTGCATAGGATTTGTCAAGCCGACCTTGAATTCCGTCACACCGCGTTTGCCGGCTAAGACACGCGGAGAATATTCTTTTTAATAATCAACCGGATGAATGGTAGCGGAGGAGGGACTTGAACCCCCGACACGCGGATTATGATTCCGCTGCTCTAACCGACTGAGCTACTCCGCCACGCGGCGGCTCAAGGCCGCGAAGGTCGCGCGGATATAAGGTCGGGGACTTGGGCCTGTCAAGCGCGGATGCGGCGAATGGTGCCTTGTTTCCGGGAGCCAAAAACGCTTTAACGCGCCCGCAATCCAATTCCCTTTTTCCGGACCGTAGCATGACCCAATCGACAAGCCCGAGACTCGCAGTGATCGGCTGTGGCTATTGGGGGGCGAACCATGTGCGCACGCTCGGCGAAATGGGCGTCCTGCATGCGGTTTCCGACGTGCATATCGAGCGCGCCGAAATGCTGGCCCAGCCCTACGGCGCGAAGGGCGTCATGCCGGACGAGGTTTTCGCAGACGCGGCGGTTGACGCGGTCGTGCTGGCGCTGCCGGCGCATGTGCATGCGGAATTCGCCTTGCGCGCCATCGCGGACGGCAAGCATGTCTTCGTCGAAAAGCCGCTGTCACTTTCCTCCGCCGACGGGGCGCATGTGGTCGAGCAGGCGGCGACGGCTGGCAAGGTGCTGATGACCGGACACATCCTTTGCTATCACAACGCCTTCGTGGCCCTGCGCGAGCGCATCGCAGCGGGCGACCTCGGCGAGATCCGCTATATCCAGAGCCACCGGCTCGGCTTCGGCAAGTTCCATGCCCGCTTCGATGCGCTGTGGGATCTTGCGCCGCACGATTTGTCGATGATCATGACGCTGGCAGGCGGCGAGCCGGAGCGAGTGCAGGGCGTCCATCGTGGCGTATCAATCGGCACAACCGATCTTGCCCATGTGCATCTCGATTTCGCCAGCGGAGTAGGGGCGCATCTGCATGTGTCGCGCCACAGCCCCTATCGCGAGCGCCGTTTCACGGTGATCGGCTCAAAAGGCATGGCGGTGTGGGATGACCTGGCAGACTGGCCGCAGAAATTGGCTTTCTACCGACATTCGATCGATCCAAAGGGCACGAATTGGGACTTTTCGCTCAGCGATCCCGATTATGCGCCGCTCGAACCCAACATGGCGCTGACCGACGAGCTGCAGCATTTCGTCGATTGCATCGGAACCGGCGCGACTCCGCAGACCGACGGACGGCAGGGCGTGGCGGTGTTACGGGTGCTTGAAAAGGCCGGGAAATAGGCCGGGACCCGTTCACCGCGGGTTACAATATGGCTAAGGGTTTGATGATCGGGCTCTTTACGCCCGAGTCGATTACGGGATAAGCGGCATCAGGAGGGGCCTGAGGTTTTGCCGCGCCCGGCAGGGTGACGGTGGCGAATGGGGAAGTTCATGCAGTTTATCGATCTCGGCGCGCAGCGTGCGCGCATTGAGGACAAGATTCAGGCCGCGATCAACGGCGTTGTGTCGAGCGGCGCTTTCATCCTCGGACCGCAGGTTGGCGAATTCGAACGACAGCTTGCTGACTATGTTGGCGTGAAACACGTGCTCGGATGCGCCAGCGGAACCGACGCGCTGCTCATCCCGCTCATGGCCAAGGGCATCGGCCGGGGTGATGCCGTGTTCGTGCCGAGCTTCACGTTTGCGGCGACCGCGGAAGTTGTCGCGCTGTCCGGCGCGGAGCCGGTCTTCGTCGATATCGATCCCGACACCTACAACATGGATCCGGCGTCGCTGACGGAAGCGATCGCCATGATAGAAGCGGAAGGGCGCCTCAACGCGAAGGCCGTCATTCCGGTGGATCTGTTCGGTCTGGCCGCGGACTATGTGTCGATTTCGAAGATCGCCCGCGAACATGGCCTGTTCGTCATTTCCGATGCCGCCCAGGCGGTTGGCGGCGAAGCGGCCAATGGCAAGCGCTGCGGTTCCTTCGGCGATGTCGCCTCGACGAGCTTCTACCCGGCCAAGCCACTTGGTTGCTATGGCGATGGCGGCGCGGTGATGACCGATGACGACGACCTGATCGAGATTATGCGGTCGGTCGCTTTTCACGGTAAGGGCTCGAGCCAGTATGACAATGTACGCATCGGTCTGACATCGCGCCTGGACACGATCCAGGCTGCGATCCTGATCGAGAAACTCGCCATTCTCGAGGACGAAATGGTCGCCCGCCAGCGCGTTGCGGCGCGCTACCATGAAGGCCTCTCGGACGTGGTCAAGGCGGCTGCGAACCTGCCGGGCACGCGTTCGGCCTGGGCGCAATATGCGATCGAATTGCCCGAGCGTGACACGCTGCAGGCGCATCTGAAGTCGCAGGGCATCCCGTCGGTGATCTACTACGTCAAGCCGTTGCACCAGCAGGTCGCTTATGATCGTTATCCGGTCGCGCCGAACGGGTTACCGGTTACCGAGGCGAAGCCGCAGTCGATCCTCTGCCTGCCTATGCATGCCTATCTGTCCGAAGAAGACCAGGACCGCGTAATCGGCGAGATCCGGTCCTTCGTGATGGATTCGCCCGCGCGGCGCGCCGCGGCCGAATAGGCTCAGGCCGTCGCCGCCAGAGCGGTTTCCAGCCTTTCCAGCATGCGCTCGGCTTCGGCTGCGCGTTCGGTGCGGTCAATAAAGCCGCCGCCGAGCACGCACGCACCGGCCCCTTCGCCGTCATAGAGTACACAGGCCTGCCCGAGCGCGACGCCGGATTCGCCTCCCGCCAATTCCACCCGTGTCTGCCCGTTCTCGTGGAAGAGCCGGGCCGGCGTCGGCGGGCGGGTGGAGCGGACGCGGGCCAGCACCTCCATACCTTCCGAGGGGACGTCCGCAAGAGGATCATCGCCCAGCCAGTTCATTTCGCGCAAATGGACGATGCGCGTATCCAGCGCCTCGCGCGGGCCGACGATTACGCGGTGAGTGCGGGCGTCAAGCTTGACAACGAAGAGCGGCTCGCCGGTTGCGACGCCGAGGCCTTTTCGCTGTCCGACTGTGAAGCGAAGAATCCCTTCGTGCCTGCCGAGAACGCGGCCATCGATATGGACGATGTCTCCGGCAAGCGCGGCATTTGGACGAAGTTTGGTGATGATGTCGGCATAATTGCCATTGGGCACGAAGCAGATGTCCTGGCTGTCGGGCTTGTCGGCGACGATCAACCCCATCTCCGTCGCATGACGTCGGGTCTCATCCTTGGTCATGTCGCCGAGCGGAAAACGCAGGAAGTCGACCTGTTCCTGCGTCGTGGCGAAAAGGAAATAACTCTGATCGCGCTCGGCATCGGCCGGACGATAGAGCGAACGATGCGCGCCGTTCAGGCGCGAACGTATATAGTGGCCGGTCGCCAGGACGTCGGCGTCTAGGTCGCGAGCGGTCTTCAGGAGATCGGCGAACTTGACCGTCTGGTTGCACGAGACGCAGGGAATCGGCGTTTCGCCGGCCAGATAGGAATCCGCGAAATTCTCGATCACTGCCTCGCGGAAGCGGCTTTCGTAGTCGAGGACGTAGTGGGGTATGCCGAGCGTTTCGCAGACGCGGCGCGCATCGTCGATATCCTGACCGGCGCAGCACGACCCGGTCTTCCTCACCGCCTCGCCATGATCGTAGAGCTGCAGCGTGATGCCGATGACCTCGTAGCCTTCGGCATGCAGCAGACCGGCCACGACGGAAGAGTCGACACCGCCGGACATGGCGACGACGACGCGTGTCTGTTCTGGCGGCTTGGCGATGTCGAGCGAATTCATGGCGTTTCTT
This sequence comes from Ahrensia sp., assembly GCA_002706335.1. Classification (GTDB taxonomy): domain Bacteria; phylum Pseudomonadota; class Alphaproteobacteria; order Rhizobiales; family Rhizobiaceae; genus Oricola. The sequence goes on from PAKZ01000025.1 coordinate 153,829, forward strand.
CGGGCTGTCGGAGGCCGCATATAGAAGCTGTGTGTTTCCGGTTCCAGTGCCGGGCGACTGTTTCAAATCGCTGCCGGGCCTTAAACCTCCGGAATTCCGGGGGCAAGCATTACCAAATGCCTACCATGGCTTTAGGTGTTTTTTAAAGCTGTGGCCGTAATGTGGCATCGTTAATGGTCCTTGAGTGTGTAGTGAGTGCAATGACCGACCAGATTCGACCTCGCGTCAAATATGTCATCGGGCCAGATGGCAGCCCTTTGACGATCAACGATCTGCCTCCGGCCTCCACGCGGCGCTGGGTAATCCGCCGTAAGGCCGAAGTCGTCGCCGCCGTACGAGGTGGCCTTCTCAGCCTTGAGGAGGCGTGTCAGCGCTATTCCCTGACGGTTGAGGAATATCTCTCCTGGCAAGCGTCCATCGACGAGCACGGTCTCGCGGGGCTGCGCACTACGCGCATCCAGCAGTACCGCCACTGACACTTCCCGCCATCAATTTACCAGAACGACTTTGCCAATCGGCCCGGTTTCGAGGAAGCGGTGGGCGTCGCCCGCCTGTTCCATTGGAAACGTTCTGGCGACATGCACCCTGATTTCATGCTCAGCCACCAATGTCGCAAGTTTTTGAAGGGCGACAGCGTCGGGGTGTACGAGAATGCTCTTTAGCCGCACGCCTTTTTCGGCGGCCATCCTTTCGGCGTCCTCGCCGGCCTTTCTCAGTGAGACGACCGTACCGCCGGGCTTGAGCGTCCCAAGTGAATTCAAAAGTTGGTCGCCTGCGACCGTTTCGAGAACGATGTCGAAATCGCCCGTAGCCTCGGCAAAGTCCGTCGCGCGATAGTCGATCACCTCGTCTGCGCCGATGGATCGCGCATAGTCCGTCTTCGCGGCGCTGACTGTCGTCGTCACATGCGCGCCGAATGCCTTGGCGATCTGGATGGCAAGGTGGCCGACACCGCCGGCGCCGGCATGGACCAGCACCCGGTCGTTTGCTTTCAGGTCGGCCTCGTCGAAAAACGCTTGCCAGCCCGTCAGCCCGGCCAGCGGCATCCCCGCGGCCTCGACATCCGGCATGTTTTCCGGCGTTCGAACGAACTCGTCAGCGGAGACGCAGGCATATTCGCCATAGGCGCCCGCCTGTTCGGGAAAACCCGACAGGCCCATGACGCGTACGCCCGGCGAGAAGTCCGTGACGCCGGGACCGGTTTTCTCCACCGTGCCGGCAATGTCCCAGCCGAGAATGAAAGGCGGGTCACCGATCAGCGGGAACGCGCCGGCGCGCACGGCGAGGTCGACCGGATTGATGCCAGCCGCGGCCACACGCACCAGCATTTCGCCTTCGCCCGGTTCGGGCACCGACCGCTCGGCGATATGGAGCTTGTCCGGTCCGCCGAATGTATCCTGTGTGACAACGCGCATGAATTTCTCCCTGTCCGGATATCTCAGTCTCTGACCATATAGGTAGCGATGGCTGCGGCGGCGACCGAAATCACGTAGTACCAGAGGCCCGGCTGGGTGAAGGCATCGGCAAATCCCGATGTCTTGGCCGCAACAATCACGATTGCGACGATCAGCACGTCCATCATGGACCATTTCGAGACAATTGCGAGAAGGCGATGCATGCGCTGGCGCATCTGCGGATTATGGTCGCCGCCGGCCACCAGCGCCTGGGCGGCGAGAATCTTGCCGGCCGGGAATACAATGGAAAAGAGCGCCACGATGGCGCCAAGCAGCCTGTCGCCGCCGGACCACAACTGGCCGACCATCTCGATCAGCGACGGTGTGCGCGAAAAGAAGACGAGATGTTCCAGTCGCATCAGCGGCTGGGTGATGCCGAGGGCGAGGGAAAACGCCGATATGGCGATCAGCAGGGCAATGACGATGCGCATGGAGCGCACCTAATGGAGATTGCCGGAGGATGACAAGCGCCGCAGTCGCGGCGCCTGGTCGATATCAGCCGATCATCGCCTTGCGCGATTCGCCGGAATCCATCTCGTCGCCGAGACGTGCTTCGCGCACTTCCATGCGCTCGGCCTTTTGCAGTTCGCTTTCGGCGTCGAGCAACTCGGCTTCGGCGGCTTCCTTCTGCTGTTTCAGGTCGCGGATCGAGATGGCGAGGTTGTCGCGCCTTGTGCGAGCGGCCTTTGCAAAGGTCGGGTAGGCAAAGTGGTTTTCGTCGCTGATGCCGGATTTCTTTTCTTCGGCAACGATCTGCGCGTCGAGCTCGTTTGCCATGCGTTCGAACTCGCTGATCATGGTTTCAAGTTGCATCACCTGGCGATGCTTCTCGGTCACCTTGAACTGGCGAAGGCGGATCATGTTGTTCCGTGGTTTCATACGCAATACTCCAAAGACCGGAAAACGCTAACGGCCACTCAAAAAAATACACCGGACGCCGACAAACGATTCGCACGCAGTTCGCCGAATTGGGCTTCTGGTAACACTTCGTTTACGTCCTCCGTTAATGATAGGCCGTAACCTTTAAGGCGCGGTAAACCTGAAACGCCATCCGGGGCGAAAAGTTTGGTGAGTCATTTGAATCACTTAGATGGGTTTCTTCAGATGGAGATTCCGGAATTCTATGTGAAAAAATCAAATGAATTCATAAGCCTGAAGGCGCAGATTAACAGAGAATGAAGTCTTGCCGAACCGGAATATGTTTTGTTAACCATTCCATGTCAGCATTTTCGTGGGCTTTTATGATTCTGCCCCGGAATCGGATGGACGGGATCGCCGGGCGCAGGAGAAGGGGATAAAAATGCGAGTTTTGCTCATCGAGGATGATAGCGCGATCGCTCAGAGCATCGAGCTGATGTTGAAGTCCGAAAGCTTCAACGTATACTCCACGGATCTCGGAGAAGAAGGTGTCGATCTCGGGAAACTGTACGATTACGACATTATTCTTCTCGACCTCAACCTGCCCGACATGTCGGGTTACGAGGTTCTGCGCACGCTGCGCCTTTCCAAGATCAAGACGCCGATTCTGATCCTCTCGGGCATGGCCGGTATCGAGGACAAGGTTCGCGGCCTAGGTTTTGGCGCCGACGACTACATGACGAAGCCGTTCCACAAGGACGAACTCGTCGCCCGTATCCATGCCATTGTGCGTCGTTCGAAAGGTCATGCCCAGTCGGTCATCACCACCGGCGATCTGGTGGTCAATCTGGATGCCAAGACCGTCGAAGTCGGCGGCCAGCGCGTGCATCTGACCGGCAAGGAATACCAGATGCTCGAGTTGCTCTCGCTGCGCAAGGGCACGACACTGACCAAGGAAATGTTCCTGAACCACCTCTATGGTGGCATGGACGAGCCGGAACTGAAGATTATCGACGTCTTCATCTGCAAGCTGCGCAAGAAGCTCGATGCCGCATCCGGCGGGATCAACTATATCGAGACGGTTTGGGGTCGTGGTTATGTGTTGCGCGAGCCGGATCAGATTTCCATGGCCGAAAGCGCATAAGACGCTGTAAACGGACTTACATTTCAAAGAAAAAGCCCGGTCCAATGGCCGGGCTTTTTCCATCCCTGGGCGGGAAGCAGCCCGGTCCAGTTCAGGCTGCGTTTGCGAACTCGTGCAGACCGCGCATGAGCTGCTGGCGATCGAACGGCTTCAGCAGGTAGTCATCCGCGCCGGCCCTTTTGGCCTTCGTCATAAGCACCAAGTTCATTTCGTTCATCATTACGATGATTCTCGGTTGCCGCATGGCGCTCATGGCGCGCACGCGGCGAATGAATTCGGTCACGTCCATGTCCTGCAGGTCGCCGTCGACGAGCAGGACTTCCGGCGATTCGTCGGCGACCAGGTCGAGTGCGGAACGGCCGATCTCGGCTTCCGTCACCATGTCCTGATCCGACGCGAGTATTCGCTTGGCGACCTTCCGGACGACGCTCGACCCATCAACAATCAAACAACGTGACATTTCACACGTCCTTCTTGCATCCCAATCCAAGGCAAAATTTCCCCATTGCCGGGATTCATCCTAGCGAAGAGAACTGAAAGAAGCTGAAAAGCGACGATTCGAATTGCGGCGGTTGCGTTAACGATCGGGAAACGACGCTTGCGCGACGGACGCTACGATGCGGTAAAGACGATCTTTTCCTCGCCCTCGTCGATGTCGATCGTCATTCCAGCCTCACTGGCCAACAGCAGTGTGTAATAGGCTTGGACGGAATGAGCATCGACCGGCTCGTCAGGTGGCGCGCCATATTTGTCGGCGGTCTGGAGTTCGTCGAATTTCGGTTGCACACGCAGCATTCTGCCGGCGACTGACAGCCGGAACACCGGAGACCCTTCGAGGTCTTCCAGGACGACGTCCAACGTGCCGCCACGCGGGATCGAACCGTTGGCGACCAGAATGAGGTTCAAAAGCAATTTCACCTTGTTTTTCGGAAGGTAAGCGCGGCCGCCGGTCCAGGTGAATTCAGCCTTTTCGCCGCGCATATATTCGGTCGCGACTGCCTGGGCGTCGCCGGTGTCGATCTGCACGCCGGCCGAACCTGCCGCACCGAAGGCGATGCGCGCGAATTGCAGCCGCGCCGATGCGTTGCGGGCGCTCGTCTTGATGAGGTCCATGGCCGCGTCGTCGGCACCGCCCTCTTCGAGAAGTTCGAGCCCGTTATTGATGGCGCCGACGGGGGAGATGATGTCGTGACACACCTTGCTGCACAACAAAGAGGCCAGATCGGATGCGGTCAGCGTAAAAATGGATGACATATGAAAATCTCCAAAGAATGGGGGCACGGCGAATCATTCTCTCCCCTTGAGAAAGACCTATCACTCGCGATTTGAGACAGGCAAGAACGCCCCGTTTGCTGCCCTCGGGGCACCGGGTCCTTTACCGCCGAAATGCCTTAATGATGCGTAAACTCTCCGACGGTAATGATAGCTCGACAAGACAAGAATCCGGACTACGGATCCGTGCCGAACAGGCGAATGGCGACAAACAAGGACAATGATGGACGCAACGCAATCTGGCGTTGAAAGGAACCGTCATGACGTATTTTACCGAGACGACGGCGAAGGCCCGCATTCGGCGCCTCGCTCCCATCCATGCGTTTTTCGCGGCTCTCGTCATCGTAAGCATGGCTGCGATGCTGCCGGCCAAGGCGCGGGCTCAGGCTGCCGATACGTACACGGCCCAGGAGATCGTGGACGCCGGGCACAATTTCTTCGGCGCGACGTCCGGCGGTCTTGCCTCGGTGATTGAGCAGATCTTCAGCCGCTATGGCCTGCCCAACGGCTATGTCCTCGGCCAGGAAGGCGCGGGCGCGTTTGTCGGCGGTCTGACCTATGGCGAAGGAACGCTCTATACCAAGAATGCCGGTGACCACACTGTGTTCTGGCAGGGACCTTCGGTCGGCTGGGATTTCGGCGCCGACGGCAATCGCACCATGATGCTGGTCTATGATCTGCAGAGCATTTCCGGTCTTTACGGTCGCTATGGTGGGGTTTCCGGCTCTGCCTATCTTCTCGCGGGCGTCGGCTTCAATGTGATGAAACGCGGCAATGTGCTTCTCGTCCCGGTGCGTACCGGCGTCGGCGCGCGTCTCGGCGTTTCGCTCGGCTATCTGAAGGTTACCCCGATGCCGACGTGGAACCCCTTCTAGACCGGTATCGATCCACTGCTTTACTTTCCCTGCGGGAGCGACTGGCCCCGCAGGGGCTGGATTGTTGGCCGTTTCCGTGGCAGATGCTAGCTTTCCGCCCGAGGAACACGGATTTTGCTCCAAACGGTCCTTATATTCACCTTCGGTTTTCTTGCGGCTGCGCTGCTGGCGCTTATGGCCGCGCCAGCCGTTTGGCGCCGCGCCGTCTATCTGACCCGCAAGCGTATCGAAGCCGCGCTTCCTCTTTCGCTTAATGAGCTGAATGCGGAAAAGGACGCTTTGCGCGCCGAGCATGCCATGGCCATGCGCCGCATGGAATTGCGGCTGAAGGATACGCGCGAGCACGACACGAGCGAGAAGGTCCTGGTCGAAGAGCAGGGGGAACGCATCAAGTCCCTCGAAAGCAATGTGGCCACCACCGCCGCGCGCAATGCCGAACTGGAGCGGCAGCATGCGGAGATCACCGGCAAATTGCATGAGCGCATCACCGAGCTGTCGGAAATGTCTGTCCTGCTGGAATCGACGCGCACCGAGCTCGATATCCGTTCAAGCGAGTTGAAGGCTGCGACGCGGTTGCGTGAGGATCGCGCCTCGCAATTGAAAGAAGTCTCCGCGCAGTTGCAATCGGTGCGTGACGAACTTGGGGACCGCGAGCGGCAGATCGAGACCCTCTGCGAGACGATCGCCGAGATGAAATCGGTCGGCCACAACCTGAAACGCGAAGTGCATGAATCGAATATTGACGGCCAGGCCATAGGCGACCTGCTGACCAGCGAGCGCAAGCGGATGGCCCAGACCGAAGCCAAGCTCGAACAGGCGCTGTCGCAGGCGCAGATGCTTTCGGAAAAGCTCAAACGGCGTGATGCCGAGATCCGGGACCTGCGTGAGCAGGATGGCGCGGCGGCGGCCGACATCAGAGAGATGGAAAGCCGGGTCGAGGCCGCCGAGGCGCAGAAGGCGAAGCTGGAACGCAAGATCGACGAATTGTCGGCGCAGATCGAGGGCATGAGCGGAGCCTTCGGCGGCAAGGACGCCGAAGCGATGATCGAGGACATGAAGGCGAAGCTTGCGCAGCAGTCGACCGAGATCAAATCGTTGCAGGCCGAACGCGACGGGCTACGGGTCGAATTGGCGGCGGCGAGCTTCGGCGCTGCGGCTGAATCGGATGAGGGCGACGCAATTCTGCGTGACAAGCTCAACCAGCTGGCGGCTGAAGTCGTGGCCATGGCGGCGCGGCTGGAAGGGCCGGAATCGCGGATTAATACGCTGCTCGGCGATGCGAAGCCCGCCTCGACTGGCGAGGTCGTGAGCCTTGCCGAGCGCATCAAGGCTCTGCAGCGCGACGCCGGCCGGCAGCGCACGAGCGCCTGACCTTCGGCTTTCCACTATCCTAGGAACGCAGCCCGCTGGTGCAGCGCTATGGCGCCTGCAGTGGCGACATTCAGGCTGTCGAAGCCGGGGGCCATCATGATCGACAGGGTTTCGAGGCGCTCCAGCCACACATCGGCGAGACCATGGCCCTCGCTGCCGAGAACCAGCGCCTGACGAGGGGCAGGCCGCCAGTTCGAGATGTCGGTTTTGCCCGCCGGCGACAGCGCGGCGATGGCAAATTTGTCCCGGTCCAAGGCGGCGACGCCCGCGTCCATGGATGGCGCACGAAAAAAAGGCACGCGCAGGACCCCGCCGACGGAGACGCGCACGGCTTTTCGATAGAGCGGATCGCAGCATTGCGGATCGAGGATCACGGCATCGGCGCCGAAGGCGGCGGCGTTGCGGAAGATCGCTCCCATATTGTCATGATTTGAAATCGCCGAAAGGAGCAGGACCGTCGACCACTGTGGCGGAAGCTGCATCGGGAGATCGGCGCTGCCATCCGGGATCCGTGCAGCGGCGAGGATGCCGCGATGCATGTGGAATCCCGCGATGGCGTCCATGACGGTCTGCGTCGCGCAATAGACCGGGATCTGCGCCGGCAATGCTGCGAGCAAATCCGCGATGCCCGCGAGACGGTTTTCCAGTACGAGCACCGAATGAACCGGAAAACGATCCTGGGCGACCAGCACCTGCAGCACCGTCTTGCCTTCGGCGATGAAGTGGCCGTGCCGGCGGATCAGGTCGAGTTCCCTGATGTCGCGATAGATTTCGATGCGCGGATCGTCCGCATCGCCAATCCGGATGACCCGGTCTTCACCCGTCATTGCCGCCGGCTTGCAGCATGTAGTCGATGGCCTTGCCGGAGGCGGCTTCGAGGAGCGGTGAGAAGTCACCTTCGTCCAGCATCGCGGTGGTCACATCGACAAGCTTCTTGTGCGTCGCGCGGGCAATCGCGGAACCGGTGCTGATGCGGCGAATGCCGGCCTTGGCGAAGTCCGCTTTCGAATATTTCGCAAAACGCCCGGCGGCGAGCGCGTTCACCGGTTTGGAGACGCTTTTAACGATCTGGACCAGGCTTTCCATGCTCGGTGGCAGCGGCACGTAGAGCAGGTCCGCGCCGGCCTTTTCAAAAGCCTGAATGCGCCGGATCGCCTCCTCGACATTGTAGGCGCCGTTCATTACGCCGTCGGCCCGCGCGCAGAATACGAAGGGCCGGCCGAGCGCCTTTGCGGCCGCCGCCGCGGCGCGGACGCGTTCGACGGCGAGTTCGAAATCATAGGCCGGATTGTCGCCGGACATCACCGTGTCCTCGATCGAACAACCGGAGAGCCCGACTTCCGCGGCGAGGCGGATCGTTTCGGCGACTTCGTCCGGCGCGTCGGCGAAACCGTTCTCGAAATCGCCCGAGACTGGCAGGGGAGTCGCGGTGACAATCGTCTCGGCATGGGCAAGGGCCTCGTCGCGCGTCACATGGCCCATATCGGGCCGTCCGAGGGTGAAGGCATAGCCGGCACTGGTGGTGGCCAGCGCCTGCGCCCCGAGCGCCGCCATGACCCGGGCCGAGCCGGCGTCCCAGGGGTTGGGAATGACAAAGCATCCCCGCTTGTGAAGGGTCTGGAAGCGCTGGTGGCGCACCGCCATTGCGGTCATTCGGCAACTCCGGTTTGTTTGCGTGCGTCGGCCGCCAATTGCACCAGAACCTTCCTAAGATCGGCGGCATGGTGCAGAGGCGCCGGAAACCAGACGCGGCATATCCGATCCCCGTCGACAAGGTCCATCCCTTCCGGATCGAGCGTGGCGATCCGCCACGACCCGTCGCCCGCCTTGCCGAAGACGCGGGCATAGAGGCCGATCGCCTCGCGGTGGTCTTCGTTCATATGCGCGACCGCGCTGTCCTCCATTTCGGCGACGCCTGCCGGGTCGCCCTGCACGGCAAGATCTTCGGCGGTCAGCTCATAGGCCTTGCCGAAGCCGCCATTGAGGCTGGCGCGCTCGATTTCCATGCGGAAGAAGGCGAAATCGCCGAAGTCGGCATAGAGCGCGGCCTTGGGCTGGCGGGCGAGAAAGCGCCGCCTGACGCGCCGGCCGTCGTCGCTGTCCCGCTCGATCCGCCGGGCGCGGGTGAAGAGCGTTATGCGGGGATGGGCGAGGGGATCGCCCTTGCCGACTTCGCCCAGCATGAGCGATGTGCGCGGCTCGTCCAGCATCGGCTTTGTGTGGCCGGAAAGCGCCGACACGAGGATGATGGGTGTGCCGTCGATGTCGGTCGCCAGCGCAACCCGGCTGGCGCCGGGAAAGCCTGTTTCGCGATTGATGACGGCTAGCGCGCCGTGGCGTGCGGTTGCGATCAGCTTGCGGGCGAGGCGGATTGCGTCGCCATCCGTCTCCCGGATCACCTGTTTGGGCTGGTCCTTGTCGGCCGGTTCGGATCTGTCCATGACAATCGGGTCCTGATCTGTTGATTGCTTCGTCCGGCGCATGGCCGCTTGCGCCGATTGGGGTTATGTCATCGAAATCGGGACAGCGAAAGGCGGGCCGGGACGGCGCGGATGGCCAAACTCTATTTTCATTACGCGACTATGAACGCCGGGAAGTCGACCATGCTTCTGCAGGCGTCGTTCAACTACCGCGAACGCGGCATGCACACGCTTCTCTTCGTGGCGGGGCATTATCGCAAGGAGAGCGATCTCGGCTACATTTCCTCGCGCGTCGGGCTCGAATCCGATGCCGAGATGTTTCGCGACGGTGACGATTTGTTCGAGCGGATCCGCGAACATCATGCCTCGAAGACCACCCACTGCGTCTTTGTCGATGAGGCGCAGTTCCTCGAGGAGGAGCAGGTCTGGCAACTGGCGCGGGTGGCCGACCGGTTGCATATTCCGGTCATGTGCTACGGTCTGCGGACCGATTTCCAGGGCAATCTCTTTTCCGGCTCACAGGCATTGCTCGCGATTGCGGATGAATTGCGCGAGGTCCGCACGATTTGCCGCTGCGGCCGGAAGGCGACGATGGTCGTGCGGCTGGGGGCGGACGGCAAGGTGGCGCGCGCTGGCGAGCAGGTGGTCATCGGCAAGGAAGCCTATGTGTCGCTGTGCCGCCAGCACTGGGAAGAAGAGATGGGCCGGGCGCAGCCCGAAGATCTCGTCGGTTTTGCCAAGCGGTAGGCGAACGACCGGCGATAACGCGCCATAAGCGCGCGCTTAATCCCGCCGAATAAGCCCCGGTCCAGTTTCAAATCCTCTTCGTTGCGCCGAGTTGATTGCCAGTGTCGCAGGCCATGATCCTGCGGCGCACCAACGCAAACAACGGAGTTATCCACATGCGCAAGATCATCCTTACAGCCGCCGCCGTCCTCGTCGCGATGCCTGCCTTCGCTTCTGAACTGACGATCGGCCAGGAACTCGGCAAGAACCTCGATGAGGTTAAGGCGACACTCTCCGGGATGGGCTATGACGTCCGCAAGGGCGAAATGGAGGACGGCCTGATCGAAGTCTATTTCGTCAAGGACAACATGAAGGGCGAAGTCTATGTCGACGGTTCGACCGGCAAGATCTCCCGGTTCACCGAGAAATGAGCGGCGCGATGAACGCGAAGCTCGAGACAAGGGATGCCGGCGAGGCCGGCATCCGTATCATCCCGGTCTGGGATCCCCTCGTCAGGCTGATCCACTGGTCGCTGGTCACCACGATCGTGCTTAACGGCTTCATCACGGACCCCGAACGCAAGCTGCATGAATATGTAGGCTACGCGGCGCTGGCGCTCGTCATCCTGCGGCTGGTCTGGGGGCTTGTCGGGCCGCGGCACGCGCGGTTTTCGGCATTTCCTCCGAACCCCATCGCGGCGATGCGCCATATTCGCGACACTCTTTCGCGCCGTAGTTCCCTGCATCTTTCGCATAATCCTCTCGGCGCGCTGATGGTCTACAATATCTGGGGCACGGTTCTGTTGCTCTGCGCCACAGGCATCATGATGGGGACGATCCGCTTCTTCGGTGTGGAATGGGTCCAGGAAGTGCATGAAGCAGCTTTCACGTGGCTGATGATTTCGGTGGGCTTGCATCTTCTGGGCGTGTTCGCCGAAACTTGGATGAGCGGCGTGCCGCTGGTTCGAGCAATGGTGGACGGGCGGAAACGCGTGCCGGCGGGCCGGGAGGCGGAATGAACGAGACGGGAAAACCCGGTCCAAAGACGAAGCGGCGGGCCATCGCGCTCGCCGGTCTCATCGTGGCGAATGTGCTGTGCACCTCGTTCTTCGCCATGGATGTGATCACCGATTTCGAATCGCTGGGCACCGATGAGGCGTTTCACCTCACGGTCGAGGCGGGGGCGGCCGTCGTGCTGGTTGTCGGCACGAGTTTCATGATCCTCGAATTGCGGCGGATCCTTCAGCGCAACGCATCGATGGAAATCGGCATTCGCGCCGCACGCGGCGAAATGCAGGCGGTGATCGACAAGTATTTCGCCGAATGGCGGCTTTCCGACGCCGAGCGCGATGTTGCGCTTCTCCTGCTCAAGGGGCTGGACAATGAAACCATCGCCTCGATCCGGGGAACCGCAACGGGAACGGTACGCGCGCAATGTGCGGGTATTTACGCGAAAGCGGGCGTTGACGGCCGGTCACAGCTGATGAGCGTGTTCATGGAAGAACTGCTGAGCGAGCCGCTTGGCGCGCTACGCGACGGCGCCGCGGCGGAGGCTGCGTAGTTGACCATAAGGCACATTCGCCGAACTGTGCGATCGCGTACTTCAAAACACGATGCCCTCGGTTTATATCCAGAAAGCCTGTCGGCAATTTTGCCTGGCTGAAGGAGAGGGCTTTCATGGCGACTTTGCAGAATTTTGACGCGGAGATCGAAAAGACGAAGCAAGTCGTCGAGGAGATGCGCTCGAAGATCGAACAGTCGGGAACCGTGCTCGACAGGTTCGCCCAGGCGGACCAGAAAATCGGCGAGGCCGACTTCGATATCGAGAATGCCCGCATCCAGGACGTGTTGCGACAGCAGAAGGTGATGGAAGGCAATATCGCCGATCTGATCATCGGGCTGGAGGACGCGACCAATGTGTTCGGCTCGGAATTCGAGTCGATGAAATCCTATACAGGCTTCGAGAAGCTGATCGGCATGTTCTCCAAGCAGCGCATGCAGCGTATGCGCTCGGAACGCGTGCGCAACATGTCGCTTGCCGGCAATCTGCAGGAACTGCTGGCCAAATCCGACACGATCGTCGGCATCCTGACGGCGCAGAAAGAAATCCTCGATACGCGTTACAAGACCTCGGAGGAGAGCCTGCGCACCGTGATTGAACGGCGCAAGACCACCATGGCCGAACTCGAAGCGACGCAGAAGCGCATCGAGGAACTTAACCCGGCGCTTATGGATATCGAGAACAAAATCGCGGCGACGACGAACCAGAAGGATCGCACCGATCTGGAAAGCCAGCGCTCGCAGCTCGCCACCGACTACAATCAGGCGCAGGCCAAGGAACAGGAGCTACTCGCCGCCAGCCAGACGCTGGAGCGCTATACGTCGATGTTCCAGACCTTTGTCGATTCGCTCAACAATCAGATCGCGGCGCAGAACACGCTGATCAACAAGCTCACTATCGATACCGAGCAGCGCATCGTCCTTTACAAGGCCTTGGAAGATTCGTTGAAGACGGCGGCGCAGCAGGACGTCGCCCACAAGATCAATACGCTCGGCAGCCAGGTCGACACGGCGGCCGAGACCACCATGGCAGGCATCGGCGCGGCGGCACAGCGCCATATCGCCGATCTTCTCGAAATGCACGAGAAGAACATGGTCGCCACGCAGGATATCCAGCGCCGCAAGAAGCTGGCCGACGAAGCCTTCGCGCGGCGCTTCGACGAGGTGATGAAGCAGCACGACGCCGGCACCTATGTGCGCCAGTAGGCGTGCAAGCGTTGCGCCGGAGATCGGCTGAATGACCATGATGCCGCAGGATTCGCCCGTCGAACGCTATTTCGCGTCGATCCGCGCGGCGCTGGACGGGCTGGACGTTTTCCTGCGGGACGATCGGTCGCCGCTCTACAAGCACGGCCTCGTCGCCCAGGTGGTTACCGGCTATGTGGAGCGATTGGAGACTTCGTTCGAGTGCTGGCGGCATCATCTCGATTACGCGAAGTCGTTCCGGATCTCTCGCGCGGAGAGCGGCTTTCCGGTTTTCCAGAACGTGCTGGAGCTGGAAAACGACCGCAGCACCGCCAAGACTCGGCTCGCCGAAATCGCCGACCCCGATACACTTCGCGACGAGATGGCGGACTTCATCCTGCGTCACAAGGCGTTTCCGAAGGATTTGCAGCGGTCGATGGCCGAGCGGCTCTATCTTGAGCGCGTGCAGGAAGGCCAGGTCTTCTCGCCGCTGGTCTTGCCCGAAACCATCAAGGTTTCCGTCAATCCGAAGACGATGCGGCCCTATTACATGGTCCATTGGGGCGCCTTCGACGGCGCGTCGAACCTGCCGATGGTCTACACGGCGATGGTGGAGGATTCCTCTCCCGAGATCGTCAAGATGCTGGTCGGCAGGGACGGCAAGCTCAATTCATCGGTCGAGATCCCCTTGCCGGTCGGCGGGTTGCTCAATCCGAAGCTGGCGCGCGAGTTCGACGCATTCGTCGAGCGCAATTCGGCCTATTCGCTTTCGCTGACGACGATCGCCACGAACATGGACAAGGATTTCGACGATCTGCATCCGAAGCAGGTGCGCCGAATCGTGCTCGGGCCGTTCTATTCGGCGGGCATCACTGAGCATAACCGGCGGGTCAATGACATCTTGGAAAAGGTCGCCAACCCTGCCAATGCGTGGCTATTGACCTGGACGATCCAGGATATCTTTTCGAAGGCGGAAAAGCCGGCGCGCAAGGGGCTGTGGTCGTCGGAGCCGGCGCGGGAGGAATTCCATATCGAGACCGACGATCTGGACGCCGCGCGCATGGGCGTCTCGGCCTATGAAAACCATGCGCTGATCCCGCATGAAGCCTATCAGGCGCTTTACGCGGCGGGCGAAACGCAGAGCGTGTTCGCCGGTTATCAGACGCATGTCATCTCCGGCGGCGAGGTGATCAGCGATGTGTGACAAATGCGATCTCGATCTGGCGATGTATGGGGAAGTCCGCACGGGCTTTCGCTGCAGCGATGTCACGGATGAGCTTCTCACGGAGGAGGCCAACGGGGTCCCGCGCTTTCCGCATCGCAAGAAGGCGGCGGGACAATGGACGGCCGAAGGTTACGGGGACAGCCGGACGCATGGCGATGAAAATGACGGGCGCTGAGGGGAACTGAACATGGATATCGGCCTGACGCGGATCGACGAAGAGGACATCGCCAAGCACCGTCCAACGGCGCAGAGTTTCGTGACGCGCATCATCGTGATGGAAGAGACCGGCGGACGCGCCGATACGTCGCTGGCTGGCACCGGCCGGCGCTTCGTTTCGACGGTCTCCACCGGCGGCGTTAAACGCACGCGCGAGGTCGAATTGACCAAGCAGATCGGCGCGGTGCGTGGTGACGATCCGATGCTGACGCCGGTCCAGCACAATTTGCTCTATCGGACGCGGCGCGGCATCGCGATCGCGCTCGCTGTCGCCGATGTTTTCGCGCGCGAAACCGAACTGGAAAGCCTTCAGGCGCGCAATCTCTCCGCGCCTCTGCAGGGCGACGATGCGGTTCGGTTCAAGGCACTGGTCAACGCCGCCGCCTATGTCTCCGCGTTTACGCTGTCGGCCTATCTCCTTCAGATGCTCGACGGAGGCACGGAGCCGGTCAACGATCCGGACGAGCCGGACTTCCTGTTCGACACGGCGCAGGATGCGCTGAAGTCCATGGTGGCGGGGCTTGCCAAGGCCATCGACGGGTCGGCGGACGAGACGACGATGTTGCAGAGGGCGAAGGCCTTCGCCCGCGTCTCCGTCGATGGGCTGCTCGGGCGTCGCGGCCGCTTCACCGGGCTCGGCGCCTTCGAGAACAGCCACATCCGCATCGAGGCGGACGATTTCAATCTCGACGGTTTCGACGTCGCGCCGGGCCAGCGGCGCAAGCCTTTGGTGATGCAGTTCAAGAAGCCGAACGAGATCATCGGCAACCACATCGCCAAATACCAGGCGACGAAGCTCGCCAAGATGCTGGTCGCCTATGATTTCGACCGGCAGCTCAACCCGTTCGTGGAACTCGGCGGCTTCCTCTTCACCTTCATCGGCGACGGCGCTCCGGGCACCGGCAAGACGATCCTGATCCAGATGATCGCCGGGCTGATCAACGATTACTGCCAGGTCGCCGGCTATCCGTTCCACTACGAGAATTTCGGCGTCGACCAGATCTCGTCCTACCAGGGCAAGTCCGGCCAGAACTGCAAGGAATTCGTCAACACGATCGTCAATCCGAAGGCGATCGGTTTCGGCACGGTCGACGATATCGACCAGGTGGCGGCGAAGCGGTCGGATGACCGGGCGTCCGCCGGCCAGCACGAGGTGACCGCAGTGCTGATGGAGAGCTTTGCCGGCGCGACGACGGTGGTGCGCGGCAACTGCTCCTTCGGCATGTTCTCCAACTATCCGGAGAATGTCGACGACGCTTTGCGCCAAAGAGCGGGCGCGCGTTGGCTGGTCGACGGGCCGCAGACCGAGGACGACTATGTCGATATCTTCGTGCTGCTCGCCGGCAAGAACCACTCGATCCCGCTTGGCGACCACGAGCTGTTTGCCGCGCAGGCAATCAAGAAGGCGGTCACCGCGGCTTATGAGGGCCATGACCGGCCGAAGGAAGACAGGTTGATCGCCGTCTATGAGCGTTTCATGGAGGAGCGCGGCGAACCGAAGACGATGGCCGATGTCGGCGACTACCTGCCCCGCATCAAGCTGGCCGAGCCCCGCTTCACCGGCCGGGCGATCAAGAACATCACCGACGCGATCAAGATGCGGGCCATGGATATCGACCTGCCAGACGAATGGTTCGAAACGCCGGAAGCGTTCATGCACAAATCCTATGACGACAAGAAAGCGATGATCGAAGAACTGCGCGGGCCGTTCTCGATGGCGATGGTGATGCAGGAAATCAACCGCTACGCCGATTCCGAGTTCCGCTACACCGACAAGTCGGATCAGGCCGCCGTGGACCAGATGATCCGCAACGAACGGCTGCGCGAACGCGCGGCGAAGGAGATCATGGAGCTGAAGTCGAAGGGACTTTGGAATGGTGCTTAGGCCGCCGTCCCCCCTCTGTCCGCTTCGCCGACATCTCCGCCGCAAGGGCCGAGAATGGCGCTTGCCGCGCCGGAAACAGCCATTCACGGATTCTATCACCAGCAAAATTTGCGATTTGGCGCTCCACTCTTCCCCCTTGCGGGGGAGATGTCCCCCAGGGACAGAGGGGGGGCCTCCGCAGTGAAACGTCTATACGACACCGAGCTGATCTACGGGCGGCTGCTCCCGGTGACGCAGCCGCATCTGATCGAGCGCTACAACAAGGCGCTGAAGGCGTTCGCGCTGCCGGAAACGAAGCTGGAATCCTTCGATATCGACAAGTCGGGCTTCTCGCCGCAGATCGCGGATGAACTGAATGATCCCGACTATCTCGATCCGAACGGAGTCAATCGCCGGTTCATTATCCTGACGCCGTCACAATCGACGCTGCCGGTCATGCACACGCAATTCTCGAACACCGAAGCGCTGATGTACGAGTTCTTCACGGCGAATGCGCGCGCGATCAACGCCTTGACGATCAAGGACGTGATCTATGGCGAGATCGAGGACAATGTCGCCATCGTCGACGACATCGAGGACCTGTTGTCGATCCAGCAGGTGGAGTTCAACGTCCTGTCGGCCGACGATGTGCTCGGCAAGGCGGCGGAACTGCGCACGCTGGTCGACCGGCTGAAGAGCGAGCCGGATGCCTGGCGCGACGACGCCATGCTCGAGCATATGGTCGATCTCGCCAAGATCGCCGGCGACATTCGCGAGAACCGGCTGGTGCCCGACAAGGTCGTGTTCCGGCACGACGCTTTCTGGACCAGCCATTTCGGCGGCTGCTACGTCTTCAACGACGAAAAGACGACGACTGTGATCTGCGATTCCGACGCGCCGGGCTTCCGGCGGTCGCGTCCATGGCAGGTAAGCTACATCTCCATTCGCGACGAGGCGCGTGTCTATCGTTTTCTCGCCGAAACCGGGCGGCTGGATCCGCCGCGCGCGTCCTGGCTAGAAACCTCCGGCTTTCTGGAGCATCGCGGCGAGATGGCGATCCGTGCACTGCTCAGGAAGGCGGAGCCCGGCGCGGTTTTCGATCGTATGGACGCTGTCTGGCTGCAGACCTGGATGCATCGCAACGCCCAGCTGATCGCCGAGGACGGCATCTATCCTTTCCTGAATGGCGTGAAGCGCGAGATCGCGCAGACCGGCCGGATCGAGATCGGCCGTATTGCCGACCATCCGCGCTTTCTGCTGGCGCGAGGGCGTCCCGAGCACAAGGATGCCTGGCTGGTGAACCGGCTGATCACCGAATATGTTCCGAGCGATTTCGTCTCGCGTTATGTTTTCAACAAGCAAGGGTTCTATAAGGACTATGCCGGGTACGACGACAGGTTCCGGCAACACGTTGTTGAGACGCTGAAGACCACTTATCTGACTGACAAGGCCGCGTTTAGAAAGCGGCTCTACGGTCTGTGACCTTTCCGGGGGAATAACACCATGCTGGATCCGATCATCGCCTTCTTTTCGCGCATCTTCGAATTGATCGGGCGCGGCATCGGCCACTTCATCGCATGGCTGCTGTGGCCGTTCATCGCGTTTCGCAACTGGCTGCGCGGGCGCGGCTGGTTCGTGAAGATCCCGGTTTTCCTGATCCTGGTCGCCATTGTTTTCTCTTACGGCTATCTCATCTACATCACCCAGTTCTGGTCGATCGGCGATCCGAACTACCCGGAGCGCTACGCGTTCCAGACTGAATACGGAGCCGCCGGTTCGCAGTCCGGCGACGGGACCTGCGAGCCGTCCGCGATGGCGCAGGTGGCCGCGGACCTGATCGACAAGAACGTCAATCAGGAGCACTGGGTCCCCTCCAATCCGCTCTCGAAAGCCGGCTTCGCGTTCGTGATCGACTGGAAGGATACGCCCTTCTTCGACAACAAGGCGGCGTTTCAGCTCGGCATAAACCAGACGGTGCGCAGAACGACCGTGGAACTGGTCGACCGCCTCGGGCGCGTGCGCGGGACGTCTTCGATCAACCAGAACCTGCAGGAAGCACGCGAAGCCGCGAACTACCGGGAGGATGGCTGGTTCATCACGCTCAGCCCGCCCTTCCTGCAGCCTTCGACGCAGGCGCGGCTGCGTGACGCGCGCAAGAGCCTGCTGGCGTTCAACCAGGAACTGAAGGGATGCAAGGCGGAGTTCGATGCGCGCGCCGACAATCTGATGCAGTTCTTCGATCGCGTGACGGCCGATATCGGTTCGACCTCGGAGATCCTCCAGCGCCGCATGGAGCAGAGCAATTTCACCGGTTTCGACGCACGCGCCGATGACCGGTTCTGGTTCACCTTCGGGCAGCTCTACGGTTATTACGGCATTCTCTCCGCGGCGCGCAGCGATTTCCGCGATGTCGTGGCGCAGCGCAATCTGAATGCGATCTGGGACCGTGTCGACGAGCAGTTGCAGGACGCGCTCAAGGTGCGCCCGCCCTTCATTGCCAATGGCAGTGCATCGAGCCTCATCAAGTCGCATCTGGAATCGATCGGTTTCGATCTGCTTCGCGTGCGTTCGAACCTGGTGGAAATGCGCGACGTGCTCGAGCGGTAATCCGAGGCCTTTTCCAGGGCATGTTACAGCGAGCGCTTTCTGTCCTGATGTTGATCGCGACCCACGCGATGAGCATTGGGCTTGCCGCTGCGCAGGTGCCTCCCGCCGCCGCTGAGCAAGCAGAATCGCCGGCCGTCGACGAGCGGCTGACGTCGGAAGAGTTTCAGGATCTGCTGATCGACCTCAAGGCCTTGATGGCGGGCTCAGCCGATCATGGCGAAATCGAGAAATATGCGCGGCAGACCTGGCGTCTGGCAGTCCAGAGCTTCGGTCGGGATTCGCGCGAGGTTCTCGAGGTGGAATACCTGATCACCGACAGCGTTATCCGGCAGGCGCGCTATGACGAGGCGCTGGAGCTTGCGCGAACAGTGACGTCGCGCGCCAACCGACTTCTCAAGACCGATGACGAGCTGCTCTGGCAGAGCCTCAACCTGCTGATCCAGGCTCACACCCAAAGCGGCGATGCCTCCGGGGCGCAATCGCTGGCGACCAATGTGCTTGCCGAGGCCGAGCGGCGCCTCGGCGAAGGGCATTATCTGACCATTGCGACGCGGCTCCAGCTGGCGCGGGCGGCTCGCTCACTCGGGCAGGTCGATGTAGCCGAGGCCCATTTCGCGCGGATCGCGGAGCTGACCGGCAGGCAGACGGATCCGCGAATGACACAGCTTCGCGCCACGGCGCTGGGCGAACTCGGCTACATGCAGGCGGCTCATGGCAGGCTGGAGGAGGCGCTGGCCTCGCTCGACGCGGCGATCGGGGATTACAAGACGATCTACAGCGTCCTGAAGCATCCCGATTTGCAGCCGGACATACTGGAAGCCTCGGCGACCAAGGCGAAAGTGCTGTGGGCGCTCGACCGGTTTGAAGAGACAGGTGCCTTCGTCAAGCCGATCCTTGCGCGGGTGGAGGAGGTCTACGGGCGCGACAGTTCCCGTTGGGCCGTCTTTGCCAGAATCGAGGCTTTGACGCTTTACGACGAAGACAGGCCGGAGGACGCCGACCGGGCCATCGACATTATGAGCGAGGTCGTGGCGATCTGGGCGGATCAGCGCAGCGCGTCGGATTCCGATCTCGTCGAGGCGCGCGACATGCTCGGTTTTATGCTGGCCCGCACCGACCGCCCCGGCGATGCCCTCGATGTTTTCGGGCGCACGCTCGAGGGCGACGCCCTGCCGCGCGGTGACTACTATCTTTATGCGCTCGCGCTCGCCGCCAAGGAAGGCGTGTGGGACGCGACACGCGCCGGCAACAGCGTGCTCGACTACCTCCAGACAATTCAGGCATTCGGCGCGGCGCGCGCCCAGGCGCAACTCAATGAAAGGCTGGCGGCGGGCAGCGGCGAAGGCGCAGCCATCCTGCGCGATCTTTCCGACAACGAGGCCGGCGTGAAGGAGGCGCAGCTACGTCTGTCCACGATGATGGGACTGCCTCTCGAGGAGAGAGACGCGGCCGAGGAGCAGACATTGCGCGCCGACCTGCGCGCTCGTCAGGACGCCGTCGGCGAAATCAGGCAGCGGATCGACACGGAGTTTCCGTCGCTCGCCGCGATCAGCGGAGGCGCGTCGCTGACCAAGGAGGATATCCAGAGCCATCTCGGCGAGGACGAGGCGTTGGTCATCCTTGAGACCGGCGCGCTCGATGGGCAGCCGATGGGCATGGTGATCACCCGCGACGACGCCATGTGGTATTCGATTTCGGACACTGCGTCCCAGATGCAGAAGGCGGTCGAGGCGATCCGTGCCTCAGTCAATCTTACGCTCGGCGTGCGGTCGGCCGCGCCGAAACAGAAGCGCGACGCTCCGACGGCCGCGTTTCCGGTCAATGTCGCCCATGGCCTCTACGAGGCGATGATCGCACCCGGCGCGGATTTGCTCGCGGGCAAGAGGCATCTCTATTTCGACCTGCGCGGCGCGATGACCGCGCTGCCGCCGCAGCTGCTGGTCGTGTCGCCTCCGGGTGGGGAGGGAACCGCAACCGACTGGCTTGTTCGCCACTATTCGGTGACGGTACTACCCTCAATCTCATCCTTGCGTACGGCCGGTCTGGCGGGTGCTGCGTCTCCGCCCCGACCGATCCTTGCCTTTGCCGATCCCGTTTTCGATGTCGAGCAGACCGCGCCGGCGACGCTCAGAAGCGCGCTCGCGCCATTGCCGGAGACCGCCGACGAGGCAGGATTCGTGGTGGCTGCCTTCGGCGCACCGAGTTCCGCGGCGCGGCTCGGCGCAGACGCGAGCGAAGCGGCGTTCAAGGCGGCGAAGCTGGACGACTATCGTGTTCTCTATTTCGCCACCCACGGTCTTGTTGCCGGCGATATAGCGGGCACAGACGGCGCACCGCTTTCCGAACCCGCACTGGCGCTGACAGCCGGCGGCGGCGAGGACGGGTTCCTCACGGCCTCGGAGATCTCGCAGATGCGGCTTGAGGCCGATTGGGTGGTTCTTTCGGCCTGCAATACGGCGGTGGGCGAGCGCCCGGGCGCGGAGCCGCTTTCGGGCCTCGCCCAGGCCTTTATGTATGCGGGGGCCCGCGCGCTTATGGTCAGTCACTGGCCGGTGGAGAGCAAATCGGCGGTCCGCCTGATGACCGACCTGTTCGCGATACGCAGCCGTTCGCCGGAGATGCGGGCGGCGGATGCGCATCGCGAGGCGGTCCTCGCGATTCTTGATGACCGCGGCCATCCCGAATGGTCGCATCCGGCCTATTGGGCTCCGTTTATCCTGGTTGGCGTGCCGGACCGGCGCTGAAACCCGGGAAAACGGTCCTTTCCTGTCCGTCCTGCGACGGGCGCTGTCGCGTCGCGAACCGGATGCTCAGGCCCGGCGCAATAGTGTCCGGCGAGCAGTTTCACCGGCGCTTGCGGTGCCGTTCCTGCGCCCGGAAGCAATTTTGCATTGCAATCCGGGATCATATGTCGTGTATACATTTTCGCATCGGCAGCGGAGTTCTGCCGCGAGGAACAGAACGGGGAGGAAGCATTGGCCGAGTTCAAGACCGACATCGAAATCGCACGTGCGGCGAACAAGAAACCCATCCAGGAAATCGGCGCGAAACTCGATATCGCGAGCGAGCATTTGCTGCCGTACGGGCATGACAAGGCCAAGGTTTCCGCGGATTTTATCGCGTCACTGAAGGGTCGTCAGGACGGCAAGCTGATCCTGGTCACGGCGATCAACCCGACGCCTGCCGGCGAGGGTAAGACGACCACCACCGTGGGCCTCGGCGACGGCCTCAACCGGATCGGCAAGAAAGCCGCCATATGTATACGCGAAGCGTCGCTCGGCCCGAATTTCGGCATGAAGGGCGGCGCGGCCGGCGGCGGCAATGCGCAGGTCGTACCGATGGAGGACATGAACCTCCATTTCACCGGCGACTTCCACGCCATCACCTCGGCCCACAATCTGCTGTCGGCGATGATCGACAACCATATCTATTGGGGTAATGAGCTCGGCATCGACGAGCGCCGCGTGAGCTGGCGCCGCGTCATGGACATGAACGACCGCGCGCTGCGCGACATCGTCGTTTCGCTCGGCGGCGTTTCCAACGGTTTCCCGCGCCAGACCGGCTTCGACATCACCGTCGCGTCCGAGGTCATGGCGATCCTCTGCCTCGCCTCCGACCTGAAGGATCTGCAGAAGCGTCTCGGCGACATCGTCGTCGCTTATCGCCGCGACAAGACGCCAGTCTATTGCCGCGACATCAAGGCCGACGGCGCGATGACCGTTCTCTTGAAGGACGCGATGCAGCCGAACCTTGTGCAGACGCTGGAAAACAACCCGGCCTTCGTGCATGGCGGGCCCTTCGCCAATATCGCGCATGGCTGCAACTCGGTGATCGCCACCACGACGGCGCTGAAGCTCGCCGACTATGTCGTTACCGAGGCCGGTTTCGGCGCGGATCTCGGCGCGGAGAAGTTCTTCGACATCAAGTGCCGCAAGGCCGGCCTCAAGCCGTCGGCGGCCGTGATCGTCGCGACCGTGCGCGCGATGAAGATGAATGGCGGCGTGAAGAAGGAAGACCTCGGCGCCGAAAACATCGAAGCGGTGAAGAAGGGCTGCCCCAATCTCGGCCGCCATATCGGCAACGTGAAGGGTTTCGGCGTTCCGGTCGTCGTCGCGATCAACCACTTCGTCTCCGACACGGAAGCAGAAATCCAGGCGGTGAAGGACTATGTCGCCCAGCAGGGCGCCGAAGCGATCCTGTGCAAGCATTGGGCGCAGGGCTCGGCCGGTATCGAGGATCTGGCGAAGAAGGTGGTGTCGCTCGCCGAGAGCGGCTCAGCGAATTTCTCGCCGCTTTATCCCGACGAGATGGGCCTGTTCCAGAAGATCGAGACCGTCGCCAAGCGCATCTATCACGCCGACGAGGTGATCGCCGACAAGAGCGTGCGCGCCCAGCTGAAACAGTGGGAAGAGGACGGCTACGGCCACCTGCCTGTCTGCATGGCCAAGACGCAGTATTCGTTCTCGACCGATCCGAACCTGCGCGGCGCGCCGACCGGCCATTCCGTGCCGGTGCGCGAGGTGCGGCTTTCGGCCGGCGCGGGCTTCATCGTGGCGATATGCGGTGAGATCATGACCATGCCGGGCCTGCCGCGCAAACCGTCGGCCGAAGTCATCCGCCTCGACGACGACCTCAATGTCGAGGGACTGTTCTAATCTCCACCGAAGGGCGCCGCGAGGCGCCCTTTTTTATTGGACTTCAGAGGGGTTGCGGGCCGCGCCAGGATGTCAGGGCGGAAAGCCGGGCGGTTTTCTTGAACTGGTGGCGGTCCATGCGTCGCAGGATGCCCGCGAGAAAGCGGATCGTCTCCACGATATAGTGGCCCTTGTTGAGCATGACGCATTCGGCGCGCTGGCCCATCGCGGCGTCGGTAACCTCGGCGCGCGAGGGCGCGCCGGTCTTCAACAGGGTCTGCAGCACCTGCGTCGCCCAGACGACGGGAATATGAGCCGCCTCGCACAGCCAGAGGATTTCCTCCTGCACTTCGGACAGGCGCTCGGTTCCGACCTCCATGGCGAGGTCGCCGCGCGCGATCATGACGCCGACCGGACGCGACGCGCCGGCCTGGACGATCAGGCGCGGCAGGTTGCGCACGGCGAGCGTGGTCTCGATCTTCAGTAGCAGCGGCCGGGGCGCCCGATCGCCGCGCCGCCTGTCGAGCTCCGTCATCATCAGGCGCAGGTCCTCGGTGCGCTGGATGAAGGAACACCCGACGATGTCGGCATGGAGCGCGACGAAATCGAGGTCGGCGCGGTCCTTCTCCGTCAGCGGCTCGATTTCAAGATCGACGGCGGGAAAGTTGACTCCCTTTTCGAGCTTCAGCTTTTCGCCCTTGTCGCCGGCAATGGTGATCTCCAAGACAACGCCGCAATCGCCGATTTCAGCGATGCGCGCGCCGATCTTGCCGTCATCGATCCAGACCAGCATGCCGGGCTGCAGTTTCGCGATGATATGCGGGAAAGTGATTGTGATCGCAGGCAGGCCGAAGCGTTCGCCGTCCGGATCGCGCAGCAGGACGAAGCGGTCGCCGCGATGGAGGCGATGACGGCCGGCATTGTCGACGGTCTCAATGCGGCATTTCGGGCCGGCGATGTCCATCAGGACGGGGCAGTGCCGCCCGGCCTTGACCTCGGCCTCGCGAATATTGGCGATCATCGCCGCCCAGATTTCCGGTCCGTCATGGGCGCAGTTGATGCGGAAGCAGCTCGCGCCGGCTTCCATCAGCCTGCCGATATAGGCGGGATCATGGGCGCCTTGTTCCGGCACGGTGACCATGATGCGAGTTTTGTAGCGGCCCGGATAATCGCCGAAGAAAAGTTCCTGCTGATCGGTGATGAATTCGACGCCGGCGGTCATCTCGGCGGGATCGGGCCAGAAGGCCGGACCGCCCGACAGACCGTCGAGCGTTGCCGCGACGGCGGCGAGCGACTGACGTGGGTGGGATTCGGCGCGTCCCAGCGACGACAGGCCGAGCGCGGCGAGATCGTCCTGCAGTTCCGTCAGGTCGCGCTGGCGGGCGGCAAGGTAGAAGGCCAGGTTCTCCGCGCCGGCCAGGAATTCCGGACGACCGATTTCCGCTTGCCAGTCCGCGAAAATCTCCGCGGCGTCGGCGTCTATCTCGGCCATGCGTTCATGCAGCAATGCGCGGCATGCGCCGATACGCATCAACTGGTCTTCATCGCCGCAAGCGGCCGGGTCAGGACGCATCGTCGTACTCGCCATTGGGTCGCCTCATCGTGGTTTTCGGCACGCGGGGACGCCACGAGCCAAAATCCTCGGAGGTTAGGTTAAGTCTCAACGATTGCGTTTCGGTGACACTGAAGGCAGGTCAGGAACCGGAGCTGTCGCCTTTGTCCATGTCGACTTCGCGGACGACCTCCACCGTAACGTGGGTAACGAGCGCAGCAACGACGCCGAGTACAGCGAGCCAGGGCGCGGCGAGCGCGACTGCGCCTCCGGCCACAACGCCGATCGTCAGCGGCGTTTCGAGAACGATGTCGCCATCCGACGCCTTGAGGCGGAGCGAGCGGACATTGCCTTCCTCGACGATCTCCTTGATGCGCTCAATGAGCTTGTCGCCGGCAATCTCGATTTCTTCGGTGAAGGTCTTCCTGCCTTTGGAATTATCGTCCTGCGTATCCATCCGATCGGCCCTCCTTGGCTTGATCCGTGCGGGTTACGCGGTCCGGATATCACCTGCATTGCGGTGCGGCGTTGACCGTCGTCAAATCATGCGCGTGACGGCTATTGGCAGAGGCGATAGCTGCTGCGGCGTTTGGCGAGGTCGAGATGCAGGTGATCGTCGTGATAGGCATCGGCACCGGGACCGAGGACGGTGGTGAAATGCAGGCATGCGCCGGCGCGTACCGCCATCTGGAAAGACTCTTCGCGCGATCCCTTTCGCTGGTCCGGCTTGATCGAAAGAGGATCGTGGCCCTCGAAGTTGAATGTCGCGACGTCGACAGCATTGCCCTTCGCATGCTCGGAAATCTTCGCATCCGGCTGGCTGTTGCGAGAGCGGCAGGCATAGGTCGAGGCTTGGCGGATGCCGGTGAGGCGAACGTCGTCGCCCAATACCTGCGCGGCGGGGATAACGACCTCGTCGATCCAGCGGGCCGTGGCGAGTGCGGTGGCGCACCGCATCTGCGTGTCCGGAGCGAGCGTGATGCCGCGGACGATTTCGCTCACCTTGTAGCTTGCCGCCATGCCGCAGATACCCGGACCGTCGATGGGGTCATTGCGCTCGAAGACGGTGCCGAGCGATTTCAGTTGCGCTTCGCAGGCGGCAAGGGCGGCCTCGTCCGGTGGCGATGGCGGCGGGTCGCCGGGCTCCGGAGGTTCCGCTTCGTCCTGTTCTTCCGTCGCTTCATTCTTATCTGCCGGTTTCTCGCCGGAGGGGGCATCCTCCGCGGCCGCAAGGTCCGGCTTGTCCGCTGGCATGGGCACGATGTCGGGTACGTCGCTTGCCGCGAGAACGAAGGGAATGAGCAGGGTTATCCAGACAATGCGCATGGAGGATCAATCGACAAATTCCACTGGCGTTCCGTTAGTAACCAGCGCCGCCAGCTCGTTGGCATCCCAATTCGTCAAGCGCACACAACCATGCGAAGCCGTCTTGCCGATCAGTGCCGGATCCGGTGTTCCGTGGATACCATATGTCGGTTCGGACAGGTCGATCCAGACGCTGCCTACCGGCCCGTTCGGTCCCGGCGGGAGCGTCAGCTGCTCATCATTGTCGCCTTGCTGGAAGTTCTCGTCAGGCCGGTAGGAATAGGTCGGATCGGTGGCGACCCCGAGTACTTCGTGCGTTCCAGTGGGGGAAGGCGTATCGCCGCTGCCGATGGTTACCGGATAGGACAGGACGAGCCGTCCGGTCGCATCGTAGACCAGCAGGCGCTCGCGCGACTTGTCGGCGACTATCCGCGCGATTTGCGTTTCCGCATCGGCGCCCGGATTGGCCGCCAGGATGGTCGTGCCGGGTTCCGCGAAATCGACGCCGGGATTGAGCGCCTGCAGGAACTCGATGTCCATATGGAAACGCTCGGCAAGCAGCTCCGCCGCGGATTCGTAGCCGAGCCAGTCCAGCTTGGCCAATTCCTTGTAGTCCTCGGGGAGGGGCGGCACGATCCCCGAAACATCCTCGACCGTTATCTGGTATGCACTGACCGCTTCTCCGCCATGGGCCTGAAGCGCCTGCCAGACGTCCTTGTCCATGACGCCGTCGACCGGAAACCCGTTGATCTCCTCGAAGGCGCGAATGGCCTTGTCGACATTTTCGCCCGCATAGCCGTCGATGACGCCGGGCGAGACGCCGCCGCGATCGAGGAGGATCTGGATTTTCGCGGTGATCGGAGACTGACCGTCCGGGAGGGCCTGCCCGGTGAAATCGGCTGCATTGATCGCTTCGGCGGTTATTGTCTCGACGTCCGGCTCGGATGAATCGTTGGCGGACACCCCGCTCATCGGTTCCGGATCGAACAGGCGGGGTTTTCCCTGACCCTGGGCGGTGGCCGGGACAACGCCCGACACGGTGCAGGCAAGGAAAACAATAAGAATGGGTGTGGTGGAACTGGCTGCGGTGGTCTTTGTCATGGAGCGATAACGCTGTAGCGGCCGAAAAGCTCCCCTTGCGACGAAAACCCGCGCAAAATATGCGTTGCGCAGAAAAGCGCAGCGGACTAGTTTGCGGCCATGACGAACTGCAGCGCAATGATGAATCTTTGGTGGTGGCTCCGCTCCTAGGCGGTGCTGGTCCACGGCTGCGTGTCAGAAATCGGAACCGCCAAGTGCAAGATGCGCTGGCGGTTTTTTGCTGTCTGGCGCGGATAAGAGGACAGGACAATGACAGGAATTGAACGGTCGGACCGCGACAAGGCGAAAGCCGAACCCGACCTCACCTATGTGACCCGCGGCGGCGTTACCGTGCGCCGTTTCCGCCGCGACGCGGATTACCGCACCGCGATCTCGGACTATACGGGCATGCTCGATACGCAGCCCGGCGTGATCCTTTCCTCCAACTATGAATATCCCGGTCGCTACACGCGCTGGGACACCGCAATCGTCAACCCGCCGGTGCTGATCTCGTCGCACCAGCGGGTCATGACCATCGAGGCGCTGTCGGAACGCGGCAAGCCGATCCTTTCGATGATCGAAAAGGCGTTGGTCGGGGCCGAGCATATCGCTTCGGTGCAGCGGAGCGACGGCGCGCTGACCGTCGAGATCGCGGAAGCCGATGCAGTGGTCATGGAAGAAGATCGCACGCGGGCGGCTAGCGTATTCTCGGCGCTTCGCGCCATTGTCGATCATTTCCACTGCGAGGAAGACAGTGATCTCGCGCTCTATGGCGCGTTCGGTTACGACATCGCGCTGCAATTCGATCCGATCAAGCAGAAGCTGCCTCGTGATCCCGGCCAGCGCGATCTTGCGCTGTTCTTTCCCGACGAAATCCTTGTCGTCGACAACCATTCCGCCAAGGCCTGGATCGACCGCTACGAATTCAGCGAAGGCGATCTGACGACGGAAGGGCTCGACGGGACGGTCGCGCAGCATCCGTTCAAAAAGGCGGAGACGATCCCGCCGCGCGGCGACCACGAGCCGGGCGAATACGCCAAGTTGGTAGAAAAGGCGAAGGAGAGCTTTGCGCGCGGCGATCTTTTCGAGGTCGTCCCGGGGCAGATCTTCCATGAGCGGTGCGAATCCCCGCCGTCGGCGATCGCGCGCCGGCTCAAGGAAACCAACCCCGCGCCCTACTCCTTCTTCATGAATCTGACCCGCAACGAGTTCCTTATCGGCGCGTCGCCCGAGATGTTCGTGCGGGTGACGGGGCGACGCATCGAGACCTGCCCGATTTCCGGCACGATCAAGCGCGGCGAAGACGCGATTTCGGATTCCGAGCAGATTCTGAAGCTGCTCAATTCGAAGAAGGACGAGTCGGAACTGACCATGTGCTCGGACGTCGACCGCAACGACAAGTCACGCGTTTGCGAGCCGGGCACGGTTCGGGTGATCGGCCGCCGGCAGATCGAGATGTATTCGCGGCTGATCCACACCGTGGACCATGTCGAGGGACGATTGCGCGACGGCATGGACGCATTCGACGGTTTCCTGACCCATGCGTGGGCGGTGACCGTGACCGGCGCGCCGAAACTCTGGGCGATGCGCTTCATCGAGAACAACGAGAAGAGCCCGCGCGCCTGGTATGGCGGCGCCATCGGCATGGTGAAGTTCGACGGCGACATGAATACCGGCCTGACGCTGAGGACAATCCATGTGCGAGACGGCATCGCTTCCGTGCGTGCCGGCGCGACGTTGTTGTTCGATTCCGTGCCCGAAGATGAGGAAGCGGAGACCGAATTGAAGGCCTCGGCGATGCTGGCGGCGATCCGTGACGCAAAGAAGGGCAATGACACCTCCAACGCGCGGGAGGCCGCGAAGGTCGGTGTTGGCGTGAAAATCCTGCTTGTCGACCATGAGGACAGTTTCGTCCACACTCTGGCGAACTACTTCCGCCAGACCGGCGCGGAGGTTCGGACCGTCCGCTCGCCGGTGCCCGAAAAGGTGCTGGACGACTATAAGCCCGATCTCGTCGTGCTATCGCCCGGTCCGGGCATGCCGGAGGATTTCGACTGCAAGGCGACAATCCGCAAGGTGCGCGACCGCAATCTGCCGATCTTCGGCGTTTGCCTCGGGCTACAGGCACTGACCGAGGCCTATGGCGGCAATCTCCGGCAATTGAGCCTGCCGATGCACGGCAAGCCATCGCGCATTCGCATCAATCATCCCGGCAAGGTGTTCTCCGGATTGCCGAAGAACGTGACCGTCGGGCGCTATCATTCGATTTTCGCGGACCCGTCGCGACTGCCGGACGACTTCGTGGTAACGGCGGAAACCGATGACGGCGTGGTGATGGGGATCGAGCATCGCAGCGAGCCGGTCGCGGCGGTGCAGTTCCATCCGGAATCGATCATGACGCTCGGCGGCAATGCCGGAATGCGGATGATCGAGAACGTGGTCGCGCATCTGATCGCCACCAAGGAGAAGCGCAGCCGCGACGCGGCCGCCTGACGAAAAAGGAACTGCGAACCGATGACGGAGTTCGATCCGGCGGTCAAAAGGCTGGCGGCGTGGTCCATCGCCGTCGCCTTCGGTGTGATGGCCCTGAAGCTTGTCGCCTGGCATTTGACCGGCTCGGTCGCGCTCTTGTCGGACGGGCTGGAGTCGACCGTCAACGTCGTCGCGGCCGTGGTCGCCTACGCGGCGATCACCTATGCGCAGAAGCCGGCCGATGCCGACCACCAGTTCGGCCATCACAAGGCGGAGTATTTCTCCGCGGTGCTGGAGGGCGTGCTGATCGCGATCGCGGCGATGCTGATCATCCAGCAGGCGATCCCGGCGCTGCGCGATCCGCAGCCGATCGACGCGCCGGGCGCCGGCCTCGCGGTTAACCTGCTTGCCTCGGCGTTCAATGCCGTCTGGGCCTTCCTGTTGATCAGGACAGGGCGCGCGCAGCGCTCGCCGGCGCTGGTCGCCGACGGCCAGCACATATTCTCCGACGTGGTCACCTCGGCGGGCGTCTTTGTCGGCCTCGTCGCGGCGCTGGTCACCGGCTATGCGATCCTCGACCCACTGCTCGCCATCGCCGTCGCCCTCAACATCCTGTGGCAGGGCTGGAAGGTGATCTCTTCCTCCGTCAACGCGTTGATGGATCGCGCGGTAGAGCCCGCCGACGAGGCGCGGCTGAAGGAGATCATCGCGGCCAATGCGCAGGGCTCGATCGACATCCACGATCTTCGGACCCGCGTCGCCGGACCGGCGACTTTCATCGATTTCCACATGGTCGTGCCAAAAACGATGACCGTCGGCGACGCGCATGCGATCTGCGACCGGCTGGAGGACGCAATCCGCGACTTCGTGCCCGGTGCGTCCATCGCCATCCATGTCGAACCGCAGGGCGAAAAGGCGCATGGCATCAGGGTGCGGCTGTTTTAGGCTTCGACTGCGCTGAACTGAATCAATCGATTCCCGGCATGGCTGCGGACCAGGATCGAGCTGATTTCGTTATTTGTACAAGTCGGATTTCTTTCCGCGAAGCGTCTCTAACCGCTCGGCTCGGCTCTCATGATGATGGATTTCCTCGAAGCGGTTCGCGAAGCGCTCGACGACCTGCCGGGTGGTTCGGTCGGGGTCGTTGTGGATGACGAGCATGATCGCTCGGGTATCCGCAGCGCGAAGCGCTGCGTCGCACCGAGACAGGGCGGTATCGCGAAAGTCGCGGCGTCGTTGCGTCAGAATGGCGACAGTTGAATGCCAGAACAGGAATCCCTTGGGGCGGTATTGAAGGCACCTCTACGGCGGTTTCCCTCAAATCTTCTGCAATTCCGAAGCGTCTTTTTAACCGTGCCGAACGAGATTTTCGGCGCGGCCGCCTGACGCGGCGGGGACTAAGGCTTCCTACATCGCTTTACGCTAGGGATAGCGTGATGACCGTGTGAGCGGGGCTGCCGATTTCGGACCGTCGTGACGGTGCGTTGACGTGAAAGGCTTTGTTGCATGACTGCTTTGGCCAAAGCGCTTCTGTATGAGAAAGCTGCTCCCGTGCGGGCGGCTATGCCGGCGTCGGATGCGGTCTCTGTAGAGAGCGCGGACGCGTGTGCGCTGGCCGGGCTGGACGCTGCATGGCGCGACCTGCTTTCGCGGGCGGCCGAGCGCAACCCGTTCATGGACCCGGCGCTGCTTCAGGCTTCCGCAATTGCCTACCCGGATATGTGCCAGCAGGTGCTGCTTGCCTGGGACAAGAGGGAAAGCGGCCGGCTGGTCGGGGTCTGGGCCTTTTGCGTGCGGCGCGCACCGAAGGCGCTATTGCCGGTCAAGATATCGCGCACGCCGGCCTTTTCGCACGGGTTTCTCGGTACGCCGGTGATCGACCGCGCGATGCTTGAGCCGGTGCTTGCCGGGATGCTCGACCGGATCGCGTCCCTGCCGGACTGTCCGAACCAGATCGCCATCGACATGATGGACCTCGATGGCGCCACGATGGCTGCGCTTGCGCGCGTCGCCGCCGAACGCGGCAATACGCCGGTGGTGCTGGAAGTGCGGTCGCGACCGCTGCTCAAATCCGGGCAGGATCCGGACGGCTATTTCAAGGACGCCATGTCCTCGTCGAGCCGCAAGAAGCTGCGGCAGATGCGCAGCAAGCTGTCGCGCGAGGGTGAGGTGACGTCCGAGATTGTAACCGACCCCGAGGCGGTATCGCGAGCGCTGGAAGAGTTTCTGGGGCTCGAGGCGTCTGGCTGGAAGAAGGAAAACGGCACAGCGCTTCTGTGCGACGATCAGGATACGCGGTTTTTCCGGGTCGGGTTCACTGCGCTCGCCGAAGCGGGACGGGCGCGGATCTACTCGCTCCGGCTCGACGGGCGGCCGGTTGCGATGCAGATCGTAGCGCTGGCGGGTAGTGCCGCCTCGACCTGGAAGACCGCCTATGACCAAGCGTTTGCGGCATACTCGCCGGGCAGCCTGCTCTTCGTCGATTACACGACGGATTTCCTTGAGGACAATGGGATCGAGACGGTGGATTCCTGTTCCGAGGACGACAGCGGCTACATGGCGATGTGGACCGGCCGCAAGCGGATGAGTGATGTCAGAATCACGGCGTCGCACGGAATGTCGCCGGCATTCCGCCTGACTAGCGCTGTCGAACTCGCATTTCGCGCGGGGCGGCGGCTGGCGAAGCGCTATTACCTGAATTTCAAGCAGAAAAGCGGGAAACGCTCATGAGAGAAGCGGAGATCGTCATAGCGGGGGCAGGGCTTGCCGGCTCGATCGCCGCGACCATGCTGGGCCGGGCGGGCTACCATGTCGTGCTTGTCGATCCGCGGCCGGAATACCGGCCGGAATTTCGCTGCGAGAAAATCGACGGGCGGCAGATGCAGGTGCTCGAAAAGACGGGGTTGGCAGATGCGGTGCGCGCTGTGGCGACGCCCGACGGCATGTCCTGGGTGGCGCGCAAGGGACGCGTGCTTGAAAAGCGCAAGGGCGACCAGTGGGGGGCGCGTTACGAAACAATGGTCAATGCGGTACGCGGCGAAATTCCCGACAGTGTCGAGTTCGTCTGCGGCAAGGTCGCCGATATCGAGACAAGCGACGAGATGCAGCGCGTGAAACTCGCCGATGGCGAGGAGATCGCCGCGCGGCTGACGATCGTCGCCAACGGACTGAATTTTGGCCTGCGCGAGGCGATGGGGATTACGCGCGAGATCATGAGCCCGAACCACTCGGTTACGATCGGCTTCGACCTGGAGCCGGCGGAGGGCGGGGCGTTCTCCTTCCCGGCGCTGACCTGCTACGCGGACCGGCCGGAGGCGCGGACCTCGTATATCACGCTGTTTCCGATCGGCGCGGCGATGCGGGCGAATCTGTTCCTCTATCGGGATGCGGACGATCCGTGGCTGACCGAATTCCGCAATGCGCCGACAGAGACGCTTCACGCGAACATGCCGGGGCTTCGCGGCATTATCGGCGATTACACCGTTGCGGGGAGGGTCGTCACAAGGGGGATCGACCTTTATGTCAGCCGCGGTGTCGAGAAGCCGGGCGTGGTGCTCGTGGGCGACGCCTATTCGACCTCGTGTCCGGCGGCGGGGACGGGGACGCTGAAAGTCTTCACCGATGTCGAGCGGCTCTGCAATGTCCATGTCCCGCACTGGCTTTCAACGCCCGGCATGGCGGCGGAGAAGATCGCGGCGTTCTATGCCGACCCGGTGAAGATGGAATGCGAGGCGCATTGCATCGCCAAGGCGCATGCGCTGAAGGAGGTCTCGATCGGCACTGGGCCGATGGCGGCGGCGCGGCGGCAGATTAAGTTCGTCGGGCAGAGCTGTCGGGGCGTGCTACGGCAGTTGCGCGGGACGCAGCCGGTTCAGACGGTACCCGAGATGCCGAAGGCCGGGATCAGTACAGCCGGTTGAGGAACAGGGCGGCGCGGCGTAGCCGGTCGTTGCGCTTGACGATGCGGCGTGCGACCAGGGCCGCGCGGAGCGGCAATGCGGCGAGAGCACCGCGTGGCGTCAGCGGTAGCACCGAGAAGGTGAGATCGACGGAATCGTCGCAGATGGCGCTCTTGTAGTCCTCGTCGCCATAGCCGAAATCGAAGAAGCGTGCGCCGCGTTCGGCGGCGTGTTTCATCAAAGCGGTGTTGAGAATGCGGCCCGCCGAATAGCGTCCGTAGGAAGTGGCAAAACCGGTCTGGTAAAGCGTCGTGCGGTCCGTATCGACCAGCAGGCAGGTGAGTGCGACGGGTTCGCCTTCAAGAAAGACGCCATGCAGCTCGGCGACGCCGCGCTCGCAGATCGACAGGAAGAAGGCGCGGTAGGCGTCGTCGGCAAAGGGGTTGGTCGCGCCCGTGCCGGCAAGTTGGCCGTATTTCCAATCCATCAGGACTTCAGCACAGTGGCGGATCTCGGCAGCGCCGGACGCCTGCCGGATGGCGCAATCGCCGAGTTTTTCCATGGCGCGGAATTTTTCGCGCAGGCGTCGGCGGCTCTTGGCGGTCGCCAGCTCCGCCTCGATCTCCGTCCAGGGCCGTAGCAGATGGCGCTGGTGGGCCCGGTCGGATTCGAGACCGCCGGAGACGGCGGCGAAGGGGTTCGCGACGCCCGAGACCGTGACCGGCTGCTTGCGCGCCAGGACGATATCGGCGCCGCCGGCAAGCCGCGCGGCCTCTCGCCACAAGGCGTGGACTTCGTCACTGGAGAGGCCGCGGAAGAAATCGGGGTCGCAGAGCGGTACATTGTAGTCGGCGACAGCCTGGCCCAGCCATTCAAGGCGGCGGAGCCCGTGGCGGCGCGACACGGCGAGCGGCATCAGGAAGCGGCATGCTTCGCCCTCATAGCCCGCGAGAAAGAATGGCTGGGCGTCGCCTGCGAACGCGTCGGCGACGGCTTCGAGCCAGGGCCCGGACTGGAACTGGGTGCGCACCGCGCCGGCGTATGCCTCTTCAATCAGACTGATGGCGGTCTGACGGCAGACGACGGTCAGCGCCATCCGTCCGCCTGCGATGGAGGCTGCCCCGCCGGCCGGCACGCGCGCCGCCGCAAGCAGGACATCGCCCAGCGGCTCGTCCATCTTGCCGTGCAGAAATTTCGTCGGCGTCGACTGGCTCATGAGCGGTTTCCGTTTAAGGCTCTCATAGCCGCTTTCTGATAATTTATTCTTTACTCAACGTAAGGAACGCGGGGAAATGCGGGTGTGGTTAACCGTCCGGTTCAGGAAACTGGGGGCCTATCGGGTCAGCCAGTGCATGACCGCGAGAATGAAAGTGGCGTTGTCGGCTGCGTCCGGAGCGTTCATGCCCATCGGCCCGCCGCCGCTGCTGATCTGCGCGGAAAACGCCGCGGCTTCTCCGAAGGCGGCGATCCGGCCATCGCCGACCTCGAGGATCGCGCCTTGCGACAGGCCGTCGGCGACTTCCAGCGGCGTATCGGCCTCGAATTTCCAGGCTTCGCGCGGCAGCAGGACCGCGTAAGGGCCGTGAAGCGTCAGAAGCGAGGTAGCGTCTTGCGGTATGGAGAAAGCCTGGCCGGTGAAGGTGACGACCTGTCCGACCGGCTGGCCGTCTTCACCGGGAACCGGTGCGAGGCCCTCGCCCGGGCGAAAGACGAAGCGGGTCTCCGAATCGTCCATATTGACCGCGAAGCCGTTCTTGAAGC
The DNA here is from genome assembly GCA_002706335.1 of Ahrensia sp. GTDB lineage: Bacteria > Pseudomonadota > Alphaproteobacteria > Rhizobiales > Rhizobiaceae > Oricola. The sequence goes on from PAKZ01000025.1 coordinate 189,308, forward strand.
CGAAACCGAACGTATCGGCCATTCCGGCCGCAGCGCCGGGAAAGGGCATGTGATCGGCGATGAGAAGAAGCCGCCCGCCGTTTTCGACCCAGGCGTGGACGCTGGAAATTTCATCGGCGGTAAAGGCGGACAGAACCGGGAGGCGCCAGTTTCCGCTGTTTGACGGGTGCAGCGCATTGGCGATGACCAGCACGTCGATGCCGGCGAGTGTCTCCGCCGAAAACGGCTTGTCGTTCGCTTCGACCCGGTAGCCGTCTGCGGTGAGAAGATTGGTGAACGCCCTGTAGCGGCCCAGCATGGTGTGAAAATTGGCATGTGCCTGGTCGATGGCGACCACGGGACCGGTCCCTGCTTCGAAATGCGGCGTTTCGACCTTCGCGACGAAGTCCGGATCGCTTCTCTGCTGCGCCGAGACCGCCGGAGACATGACCAGTATGGCAAAAAGCGCCAATGCGCGCGCAAGCACTTTCATCGGTCAAACCTCCTGCTTTTCTCTCCGGCAGGGCTGTAGCACGGCCATACCGGAAATCAACCGAGCGTGCTCCATGGGGAGGCGGCGGCTGTCCGATCTGGAAGGTGATCCATAACGGCGACGTCTTCTGTTTCGCAAAGTCGATTTCCCTCCCACTTGACCCCTGCCACGATCCCGCTGTATCTCTCCGCCCATGAACACGCAGCGCGTCCATAACCGCATCGCACCTGCCATCTCCGCGGGTCTGCTTTCGCGCGCCCTTCTGCCGCTTCTTCTTATCGGCGGTTGCCGGGTCCTTTGAGGGGCGCCCGGCGGCCGGGTCGGCCTGTCGGCTTCAGCTCCTCTCCCAAACCTTTACAACCTAATCCGATTGCCCCAAGAGGGCTTCGCCTCGCCCGCCATCCTTCGAGATACGCGGCGAGACGCGAACAGGACGAGAGAAGAACGACGAGATGACTGTTCACGCCGAACCCAGAGCCGCCGGAGCCGTGCGCGGCATGCCTGAAGCCTCGAAAAAATATCGACCCTATCCGCCGGTGGACCTGCCGGACCGGACATGGCCGTCCAAGACGATTACCAAGGCGCCGATCTGGTGCTCGGTCGATCTGCGCGACGGCAACCAGGCGCTGATCGACCCGATGGGGCCGGAGCGCAAGACGCGCATGTTCCGCCTGCTGCTCGAGATGGGCTTCAAGGAAATCGAGATCGGCTTCCCGTCTGCCTCGCAGACCGATTTCGACTTTGCGCGCTGGTGCGTCGAGGAAGGCAATGTTCCCGACGACGTGTCGCTGCAGGTTCTGGTGCAGTGCCGCCCCGAACTGATCACGCGCACTTTCGAAGCGCTTGAGGGGACCAACCGGCCGATCGTGCATTTCTACAATTCGACCAGCGAATTGCAGCGGCGCGTGGTGTTCAACAAGGATGTCGAGGGTGTCAAGACAATCGCCACCGACGCAGCCAAGATGATCATGGACATGGCCGAAAAGGCCGGCGGCGGCTACCGCTTCCAGTACTCGCCGGAAAGCTTCACCGGTACGGAACTGCCGGTGGCGCTGGAGATCTGCAACGCGGTCATCGAGATCGTGAAGCCGACGCCCGATAACAAGCTGATCATCAATCTGCCGGCGACCGTCGAGATGTCGACGCCGAACATCCATGCCGACCAGATCGAGTGGATGTGCCGCAACCTCGACAACCGCGAAAATCTGATTATCTCGCTGCATCCCCATAATGACCGGGGCACCGGCATCGCCGCGACGGAATTGGGCCTGATGGCGGGCGCCGACCGCGTCGAGGGCACGTTGTTCGGCAATGGCGAGCGGACCGGCAATGTCGACGTGGTGACGCTTGCGCTCAACATGTTCACCCAAGGGTTGGACCCGCAGATCGACGTCCATGACATCAATCACGTGCGCGACGTCTACGAGCACTGCAACCAACTGGCGATCCCCGAGCGTCATCCCTATGTCGGCGAACTGGTCTATACGGCGTTTTCGGGCTCGCACCAGGATGCGATCAACAAGGGCATGAAGGTGATCCGCGAGCACAAGCAGGATCTCTGGGAAGTGCCCTATTTGCCGATCGACCCGGCGGATGTCGGGCGAACCTACGAGGCAATCATCCGGATCAACTCGCAGTCGGGCAAGGGCGGCATCGCCTACATCCTCGAGGCCGATCACGGGCTGCATCTGCCGCGCGCGCTGCAGGTGGAATTCCGCGACGTGATCCAGAAGATCACCGACCGCGAGGGCAAGGAACTGACCTCGGACCGCATCCACAAGGAGTTCCTCGCCACCTATGTCGACATTCCGAATCGGCGCTTGCGTTTCGTCAGCCACACCAGCGCGGCGGAAGGCGAGGACGGCGCGATGCGCACGGTCTCGGCGGTGATTGTCGACGGCAACGAGAAGATCACCATTAACGGGCGCGGCACGGGACCCATCGACGGATTTCTGGATGCGTTGTCGAAACATCTCGGTCGAACGGTTTCGGTGATCGACTATGCCGAACACTCGTTGCAGCGCGGTTCGGATGCCGCGGCGATCTGCTACATGGAGATCGACATCGATGGCGAGCGGGTGTTCGGCGCCGCGATCAACAAGAATATCGTTGCGGCCTCACTCGATGCGATCATCTCCGCGGTGAACCGGAAACTCGCCACGGGCTAAGACGTTTGGCGGCCGGCGGGCTTTGTGGCGTGCCCGCCGGTTTGCTTCGCTATGTCGCGGACCGTCTTTTCGTGGTTTGAATCGCGACGTGGATAGACTTTGTGACTAGATTGAAGTGTCATTCGCCTACGAAATGTTGTAGTCGATAACTTCCGTACGGTCACCGCACGACGACGAGGCCCATGAAGAACGACGATGTCCGGTTGCAAATACCGGGCAGCCTGGAACCCGAACGATTCGAACCCGCCGTCATTCGTGCGGAGCTCGACCGGATTATTCACAGCGACACATTCGCGCGCTCGGAACGTTCGCGCGCGCTTTTGACGTACGTCATCGAACGGGATCTGGAAGGCGAGGCTGATCGGCTGAAGGGCTTCGCTATCGCCCTTGACGTGTTCGATCGCGAGGACAGTTTCGATCCTTCCACCGACGCCGTCGTGCGCGTGCAGGCCGGTCGGCTGCGCGATCTTCTGGACAGTTATTATTCGGGCGAGGGAGCGCGGGACGAGATCCGCATTTCGATCCCGCGCGGCTCCTATGTGCCGGCTTATGAGCGCGTAAAGCCGTCGGCGGACGTTCTTGCCGACGGTCAGCAGCGGCCGCCTGCCGCCCCGGCCATCGAGGCGCGCGCCCGCAACGCCGCCCCCGGGTTGGTCGGACAGATCATCACGCAGGGCCGGACCGGCTTGCGGCGCAAGCTCTATCTCGACATGCGACTGATCTGGCTGGCGCTTTCGCTGGTCATCGTGCTGCTCGGCGCGAATATATGGCTGCTCGTCGCCGATGGGGCCAACCGGCCGGACATGGTGAAGGTCGCTGCAATGGCGGCAAGGACGGAGACCGAGCCGGCCAAGGTTTCGCCGAGCGCCTATCTGCCGTCGATCTCGATCACCTCCGATATAAATGGCCCGCTGCGCACAGCGCTGGAGGACGCGATCCCGCGCTTCGGCAGTGTCGTCTACCGGACCGACCGGTCGTCGACTGTCGACGAGCCTTTGGCCGATTTCTACCTGCGCGCGGTGCCGGCCGGGCTGAGTTCGATGAATATCCAGCTCTATCATCGCGAAAGCGGTATCCTGATCGGCACGGACCAGGTTCCCGGCGGGCTCGATGCCGCGGCGATGAACCAGCACATTTCGCGTATCACCAGCCGGTTCCTGCCGGTCGGCGGCGTCATCTATGCCTTCCTGGAGTCCGAGAACCGGCTCAATCCGCTGACACGGTGTCTGGTTCTGGCGTCCGCCTATTTCAACAAGCAGGACGCACAACGCCACCGCGACGCTTATCAGTGCGACGAGGCGCTGTTGGCGCAGGGGCTGCACTCGTCGCTGATTTTCGCCGACCTAGCCTCGCTATCCGTCGAGGTGATAACCGACGGTTACAGCTATCCGATCGACATCGATTTCCACAAGGCGATAGCCTATGGCCGGCGGGCGGTCGAACTCGCACCGGCGTCCTCGCAGGCACACCGGTCGCTGGCCCGGGCTCTGCAGGCGGCAGGCGAGACGGAACCGTCGCTCGACATGATCCGCGAGGCGCATGCGCTCAATCCCTATGATCTGAGTATCGCCGCGAGCTATGGCAACACGCTGATCGCCACCGGCGATTTCGAGACGGCTGTCACGGTTCTGGAGCGGACGATCGAGGCGTCGCCGGTGCATCCGACATGGTGGGATTTCGCGACCTTCATCGCAGCCTTCGAGACCGGACGCTATGATCTTGTGTCGCTTAGCAGCCACAAGCTGGTCGGGCATGAGCGCTCGCATTATTGCGCGGCGCGGCTGATCGCCGCTAATCTTGAGGGCGACGATGCGTTGCGTGAAGAGATGCTGGCGGCGATCACAGCGAGCGATGACCAGTTTTTCCGCGATCCGCTGGCCTTTTATCGGCACATCATGCCCGAAGCGGCGGCGGAAAAGCTGGTTTCCGCCCTGCGTGACGCCGGGCTGCCCGTTGCGCGCCCAGATGAAGGCTGATCCCGGATCGTCGGCGCGCGCCGCTGTGCTGGCCTGCCGGGAAGCCGGACGGCCGGACGGCGAGCCTTTGGTGCTGCTGCACGGTTTCGGCGGATCTGGGCACTCATTCGACCCTTTGCTGGACGATCTGGGCGACAGGCGGGTCATCCTCCCGGACCTGCCGGGGCAGGGACGGTCCTTCGACGTTTCCGGTTCGCGGCACCCGAAGGCTGGTGCAGAGGCGGTGCTGGCGACGCTGGACTCGATCGGCTGCAATGACTTCCATCTCTGTGGCTTCTCGATGGGCGGAGCGGTTGCCAGTCTCATTGCGCTGAAGGCGGCGGAGCGAGTGAAATCGCTGTCATTGCTCGCGCCGGGCGGATTTGGCCCGGAAATCGCCGCTGCGACGTTGCGGGCCTTCGGAGCGGCCCGCGACGAAGCGGCGATTGGCGATGCGCTGGCGCGAATGGTCGCGTCGGACACGGAGCCGCCGCCCGAAGACGTCGCGGCGCTGGTACAAGAGCGCACAAATGACGCGCTGGTCGCCGAACTTACCGCCATCGCCGGTATGATCACGCGCGACGGGAAGCAGGGCGAGATTCCGCGCGCCATGCTCGCACGCATCGCCTGCCCGGTGCATGTGCTGTGGGGAACGGCCGACCCGGTTCTGCCGGTTTCGCAAAGCCGCGATCTGCCGGAGCACTTCAAGGTCCGTCTGGTCGAAGGGGCCGGCCACATGCTGGTCCACGAGGCGGCCGGCGCGGCACTGGAAACGCTCGCCGCAGCGCAATCCGCCGCTCAATCCCGCTGATGCGACATCGCCGTGGGAGTGAAGCAAAAAGAGTCGCTTCGCGGCGCGATTATTGTTAACAAATCATGAACACGACCCTTTCGGAGCAGTGCATGAGTCACGATCGGGACACACCGAACCATCCCGTTACCAGCAGACTGGTCGATGCCGTACGGCAGATGCGGATCGCCGCCGCCGATCGAGGCGACGTGGTGGTCGAACTGCGCGAGGCGACTCGCACGCGGCTGCAATTGCTGGCCGAAGACCTGCGGGAAGTTATCGCCGATATACCGGCCGATGACGAGCGCTTCGATTTCGCGCTGACCTCGGGCCTGCAGCCGCGTTTCTGGATCGACGCCACGGCGCATGTGATGATGGCGCCGGACCGGCGCACTTACCGTTTCGTACGCGATACGCAACTTGGCCGCACGGTGCTGGCGGAATCCGACGACCGTGCTGTCGTCGTCGACCGGATTGTCGCCTATGTGGCTATGCGGATCCATGAGCGAGAGATCGCGCTTGCAGGCGAGGTGACCTCCTATCGCGAGACCGCAGCGCGGCCGCCGGCTGTGGCGGGGCGGAGCGAAGAGCCGACACGACGCGACGACGGTCCGCTGGAGCGGATCAGCGAGGCGCTCGAAGCGTTGCGGCAGGAAGCCGCCCAGCGCGGCGGCGGCGAAAACCGGCCGGCGCCTGCCGCGCCGGAGCCTGCGAAACAAAAGGAAGAGCAGACGCCGGCAAAGCCCGCGCCCGTTGCGGAACGGGCTCAAGCGGCCGCGCCGGCACCCGTGGCCACATCTTCGCCTGCGCCGGCCGCCACACCGAAATCGGCATTGGGGCAGGCTCAGTCGATCGCCAATGCGGTCGTCTGGGTGCTGCTCGGCATGGTAATCGGGGCCGGCGCGCTGTTGCTCGCCTTTCAGAACCTGCTGGTTCAGCGCTAGCTGCAGCCCGGTCAGCGGGTAATCTCTTTGTAGACGATCCAGCCGATCAGAGCCGCGAAGGCGATCCAGATCAGCACCACCGCGACGGCGGCAGCGCGGCTTGTCGGCCGTTGCAACAGCTCCGCGGCGCGGTTGCGGCAGTCCTCGATCACATCCGCGGGGATCAGGCTCATGGCGATCCACAGGCCGAGCGGGACCAGCAGAATATCGTCGAGATAGCCGATGACCGGAATGAAGTCCGGGATCATGTCGACGGGCGACAGCGCATAGGCCACGACCATGGCGGCGAAGGCCTTTGCGTACCAGGGCGTCCGCGGATCGCGTGCGGCCAGATAGAGCGCGAGGGTGTCGCGCTTGAGGGCTGTGGCCCAGCGTTTGAGGCGATCCATCATCGGGACAGGTTAGCGGAAACGGGCGAGGCCGGCTTCAGCCATAAAGCTCCCGGCAGTCGGTGACCGAGACGCCGCCGATCTTGCCGGTCAGGGACATTTCCTCCAAACGGCAGCGCCAGCATCCTTTCTCGCCCTCGACCGTGAACAGGTTGAAGGCCGCAGCCGGCTTGCGTCCGCCGGGCGTTTCGCCTGCCGCCGGGACGCCGATGACGGGAACGACGGCTCCGTCGGGGCCGGCAATCTCGTGTCGCTGCGGCAGATGGGTATGACCGTGCAGGACCAGTTCGGCGCCGTGCTCGCGGATCACCGACTGGAACAGCCGGATGCCGTAGAGGCGCTTTTGCGGCGTGGCGGCGTTGCGCACCGGCGGGTGATGGATCAGCACGACCCGGAACAGCTTGTCGTCATCGGCCTTGCGCAGGAGGTCGGCCAGACCGTTGGCCTGGCGGCGCGAAAAGATGCCTGAGGCGAAGAAGGGTGCCGTTGCGACCGCGCTGTTGACGCCGATCACGGCAAGCGGCCCGCGCCGCCTGAGAAAGGGAAAGCCGTTGCTCGTCACCGGCGTATCGGGCGCTTCGGTCGTCATGTTGTCGCGCCATGCGGCCGCGGCCTTGGAGAGTGCGCCTGGCACATAGGCGTCATGATTGCCCGGGACGACGCTGACGTCGCTGTCGGCTCCGAGGCTTCGCAACCACAGCGCCGCATTGGCGATTTCGGCATCGAGGGCGAGATTGGTCAGGTCGCCCGTGACGGCGATGTGATCGGGCGTGCCGGCCTTCATCGCGTTGACCAGCCGGACCAGCGTGTCGCTGTCCATATGGGCGGCGCGGTTGCGCTTCCAGTTGATGTAGCCGGTGATGCGTTTCGACAGCAGGTCTATCGAGCGCACGCCGGGAAGGGGGCTCATGTGGATGTCGGAAATATGCGCAAGTTTGTAACTCATAGCTCTTTCGTAAGGCAGGCTCGCCGGATTTCAACTGCGGAAGGAGTGAAACGGACGGATATATGCCCGATCTGAAAACGCGCCTGTTCCACACATGGTTCCTGCTGACAAGGCCGATGACGCTCGGCGTCAGGGCGCTCGCCTTCGACGCGGAAGGGCGGATCCTGCTTGTCCGGCATACCTATATCCGCGGCTGGCATCTGCCGGGCGGCGGGGTGGAGAGCGGGCAGACGATGGTGGACGCGCTGGCGCGCGAGCTGCGCGAAGAGGCCAATGTGAAGTTCGGCCACCCGCCGCAGCTGCGCTCGGTCCATCTGAACACGCGCGTCACCAAGCGCGACCATGTGGCCGTCTATCTGTGCGAGAATGTGCGCCAGGTCGCGCCGAAGGAGCGCGACATGGAGATCGAGGAAGCTCGTTTCTTCAGGCTCGACGACTTGCCGGAGACAATCGCCGCGTCAACGGCGACGCGCATCGGCGAGTTCAACAACGGTACCGCCGCCGACCCCTTCTGGTGACGCGTCGAAACGGTCGCGGTCATGCGGGGCCCCGTAGTCGATATCGGGTCCGGCCGGGACGATGCGGGTCGGATTGATGGTTTCGTGGCTGCCGTAATAGTGGTGCTTGATGTGATGCAGGTCGACCGTCTCCGCAACGCCCGGCACCTGGTAGAGGTCGCGGGTGTAGTTGGAGATATTCGGATAGTCGGCAATGCGGCGGATGTTGCATTTGAAATGGCCGACATAGACCGGGTCGAAGCGGACCAGCGTGGTAAAGAGACGCCAATCGGCCTCGGTCAGCCGGTCGCCGACGAGATAGCGCTGGCGCGACAGGCGATCCTCGATCTTGTCGAGCGCCGAAAAGACGTCGGCAACGGCCTCGTCATAGGCTTCCTGCGTTGTCGCGAAGCCGGAGCGATAGACGCCGTTGTTGACGTTCGGATAGACAAGATCGTTGATCGCATCGATCTCGCCGCGCAGTTCCTCGGGATAGAAATCGGTCTCATCGCCGGTCAGGCCGTTGAAGGCCGTGTTGAACATGCGGATGATTTCCGAGGATTCGTTGGAGACGATCGTCTCGCGCTTCTTGTCCCAGACGATCGGGACCGTGACGCGCCCGGTATAGTCGGACTTGGCGCGCGTGTAGATATCGCGCAGGAAGTCGGATCCGAAAAGCGGGTCGCCGGTCGAGCCCGTTGCCTGGTCGAAGGTCCAGCCATCGGACCCCATGAAGTGGGAGACCACGGAAACGGGGATGATATCCTCAAGCTTCTTGAGCTTGCGGAAGACCAGGGTGCGATGCGCCCAGGGGCAGGCGAGCGACACATAGAGATGATACCGGTCACGCTCTGCCTTGAAGCCTCCTTCGCCGCTCGGACCCGGCTCGCCGTCGGCGGTGATCCAGTTGCGGAAACTCGATTCCTTGCGTTCGAAGCGGCCGCCGGTCGAATCCGTATCGTACCACTTGTCCTGCCATTTTCCGTCTACGAGAAGGCCCATCGTTCAAATCTCCTGTCGTTTGTGTCTCACATAAGCGAACGCGTGGACGGCGGCAGGGTTCAATCTTGAAACAGTGCGTAACCGACAGACCTGCCCGCGCGCTTCAAGCTGAAGAGTATGCAAATTGCGTCTTCAGCGGCGAGTTTCGAAAGATCTGGATCGTGAACAAACAAAAACCGATGGACCGGGGGGCGCGGTGGTGCTAGGCGGCGTGGATGAACACCGAAGGCAAGGCTTTTTCGCTGCGACGATGAACCGGGACGGGTTGGCCGTGACCGGCCGTTTCCGCTATTTCCTCGTCTCATCTGCCTGGTGTTAACATGACCGCCTTCACCATTGTGTCCGAAACGGGCATTCACGCATCCGCCATCGACGATCTTCACGCCGAAGCCTTCGGGCCGGGGCGCTACTCGCGCGCGGCGTTTCGCGTGCGCGAGCAAGGACCGCACGATCCGGCTCTGTCCTTTGTCGCGCTGGCCGAGGATGGCGAAACGCTTCTCGGCTCTGTGCGGCTGACCTGGGTGGAGACTGACCGGAGCCATGAACGCGGCCTGCTGCTCGGGCCGCTGGCCGTGCTGGAGGAACTGAAGGGCAAGGGGATCGGCAAGGCGCTGATGCGCAAGGCGGTCGGCGCGGCGCGCGATAGCGGCGCTCCCTATATCGTGCTGGTCGGCGACAAGCCCTATTACTGGCCCTTCGGCTTCGAGACCGCGCCGCGCGGACTGATCTCCATGCCGGGACCGGTCGATCCGGCGCGGCTGCTGATCTGCTCGCTTCAGCCCGATATCGTCGAGCGGATGGGCGGGATGGTGCGTTGGACCGGAGAACCGGCCCCGACGCTTTGAGCGCAGCGATCAGTAGCGGCGATATGCCGTGTGCATCCACTGCATGCCGAGTTCGCTCGCGAAGGCGGCGGGGTTGGTGAGGAGCATCTCCTCCCAGGCTGCGTAGCGGTCCTCCGCGTCCTGCGGGGGAAGAGGCCGGCGCGGTCTTGGCCGGATGAATGCAGAAAGCCGGCTGAACAGGGCGAAGGCGGGGAAGCGGAAAGCGGGGAGAAAGCCTTGCAGGGTCATGGCGGTACACTCCGGCGATGCTTGATTGACACCAAGATTACGTAGCGTCGCTTTGTGCTGGTAGATTGCCCGGCGTTGTGCTGTTCTTCAAAAATGAAGAACTGGTCGGATGTCAGAGTGTTTCTTGCCGTCTTGCGGAACGGATCGACATTGGCTGCGTCGCGCAAGCTGGGCATGTCGCAGCCGACCGTGGCGCGGCGCATCGAGGTTCTGGAACACGAGACCGGGCTGATCCTGTTCGAGCGGGACAATCGCGGTTTCCAGCCCACCGAGGCGGGACTGGCGCTCAGGCCTCTGGCCGAAGGACTGGAGGCCTCGGCGCTGGAATTGGCGGAGAAGGCGAAGGAACTGGCGCGGCCGCGCCCGATCCGGATCACCGCCTATCCGGCCAATTTCTCGCCGCGCATGACGCAGATCCTCAGCGACTATTCGGCACTGCATCCGAAAACGCGGTTCGAAATGATCCCGAGCGTTCTGCCGCTGGACCTTGCGGCAGGCGAAGCCGACATCGCCCTTCGCATCGTGATGAGCGAAACGGATCCGACCTTGATCCGCCGGAAGATCAGCACGGCGCGTTTCACGCTTTTCGGCGCGCCGAGCTATGCGGAGAAGCGAGGGCTTCCGGCTACGCCGGACAATCTGGACGGTCACTCATTCGTGACCTATCAGCGCGACGGCCTGTTTTCCCGGCATCATGACTGGCTGATCCGCCGCCTGGCGCCCGGGCAGATCATCATGTCGTTTGCCGAAGCGGAACTGCTGGCCGCCGCCATCAGGGCGGGGCGGGGCCTTGGGATCATGAATCTCAAGCTTGCCGAACCGGACGAGAAAGCGGGACGACTGATCCGCTGCTTCGAGCCGCCGGAGGGCCTGTCCGCCGAGCACCTGATGCTGATCTCGCCCAAAGCCTATAAGCGCGCGGAGGTGAAGGAATTCACCAAATTCTTCGCGCCGCGCTATGCGACGATCTTCAAATGAAGAGTGGCTAGTTCCAGTTCGCCGGATCGAGCCTGAACAGGCTCGCCAACTGCTCGTAGACTTCCGGCTCCTCGCGTCTCATTTCTGACGGTTTTTCGAAGAAGACCTCGACCGCGACGGCGAAAAACTCGACATGGCTGGTCGCGCCATAGGCGTCGAACAGGGTCTTGTGGCCGCGGTCGACGTGGCGGACATGCCTGTCGAATGCCTCGACGAAGGCATGTTCCCAGTCGCGGAAACTCTGTCCCTTGCTCAGGACGGGGATGGCGTTGGTTTGGCCTGACAGGTCGTCCACTTGATGGGCGAATTCGTGAAAGACGACATTGTAGCCGTCATGGGTGTCGGCAGCGCCGTCCTCCACGTCGGTCCATGAGAGAACGACCGGGCCGCGCGACCAGCTCTCGCCGAGGCGGGCGGTTTGCCGTTCCGTGACAACGTAGCCGTTCTGTTCGCTGCGTCGAGACGTGAAGGCGTCGGGATAGATGAGGATCGTGTATAGGTTGCGGTACCAGGTGTCGGTGTTGACGACGAGCAGGCAGGCTTGCGCCGCAATCGACAGGCGCATCTCCTCTGTCACCTCGAGGCCGTTGCAGCCGATGAAGCGGATCTGGTCGAGGAAGAGGGCGATCTTGCCGTCGAGCTTCCGGCGCAGCTCCGGCGGGAGGCGGCGGGTGAGGGGCACGGATTTTTCGATGAGGGCGCGCTGAGCATCGGACAGTTCCGAGGCGAGAAGCCGCTTGCGCCGCTGTCGCTTCGACCATGCCCGTAAGGCGTAGGCGCTCGCGCCGAGAACGACGAGCAGGAGGAGGATAATCTGGCCGGTCGACACGGGTTTCTGACGCGCTCCGATGACAGTTCGGGACAGTCTATGTGGTATCCGTCAGGGAGGATTGCGAGGCGAGGGAGGTGCCCTGCTTTTATAAGCCTGCAGCCGATCCGGATTACGGCGTTTTCATCCAGTATCTCGCCGCGGCGCGTTTCATGTTCTTCGGCGATTTTCAATCAGGGTCGGAATGGCAGGGCGATCGCGAGATCGGCGCGCTACAGCCGCGCCCATCAAGGCTATTCCGCGTCGGCTTTCCCGAGATCCCTGCGGAGAATGGACTTCAACTTCTGTTCGCTACTCCACTTCATGCGGCCCTTGTCAGGGTATTGGAGGCGCGGGTTTGTGAACTGACCCTGATGACAGACATTGCGAAACGAATGCATTTCCACCGGTTCATCTGCCAGACAGTTCCCGATGGCGATCGGCCCGGTCATATCGAACACGCTGCCAAGCTTTCCCGCGTCAATATTGTCGCGCAGAAAGCTTTCCAGGCGCTCGAAAACGGGATTGTCCGGAGCGCTGGCAAGCAGGAAGTTGGTTACTTCGCCGCTGCGATCAAAGATGAAAAAGTGTTCGTCGTTCTCGCGTATGAATCTCTCGGGCGGCCACACAAAATTCGCGTCCATGTCCAGATAGACGCCGCCATGTTTCAGTAGGACGAGTATCCTCCAGAAATCTGCTCGGGCGGCGCCGATCTGAAGCTTGGCGAAAGCCGCCGCGGTTTCCGGAGAACAGTTTTCCTCTACGAACCGATCCATTTCCTCATCGTTGTGGAAACGATATTCGAAGGTTGGCGCCATTAGGCGGTTCATCAGGAAAGACGCGTAGACGGCCAGGGTCACGCGATCGGTGTAGTTCGTCTGCCAGACTATGCGGGGAATCGAGCGGCTGGATTTCGACCGAAAGATTGCCGGCGCATGATGGGGGAGAGTATAGCGTTTGGATGGGCGAAAAAGGTGGTGAAGAAGAAAGAGCGGCCGCAATGCGTTGGCCGAATATTTGATCGTCCTGCTGGCGACGAGGCGGATGAAGTATCCCGCGTGGAACTCTTCCTCGATTCTGATCACTGTACCTATTCCAACTTAAAACCGGTTTCGTATGCCGGGCGGCAGGGGAAAGCCGCTCGATATCTCGCCACATGCGCTACGGCTGCGCTATCCGGCCCGGCCACAATTCCGGTTGCCGACTGGTTGTCAACAGCAACTCGGCGTTCTTCGCGCAAAGCGACGCCTGAACTTCCGAGATCCTTCGGATTGCAGTGTGAATTCGCCATCTCGGCGATACGTCATATGCGATGTTACGAGGAGAGATTCCTCGCTCTTTACCGCCCCTCGCGCAGCCATGTCCCCGACAACACGAGCAGCAGCAAAGCCAGCCCGAGGAAGCCCGAGAACAGCGAATACCGCGTGACGCCAAGCAATTCGGTTTCGTCGGTGGTGCGCAGGCCGATCCAGTCATTTCCGGAGGCGACGGCGTTGGCGCGGACGGGCAGGACACTCGGCATGCGTAGCGATCCGGCGGCGTCGACGATACGGCGAATGGAGCCGCCGCTTGCCTCGGCGGTCGGGGCCAGCAGTTCCATGGTCGAGATCATTGAGCGGAATTCAGGCGCATCGACCGGGCCGGCATGGGCCAGCGTCGAGAACTCGCCCTGGGTGATCTCGTAGAGGCCGACCTCGTCCGCCTCGATGGTCGCCGAGAAGATGCCGTTGCCATTGTCGGTCAGTTCCACCTCGGATTCGACGCCCGTGGGCGAGCGCAGCCGGGCCGGGCCGACCGTGTCTTCCATGGTCTGGCGGCGGACGGTGAGCGCCTGGCCGTCGGTCGAAGCGGTCAGCGCCTCTTCCTCCAGTTCCGGTTCTTTCATCAGCCAGTGCGCGACGCGTCGGTAGAGGCCGACATGCGGGCCGCCGCCCTCGAAGCCGCGCGCCCAGAGCCAGCCCTGGTCGGAAAGGATCATGCCGACGCGGCCTTCGCCGAAACGGTTGAGAACAAGCAAGGGCTGATCGCCCGGCCCCTGCATGGCGATCACGCCCTCGGGTTGGGTGACGTTCACCGACCGGAACCAGCGGCCCCAGCTCGGCGGCTCCGCCTGACCGCCTTCCAGATCGCGGGTCACCGGATGGCGGCGGCCGAGATCGGAGATGCGCGGGAAATAGGCCTCGGCCGTGACGACGCCTGTCGGCTTGGCGGGCAGCGCCGTGACCAGGGGCGTGTTTGCGATGGAGTTCTCGCCTGCGTATTCCGGACCGGCGGCGACGAGCAACGCGCCGCCCTGACGCACATATTCGGCGATATAGTCGTAGTAGAGCGACGGCAGGACGTTGCGGTACTGGTAGCGGTCGAAAATGATCAGGTCGAAATCGTCGATCTTCTCGACGAAGAGCTCGCGCGTCGGGAAGGCGATGAGCGACAATTCGTTGATCGGCGTGCCGTCCTGCTTTTCCGGCGGGCGCAGGATGGTGAAGTGGACGAGGTCGACCGAAGCGTCGGATTTCAGGAGGTTGCGCCAGGTGCGTTCGCCGGAATGCGGCTCGCCGGAGACGAGCAGGACACGCAGATTCTCGCGAATGCCCTGCATCTGCGCGACGGCGCGGTTGTTGGTCGTCGTCAGTTCGCCCGGTAGTTCGTCGACGGCCAGTTCAATGATGTTCGCGCCGGCGCGGTCGAGAGTGAGATCGAGCGGGGTCTCGACGCCGGGGATCGCTGTGTCGGTTGCGACGAGTTCGCCGTTCAGAAAAACCTGGACGCTGACCGCGCCCGCGTCGCCGTCGCGACCGACATCGACGACATGATAGGTCATCGGGACGGGCTGGCCGGTGATCGAGAAGCGCGGGGCCTGGACGAATTCGATCTTGCGGTCGAATTCATCGGGTCGGCCGTCATTGAGGACATGCAGCGGTACGCCGGGCGGCAGGCCGTTCTCGTCGGCGGGCGCGTCGTGGACCTGGCCGTCGGTGATCATGCCCGCGCCGCCGAGCCGCGACGGGGGCACATCGCGGATGGCCGTGTTGAGCGCCTCGAACAGGCGCGTCTCGGTCTGCGCGCCGGCTGCTTCGACAGCGCCGGCTTCGACCTCGCGCACCTCGAATTGCGGGAAGCGGGAAAGCCGGTCCCGCAGGGCTTCCAGCGCGGCGTCGGCGGTCTCGGTCCGGCCGCCGATATTCTGGCTCTGCGAGCGGTCGACGATGACGGGAACGACGGTCGAGAGCGGCGCGCGTTCCTCTTCATTGATCACCGGATTGGCAATGGCGAGCGCGAGGGCCGCGGCCGCACCGGCGCGCACGACCGCGCCGCGGGTGCGCGACACGACGGCCCATGCGATCAGCGCTATCGCGGGCAGGCAGACGAGAGCAAGCAGCCACCATGCGGTGAGCGGAGCGAAATCAACCGAGAAACTGACCATCGTCTATTGTCCCAGCCGTTCGAGCAGCGCCGGCACGTGCACCTGGTCTGCCTTGTAGTTGCCGGTGAGCATATACATCATGATGTTCACTCCGGCGCGGAAGGCGTAGATGCGCTGGAGCGGGTCCGCCGACATGGTCGGGTAGATCGGCCGGCCGCTTTCGTCGAGCGCCCAGGCGGCGGCGAGATCGTTGCCGGTGATCATGATCGGCGTAACGCCGTCGCCGGAGCGGACCGGGCGTCCTTCGGCCTCGTCGCTGGTGACGGAAGCCTCGACCCAGAGTGGCGAGCCGTCATAGCGGCCGGGGAAATGATCGAGAATGTAGAAGGCCTTGGTCAGCACATGATCCGGCGGGACCGGTTCCAGCGGCGGGATGTTGAGGCCGCTCAGAATGTCGCGCAGGCGCTGGTTCTCGGGCGAGGCGGCAGCGCCGGTAAAGGATGTCGTCAACTGGTCGCGCGTATCGAACAGCACCGTGCCGCCATTCTGCATGAAGGCGTCGAGGCGCGAGATGGCCGCGTCGCTCGGCATCGGCATCGCGGTGTCGATCGGGAAATAGATCAGCGGGTAGAAGGCGAGTTCGTCGTTTTCAAGATCGAGGCCGACCGGCTCGGCCGGTTCCAGCGCGGTGCGGCTCTGCAAATAACGCGTCAGGCCCCATAGGCCGGCGGCTGTGACGTCGTCGGTGCTCTCGTTGCCGGTGATCACATAGGCGAGGCGGGTGGTCTCCAGCAGTTCGATGATCTCGTCGTCGCCGGGGCGCTCGTCCGACTGCGCGTCCTGCGCGAGACCGGGCGTCGCCCACAGGAGGACAGCGCCGAGCGCGACGAGAGCGAGCGCGGCCGAGACCGTGCCCGCTGCGCGGGCGCCGACGCGGTTCCTGCCGAACAGGGCGAGTCGGCCGTTGATCCAGAGGACTGCGAGCGTGTCGAGTGCCAGCAAGGCGAGCGCGAGCAGGAAGAGCGGGCCGCGCAGATCACTTTCCTCGCCGCGCTCGTAGCCGAACGCGGAGCTCGCCGCGGCGAAGGCGGGGCGGCCAAGCGGCGTCAGCGTGTCGTCTTCGCTCAGCACGTTGCGGGCGACGAAACCGTCGGCGGCGCCGTACAGACCGGCGGGATGTACGTAGCTGGCCGGCGCGCTGGAGGTGGCGGCGTCGAGAGGGCGGACATGGCTCGGCGGCGTGGTCAGTTCGCCATTGGCCGTCAGGATGCGATAGGGCGGTAAAGCTTCGGCGGTGACGGAGGAATTGCCGGGCTGCAGCGCGCCGGTGTTGCGCGAGAGATTTGTGATTCGGCGCAGCATCTCGACGAAGGAGCCGGAGATCGGCAGGTTCGACCATGTCGCCTCGGCGGTGACGTGGAACAGGACGATGGCGCCCTTGCCGCGGCTGTCGCCTGTGACGAGCGGCGTGCCGTCGGCGAGATTGGCCCAGGTATGGGCGGCCAGTTCAAGATCGGGTTCGGCCAGGACCTGCCGGTTGACGGAGACCTCGCGCGGTGCATCGAGGCCGCTGAACGGACCGGTCTCGGGGAAGGGCGCGACCGGTTGCGGCTCGGTCCATGACAGCGAACCCCCGAGCGTGCGTTCACCGAGGCGCAGATCGACCGGGAGCAGCGGATCGTCGCTTGCGGTCGCGGCCATGCGTGGGCCGGCGAAGCGCACCAGCGTGCCGCCTTCCTCCACCCATTCGGCCAGTTGGTCGGAGGCTTCGTCGGGCAGGACGCCTATATCGGCCATGACGATCATCGCCGGTCCCTGCGCGATAAGCGCCGGAATATCGACCGACAGGTCGCCCGACTGGCCCTCGATGAGATCGGCATAGGGGGCAAGCGCGCGCTGGATGTAAAAGAGCGGCGACAGCAGGGGCTGATCGAGATCGCCGGCCTGTCCGGTCAGCAGGCCAACGCGACGGCGGCGGGTGTTCTCGTCGACGAGCCAGACGCCGCCGGCCTGTTGCTGGCCATCGATGCGCAGGGTGGCGAAGTCGTTTCTGAGTTCGAAGGGCACGTCGAAGCTGGCGGTGGTCTCGGCGCTGCCGTCCTCGAAAAGCGCGGTGGATTCGGCCAGCAGGCGGCCTTTTTCGTCATAGGCGGAGACGGAAACAGGATCGGCGCCGGTGGCGAGGCCTTCGGGGCCGCGGACATGGACATCGAAGCTGGTCGGCGTGTTGTCGATGCCGCGAATGGCGCGCAGCGCGGATATGCCACCGTCGAACAGCAGGACCTCGTTCAGATCCATCGCGTTTATTGCGGAAACCGTTTCGTCGTCGGGGCCGGCGGCAAGGCCGTCGGAGAGCCAGGCGAGCGAGGCGGGCGGCTGGTCGGCGAGCGCTTCGGAAAGCCGGTTCAGGGCGGCGACGCGGTCCGGCTTGGCCGCGACCGGCGTCGAGGCGGCGAGAACGGGCAGCAGATCGGCGGGCTTCGCCAGCGCCACATCGGCATTGTCGGGCGCGACGGTGAAGGCGAGCGCCACGGCCCGGCCTGCGTCCTCGGCCTTTTCCACCAGCTGCGTCGCCGTGGCGATGCGGTCTGTCCAATCTGCGCCAGTCGACCAGCTATTGTCGACGAGCAGGGCCAGAGGTCCGTCACCGCTGGAGACATCGGCAACCGGATTAAGCACCGGCCGGGCAAGCGCCAGGATGATCAGCGTCGCCATCAGCAGGCGCAGGACAGTGAGCCACCACGGGCTGCGGGCCGGCGTTTCCTCATGCTTCATCACCTTGGCGAGCAGGCGCAGCGGCGGGAAGACCTCGGTGCGCGGTTTCGGCGGTGTCAGCCGCAAGAGCCACCATATCGCCGGTAGGGCCAGCAGGCCGAAGAGAATGGCGGGCGCTGCGAAGGTGAGGGGCAAACCGAACATCAGGCCGCCCCACGTGCCGGCGCGGCGCCCGGTTGCCCGGTCAGGCGGCCATGCAGGGCGACCAGCGCCTCGGAGGCGAGGCGGTCGGTGCGGTTGGTTGCGTAGCTCCAGTCGAGCCGGCGGGCGTAGTCGCGCAGCGCCTCACGGCGGGCATGGTAGATCGTCTTGTAGGCCTCGCCCCAGTTCTCGGCGCGGCCGGCGGTCAGGCGCACGCCGGTTTCCGGATCCTCGAATTCAGTGCGCCCGGCATAGGGGAAGACCTCCTCGGCGGGATCGGCGACTTCGAGCAGATGCATGCGCGTGCCGCGCTTGGCGATGGAATCGAGGAAGGCAAGCGTCTCCTCCGGCGGATCGAGGAAATCGCTGACGAGCACGACGTCCGAGTGGCGCTGGACCATGTCGAGGCGCGGCTTTTCGGGCAGGGTCAGGGCGTGCGGGCTGGCGAGCGCCATGGCGAGGCGTTCCGCTCCATTGCGCGCCGCGACCGGCTTCAAAAGGCCCGGATAGCCGATGCGTTCGCCTGAGCGCGAAAGGAGTTCGGCCAGCGCCAGCGTGAGGACGAGTGCGCGCGATTCCTTCGAGACGGCTGCGGTGCGCGACTTGAACAGCATGGACTGGCTCGGATCTGCCCACAGCCAGACGGTGTGGGCGGCTTCCCACTCCATGTCGCGGACATAGGTGTGGTCGTCGCGCGCCGAGCGCCGCCAGTCGATCTTCGCCAGCGTTTCGCCGGCGACATAGGGGCGGAACTGCCAGAAGGTCTCGCCGATGCCGCGCTTGCGGCGGCCGTGCCAGCCGGCGATGACGGTGGAGACGATGCGCCGCGCCTCGATCAGCAGGTCGGGCACGAGCGCGGCGCGCAGGCGCGCGCGTGCCAGTGCATCAGTGCGATCTTCAGGTGTATGGCGCGCGCCGACTGTTGCCATTCGGTCAGGCCTGGTCCAGCGACTTGACGAGATCGGCAATCACGTCGCGGATGCTGACGCCTTCAGCGCGGGCGGCGAAGGTCAGTGCCATGCGGTGCTGGAGCACGGGCTCGGCCAGCGCCTTGACGTCGTCGATGGAGGGCGCGAAGCGGCCTTCATAGAGCGCCCGGGCGCGCGAGCACAGCATCAGCGACTGGCTGGCGCGCGGGCCGGGGCCCCAGGCGACATGCGCGTCTGTGGCGGCATGGCCGGTGCCCGGACGTGCCGAGCGCACGAGTTCGAGGATCGCATTGACGACGCTTTCGGGCACCGGCATGCGGCGGACCAACTGCTGCAGCTTCATCAACTTCTCGCCGGTGAAAACCGGGCTGGCATGCTGGTCCCTCGTGCCGGTGGTTTCCATCAGGATCTGGCGTTCGGCCTCGAGCGAGGGATAGTCCACGTCGATCTGAAGCAGGAAGCGGTCGAGCTGGGCTTCGGGCAGCGGATAGGTGCCTTCCTGCTCGAGCGGGTTTTGCGTCGCGAGTACGTGGAAGGGCGCGGGCAGGTCGTGGCGCTCGCCGCCGAAAGTCACGTGATATTCCTGCATCGACTGAAGCAGCGCCGACTGGGTGCGCGGCGAGGCGCGGTTGATCTCGTCGGCCATCAGCAGTTGGGTGAAGATCGGGCCCTTGACGAACCGGAAGGAGCGTTTGCCGTCCTCGGTCTGTTCGAGCACTTCGGAGCCGAGAATATCCGACGGCATCAGGTCCGGCGTAAACTGGATACGGCCAGCCGAGATACCGAGAACGGTGCCGAGCGTGTCGACCAGCTTGGTCTTGGCGAGTCCGGGAACGCCGACGAGAAGCGCATGGCCGCCGGACAGGATGGCGATGATGGCGTTCTCGACCACCTGTTCCTGGCCGAAGATGACCTTGCCGATTTCGTCGCGCATGGCTTTGATGCCGTCGAGCGCTGCTTCGGCTTCCGCAATGACCTCGGATTCGCTGAGGGTTTCGCCGGGACTGTCGGTGCTCATGGGCGTCTCCAATATGTGTGCCGATTTTAAAGTAATTCAGCTGGGGGTGCTGACAAGCCGCCGGTGACTGACTAATTCGTGAGGGAACGGGTTTATCCACGCCGATTTTCAACATGATGAAGAAAACGACAAAATCAGGCGAGGAAAAGGCGGCAGCCTCGGCGCCAGGAGATATCGCTGGACTGCAGGCGCTTTTGTCGCGGGCGACACAGGGCGGCAAGGGATTGCCGCCGGTGGACAAGTGGAATCCGCCCGACTGCGGCGCCATCGACATGCGCATCCGCGCCGACGGGACATGGTTCTATCTCGGCACGCCGATCGGCCGGATGCCATTGGTCCGGCTGTTCTCGACCGTATTGCGAAAGGACGAGGACGGCAAAACCTATCTCGTTACGCCTGTCGAGAAGATAGAGATCGAGGTGGAGGACGCGCCGTTCCTCGCAGTGGAGATGCATGTCGACAATCGCGGACCGGACCAGGTGCTGACGTTTCGCACCAATGTCGGGGACGTGATCGAGGCCGGGCCGGAGCATGCGCTGCGCTTCGAGCAGGAAGAAGGTAGCGACGGGCTGAAGCCCTACCTTCACGTGCGCGGGCGGCTGGAAGCCCTCGTAACGCGGGCGCTGATGTACGACCTCGTGGAACTGGGCGAAACGCTCATGGTCGACGGACGGGAAGTCTTCGCGGTGCGTTCCGGCGGGACGGTGTTCTCCGTGATGCCGACGGACGAGCTGGAAAGGTCCGTCACGTGACGGCGGCGGGAACGGCGGTCGCAGGCGACATTTTCACCGCAGAGGATTTCCGCGTCCGCGCTTTGACGCGCAGCTGGCATCCTGAGGCCGACGAGTTCGGCGACTATCATCTCAATCCCGACGTGACCGAGGATTTGCGGGCGATGACGCTGCACGATGCCGCGGTGCTGGTGCCGGTTATCGACCGACCCGGCCAGCCCTCGGTGCTGCTGACCCAGCGCACCATGAAATTGCGCACGCATTCCGGACAGGTCGCCTTTCCCGGCGGCCGTATCGATCCCGAGGACGGTACTGCGGAGATCGCAGCCATTCGCGAATGCGGCGAGGAGACGGGGATCGGGCCGGAGCATATCGAGATCGTCGGACGCTTGCCGGACTATATCGCGGGTTCGGGCTTCCGGATTTCGCCGGTGCTCTCGGTGGTTAAACCCGATTTCGAGATCCGGCCCAATCCGGCCGAGGTGGATGCGGTGTTCGAGGTGCCGCTGTCCTTCCTGATGGACGAAGCCAATCACGGGCGCGGCAGCCGCGTCGTTTCGGGCCATGTGCGCAACTATTTCGAGATGCCCTATGGCGACTGGTATATCTGGGGCGTCACGGCGGGGATCATCCGCCTGATGTATGAAAGGCTCTATTCTTGAGCGTTGGGAAAATCGAGGCGGATTGGCTGCGCGACGAGCGACTGCAGTCGATCCTTGGGGTCCTGGCCGCCGATGGCGAGGAGGCGCGGGTCGTCGGCGGGGCGGTGCGCACCCATCTGTTCGGCGAGCCGATCGGCGATGTCGATATCGCGACGACCTGCCCGCCCGAGGAAACGGTGCGACGCGCCGAGGCAGCCGGCATGAAGACGGTTCCGAGCGGCATCGAGCATGGCACGGTGATCATCGTCGCGGGGCATCAGGGTTTCGAGACGACGACATTGCGCGAGGATGTCGAGACGGATGGTCGGCGCGCAAAGGTGCGCTTCGGGCGCGACTGGGAGGCGGATGCCAGACGGCGGGATTTCACTGTCAATGCGCTCTATTGCGAGGCAGACGGCACAATTGTCGACCATGTCGGCGGGCTGGCCGATATCGAGGCTCGCGCGATCCGTTTCATCGGCGAGCCGGAGGAGCGCATTCGCGAGGACTATCTGCGCATCCTGCGTTTCTTTCGCTTCTTTGCTTGGTACGGGACCGGACGGCCGGACACGCACGGGCTGCTCGCCTGCACGCGGCTGAAGGACGGGCTGTCCGGCCTTTCGGCGGAGCGGATATGGACCGAGATGCGGCGGCTGCTGGAAGCGCCGGACCCGTCACGTGCGATCCTGTGGATGCGTCAGGCCGGCGTACTGACGCGGGTTCTGCCGGAATCGGAGAAATGGGGCATCGACGCGATGCGCCCGCTGATCGACGCCGAAAGGGCGTTCAAATGGCAACCGCAGGCGCTGTTGCGACTGGCCGCGATCATCCCGCATATGCCGGATCGCGCTGCCGCCGTCGCCGAACGGTGGAAACTCTCCAATGCCGAACGCGACCGGCTGATCGACTGGGCCGAAGCGCCCGACGTCAAGCCGGACCTGTCGGAAGCGGCTTTCGCCAAGCTTCTCTACCGGTCGAAGCCGCATGCGGTGCAGGACCGCGTCAGGCTGGCGCTCGCGTCCGCGCGGGCCAAGGCGAACGACAATCCAGAATGGCTGGAGGCCGTCGCCAACTATGCGCGGCTGACGCGCTTTGCCGAAAGCTGGAAAAAGCCGAAATTCCCGCTCGCGGGCGCCGACATGATCGATGCCGGCTTTTCGCAGGGCCCACGAATGGGGCAGGCCCTGCGCGATCTGGAGGAGCGCTGGATCGAGAGCGGATTCCGCCTCGACCGCGACACGCTTCTCGACGAGGCCAAAAGCCTGTCAGGATGACGCTTCGGCTTCCTTTATCCGCGACTTGATCTGCTCGACCGTCGATTCGCGAACGGCGACGCCCTCATGGGCGGTGCGCATATGTTCAGATGCGCGGCGGACGATTTCGGCCTCTTCCTCGGCATGGGTCTGCCAGGAACAGCCGGGAACAATGCATTCGTACTGTTTCATGGTATTTCCTCCTCTGCGAGTTCGTTTTTCCTAACCCGGAAAATTGTCGTCTTTGTGCCGGGCGTCCGCATTGTCCGATGTCAATGCGTCGCCGAGCGCGACGGTTCCCGGTTCGACGACCTCTGCGGTGATGCCGCCATGGCCGCGCATGGCGTTGTAACCGCCCGGCCCGAGGATTTGTTCCATGCGGCTGCAGGGCGCGCAGAGGCCGGTGCCGCGCAGCAGGGCCGAGCCGATCCTGAAAGTGCCGTTGCGCAAAGCGATCAGGTTGATGCCGCTGACGACGATGTTGCGGCGGAGGAGGGCCGGATCGAGCGCTTCCAGGCCGGCAAGGGAGGCAATGGCCGGCAGGTGCTCGGCCTGGATCAGCGTGACGGCGCGCTTGCCGGGCCGATTGCGGTGATCGCCTGCAAGGCCGTTTGACGTGATTTCGACCGGGGAGACGGAAACCAACGGCGATTTGCGCTCGGGACGGATGCCGATCCACGTGACCGTCCCCGAACGGGGAAAGCGTGCCGTGAGTTCGGCGATCGTATCGGTCACGGCTTTCGGCCGCCTAAGGCCACTTCACCGCGGGGGGCATGGACGACAGAATGGAGTCGACATTGCCGCCGGTCTTCAGGCCGAAAATCGTGCCGCGGTCATAGAGCAGATTGAACTCGACATAGCGGCCGCGCCGCACGAGCTGTTCCTCGCGGTCGTCGTCGTTCCACGGATCGTTGAAATTCTTGCGCACCAGATACGGATAGACGATCGCGAAGGGGCGGCCGACATCCTGGGGGAAGGCAAGATCCGCCTGCCAGCCGCCATCCGCATCCTCGGAATGCTGCCAGTCGTAGAATATGCCGCCGATGCCCCGGTGCTCCTGTCGGTGTGGCAGGTAGAAATAGTCGTCGCACCACTGTTTCATCTTCGCATAGTCGGAAACCGGGTGTTTCGAGCAGGTCAGCTGGAAGGATTTGTGGAAGGCGATCGTATCCGGGTCCTCCTGCGTGCGGCGACGATCGAGCACCGGCGTCAGGTCGGCGCCCCCGCCGAACCACCAGCTGGTGGTGACGACCATGCGGGTGTTCATGTGGACGGCCGGCACGTTCGGGTTCTGCGGGTGGGCGATCAGCGAAATGCCGGAGGCCCAGAAGGTCGGATCCTCCTCGGCGCCGGGGATCTGCTTGCGGAATTCCGGCGAGAATTCGCCATGCACTGTCGAGGTGTGGACGCCGACCTTTTCGAACACGCGGCCATAGAGCATCGACATTGTGCCGCCGCCGCCCGCGCCGTCGTCGCGCAGCCAGGGCTGGCGGTGAAAGCGGCCTGGCGCATATTCGGAAAACGGGCCGGTGAGGTCGTCCTCGATTTTCTCGAAGGCCGCGCAGATATGGTCGCGCAGCTCCTCGAACCATGCGCGTGCTGCCGCCTTCTTGTCCTCGATGTCCGCCGGCAGGCCGACAGGCAGGTTTGGGCGTTGCTGCATGGCAGGGACTCAGCTCCTCCGGGACAGGTTTTGTCTGGGGTTAACGATTCGCGAATGCGATTTCTAGCCCGTGGCCGAGTCATACACGGTGGAATTGACAGCCGTGCGCCACCATCTAAACTCGGTTGCATTACGGGGGTCAGAATCATGCTTCCACCCAAGCCTCCCCGGTCGGCTGTCAGCCGGCAGCTCGACAAGAGCCGCGAGATCTCCTCGGTCCGCAAGGACAGCTTTGTGCGTGAGACCTTCAGGCTGCAGCGGCCCGCCGCGCGACGCAAGGCGCGCGAATGGTTCGACCAGTTTCCCAAAGCAGCCTACTGGACGCAGGTGGAAAGCTGGCGGGTGCTCGACGGCGACGTGATCGAGTTCACCATGAGGCGGCTGCCCACCGCCGACTGAATACGGAACAACCATGCACTCCACTTCGCCCCTGTGCCGGCGCGTGACGACGCGCGACGAGATGACCGCCTGCCTCGCAATCCGCGAGACGGTTTTTCAACAGGAGCAATCGGTCGATCCGGCGATCGAGGCCGACGGGCGCGACGGCGAGGCGGTCCATTACATCGCGGAAATCGACGGCCGGGCGATCGCCACGGCGCGAGCGCGGCTGCTCGACGACAAGATCAAGATCGAGCGGGTGGCGGTGACCAAGGGAGCGCGAGGCACCGGAACGGGCGCGGCGCTGATGCGCTTCATGATGGACGATCTAACCGGCGAGGCGCGGGGACGGCCCTTCTTCCTGTCGAGCCAGGCGCAGGCGATCCCGTTCTACGAGCGGCTGGGATTTGCGGTGTGTTCGGAGGAGTATTTCGATGCGGGCATCGCGCATCGAGACATGCAGGCGGAGGTGAGGTGAAGGCAGGAAAAAGTAACCTTTTGGCGTCTGGAGCTAAACTTTAATAGCTTCTTGATACGGCTCATGGATTTTTGGGCTTCTCTGTTTTTTGTAGATGTAGTATAATTGAAACCTATATTAGTCTTGGGGTGCGAGATGCTGATAAGGTATATTTTACCGATTGCGGCCGGCGCTGTGATGATCACGTTGCCTTTGTTCCTATCGACTTCGGAATGGTTTTTTTCTTCGCCAGAAGCCATTCGGTCGGCGTCAGAATCTTCCGAAGGTGTTTCGCAAGAGGCTATCAATGTCACCGATCAAGCGATCTCTATGTTGCTGACATTATGCCTTAGTCTTTTTGTGGGTGCGGGTGCAGGTGTAAAATACTGGACTGACTCTCGGAGGCATCCGTCCCTGTTCGCGATCGCTCTTTCGTTTGTCTTAGTACTTGCGCTCGTCTTTTCCATCCTCAGCGGTTATCGCGCTCGTATTGCTGTTCTGGAGCTTGTGTCGGTAGACGCCTTTAACCCGATCGACGTGGCCGACGAGATCGCAGCTCAGGCATCGACGCTTTATCTGGCATTCTCAATTTTTGTAGTCCTCGCGGCGCATATGTTCGCGATCCCTAGCGAAGTGAGGAATCGCAACGAAGGAGGGTAAAGATGGCACGACGCAAAGGTTGGAACGGCGCGGGCGTACTGCTGTCGCTTGCAATAGGATCGGCGTTTTTGCTCGCGTCCGATAGTGCTCACGCTCAGCAATTTTGCACCCAAGCATTTCTGGAAGAGAAAGATAAAGATCTTCCAGATATCATTGTAGCAGATACGGAGGACGATTTCGTTCAATCGATAGAGATAGCTTACGGTTGCCAGTTTGCGCCTTATGTAAGCGGCCAAGATGATACTATCCTCTTTCGAGAGCCCGGCGACGAACTGACTGTCAGAGCGGTACGACCTGGAAACGTTTTTGGCGGGGAGAATTCCGTTGCCACTATTCTCGCGCTTGAACTAGGTACATTCGATGCAAGAGAAATGACGGTCGCCAATATGGACACGCCGGCGGAGATCGGTCCTTTAAAGACGTGGCTCAATTGGTTTCTCCCTCCCAAACGGCTCCTAATCGAACTTATTTCGGAGCCGTCTGGTGGGAGAGTAAACGTCGGATCTGTTTCTTTCGGAGAAACCCAACTGCTGGCCGCAATACGCCGGTCGGCACTTCGCCAGATCGAGATACGGATGGATGGCTTCCTCCCCTGCCGATTTGAAGATGGAAAATTCGAAGAAAACGCGGTCCCGCGATCTAAATTCACCTGTAAGTTAACATCCGAGTCTGAAGGACCGGGGGCGGAGAATTCAGCACAGTGAGTATAGGTCACAGTGCTTAAAAGGAGTCTTCAGAGATTTATCAGATGCTCCATCTCCCGCAGTAATGGTAAAGTTCTACCCGCGCAAAACGCTAAAATATGTGTAACATTACATAGGCAATCGTGTTTCTAGTCCATATTTCCTGAACCTTCGAGTCGCGCATCAGAAGTTTCCATCATAACCCGATAGCGCGCCAATCACGCGGGTCATCATCCGGATGAACACTCGGCGTTCATCCTCCGAAAGACCGCCCAAAGCGATCGCGTTGACCGCGTTCGCGGCGGCCGTCGCGTCGTCTTGCAGGGCGCGGGCCTTTTCGGTGAGGCGGATCAGCTGGGCGCGGCGGTCTTTCGGGTTTTCCTGGCGGATGATGAGGCCATCCCGCTCCATGCGTTTCAGCGTGTTGGCCATGGTCGCCTGTTCGATGTCGAGGCGGCGGACCAGATCTTTTTGCGTCCGGCCATCCTCTTCCCACAGTTCCAGAAGTGTCATGAACTGGGCGGGGGCGAGGCCGAGCGGGCGGATGCGTTCGTGCAGCGCGTTGGCGAAGAGGCGCGCCATGTGGTTGGCCAGATAGCCGGCCGATTCGGCTTTTTTGAAATCCATACGACGAAATAGCATTGCATAGCGAGCTATACAAACCTATTTATATAGCATGCTATGCAAATAGGAGGCTGACATGAAACTGCTTATCCATGCCATTTCGGGCGCGCTGGCGCTTGCGACCATCGCGACATTCTGGATTTCGACCGTGCTGAGCGAATCGTTCGGCGGGCCGGACGAGATCGCCGCCGTGAAGACGGGTATTCTATATGGGCTGGCCTTGCTCGTTCCGGCCATGGTGGCGGCCGGCGGCAGCGGCTTCTCGCTTGGCGGGACATGGAGGAGCCCGGTCGTGAACGCCAAGAAGAGGCGGATGAAAATCATCGCGGCGACTGGTATTCTTGTGCTCCTGCCCAGCGCGGCATTCCTCGCCATGAAGGCGGGGCAGCGCGATTTCGGCACGTCCTTCATGGTCGTGCAGGGGATCGAACTGGTCGCCGGTGCGTCGAATATCGTGCTGCTGGGGCTGAACATGCGCGAAGGGCTGGCGATGCGTCGGCGCAAGCGGAACCCGGCTTGAACGGGTCAAGGCCGCCAGACAAGCTGACGGATGGCTTCGCCGGCGACCATGGCGACGGAGAGGGCGAGGTTGATCGAGCGCGCGCCGGCCGCCATCGGGATGGTCAGGCGCGTCTCGGCGACCTCGTGGACCTCGTCGGGGACGCCCGCCGATTCGCGGCCGAAAAGCAGTATATCGGCGGGCTCGAAGCCATGCGCCGTATAGGGCGTGTCGGCCTTGGTGGTCAGCAGAACAAGACGTTTTGCCTCGGCTTTGCGCCAGGTATCGAACTCGCGCCAGCTGACATGGCGGCGCAGCGCAGCCATCTCCAGATAATCCATGCCGGCGCGTTTCAGGGCGCGGTCGGAGAGGTCGAAGCCGGCCGGCTCGATGACATGGATGACCGCGCCGAGACAGGCGGCAAGGCGCAGGATCGTGCCAGTATTTCCCGGTATATCCGGCTGATAGAGCGCGATTTCGATGGCTTTTATTTCCGTCACGGCAGCGTCAGTTCATGGCAGGAGCGTTCAACTGTGGCCGATTGGCACTAGTCCCGGCGGACCGGTCGGTATATGAAGCATCTGTCAACCGCAATCCAAGGAGGCGACAATGGAAGTCATTTGCATTCCGATGCGCGTCGCGCTCCCGACAGGCGTTCTGCTGCTCCCACGAGCGGATTCCCCAGTTCTCGCCTGACAAACCAGCGGTTCGAATAAACCCATTCTTTTCCTCGTGACCGCCGGTTTTGGTTCCACCAAGACGGATTTCGGTCATGTCACTTTCGCCTGAGTTCATTGTTGTCGCATCCGCATTTCCGGCAGTGCCGGACCCGGATCCGTCCATTCGCTTCGCGCCGCAGCGCTTTTCGTCATCTCGCCGATCCCCGATCGGACACCATATTGACCGCCAAGAGGTTCGCCATGCTTTCGTGGTTTGAAAAACGTATCGATCCCTTTCCCGCTGAGGCGCCCGAGCAGCCTCCGACGACCCTGTTCGCCTTCTGTTGGCACTATACCAAGGGCATATGGCCCTGGCTGGCCATCACGTCGGTGCTGATCGCCGCGATCTCGGCGCTGCAGGTCGCGCTGTTCGGCTTTCTCGGCAATATCATCGACTGGCTGGCCGGCGCCGACCGCGCGACCTTCCTTGCCGACGAGGGCTGGACGCTCGCCGGGATGGGCTTCGTCATCCTGGTGCTGCTGCCGGGGCTTGGGCTGATCCACACGATGGTGATGCACCAGACGATCTTCGGCAATTATCCGATGCTGATCCGCTGGAAGGCGCATCGCTACCTGCTCGGCCAGAGCTTCGGTTTCTACCAGGACGAATTCGCGGGCCGGGTGGCGACCAAGATGATGCAGACGGCGCTCGGCGTGCGCGAGACCGTGGTGAAAATCCTCGACGTTCTCATCTATGTCGTCGTCTATTTCGTCGGCACGCTCGTGCTCGTCGCCGCGCTGGATGTCCGGCTGATGCTGCCCTTCCTGGTCTGGCTGGTCTTTTATGCCGGCATGCTGCGCTATTTCCTGCCGAGGATGCGGCGCATCTCTGAAGAGCAGTCCAATGCGCGCTCGACCATGACGGGCCGCGTGGTCGACAGCTACACCAACATCATGACGGTGAAGCTGTTTGCCCATTCGGGCCGCGAGGAAGCCTATGCGCGCGAGGCGATGGACGATTTCCTCAAAACCGTTCATCCGCAGATGCGGCTGACGACGAAGCTGAATTTCGGCCTCGACACGTCGAATTCCGTGCTCCTCTTCGTCGTCGGCGCAATCGGCATCTGGTCGTGGACCGCCGGTTCGGCCAGTATCGGCGCGATCGCGGTTGCGGTGGGGCTAGTTCTGCGGCTGGAGGGCATGGCGCACTGGGTGCTTTGGGAACTGGCCGGGCTGTTCGAGCATATCGGCATGGCGATCGACGGCATGGGCACCATCGCGCGGCCGCGCGCGGTGCGCGATGCGCCGAATGCCGGGACGCTCACCGTTCCCGACGGCAAGATCCAGTTCGAGAACATCCGCTTCCATTACGGCAAGGAGGGCGGCGTGATCGAGGATCTGAGCCTGACGGTGGCGCCGGGCGAAAAGGTCGGCCTCGTCGGACGCTCCGGCGCGGGCAAGTCCACGCTGATGAACGTGCTGCTGCGGCTTTATGATCTCGAAGGCGGTCGCATCCTGGTCGACGGGCAGGACATCGCCTCCGTCACGCAGGATTCACTGCGTTCGCAGATCGGCGTCGTCACGCAGGATACGTCGCTGCTGCACCGGTCCGTGCGCGACAACATCGCTTACGGCAAGCCGGATGCGAGCGAGGCGGACATCATCGCGGCGGCCAAGCGCGCCAATGCGCATGACTATATCCTCGGTCTCGTCGACCCGCAGGGGCGCACCGGCTACGACGCGCATGTCGGCGAACGCGGCGTGAAACTGTCGGGCGGCCAGCGCCAGCGCATCGCGATCGCGCGCGTGTTCCTGAAAAACGCGCCGATCCTGGTGCTGGACGAGGCGACCTCGGCGCTCGATTCGGAAGTCGAGGCGGCGATCCAGGAGAACCTCAATGCGCTGATGGAGGGCAAGACCGTGATCGCCATCGCGCACCGGCTGTCGACGATCTCGTCGCTCGACCGGCTGGTCGTGCTCGACAAGGGGGCGATCGTCGAGGAAGGTACCCATGCCCAACTCGCCGAGTCGGACGGGCTCTACGCCCAGCTCTGGGCGCGCCAGTCCGGCGGGTTCATCGATGCCGGGGAGGCGGTCGCAGCGGAATGAGCACTCGCTTCAGGCCCGGACAGGAGCCGGAAACGCGCTATCGGAACATGGACCACCCGGTTTGGAACCGGGTGGAACGTTTCATCGAGCCGTTTGCCGACACCGACCGAGCGGTCCTGCCGAAGACGGCCTGGGGTTTTATCCTCTATTTCGCGAAACAGGCGCGCTGGCCTTTCATCCTCCTGCTGATTGTCGGCGGGATGGTCGGGACCATCGACGCGGTGCTCTACTGGTCCGTCGGCTGGCTGATCGACATTCTGGAGAGTTCGACGCCGGCGACGCTGCTCGCCGACCACTGGCATCAGCTTGTTGTGCTTGTGGTGCTGCTGCTCGTCATCCGCGCAATCGTCATGGTCGGCGCGGCGGTCATCGAGCAGCAGGTGATCGTGCCGCGCTTCTACACGATGATCCGCTGGCAATCGTTCCGACGCGTGATCGAGCAGCCCTACACGTTTTACCAGAACGATTTTGCCGGGCGGATCGCCACCAAGATCATGCAGGCGGGCGAATCGACGGGCGATTTCATCGTCACGTCGCTGCAGGCGCTGTGGTCGTTCCTGACCTTCGTCGTGCTGACGACAACGATACTGTCGACGCTCGACTGGCGCATGGGCGCGGTTGTCGCCGTCTGGGGCGCGGGCTATGCGCTGATCATCCGCTTCCTGCTGCCGCGGCTGCGGCGCGCGGGCAAGGAAAACGCCAATGAACGCGCCGTGCTGAACGGGCGGCTGGTCGACATCTTCACCAACATCCTGTCGGTGAAACTCTTCGACAGCGGCCAGCGCGAGCATGGCGGCATCCGGCAGGCGCTGACCAATTATATGAGCGCCGTCACCCATCTGACGCGGATGATCACGACGGTGCGCGCCTCGGTGGCGATGCTGAACGGCATCATGATGACGGCGATCGGCGCGCTGGCCGTCATGGCGTGGATGAACGGGTCCGCCTCGACCGGCGCGATCGCCGCGACGATGGGGCTCGTCTTCCGGCTCAACCAGATGTCGGGCTGGATGATGTTCAATATCAACGGGCTGATCCGCGCCTATTCGACGGTGCAGGACGCGACCGAGACGCTTTCCGTGGAGCCGGCGATTCGCGACCGCGAGGATGCGACGGCGTTGCCGCGCGTCTCCGGCCATATCCGCTTCGACAATGTCGTTTTTCGCTACGGCAAGAAGAATGGCGAGTTGTTCGACGGGCTCGATATCGAGATCAAGCCGGGCGAGCGGGTCGGGCTGGTCGGGCCCTCGGGCGCCGGCAAGTCGACCTTCGTCAATCTGATGCTCAGGCTGTTCGACGTGGAGGGCGGGCGCATCCTGCTCGACGGCCACGACATTCGCGACGTGACGCAGGCCTCGCTGCGCGACCAGTTCGGCGTGGTCAGCCAGGAGCCGTCGCTGATGCACCGGTCGCTGCGCGACAACATCGCATACGGACGGCCGGACGCGACAATGGAGCAGGTGATCGAGGCGGCGAAGAAGGCGCATGCGCATGACTTCATCACCGGGGTGGAGGATCCGCGCGGACGGCACGGCTACGAGGCGCATGTCGGCGAGCGCGGCATCAAATTGTCCGGCGGCCAGCGCCAGCGCGTGGCGATCGCCCGCGTCATGCTGAAGGACGCGCCGGTGCTGATTCTCGACGAGGCGACCTCGGCGCTCGATTCGGACATCGAGGCGGCAATCCAGGAAAATCTGCAGGGGCTGATGGCCGGAAAGACGGTCATCGCCATCGCGCACCGGCTGTCGACCATCGCCGCCATGGACCGGCTGATCGTCATGGATCGCGGCAAAGTCGTCGAGACGGGAACCCACGGAGAACTGGTGAAGAAACCGAACGGCCTCTATGCCCGGTTGTGGACGAGACAGTCCGGCGGATTCCTCGCGCTCGGCGAGGCGGCTGAATAGTATAGAATTTCCACGCATTTTCAGCGCGACAAGTTGCCGTCATCCCTTGGTCGAGACTGGACAAGCGCGGACTTCCGAAATAAGGGATCGCGGGGGACGTGGCTGCGGGCGCGGGCACTTGCCTGTGCCTGTTCCTGACCGCCCGCAGACACAGTGACTGTACCGGAAAGGAATGCTCCTGTGAGCGAAGAAACAATCACCGCTGATGAGACTACGCGCCGCGACTTTATCTATGTCGCCTCCGGCATGCTCGGTGTGGTCGGCGTGGCAGGTCTTGCCTGGCCATTCATCGACCAGATGCGCCCGGACGCCGCCGTCCGCGCCGCCGGCCAGCCGGTCGATATCGACGTATCGTCGATCGAACCGGGCGCGGCCATCATCGTGACATGGCGCGGCAAGCCCTATTTCGTGCGCCGCCTTACGGAGACCGAGATCGAGGCCGTTACCGCATTGCCGGTCGACGGTCTGAAGGATCCGGCAGAAGCCGGCCCGCGCATCGGCGGCCCCGCCGACGAGGCGACCAAGGATTGGGTGGTCGTCGCAGCGAACTGCACGCATCTGGGCTGTATTCCGAAGGTCGTCGACAACGGCGCCGATGGCTGGCACTGCCCCTGCCATGGTTCGGTGTTCGATTTCACCGGCCGCATCCTGCATGGCCCGGCGCCGATCAACCTGCCGCAGCCGCCGCACGTGTTCGCAAACGACACGACCCTGACCATCGGCACCGATACCGTATAGGAGCCCGAGCATGAGCACTCACGAAGCACACGGCACCTACACGCCGACCACGGGTATCGGCAAATGGATCGACGCCCGCATGCCGCTGCCGCGGATGATGTATGATTCCTTCGTCGCCTATCCGGTGCCGCGCAATCTGAACTACGCCTATACGTTTGGCGGGATCCTGTCCCTGATGCTGGTGTCGCAGATCATCACCGGCGTGGTGCTGGCGATGCATTATGTCGCCTCGACCGGCATGGCCTTCACCAGCGTAGAAAGCATCATGCGCGACGTGAACCATGGCTGGCTGTTGCGCTACATGCACTCCAACGGCGCATCCTTCTTCTTCGTTGCGGTCTATCTGCATATGTTCCGCGGCATGTATTACGGCTCCTACAAGGCGCCGCGCGAACTGCTCTGGATCCTCGGCTGCATCATCTATCTCCTGATGATGGCGACGGGCTTCATGGGTTACGTGCTGCCCTGGGGCCAGATGTCCTTCTGGGGCGCGACCGTGATCACCGGCTTCTTCACCGCTTTCCCGCTCGTCGGCGAGTGGGTGCAGCAGCTGCTTCTCGGCGGCTATGCCGTTGGCGATCCGACGCTGAACCGCTTCTTCTCGCTGCATTACCTGCTGCCCTTCATGATCGCGGGCGTCGTCGTCCTGCATGTCTGGGCGCTGCATGTGACCGGCCAGACGAACCCGACCGGCATCGAAGTGAAGTCGAAGACCGATACAGTGGCCTTCACGCCCTACGCGACCATCAAGGACGCGTTCGCGATGATGGTCTTCTTCGCCGTCTTCGCCTATTTCATCTTCTATCTGCCGAACTTCCTCGGCCACCCGGACAACTATATCGAAGCCGATCCGCTGGTGACGCCGGCGCATATCGTCCCCGAATGGTACTTCCTGCCGTTCTACGCGATGCTGCGCGCCATCACCTTCAATGTCGGTCCGATCGACTCGAAGCTCGGCGGCGTCCTCGTGATGTTCGGCTCGATCGCGCTGCTGTTCGTCATGCCGTGGCTCGACACGTCGAAGGTGCGTTCGGCCGTCTATCGCCCCTGGTACAAGCTGTTCTTCTGGATCTTCGTGGCCGACGCGATCTTCCTGGGATGGCTCGGGTCGAAGCCGGCGGAAGGTCTCTACACCTCGCTCGCGCAGATCGCGACGCTCTACTACTTCGCTTTCTTCCTCATCATCCTGCCGGTTCTCGGCCTGATCGAAACGCCGCGCAGGCTGCCGAATTCGATCACCGAAGCCGTGCTGGCGCGCAGCAAGAAGAGCGGCGCCCAGCAGGTGGGGAGCGGCGCGGCCGCTTCGCCGGAAGTCAGAGGGTGAGCCGCGTGGCGCAAAATTACGGGAATAGAACAATGAAACACATCATTGCCACGATCGGCGCCGCGGCTCTTGCCATGACGCTCGTCCTGCCCGGCGCCAATGCGCAGGAGGAGGCCGCCGGCGCGGCGCAGGAAGGCACTGTCCACTATCCGCTGAAGCATCCGGTCGAGCAGGAATGGAGCTTTGCCGGTCCGTTCGGGAAGTACGACAAGGCCCAGCTGCAGCGCGGCCTGAAGGTCTACACGGAAGTCTGCGCGGCGTGCCACTCGCTCAACCGCGTCGCGTTCCGCGATCTCGCGGATCTCGGTTATTCGGAAGAGCAGGTGAAGGCGTTCGCCGCCAATTACGAGGTCCAGGACGGCCCGAACGCGGATGGCGAGATGTTCACCCGCGCCGGTCTTCCGACCGACTACTTCCCGAGCCCCTACGAGAATCCGGAGCAGGCCAAGGTCGCCAATGGCGGCGCGGTTCCGCCGGACTTCTCGCTGATCGCCAAGGCACGCGGCGTCGAGCGCGGTTTCCCGCGCTTCGTCTTCGACGTGTTCACGCAATATGCGGAAGGCGGGCCGGACTATATCTACTCGCTGCTGACCGGTTATGGCGAAGAGCCGCCGGCAAATGTCACCGTTCCCGAGGGCACGCATTACAACCCGCATTTTGCGGCGGGCGTGTCGCTGGCGATGGCTCAGCCGCTCTATGGCGAGGACGTCACCTATGACGACGGGACGCCGGCGACCATCGAGCAGGAAGCGCATGACGTCGCGGCCTTCCAGATGTGGGCTGCCGAGCCGCACCTGACCGAGCGCAAGGAAATGGGCTTCCGCGTGATGGTCTTCCTCGTGCTGTTCTCGGTGTTCCTCTATCTCGCCAAGAAGCAGGTCTGGTCTCGTATTGAGCACTGAACGTCCGTAACAACGATGCAATTCGGGAAAGGGCGCTTCCGCGCCCTTTTCTTTTGACCACGATGGCGACATGATCCGCCCTGTTCAGGGCCGACGGAAAGGCAGACCATGAGCTTGCGCGACACCCTTGAGGCATCGATCCGAACCATTCCCGATTATCCGAAGCGGGGGGTCATGTTCCGCGACATCACCACTCTTCTCGGCGATGCGCGCGCGTTTCGCCGCTCGATCGACGAACTGGTGCATCCCTATGCGGGTACCAAGATCGACAAGATCGCCGGCGTCGAGGCGCGCGGTTTCATCCTGGGCGGGGCGATGTCGCACCAGCTGTCGGCCGGGTTCGTGCCGATCCGCAAGAAGGGCAAGCTGCCTTACGAGACAGTGCGCATCGCCTATAGCCTGGAATACGGCATCGACGAGATGGAGATGCACAAGGACGCGGTGAAGACCGGCGAGCGGGTCATCCTCGTCGACGACCTGATCGCCACCGGCGGCACGGCGGAAGGCGCGGTGAAGCTCTTGCAGCAGATGGGCGCGGAAGTCGTGGCGGCCTGTTTCATCGTCGACCTGCCGGACCTCGGCGGGCGCAAGAAGATCGAGGCGCTCGGAGTGCCGGTGCGCACACTGATCGAGTTCGAAGGGGACTGATGCTCCGCCCCGGGCGGGGCTGCGGGAGGAGAGGGCGAGGCGAACGTGACATCCTGGATTGCCGGCACGCCCTATGCCGCCCTTCTCGACACCGTGTCGCGCGGCGCGCTGGAGAAGCTCAAGCCGCAGCTGATCCCGGCCGGGACGGTGCTGTTTCGACCCGGCGACGCGCCCTTCGGCTTCGTCCTGACGATTTCCGGCCGGGTCAATGTCTATCTGAACAGCCGGACCGGGCGCGAATTGCTGCTCTATTCCATCGATCCCGGACAGACCTGCGTGCAGACGACGCTCGGCATGCTGGGGTCGCAGCCCTATAGCGGCGAGGCGATCACGGAGGGCGACGTGGTCGCGGTGGTCGTGCCGCCGGCGACATTCGAGCGGCTGGTGCGCGAGTCGGACGAGTTCCGGCGCTTCGTCTTCAAGGCCTTCGGCGACCGGCTCGGCGAGATGACGCATCTGCTGGAGATGGTCGCCTTCGTGAAGGTGGAATTGCGGCTGGCGCAGTGGCTTCTCGCCCAGGCGGACGGGGAGGGGCTGGTGAAGGCGACGCATGCCGAGATCGCCTCGGCAATCGGCTCGGCGCGCGAAGTCGTCTCACGTCGCCTGGAGGCCCTGTCCGGACGCGGGATCGTCTCGCTCGATCGCGGCGTCGTACGGATCGTTGCGAGAAAAGACTTGCAGCTTATCGCCGACGGATCCGACTAAGAAATTCGGATTTCGGTGACATGATCACTGACGCGGTTGGCCGGACCGTTATCCTGTCCTCATCGAAACATCATCGAAAGGACAGGGACATGTTCAAGAACAATATGGGCGGCATGGACCGCGGCATTCGCGCCATCGTCGGGATCATCCTGCTGGCGCTCTATTTCATGGGCACGTTGACAGGCGCTCTCGGCTGGGTGGCTTTGATCGTCGGGATCGTGATGCTGGCGACCGCCGTGATCGGCTGGTGCCCTGCCTATGTGCCGTTCGGCATCAAGACCTGCAGGACGCAGTAAGACCGACGGTTCGCTCTTTTTAGCGCAATTCCGGACGGAAAACCGCTTCACACTTTTCCTGGAATTGCTGCTACAGGCTGGCGGCGACGAAGAGGTCGGCCGCCGCTGGACTGCAGGCGATGGGGATGTCGTGCTGGATCGCCAGCCGCATCAGCGCCAGAAGGTCGAAGTCGAGCGAGGCCGGCCCGTGCGGGTCGGCAAAGAAGATGACGGCGTCGAGTTCGCCGGTCGCGACCAGCGCGCCGAGTTGCTGGTCGCCGCCATGCGAACCGCGCTGGAGGCGGCGGATCGACAGCGTCGGTTCCTCCTTGCCTAGTATGGTGCCGGTCCCGCCGGTGGAAACGATGGAATGGCGGGCAAGCGTTTCGCGGTGGCGGCGCACCCAGGCGAGAAGCTGGGCCTTGCGATTGTTGTGGGCGACGAGCGCGATCTTGCGCGGCGCGGAAGATCTCTGGCGGGCGCGACCGGTCATGGCGAGAATAGACTGAACCTGCGCCACCAGACCTTCGCCTGCCGCCGGAAAGGCACCGCGGAAGGCGGCGGTACCGACCGTGAAGCCGGCGGCTCCGGCCTCCGACACGGCGACTATGCGCTTCTCGGTATCGATGGAGCCCGCGACGATGACCGGTTTTTCCGTCGCGGCGCAGACCGCCTTCATCAGCGCCGGCACGTCACCGTCGAAGCGATAGGCGAGGAGATCGAGGCCGTGCACGGTTTCCAGATCGGCGAGACGGCGGGCGCTTTCCGCGATGGTCTCGACGGTGCCTTTCAGGATGCTCGGATGGGAGACGATCTCGCCGGGAAAGGGGAAATAGCGCACCGGATGGGCGCGCAGCATCGGCGCGACCGTTTCAGCGCGGGTGCCGCCGAGCAGGCAGTCGACCTCCAGATCGATCGCCGCGCGCGCCGAGCGCAATTCGCTCTCTGCGTCGAGGCTGACGACTTCCAAATAGGCGCGGCCGCCGGCGGCGCGGATTTCCGAAGCCAGTCCCTTCAGGTCCTCGAAGGGGAGGCCGACATCCTTGAAACCGATATGGCGGGCACCGCCAGCCAGCACATCCTGGAGCCGCGCGCGGGCATCGGGGATGGTCCGGTCATCGGCCGTCAGCATGAAGATGAAATCGAACGCCATCAGGCGATGGTAACACCGTTCGGCGACGAAGCCAGTTCGTTTACACGTTGAATTTGAACAGCATCACATCGCCGTCATGGACGACATATTCCTTGCCTTCGTCGCGCGCCTTGCCGGCTTCCTTGGCCGCGACCTCGCCACCGAGCCCGACATAGTCATCATAGGCGATGGTCTGGGCGCGGATGAAGCCCTTCTCGAAATCGGTGTGGATCTCGCCGGCGGCCTGCGGGGCCTTGGCGCCTTTCTTGACCGTCCAGGCGCGGGTTTCCTTCGGGCCGGCGGTGAAGAAGGTGATCAGTTCGAGCAGGCGGTAGCCTTCGCGGATCAGCCGGTCGAGGCCGGGTTCCTCGAGACCCATCGCTTCCATGTATTCGCGGGCTTCCTCATCCTCGAGCTGGGCGATTTCGGCCTCGATGGCGGCGGAGATGACGACGGTGCGCGCACCCTGTTCGGCGGCCATCTTGTCGACGGCGGCGGAATGGGCGTTGCCGGTCGCGGCGTCCGCCTCGGCGACGTTGCAGACATAGAGGACCGGCTTGGAGGTGAGCAGGTTGAGGCCCTTGAGGATGAAAAGGTCTTCGGCGGCGATGCCGTCGAGCATCAGGCGGACGGGCTTGGAATCCTGCAGCAATGCCAGCGCCTGCTCCATCACGGGCAGGATGGTGGTCGCTTCCTTGTCCTTGCCGGTGGCGCGCTTGCGGATCTGGACGATGCGGCGCTCCAGGCTTTCGAGGTCGGAGAGCATCAGTTCGGTCTCGACCGTCTCGGCGTCGTCCACAGGGTCGATACGGCCCTCGACATGGGTGATGTCGTCATCCTCGAAGCAGCGCAGGACGTGGACGATGGCGTCGACCTCGCGGATATTGGCGAGGAACTGGTTGCCGAGACCTTCGCCCTTCGAGGCGCCGCGCACGAGGCCGGCGATGTCGACGAAGTTGATGCGGGTCGGGATGATCTCCTTGGAGCCGGCGGCTGCCGCGATCTTCCTCAGGCGCTCGTCCGGCACCGCGACCTCGCCTGTGTTCGGCTCGATGGTGCAGAAGGGATAGTTGGCAGCCTGGGCG
Source organism: Ahrensia sp. (assembly GCA_002706335.1). Classification (GTDB taxonomy): domain Bacteria; phylum Pseudomonadota; class Alphaproteobacteria; order Rhizobiales; family Rhizobiaceae; genus Oricola. The sequence continues at coordinate 228,630 of PAKZ01000025.1, forward strand.
GCCGCCGTCTTGGTCAACGCGTTGAAAAGTGTCGACTTGCCTACATTGGGCAGGCCGACGATGCCGCATTTGAAACCCATAAGGTCAGTCCTTTTTTCCGAGTAGCTTTCTCAGCATCTCCGCCATCGGTCCGCTTGTCGGAACCTGTGGGCCGCCTTGGCGGGCCTGGCGGATATGGCTCTGCTGTTTACGCACAGGCGCGGGGTTGGCGGCGGGCTTCTTCTTCGAGGCGGCCATCTCGGTTTCTCCCACGGCAAGCGCGATCTTGTTCATGAAGGACGAATCCTCGCCCTTGACCAGCAGTACGGCATTGTCGGCGATCGTGTCGAGGAGCGGATCCAGCCAAGCCCGATCGGCCTTGGCGAAATCGCCCAACACATGGCTGTGGACGCGCTCCTTGGCGCCCGGATGGCCGATGCCGAGCCGGACGCGGCGATAGTCCTTGCCGCAATGGGCGTCGATGGATTTGATGCCGTTATGGCCGCCGGAGCCGCCGCCAGTCTTGATGCGAACCTTGCCGGGGGTGAGATCGAGCTCGTCATAGAGGACGATCAGATCCTGCGGGCCGAGCTTGTAGAACCGCAACGCCTCGCCGACGGCCTGGCCGGAATTGTTCATGAAGGTCAGCGGCTTGATGATGAGGACCTTGTCGTCCCCAAACCGGCCTTCCGAGATCTCGGCGTTAAACTTGTTCTGCCAGGGGCCGAAAGAAGAATGGCGGCGGACGATCGCGTCCGCCGCCATGAAGCCGATATTGTGGCGGTTGGCGGCGTATTTCGGACCGGGATTGCCGAGGCCTGCGATGACAAGCATGGCGCTGCAGTCTCCAATACGCCGGGGCGGGCGTTACTCTTCGCCGCCTTCCGCTTCGGTTGTTTCTTCTTCTTCGCCGATGACTTCGACTTCGTCGGCCGCCGCCTCTTCGGCTTCGTCGTCCTGGTCGCTCTTCAGGCCAGCCGGCGCCGCGATCGTCGCGATGGTGAAGTCGCGGTCGGTGATGGTCGGATGGACGTTCGCCGGAAGCGTGATGGAAGAAATCTTGATGGCGTCGCCAAGCTCAAGGCCGGCGAGATCCGCAGTGAAGTATTCCGGGATCGCATCGGCCGGGCAGTGAACCTCGACTTCGTGGCGAACCGTGTTGAGCACGCCGCCCTTGCGGATACCGGGGCAATCCTCTTCGTTGGCGAAGTGGACGGGGATGTTGACGGTCACCTCGGTCTTGGCCGAAACGCGTAGGAAATCCACATGGATGATGAAATCGCGCACGGGATCGAGATCGTAGGACTTCGGCAGAACGCGGTGTTTCTTACCGTCCAGTTCGACTTCTGCGACGGTGGTCAGAAAGCCGCCGCCGTAAACCTTCATGGCCACTTCCTTGTAAGGAAGGATGATGGAGATGGGTTCCTTGTTGTCACCATAGATGACAGCTGGAATTTTGCCGTTGCGCCGAATTGCCCGGGCGGACCCCTTACCGACCCGTTCGCGCGCCTCGGCCGTGAGCACGTATGCTTCGCTCATGGCGTTTCCTTTCGAGGACGTATGTGGAGTGTTTTGCTGTTCCCAGAAAAACCAAAGCCGGTTGCCCGGCTTTGCCCGCGCAGCCTCCAAGGGTGTCTTGCGCGGATGGGCGTGCCTATAGCCTAACAATCGGGCCCGCGCAACCGCGCATCTGACGCGGAAGACGTTCAGTCGAACAGGCTGGAGACGGACTGTTCGTGCGAGGTGCGGGCGATGGCCTCGCCGATCAGGTCGGTGACGGACACCACACGGATGTTGGGCGCGGATTCTACCGAGGCGGAAGGCTGGATGGAATCGGTGATCACCAACTCGGTGAGCTGCGAGGACATGATGCGGTTGACCGCGCCGCCGGACAGGACGCCGTGGGTGATATAAGCGGTGACACTTTTCGCGCCCTTGGCGAGCAGCGCGTCGGCTGCGTTGCACAACGTACCGCCCGAATCTATGATATCGTCGATAAGAAAGCAGTTCTTGTCGGCGATGTCGCCGATAACGTTCATCACCTCGGATTCGCCGGGCCGTTCGCGGCGCTTGTCGACGATGGCGAGCAGCGTGTCGTCGAGGCGTTTGGAGAGCGCGCGGGCGCGCACGACGCCGCCGACGTCCGGCGAGACCACCATCACGGAAGAGAGGTTCTTGTAGCGGGCGCGGATGTCGCGCGCCATGACCGGGACGGCGTAGAGATTGTCTGTCGGGATATCGAAGAAGCCCTGGATCTGCCCGGCATGCAGGTCGAGTGTCAGGACGCGGTCGGCGCCGGCGCGGGTGATCAGGTTTGCGACCAGCTTGGCGGAGATCGGCGTGCGACCGGAGGTGCGGCGATCCTGGCGGGCATAGCCGAAATAGGGAAGCACCGCGGTGATGCGGCGGGCCGACGACCGGCGGAACGCATCGATCATGATGAGCAGTTCCATCAGGTGATCGTTGGCCGGGTAGGAGGTCGACTGGAGGATGAAGACATCCTCGCCGCGCACGTTTTCCTGGATTTCGACGAAGATTTCCTCGTCGGCGAAACGGCGGACAGTGGCCCGGCCGACGCCTATTCCGAGATATTTGGCAACATTCTCAGCGAGTTGGCGATTGGAATTGCCGGAGAACAGTTTCATTGCGCCGTGCCAGTGCGTGCTGTGGATAACTTGGCGCGGGTTTTACAGCGATGGCCTTGCTTTTCAAGGCGTCTCGTCGGTTTCGCACCGCAAAACTGTGGGGGAAATGTTTCCCGCCGGTTCACGCGGGGTTTTGCGGCGCGGCCGGGGGCGCGCTTCTGAGCCACAGAATGTACTGACTCATGACCTTGTCGGCGATCGAATCCATGGTTTCGGGCGCTACGGACGCCCATGGATCGGCGGACGCGCCGGGAACGACTTCCTGACCTTGGATGCGGTGGACGCGCTGGCCGCTTGGCGAGACAACGTCCCAGACATGGATCACCGAGGTCGATCCGTTTTCGGTGAAGGCGGAAAAGTAACCCTTTATCTCATTGGTCATGCCGGGAGTGCCCTGGGGAACGAGGGTGACGCCATTGGCGCTTCCGACGGCGCCAAGCCGCTTCGACAGAGCCGCGACCAATGGAACCGGCGCGCCGACAACGGGGGCGAAATAGACGCGGGCGATTTCCTGGCCGTTGCCCGGTTGGCCTGCGGCGGCTACCCCGCCCGGCTGGGCCGTACCATCGACGGACGGGAACTGCGCACTGGCGGCTGCGTTCGACCGATCCTGCGTCTTGCCGAGGCCGAAGGAGCTATCGGCTCCCGTGCAGGAGGCCACGAGCAGCAGCAGACAGACCATGCCTGCCAGTCGTGACAGTATTTTCGTCATCTAGCCCCTTCCCGCCGCGCTTTCGCGCCGTTCTCCCATTCTTGTCAATCCTTTAACCTAACCGACGATCAAATCAAGTTTGTGGCGGGACAGACATTCCGGCCCATTTTCCGTCGTCAAATAGGTCTGCCCCAACGTCATGGCGGTGCCGCTTTCGGAATCTGCGATGATCATGTGGGCGAAGAGTACCATGTTGGGGAGGATCTCCCTCGGGTTGCCGGCGAAGAACATCGGCTTGTCCATCCAGCACGGTGTGAAATGCGCGCCCAGCGAGTACCCGCAGGCATTGAGGCGGTGGCGCGTCAGGTCAGCGGCAGCCATGGCTTGGGCATGAGCATCGAAGACGTCGCCGAAGGTGTGGCCGAGCGTCATCGCCTCTTCGCAGGCGAGCAGCGCGTTTTTTGCCGCCTCGTAGAGTTCGAAATGGCGCGGCGTCGGGGCGCCGGTCAACGCGGTCCGCATCATGGCGACATGATAATGGCGATAGACGCCCGCCCATTCTAGGGTCAGCTGGTCGTCCTTCTCGAGCGTGCGGCGGCCGGACTTGTAGCGGCACAGTAGCGCGTCCTCGCCGGAACCGATGATGAATTCGTTGCCGGCATAATCGCCGCCGCCCTCGAAGATGGCACCCTGCATGGCAGCGAGGATGGCGCTTTCGTCGGTGCCGGCCTTGATCAGCGGTATGGCGGCAGTCAGCGCGTCGTCGGCAAGCTTGCCGGCCTCGCGGACATAGGCGATCTCGGCGTCCGACTTGACAGCTCGCAGGCGCGGAATGATCAGCGAGGCGTCTTCCAGCGTAGCGAAGGTATTCAGCGCCTCGTCGAGGCGTCGACCGTTGAAGGCGGTGAGGCCGGGCGTGTCGTATTCAATGCCGATGCGCGCGCCGAGAAGATCCCTGTCGGAGAGCAGATCGCGCAATTCGCGGGTGGGATTGGCCTGTGCGCGATCCTCCCAGATGACGATGGTCTCGACATTCGAGGTGTGGCGAGCCTGGCGCAGGTCCGCGGAACGGGTCAGCAACGCGATCTCGCCCGACTTCTCAACGATCATGCACTGGAAAAAACAGAAGCCGAATGTGTCGTAGCCCGTCAGCCAATACATGCTCTCCTGAGCGAAAAGCAGCATGGCGTCTATTTTGGCTTCCTTCATCTCGGCAAGAAGACGGTTCTTACGTGTCTCGAACTCCTGAGCGTCAAAATGCAAAGCCATCTCGCATCTCCTTTTTTACGGAAGCGGGGTATCAGTCGGTCAGAACGATCGCCGAAATCTGGCGGCCGTAATCCGGTTCACTGCGGTGCGTCGTACGGCGATAAGAAAAGAAGCTGTTTTCGTCCGCGTAGGTACAATGCCCCGTATGGTCAGCGTCGACGCCGGCGCGCTGAAGTCTCGCCATTGTGTAGGAGGGCAGGTCGAACATGAAATGGCCCTCGCGCGCGGACCGCGAGAAGAAGCGGCGATTGTCCTGATCGGCTGCAGCGAAACGATCCTCGAATTCGGGGCCCACCTCGTAGTTCTCCGGGCCGATGGAGGGGCCGAGGACGGCGCGGATCGCGCCGCGGCGGGCGCCGACTTCGACCATCGCGTCAATCGTGTTCTCGATGACGCCGTTGAAGGCGCCCTTCCATCCGGCATGCGCGGCGCCGATAACGCCACCCGCTTCGTCGGCGAAAAGGATCGGGCCGCAATCGGCCGCCAATACGCCGATGATGACGCCGGGCGTCGTGGTGACCACGGCGTCGACCTTCGGGCGTTCGCCCTCGGGGAACGGCTCGGAAATGGTGACGACATCAGGCGAATGGACCTGATGCGGTGTCGAAAGCGACTTGCCGGAGAAGCCGAGCGCCGCGGCGACGCGGCTGCGATTCTCCCGGACGAGCTCCGGATCGTCATCGGAGCCGAGGCCGACATTGAGCCCCGCATAGATGCCCGACGAAACGCCGCCCTGACGGGTGAAGAAACCGTGCCGGACATTTCCGATGTCGGACAGGCCTTCAGAAAGGATCGGATCAACCGCGTCCCGGATTTCGATGTTCATGTAATCTGCATGCTCCGCCGGCTGCACCCTGTTTCAGCTTCGTTACCATGTCAACAAGCCGGGTATTACCAATCAGGGGAATGGCGGCAGGGCCAGCGGAGCACCGGTCAGGCACAAAACCTTGAACAGCCCGCCCATTTCGCCCTTGCCGGTTCCGGCCAATCGCTCGGCGGCGGCGCGGATCCCGGCCTGCGTCTTTTCGTCCTTGCCATGGCCCAGCGCGCCCGCACGCTCGGCGAGCCCCAGAGAGAGCAGGAAATCGCCCTGGGTCATGGCCGGGAGGGCGGATGCGCCCGCCGATTCGGCCGCCCTTGCCAGCGACTCAAAATCGACATGGCTGGTCAGATCGGCCGAGCCGGGCTGTTCGAAGACGGAGACGAATCGATGCGTGCGGAGCGCCTGCAGCGTGTCGGCGAAGCCGGAGTGTATGTGTCCGTAATCGATGACAAGCGCCGCGCCGCCATGGGTGGCGAGCCTCTCGCCTATGGTCGCGGCGATGGCCTCGCGGGCAGGTGCATATTCGAAGATCGCGCCGACGGGGACCGCGCTCGCGCCCGGCGGCAGCAGCGATTTGTCGGCGACCGGGAGCCCGGTGACCAAGGCGAGGTTGCCGTCGGTGTCGAGGCCGACCCGGCGTTCGCACCAACCCTCTGGCGTCTGCTCGAACTGGCGGACCGGGACGGCGTCGAACAGTTCGTTGGCAGCGAAAAGCATCGGCAGGGGCGGCAGGGTCGACAGGTCGTCGTGCCATTTGATGGCGTGAGGGACAAGCGTTTCGGCCTGGACCCCGCGCAGCCTTTCGCTCGTTTCGACGAGGTGGATCTGCGCGGCGGCGAGGAAGGCGGAGTCGATGCGGGCGGTGCGCAGGATATCTCGCATCAGAGTGCCGCGGCCGGGGCCCATCTCGACGAGGGCAAAAGGGGTGGGGCAGCCAAGTGCACGCCAGGCGTGGACGAGCCATGCGCCGACCATCTCGCCGAACATCTGGCTGATTTCCGGGGCGGTCGTGAAGTCGCCGTTTTCGCCGAAGGGTTCGCGCGTCGTGTAATAACCTTCGGCCGGATCGAACAGGCACATCGCCATGTAGTCGGACACCGGCAGCGGGCCGGCCGTCTCGATCAGACGGCGGATGCGGTCTCCCAGGCTCATCAGGCCGGCCGGCGTTTCGCCGAGGCAACGAGTGCGATGCCAAGCAGCACCATCGGGATCGAGAGGATCATGCCCATGGTCAACCAGCCGCCATATATATAGCCGAGCTGCACGTCCGGTTCGCGGAAGAACTCGACGAAGATGCGGGCGAGACCGTAACCGGCAATGAAGATGCCAGTGACGAAACGGGGCGTTCGCAGCCTCAGGAGGTTGTGGGTGCAGACCCTCAGAACGAGAAACAGGACGATACCCTCCAGCCCTGCCTCGTAGAGCTGGCTCGGGTGGCGGGCGATGTCGCCGCCAGTCGGAAAGACCATTGCCCACGGGACGTCGGAGGGGCGGCCCCAGAGTTCGGAATTGATGAAATTGGCGAGGCGGCCGAAGAACAGGCCGATCGGCACGACGGCCGAGACGATGTCGATCAGGCTCCAGACTGGCAGTTTGCGCCGCCATGCGAATGCGAACATGGCGATGGTGGTGCCAATCAGTCCGCCGTGGAAGGACATGCCGCCCTGCCAGGTCTTGAAGATACGCAGCGGGTCGTCGAGATACACCGGCAGATCGTAGAAGAGGACGAAGCCGAGACGCCCGCCGACGATGATGCCGATCGTCGCCCAGAGGATGAAATCATCGAGATCGGCTTCGGTGACCGGCTCTTTGCCTCCCCAGAGCCGGTCATTGCGTACCATACGCCTTGCATAGAGCCAGCCAAGCACGATGCCGCCAATATAGGCGAGGGAATACCAGCGGATGGCTACCGGCCCGAGCTGGATAAGGATCGGGTCGATGTTGGGGAAAGTCAGGGCGAGCTGGGTGAGGGCGGCGGGGAACATGGATCGTCTCCTCGATGAGCCGCGTCACCTTGCAATGCGGCTGGCGCGGCAATAGCTATGTCTTGAACACGGGAGTAACCGCTATGACAACTGGGCCAAACAAGTTTATGGACGATTTCGCCCGCCTGATGACCGACATGGCGGGAACCGCGCAGGGCATGCGCCAAGAGGTCGAAACGGCCTTCCAGCATCAGCTTGAACGGATGCTTTCAAGCATGGACCTCGTCAAGCGCGAGGAGTTCGAAGCGGTCCGCGAAATGGCGATCAAGGCGCGCGACGAGAACGAGGTGTTGGCCAAGCGCGTCGAGGAACTCGAAAAGAAGCTCGTCTCAGGCTCCTGACCGCGCTGCAAACCGGCTTTTAACAGAAAGTTCACAGCGATTTTTCGCCGGGCGTCTTGCCGCGAAAAATCGAGCTTTCAGAGTCGCTTAAGACTCGCCCGCCGGGCGTCGCCGATCTCTATCCACATCTGAATTTAACGCTTTTTTAGCCAAGGGGCTTCCCCGCGAGTCACGGATCAATAGACTGAAATTATTGAGTGATTCGTACCCAGCGAATGAAAGTAAGCGCAGCCGCGTCAGTCCGTTGCAGCACTCGTTCGCCTTCATCGTAACCGTCTCGCGTATCTGAACCGGTTTTGAAAGCGCCGCCTCTTTGGGCGGGAAACGAAAATAGGATTGGCAATGAGCCTGATTGAGCTGGATTATTACCGCGCCGCGCATCCTGTCGATGTGATCGAGCAGGTTGCTCACGTGAATGACTGGAATTTTGAACGGACCGGCGACGACGAGATCGCCGTTGCTGTGCAGGGGCACTGGACCAACTACCATGTCTCCTATGCCTGGATGGAAGACTTCGAGTCGCTGCATTTCGCCTGCGGCTTCGACGTGAAGGTGCATGACAGCCGCTTCGTCGAATTGATGCGCCTCCTGTCGCTGATCAACGAGCAGTTGCTAATGGGCCATTTCGACCTGTGGGAGCAGGAGGGCGCAGTGATGTTCCGCCACTCGCTGCTGCTGGCCGGCGGTGCGGAGCCGACGGAAGCGCAGGTCGAGGTAATGCTGTCGAGCGCCATTGAAACCTGTGAGGCCTATTACCAGGCCTTCCAGTTCGTGCTGTGGTCCGGGGCAACCGCCAAGGAAGCGCTGGAGAGCACGATGTTCGAGACCGTAGGCGAGGCCTGAGGGAGACCAGTAATGGCAACCGATCTCGAGGCGCTGGCGCCTGAGATAGGCTTCGACGACTATCTGCGCGTCGATATCCGGACCGGCACGATCGTCGAGGCCGAGCCGTTTCCGGAGGCACGCAAGCCGGCAATAAAGATGATGATCGATTTCGGCCCGGCGATTGGGGTGAAGAAATCCTCCGCCCAGATTACCGAGCATTACAAGCCGGAAGAGCTTGTCGGACGCCAGGTCATGGCGGTGGTAAATTTTCCGCCCCGCCAGATCGGTCCGATCCGTTCGGAAGTGCTGACGCTGGGCTTCCATGACGAAGACGGTGCGGTGGTGCTGGCCGGGCCGGCGCACAATGTGCCGAACGGCAAGCGGCTGCTGTAACGCTCCTTTCAGGCCGGAACGTATATCAGGCGGATCACGCCATCGCCGACCATGTTGCTTGAAACAAATCGGAGGGGCGGCAGGGCGCTGCGAAAGAACGGATCGCCGCCGCCGAGCACGACCGGGTGGAAATAGAGCCGATACTCGTCGATGAGGCCTGTTTCGCCCAGGCTTTGCGCGAGACTCGGGCCGCCGACATCGATCTCCCCAGCGATTTCCTCTTTCAGTACACGAACCTCGCTCTCCAGCTCGCGGATCAGGGTGGCGTTGGGGCCAACCGATGTCAGCGTATGCGACGCGACCCATTTAGGCATCGCCAACCATGCTTCGGCGAAGTCGCGTTCCGCGGCGGTCCATTCCGGATCGTTCTGTTCCCAGTAACGCATGATCTCGTAGAGCTTGCGGCCATAGAGGCTTCCCGCGAGACCGCGCGTGCTCTCGATCCAGTGACGGAAGAGCGTGGGCCCGGGGGCGAATTTATCAAAATCGACATAGCCATCGAGCGAAACATTCATTCCGAATACGAGCTTCGCCATTTCGAGAGATCTCCCCTGAGGATGGTGTAGCGGGCCGGTTCCGCCACCGTCGTTTAGACGATATCGCACGTGCATAATCGCGGAGGAACTGACATTTTTCCGGTCGGACCGAGCCTATACTCATCAGACCGGCAGGCGCAGTTCGGCGCGTAGGCCGCCCATGGGGCTGTCGTCGAGCCTGATGTCGCCGCCATGGCTTCGGGCGATATCGCGGGCGATCGAGAGGCCGAGCCCGGTGCCGCTTTCATTCAGATTGCGGGCCTCGTCGAGGCGGAAGAAGGGGCGGAACACGTCCTCGCGCTGGTCTTCCGGAATGCCGGGCCCGTCATCGTCGATGGTCAGCGTCAGCCAGCCCTTGGAATTGCGCGCGACAATCTCTACGCTTTCGGCATAGCGGAATGCATTCGAGGTGAGGTTGGTGACAAGCCGGCGGAAGGCGCCGGGGCGAACGACGATGTCAGGCCGCCCTATCAAGCTTGTGCGAACCGTCTTGCCCGACAGTTTGCCGTCCGCCCGGACATGGTCGAGCATGTCTTGCAGGTTCAGCTCACCGGTCTCCTCCTTCGCGTCGCTCTTGGCGAATGAAAGGTATCCCTCCAGCATGGACTGCATGTCGGCGACGTCCTTTTCGAGCGCTTCGTTGACCTTGGTGTCGTTGGAAAGTGCGAGCTGGAGCTTGAAGCGGGTCAGGATAGTGCGCAGGTCGTGACTAACGCCCGATAGCATTGTGGTGCGCTGTTCGATCTGCTTTTCTATGCGTTCGCGCATCTGGATGAAGGCGAGGCTGGCGCGGCGAACCTCTATGGCGCCGCGCGGGCGGAAATCGGTGGGGAGCGGCCGGCCCTTGCCGAAGCTCTCCGCCGCCTCGGCGAGCTTCTGGATTGGCCGGATCTGGTTACGCAAAAACAGGATGGCTATGAACAGCAGCACCAGCGACGTGCCGACCATCCACAAGAGAAAGATATGCGTGTTGGACGCATAAGCCGAGCTTCGCAGCGCCAGGACGCGCAGCACCTTGTCATCGAGCTGGATGCGGATCTCCACGAGATTGGAGTTGCCCACCGTGTCAATCCAGAACGGGCGGCCGATTTGCCGGGTGATCTCCTCGGAAAGGATGCGGTCGAGGATCGAGAAGAAGGGTTTCGGTGCCGGTGCCGGCAGCGGGTCCGGTGGCAGGATGGCGATGTTGAGATTGAGACGTTCGCGAGCCATGCGAATGACCTGCTCATAGTCGGCGTCCTGCGGATAAGTTTCGATTATGTCGATCACTGCCGCGATGTCGCGTGTGACCGCAGTCGACAGGCGCTGGGTGACCGTCTGCCAGTGGCGTTCCATGAAGACGAAGGCGACCACCGACTGCAACAGAACCATCGGCGCGATGATGATGATCAAGGAGCGCGCATAGAGGCCGCGCGGCATGGCGTCAGTGATATAGCCGGTCAGCCGCCGGAGTTGGACGGAGGCGTTGCGCATGATGCGGCGCATTCGCAATGCAAGCGTTCGCCTGCGCGATCTCTGTGCCCGGTTCCCGCCGAGGTCTGTCGTGGCCATGCCGCCCCTTGAGTGCGCCGGACGGAATATCGTCCCGCCCTGCGCCTGTCTATTCGATCGAGAGACGGTAGCCTATTCCGCGGACCGTTTGAAGATAACGGGGATTAGCCGGGTCCGCCTCGATCTTGCGGCGCAGACGGTTGATCTGGACGTCGATGGTGCGTTCGCCGATGCCGGAGCCTTCCGCGAACATTTCGTGGCGCGGGATAGTGTCGCCGGCATTCTCGGCGAAACGGACCATAATCTCCTGTTCACGATCGGTCAGATGCACAGGCTCGCCGCTGCGTTTCAATTCGCGTCGCGCGATCACGAAGGTGAAGGGCCCAAAGACGATCTGCTCGATCTTTGGAGCGGGGGTGGCGCCGCCGCGCTTTACGATGTTGCCGACGCGCAGCAGCAATTCGCGCGGATCGAAGGGCTTGGGCAGATAATCGTCGGCGCCGGCTTCGAGGCCCTCGATGCGCTCTTTAGTCTCGGAACGGGCAGTCAGCATCAGGATCGGAACATGGCGCTCGTCGCCGCGCATGCTGCGGGCCAGCGATATGCCGCTTTCGCCCGGCATCATCACGTCGAGGATCAGCAGATCGAATTCCAGCCCGGCGATCTTCCGGCGGGCTTCCTCCGCCGTCGCGGCACTGGTGACGCGAAAACCGTTCTGACACAGATATTCGGTCAGGAGCGTGCGGATGCGCGTGTCGTCGTCGACGATCAGAATGTGGGGTGCGTCGTCCAGGACCCCGTTGAGGACAGCGTCAGTCATCGAGCCGTGTCCGGTTTGCCGTCCACCAGTCTTGCGCCGGAGCGCGGTTTATGCTGCGCCGCGTTGAGCATTGCGATCTGTTCATTTGCATTTTCAGTCACCATCGCCAGCAGGAATCTCGCGATATCCTCCTCCGCACAGCCCGAGCGTTCCAATGCCGCCACTATGCGGCGAGACTGTGGCTCGCGCAGGTCGCGGATCAGCAACTGACCCTTGCCGGTCAGGTAGAGTTCGCGCTGGCGGCGGTCCTCGGGCCCCGGTTTTTGCTCGATATAGCCCGCGTCGACCAGTTGTTTGAGGACGCGGGCGAGGCTTTGCTTGGTGATCTTCAGCAGATCCAGCAGTTCGGCGACGGTCAGGCCGGGCTTACGGTCTACGAAATGCATGACGCGGTGATGGGCGCGGCCGAAGCCGATCTCGCCAAGGATCGTATCCGGATCGGAAATGAAATCGCGATAGGCGAAGAACAGGAGCTCGATCAGTTCGGAGGCGGGAAGTGTGTCGGTCTTGGGGCTCATCGAAGGGAGAAATGTCCGGTCGTGGGAGTAAGAAAGTTTATGTCAGTCATGTTGACATAATTTGCACTGCCCGATAATTTCTTTCAAGGGTATGCGTGCGCCGCGCAGCATTCGAAAAGATCCGCAATGCGGAAATTCATGGTTGTTGCGCCCCAAAGGGTTCATACTGTCCCTCATATAACAAAACGCAAATAACATATCACGGCGGAAGATACGGAGTTTCCCATGGCTGGAGTCCCTTTTGATCAGTTAGACGGCCATATCTGGATGAATGGCGAATTCGTGCCATGGAAGGATGCGAAGGTCCACGTCCTCACCCATGGCCTGCATTACGCCAGCGCGGTCTTCGAGGGCGAGCGGGCGTATGGCGGCGAGATATTCAAACTAACCGAACATACCGAGAGGCTGCACGAGTCGGCCCGTATCCTGGGCTTCAAGATCCCCTATTCGGTGCAGGAGATCGACGACGCCTGCGTAGCGCTTCTCCATAAGCAGGGATTTACGGACGCCTATGTGCGCCCGATCGCGTGGCGCGGTTCCGAGATGATGGGTGTGTCGGCACAGGCCAACAAGATCAATCTCGCCATCGCGATCTGGCAGTGGCCGAGCTATTTCGACCCCGAACAGCGCCTGAAGGGCATCCGCCTCGATCTCGCCGAATACCGACGGCCCGACCCGCGCACCGCGCCGTCGAAATCGAAGGCCGCCGGTCTCTACATGATCTGCACGATTTCCAAGCACGCTGCGGAAGCCAAAGGTTATGCCGACGCTCTGATGCTGGACTGGCGCGGTCGGGTGGCGGAAGCGACCGGAGCAAATGTCTTCTTCGTCAAGGACGGTGTCATCCACACGCCGACGCCGGACTGTTTCCTGGACGGCATCACGCGGCGCACCGTAATCGACCTTGCAAAGAAGCGCGGATACGAACTCGTCGAGCGTGTGATCATGCCGGAGGAGATGGAGAATTTCGAACAGTGCTTCCTGACCGGTACCGCCGCAGAAGTGACGCCGGTCTCGGAGATCGGCCCATACAAATTCAAGGTTGGCGATATCACGACCACGCTGATGAACGACTATACGCGGGCTGTGACGCCGGCCCATCAGGCCGCGGCGGAATAGGGTCCAGGGCAAGCAATCGAGACAAAAGCGGGCGGTTCCTCGGGGCCGCCCGATTGTTTTGGGCCTTGCGGCGGCGGCGGCTTAGCTGGCAGGAAGCGGGCCGGAAAGACCATCGAATGAAGGAAAATCCATGGCGGCGACGCTCAATGCGCTGATCATACCGGTCACACCGTTCCAGCAGAATTGCACGGTGATGTTCGATACGGAAACGAAGCACGGAGTCGTTGTCGATCCGGGCGGCGATATCGACCACATCCGTGAGGCGCTGGAGAAAAACGACATTATTTTTGAGGCGATCTGGCTGACGCATGGCCATATCGACCATGCAGGCGGAGCGATGGAACTGAAGGAGGCGCTGGGCGTCGAGATCATCGGGCCGCACAAGGCCGACAAGATGCTGCTCGATAAGCTGGAAGACCAGGCGAAGATGTTCGGCCTGCCGGGGACGGTGCGCAACGTGACGCCGGACCGCTGGCTGGAAGAGGGCGAGACGCTCTCGTTTGCCGGCCACGAGTTCGAGGTGCTGCATTGTCCGGGCCATGCGCCGGGCCATGTCGTTTTCTTCAATCGCGAAGCAAGCTTCGCCCATGTCGGCGATGTGCTGTTTCGTGGATCGATCGGGCGAACCGATCTTCCGGGCGGCGACCACACAACGCTGATCGCCTCTATCAGGAATAAGCTGTTCCCGCTCGGCGACGATATTGGCTTTATCTGCGGGCACGGGCCGGGCGGCCGGATTGGCGAGGAGAGGCGGACCAACCCCTTCCTGACATAGTCCGGTCGGTAATTTACAGATTGCCCAGCCAACGAAAAAGGCCCGGAGGTAATACCGTCCGGGCCTTTTCGCATCATGTGCCGGAGGTCATTTCGGCACGCAGAAATGGTCGCGATCGTCATAGCCGCGATAGGTGCCGGTTTCCGGATTGAACGAGCGGTAGTGATCGTCGCACCATTCGTACCAGCCGCGGGTCCAGGGCTCGAGGGTCGAACCGTAGGTGATGACCTTCGGGCCGCCGGAAGGCGCTGGCGGAAAGGCGTTCGGAGCCGGATAGGTTTCGTACACCGTGCCAGGGTTCGAATTGGAGAGCGCGCCGGCGATGATCGCCGCGCCGGTTATCCCTAGGATAATGGCTGCCGCGGTGCTGCCATCGTCATTGTGGCGGCGCTTCGCGTGACGGGGATAATAGCCATGGTGATACTTCTTGTACTTCTTCGGATAGTCTCCGTAGAAATCCCTGGAATGGCGGACACCATCCCCGTATCCCCAGCCATCAGCAGCGGCCGATACGGTGGAAAGCGGGGTCATCGCGGTGCCGGCGACGGCAATGGCGGCGACGAAAGTCTTCAGCGACCTGATGTTGAATTTCTGTTTCATACTCGTGCTCCGTTCGCGTTGTTCCCGAATTCCGAGGGCACAACGGCCCTAACGCGTAGGCCCTTTCTGCCGTTTCCAAGCTGAACGCAGGCTGAACAGCTCCTCATATCGCCTTTCGGTTCGAAATCCTCGAACGGAAAACCATAAAGGCGCGAACCGGGTTCCGGTCCGCGCCCTGAACATTGTACCGCAAAGACGGCGAGAATTCGCCGAAGGGAGGCCTTAGTCGGCGATGGCGAGGTTTACCGCTTTCGGGCCCTTGCCGCGACGATCCGGCTCAGTCTCATAGGAAACCTTCTGGTTCTCGGCCAACGTGGCGAGGCCCGAAGCCTGCAGGGCGGAAATGTGGACGAAAATGTCCGCGCCGCCATCATCCGGCTTGATGAAGCCGTAGCCCTTGTCGGCGTTGAAGAATTTGACAATGCCTGTCTGTGACATTTTTCCGGATCCTTTTCCGTATATGCGGCTGCCCAAAGAGTCTGCCGCGCTTCAGTTTCCGTTCGCACCATGCGACCGGTCGAGGGCAGGCAGTTCTCGAATGCAGGGAAAGGGACCAGTTCTCGCGTCGCCCGAAGGCTTGACGCCCGGCTTGTTCTTTGGCGTGCCGGTGCGCGGTATTTCCAACTTCCGTTGTTCGCAAATTGCCCGAACGGTAAAATCGTTAGCGAAATAAGGGCGGAAGTAAAGCGAAACTTTTGTGAAGTGCAGCCGCACGGCCTTGCCAATGTGGCGATTGCGCTACGTGACAGCGGAAGGGAAGCCGCCTAGACTCGTTCCCGAATCCTCATCGGGCGGGCAGGCACATGGCGGCACGGCACTGGCATTACGGACTCATCGGCATAGGATTAGCGCTAGCCGCGGCGGCGCTTTCGAGTTGCGAGGCGACAGTCAATCCGCCGCCCGCCGACCCGCAATACTGTCCGCAGGTCTATCAGCCGGTCTGCGCCCGGACTGAAGCGGGCGGCGAGACCTTCCCGAATGCCTGCGTGGCGCGGGCGTCGGGTTACGAGGGCTATGCGCCAGGCACCTGTGAGCCCCGCAAGCCAGACCGCGTCTGTCCGCAGATCTATCAGCCGGTCTGCGCGCAGATTGGCAATCAGTATAGGACCTATTCGAACGATTGCGTGGCCGGAGCGGAAGGCGCGCGTACGGTCTATCAAGGCGCTTGCAAGGGGGGATAGCATGTACCGGATCATCCTTTTCACGGTGGCGGCCATGGTGGTCGGCTTTTCGGCCGGTGGCCATGCGGAGGAGCTGAGGGTCGGCATTGCGCGCGATATGCCGAGCGTCACAGTGGAAACCGAAAACGGTCCGGTGGAAATCCGCCGCATCCAGGATACCGACCACGAGATCACCGGGGATTTTGCAAAAACGTCCCGCGCTTGCCCGCCTTTCTGCATTCAGCCGATGACGCCGGCCGAGGGCGTCACGACGATTGGCGAACTGGAACTGATCGACATGCTGAGGGACCCGGAGGCCGTCGTTGTCGATAGCCGTACCGTCGACTGGTACCAGGGCGGTTCGATCCCCGGCGCGATCAGCCTGCCTTACACGCAGGTCGGCGACCGACTGACGGAACTCGGCTGCGAACCGGATTTCGATGGCTGGGACTGCGAAAACGCCAAACGCGTCGCGCTGTTCTGCAATGGGCTGTGGTGCGGCCAGTCGCCGACGGCCATTCGCGCTATGATTGCCGCCGGCTACCCGGTCGAGCGCATTTTCTACTATCGCGGCGGCATGCAGAGCTGGCGCGTGCTTGGGCTGACTGTGACGGAGTAGGAGAGATCGTCATGAAAAAGGTATCTCTCGTCGCATGCGTTGGTATCGTCATGACGGCCACGGCCACGGATGCGCCGGCGGCGGCGCAAAGCTGCTGGGAGCTCTGGTATGAGCGCAATCACAGATATGCCGTGAACGGTTTCTGCTTCTCAACCGACCTGGGCAAGCGCACGTTTTCGGAATTCGATTGCTGGACCAAGAATCCGGATTTGACACGGGCCGAACAGGCCCGAATCGACGTCATCCGAGCGGAGGAAAAGCGTCGCAGCTGCAAGGTGAATTGAGGGGGCTTTGGCCCACACTAAAGCTTCGTTGGCTGATGGGCCTGTCATTACCTGGCCCGCAAGCTTCACTTTGCGCGCTGGCGGGTATCCGCTATCGTACCAAATCCGCGATAAGCCTGTGGATATTTCCGCCGGGTGCCATTTCCGAGCGTTCGAAGGCGGCAT
The DNA here is from genome assembly GCA_002706335.1 of Ahrensia sp. GTDB lineage: Bacteria > Pseudomonadota > Alphaproteobacteria > Rhizobiales > Rhizobiaceae > Oricola. The sequence continues at coordinate 245,629 of PAKZ01000025.1, forward strand.
TTTTTGCCTTGTAGCGCGCATAGGCCGCCTTTAGCGGCGCCTGGATCGCGTCGCGGATCGCCTTGCACCCGGGATCGTTTTGCTGCCGAAAGCCAACCGTGGCGTCGTAAATCTCTTCCGCCATTTCCTCGACATAGCGCCCATGAACCGCCTCGTGGGCGCGGATGCCAGCGATGAAGACGCGCCAGCGCGCGGCTGTCTCGGTCGGCAGCGGCCCGGCGGGCTCGGGCAGCGTGTAAGTGACGGTCAGGAACGGCCGCGCCGCCTTCAGCACGCAGGCATTGCCCTCGCGGACATAGTCGCGGCCCCATTTCAGATCGAAATCAGTCTTGGCGATCGCGCTCGACGCGCCGCCCCTGAGCCTTGGGCCGCGTTCGCCGATGGAGACATAGAGCGCCTTGCCGGTGTTTCCGGAAATCGCATAGGTCGTCTCGACCAATTTCGCGCGGGTCTCGGCATGGGCGGGAGTCGCGAGATAACAAAGGGCTAGGAGGGCGGTCAGTCGGCGCATGCGGATTCCCCAAAGATAGGCCGCATTTATCCAAACCGCCGCCATCATGTCACGCGGCGTCTGCGCGCATGTCCCGATTTTCGCCCGGTCAGCCGGGCAGCATCACGCAGGCGCAGGTCCACTCGATGCGCATCAAGCCCTCGCGCTCTTCGCGCTTCAGCGCGACGAGGCGGCATTCCATGCCTTCCTTGCAGCCGAGCGTGAAACAATCGATGAACTGCCGGCCGCGTGCATCGGTCGAGACGTAGATGTTGCAGCTCCGCTCGCCATCCTCGCAGCCGCACCATTCGATTATCGTGCCGTGATGGTCTTTTTCGCTGCGCTTGTCGCATTCGCCCTTGTCGCAATTGCCGTGGCATTCAAGCTCATAGGTCGACTTGCCGTCCTTGCGTGTCTCTACGACGATGCCGTGGCATGGGGATTTCTTCTTGTCTTCCATGGGGGCCTCCTCCAGTTTGCGCCCCACTGAAACATACCATTTTCGCGGCGCCGGCCCCATTGCCACATCTTGCCGAAATTGACACGCGCAGCCCTTCGCCATTTGCCGATCGCGCGCTATAATCCCGTTCATGATGTATGCGATCTCCTCACACACCACCCGCGCGGCGGGTCAGGACACCGGCAATGCCCCGCCGAAGCGCAAGACCGTCACGACGCCGAAGGTCGAACGGCCGAAGCTGCACAAGGTCATCCTTATCAATGACGACTACACGCCGCGCGACTTCGTCACGCAGGTCCTGAAGGCGGAGTTCGGGATGGGCGAGGACCGCGCCTATCAGGTGATGATGACCGCGCACCGCAAGGGTGTCTGCGTCATCGCTGTCTATCAGCGTGACGTCGCCGAGACCAAGGCGACGCGGGCGACCGATTACGGCAAGAAATTCGGCTTTCCGCTGATGTTCACGACCGAGCCCGAGGAATAAGGAGTTCTTGTCTCGCCCGTAAGCGTTGGCCTTTGCCTCGCTGCCGGGTTCCTGATGGCCCGCCCACTAAGCCGCGTTTTTTGAACTCTGTCGAAATCTTCGCATGCGAGATTTTGTGCAGTGCGGCATCATCTTCTTAAGAAATTTCGGCTTTGCTTCAGCGAGCGCCTTTTATCGAGGCGGGGATCATTGGGGACATCGATGAAATTCACGATTTCGAGGAAACTCATTTCGCTCGTGGCGATCAGCCTTGCTGTCTGCGCGGCGCTGATCACGCTGGCCTTGTTTTCGCAAAACCGCCTGCTGCTCAACGAGCGAAAGAGCCTGGTTCAGACGCAGGTGCAATCCGCGATCGGCGTGACGAAATACATGATGTCGCTGGTCGAGAGCGGCGCGCTGAGTGAAGAGCAGGCGAAACGAGCCGCGCTCAATACGATCGGCTCGATGACGTACGGCAATGGCGACTACATTTTCGTCAATGCGATCGACGGCGTCTCGCTGCAGCACCCCAATCCGAAAGTGGTTGGCCAGAACCTGTCCGGCATGAAGGACGCGAACGGCGTATCCTTTACCGCCGACATGACCAAGGCGGCCAAGGCCGGCGGCGGTTTCGTCTCCTATCAGTGGCCGCGCGTCGCCGACGGCCCGGCGGTCGACAAGATTTCCTATGCCAACCTCGTGCCCGAATGGGGCTGGGTGATCGGCACCGGCGTCTTCATGGACGATCTGCGTCAGATTTCGTGGAATTCCGGCGTGCAGCTGGTCGGCTGGTCCGCCGTACTGCTGGCCGGCCTGATCGCGGCGGCGCTATTCATCGCCCGTTCGATCTCGCGTCCGATCAACGACATGACGGAGGCCATGCGGCATCTCGCGGACGGCGACAAGGATGTCGACGTGCCGGCGCTCGGCCGCGGCGACGAGATCGGCGAGATGGCCGGGGCCGTGCAGGTGTTCAAGGAGGCCGCCATCGAACGCGACCGGCTGAGCGCCGAAGCCGAGGCAGCGCGCATCGACCGCGAACAGGCGAAGGAACGCCAGACCGCGCTCGACACCGCCAAGGCGGAAGATCTGCGCGCCTTCGTCGCCACCGTTCAGGTGGGCTTCGAGCGGCTGTCGAAGGGCGACCTGACCGTGCGCATGGCCGACAAGGTGGCGCAGGAATTCGAACCGATCCGCGCCATGTTCAACGAGAGCGTCGGCAAGCTGGAGGACGCGATCGGCTCGGTCGTCACCTCGGTCGGGTCCATCCGCAACGGGCTGCAGGAAATCTCGACCGCCTCGTCGGACCTCGCCAAGCGAACCGAACAGCAGGCCGCGAGCCTGGAGGAAACGGTCGCCGCGATCACCCAGGTCACGGCCGGCGTCAACGAGACCGCCAAGGGGGCCAAGAGCGCCCACAAGGCGGCCGGCGACGCGCGGCAGAAGGCGCAGACCGGCGGCGAGATCGTGCGCCGCACGGTGGAGGCCATGACCGGCATCAAGGCCTCGTCCGAGCAGATCAGCGAGATCATCGGCGTGATCGACGAGATCGCCTTCCAGACCAACCTGCTGGCGCTGAATGCCGGCGTCGAGGCGGCGCGTGCGGGCGAGGCGGGCAAGGGCTTCGCAGTCGTGGCGCAGGAAGTGCGCGAGCTGGCGCAGCGCTCGGCAAGTGCGGCCAAGGAGATCAAGGCGCTGATCCTGAGGTCGCAGGGCCAGGTGGAAGGCGGCGTGGAGCTTGTGACATCGTCCGGTCAGTCGCTCGACGAGATCGTCGCGGCGGTGGAGACCATGGCGAGCGTGATCGGCAACATCGCGTCGAACGCCGGCGAGCAGGCGGAAAGCCTGAAGGAAGTCTCGATCGCGGCCGACGAGATGGACAAGGTCACGCAGCAGAACGCGGCGATGGTCGAGGAAGCGACCGCGGCGAGCGTTTCGCTGTCCGACGAGACCGACTCGCTGGCCCGCACCGTGGCGCAGTTCAAGACCAGGGGCTTCGCCCGTGCCGCGGAAGCGGCTCCGCGCCCGGCCGCCGCAAAGGCCCCGTCGCGAGCCACGCAGAAAACCGTCGCCCAGTTGAAGAGCTTCGGCGGCAACGCCGCGGTCGCGGAAGACTGGGAAGAGTTCTGAGACTGGCGGCTCTGCAGGAGTTCAAGGCCCCGGCGTTCGCGCCGGGGGTTTTTTGTCCCGCCCTTAAGCTCCTCGCGGGGCTCGTCGCTGGCGGGGCCCTTTTTGTCCCGCCCTTGAGCTTCGCTTTTCGATTTTCGTAAGCGGCAAGCCGCTATCCGATACGCTCGCTGGCGGGCCCTTGTTCGCTGTCATCTTTGGGCATACCGATCTCGATGCGGGCGGGGGCGTTGCCGAGGAGGGCGAGGAGGAGGTCGCTCATCGTGTCGGCGGGGGCGGTGCCGAAATCGGCTTCGAAGGCGTAGCCGGTGTCGGTCTTTTCCGGGGTGGTGGCCGTGTGGATGACGTTCTGCAGGCGGATATTGTCCTCGGCCTGCTCGTCGCCGAAGGCGCGGCGGTGCCAGTCGGCGAAAAGCCGCGCGGCCAGCTCGTCCCACTGACCGGAAACATGCACCGAGGCATAGTCCCAGGCAAACGGCGCGACGACGATCTCGGTGCCGCCGATCTTGAAGGAGAAGGTGTCGAAGCGCAGTTCGCGCGGCGCGCTGAAGCTTTCCAGCTTGCCGGATTCCAGCGAGGCATAGTCGGCGCGAAACGGCAGCCGCATCGGGCCTTCGGTCGCGATATCGCCCTCGGAATCGAGCAACACCGGCTCGACCACATGGGTCTCCTCGGAAAAACCGGCGACCGTGTCGGCGAACTGCGTCACGTAAAGCTCGCGCACGGCCTCGACGATCTCGACGAATTGCGGGGGGATGGTGTCCATGGCCCTGAAGTAGTCGCGGCGGGGGCGGGGTGCAAGGTGGGGGGCGTGTTGCTCGATGGCTGACATCGCGACCCCCTCCGTCCCTTCTGGACACCTCTCCCACCTTCGTGGGGGCTAGGAAGGGCGTTCTTGGCCGGCATCCCGACTCCCTCACTGGCAAAAGCTAAGGGCTTAGCTGACGCTAAACCCAGGCTTTTGCTTTCTCTCCCACGACGGGGAGAGAGTGGCGCGCGTCGCTTCGGCCTGCGCCAAATCCTCAATCCATGCCGTTTCAAAGAACCCGGGCGAAGCCCAACAAATTTGTCCCGCCTTTAAGCTCCTCGCGGGGCTCGTCGCTGGCGGGCCCCTAAAGCGCGACCGCGCGTCGGCCACTTTTGGCCGCCCATGCGGAGGCGTTCCCGCGCAGCGGGAACTGCCGTGA
>PAKZ01000026.1 GCA_002706335.1 Ahrensia sp.
CGCTCTACGCCCGGGACCCGCAAGGTCCCGACTGGCCGCCTCATGGCCTTTGTCTCCCCCTTGCGGAGGGGCCGCTTGGCGGGGCGGTTTCCGAGAGAATAAGCGGCAAGCCGCCGGACTCTCTCACGTCGCGTACCGTCTCCGGCCTGCCTTAAGGGCATACCCCATGCGGAAACCTCTTCCCGCACGGCAGGCACCGACCCTTCCCCTGTTTGCCGGTGCGCGCGCAGGCTTCCAATGAAAGGGCACCGTCAGGGTAAGGGACGGTGGAGGACGGTGGATAAATTCCTTTCGGCAAAAGCATTAAATTCAAGAGAAACAGATACTTATTGGCTCACCCGAATCTTTTTATCGCCTACTTCTTCACGCTCGGTGACGCAGCTCGCATACAGATCAGGAGAAAAGATCACCAGAACCAGTCGAGGAACCGCTGGAGCGAGTGCGCAAGTCGGACTGCAGACGGGGAGTCAGCGGCCTTGAGCAATTTGTTCAGTAGATCAAGCGACTTGTCGGCGTACCCTACCTGCTGCGCAATAGCCCTCTTTTTTGCGTCCTTCAGCCGATTGATTCTATCTCCTTCCCGAAGAAGATACTCCGTATCGCCCTCTGATGGAGCTTCAGGAGTCCTCACATCGAGAATCTCCCGCGTAACCCTGTGCCTATTCTTACTGATCTCGGAATAACGTTCCGTTACGATGTCATCGTAAAGGGCATCGTCCAGCGCCTTCTGTATTTCTATTTCAAATCTGGAGACCTCATCCCGATTAAATTTGCCTTCATCGATATCTATGGAACGGATAAGCCGTTCACGACTCTGATCAAGAGGGTAATGTGTCAGGAGTTTTGCATGGGCATCCCGGATATTCTGCAAAATTTTTTGCAGCCCCGCACCAGAACACCATAATTCTGCATCCGGCGAATCTAGCTCTGCTTCGATAAAATCCATCTGGCCACGAAGAACGCCGAGTATGCAATTAACACCACGCGCCTCAAGTTCGCTCGCATAGGTGCGTAGCGCATGGGCCAGCCCCGATGGGGAGTTCCGCCCCGTCAAAGCGTTCAGCGCGGTCGAGATCAGGCTACGCAGATATTCTGGTAAGTCCAAAAGATCGATATCTACAAACGGCTCATCAAAATCCTTATTGGCCGCCGCATCCAGCCTCGTCCCCGAGGGGTCCAAGGTAACGTCCGGGCTAATTGCCTTCTTAAGAGCCGCGCGTTGTGCAACACGATCGTGCGGCGAAGTGTTTTCCGCAACCGCATCAAGGACGGCCTGCCGTTGTTGCTCGGGGTTCAGCCCCAAGAGGGACGTCCATATGATACGGCGAGCCAGTGGCGGGGGCTGGCACTCGCGGACGACAAACGGGACTATCTTTCCATCCTCGGCAGATGGATCGGATATGTATGCCGCCTCCCATTCCGACATGCACGGCCCAGATGCGAAATAGCCGGGTGAGTAAACTGCAACAAATCGTGCCATGCCGGATAGACCACGATTCATTTCGCGGACGAAGCTCTTCCCCGCGGCCATATCGTTCATCTGCGAGAAGACCGAATAATGTGCGTTCTCCAAGATATCCGATATCATTCGGGCCATCCCCTCATCGTCCTTGTTATAAGAAAGGAAAAAGTCCCATTCGTTTAGGTTCTTCGCTCCTATTAATTCCGCGATCTCATCAAGTATCTGCTCCGCTGGGCGCTCCTCATCAATTGTCCAGAATTCATTCGGCTGCATGGCGATTTCGATATCGACCGCCTCGCCCCAAAGGCTGCGCGGCTCGGTGCCGCGCGTGTTTCCGATAACAGCGCGATACCAGTTGGCGATCAGTTGCCATGATCCTGCGGTTTCCGAAGATCGAGGCGCAAAAGCGTCTAGAGGATTGCGCACCCAGATGGGGATATTTGCGGCGTAGTTTTCATCGCCTCGGACATCGAGCAACCACAACTGCGCATCGATAAGATTTCCGTCGTTTTCGGCAAGCCAGCGGCAATCCTCGGTTAACGCTTGCAATACCGGTTTCTTCGCCGTGACGGCGGCGACGGCTCTCGCGGCGGTGGTGGCGGCGGCTCGCGCGGCGGCGGAGTTGGCAGTGGCTCTGGCGGCGGTGACGGCGGCGGCGGCGGCGGCGATGGCGTGGGTGGCTGCGCGAGTGACTGTGGCGGCGGCTCTGGAGGCGGAGTTGGCGGAGACTCTGGCGGCGGCGACGACGGTGATCATATCACGGGCCGGATATTTGCGCGCGGCCCATGATATGAAGTTTGCGCGAAATGTTTGAAGTAACAAGCGGTCACATGTCGCTTGATCCAAGCCGGCTTTCGAAGACCCGATTATCTGAAACACGAGCGGAAACAAACGCAAAGCACATCGCGCTGCGATAACCTGCGCCCACTCTACCGGCTTGTCGCTTAGCCAATTTTCTAGGTCTTCCTTTGATCGGATTTCAAGTTCGGTCGCCATCTTCGCCCCCTCCCGCAAAGGTTGCAGAAGCCGGCAATTTGGGCAAGGGTCAGACGTTGCAGAGGATTCAGGCTGCCTCCCGTCTCACACCCCCTCCAGCCATCCCCGCGCGATACCCGCCGCGAGCTCGATGCTTTCCTTCGCCTGTCGCGATCGGAAACATTCGAGTTGTTGGCGGTGGTTTCGCGGGCGTTCGGCGCCCCGAACGAAACATGACTTTCCACCCCGCCAGACGTGGAACGAGCCGGCGAGATCCGGCTCGTTTTATCAGCACAAATGAGCGCCTATCGTGCGATTAATATGCGAACAAGTCGCCATAGGCCGGGTTCATGTCCACCAAGCCAATCCCGCGGTTGATCTCGCGCAGTGTCGACTGATTGAAGAAGAACCGCAGACCGACCACGAATCGATGGTCCACGGCACTTCCATCACCGATGGCGCTGGAGACTTTCGAGCTAATTCCGCGATAGGCGAAATAGGCGCTGGCGGGGACAGTGTCGTGCTTGATTTCCGCGCGAAGACCCCAATTGATATACCGGACTTCCAGGGGCCCGCCGATGAAATCATACGATTGCTTTGCAGCACCCAAACTGGCCGAAAGCGCCAGATTGTCGGTTTGAAAATAGGTCGCATTGGCCGCGCCGTACCAATAGTGGTCATTCGTGTCATCGACACTACCGGTGAGCCCGAACATGTAGCCGGCCTGCCCGTAAAAGCGCCACCGATCCATCTCGTGGACGCCTTCCAGAGCGATATTGGCGAGTCGGCCCCGATTGTTATCTTCGCCTATGGAACCCATCGCGCCGAGCATCCGTCCGTCACCGGGATTCCAGGTAACGTGCAGCGCGGCGCCGGGATAGTCGTATGACCCGTTTACGTCCGACATTTCCATGTTGGTCCAGAGGTCGCCCTGCAGCGTGAAAGAGGGCGACATCCTGACTGCCAGCCGTGCGGCTCCGCCGATCAAGCCGTCAGCCTCGTCAAAGATATCCAACCCGTCGTCGTAATCATAATGCCCGGCGTGAATATCCACATAGCCGAAGAAAAGCGGTGCCTGATATTGAGCCGCCGGCTCCGCATAATCCGCGGCTGTCGCCACGCCACCTATCGCAGTCACCATGAAAGTCGCAAGAATCAGTCGCCGTGACATCCGCCACCCCCATCAACAGAGTTCTTTCGTAACAAGGGGTAGAGGCTTTCTATTTTTTCACAATGCAAATAATCCGAGCGGGGGTACTTTACCACAAGAGGTGCGTCCTATTTGCAACTATGCGTTGTTGCAACCGAGCTATTAAGAGCTGAATTCGGCACATCCGGGACACAACCAGGTGAGACCATCTTCCGTATTGCCCAAAGACGGGACAACCGGCGAGCGGCGTCGGGCCGAACGAAGACGCGTTCGCCGAATCACGACAGACGCTGTTTTTCTTCTTGCTCCAGCCAGCTCCGCGCAATACCGGCCGCAAGCTCGATGCTTTCCTTCGCCTGTCGCGAGCGGAAGCGTTCGAGGTGGTGGCGGGGGCTTTCCCAGTAGTTGACGCGGACGGGGACGCCGGCCTTGTCGGCCTGTTCGGCGAGGTGGACGGCGTCGTCGAAATGCATGTCGTAGCGGCTGCAATGGACGGCGATGGGCGGGAAGCCGTCGAGGTCGGCATAGGCGGGCGAGGCTTGCGGTTCGGTCGGCAAGGTGTCGCCGAGATAGAGGCGTGCGGCGAAGGCCGCCGTTTCCATTCGGAACGGGCTGTCGCTGGAGACGCCCTTGGTGACATAGGACCAGCCGCGCATGGCAAGATCGGTCCAGGGCGAGAAGAGCAGCGCGCCGGCGGGCATCGTTTCGCCGCGCTCGCGCAGCATCAAGAGCATGGAGAGCAGCAGTGTCGCGCCGGCGGAATCGCCACCGACGACGATGTTGGTTGCCGGCACGCCGCCTTCGATGAGCGACAGATAGTGGCCGGCCAAATCCTCGACCGGCAGCGGATGCGGATGTTCAGGGGCAAGGCGGTGCGCGCCCATGACGGCGCGGGCGCCGAAGCCGGCGGCGAGTTCGCCGGCGATGGCGCGCTGTCGCGGTGTCGGCGGCAGCATGAAGCCGCCGCCGGCGACATAGAAGAAGACCGGCTGCGCGGGATCGCCGTCAAAACCGGCGCCCGCCCCGCCCTTGACCGCTGAGGGGCGCATGGATGCGGGGAGCATATGGCTCGCCATGGAGAGGATGCCGGTATCGTCCGGCAGGATGGACCAGGAGCCTCCGGCCGTATCGCGGCGGACGCGGTCCAGCCATGCGAGCGCCTCGGCCTCGTCCATAGCCGTGGCGCGGCGGATCAGCCGCGCGAGCCACCATTTGGTGATTGCGTTCTCGCCGCGCGCCATCACCGCATCGACCGAACGCCAGACCGGGCCGGCCGCCCTGCCGACGCGAAAGGCGATTTCGCGGGCCTCGAGCGCGCCAAGCGTGCTATTTATATTGTTCGGCAGGCGTATCTGACCGGCGACAGCCATCGTTACGTCTCCAATGACACGGCAGCCAGTGATAGCACGGGGGCAGCCATGGGCAAAAATCGCGAGGACGAGGACGACGCGGACGAGAGCGCGGACCCGGAAACGCTTGGCGCGAGTTTCGCCAACCTGTCGCTGAACGGCGTGCCGCTCGGCTCCGAACCGCTGTGGGAGGCACGGGTGCGCGAGATCGCGGCCTGGCTGCCGGACGAGACCCGCCGGGAAATGGCATCCGTCTTCGACCGGATGGCGCCGGGCGGACAGGCGCCCGACATTTCGGGCTTCGCCGCCGAACACGGGCTGACGCCCGCCGAGACGCGGCTGGTCGAAAGCATCGCCGGCGGGGCGAGTGTCGCCGAGCATGCCGAGAGGCAAGGAATTTCCACCAACACGGCGCGCGTGCACATGCAGCGCGTGCTGGAAAAGACCGGTGCGCACCGCCAGGCCGAACTGGTGCGCATGATCCTCGCCTGATCCCATTCCTCGCGAAAACGACGCCATGTAATGAATTTGCATGACGCGCGGCGCGTCCGATTCCGCTTTCTTTCCCTCGACGAAATCTCACACGGGGTCGGCGGGGGACAGGATGCGGAAAACGACTATCGCGGCGGCCATGGCGGCCACAACCATTGTGCTGGCGGGAACGCAGGCGACTTCGGCCCAATCGGCTCCGAGCGATGTGGAAATCCTCGCCAGGGTCCTCTCCGGCGACGGTGTCGGGCCGGGTCAGTGGGAAGTGCTGCGGCTGCGCGAGATCAAAACGGAACTCGAACGGCACCAGCGGATCGGCATCGAAGGGCAAGATGTCGACAATTACAAAGCGCTTTTCCAAGAGGGGCTCCGCCTGACGGGCGAGGTCGCGAAGGCGAACGATCAGGACGCCGATGTCGCGAAGGGGGCATTCGCCCGCTCCTACGGCTCGGTGCCCAGCGCGCATACCTCCGATACCGCGTGGCGCTATACCGGTGTCGAGGGCGAGGTTTCGCAGGCGGAATATGTCCGGGTCTGCGACGCCGTCGGCAACAGCTATTTCTACATACCGGGCACCGAGACCTGCCTTCGCATACAGGGCAATGTCCGGGCCGGTGTCTCCTGGATCGAGAACACGCATCAGCTCGGCGGCGGAACGGTCGTCACCAATGGCGGCGGCGACGGGAACGAGAATTTCGCGGCGCGCTTCGGCGACTATATCCAGCGCGGCGGTGTGGCATTGGATTTCCGCACCTCCGGCGATTATGGCGGCGCCAGCCTGGGCAAACTGCCGGTCGTCGGCATCTATGGCGGCTATGAGGGCGCCTGGGGCGACGCGGACTATGCGGGCGACGCGATGGTCGGTTACGACGGCGTGACCGGTGTCGGCTACACCTATTTCGAGCCGGAGCCCTCCACCGGCGCGATCGCGGGTTCCGCCGGGTTCGGGATCGAGACGCAGGGTCATCTCGACAACAGCTGGAACCGGGCCAATTTCGGCCTGAAGGTGGCGCTGCCGATCGGCGGCGACAGCGACACGGGGCCGCGCGTCAGGGGGCGGCTCGGCGTCTTCTACGAGGATTTGAAGACCAGCGCCTCGGGCGACACGCAACTGACCTATAACGGCTCTCCCTATGCCGGCTATTCGCAGCAATGGGATCTCGACGCCAAGGACCAGTATTACGGCATCCGCACCGGGGTTCACGTCGGCTTCAAGCCGCAACTCGACGGCAAACTGAAGACCAGCATCGGCGCCGATCTCTATCTCGGCTATCACAAGGGGGAAGGAAGCTACCACCAATATTCGCAGGCCGGCGGCGCGCCGATCATGCAGATGGTCGACTATTCGAAGAACGGCTTTTCCGTCGGCGGAGCGCTGACCGCGTCGGCGACCTATGAGTTCGCCCCGGGGTGGAAACTGGGCGGCGAAGCGGAGTTCTCCTGCCTGCCGGGCGTGACGAGCTTCTTTGCGCCGCAAAACCCGAACGAGCAGGCCGAGGCCGGCTTTTCGTCGGAGCGGGCGTCACGCTTCTTCCTTCGAGCCCGGTTGTCGCGCAGTTTCTGACCGCTGCCTCGAAATCCGGGGAAGTTGAGGCCGCGAACTGGAATCGCGGCCTTTCCCATGTGACCATCCGGGCAAGTTCGCACCGGGGCGAGAAGCATGGTCAAACTCCACGAAAGCTGGCTGACACCGCTGCAAGGCGAGTTCGAAAGCCCTTATATGGGCGCGCTGAAGCAGTTCCTGACGGCGGAAAAGGCGGCGGGAAAGCGCATCTTTCCGCCGGGCGGAGAATGGTTTCACGCGCTTGACGCGACGCCGCTGGAGAATGTGCGCGTCGTGATCCTGGGCCAGGACCCCTATCACGGTCCGGGACAGGCGCATGGCCTGTGTTTCTCGGTGCGGCCCGGGGTGCGCGTTCCGCCGTCGCTGGTCAATATCTACAAGGAATTGAAGGCCGATCTGGGCATCGATCCGCCGAACCATGGCTGTCTCGACGCCTGGGCGGAGCGCGGCGTCTTGCTGTTGAACGCGGTTCTGACGGTGGAGGCGCATCGCGCCGCATCGCATCAGGGCAAGGGCTGGGAACGCTTCACCGACGCGATCATCCGCCTCGTCAACGACCGCGAGGAGCCGGTGGTGTTCATCCTGTGGGGCTCATACGCCCAGAGGAAGGCGAGCTTCGTCGACACGACGAAGCATTGCGTCATCAAGTCGCCGCATCCCTCGCCGCTCTCGGCGCATAACGGCTTCTTCGGCTCCAAGCCGTTCTCGAAGGCGAATGCGTTTTTGCGTGAAAAAGGGCTGGAGCCGATCGACTGGAGCCTGCCGGCGCAGGCGTGAGGTCGCCTATTTCGCGGCGACCAGCGGCACGGCGAGCTTGAGGGCCGCGACGAGGAAGGGCGCGGCGTGCATCAGCAGGTCGAAAATGTCGATCGGTTTGACGAGTGTGCCGCCGGCGAGCATCTTCAGCTTTTCCCTGATATGCGGCTCAGGCACGAAGGGCGCGAGGCCGAGCGTCAGGCAGGCGATGATGACGATGTTCCAGGGAAGCTGGTCGAGAAGGGCGGCAAGCGATTGCATGGATGGGGACACTCCGGGGGTTTCGGGGTGATATCATGCGCCGACGCCATGAATTCCACCGGGAAACATGCCATTGGGCGCATATGTCGCGGCAAGTCCGGCCAGGCCGAGATCAGCCGCCGGGGAAGCCGCGGGCGCGCCACTGGTCGCGCGGGATCGCGTCGCCAACATTGAAGGCGAAGGACAGGACCCGGGTGGCGTCGGCGTCGACCTCGCAGCGAAAGCTCAGATCGTACCACTGGCCGCGAGCGCGAAAGGCCGCCTCGCGCACCTCCAGGACGGAACCGGCGCCAAGCCGGTAGGCGGGTAACAGGTCCGGCCAGTAAGGCGGCGTGGAATTGCGCAATTGCTCGCGCAGTTCCGTGGTGCAGAGTTCGCTGCCCCGCATCTCGCGCGGCAAGCCCGCCATGGCGGTCATGGCGGCGGGATCGTCCGTCACGGCGCGGGAAAACAGGGTGCGCGCCTCGGCCAGTTCGACGGGCGGCTTTTCCGCCGGCAGCGGCGCGGCGGCTTCGTCTATGGGCTCCGGCGCAGGATCGGGCGCGGGCTCCTCGGTCTCCGCCTCCTCCGGCGCACTGCCGTCGGTCGCCTCGCGCGGCCCGGCATCCTGTTCGCCGAACTGGAAGACCGGACGCAAAACCTGGATCGGCGGCGCGCTCTGCTGCGGTTCGGCCGCGGCCTCCTGCGGCGGCGCTTCCGCTTCCGCGGCCTCCGCCGGCTGTTCCTCCGGTGCCTCTTCCTCAGGGGGCTGTTCCTCCGCCGCTTCTTCCGGGGGCTGTTCCTCTTCCTGCGGCGCAGGCTCGGGCGGGGGCACCAGTTCGATGGCGATCGCCTCCGGCTGCTCCGGCTCGACTTGCGGCAGCGGCAGGCCGAAGATCAGAAGCGCGATGACGAGGACATGCGCCGCCACCGAGGCGGGAACGCCCCAGCTCACTTTCCGGGCCGGTTTTTCGGAAGTCTGCTGCATGACGCATTCACTATAGGGCGTTGCCCGACGGGCGAAATCAACTTGCCGCCAGATCGAAAGAATATGGCTTGGGTGCGGCGGCCATCCGGATTGGTGGCGACGCGGCTAGGAACGCCGGTATTTCGACAGGAATCTGGCGGGTTTCGTCAGGCGCAGCAGGCGGCGGCGGTTGCTGCGGAAGAAATCGAACGCCGCCTTGTCGTCGCGCCCTGCCGCGAACCACTGGCTGGTCAGTTCGCTCTCCGTTGCCCGAGTCAGAGCGCGATCGATCGCATCGCGCAGCCGGCGCGGACCGTGGCGCGGCGGGCGCTTGAGGATCACGCCGCAGCCATAGTCGGCATCGACGGTGAAGTAATCGATTTCGTCATTGCCGCGCACGAAATCCAGGAAGGCCCTGTAGGTCACGCCGCACCACGCGCCCTCGATGAATTCAGGCGACGCGATCTCCGCATTGGGCGGGTCGCAATCATGCACGACGAGCGCGCCGCCGGGCCGGATCAGGCTGTAGGTATCCTTCAGATCCCGGATCGAACAGGCATAGGTGTGATGAGGATCGACGAGTGCAATGTCGAATTCGAACCCCTGCCCGCGGATTTCCGCGACAGTGTCGGTCGTGTCTTCGCCCGGGACCATGAAATCGATCGGCTCGCCGTCCGCCTTCGGGCAATAATCGAGGCGATAGACCAGACGCCGGCAATCCGCGAAGCCGGCGCGGCGCGCCTCGGCATGGACCCCGCCCGTCATACCCGTCGTGATCTCGAAATAGCGCGTGTAGCCGAAGGCGGCGGCAAGTATCTTGACGATATCCAGCTTGCCGATTTTCCGCGAACGCCTGGAGCGTATCATGTCTTTGCCGCCCGTCATGTCGTCCGGTTTCGAACCTGCGACGCCGAAAATACCGGGATCGCGTCTTGAACTCTGCATGGCTGAAAGACCGAGATCAATGTCATTTCACGCGGTCGGCGGGCCGAAGGCCTGCTCAACCAGGGCAACCGGATCGCGCGTCATGGCGACGATGTGGACAAGGCCGCCCGGCACGGCGCATTGCGCCGCCCGCGCCATCGCCGCATCCCGATCCGGCACGATCTCGACGGCCTCGTCCTGCAGGCCGGCATCGCGCGCGCCCTCTGCGATCAGGCCGGCGATCTCGCCCGGCGCGCGGCCGCGAAGCGTCTCCTCTTCCTCGTAGACGATGACATTCGCATAGATCGTGCCGGCGGCACGGCCCATCCCGCGCAGAATGTCATCCATGCGATTGCCGACATTGGACAGGACGGCGAGACGCGGCCCCTCGCCTGCGACGGCGCAGGCATGGCGGGCGACCTGGGCGAAAATCGTCGGATCGAGCCCCCGGTCGACCATGAGCGTGAACGGATAGCCCGCAAAGAAATTCATGCGCGCCGGATTCTGCGCCGGCCCGCGGGCAAATGTGGCCAGCCCTCGCCGGATCTCTTCATCGTCCGCTCCCAGCGCAAGGCCAAGCGCGGCGGCGGCCAGTGCATCGGAGATGAAATGGCCGATGCGCCCGCCCTGCGTAACCGGGATATCGGCGGCGGCCATCAGCTTGCGCGGCCGATGCCCCGGTTCGAGAATGACGATATCGTGGCTGTTATCCATGATGCCCGCTTTGCCGCCCGCCGCAAGATGCCTGGCGACGTTCGGGCTGTCGGGATCGAGTGAACACAGCGTTACGTTAAGCGACCGATAGCGGCCAGCAAGCGCCGCGCAGCGGGCGTCATCGGCATTGAGAACAACATGGCGTGCGGCGTCCACCACCCGGCGCTTGACCAGAGCCATGTCATCGACCGTCGCAACGCCATCCATGCCGACATGATCATTGCCGACATTGAGAAGCGCAGCCGCCGTGACGGGCCGAAGATAGAGGCCATGGAGGAGCACGCCGCCACGAGCGGTTTCCAGAGCCGCCGCCGTGGCGCGCCCGTCCCGGAGCACGAGTTTCGCGCCCGATGCGCCGGCCACGTCGCCGACGCGGAGAACTTCGTCGCCGACGCGCGCATCATCCGTGGTGGCGACGCCGACCGTGTGTCCCATTTCGCGCAGGATGGAGGCCACGAGACGGGTTGTCGTCGACTTGCCCTTGCTGCCCGTCACCATGGCGATCGGCATGGCGCGATACCGCCAGCCGCGCCAGCGGGCGCGCAGCGGGTTGCGCAGGTGGCGGCGCCAGAGGCGATCGAGGCGTTTCAGAGGGTTGGGCACGGACTGATAATAATGCTTAAAATTCGATCCCGAGATGACCGAACGCCGTCATTAGAACTGGCGTCAATGGACGCTTGCACCGGCATTGATAAACAGCTTTGCGACGCACCTGAAACTACACAATCCCCAAAATGCGCAGGACGGGATTTAGAAAGCCGAACATCGAAGGGAGTGTCTTCGCAAGCTGAAGTAATCCGACACTGCACGCGAGGAGAAGAGCGCTAGCAGTCCAAGAGACCGATTTTTTTCGGAAATCCGTGCCGACCTCTTTGGCGAAAGTTTTCAATTCCGACACGCCATCAGTGAGCGCAAGCTCAGTTGACGCCTGCAGGACGTTGGCGAGGCTTCTGTAGAAACCATAGGCGGTTTCCGGATTGTACATCGGCGCGTCTAGTAAGGCTCGGTTGAGCGCAGCAAGCGGACCGGAAACGTCTTCAGAGACTATTTCTTCATGCTCGGCCAGCGCTTCGATGATTTGCGGGGTCCGGGCTTGCGCCTCCGAGCCATCAATACTGCTGAGTTCCGCGTTCTGTGCAGTCCGTATGTATGTGTTCCAATCTATGGAATGTCGGAGAAACATGTTCAGATTTGCCATGAATCCCGCAAAACGCCCGGCAGCGTCATCAAGAATAGCTTCATCTATTCGAGCGGAAATCTGGTTTAAAACCCCTGCCCAGTAACCGACCCCATATATTCGCATGCCATCCAGATTTGCACCAAGTTCTAGATTGATTGAGTTCAGACTCTGAGCAGCATCAGGGGCTTGGCGTTCAAGTCTGGAAGAGAGAAAGGCAGCTTCAGCGATCAAGATCGAATGGATCGATTCGATATCGGGTCTACCGGGTGAGTGGTCAGTGTGAATTCGAACCACCCGATTGTCAGAAATTCCCGTTTCAATCGGAGCTGGCTCTTGAGGTGGAACTTCAACAACCTCTTCGGGCTCGCTGTCAATTGCTGCTGAAATGATACCGGCATCAGCGAGAATTGCGTACAAATCTCCATCCTTTATGGACCAATGCTGGCGTGTGTATTCGGCGTTGCTCCTAATACCTAGCGAACGGCCTATCTGCTCGATCCGGTCGAACGCGACAGGCGGTACGTAAGGATCGAATTCATAGGTGATATCTATGATGCGGTCGTCAAAGGACAGCCCATTCAGGCGCCCGAGCTTGGCTGATCCTTTGGTACCTCGTTCATACGCAAAAAGAACCGGCATGTTTAAGAGCTTCGCGACTGCTTCTCCGGTGAGACTTTCAAAGGCTGCTTTCAGCTGAGGCGAAGTATGCTCCAAGAAGCGCGATCTACCAAACTCGTGATGGCTGCCGCTTTCCCACAAATTGTCGCTCGCAACGCGTATTATCATGAAATGGGAGTTGTCGTATTCCTGTTCAGTTTCGAGTGGTAGCGGCCTCCACCCCGCCATCTCCGCGATCTCGTCCAAAATTCGCTCTGCAGACCGATCATCGGTGACAGTCCAGAATTCGTCCGGCTGCATGGCGATGGCGATGTCGGCCTTCTCACCGAAGAGGCTTGCGGGTCTTCGCCCCCGCCCGTTCGGCAGAATTGCCGCGTACCAATCCGTTATCAGTTCCCACGAGCTACCCCGCACCCAATCCAGATTGACGAATTTGTCATAGGCGCGCCGCGCAAACTCAGGGGAATTAATCTGGTATCGCGCGCTTTCCGGGAGCTCTGCGATCCATAGAGGCATCGCGATCAATTGGGAGGCGGCTGCAAGGTCATTCTCCGCCGAAACGAGGACGCCGGTATCTTCATTGATTGCTGCCCAAAATGCCGCGGCGGAGGCGGCAGCGGAGGCAGCGGCAGCCGAGGCGGAGGCAGCGGCAGCCGAGGCGGAGGCAGCGGCAGCCGAGGCGGAGGCAACCGAGGTGTAGGCGGCGGTGTCGGCGGCGGAGGCGGAGGCGAAGGCAGCGGAGGTGTAGGCGGCGGAATCGGCGGGATCGGCGACCGAGGCGGAGGCGGCGGCGGCGAAGGCAGCGGAGGTGTAGGCTGCACCCATATCACCGGCTGGATACTTGCACGCGGCCCATGATATGGAACTCGCCCGAAAGGCCTGCAAAATTAGGTTTTGCATGTGCGACGCGCTCAAAATCTCGTCCGGCAGGTTGGTAACCGAAAGAACGAGGGGAAAGACACGCAGCGCCGACCGCACCGCGAGCGCTTGCCCCCATTCCGGCGGCTTGTCCTGTAGCCAGGCTTCCAGGTCCTTTCGTGAATTGAAATCCGGTTTGTCCGCCACCCGGGCCTCCCTCTCCCTCAAAAGTCGCAGAGCGGGGAGGATTGTTCAAGCGGGACGAAGTGTTATGGCGTTACAAGGCCGACCATCACGGAATGGATCCCTGTGACAAGCACAGGGATGACGGCGGGAGTGGGTGGGTCAAGCAACGAAAAACCCGGCGTTTCCACCGGGTCTTTGTATTCGCAGTTTCGTGCTGGCCGTTTAGCTGTCCAGGAAGCTCCGCAGCTTCCTCGACCGGCTCGGGTGCTTGAGTTTTCTCAGCGCCTTGGCCTCGATCTGACGGATGCGTTCGCGGGTGACCGAGAATTGCTGGCCGACTTCTTCCAGCGTGTGGTCCGTGTTCATGCCGATGCCGAAGCGCATGCGCAGAACGCGTTCCTCACGCGGGGTGAGCGAGGCGAGGACGCGAGTGGTCGTCTCGCGCAGGTTCGCCTGGATGGCGGCGTCGATGGGCAGGACGGCGTTCTTGTCCTCGATGAAATCGCCGAGATGCGAATCCTCCTCGTCGCCGACCGGCGTTTCGAGCGAGATCGGCTCCTTGGCGATCTTGAGGACCTTGCGAACCTTTTCGAGCGGCATGGCCAGCTTCTCGGCCAGTTCCTCCGGCGTCGGCTCGCGGCCGATCTCGTGCAGCATCTGGCGCGAAGTGCGGACGATCTTGTTGATCGTCTCGATCATGTGCACCGGGATGCGGATCGTGCGGGCCTGGTCGGCGATCGAACGGGTGATCGCCTGCCGGATCCACCATGTCGCATAGGTGGAGAACTTGTAGCCGCGGCGGTACTCGAACTTGTCGACGGCCTTCATCAGGCCGATATTGCCTTCCTGAATCAAATCAAGGAATTGCAGGCCGCGGTTGGTGTATTTCTTGGCGATGGAAATCACCAGGCGCAGGTTGGCCTCGACCATTTCCTTCTTGGCGATGCGCGCCTCGCGCTCGCCCTTCTGGACCTGATTGACGATCTTGCGGAACTCGCCGATCGAGATGCCGGTTTCCGTCGACAGTTCCTGGATCTCGGAGCGCAGCTCGTCGATGGCCGCCAGTTCCTTGGCGAATTCGCGCCAGCCGCGCGCCGACAGGCCGCCGATGCGGTCGACCCAGTTCGGGTCGAGCTCGGAGCCGTGATATTCGCGCAGGAACTCATCGCGGGAAACGCCGTAGCTTTCGGCAAGGCGCAGCAGGCGACCCTCGTTCTGCACGAGGCGCTTGTTGATCGAATAGAGCTGCTCGACCAGCGCCTCGATGCGCTGGTTGTTGAGCGACAGCGACTTCACGTCGGTGATCAGCTCGTCTTTCAGCTGCTTCAGGCGCTTCTGCTGGCTGGGCGACAGGGCGTCGGCGTCCTGCAGGGACGATTCGACATGCTGGTCCTGCAGCTTGCGGAGCTTGGAATAGGTCGAGGCGATCGTGTCGAGCGTCTCCATGACGCCTTCGCGAAGCTCGGCCTCCATCGCGGCGAGCGACAGGTTGACCTCGTCCTCGTCGTCATCGTCTTCTTCCTGCTGGCCCTCGCCGCCGACATCGGTGATGTCGTCGGAGCGGCGCGGAGCGCGCAGCGCACGTTCCTTTTCCTCGCGCTCCTTCTTGGCCTGCTCGATCTCCTCGGGCGTCGGCACCTTGGGGGCCTGTTTCGCCTCGGGACCTGCATAGGTCGCCTCGAGGTCGATGATGTCGCGCAGGAGAATATTGCCCTCGTTGAGTTCCTCGCGCCAGATGATGATGGCCTGGAAGGTCAGCGGCGATTCGCAGAGGCCCGCGATCATGGTCTCGCGGCCGGCCTCGATGCGCTTGGCGATGGCGATTTCGCCTTCGCGCGACAGCAGCTCGACGGTGCCCATTTCGCGCAGATACATGCGCACCGGGTCGTCGGTGCGGTCCGTCGGCTCTTTCTTGCGGGCGGTCGTGGTGACGGCGCTGCCGGTGGTGGTCGCCAGTTCGGTGGAGCCGCTATCCTCTTCGTCGTCGGAGGAATTGTCGTTGTCGCTCTCGACCTCGTCATCCTCGACAACGTTGATGCCCATCTCGGAGAGAGTGGACATGGTATCCTCGATCTGTTCCGAGGTCACCTCTTCCGAAGGCAAAACCGCATTCAGCTCGTCCATCGTGACATAGCCGCGCTTCTTGGCGAGGCGCAGCATCTTCTTCACGCTGTCGGCTGTCAGGTCGAGCAACGGGCCGTCGGGGGCTGCCTGCTCGGGTGCGGTTTCTGCTTCGGTTTTTTCTTTTGCTTTTGTTGCCATGAAATTCTTGTCTCCGGCGTCGGTCGTCGAGGGCCGCGCTCCCGCCTGTCAGGTCACCTGTTCGGTGTGCGTCGCATGCCCGCTCCCGAATCATCAGGGAACAGCGATATGCGAAGGTTGTTAATTGCCAATTACCCCTAATCTAGGCGTAGTTCGCGCCAATCCAATGGTGCGATGTAAAACGAGCTTGCAAACCGACCAAAATACCGGGAGCGACCCGGAACTTTCTTGATTCCCGCGATTCGAGCAGGCGTCAACACCTGCGGCGCCGATTCGCGCAAAAAAGCCGGTATGGCGGGCCCTGCGGTCAGAAAGACCGCGACGGGCGGCCCGAGGAGACGCCGAAGCCGTCGACAAGCGCTTCCAGCGATTCGGTCTCGTCGATCTCCTTGCGGATATCGGCGAGCCTGCCGAAATTGAAATCGCTGGCTTCCGAACCGAGCGCGGCCTCGGCGGCGCGCAGCTCGCGGCGCAGCGACTTGGCCCGGCGGTGCAGGCGCAACGCCTGGGTGAAGCCTTCCTGCGCATCCTCATGGGCGGCCTCGGCGGTGGCCGTCCACAGCCGCGCGCGGCGGATCAGTTTTTCCAGCGCCTCGACCGTCGCCTTCTGCGAGGCGAGCGCCGGATGTTCGAGCAGCGCGTCGCGGCTGCGCGGACGGCCGGTGGCGCAGGCGTCGAGAATGGCGCTGCGCAGCCGCTCCAGCCCGCCATGGTCGAGATCGAGGCGGGTGAAGTCATCGAAATGATCGGCGAGCAGGTCCGGGTGGGTGAGCACGGTGGCGACCAGCGCCGCCTCGCGCAATGGCATGTCGTCGCCGCCCGCCGTCAGCAGACGCGAGCGCGTGAGGCTTTCGGAGATGGCGAGACGACCGCCGCCCAGCGCGCCGGCTCCCCTGCCGCCGCGTCTCTGCCCGCCGTAGCGATTGCTGGCGCCGCGATTGCCGCCGCGCGCCTGCTGCGGCGCTCCGAAATGCGCCTGGATACGCTCGCGCATCGCCTGGCCGTAGTGCCGGCGGACGCTTTCGTCGGCGATCTGGCCGGTCGCCTCACGCAGGTTCTTTTCCAATTCGGCACGGCGTTCCGGTGTATCGAAGACGCGGCCGGAGGTCTCGCGCGACCACAGCATGTCCGCGAGCGGCTTGGCGGCCTTCAGCACCGTATCGAAGGCCTCCCGCCCGCCGGCCTTGACCAGATCGTCGGGATCCTTGCCCTCGGGCAGCAGGGCATAGCGCACCGAGCGGCCGGGCTTGAGGCCGGCCAAAGCGAGATCGAGCGAGCGCCAGGCGGCGCGCACGCCCGCCTTGTCTCCGTCGAAACACAGGACCGGCTCCTGGGTGACGCGCCAAAGCAGGTTGAGCTGGTTTTCGGTCAGCGCGGTGCCGAGCGGCGCGACGGCGTTGGAGATGCCGGCCTGATCGAGCGCGATGACGTCCATGTACCCCTCGACGGCAACGACCGTCCCGTCGCGTTGCATGGCTTCGCGGGCGCGGCGCAGATTGTAGAGGAGGTTGCCTTTGTGAAAGAGTTCCGTCTCCGGCGAGTTCAGATATTTGGCCGGCACATCCGCGGACAGCGCCCGGCCGCCAAAGGCGACCACTCTGCCCCGCGCATCCTCGATCGGGAACATGATGCGGTCGCGGAACCGGTCGTAGGAGACAGGAATGTCGTCGCCGAAGACGACGAGGCCGCAGGCTTCGATCTGGCCCTTCGTCGCGCCCTTTGACGCGAGATGCTCCTTCAGCACGTTGCGGCCGTCGGGCGCATAGCCGAGGCGAAATTTCTTCTGGGTCTGGCCCGAGAGGCCGCGGTCGCGCAGATAGGCGCGCGCCTTTGCGCCGCCGGCAAGCTGCAACTGCCCTTCGAAGAAGGCCGCCGCCATTTCCATGACGTCGGTCAGCGTGGCGCGCACCGCCTCGCGGCGCTCGGCTTCCGGATCGCGTTCCGGCATCGGCACGCCGGCCATGTCGGCGACCTGCTGGACGGCTTCCGGAAAGGCCATGCCGTCAAGCTCGGTCAGGAAGCGGAAATGGTCGCCGGAGACGCCGCAGCCGAAACAGTGATAGCGGCCCTTCTTGTCTTCGCAGTGGAAGCTCGGCGTCTTCTCGCCGTGGAACGGGCAGCAAGCCCAGTAGTCGCCCCGCGACGTATTGGTCTTGCGCTTGTCCCATGCGACGCGCCGGCCGATCACGTCCGAAATCGGAACGCGATCTCGAATCTCGTCGAGGAAGGACTGGGAGAAGCGCATGGGCGGCCTTTTCGGGAATCTGCCCACCTTATACAGGTGCCGACAAGCCGAGGCCAAGCGATGATGACGCGGTTCCCGCAATTCACAGGGATCGGCGGATCAGACGGGACGCACCACTGCGGGATTTGGGCGAAATGCTCGCGTGGAAATCATGCAGGGAGCGAACTCGCGCTCACGCAGACCGCGGCTATCCCTGATGGAAGTTCTTCAGGAACGCGGCCACCTTGGCCGCGTTGTTGGAGGTGCGGTCGAATTCGACGCCGAGGCGGCGGGTCTTTACCCAGCTGATCATGCCGTCGATATAGCCGATCTTGTCGCTGTGCAGTTCGACATTGTCGCCGAATTTCATGCCCGAGGTCGACAGCATCTCAAGCTCGATCCCGCCGGGGAACATATCGACGACCATCCCCCCGGTTTTCATATAGCCGTTGCGCAGTTTCACGTAGCTGCGCTGGTCTTTTTTCGGTTCCGCCTGGCGGCCGAACACATCGGACGTCGGCATGGGCACACCTTCTTTCGATTGCAGTTGTTTTTCTTGTTTTGACGCAGAGTTTCCCGAAGAAAAGCAAACAATGTGTTTAGATGGGTTACCGAACTTTCGTTACGGAAGCACCCGGAGCTGCATCAGGGGCGACAAGCGGGCGTGAATTAGCGAATATGCTTCCCGATACCGGAGGTGTGCGATGCTGAACTATCTGACCCTGATCTTCTTTTGCCAACTTGTCGGCGAAGCCTTCGTGGCGGCGACCGGCCTTCCCGTGCCGGGACCGGTGCTCGGCATGGTGCTGCTTTTCGCCGGGCTGTCGATCCGGGGATCGATCCCGAAGGACCTCGACACCGTTTCGGGCGCGCTGCTCTCCAACCTGTCGCTGCTGTTCGTGCCGGCTGGCACGGGGATTATGGTGCATCTGAGCCTGTTGGCCGGCGACGGCATCGCGGTCTCCGTGGCGTTGGTCATCTCGACCATGGCGACCATCGCCGTGACCGGGCTGATGATGCAGGCGCTGACGCGAAAGAAGCCGGGGAGCGTCGACGATGCCGAATGAACTCCAGTCCGAATTGCAGGATGTCTGGGTCTATCTGTCCGCGAGCCCGCTTCTGCACCTGACGATGACGCTCGCCGCCTACCAGGCCGGCATGTGGATCTACAAGCGCGGCGGCATGAACCCGCTGCTCAATCCGGTCCTGTTCGCCGTCGTGATGCTGGTGGCTATACTGATGCTGACGGGAACGTCCTACGAGACCTTCTTCGAGGGCGCGCAATTCGTGCACTTCCTGCTCGGCCCGGCCACCGTATCGCTGGCGGTACCGCTTTACCGGCAGTTTCACCGGGTGCGCGAATCGGCGCTCGCCATCGCGGTGAGCCTGTTCACGGGCTCGGCGTTCGCGGCAACGAGCGCGATGGGCATATCCTGGCTGCTCGGGGCGAGTCATCGCACGATCATCTCGATCGGTCCGAAATCGGTGACCGCGCCGGTTGCCATGGGCATTTCCGACTCTCTCGGCGGATTGCCGTCACTGACGGCGGTGCTGGTTATCGCGACAGGAATCCTCGGCGCGGCGCTGGGGCCGCTGGCGCTGAATCTGGCAGGCGTGAAGGATTGGGCGGCGCGCGGCTTCGCGATGGGCACCGGGGCGCATGGCATCGGTACGGCGCGGGCGCTTCAGGTCAACGAAGTGGCGGGCGCTTTCGCCGGCCTCGCGATGGGGCTCAACGCGCTGGCGACAGCGATTCTGCTGCCGCTCGCCTGGGCGATTTTCAGGTGATGAAACAAAAAATGCAGCGTTACTGCTGCAAGATCGACTTCACGACGCCCGAGGCCTTGGAAAAATCCATCTGGCCGGCAAAACGCTGCTTGAGTGTGGACATGCATTTGCCCACATCGCGCAGGCCTTCCGCGCCGGTCTCCTGAACAACATTCTGACAGGCCTGCTCGACTTCCGCCTCGCACATCTGCTTGGGCAGGAATTCGAGAATGACCGCAGATTCCGCGCGTTCCTGATCGGCAAGATCGAGACGGCCAGACTGCTCATAGGATTTCGCCGAGTCGCGACGCTGCTTGACCATCTTGGTCAGGATCTCGCCGATTTCCTCGTCGGAAACCGGATCCTTGCCGGCGGACCGGTTGGCAAGGTCGCGATCCTTTACCGCCGCCGATATCAGGCGAAGCGTGCAGAGACGATAATTATCCTGTGATTTTTGAGCATCCTTCAGCGCAGCTTGAATCGCATCGCGCATCGCAATAACTCCCCGATGGTGGACGGACCATAGCGCCGTTCACAGCGCATGGCAAGAGCCGACCTCGTTGTTAACACGTTGATATCTCTCGACTTTCTTATCCACAGCCATAAAGTGAACACAGCAGGGTCATAAAAAAGCCACGGACCGGAACGAACCACGAAACGCTTTCCAAGCGTGGTATTTCTGGCCATCCGCGGTGTTTTCAGCGCCCGCATATGGTGTTAAACGCCCGCAAAAGCAAGACGCCCCCCATTCACTGTTTCGAGACGCTTCATGACCGAGCCCTTCGCCGACGCAACAAAGACTGCCGCCTGGACGGTGGAGAAACCCACCGCCATGCTGGTTCTGGCAGACGGAACGGTTCTGGAGGGAAAAGGTTTCGGCGCCACCGGTGCGGTGGAGGCGGAAGTCTGCTTCAACACCGCGATCACCGGCTACCAGGAAATTCTGACCGACCCGTCCTATGCCGGACAGATCGTCACCTTCACCTTCCCGCATATCGGCAATATCGGCACCAATGACGAGGATATCGAGGACCTGACCCCGGCACGGCGGGCCGGCGCTGTCGGTGCGATCTTCAAGGCCGACATCACGGACCCATCCAACTATCGCGCCGGCGGACATCTGGACGCGTGGCTCAAGGCGCGCGGCATCGTCGCGCTGTCCGGCATCGATACGCGCGCGCTGACCGCCTATATCCGCGAGCATGGCGTTCCGAACGCCGTCATCGCCCACGACCCGGCCGGCAATTTCGACATCGAAGCGCTGAAGAAGCGCGCCGGCGGCTGGGGCGGCCTTGTCGGCCTCGACCTCGCCAAGGAGGTCACGTCCGGCCAGTCCTCGACATGGAACGAGACGCCCTGGGTCTGGGACGAGGGCTACGGCTCCCACACGGTCGGCGATGGCGACATCCATATTGTCGCGCTCGATTATGGCGTGAAGCGCAACATCCTGCGGCTGATGGCGGGTCTCGGCGCAAAGGTGACCGTGCTGCCGGCCACGGCGACGGCGGAAGACGTGCTGGCGCTCAAACCCGATGGCATCTTCCTGTCGAACGGCCCCGGCGATCCGGCGGCGACCGGCGAATACGCGGTGCCGACGATCAAGACCTTGCTGGAGAGCGGCATCCCGGTCTTTGGCATCTGTCTCGGCCACCAGATGCTGGCTCTGGCGCTCGGCGCCAAGACCGTGAAGATGCATCAGGGCCATCACGGCGCGAACCACCCGGTCAAGGACCACACGACCGGCAAAGTGGAGATCGTGTCGATGAATCACGGTTTCGCGGTCGACGCCAAGACGCTGCCGCAGGGCGTGACCGAGACGCATGTCTCGCTTTTCGACGGTTCCAACTGCGGCCTGGCTGTCGACGGCAAACCGATCTTCTCGGTGCAGCACCATCCGGAAGCCTCGCCCGGCCCGCAGGACAGCCACTATCTCTTCAAGCGGTTCTTCAACCTGATCCGCGAGAAACGCGGCGAAGACGCGCTGGCCGAACGCTAACCACTCGCTCAGCCGTCCGCGGCGGCGAAGTGCGCCAACTGGTCCGCGTGGGCCTTGCGAAATGCCGGACGAGCGGTCGCGCGGGCGACATAGGCGCGGCATTTCGGATAGGCGGCAAGCTCCTCGAAGCGGTCAACAAGTCGCAGGACGTCCGACATTGCTATATCGGCAACGGAGAAATCGCCGACAAGCCATTCAGTTTTTGCCAGCACAGTGTCCATGTGCTTCAGCCGTCCGTGCAGAAAACCGTTCAACTGCCTCCATCCTTGCGAGTCCGGCTCTTCGTTCGCAAAGCGAAAGAGCGTCCACGGCACGACAGGCATCTCGACAGAATTGAGCGCGGCGAAGAGCCACTGAGTGACTTGTGCGCGCTGTGACGGATCTGCCGGCATAAGTGCTTCGCTTCGGGTGCCGAGGTAATGCAGGATTGCACCGCTCTCGAAGATCGTCATGTCGCCGTGGGTCAGCCACGGCACCTGACCGAATGGCTGATGGGCGAAATGTTCTTCGGTCTTCTGGCGAAGTGGGGTCGATTCCACACGGTAGGGCAAACCGGCCTCCTCCAGCGCCCATCGAACCCGAAGGTCCCTAACATAGCCTCGCGGCAATTCCGGCACCCAATCCAGGGTGTGTATAACGATTTCGTCCATCGAGATTCCCGAGCCAGAGTATGGGCAGGCGATCGCGTCATACGAATTCCCCCACTTCATGTTGATATCAACGTAAATTATCCTGGTCAACGGAAAGGCGTCGAATCGCCAATCTGCTGTCGGCTGCACTTCCCAATGCGGCGAGATGCATTAATCTCGGATCATGGAAAGCTACGACATCACCGAATGGGGCCAGCGGCTGGGGGATTTGCTCCGCTTTCTGCAGGGCTATGTCGCGCAGCCCTGGACGCTCTATCAGTTCCTGATCATCGTCGCCTGTTTCGGCGTCGCTTACTTGCTGTCGCTGAAGATCGAACCGGCCCTCGAAGAACGGGCGCGGCTGATCAAGGGCAATCCGGGGCTGCTTCGCGTCATCATCGCCTTCATGCGGCGCACCGAATGGGTGATGTTCCTGATTTTCCTTGCGGTCGCCCGGGAGGCGATCCTGATGATGACATGGCCCAGCCGCAGCTACATGCTGTCGCTGGCGCTGGTGCTCGGCTTCACATGGCTTGCCGCGTCTGTGCTGACACGGATCATCCGCAGCCGCTCGCTGGCCCGCTTCGTGGCCTTCTGCATCTTTGTCTATGTCGCTGTCGGCGTGCTCGATGTACGCGACGAGGCGCAGACCTTCCTGGACGGGCTGGCCGTCAATCTGGGCGATTTCCGGCTGTCGGCGCTGTTCGTGATCCGCGCGATCACGGTCACCACTGTGCTCCTCTGGGTCGCGCATATCGCCGGAAGCTTCTTCGCCAGCCGCATCTCCGCCTCGTCGGATTTGTCGCCCTCTTTCAAGGTGCTGGCAGGCAAGGTGGTGAGTATCACGCTCACCGTGCTGGCGGGGCTGATCGCGCTCAACGCCATCGGCGTCGACCTGACCGCGCTGACGGTTTTTTCCGGCGCGGTCGGCGTCGGGCTCGGGTTCGGCCTACAGAAGGTGGTGTCGAACTTCATCTCCGGCGTGATCATCCTTGCCGACAAGTCGATCAAACCGGGCGACACGATCGAACTCGGCGACACGTTCGGCTGGATCCGCGAATTGCGCGCCCGCTTCGTCTCGGTGATCACCCGCGACGGGCGCGAATATCTGATCCCGAACGAGGATCTGATCACGCAGCAGGTGATCAACTGGTCATTCTCCGACAAGTTTGTCCGCCTCGACGTCGATTTCGGCGTTTCCTATGACAGCGACCCGCATGAGGTTATCCGCATCGCCATCGAGGCCGCACAGACAGTGGAGCGCGTGGTGGACAACAAGAAGCCGGTCTGCTGGATGACCGCCTTCGGATCCTCGTCGATCGATTTCAAGCTGCGCTTCTGGATCACCGATCCTCAAGGCGGGCTGACCAATATTCGCGGCCAGGTGCTGCTGGCGCTGTGGGACGCCTTCAAGGCGGCCGGCATCAACATTCCCTTCCCGCATCGCGAAGTCATCATGCGTACACCGGTGGAGGTGGTGCAGAAGGCTCCGCCGAAGGACTAGCGGCGCCGGACATCGCGACCGTGGCGACGCGATCATACTGACAGGTTCAGACAGGGCGGGGTGCTACGTGTTCCGAAACAAGGAGCACGATCATGCAGGCACCAAATCTCTTCCTTCTCTATGTGGAAAACCCCGAAAAGAGCGCGGCATTCTACGAAACGCTGTTCGAGACCGCGCCGACTTCCGTCTTCCCGAGCTACGCCGCCTTCGAGTTCGAAAACGGGACGAGCCTCGGCCTTTGGTCGACCGGAGCCCGGGATTTCGTGTCCGGCGGCTCGGGACACCGCAGCGAGATCGCCTTCATGGTTCCCGCCGAAGACGACGTGCGATCACTGCACGACCGCTGGTCGGAGGCGGGAGTAGCGATCGAGCAGGCGTTACACGACGCGGTCTTCGGCCTGACCTTCGTCGCCATCGATCCGGACGAGCACCGCATTCGCGTCTGCATGCCGGACAAGGTCTGACAGACCGTCGGGCCTTTATCGCTGGAAATTCATCGCCGGATATGGCGGCCGTCATCGACGGTCGGGCCGTCCGGATCGGGCAGCACTTCCGGCGCGCCGCCGATCATCTCGCCGGCATAGGCCGCCCTGCCCTGTCGCGTGGCGGGGACGCCACGGCGTCGGGCGGCGCCAGCCGTGCCACGGCCGGCCATGCGCCCGCCCTGCGCCAGAAGCGCGGCCGCGAGGAAGCCGAATACGGCCCAGATCGCGCCCGTCGCCGTCAACGGCACGCCGGGCCTGAATTCCTGCCATGCGCCATGGACAAGCGTCGGGTCACTTTCGCCGATCAGCGCGGCAGGCCGAGCGAAATCCGGCCATGTCTCGAAGCGGGCGGCCTGGCGCTGCAGGCTCTCATAGCGGTGAATCGTCCTGCCGATCGACATGCCGCGCTCGCGCAGGAAAGCGTCGGCCGAGGCCCGGTAGCGGTTCAGCGCTTCCTGCCGCGACAGGTCGCTGCGGGTGGCATCGGCGTCGAAGTCCTCGACGATGGTGCGCAGCTCCTGCAGGGCACCGCCGAGGCGCTGGCGATATTGCTGGGTGAATTCCGGCGCCTGCGACGAGACAGCGCCGCCGACGATGCCGGCCGCGACAACGAGCGTGCGTGCGATCATGACCATCTCATCCTCCCTCGCCCTCATATTAGCACAGCGCTGTGAAAATAATGCGCGGAACCATTGCCGGTTGCGCCGGCGGCGGAGATGATCGGCCAATCGCGGAGGAACTTCGATGAAAACGGTCAAACTTGGACGCAGGGGCCCGGTCGTCTCGCGCTTCGGGCTGGGCTGCATGGCGATGTCGGGCACTTACGGGCCGGCCGACCATGCCGAGAGCATCGCGACGATCCACGCAGCGCTCGACGCTGGCGTGACGCTGATCGACACGGGCGATTTCTACGGCATGGGTTCGAACGAATTGCTGATCGGCGAAGCGCTGAAAGGGCGCGACCGCGACAGTTTCCAGGTCAGCGTGAAGTTCGGCGCGATGCGCGGGCCGGATGCTTCCTGGAACGGCTATGACGCGCGGCCGGCGGCGCTGAAGAACTTCCTCGCCTACACGCTGACGCGGCTCGGACTCGACCATATCGACATCTATCGCCCCGCGAGGCTCGACCCGAATGTGCCGATCGAGGAGACGGTCGGCGCGATCAAGGACATGATCGACGCCGGTTACGTGCGCCATGTCGGGCTGTCGGAAGTGGGCTCCGAGACGATCCGCAAGGCCGCGCTGGAGGCGCCGATCAGCGACCTGCAGATCGAATACTCGCTGATGTCGCGCGGCATCGAAGACGACATCCTGCCGATCTGCCGCGTGCTGGGCATCGGCGTCACCGCCTATGGCGTGCTGTCGCGCGGCATGCTCGGCGGAGGCTGGAAAGCGGGCACGGAAAAGCGCAAGGGCGACATTCGCGGGCGGATGCCGCGCTACGACGCGGGCAATGAGGAAAAGAACCTCACTCTGGTCGACGCGCTGACGAAAGTGGCCAAGGACAAGGGGATGACGACGGCGCAGACGGCGTTTGCCTGGGTCGCCGCGCAGGGCGACGACATCGTGCCACTCATCGGATCGCGCACCCGCGAGCAGCTTGCCGACATTCTGGGCGCGGGAGAAGCGACGCTGTCGGTCGCGGATCTCGACGCGATCGAGGCGGCGGTACCGAGGAACTCGGCAGCGGGCGCGCGCTACAACGCGCCGCAGATGGCGATGCTCGACAGCGAGAAATAGCTACGATGCCGGGATTTCGTCGGCCGCCGCCTCGCCCTTCGGGCTCAGTTTGTAGATTCCGCGCTCGACGCGTTCGAACCAGCCATAGTGGTCGTCGGCCATGATGGCGCGGGCGCGGGCGACGGCGGTCGCCTTTGCAATGTCGGAGGCCTTGGCCGGACCGATCTCGCGCAGATGCGCAGCGATACGCATCGCGTCCTGACGATAGGCCGTGACGATGGTCGCGCGGTTCATGCCGCCCTGGTTGGGATCGCCGACGCGGCGGGCGAATTCGCGCAGCAGGCGGGCCGACTTCGCCTTGTTTCTGCGCGGCACATAGGGGCCGGGGTCGAGATGGATTTCGGTGAAGCCATCCTCGAGGCGAACCGTGATCAGGCCGAGGCCGAGACGGCGGCAGAGCTTCAGATTGGATTTTAGCGACGACAGGAAAAGCCTGCCCTTGCCGCGCGGCACGGCGACATAGACCGTGTCGGCAATGGCGAGCCGGTCGATCGCCTGATGGAAGAGCGAGAGGGAAAATCCGGCTTTCAGTTCGACGATGACCGGCGGCTCGTCGCCGCGCATGGCGACGACATCGGCGGCGCCGATCTCCGATTTCACCTCATAGCCCTGATCTTCGAGCAGCTTCTTGACCGGGGGATAGAGGTCGGTCTCCTTCGGCTTTGCCACTGTCCGGGATCAGACCGGATTGTTGAAGGTATCGCAGTCGCTCAGCTTGCCCGACTCAAAGCCGCGGTTGAACCACTCGCGGCGCTGCGCGGAGGTGCCGTGGTTGAAGCTTTCCGGCACGACATAGCCCTGTGTGCGGCGCTGGATGGCGTCATCGCCGATCTGCGTCGCCGCGTTCAGCGCCTCCTGGAGGTCTCCGGTTTCGAGCAGGCCCTTCTGCGCCGTGTAATGACCCCAGATGCCGGCGAAACAGTCTGCCTGCAACTCGACCCGCACGGACATGGCGTTGGCCTCGGCCTGGCTCATGGTGCGCCGCATCTTGTTGAATTGCGGCAGCACGCCGATGATGTTCTGCACGTGATGGCCGACCTCATGGGCGACGACATAGGCCTGGGCGAAATCGCCCGACGCCTTGAAGCGGCGCGCCAGCTCATCGAAGAACGAGACATCGAGATAGAGCCTGGAATCGTTCGGGCAGTAGAACGGGCCGGAGGCGGCGCTGGCGAAACCGCAGGCCGACGACACCTGGCTTTCGAACAGGACGAGGACCGGTTCGGGATAGGTCTTGCCATTCGCCTCGAAGATGCCGCCCCAGACATCCTCGGTCTCGGCGAGGACGGTGGCGACGAATTGCGTCGTCTCGTCGTTGCGGGTCGTGCCGGTGGGCGCACTGGTTTGTGTCTGCGGCATGCCCTGGCCGAAGGGATCGGAGCCGCCGCCCGCGAGAATCTCCAGCGGATCGATGCCGCAGGAGCGCAGCGCGAAGAACAGGATGACGAGGATGACGATCGTGCCGATGCCTCCACCGCCGGCGCGCACGGTGCGGCCGCCGGAGGGAATGCGCACACGCGGGCGTGTGGAGTAACCGGAGGTGCGGCGGGAGCGGGTTCCGCGCATGTCCTGGATGTTCGAACTCTGCCGTCGGCCTTCCCAGCGCATATGCTGTCTCCTTACGCTCGAAATCCATCAATGGCGCAGGATTGATAAAGCTTCAAGACGCGGAAGGTTGCACGCGGCTCAGCCCGGGGCGAGACCGGGCACTGGACGCCTGTCGAGCACAAGGACTGCAATCGTGACGACAAGCAGCGCCGAGGCGATGAAAGCGAGCCAGGAAACCGACAAGAAGGCCATGACCTGCGCGCCGATCAGGCTGCCGCTGGCGATACCGAAATACATGGCGGAGACGTTCAGCGGCATGGTCAGGTGCGCGAGTTCAGGCGCGAGCGCGACGAGCCGGCTCGCCTGGGCGGGCGGGAAGGCCCAGCCGACGATACCCCAAGGGAACATCAGCGCCAGCAGGACCGGTCCGGCGATATGGTCCGGTGCGAACGCGACCAGAAATGCAATCACCAGTGACAGGACGAGACCGCCCGAAAGCGAGAGCAACACGACACGGCTCGGCCCGAGACGGTCGGCAAGGCGGCCCGAGATCGTGTTGCCGAAGACCGCGCCGACGCCAAAGACGAGCAACAAAGCCGGCACGGCGTTCTTGGAAAGACCGGCCCCCTCTATGGCGAGCGGCGCCAGATAGGCGATCAATGTGAAACCGCCGGCCAGATAGAGGAATGTAACGGACAGGGCATGGAAAACACCCGGGCGGGTGATGACAAGGATGCGCTCTCCCAGGGAAAGACGCACTCCCTCGATGTCGCGCGGCAGCCTCAGCCAAAGGATAGCGAGGCAGAATATCGCGACCACGCCGATGAAAAGGAAGGTGAAGCGCCAACCGACAAGGTTGCCGATCAACGCGCCCAGCGGTGCACCGAAGGCCACGGCCAGCGTGGTGCCTGTCAAAACGGTTGAGACCGCCCTCGCGCGATGCTCCGGCGCCGACAGCGCGATCGCGGTCGACTGCGCAGTGGAGGCGAAAAGGCCGGTAAAGGCCCCCATTACGATCTGCGCGGCCAGCAGCGCCGCGTAGGAGCCGGCCAAGGCGGCGCCGAGATTGGCAATGATAAACACGGACAGCGCGCCGGCGATGACCGTCCGGCGATCCACGCTTCCGGTGAGCGTCGATAATATCGGCGTGCCGATGGCGTAGGACAGTGAGAAAACGGTCATCAGCAGCCCCGCGCGCGCAAGCGAAACACCGACCGATTCGGAGATTAGCGGCAACAGGCCGGCGAAAACAAACGCCACGGTGGAGGTCGCAAACGCACCGATTGCGAGCCAGATCAGACGGCGATCCATGGGGAGCCTTCTTTGGAAATTCATTGTTCAATAGTTCTTGAACTTTTGAACCTGTTACGGCACACTGTCAATCGCCATTTCTCTCGGGAGGAGAAACCGAACAGGCCATGAGCATTCATCACCCGACACGCGAGCAGATCAGCCTCGCCAATGTGCTGGCCGTCCTTGGCGATCCGACACGACTGGCGATCGTCGCCTGTCTCGCCAGAAATGACGGCCGTTCCTGTGCCTGCGGCGTTTTCAATTCGCTCGGTTCGAAGTCGAATATCAGCTACCACCTCGCCAAGATGCGCGAGGCAGGAATCACATGGACCGAGGCCGTCGGCACGAACCGGTTGATCAGCCTGAGGCGCGACGATCTCGACACGCTTTTTCCGGGGCTGCTCGACACGATCCTCGCCGCGGCGGCAGACTTGCCGCCGCTGGAACTGACCGGCGGCTGATCTCTCAGGCCGAGAGTCCGAGCCGGTGCGCAAGACCCGGAAAGGCCTTCGCGGCGACAAAGAGGGCGAACAGTACCGCCGCGCCGACCGCCGCATATCCGATCCAGGGGTGATCGCCGTGAAAGGCGAGCCGGTTCATCAGCCGCCCCGGCAGGAAGGTGAAGGCCCCTGCCCCGATCAGTGCGTAGACATAGAGCATCCGCATGGTGCCGAGATGCCGGGCGATGTCGCGCCGGCGCGCGGCGCGCACCGCGAACCAGAGCGAGATCAGCGTAACCACCGAGAGAATGTGTATCGGGCTGAACGGGCCGATCAAGCGGATCGTGTGGATGGCGAAGGACGTCAGTGCGGTCAGGGCCATGAGTGCGACCCAGGCCTTGCCGAGATTGCGGTGCAGGCGGTCGCCCTTCCGGCGGATCAGCACATAGCCGCCGATCAGGAAAGCCAGGATGGCGGCGACGACGTGCATCTGAATGGCGAGCGATGCATTTGCGAAGAGGGCAAGGTTCACGGCAAACTCCTTTTGCGTGCGCTTTTCGTTGTTCGACGCACTTGCTAGGAAAGCTGCATGGAGCAGCACAATTCCGATTACGCGGACCGACGAGAAGCCTTCGCGAAAGGCGGCGCGCTGCAGTTCGCGCTTCGCGAAGTGCAGGGCCTTCTGCGCCGCCCGGGCTTCTGGATCGTGCTCGCCGCGGCCATCGCGATCCTCGTCGTCAGCGGTCCGGCCGGCACGCTGACACGCTTCAACGCGGCGGAACGAACCGCCTATTGGGCGACGATCGCGTTCTCCACCTTCGTGACGGGACAGTTTGCAACAGTGCTTCTCGTGCGGTTGATCCGGCCGCTCATCGGCGCGCGGATGCCGTCGATCGCGCTCGGGGCACTGCTGGCCGCTCTGCCGATCACCGCGGAGGTCTGGCTGGTCAATTTCGTTTTTCCCGATTCTATGTCGACTTCCGCCGCCGATCTGGTCGCGCTCTACGGTATGTGCCTGGTGATCACGCTGGCGATCGCGACGATCTACGATGTGTCGAGCCCAAAGGCGGCGGAGACGGACCTTTCTCCCGCGCCGGCCGAGGACAACGGAAACCGCTTCCTGAAACGCATTCCGGCCCGGCTCGGCACGGAACTCGTCAGCCTGCAGGCGCAGGATCATTATCTGGAAGTGACGACGACCAAGGGGCGCGATCTCATTCTCATGCGCCTGTCCGATGCCGAGGCGGAACTGGCCTTCTATCCCGGCATGCGGGTGCACCGGTCGTGGTGGGTTGCGCGCGGCGGCGTGGACGGCATCGAGACGACGGGCGACCGGATGACGATCCGGCTCGTCAGCGGAACTGAGGTACCTGTCAGCCGGGCGAATCGCGCGGCGGTTCGGTCGTGGGTCTCCGGATGACATCCCGCAAAGGCCTGTTTTACTTGACGTTAGGGAAGTAATGGAACTGTCATCGGATGAGCGAAGCCGAACACAACAATCGCAAGCATCTCCGGCACCGGATCCTCAAGGAGGGGCTGGTCTCTTTCCATCATGACGAACTGACCGTGCCCTGCACTGTGCGCGACAAAAGCGAATCCGGCGCAAAGCTGCAATTTGCAGGCCCGGTGAGCCTGCCGGAGAGCTTCTTCCTGACCATCCCACTCGACGGGGCGAAATGGCCGGCCGAGGTGGAGTGGATCAAGGGCGTGAGCTGCGGCGTGCGTTTTACCGGCCCGGCGGAAGCGTCCAGTATTCATAATAACCAGTTCATCAAGCCTTATCGGCCCGCTCCGGACGCCGTCCCGCAGGCCGACGCCGCGGCAGCACCGGCGCAAACAGCGCATCAGCCTATCCACAAAAAGCCCTTTGGCCGGCGCAAATAGTCTTCCTACCCACCGATTGAAGCCGTTTTTTCTCGGCAAAACTCCCGCAGGGGGTTCCGTGGCAGGGCGCTTTACCCTATAGGCCCGGTCTAGCCAGAAATAAGAGATTTCCGACGCCGGATGAGCCCCGCCCATCCGGTCGTTTTGCACGAGCCGGACTGATCCCATGCCCAAACGTACTGACATCGACACCGTCCTCATCATCGGCGCGGGGCCGATCGTCATCGGGCAAGCCTGCGAATTCGATTATTCGGGCACCCAGGCCTGCAAGGCGCTGAAGGAGGAAGGTTACCGCATCGTCCTGGTCAATTCGAACCCGGCGACGATCATGACGGACCCCGATCTCGCCGACGCCACCTATATCGAGCCGATCACGCCCGAAGTGGTTGCGAAGATCATCGCGCGCGAACGCGCCGAGCGGCCCGACGAGGTGATGGTTCTGCTACCGACCATGGGCGGCCAGACGGCGCTGAACATGGCGCTCTCGCTGCAGCAGATGGGCGTGCTGGAAAAATACGACATCGAGATGATTGGCGCGAAGCCGGAGGCCATCGACAAGGCCGAGGACCGCAAGCTGTTCCGCGAGGCGATGGAGCGGATCGGGCTGGAATGCCCGCGCTCGGTGTTGGTCAACGCCTCCGACATCAAGGATACGGACCGCAAGGCGCATGAAGCGAAGCGCGCGGAATTGAAGGCGACGCTGTCGGGCGCGGAGCTCGACGCGGCCCTGGACGCGCTGGAACAGGACTGGCGCGACAGCACGTCGGATCGCAAGCAGCGCTACATGAACCATGCCATGGGGCTCGCCGCGCAGGCGCTGGAGGAAGTTGGCCTGCCGGCGATCATCCGCCCGTCCTTCACGCTGGGCGGCACAGGCGGCGGCATCGCCTATAACCGCGCCGAGTTCTTCGAGATCGTGGAAAGCGGCCTCGACGCCTCGCCGACGACGGAAGTGCTGATAGACGAGAGCGTGCTCGGCTGGAAAGAGTACGAGATGGAGGTCGTCCGCGACCGGGCGGACAACTGCATCATCATCTGCTCCATCGAGAATATCGATCCGATGGGCGTGCATACCGGCGATTCGATCACCATCGCCCCTGCCCTGACGCTAACCGACAAGGAATACCAGGTCATGCGCAACGCCTCGATCGCGGTGCTGCGCGAGATCGGGGTGGAGACCGGCGGCTCGAACGTGCAGTTCGCCGTGAGCCCGGAGACGGGCCGGCTGGTCGTCATCGAGATGAATCCGCGCGTCTCGCGTTCGTCTGCCCTGGCCTCGAAAGCCACCGGTTTCCCGATTGCCAAGGTCGCCGCGAAACTGGCCGTCGGCTACACGCTGGACGAACTGGACAACGACATCACCGGCGGCGCGACGCCGGCCTCCTTCGAGCCGTCGATCGATTACATCGTCACAAAGATCCCGCGTTTCGCCTTCGAGAAGTTCCCGGGCGCCGAGCCGACCCTGACCACGGCGATGAAGTCCGTCGGCGAGGTGATGGCAATAGGCCGGAGTTTCCCGGAATCCCTGCAAAAGGCGCTGCGCGGGCTGGAGACCGGGCTGACAGGCCTCGACGAGATCGAGATTCCCGGGCTCGGCGAAGGCGACGACAAGAACGCCATCCGCGCGGCCATCGGCTCGCCGACGCCGGACCGGTTGCGCATG
This sequence comes from Ahrensia sp., assembly GCA_002706335.1. GTDB lineage: Bacteria > Pseudomonadota > Alphaproteobacteria > Rhizobiales > Rhizobiaceae > Oricola. Next base: position 32,868 of record PAKZ01000026.1, read on the forward strand.
GTGGCGCAGGCCTTCCGCCTCGGCTTCACCATCGAGGACGTGCATGCGGGCTGCCAGATCGACCCGTGGTTCCTCGAGCAGATCAAGGCGATCATCGACATGGAGGAGCGTATTCGCGCGCACGGCCTCCCGCAGGACGCGCAGAACCTGCGCATGCTCAAGGCGATGGGCTTCTCCGACCAGCGCCTTGCCGGACTGACCAACACGACCGAAAAGCATGTTGCGCAATTGCGCCATGCGCTTGAGGTGCGGCCGGTCTTCAAGCGCATCGATACATGCGCGGCGGAGTTCGCTTCGCCGACCGCCTATATGTACTCGACCTACGAGACGCCTTTCGCCGGCACGCCGGCCAACGAGGCGCAGATTTCCGACCGCAAGAAGGTCGTGATCCTCGGCGGCGGACCGAACCGGATCGGCCAGGGCATCGAGTTCGACTATTGCTGCTGTCACGCCGCGTTTTCCCTCAGGGACGCCGGCTTTGAAGCCATCATGATCAACTGCAACCCCGAGACCGTGTCGACCGACTACGACACGTCGGACCGGCTCTATTTCGAGCCGCTGACCGCCGAGGACGTGCTGGAAATCCTGAAGCTGGAGCAGGAAAAGGGCGAATTGCTCGGCGTCATCGTGCAGTTCGGCGGGCAGACGCCGCTGAAGCTTGCCAATGCGCTGGAAAAGGCCGGTATCCCGATCCTCGGCACCTCGCCGGACATGATCGATCTCGCCGAAGACCGTGACCGGTTCCAGAAGCTGCTGATCAAGCTCGATCTGACCCAGCCGAAGAACGGCATCGCCTATTCGGTGGAACAGGCGCGCATGGTCGCCGCCTCGCTCGGCTATCCGCTGGTGGTGCGCCCCTCCTACGTGCTGGGCGGCCGCGCGATGCAGATCATCCGCGACGACGAGGGGCTGGGCTCCTATCTGCTCGGAACGGTGCCGGAACTGATCCCGGAAGACATCAAGGCGCGTTATCCCAACGACAAGACCGGCCAGATCAACACGCTGCTGGGCTCCAACCCGCTCCTTTTCGACACCTATCTGACCGACGCGGTGGAGGTCGATGTCGACTGCCTGTGCGACGGGTCGGACGTCTATGTCTCCGGCATCATGGAGCATATCGAGGAGGCCGGCATACATTCGGGCGACTCGGCCTGCTCGCTGCCGGTGCACACGCTGGGCGCGGAGATCGTCGCCGAGATGGAGCGCCAGACCATCGCGCTCGCCAAGGCGCTGAATGTCGGCGGTCTGATGAACGTGCAATATGCGATCAAGGACGGCGCGGTCTATGTGCTGGAAGTCAATCCGCGCGCCTCGCGCACGGTGCCCTTCGTCGCCAAGACTATCGGACTGCCCATCGCGAAGATCGCGGCGCGCATCATGGCCGGCGAAAAGCTGGATCCGGCCATCGGCAATTACGGCGCACGGCGCGACATCACGACGCTGAACCATATCGCGGTCAAGGAAGCCGTCTTCCCGTTCTCGAAATTTCCGGGCGTCGACACGCTGCTCGGCCCGGAAATGCGTTCGACCGGTGAAGTGATGGGGCTGGACCACGATTACGCCGTGGCGTTCGCCAAGGCGCAGCTCGGCGCGGGCGCGGAGCTGCCGAAGGCCGGCACCGTGTTCATCTCGGTCAAGGACAGCGACAAGACGCGCATTCTCGGTACGGCGAAGCTGTTCATCGAGCTTGGCTTCAAGGTGATGGCGACCGGCGGCACGCAGCGCTATCTCGCCGAGAACGGCGTTCCGGCCGCAAAAATCAACAAGGTTCTGGAAGGCCGGCCGCATATCGAGGACGCCATCCGCAACCGGCAGGGGCAACTGGTCATCAACACGACGGAAGGCAAGAAGGCGTTCACGGACTCAAAGCCGCTGCGCCGCGCCGCACTGATGAACAAGGTCCCCTATTTCACGACGATGGCGGGGTCCGTCGCCGCAGGGGAAGCCATCCAGGCGCTGAGCAAGGGCGAATTGCAGGTGCGGCCGTTGCAGAGTTATTTCAACTGATTGACGCGGCCCCTCGCACTGTCCTGACCCCAAACACGGCAGCCACAAGGGCCACCAAAGTCGCGCTCGCATAAGCGGCTGTCATGCCGGCGCGGGCGCCGTCGAGGTCGGCGGTGTCGCCGAAGCCTGCCAGATTGGCGACGAGGCCGAAGACGGCCGCGCCCAGCGCATAGCCGGCGGTCTGCAGGGTCGGCAACATGGCGGAGGTTCGGTCGCGTTCGGCGTCACTCGTGCGGTTCATCAGCAACTGGCAGAGCGGCCCCCAGTTGAGCCCCATGCCGGCGCCCATCGTTAGCTGCGCGGCGATCATCAAGGCGAACTGGTATGTCGCCACGCCGATAGCCGCCAACGCCGCGCCCGCGGCAAGAAGGACGGACGACACTGCAATCGCGCGCAACCGGCCGATCTCCGTCGAGACCATCGCGACCAGGATGGCGGTAACGCTCCAGGCCACGGCGAGTGTTGCCGCCAGCCCGCCGGCGATGGTCGCGCCGTAGCCCCAAAGGAACTGGAAGCCGTAGACCATGAAGACACCGCCGGCCGCCTGCGCCATGGGCATAAGCAGGATCATCCAAAGTCCGACGCCGACGGGGTCTTTCCAGCGGAATGCCGCACCGGGAAGAACCGGATTGGCGTTACGCCGATCCAGGCTAACCACACCGACGAGAAGCAGAAGAGCCAATCCGCATACCGGGCCGGCAACCATGGGATGCGCCGCAGCGGCCGCTACGGAGATCATGAGAATGGCGCCGCCGGCGAGCCCGAGACGGAGCAGCGGAGGCCCGGCCACGCCTTCACCGCGTCCTCCCTTGGGCACAACAAGGAAAACGAGCAGCAGGAAGATGCAGCCGACCACCAGATTGAAACCGAAGGCCACGCGCCAGGAGAAGAACTCAGTCAGAAAACCGGCCAGAACGGGCCCGCCGAATGCGGCAATCGCCCAGATGAAAGCCTCGAGGCCGAATATCTTCTGCACCAGCGGGGACGGAAACAGCACGGGGATCAGCGCATAGCAGATCGCCGCCACGACGCCCTCCCCGATGCCCTGAATTGCCCGCCCCGCAATCAGGACAGGCATGTTCGGCGCAATGACCGTGATCGCGCTGCCGACAAGAAAGACAAGCGCCGACAGGGCAAGCGCGGTTCGCGCCCCGAGCCGTGCCTTCAGGTCGGCAGCGGCAAGCCCACCGACAATGGCGAAAACGAGAAAGAAGGTGAACGCCCAGGAGATCAGGGCCGCGCCGCCCAGTTCATCGACAGCCGAGGGAAGCGCGGTCGCAACGAAGAACTCGTTAAAGGCGTAAAGCGCAACACCGAGGCTGATCGTCGTCGTCGGCCCGATATAGTCCAGCGAAAGGAGCGCACGCCAGCCGGGTTCCCGCCCTTTTGCAGGGCCAACTGCGCCCGGCTCATGATTCATCGATTTCGCTCCCGCTCCAAAACCACCGGCGAGATTGCTAGAGCCTCAACCATGGTTGAGGTCAAGGGCGACGTCCCAGAAGAACATCCGATTGACCCAGAGCGCGCATGCGCATAACTTATGCGCATGAAAAACTACAGCACCGCCAAGAAGACGAGCGCCAACCTTTCGGTCGCATCCGAACTGATCGAAGAGGCAAAGGCGCTCGGGATCAACCTTTCTCGCGAAGCAGAAAAAGGCATCGCTGACGCTGTGCGGGAAGAGAAAACTCGGCGCTGGAAGGAAGAGAACGCCGAGGCTATCGCCGACGCCAATCGCTATGTCGCGGAGCACGGCTTGCCCTTGGCCAAGTACCGGATGTTTTAATGGCCCGCTACCGGGTGTATCGGATCGGCGATGGCGAACTTGTTCTGGATGTCCAATCCAACATTGTCGACGGCCTTGATACGCGCGTGGTAGCGCCACTTATTCCAATCGAGCGCGCTTCAATTCCGGCCGACAGGCTCAATCCGATCTTCGAACTCGATGGCCTGAGCTATTCCATGATGACCGAGTTTCTCTCATCCGTCCCGGCAAGCATGCTGCATGAGACCGGTCATGAACTTTCCCGTGAGCACGACCGCATCGTCGCCGCGCTCGACATGCTGTTCCACGGATTCTGAGGTTTCGGCCAGCCCATTCGCTTCATCGGCGACCGCGTCACAGACCGATCATTTTTCTTTGCCGCCCAATCGCGTTATCGTTTCCCTTGGGAAAGGAGTGAGCGCATGCCGAAGAATATCGTCATATTGTGCGACGGAACGTCCAACGAGATCAGCGACAGCCGGACGAATATCTTGCGGCTTTACGGATGTCTGCGGAAGAATGACGACCAGATCGTCTATTACGATCCCGGCGTCGGTACGTTCGGCGGCGCCAATGACTGGCTGAAATGGACGCGGAAGGCCAAGGAAGTCTGGGGGCTGGCAACCGGCTGGGGTCTCGACCAGAACGTCAAGGAAACCTACCGCTTCCTTGTCGAGAATTTCGACCGGGGCTCGAAGGACCGCGCGCCGGACACGATCTATATTTTCGGCTTTTAGCGCGGCGCCTATACGGCGCGGGTTCTCGCCGGCTTCATCCATGCCTTCGGCATCATGACGCCGGTCAATCTGAACCTGCTCGACTATGCCTACCGCACCTACAAGGGCATCAGCGACCGCGACGAACCGGCCAACGACAGCGACGACAAGGCCGATCCGAACGCCGCCTTCCGCACGATGCGGCTCTATGAACGCGCGCTCGACACGTTCCGGCCCGACATCAAGGCGCTCGGCCTGTTCGACACGGTCGCCTCGGTGATCGAGATGGGGCGCTGGTTTCCGCGGATGCGGACGCATGCCTTCACCGCAAAAAATCCGAGCGTCGAGCATGTGCGCCACGCCGTGGCGATCGACGAACAGCGCACGATGTTCAACCCGCAGCTCTGGCCGGAAGGCGGCCAGTTCTCCGGCCCGCCCTTCAAAAAACGCGATCCAGTTCCGCAGGACGTCAAGGAGGTCTGGTTCTCCGGCTCGCATGGCGATGTCGGCGGCGGTTATCCGGAACGCCAGAGCGCGCAGGCGAAGATACCGCTGCTCTGGATGATCGAGGAAACCGCAAAACTCGGCTTGAAGTACTACAACCCGACCGTGAAGAAGATCGTGCGCGGCGAGGACGAGAAATATCCCAAATATATCAAGCCCGGCACCGGCCAGCCGATCAATGGCTCAATGGTCGATTTCTGGCCCTTCGTGGAGTTCCTGCCGCGGCGTATCCCTCCGACTTCGCTGAAGAAGGGCCCGAAGGCGAAAGGCGTCTATTTCCCGCTTTTCGACCACCGGCGCATTCCGCCCGACGCGACAATCCATCCGAGCGTCGGAGAGCGGATGAAGCTGGACGCCTATTACCGGCCGCCCGGTCTCGAGGGCCGGGATATCCCGCGCCGCGCCTGACCACACGGGATATCGATAGACGGCCTCCCCTTTGCATCGGCGCTGAATCGGATTATAGTTATTGTGAATAAAGGCGGTTCCTGAGCAATAGGCTGCGGGGGCCGTTTTGTTTTGTGTCGCGCCAAGTGACGCAGACACAGTCTTGGGGCCAATAAGAAGGAATCGGCCAAATGGAAAAAGCGCCCATGACCGCGAACGGTTTCGCGCAGCTCAAGGAAGAGTTGCGGTGGCGCCAGCAAGAGGAACGCCCGCGCATCATAGAGGCGATTTCCGAAGCCCGCGCCCATGGTGATCTGTCCGAGAACGCGGAATATCACGCCGCCAAGGAAGCGCAGTCCCATAATGAGGGCCGCATCGGCGAACTCGAAGACCTGATCAGCCGAGCCGAAGTGATCGACCCGTCCAAGCTGACCGGCGCGAACATCAAGTTCGGCGCGACGGTGACGCTCGCCGACGAGGATACGGACGAGGAAAAGGTCTATCAGATCGTCGGCGATCAGGAAGCCGATGTGAAGGCGGGGCGCATTTCCATCTCCTCGCCCATCGCGCGCGCGCTGATCGGCAAGGAAGAAGGCGATTCCGTCGAGGTGCAGGCGCCGGGCGGCGCGCGCGGCTACGAGATCGTCAGCGTCAAATTCGTCTGATCCGTTGCGCAGCCGCGCCAAACAGTCGCGGTTCTTGGCGGGGTGCAGTTCCGCCGGGACCGCGCCGGCCCGCGGCTCCATGCATCGGGACTATTCCCGGGACACAGGCGCGATGCGGCCAAACTGCACTTTTACATCCTGCGCGCGAAGCTGTAAGAGGATGCCGCTGACGGCGCAGTAGAGCCCGCATCAAACGCGTTTCCCCTCACCAGAAGACAAGATCGCCATGGCATCCCCTCTCGTGTCCATCGTCATTCCCTGCCGGAACGAGGCGGAAAACCTCCCGATCCTGCTCGGTGAGATCCGTTCGGTCATGGAAGGGCGCGACTACGAGGTGATCGTGGTCAATGACGGCTCCACCGACGCTACGGCGGAGGTGCTGGCGGAAGAAGCCGCCCTGCCCGGTTTTACGCTGAGACATCTGCGCCACGACCGCAGCGCGGGCCAGAGCCTGGCACTGCGCTCGGGAGCTTTCGCCGCGCATGGCGCCATCGTCGCGACGATCGACGGCGACTGCCAGAACGATCCGCAATATATCCCGGTGCTCGTCGATGCGCTGGTCGCGGCTGGCGAGGACGCCGGGATCGCGGCGGGCCAGCGGCTCAAGCGGCGCGACTCCAAGGCCAAGCAACTGGCTTCGCGCTTCGCCAACGCGCTGCGCGGCGCGATCCTGAAGGACAATACGCGCGATTCCGGCTGCGGCCTGAAGGCGGTGAGGACCGAGATCATGCGCCGCCTGCCCTTCTTCAACGGGACCCACCGATTCCTGCCGGCGCTGGTGATCCAGGAGGGGTACGCAGTGGTGCACTGCGACGTGGTCGATCGGTCCCGCCGGCATGGCAAATCGAATTACGGCATTTTCGACCGCGGATTGCGCGGCGCCCTGGACCTGCTGGGCGTCTGGTGGCTCGGCAAGCGGCGGAAGATCGTGCCGCGGGTAGAGGAAGTACCTCATGGCTGATCTTTTCAACCAGCTTCTTTCCTGGTTTCACACCGTCTTCGTCGAATCCTTCGACGGATGGGTCGCGCTCGGCTTCGTCGCCCAGATCTGCTTCACGATGCGCTTCGTGGTGCAATGGATCGCGTCGGAGCGCGCGAAGCGCTCGGTCATGCCGATCGCCTTCTGGTTCTTCTCGCTGGCCGGCGGAAGCCTGCTGCTCATCTACGCCATCCAGCGCAAGGATCCGGTGTTCATCGCCGGCCAGGGCCTTGGCCTGATCGTCTATGTGCGCAACCTCTGGCTGATCGCCAACGAACACAGGGCGGCGCTGCCGGAACCCGACGCGAAGTGATCCGGCCGGCTTACGCTGGCTCCATCCACAGCACTTGCCGCGCCGAAGGATGGTTTGATACTGCGTCGCGAAAGTAATATGAGACCGACGACCGCGCCAAAGCCGCGATCTTCCTTCGACGGGACCGTTTCAGCGGGAAAGGACTGGCCATGAAAGTGACGATGATCGGAGCCGGCTATGTCGGACTGGTTTCGGGCGCGTGTTTCGCCGATTTCGGCCACGAAGTAATCTGCGTCGACCATGATCCCGCCAAGCTGGACGCGCTGAATTCCGGCCGCATGCCGATCTACGAGCCGGGGCTCGACGCACTGGTGGCAGGCAATTCCAGGCAGGGACGGCTGGTCTTTTCCGGCGACCTCGCCTCCGCGGTCGCTTCGGCCGATGTCGTCTTTATCGCCGTGGGCACCCCGTCGCGCCGCGGCGACGGCTATGCCGACCTCTCCTATGTCGAACAGGCGGCGCGCGAAATCGCGCGTTCGATGGACGGTTTCACCGTCGTGGTGACCAAGTCGACCGTGCCCGTCGGCACCGGCGACGATGTCGAGCGGATCATCCGGGCCGAAAACCCGGAGGCCGATTTCGCCGTTGTCTCCAATCCGGAATTCCTGCGCGAAGGCTCCGCCATCGACGACTTCAAGCGCCCGGACCGTATCGTCATCGGCACGACCGACGAGCGCGCCCGCAAGGTGATGCAGGAAATCTACCGGCCGCTCTTCCTCAATGCCGCGCCTGTCCTGTTCACGGAGCGCCGCACCGCCGAACTGACCAAATATGCCGGCAATGCGTTTCTGGCGATGAAGGTGACCTTCATCAACGAGATCGCCGATCTTTGCGAGCGCGTCGGCGCCAATGTGCAGGACGTGGCGCGAGGCATCGGCATGGACGGCCGCATCGGCCCGAAATTCCTGCATGCCGGGCCCGGCTATGGCGGCTCCTGTTTCCCGAAGGACACGCTGGCGCTGGTCAAGACGGCGCAGGACGCGGAAAGCCCTGTGCGCCTGATCGAGACGACCGTCGCCATCAACGACCAGCGCAAACGCGCCATGGCGCGCAAGGTGGTGCGTGCCTGCGGCGGTTCGGTACGGGGCAAGACGATCGGCGTGCTCGGCCTGACCTTCAAGCAGAATACCGACGACATGCGCGAGGCGCCGTCGCTCAACATCATCCAGGTGCTGCAGGACAATGGCGCGAAGATCCAGGCCTATGACCCGGAAGGCATGGACCAGGCGGCGCAGCTGCTCGACAATGTGACCTTCTGCAAAACCGCCTACGAGACCGCCAAGGACGCGCATGCGCTCGTGATCGTCACCGAATGGGACGCCTTCCGTTCGCTGGATCTGGAAAGACTGCGCGAGACGATGGAAAGCCCGGTGCTGGTCGACCTGCGCAACATCTATAACCCGGCTCAGGTCGAGGCGGCCGGCTTCACCTATGAGAGCATCGGCCGGGGATCGAATGGCTGGATGGTCGACACGACGAGCGAAGCGGCCGAATGATCCTCATCTTTCCCGCCCTGCGCATTCCGAAATGAAGATCCTCGTCACGGGTGTCGCCGGTTTTATCGGCTTTCACGTCGCAAGGCGCCTGCTGGAACGAGGCGACACCGTCATCGGCGTCGATTGCGTCAACGACTATTACAATCCGGCGCTGAAAGAAGCTCGGCTCGCGCGGCTCGAAGACCAATCCAGGAAGTCCAACACGGCCGGCTATCGCTTCATACGGGGCGATATCGTCGACACGGCGCTGGTCGACCGGTGCTTCTCCGACGAGCGGCCCGACCGCGTCATTCATCTCGCGGCGCAGGCGGGCGTGCGCTATTCGCTCGAAAAACCGATGAGTTATGTGCAGACCAATGTGGTCGGCTTCGCCAACATGCTCGAGGCGTGCCGGCACAATGGCGTGCAGCATCTGACCTATGCGTCCACCTCGTCGGTCTACGGCGCCAATACGCACATGCCCTATAGCGAGCATGACGGCGCATCGCACCCGCTGCAGCTCTATGCGGCGACGAAGCGGTCCAACGAACTGATGGCGCATTCCTACAGCCATCTGTTCTCGCTCCCGACGACGGGTTTGCGGTTCTTCACGGTCTATGGTCCCTGGGGCCGCCCGGACATGGCGCCGATGAAGTTCGCGAAAGCGATCTTCGCCGGAGAGCCCATCGACCTCTACAACAATGGCGATCATTCGCGCGATTTCACCTATGTCGACGATATCGTCGACGGGGTGATCGCCGCGAACGACCGAATCGCGGAGGCGGATTCAGACTGGGACAGCGACGCCGCCGATCCCGCATCATCGAACGCGCCCTACCGGATCTACAATATCGGCAATTCGACGCCGGTGCGGCTGCTCGACTTCATCGCAGCGCTGGAAGAAGCCATCGGACGGCCGGCCAAGCGGCGCATGTTGCCCGCCCAGCCGGGCGATACCCATGCGACCTGGGCCGACGTCTCGCTGCTGAAGGATGCTGTGGGCTATGAGCCCAAAGTGCCTGTCGCGGTGGGTGTCAGGCGCTTCGTGGAATGGTACAGGGAGTACCATCAGGCCTGACGCGATCCGGCGGCGGCGCCAGTCCTCGGAAAACGGAAATGGGTCTTACAACCAAGAGAAAGCTGGCCTGCTTCCTGCCTCAGGTTTTCAAACCGGAGGGAACGGGCAGGGTCGTGCGCCTCGGCAGCGACAACAAGGGCGGGCATGTGGTTGCCGCCGACGCCGTGGCGAGCACGCGCCACCTCCTGTCGCTCGGGCTGGCGCCCAATCTCGAGTTCGAGATCGACTTCGCGGCGATGGCCCCGCTGCAAACCCTGCACGGCTACGATCCCGCCATTGACGGAGAGGGCCTCAGACGCGCGCGGCGGCGGGCGTTGATTCCGTTTCTCGGCAGCGCCGCGCAGCGACGCCGGGCGCTGGCGCGATACCGCGACTACAAGGCTGTCTTTATGGACAAGGGCGCGGGCTTCGTTCACCACAGGCAGGCGGTGGGCCTCGACGAGGGCATGATCGGGCTGGACGCGGCGATTGCGGCGCTTCAGTCGGAACCCGGCCAAACCTTCATCAAATGCGATATCGGCAGTGGCGAGTATGACATTCTGGATGTGATCATCGAGAACAACGCCCTGCTGTCCGGCGTCGCGCTGGTGCTTCACCACGTTCCCGCCCACATGCGCGAGATCAAGGTTTTCCTGATGGCGATGCGGGAGTTCATGGCGCTCGACAACATGACTGCGGACAATATCGCCGGGCTCGACCCGGACAACGTTCCGATGAGTGTCGCGCTGTCCATGTCGGCGAAATCGAGCGGCGACCTGGATATCCCGCTCGCCGGTGCGACAACGCGCTATCAGATCCTCAACGAGCCGAACGATCCCGGAAAGATCGAGCTGGAAATCTTCTACGTCGACTGATCGGGGGTTCCCGGAACCGCGGGCCCGCCGGTCGGAAAGGCGATCAACCCCTTATCCTTGACCTTGCGAATGGTCAGCGCCGAACGGACCGTGTCGACATTTTCCGTCGCGGTCAGCTCTTCGAGAACGAAAGTCTGGAAGGTCCGGAAATCCGGCGCGACGCAATGCAGCAGAAAGTCGCTTTCGCCGGAAACCATCCATGCTTCGCGCACCAGCGGCCAGTTGGCGGTCAGCGCCGCGAACGCCTTCAGCTCCGGGTCGGACTGATGATGCAGGCCGACCAGGCAGAAGGCGACGATTTCCTGTCCGAGCTTGCCGGTATCCAGAATCGCGCGATAGCCGGAGATGACGCCCAAATCCTCCAGCCGCCGAACCCGGCGCAGACAGGGTGGAGCCGAAATGCCGACCCGGCTCGCAAGTTCGACATTGGTCATGCGGCCATCGTCCTGCAATTCGCGCAGGATCGCGAAATCGATGGAATCGAGGTCGATGGCGTCTTTCATGGCAAAACGCTTATTGCCTGCCATCGGATGCCGCAACAAAAATGGGAATAAACCCATCTTTCGCGCTGCGGGAACGCAACCTTCGTGGCGCGCAGGCTTGCGCCTGCGATATATCGCACCTTAATAACGCCAAGGAATTGCGGATGCGCAGATCTCGTGTCCGTTGTATTGAGGTAGGATCATGACCGAAACCAAACACAGCCCGGTGCTGATCATCGGATCCGGCCCCGCCGGCTATACCGCCGGCATCTACACGGCGCGCGCCATGCTCAAGCCGATGCTGGTCGCGGGCATGGAACAGGGTGGCCAGCTCATGATCACCACCGACGTGGAAAACTATCCCGGCTATGCAGAGCCGGTGATGGGCCCGTGGATGATGGAGCAGATGCTGGAGCAGGCAAAGAATGTCGGCACCGAGGTCATCAATGACGTCATCACCGAGGTCGACCTCGACGCGCGGCCGTTCCGCGCCGTCGGCGACAGCGGCACGGTCTATACCGGCGACGCACTGATCATCGCCACCGGCGCGCAGGCAAAATGGCTCGGCATCGAGAGCGAGAAGACCTATATGGGTTACGGCGTGTCGGCCTGCGCGACTTGCGACGGCTTCTTCTATCGCGGCAAGGACGTGGTGGTTGTCGGCGGCGGCAACTCGGCCGTCGAGGAGGCGCTCTACCTCTCCAATCTCGCCAAGACGGTGACGCTGGTGCACCGGCGCAACGAACTGCGCTCGGAGAAGATTCTGCAGGAACGCCTGTTCGCCAAGGAAAACATCAATATCCTTTGGGACACGGTGATAGACGAAATCCTCGGCGCGAAGAACAACCCCGCCCTGCCCGCGGCGGTGAACGGTGTGCGGCTGAAGAACATCAAGTCCGGCGAGACCACTGAAATGCCGATCGACGGCGTCTTCGTCGCCATCGGCCACGCGCCGGCTGTTTCGCTGTTCGAAGGCAGGCTGAAGCAGAAGCCGAACGGCTATCTGTGGACAGCGCCCGATTCCACCGCGACCAACATTCCGGGCGTATTCGCCGCGGGCGATGTAACCGACGACGTCTACCGGCAGGCGGTGACCGCGGCCGGTTTGGGCTGCATGGCAGCGCTGGAAGCAGAAAAATACCTGGCGGCCCAGGAAACGGAGCTGCAGGCAGCCGAATAGGCCTCAGCTCGACCCGAGGGGGAGAACAATGCCGCTCGACTGGGACAAGCTGCGCGTTTTTCACGCGGCAGCGGAAGCAGGCTCATTTACCCATGCCGGCGAAACGCTGCACATGTCGCAGTCGGCCGTCAGCCGGCAGGTTTCGGCGCTGGAACATGAAGTCGGCGTGGCGCTTTTCAACCGCCATGCGCGCGGCCTCGTGCTGACCGAACAGGGCGAATTGCTGTTTCGCACGGCCAATGACGTCTTCGTCAAGCTGGAGACAGTGCGCGCGCAGCTGTCGGAATCGACCGAGCGGCCTTCGGGCCAGTTGCGGGTGACGACCACAGTCGGCCTGGGCTCCGGCTGGCTGACCTATCGCGTCCAGGATTTCCTGGAGCTTTATCCCGAGATCCAACTGCACCTGATGCTGTCCAACGAGGAACTCGACCTGAACATGCGGCAGGCCGATTGCGCGATCCGGCTTCGTCAGCCGTCGCAGCCCGACCTGATCCAGCGCAAGCTGTTCACGGTGCATTTCCATGTCTACGCCTCGCCGGCCTATGTGAACAAATACGGCCGGCCGGAAACGGCGGAAGATCTCGACAAGCACCGCATCATCGGCTTCGGCGAACCGGCGCCTGCCTATCTGATGGAAATGCGCTCCTTCCTGACGCTTGGCCGGCCGACCACCGAACCGCGTGTGCCGGTTCTGGAAATCAACTCGATCATGTCGATCAAACGCGCCGTCCAGCGCGGGATCGGCATCGCCATGCTGCCGGACTACGCGGTCGAACCGGATGCCGGGCTCGTCCAGTTGCTGGTCAACACGGAATTACCGACCTTCGACACCTATTTCGTTTATCCGGAAGCCATGCGGAACAGCGCCAAGCTTCAGGCGTTCCGGGATTTCCTGATTTCGAAGTCGCGAAGCTGGTCCTTCTAAGTCTCATAACGCGAGACAAACATGCTCACGAGCTATGCATTCAGCGCATATGTGCATTGCACAATAATCATTTGAAAATTTCTTCGACGGTCCGCATATTCTAATCATCAAGAACGCGCCGTAACCTCCTCCCACGGACGTTCGAGATTTTCGAATGAGAAGGCTATCCTCCTCCCAGCCTTCCCATAAGTGAGACCGGGCCGCTATCCTCCTCCCAGCGCGCCCGGTCTTTTTCTTTTCAAACCGCTTTAGCTTCTCGCCGCAATCATGTCGGCTGCCTTTTCGGCGATCATGATGGTCGGCGCATTTGTATTGCCGCCAATCAGCGTTGGCATGATCGAGGCATCGACGACGCGCAGCCCCTCGATCCCTCGAACGCGCAGTTGGGGATCGACCACGGCCATGTCGTCCGTTCCCATCCGGCAGGTTCCAACCGGGTGATAGACCGTGTCGGCGCGCCGGCGGATATGATCCATGAGATCGGCATCCTCCGTCACGCCCTCCAGATACACCTCCCGGCCGCGAAACGGCGCGAGCGCGGGCGCTTCGAGGATGCGACGCGTGAGCTTCGCGCCCTTGAGCAGCAATTGCGCATCGCGCTCGTCCGAGAGGAAACGCGGGTCGATCAACGGCGCGGCGCGCGGGTCCGGACCGGCGAGCCGTACCTCGCCACGCGAATTTGGCCGCAGAACGCAGACATGGCACGAATAGCCGAAACCCGAATGCAGCTTGCGCGAATGATCGTCGACCAGCGCGGCGACGAAATGCAATTGCAGATCGGGTCGCTCCAGACCCGGCTCCGAGCAGACGAAGGCGCCGCCCTCAGCGCCCGGCGAGGCGACGAGGCCTGTACCGTCGCGCCGCCAGCGCAGGATCTCGCGCACCAGGTTCATAACACCGGCGGGGTTCAGGCCGAGCACGTCCCGGTCATGCGTGCGATAGCCAAGGATGAAATCGATATGATCCTGAAGGTTCTTGCCGACACCCGGCAGATCGAGGCGGACATCGACGCCTGCCTGCTTGAGTTCGGCGCCGGGCCCGATGCCGGACAGGAGCAGCAATTGTGGCGAGTTGAACGAACCGCCGCTGAGGATCACCTCGCGGCGGGCACCAAGTTTGAATTCCTCCCGTCCCCTCCGAACCATAAGTCCGGTAGCGCGGTTGCCCTCGAACAGAATGCGCGTCGCCAGCGTCCGCGTCATCACGGTCAGGTTCGGCCGGGCCATGACGGGATGGAGATAGGCGGCGGCGGCTGAGCAGCGCTCGCCAGTCCGGTCGGGATCGGTCTCGTTCGGGCGGAATTGCGTCACCTGATAAAGGCCTGCGCCTTCCTGCTGCGGACCGTTGAAGTCGTCGTTGCGCGGTATCTGCGTTTCGGCACAGGCCTCGACGAAGGCTTTCGAGATCGCGCGCGGTGTGCGCTGTTCGGAGACATAGAGAGGCCCGGCATCGCCATGCAGCGCATCCGCGCCGCGCTCATTGTTCTCGGCACGCCGGAAAAAGGGCAGCACGTCCCGCCAGCTCCAGCCGGGACAGCCCGCCTGCGCCCAGTCGTCATAGTCACGCGGATGACCGCGCGTATAGAGCATCGCATTGATGGCCGAGGAACCGCCGAGCGTCCGGCCGCGCGGCTGATATCCCCTGCGGCCGTTCAGGCCAGGCTGCGGCACGGTGTGATAGGCCCAGTTGTTGATGCTTCCATAGCCGGGCAGCATCGTGATGACGCCAAGAGGTGCGCGGATCAGGATATCCCTTCCATCGCCGCCGGCCTCGACAAGGCAGACGGTCACATCCGGGTTTTCGGTAAGTCGCGCCGCAAGCGCCGAACCGGCGGAACCGCCGCCGGCTATCACATAATCGAATTGCCCCGCCTCGCGCATGTCTCCTCCCCGCCGTGGCCTCTGAACCCCGGTTGCATCCTATCCCATCACAATTCTTAAAACCGTTCGGAAAAAGCTGATTGGGAACGCGGGGCGCGGGCCGTTAGCGTCGGGACGCCGGGGGGCGACATTGGACCATTCAGGAGGACCGTCCATATGCGCATCCGGCAGCCAAGCCTTTCCATCGCACTTCTTCCGCTAGCCTTTTCCGCCCACGCGGCGGATCTTTCCTGCGCCGGCCTTGTTCCGCAAGGCGCCAGCCTGGTCTGCGCGGGCTTCGAACCCAACTGGGCAATTGAGCTGAAATGCGACGGCGACCTGACGTCGAACTTCACAGACGCATTTACCGGCACCATTTCCGTCACGCCGGGTGAAGTTTCCGTCGTTTCGAGAAACCCCTGGCAGATCGAGACCAGCCATCCGGTCACCGGCACCATCGCCTACACGCCGGCAGGCTGTACGGATGAAAGCGACCGGGTCTACGACTTTACCTTCACGCCGACGGGCGCGCCGGGGCTGAACGCTCCTTTCTACCCGTTTTGCTGCCGTCTGGAGTAAGCGGCGGGAGTTCAGGCTGCGCGGATCGCCGAAAGGCCGCCGGCGATATCGATCTCGGTGTATGGCTTGGGAACCATGGGATGGCCCGAGAAATCATCGCTGATGCCGCTCTCGCCATAACCGCTGGCAAAAAGAAGAGGAATTCCGAGAGCCTGCAACCGGCGGGCATGCGCATAAATCTGTTCGCCCGCGATATTGATGTCGAGGATCGCGACATCAGCCTTCAATCCAGCCTCAAGCGCCGTATCCAGCTCGCTCAGGGAGGATATCGGGCCGATCACCGCATGGCCGAGATCGACAAGGATGCTCTCGAGGTTCATGGCAACAAGGCTCTCGTCTTCGACAACGAGAACGGACAAAGGTCTGTGCGACGCGGTGATGTTCATCTCAGGCTCTCGCACCGCGCAATGCGGCGGCTTCAAGCCTGATGTTACATGAGAAGCCTTCCTCGCGATAGACAGGTTCGAGAGCGCCGCTGAACTCGCGCAGGACGATGCTCTCGATCAGCCGTGTGCCGAATCCCTTCCGCGACGGCTCGGTGGCTGGAGGGCCGCCGGTCTCGCGCCAGGAAAGCGTCAGCTTGCCGTCAGCGTCTTCCTTCCAGACAATCCGGACCTGGCCTTTCTCGCTACCAAGCGCGCCATATTTGACCGCATTTGTCGCCAGTTCGTGGACCAACATGGCAAGAGAAATCGACGCCTTGGGCGAGAGCTTGAAAGGCGGGCCGTCGACGGATACGCGCTCCGGATCGAAGAGCGACATTTCCTGACCGATGACCGCGCCGAGATCGGCGCTGGTCCATTCCTGCGCACTGAGAAGGTTATGCGCCTTGGAGAGCGCGGCAAGGCGCGACTCGATGTCCCGTTTTGCCGTGTCAGCATCCGGCGCGGAACGCAATGTCTGGGAAACGATCGACTGGACCGAAGCGAGCGTGTTCTTGACGCGATGATTCAACTCAGCCAGCAGAAGCCTCTGACGGCGTTGTCGTTTTACATCCTCCGTGCGGTCGCTGCCCTGCACGAAGACGCCGATGACCGCCCCTTCCGCGTCGCGGATCGCGTCATAGGAGAAGTCGAGGAAGGTGTCGCGCGCTTCGTCCTCACCGGGCTTCTGCAGCATCACGCGGGTGGCTTCCGCCTGGTATTGACGGCCGGTGCGGTAAACGCCGTCCAGCAGTTTTACGAAGCCTTGCTCCACCACTTCCGGGAGCGCTTCAGACAGAGGTTTGCCGATCAGTTCGCGGTCGCCGACGAGACGCAGATAGGCGTCATTGGCGAAGGTGAAAACGTGATCGGGGCCTGAAAGGACGGCAAAGAAGCCGGGCGCGAGCTGGAACAATCGGCGGAACTCGGCGCTCTCGTTCAACAGAGCCTGGTGTTGCTCCTCCGCCTCGCGAGCGCGCTCGAGAAGCTGGGTCTCGCCGGCGCGGAAAGGCAGGGTTGCGGCCTGACGCAAACCGACGATGTCGGTGACATCGACCGTGTTCTGCATGATGTAGGGTTCGCCATCCCGGCCAAGGATCGACGTATGCACGGCGGTCCAGTACCGGACCTCCATGCCGCCGCCCAGTTCGGGCGGGCGCGGCAGGTCATATGGGATGTAGGCGAGCGTATCCGGTTCGCCTGTCTCGATAACCCGGTTGAAGGAATCGCGCAGGCGGCGGCCGCTTTCCCCGTCGTTGGGAAACAGATCGAAGAGATTGCGCCCGATCAACTCGTCGCGGCCGCGCATGACCACCTGTTCATAGGCGCGGTTGACCGCCACGTAGCAGTGGTTCCGGTCGAGAACCATGTGCGGCGACGGCAGCACATCGAACAGCGCCCCGAAGTCGATCGCGCCGTCGACGCTCGGCTGGTGTTGGCCCTGCTTTTCTGTAAGCAATTCTGCTTCCCCCGGAGATTGGACCTCAACGGTCCTAAACGCGGGAGAAGCGGAAAGGTTCCACGTAAAGTGAAATCTGTTCGTTACCGCGTCAGCCGCTTGTAGGTCACCCGCTTCGGATTGACGCTGTCGGGACCGAGACGCCGGATCTTGTCCTGCTCGTATTCCTCGAAATTGCCCTCGAACCATTCGACATGGCTGTCGCCCTCGAAGGCGAGGATGTGGGTGGCGAGACGGTCGAGGAACATGCGGTCATGCGAGATGACCACGGCGCAGCCCGCAAAGTTCTCCAGCGCATCTTCCAGCGCCCCCAGCGTCTCCGTGTCGAGGTCGTTGGTCGGCTCGTCGAGGAGGAGTACGTTGCCGCCTTCCTTGAGAAGCTTGGCGAGATGGACGCGGTTGCGCTGGCCGCCCGACAGGGTGCCGACCTTCTGCTGCTGATCGCCGCCCTTGAAATTGAAGGAACCGCAATAGGCGCGGCTGTTCACCTCGTGCTTGCCAAGCTTGATGATGTCGTTGCCGCCGGAAATCTCTTCCCACACGGTCTTGTTGCCGTCGAGCGTGTCGCGGCTCTGGTCGACATAGGACAGATTGACCGTCTCGCCGACAGTGATCGAGCCGCTGTCCGGCTTTTCCTGGCCGGTGATCATGCGGAACAGCGTCGTCTTGCCGGCGCCGTTCGGGCCAATTACGCCGACGATGCCGCCGGGCGGCAGCTTGAATTCCAGATTGTCGATCAGGAGGCGGTCGCCATAGCCCTTCGACAAGGCCTCGGCATTGATCACCACATTCCCGAGACGCTCGCCGGCCGGGATGACGATCTGCGCGTCGCCGGGACGGCGATCATTGGCTGCCTTGACCAATTCGTCATAGGCGCGAATACGAGCTTTCGACTTGGCCTGCCGCGCCTTGGGGCTGGAGGCAATCCACGCCTGCTCGGACGACAGCGCGCGCTGGCGGGCGGCCTCCTCGCGGCCCTCCTGCTTCAAGCGCTTGGCCTTGGCTTCCAGATAGGCCGTATAGTTGCCCTCGTAGGGGATACCGCGGCCGCGGTCGAGTTCGAGGATCCAGCCGGTGACATTGTCGAGGAAGTAGCGGTCGTGGGTGATCATCATCACGGCGCCCGGGTATTCGCGCAGGTGCTTTTCCAGCCAGGCGATGGTCTCGGCGTCGAGATGGTTGGTGGGCTCGTCGAGCAGCAGCAGGTCGGGCTGGCGCAGCAGCAGCTGGCAGAGTGCGACGCGGCGCTTCTCGCCGCCGGACAGGTTGTCGATGCTCGCCTCGCCCGGCGGGCAGCGCAAGGCCTCCATCGCCATCTCGACCTGCGAGTCGAGGTCCCAGAGGTTCTGGGCGTCGATGATATCCTGGAGCTTGGCGCCCTCTTCCGCCGTCTCGTCGGAATAGTTCATCATCAGCTCGTTGTACCGGTCGAGGATCGCCTTCTTGTCGGCAACACCCTCCATGACATTGCCCAGCACGTTGAGGCTCTCGTCCAGCTGCGGCTCCTGCGGCAGGTATCCGCTGGTTGCGCCCTCGGCGAGCCACGCCTCGCCGGTGAACTCCGTGTCGAGACCGGCCATGATGCGCAGCACGGTCGATTTACCGGCACCGTTCGGGCCGAGAATGCCGATCTTGGCGTCGGGATAGAAGGACAGGTGGATATTCTCGAGCACCTTCTTGGCGCCATAGGCCTTGTTGAGGCCGGACATGTGATAAATGAATTGGCGAGCCATTCGTAACACCGGAAACGTCTGAGGGAATTTCGCGCGTTACTAGGCGAAACGGCGGCCGGGAGCAATGCGGTGGAGCGCGATCTCTGGCGATAAATGCGGTTGGCGATTGACTTGACCGCATCCTTGAACGCTACTCCCGGCAGGGAGCGAGCGGCATGGCATTCAGCGACAGACAGTCACATCAATCCGCCACGGGCGCGAAGCTGGCGCTGCGCCACGAGCCTGCGCGGGGAGAGGCTGTCGGCGTCGTGCATATTCTGCACGGGCTCGCCGATCATTCCGCGCGTTATCAGGATTTCGCGACGCAACTCGCGGCCGCCGGCTTCCACGCCTATGCGCATGATCATCGGGGACACGGCTTCACGGAAGGGCCCGGCGCGCCGCAGGGTTCGTTCGACCATGGCGGCGACGGGCCGGATCTGGTGCTCGCCGATATCGCATCGCTGCATGACCGCTTCTCCGAGACGCATCCTGGCCTTCCCCTGCTGCTGTTCGGTCATTCGATGGGCGGGACGATCGCGCTCGCCTATGCCTTTCGCCATGCCGGTCGGCTGGCCGGCTGCGCGGCATGGAATGCGAGCCTGACGGCCGGTCTCGCCGGGCGAGCGGCCAAGGCGGTGCTCGGCTGGGAGCGCTTTCGGCGTGGTTCCGACGTGCCATCGTTCCTCCTGCCACGGCTGACATTCGGCCAGTGGGCGACGTCGGTTAAGAACCGGCGCACCGAATTCGACTGGCTGAGCCGCGACCCGGCGATCGTCGACGCCTATGTGGCCGATCCTCTTTGCGGCTGGCCGGCCTCGGTCGGCATGTGGAACGACATTCTCGAAATGGTGTTCGAGATCACTCGGCCCGAGAACGCACCGACCGATGCCGGACGCCTGCCCTACCACCTGCTCGGCGGCGGCCGCGATCCGGCGACGGAATTCGGCAAGGCGGTGGAGCGGCAGGCGGAACGGATGCGGGCGGCGGGCTTTGCCGACGTGACATTGGAGTTGCAGCCGGAGATGCGCCACGAAACGCTGAACGAGATCGGCCATGACGAGATCGAGGCCGCGCTGATCAACTGGATGAAGGTGAAAGCGGGCGCTTAAGCCTCTGATTTCGCGTTTGATTTTCCAAAACTCGTCACGGCCTTCCAAAGCGGCGTGAAAATCGCCTTTGCGAATGGGATCAGGACGATACCGAGCGCGACGCCGAAGACACCGTCCATGGCCGCCTTGGCAATCCACTCAACCGCGCCTTCGGCCTGCGGTACGGCATGACCGGCTGCGACCGCGAGGTCGTGAATGTGGTGGCCGAGCCAGGAAAAGCCCAGCACCTCCAGCCCGTGAACGACGATTGAGCCGCCGACCCAGAGCATCGCCGCGGTGCCGACGATGGTTAGCGTCTTCAGGAAGCCGGGCATACCCTTGACGACGGCGCGACCTACAGCGCGGGTGAAGGAAAACCTGCCGCCTTCAGCCATCAGCAGACCGATATCGTCCGCTTTCACGATCAGCGCGACGCTGCCATAGACGAGAATCGTTATACCCGCGCCGGCGGCCGCCAGCGTCGCCGCTTCGAACCAGATAGTGCTCTCCGGAATCTCCGCAAGCACGATGGTCATGATCTCGGCCGAGAGGATGAAATCGGTCTTGATTGCGCCTTCCACCTTTTCCTTTTCCAGATGCAGCGGGTCTTCCGGCGATGCGGCGGCGGCCTTCGCGTCGGGGCCGTGATGCGGCATGAAAATGTGGACGACCTTCTCGGCGCCCTCGAAACACAGATAGGCGCCGCCGACCATCAGAAGCGGCGTGATCGCGCCAGGCGCGAAAGTCGACAGCAGCAGCGCCGCCGGCAGCAAGACGATCAGTTTGTTGCGCAGCGAACCCCTGGTGATCTGCCACACGATCGGCAATTCGCGCGCAGGCGAGAAGCCGTGGAGATATTTCGGCGTGACAGCCGCGTCGTCGATGAGCGCGCCCGACGCCTTTGCGCTGGCCTTCACCGCCTGTCCGACGACATCGTCGACCGAGGACGCCGCGATCTTGGCGATCGCCGCGACGTCGTCGAGAAGGGCCAGAAGACCGCTCATATGCTGTTCTCCATTTCGCTGCGGGACGGCGCGCCCCTATCATCTAGCGACTGTAGCGCGCGATTGAAACGCCCGGCGGTTTCCCGTCCGGGTGAAATTCGCGATGCGTTATCATCCAGAAGACGTTTGAAAGCGCCAACTGGTTGCAGAAAAGAAAAACCCCGCCGGTTGGCGGGGTTTGTTCATTGCAATGACTTTTGCGCCTAGTCGTGTTCGCTGTGCTCAGCCAGATAGGCGATCACATTCTCGATCTCGTCCGGCTTGGTCAGCTTGAAGGTCATCTTGGATCCGTCGATCATGTCCTTCGGCGAAGGCAGATACTGCGCAAGCGTCTCGGCGTTCCAGACGAGGCCGTTCGCGCCCGCTTCCTTGAGACCCTTCGAATATTTCTTCTGGAAGTCCTCGACAGAACCGGCGGTGCGCCCAAAGACGCCGTCGAGATGCGGGCCGACCTTGTTCTTGCCTTCGATGTCATGGCAGGCCTTGCATTTCTTGAAGACCTTTTCGCCGGCTTCCGGATCGCCGGTAACGTCCTGCGCGAAAGCTGCGGTGCCGGCGAAAACCATCGCGCCGGCGAGAATTGCTGTTGCGAATTTCAAGATTATTCTCCCACTCAATTTAATGCCTTGAGCCCTTCCCCGAGGGCAGGCGTTGGCGTGGCTTATGCCACGGCTCTTGCAAGGGCGCACTGGGACCACAGGTCGCAGAGCGCGGATGCGAGATGGTCGATATCGGCTTGGGTGTGCGACGGGTTGGGCGTTATGCGCAGGCGCTCCGTCTTCACCGGCACCGTCGGATAGTTGATCGGCTGAACATAGACGCCGTACTGGTCCAACAGGATGTCGGAGATCCATTTGCACTTCTTCGCATCGCCCACCATCACCGGAACGATATGCGACGGGTTGGGCATGTGCGGGATGCCGCGCGCATCAAGCGCTGCGCGGACCTTCGCAACATTGGCCTGATGCATGCGCCGTTCGGCCTGGCTTTCCTTCAGATGCCGGATCGAAGCCGTCGCGCCCGCGGCGAGAGCCGGTGGCAATGCCGTGGTGAAGATGAAGCCAGAGGCAAAGGAACGCACGAAGTCGATCAGGTTCGACGATCCGGTGATGTATCCGCCCATCACGCCGAAGGCCTTGCCGAGCGTGCCCTCGATCACCGTCAGGCGGTCCATCAAGCCCTCGCGCTCGGCAATGCCTCCGCCGCGCGCGCCATACATGCCGACCGCATGTACTTCGTCGAGATAGGTCATCGCATTGTGCTTGTCGGCCATGTCGCAGATTTCGCGGATCGGCGCGATGTCGCCATCCATCGAATAGACGCTTTCGAAGGCCACCAGCTTCGGCGCGGCAGGATCGTCCTGGCTCATCAGCCGGTCGAGGTCGCGCCAGTCATTGTGCTTGAAGATGCGCTTCTCGCAGCGCGCATGGCGGATGCCTTCGATCATCGAGGCGTGGTTGAGCGCGTCGGAATAGACGATCAGGCCGGGGATCTTCGAGGCCAGCGTGCCGAGCGCCGCCCAGTTGGAGACGTAGCCCGAGGTGAAGATCAGAGCGGATTGCTTGCCGTGCAGATCGGCCAGCTCGCGCTCCAGTATGACATGGTAATGGTTGGTGCCGGAGATGTTGCGGGTGCCGCCCGCCCCGGTGCCGCATTTGTCGATCGCCTCCTGCATCGCGGCGACGACCTTCTCGTTCTGGCCCATGCCCAGATAGTCGTTCGAGCACCAGACCGTGACGTCCTGCGTCGAGCCGTCCTCGCGATAGCGCGTCGCCCGCGGGAACTGCCCCGCATGCCGCTCGAGATCCGCAAACACACGGTAGCTGCCGTCATCACGCAACGCTGAAAGACGGTCCGAGAAGAATTGCTCGTAATCCAAACCTATGCCTCCCTTTGGCTGGTTGGCGTGACCGGGAACGATCGATTTGACGGTCATATAGCGGCTGCTCCCCGAGTTTGGAATGACTCAAAACGGCGTATTGAACCTAGTTCCAGCCTCTTCAGACGCATTGACCCTGATCAAGCACCACCAACCTCCCATAAAAAGAAACAGATTTCTCGCACCTTTTGAAGATTTGGAATGGGCGTCCTCGTGCGCCAATTTGCCGCCGCCTATGTTCAGGGCCACACTGAAACGAGGCCCGCAATGCGTCATTTTCCGATTTTCCTCGACCTCACCGGACGACGAATCGTCGTTTCCGGAGCGGGAGAATGCGCCGTTTCGAAGCTGAGGCTGCTTCTGAAAACCGATGCGAACATCGCGGTATTCGGCCTCTCGCCGGTGCCGCAGGTCCAAAGCTGGGCCGCGGAGGGCCGGATCGATCTCGTTGAACGCGCAATTGAGGACGGCGACGCCGAAGGCGCATCGCTCCTTTATGCTGCAAACGAGGATGAGCAGGAAGACGCCCGCGCGGCGGCCATCGGCCGCAAGGCCGGCGCGCTGGTCAACATCGTCGACGATCTCGACGGGTCGCAATTCATCACGCCGGCTATCGTCGACCGCGATCCGGTGACTGTCGCCATCGGTACCGAGGGCGCTGCGCCGGTGCTGGCCCGCAGCATCAAGGCGGAGCTGGAAGAACGCCTGCCCGCCTCGCTTGGTGTTCTGGCGCGGATCGGCCAGGCCTTCCGCGAGCGCGCGGCAATGATCGCGCAGGGGCGCGGCCGTCGGGACTTCTGGTCGCGCTACTATTCCGGCGAAGGTGATGCCGCTCTTAAACAGGGCGGCGAAGCGGGCGTGCACGCAAGGCTGGAAGAGCTTCTGACCGACGCGATCGAGACGCGGCCGCGCGCAGGCCATGTCGCGCTGATCGGCGCCGGCCCGGGCGACCCGGACCTGCTGACCGTCAAGGCGCGCCGACTGATCCACGAGGCCGATGTCTTGCTGCATGACCGGCTGGTACCGCAGGCGATCATCGAACTGGCCCGCCGCGAAGCATTGATCATCGAGACCGGCAAGACCGGTTACGGCCCGTCCTGGAAACAGGAAGACATAAATGCGCTGCTGATCGAACACGGGCTGCAAGGCGCGCAGGTGGCGCGTCTGAAATCCGGCGATCCGGCGATCTTCGGCCGTCTCGACGAGGAGCTCGACGCGCTGGACGAAGCCGGCATCTCCTGGGAGATCGTGCCGGGCATCACCTCGGCTTCGGCCGCTGCCGCCGCATCCGGCCTGTCGCTGACGAAGCGCGGGCGCAATTCATCCATCCGCTTCCTGACGGCGCGCGAGGTAGAAGGCTTCGCCGAGCATGAGTGGCGCGACCTCGCCAAACCCGGCGCGGGGGCGGCGATCTATATGGGCGTTCGGGCCGCAAGCTTCCTGCGCGGGCGGCTGATGATGCATGGCGCGAAGGCCGATACGCCGGTGACGGTGGTCGAGAACGCCTCACGCGTCGACCAGAAGACCATTGCAACCACATTGCTGGCCCTGCCCGACGCGATCGCCGAAGCCGGCGTCACGGGACCCGCCGTGCTGCTCTACGGCATGACGCCGCGCAAGGCCGCAACGGCGGTGCAGGTCGTTGCCGAACAGATTCACGAACAAGCCGGAGTGCTTTGATATGGCTCGCGAATACAGGCCTCGCATCGTCACCGCAAACGACCTTATCGAGGGCGATGCCGTCTATTTCACCGCGTCGCATGGCTGGTCGCGCGAACATGGTGAGGCCGTCGTCGCCTTCTCGGCCGACGCCGCCGACGGCCTGCTCGAAGCAGCCGCAAAGCAGCAGGACCGGATCGTCGGCGTCTATCTGGCCGAAGTCGAGATGGGCCCCGACCACAGGCCGCAACCGGTCCACTTCCGCGAGGCGTTCCGCACGCGCGGGCCGTCAAACTACTTTCATGGGAAACAGGCACAAGCCTGATAACGGGATTCGCGAATCATGTACCGCTATGACGATTTCGACGAAGCCTTCGTCCGCAACCGGGTCGCCGAATTCCGCGGCCAGGTGGAGCGCCGTATCGACGGCTCGCTGACCGAGGACGAATTCAAGCCGCTGCGGCTGATGAACGGCGTCTATCTGCAGTTGCATGCCTACATGCTGCGTGTGGCCATTCCCTATGGCACGCTCAACTCCCGGCAGATGCGGCAGCTTGCGCTGGTCGCCGAGCGCTTCGACAAGGGCTACGGCCATTTCACCACGCGCCAGAACATCCAGTTCAACTGGCCGCGGCTGAAAGACATTCCGGAGATCCTGTCGCTGCTGGCCGATGTCGAGATGCACGCCATCCAGACGTCGGGCAATTGCATTCGCAATGTCACCGCCGACCATTTCGCCGGCGCTGCGGCCGACGAGATCGAGGATCCGCGCCCGACCGCGGAACTGCTGCGCCAGTGGTCGACAGACCATCCGGAGTTCCAGTTCCTGCCGCGCAAGTTCAAGATTGCGATCACCGGCGCGCCGAACGACCGCGCGGTGACGAAGGCGCACGATATCGGCCTGCGCATGGTGCGTAATGAAGCGGGCGAGCCGGGATATGAGGTGATCGTGGGCGGCGGGCTTGGCCGTACGCCGATGGTCGGCAAGACCGTGCGGGATTTCCTGCCAAAGGCCGACCTCCTGCCCTATCTGGAAGCGATTCTGCAGGTCTACAATCTGTCGGGCCGGCGCGACAACAAATACAAGGCTCGCATCAAGATCCTGGTCCACGAGACGGGTCTCGACGAGATCAAGGCGCGGGTCGAGGCAGCATTCGAGGAGAAGAAGCGCGCCTTTTCAGGCGCGCCGGCGGATCTGGTCTCGGCGATCGAGGCCGCTTTCGCGCCGCCGTCCTTCGACAATACGCGCTCGCTCGCCTTCGACCGGGCGCAGGAAGCCAATCCGGCGTTCCGCTCCTTCGTGGAGACCAATGTGGCCGAGCACAAGAACCCGGCCTATGGCATCGTTTCGGTATCGCTGAAGCCCGTCGGAGGTACGCCTGGCGACGCGACGGCGGAGCAGATGCGGGTGCTGGCCGATCTTGCGGAACAGTACGGTCACGACGAGTTGCGCATCAGCCACGAGCAGAATGTCATTTTGCCGCATGTGCGCAAGGCGGATATCCCCGCGGTCTATGAGGCGCTTCGCGAGGCGGGTCTGGCGACGGCTAATATCGGCCTCGTCTCAGACATAATCGCCTGCCCCGGCATGGATTATTGCGCGCTGGCGACCGCGCGGTCGATCCCGGTCGCACAGGCGATCTCGAAGCGTTTCGACGAATTGAAGCTGGAGCGCGAGATCGGTCCGCTAAAGATCAAGATCTCCGGCTGCATCAATGCTTGCGGACACCACCATGTCGGCCATATCGGCATTCTCGGTCTCGACAAGGCGGGCAAGGAAAACTACCAGATCACGCTGGGTGGCGACGGCACCGAGACGGCGACGATCGGCGAGCGCACGGGCCCGGGCTTCGACGCGGATGATCTTGTGCCGGCGATCGAGGCAATCGTGGAAACCTATCTGAATCTGCGCGAGGACGCCGCCGAAACTTTCCTGCAGGCCTATCGGCGTCTCGGCGCCGATCCCTTCAAGCAGGCGATCTACAGTGAGAAGGACGAAGCCCGTGCTGCATGAACCTATCCTGCCGGAAGGCGCCGACAACGGTATGCAGGCGCGCTACGCCCATACGCGCGATGTGCTGGAAAAGGCGCTTGTCGACAAGGCGCATGGCGAGATCGCCGTCGTCTCATCTTTCGGGGCCGAATCCGCCGTGTTGCTGCAACTCGTCGCCGAGGCCGATCCGGCCACCCCGGTGATCTTCATCGACACGCGCATGCTGTTTGCCGAGACGCTGGACTACAAGGCGGACTTGGTGCGCCATCTCGGGCTGACCGACGTGCGCACCGTTGCGCCCAACGGCGCGGTGATCCGCGAAACCGATCCGTTCGGCCGACTGCACCTGACCAATACGGACGCCTGCTGCGGCTTCCGCAAGACGCATGTGCTGCGCGACGCGCTGGCCGGCTTCGACGGCTGGATCACCGGGCGCAAGCGTTTCCAGGCGGAGACGCGCCATAATGTCGGCCTTTACGAGCCGGCGTCCGACGGCAAGCTGAAGATCAACCCCCTCGCCTATTGGTCGAAGCAGGACATCGATGCGCATTTCGTCGCATTTGACCTGCCTCAACACCCGCTGGTCGAGCATGGCTATCCTTCTATCGGCTGCGCGGCCTGCACAAGCCCCGTGCATAAGGGTGAGGACATCCGCGCGGGGCGCTGGCGCGGCTCCGACAAGACGGAGTGCGGAATCCACTTCGAAAACGGCAAGCTGGTGCGTGGCGCCGCGGCCGCAGGAGAATGAAAATGAGCATCATCGTCACCGATGCAGGTTTCGGCGAGGACACACTGAGCGGCCGTCTGCGGCTGCTGGATCTCGAAGCGTTGCGCGCAGCTGATCGCTGCGACCTTCCCGGCGAATTCGCGCTGTCGCTTGCAAATAACGCTAATGCGGACGAGATTGCGCCGTTCTTTGCCTGGATCCGCCTCATCGTCATCGATTTCCCGTCCTTTGCAGACGGGCGCGGCTTTTCGCTGGCGAAGCGCCTGCGCGAGGCGAGCTATCGCGGAACGCTGCGCGCGACGGGCCATGTCATCGCGGACCAGTATCGCAATGCGCGGCGCGTCGGCTTCGACGAGGTGGAGATCTCCGAGGATCTCGCCGCCCGGCAGCCCGAACGCCAGTGGCTCGCCCGCACCGGCTGGCAGGACAACTTCTACCAAAAGCGTTTGCGGGCGGTCGCCTGAACGGTCTAATAGGATAATTCGAATATGAACGACCTGACGACAATCAAGGAGTCCGGGACGCCTTTGAATATCGCCACTCCCCTGCCGGACGGGCAAACCGTCACCGACGTCAAGCACTGGACCGACAAGCTTTTCTCTTTCCGCCTGACGCGCCCGCAAAGCCTGCGTTTCCGCTCGGGCGAATTCGTGATGATCGGGCTGATGGGCGACCCGGTCGGCGACAAGCCGGCCAAACCGATCCTGCGCGCCTATTCGATCGCGTCGCCGTCATGGGACGAGGAACTGGAATTTTATTCCATCGCCGTTCCCGACGGTCCGCTGACCTCGAAGCTCGTCCATATCAAGCCGGGCGACCAGGTGATCCTGAAGACCAAGGCGACGGGCACGCTGGTGGTTGACGCGCTTCTGCCGGGCAAGCGGCTCTACATGATCGCGACCGGCACGGGCATCGCGCCTTTCGCCTCTCTGATCCGCGACCCGGAGGTCTACGAGAAATTCGACCAGGTGATCCTGACGCATACCTGCCGGCAGGTCGCCGAACTGGATTATGGCAGCGAACTGGTCGAGGGTCTCATCAACGATCCGCTGATCGGCGAGATGGTGGACGGCAAGCTCCTCTACTACCCGACGACGACACGCGAAGAGTCGCCCCGGATGGGCCGCATCACCGACAAGATCCGCTCCGGCGAGTTGTTTACCGATCTCGGCGTTCCCGCATGGGACAAGGAAACCGACCGCGTGATGATCTGCGGCTCGATGGGGCTGAACCTTGAGATCAAGGAACTGTGCGAAGCCGCCGGCATGGAGGAAGGCGCCAATTCCAAGCCCGGACATTTCGTGCTCGAAAAGAGCTTTGTTGGAGAAGGCAGGATTCTCTAGGGTTCACCACGCCAACTGCTCTGATCCGTCGGCAAGCGGCCTGACGGGTCGAAGACAGTCACTCGATGGGGCCGTTTGCCGCCCCATTTCCACAAAACCGCGTTGAAGTGGTCAGGCCGCGCGCCATTGGCGAAGGACGGCACCAGGACGCCCGCGACACCGTTGTCGACCAAACGCTGTGCGACATCCCAGGATTTCGGGCGTCGGCTGTCGGCGATGTCCAGCATCCAAGGGCTCGCCATCTCCGTGAGGGCAACTCCTGCTTCATCCCGAGCCGATGAGGTCCGAAGATCGATCATGTCCTCCATGTCGAGATCATAGGCGCAAACGGTCAGCGGTTCGAAACGGCGTACGAATCCGTGCCCCATTTCCGCGAACATGCCCTCGATAGACGAGGCGAGATAGAGCGCCGGCATACCCTTCGGGTTGAACCTGCCGCCATGGATCGCCGCGCCTTCGCCCGAAAGCGGCTTCCACGCCCATTTCGGGTCGTGTGCCCGGTAGCAGACGCCCTGACATCTCAAGCAAATCCGCCGGTTGCGACGTGATCGAGATAATCGCGGACTGCCGCCGCCTTGCCATCCTTGACGAGGGATTCGGCGGTGCGGCCGCCAAAGGCCGGAATCGGCTCGGCGCGATACCATGACAGAGCCTGCAGCGGGCCGCCGGCCCAAGCCGCGACTCGGCCGAGGATTTCCAGCATCTCGCGCAGCCGCGTCTGTGCCGGACGGGCATTGAGCCGTGCGGCCCGGTAGATCGTATCGGGTTTCAACCCGGCCGTCTCGGCGAGCTGCGCCTTCGACATACCAAACGAGTCGGCAAGTTTGTCGATGGAAATCATCCGATCCTCGTCCTGGAATGCCGAAACGACGGACAGACCGCGGGGCGCAAAAGGCGCGCTGTAAGCGCTTACCGCTTCTTCAAGTCCCGCTGTTCCGGCCTTTTCAGACATTTGCCATACCAAATGACCACTCTATATGGCTATTAATATGGCATTTACTTCATACAAGTCAAGGAATGCCGGTCAGGCGTCCTTCACCTGCGCCACCGGCACGCTGGCGCCCATGCGGTTCCAGGCGTCGAGGGCGGCGATCTTGTAGGCTTCGGCGAGCGTCGGATAGTTGAAGGTGTTCTCGACGAAATAGTCGAGCGTGCCCTTCAGGTTGAGCACAGCCTGGCCGATATGGATCAGCTCGGTCGCGCCCTCGCCGACGATATGGCAGCCGAGCAGGCGGCGGGTCTTCAGCGAGAACAGCATTTTCAGCAATCCCCGGTCGAGACCCATGATGTGTCCGCGCGAGGTTTCGCGGAAACGGGCGATGCCGCTTTCATAGGGTATGCCGCGCTCGATGACCTCTTCCTCGGTCATGCCGACGGTGGAGATTTCCGGCACGGCATAGATGCCATAGGGAAAGAATTCCGGCGGCTCATGAGCGGCGACGCCGAGTGCGTGGCAGGCGGCGATGCGGCCCTGTTCCATCGAGGTGGAGGCCAGGCTCGGAAAGCCGATGACGTCACCGGCGGCGTAGATATGCGGCACCGAGGTCTGCAAGGTTTCCGCATCGACCTTGAGGCGGCCGCGATGATCGACCTCCAGCCCGCAGGCCTCCAGCCCGAGCGAGGCGGTCGCGCCCATACGGCCGGCCGCAAAGAGCAGCATCTGCGACCGGACCTTGCGCCCGCCTTCCAAAGTGACTTCGCAGCCGCGCTCGGTGCGGGTGACGGTCTCGACCTTCTTGCCGAAGCGCAACGCCATGCCGCGGTCGCGGAGCTGGTAGGTGAAATCCTCCATGAGTTCCTGATCGATGAAATCGAGCATGGAATCGCGCGGCTCGATCAGCGTGACGCTGACGTCGAGCGCGGAGAAGATGGTCGCATACTCGACGCCGATGACGCCCGCGCCGATCACGGCGATGGACCGCGGCAGGTCTGGAAGTTCGAGAATCTCATCAGAATCGAAGACGGAGACGCCGTCATCGAAGGGAATGTAATCCGGCCGGAAGGGGATCGTGCCCACCGCGATCAGGAAACTGTCGGCGGACATGGTGAAGGTCTCGCCCTCCTCACCCTCGACCTCGATCGTGTACGGATCGGTGAAGCGGGCAGTCCCGCGCAGCGTCGAAACCTGGTTGCGGGCGAACTGGTGTTCCAGCACCTCGACCTCATGCGACAGGGTCAGGTGCAGGCGTCGGCGCAGGTCCTCGGCGGTGATGTCCTGCTTGACCCGGTATGAGCGGCCGTAGAAGCCGCGCTCGCGCCAGCCGGACAGGTTGAGCGCCGTCTCGCGCAGCGTCTTGGACGGAATCGTGCCGGTATGGACGGAGACGCCGCCGACGCGTCGGCCGCGCTCGACAACCAGCACGTCTTTTCCCAGTTTGGCAGCCTGAATGGCGGCGCGGCGACCGGCGGGCCCGCTGCCGATGACGATCATGTCGTAGTGGTCCACGCGACTTCCCCTAGATACGTGGGCCTCCTCCCGCCGACACTATCGGCCAAAGCGACGGGAAAAATCCAGTCCCTCTCCGCAATTCGTCTGCCGTTACGGTTTCGCGGAAGAAATGCCCCTGATTTGAATCACTTGCGCGGACATGCCGCGAAATCGATTCCGGCTGTTCACAAAGCGATTGAAGCATCTTGCGAGGCGCATGGACAGTGCGACACCGCCATGTTTTTCTGCCTCGGCGACGTCCGTTTTCGCGGGACAATCGGAGGAACCATGCCGCATACGGTCATCATCGGTGGAAGCCATGCCGGCGTTGCCGCCGCGGCGGAGTTGCGAAAGCACGACGCCGACATGGAGATCACGCTGGTCTGCGCCGAAAACCAGTTGCCCTATCAGCGTCCGCCTTTGTCAAAGGCCTATATGTCGGGCGATATGAGCCTCGACCGGCTACGGCTCCGACCGCAGGAATGGTATGCGGACAATCGCATCGATCTGCGGCTCGGCTTCGCCGCCACCTCGATCGACAGGGCCGAGCGCTTCGTGCATCTGTCCAGCGGCGACGGGCTCACCTATGACGCGCTTGTGCTAGCGACCGGCGCATCGGCGCGCCGGCTGCCGCCGGAGATTGGCGGCGACCTGCCCAATGTCCGCGTCATGCGAACGCTCGACGACGCCGACGGTCTGATGGCGGTGATGAAGACGGGCCAGAAGCTGGTGGTAATCGGAGGCGGCTATATAGGCCTGGAAGCCGCTGCCGAAGCGGCCAAGAAGGGTCTCGATGTGACAATCGTGGAAGCGGCGGAGCGCATTCTCATGCGGGTCGCATGCCGCGAGACGGCAAACGCCTTCCGTGCGCTGCACCAGTCTCATGGCGTGACCGTGCTGGAGAACATGCAGATCGAGCGTTTCGTCGAATCGGGCGGCGTGGCGACAGCGGTCCGGCTCGCCAATGGCGACGACCTTCCGCTCGATCTCGCCATTGTCGGAATCGGCGTCGCGCCGAATGCGGAGCTGGCGCAGGCCGCGGGGCTGGAGGTCGCCGTCGGTATCATGGTCGACGATCGCGGACAGACGTCGGACCCGGCGATCTTCGCCGCGGGTGACTGTACGGTGCTGCCCTTCGACAAGATGCCAACACGGCTGGAATCGGTGCAGAACGCGCATGATCAGGCTGCCGCCGTCGCCGCCAATATCTGCGGCATGGATATCGCCTATACGCCGCATCCCTGGTTCTGGTCGGACCAGTACGACACGAAGCTGCAAATCGCCGGGCTCAATCGCGGCTACGATACCGTTGTCGTCCGGCCAGGCAAGCGAGAGGGTTCGGTATCGCATTTCTATTTCCGGCAGGGGAGGATGATCGCCGCCGACTGCCTCAACGACGCGGCGACCTACGCGATGACGCGAAAGCTTCTGGAAGCGGATGCTGCCATCACACCGGAAGCGATCGCCGATGAGAATTTCGACCTGCGCGCGGCCGTCAAGGCGCTGTAAACGTCAGTTCAGCGTCGAACGATCGATCCCCTCGACGCCATCCTCGACCCGATCGCTTGGGTGGGTGATGACGCGGGTACCCTCGTCAACGCCGGAGACAATTTCCGCCATCAGCCCGCTGCGCCGGCCGATCTCGACCGACATACGACGCGCGATGCCGTCGTCATAGGCGAACAGCGCCCAGCCGCCATCATTGCGAAACAGCGCCGAAATCGGCACCTGCAGCACGTCCTTTCCTTCCCAGACGATGATGCGCACGAAAACGGCATAGCCGTCGCCGAGACCTTTGCCGGTGACATCGCCCTCCTCGAAATCGAGGGTAACGTCGACGCGCTGTTCCTCGATACCAAGGGCCGAGACCTTGGTCGTGGCGGCCGGATCGACATC
This sequence comes from Ahrensia sp., assembly GCA_002706335.1. Lineage (GTDB taxonomy): Bacteria > Pseudomonadota > Alphaproteobacteria > Rhizobiales > Rhizobiaceae > Oricola. The sequence goes on from PAKZ01000026.1 coordinate 66,249, forward strand.
GCGCACATTCGCATGCAGGGTTTCGTCGCCGCCCCAGCGCTCCACAAGGGCGGGCGCGCCCTTTTCGATGCGCACGGCTTCCGAGGACAGGATGTCGGCGACGATCTCCAGATTGTCCGGCTGGCCGATCGACAACAGCGCCGTGCCGGCCTGCACGGGACGCTCGCTGACATTGACGATATCGAGAACGACACCGTCGGCCGGCGCCAGGATCGGCACGCAGCAGGTGTCATCAGTTTCCCCATTGGCAGGCGGGCCCGGCTCGATCAGCGCGGCCCTGGCGCGCTCAAGTGCGCTCTCGGCGGCGGCGCGATTGGCCCTCGCGGAATCAAGCACGGCCTCCTTGATGGTTCTTGCCTGCGCGGCGTCCTCCAACTGTGTCAAAGAAGCGACGCCACGATCGACCAGCGTCTGGATGCGGGTGAATTGCGAGTTGGCATAATTCAACTCCTCCTCGGATTGACGCACGGACGTCTCGGTAGCCTGCAAGGCGGCCTCGGCCTCGCGCACGGCGGCTTCCGCCTGAACGCGCGTGCGGGTGTCAAGGAAGCCGGTCTCGGAGGGCTGGACAGTCGCCACTACCGTTTCGCCCTTCACCACCGTTTCGCCGACTGACACCGGCGAGCGTCGCGCCGTGCCCGAGACGGGAGCCGAAATCTCGTAGATTTCCTTGATACGGGTCTTGCCGTCGGCGTCGACGGTAATGCGCATGACGTCACGCGTCGCCGCGACCAGATCGACGGGAACCGCCTCGTCGCGGAACGCCATGTAAAACAGGCCGGCAACGGCCGCCAGGCCCACCAGAGAGCCGATGATCGTGCGAGGTTTGAACGGCATGGATTACTCCCGCGTTTTCATGACGGAGACCAGATCGAGCGTGTCGAGACGCCGGCGGACGACAAGAACCGATCCGATGGCGGCGCCAAGGCCGACAACGCTGGCGAAGCCGAATGTGTGGTTCTTGAGAATGACGGGGATGGTATAGAGATCGCTGGCGAAGGCGAAGCCCATTCCCCAGGCGAGCAAAGCGCCGACCGCCCAGCCGAGCGGCTGGGCCAGGATGGCGAGAAGCAGGGTCTCGCCCATCAGAATGTAGGAGACTTCCGCATTGGTGAAGCCGAGGATACGCAGGCTGGCCAGTTCGCGGGCCCGTTCCGACAGCTGGATGCGCGCGCTGTTATAGGTGACGCCGATGGTGATCATCGCGGCGATGGCGATATAGATGACCGACTGGATGACAATGTTTTCCTTGATCGTGTCGCGGAAGGTCTGGCGCGTGTCGTTCAACATGATCAGGCCGGCAAGGTTGGGCATGTCTTTCAGCGCGCGATGCAGATCGTCGATGCGGGTGTCGTCTACGAGCACATTGGCGGCTGATATCTGCGGCGTCTCGCGGAACAGCCACGCTGCATAATCGGCGTTCATATAGGCGCCAATGCCGAAATACTGGGTGACGATACCGCTGACGAAAAGGCGATGCGTTTCGCGCCGGCCGGAAAGGAATTCGACGTCCAGCCCGTCCCCCGGACTGACGCCCAACTGGCCCGCCAGCCGTTTGCTCAGGAGAATGCCTTCGGCGGGCGCCTCGATCACCTTGCCGTCCGGATCGATGACGCGGCTGAGATCGGAATGGGGCCAGCTCGCCTCAATAGACACACGCTTTTCCAGGTGGCCGTTGGAGAGACGGACGGGCAGGCTCAACTGGCCTTCCGCGCGCAGGACGCCCGGCAATCGTTCGATGTCCTCGAGCACCGAAATCGGCTGGTTTCGCGTCAACAACAGAACGGCGTCCTGGCGGTTGGACTGGAAAAAGGCGACAGCGATGATCTCGTCCATGGAATCGTTGAAGAAGCTCGACGCGACGAGAACGGCGACGCCGAGCGCCATGCCAAACGACGTCAGCGATGCGCGCAGCGGCCAGCGCATGATGCCACGCAGGATCATCATGGTCGGTTGCGAAAGCCGCATGGTCGAGAACAACCGGTCAAGGACGCCGCGCCGGAAATTGGGCGGCGCCGGCGGCGACATGGCGACGGCCGGCGCCAGCCTCGCCGCCTTCATCGCATTGAGGACGGCGCCGAACGCAGCCGCCAGCAAGCCAAGCACCGCCGAGAGCGCGTAGGTGAATTTCGAGACGCTGAAGATCAGATATGGGAAAGTGAAAAACTCGGCGTAAATCTGCGCGAGCCCCCGCGCCAGCCACGCGCCGAGGATCCAGCCGATCAGGACGCCGATCACCGCAATCAGGACGGCCAGCATGATGTAATGAGCAGCGATGGTGAAATTGGAATAGCCGAGCGCCTTCATCAGCCCGATCTGGCTGCGTTCGAGCGCGACGATGCGGCCGATGACCATATTGACCAGAAAGGCGGCGATCCCGAAAAAGACCGGCGGCAGGATGCGCGCCATGGTTTCCAGGCCGAGAAGCTCGGAGTCGATAAACGCATCGGACAGCTGCTGGTCACGGCCATAGGCACCGGTTCCGCCGTAGGGCTCGAGAATCTCGTCGAGGCGGTCGATGACCTCCTCGGGATCAGCGTCGCGGGTCAGTTTGAGACTCACATCGTTGAAGGCGCCTGTCATGTCGAAGGCGGAGGACGCCGCGCCTTCCGCCATCCACAATATCCCGAAATTCGCGTTGTCCGGCATCAGCGAGCCGGGCCCGATCGTGTAGATATATTCCGGCGACAGGGCGGTACCGACAATGGTCAGCGGCCGCTTTCTGCCATTCAGATTGGCATGGATTACGTCGCCAAGCTCGTAACCGTTTTCGATCGCGAAAGGCTCATTGACCATGATCTCGTCTGATGCGCCCGGATCAGGCACCCTGCCCGACCGGATGATCGGCACATTCAGGACCGCGCCGTTGACGGGAAGGGAAATGATCCGCCCTGTCGCTGTCTCGACCCGGTTCGGAAGGTCGAGCACCGCATCCTTGACCGTGCGCAATTCGACCGCCCAGACGCCCTCGATACCGGCGATCTCGTCCTTCAGAGTGCGCGGCGCGCGCGTCGCGCTTGCAAATATATCAGCAAAGCGGTTGCGCTCGTAATAGGCCGAACGCGTGTTCTGCAACGCACCGTACATGCCGTAGGAAATCAAAAGGACAGCGACCCCGCAGGCAAGGACAAGCGCGATCGACAGCCCCTGTGCCCAGAGGCGGCGAAAATCGCGCAGCAGCTTCTTGTCGAGCGCCCTCATCGCCTCACCACTCGATGTCCTTCGGATCGATGCGGGTCTCGTTGACCTCGACCTCGCCGATCCTCCCGTCCTGAAAACGGATCACGCGATGCGCCATCTTGCGGATCGAGGCATTGTGCGTGATCACCGCGGTCGTGGTGCCGAATCTGTCGTTGATGTCCTTCAGGGCCTGCAGCACGGTGATGCCGGTTCTGGAGTCGAGCGCGCCCGTCGGCTCGTCGCAAAGAAGGACGTCCGGCCGCTTGGCGATGGCGCGGGCAATCGCCACGCGCTGTTGTTCGCCGCCCGACATCTCGGCTGGAAAATGATCGAGGCGATGCCCGAGACCGACGAGCGACAGCGCTTCCTCCGGCGGCATCGGATCGGGCGCGATGTCGGTCACGAGCGCCACATTCTCGCGCGCCGACAGGCTCGGAACCAGATTGGAGAACTGGAAGACGAAGCCGACATTGTCGCGGCGGTAGCGGGTGAGTTCGCGGTCGTTCAGCGCCGACAGTTGGAGATCGCGGAACCAGACATCTCCGCTGGTGGCGTGATCGAGGCCGCCGAGAATGTTGAGAAGCGTTGACTTGCCGCTGCCCGACGGGCCGAGAAGGACGGTCAGCTCGCTGGCGTAGAGCTCGAGGTCGACACCGGCAAGCGCATAGACCTTCACCTCGCCGGTGTCGTAGACCTTGGTCACGTCATCGGTGCGGAAGATGATCTCGTTTTCGGAGCGTCTGTCCATGTCGTTCCATCTGTTCGCCAGCACATTGGGATACAATTGAAACGATTACGTTGATCCCGCTCAACGGAAACCGCTCCCGGAATTCCATTGCTATCGCCATTGGCTTTTGCTGCCACGAGCGAAGGGGCGACACCATCCTGAATTGTCACAACCGCCAAACTAGCCCGAAATATTTTCAAAAAGAAATGCATCTATAGGTTGTTTTTCTCGCACCCAAGGCGCCATACGCAATTCAAAGGGTTTGGAAATTGATGTCAGAGAAGATGCATTTCCGCTGCATGTTTTACTTAACCTGAAATTAAAGTTGAAAAGGCTACATCCCTGCCAAGCGATGACGCCGTAGCGGTGACATGAAGTCCGACATCCCGGTTGTGCGACCGGGCAATAAAAAATGGGCTTCATGGACCAGGACGCAACTCTCAAGGCCAACCGCCAATCCCGAATTCAAAGACGACTGATCGCGCTGAATCTTATCGCCGCGCTTGTCGTTGTCTTCGCGATCGCGGCTGTTCCCACCGGAAGCCGTGTCGTTGTCGTTGCCCCACCCTGGAGCCCGCCGGAACGCGTGATCTCGATCATCGCCAATGCCGGCGGAACTCTCGTCAATGGAGGGCGCAGCCCCTGGCTCGCTGTCGCCGAAGGCTCGTCACCCGATTTCGTCAACCGTCTGTTCGCGTCTGGCGCCCTGTTCATTCTGAATGGCAGGTTGGCCCCAGCATGCACTGTAGGAGTTTCAACATGAACGGATTATCGGTTCTCCGCCAGAGGGCATCAGTTCTTGTCATTTCCATGCTTTGGGTGAACGTTGCGCTGATCGCGGCCCGCGCGATCTGGAGCACGGAAGCCAGCCTCGTCGTCTTGATCGGCGGCGCGCTGTTGCTCGCAGGGGCAGCTACTGCCGCATGGATGACAGACCGAACCGGGCCGGCGACGCGGATAGCGACAGGCGCGGCCCAGGCCGGCCTTGTCGCACTGCTGGTCTATGGTTTCACCGGCTCGCCGCTGCAGATCGACATCCATATGTATTTCTTCGCGGCGCTCGCGATCACGGCAGCCTGGATCGACTGGCGGCCGATCGTCGCGTTTACGGGGGTCACGGCGATTCATCACCTGGCGCTTTACGTCGTGCTGCCCGCCGCGGTCTTTCCCGGCGAGGCCACCCTATCACGCGTGGCGCTGCATGCGGTCATCCTCGTGGTTGAGGCTGGCATCCTGCTGCAGATGACGCAGCGCATGGCGAACGCCTTCGCAGAAGCCGAGCGCGCGCTCGCTGACGCCGAAAAATCGCGAGATGCCGCGGACCGAAGCAATCTCGACGCCGAAAATGCGCGGTCGTCCGCGGAAACCGAGCGCGTCGAACACGAGCGCGCCAAGGCCGCCGAAGCCGAGACCGTACGAGCCGTCGTCGACACGATCGCGGCAAGCCTGAAATCGATGGCGGAAGGCAACCTCTCCATCCGGATCGGCGCTCCCTTCCCCGGCGATCTCGACCGACTGCGCACCGACCTCAACGCGACGCTCGACATGCTGTCAGCTACGCTCGGTGAGGTGAACGAGAACGTCGCCGCGATCCGCAACAATACAAACGAGCTCGACTCCGCGGCCAACGACCTGTCGCGACGGACCGAAACCCAGGCGGCTTCCCTGGAAGAGACTTCCGCCGCGCTGGAGCAGATGGCGTCGACCGTCCAGGAAACCTCGAAAAAGGCGCGTATCGTTGCCGGCAAATCCGACGAGGCGCGCGGGACGACCGAGCGGTCCAGCGTCGTCGTGCGGGATGCAGTCGCCGCGATGGACCGGATCGAAACCGTCTCGCACGAGATTTCCCAAATCATCTCCGTTATCGACGAGATCGCCTTCCAGACGAACCTGCTGGCGCTCAATGCCGGCGTCGAGGCCGCCCGGGCCGGCGAAGCCGGCAGCGGCTTTGCCGTCGTCGCGCAGGAAGTCCGCGAACTGGCGCAGCGTTCGGCGGCCGCCGCCAAGGAGATCAGCGGGCTGATCAACAAATCGTCTTCGGAAGTGTCTTCGGGCGTCGATCTGGTCAAGGCGACGGGTGAAGCGCTGGAAACGATCTCGGGCTATGTCTCCGAAATCAACGACAGCATCCAGGGCATTGCTACCGCCTCGAACCAGGAGGCCACCGGCCTGCAGGAAATTAGCCGGGCCGTCGCCCAGATGGACGAGGTCACGCAGCGCAATGCCGCAATGGCAGAAGAGACCAACGCCGTGGTGCACCAGCTGAACACTCAGGCCGTCGGGTTGGCGGGCCTGATCGCCCGGTTCCGCCTCAAGGACGAAAAGCCGTCCGGCGGCAGGGCCGTCTCACGCGCGGCTTGAAGCAGACCCTTACCATATCAATTGATCTTATCCGGGCGGAATTCCGCCCGGATATTTTTGCCTACGGGAAGATCGTGACCGGGCGACGAGGCCCGCTTCGGCCATACATCGGAAAGCGCCGCTTGACGATTTCCTCGATCGCCGAGATCCGTATCGGTCAATAGAGTGCTTTGTCTAATTCGGACGTGGCGGACGGCGCATTGCCGGAAATCCGGCTTGCGAATTTCAGAGCGTTCGGCTCTCGGTATCCTAAACAAATCCCCTCAGGCACTGCACTGGATACCGTCACGGGCGGAGCGGCAGTCTAAGACGATCCTGCCGCCGCTTCGCGTTCCATCATCTCCTGCAACTCGCGCTGCAATCTGGCTTCGCTGGCTGCGCTGGGCGCCGACAGGCGGGCCAGGAGGAGATAGGCGACGGGGGTCAGGAACAGGGTGGCGAGCGTCGCGAGGCCGAGGCCGCCGACGATCACCCAACCGAGCGAGGTACGCGCCTCGGCCCCCGCCCCGAAAGCGAAGATGAGAGGCACCGCGCCGAGCACGGTGGAGATCATCGTCATCATGACAGGCCTGAGCCGGATGTTTGCCGCCTGTTCGATCGCCTCGCGAACCGAGCGACCGCGATTGCGCAACTGGTTCGCGAATTCGACGATCAGGATGCCGTTCTTGGCCATGATGCCGACCAGCAGGACGAGGCCGATCTGGCTGTAGACATTGAGGCTCGTGCCGGTGATCGCCATGGCGAAAATGGCGCAGGCAAGACCGAGCGGAACAGTCGCCATGATGATCAGCGCAGAGACAAAGCTTTCGAACTGGGCGGCGAGCACCAGCAGAACGACGACGATGGCGATGCCGAAGGTGAAGACCATGTCGCGCGAGGACTGGTCGAGGGTCGCCGCCTCTGCAAGCGGGATAACGCGGGCACCGGGCGGCAGCAGCGGCTCGGCGATGCGCTGGACCTCGCGATAAGCATCGCCAAGCGCGAACCCTTCGGCGAGACCGGTGGTCAGAGACACGGAGCGCAATTGCTGTTCGCGGCTAAGGCTCGGGGCCACCGCCTTTTCGCGCAGTTCGGCGATAGTCGACATCGGGACGATTCGGCCATCGCCCGCCTGCAGGTAGATCGCCTCCAGATCGGTCGGGTCGTTGATCGGCGTCGTCGTGGACACCAGTTTGACCGGGTAGGAGCGGTCGTTGATGAATACTTCGGCCACCTGCCGGCCGTCGAGCAGCGCTTGCATTGCTTCGGCCAGTCCATTGATGTCGACGCCCAGATCGGACGCACGCTCGCGGTTGATGCGCACGGAAAGCTGCGGCTGCGTCGTCTCGTAGGAGAGCCGCACCTGATTGAAGCGCGGATCGTCTTCCAGAAGGCGTTCCATCCTTGCGGCGGCCTCGCCGAGTTCCGCATAGCTGTTGCCGACAAAGGCGAATTGCAGACCGTTCCCGGCGCCGCGGATGCCGAGGCTGTTGGGCTGGATGGCGAAAGCGCGCACCCCCGCGACCTGACGGACATATCGGTTCATGTCGGCGACGATCTCGGCTTGCCCGCGGCTGCGTTCCTCCCACGGCGCGAGCGTCAGAACCATGAAGCCGCTATTGGCGGACGAACCCATGCCCGCGATGGAGAAGATATTCTGCACCTCGCCGCTCTCACGCAGCGGCTCCACGAGGCGCTCGATCTCGCGCATTTTCTCGCGGGTGAAATCGAGGCTGACGCCCTGCGGCGCGGACACCCGCATCAGGGCAATCGAACGGTCTTCCGGGGGCGTCAGTTCCTGCGGGATGGAGCGCAGCAGACCGAAGGCGGCTGCTGTCGTGATAACGGCTATGATCACCACGATCAGCGGTGCGTCGAGCGCCTTGTGCAGGATGCGCTGATAGAGGATCGTCAGCCAGCCGCCAAAGCGATGCAGGGGCGACGTGCCGTGCGAGCCATCCATGTCGCGCCCCTTGATCAGGCGCGAGGCGAGCATCGGACACAGGGTCAACGCGACGACGCTGGACAGCATGACGGCAAAGGCGAGCACGAAACCGAATTCGCGGAACAGGCCGCCCGCCTGTCCGGGCAGGAAGGAAATGGGGATAAACACTGCGGCAAGTGTCGCGGTCGTGGTGATAACCGCGAAGAATACCTCGCGCACACCGATGACGGCGGCGGCGCGCGGCCCCATGCCCTCGTTGCGCTTTCGAACGATGTTCTCGAGAACGACGATCGCGTCATCGACGACCATGCCTGTTGCCAGCACCAATGCCAAAAGCGTCAGGATATTCACGGAGAAACCGGCAAGATAGATCGCCGCGAATGTGCCGATCAGGGCGATGGGCAACGTAACGGCGGGGATCAGCGTCGCCCGCCAGTCGAGCAGGAACATGAAGATGATCGCGATGACGATGGCGATCGCGATTATCAGGGTCGTTCTGACTTCGTCGATCGAGCCCCGGATGAAAGTGGCGTCATCGCTTGTCACGCGGATATCGACGCCGTCCGGCATGATCCTCTTCAGATCCTCCGTCGCCTGCCGCACGCCATTGGAAATCTCCAGCGTGTTGGACTTCGCCTGGCGCACGATGCCCATGCCGATGCCGGTCGCGCCATTGGCGCGCAGGACGGATGCACCCGGATCGGGTCCGAGGGTCACCGAGGCAATATCACGGAACTGCACGCGGTCGTTTATATAGAGGTTCTCGAAATCCTCGACCGTCGTCACGTCCGCCGTGGCGCGCACCACGATATCCTGCGTGTTTGCGGTGAGCGAACCCGCCGGCACGTCGTAGGAGACACTGGCAAGCGCATTGCGCAGATTGGCGACTGTCAGCCCGAGCGCGGCGAGCCGCGACTGGTCGACATCGATGCGGAACACTTTCTCGCGGTCGCCATAGACCTGCACATCCGCGACGCCGGGCACCGCGGCCAACCGGTCCACGACCTCGTCCTCGACCAGAATGGTCAGATCCTGCACGGACATGGAGGCGGAAGTCACGGCAAGGCGCATGACCGCGCTTGCATCGGCGTCGGCCTTGACGATGCGGGGATCGTCGGCGCCGTCCGGCATGCCGTTTGAAATGCGGCCGAGCGCGTCGCGAATGTCGGCTGCAGCGACCGAGAGATCCGTATCGTCGGAAAATTCGATGGTGACCCGGCTGCGGCCGAAGGAGGATTGCGACGAGATCGACGAAACGCCGGAGACGCGGGCTACGGCCCCCTCCACTACCGCGGTCAGTTCGCGGTCGATCGTTTCGGGCGATGCTCCGTCATACTGGGTTGTGATGGAGATGACAGGCCGGTCGACGTCGGGAAGTTCGCGGATCTCACCGCCATAAAGTCCGGCGATACCGGCGACGATGATCAGCAGGTTGATGACCAACGCGAGCACCGGCCGGCGCACGAAAATCGACGCACCGCCACCCATGATGCTGGCGAGCGTCGCGCCGCCAGGCTTGCCGGATTCGCCCGCCTCCCCGCTCATGAATCGGCTTCCCGGCGTTGCCCGCCATCTTCCGCCGTCGGCCGCCCCTTTGGCGCATTGGCGGAGCGCTCGCCGCCGGAAGGCGGGACGGGGCCGTTCGCCTGTGGCGCTCCGGCCACGCGCACCTCTCCGCCTTCGCGCACGCTCTGGACGCCTTCGACGACGATCGCATCGCCCTCGGCGATATCGGCTTTGACGAGCACCCGGTCGGCATTGCGCTGGACGATCGCGATCGCGACGCGCCCGGCCTTGCCGTCGATCACGCGCCAGACATAGGGCCCGTCCGAATCCCATTGGATCGCCAGCGGATCGACGGAGGGATAGGACTCGCCCTCGAAACGCATTTCGACCTCGAAAGACATGTCGGCGCGCAGCAGGTCGCGCTCGTTCGACACGAGCGCCTGGGCCCGCAATGTGCGACTGGCTTCGTCGACGCGGTTGTCGACTGCGGTGATCGCGCCGCCAAACGTCTCGCCCGGTCGCGCGATCGCAGTGACGGAAACCGGCTTGCCGACAGTCATCGACGCGGCGAAACGCTCGGGGACGTAATATTCGACCAGAATGTCGCTGCGGTCGTCGATCGTGGTGATGTCGGTCGATGTGGTGATGTAGTCGCCGGCATTGACCGACAGGATGCCAAGCGAACCGGTGATCGGAGCCGTCACAGTGCGGCGCGCCAGATCGAGTTCGGCCTCCTTGAGGGCGACGCGCGCCGTTTCGAGTTCGCTGCGGGCGTTGTCCGCCTCTACGGAACTGATGGCGCGCTGCTCGGCGAGGCTGCCGAGGCGGTTTGCCTTGCGCTCCGCGTCCTCGGCAGCAAGCCGGGAGCGTTCGACCGCAAGTTCCTCTTCGGAGGAATCGAGACGGATGATCACGTCACCGGCATTTACGTGGGCACCAGAGGAAACAGGAATTTCGGCAATCTGTCCGGCGACAAGCGGCCTGACGGAAACGGTGCGGACGGCATGCCCCGTGCCGATGGCGGTGAGCCTGTCATTGACGATCCCGGTTCGCGCTTCGGAAACGACGACCAGCGCCGCGCGCGAAAAACCGCCGCGTCCGCCGGGCGGCCCGCCGGCCGCCGGCGCTCCGCCTGCCCCTTCGTCAACCGCGGCGACCTTAAAAACATCGATCCCGTAACGCGCGAGGACATCGCCCGCTCCGGGATAGAAGTAAATCCAGCCGGCAAAGGCCGCGACAACAAGCAGGATGGAAAGAACAGTCTGCTTCCAGATTTTCATGCGTCTCAGCGGCCTTTCCAGCGACGCCGTCCCGATACGGCTCCAATCTCAATAAGGGAGATTTTTACCGAATATAGCGGAGACCCGCGATCTGGCACACGCAAAATGAATTATTACATATTTTTAATCTTCGCGAAGAAGACCGGCCAAATTACCGGCGCGCCGGGATATGAAAACGGGGCCGATCTGCCATGTCGAATTTGCATGGCTCCATTTAATGTTTTTTCTTGATTCCTGCTTATATTTCGTGCACGGGCGGCCGGTTCGCGACGCCCGGGGTTCGCTCGGAGAGTCGGTCGAACATGGATCAACAGAATTGCACAAGGAGGCGATCATGACCCGTGATGAAATGATACGCGAATACCGCATGCGTGGCGCCTCCTGGCCCGCGCTGGTCGGCGTCTATGCGATAATCCTCGGCACGATGGTGCTGTCGGCGATGGCCATTACCGGCTGACGTTTTCGTCGCACAGAAAAACGATTTCAGTTTAAAGCGAGGCCGTAAGACGGCCTCGCTTTTTTTGTCTCTATACGTCGGCAGACTCGCCGACATTGTCGACGCCGCGCTCTTCGAGAAGCGTGGACAGCCAGTTCGGGTCCATTTCGGGAACCGATGACAGCAACAGGTCCGTATAGGGGTGATGCGGCGGCTGGAACATTTCCTCCTTCGGCCCCTGCTCGACCACCTTGCCCTTTTGCATCACCACGACTTCGTCGGCGATCGAGCGCACGGTGGCGAGGTCGTGTGTGATGAACATGTAGGCCAGGTTCAGTTCCTTCTGCAGCCGGTCCAGAAGCTTCAGGATGCCTTCGGCGACCAGCTGGTCGAGCGCGCTCGTCACCTCGTCGCAGATGATGAAGGCCGGTTCCGCCGCCAGCGCCCGGGCGATGCCGATACGCTGCTTCTGTCCGCCCGACAATTCCGGTGGATAGCGGTTGTAGTATTTCGACGGCTCCAGCTCGATCATGTCAAGCAGCGCGTCGACGCGGTTCTTCAGAGCCGTGCCATGCAGGCCGCTGTAGAAGCGCGCCGGACGCCCGATGATCTCACTGATCTTGACCTTCGGGTTCAGCGCCGTGTCGGCCATCTGATAGATCATCTGCGCCTGGCGCAACTGGTCCTTGCTTCGATCCTTATAGCTCCTCGGCAGTTCCTGACCGCGGAACAGGATCTTGCCCTTGGTCGGCGGCAACAACCCGGTGATACATCGCGCCGTTGTCGACTTTCCGGAACCGGACTCGCCGACGACAGCCACGGTCATTCCGTCGTAAATGTCGAAAGAGACGTCATCCAGCACCTTGGTGTCGCCGTAGGAGGCGTCGATCCCCTGCACCGATACGACCGGCACCGCGTCGCCGCCCGGCCGCGACTTCTGCGGCCGTTCGAAACTGCGTACCGCCCAGAGACTCTTGGTATAATCCTCCTTCGGATTCTCCAGCATCTCGACGGTGGACGCTTCCTCGACCTCCACGCCCTTGAGCAGCACCTTGATCGTGTCGGCCATCTGGGCAACGACGGCGAGATCGTGGGTGATGTAGATCGCCGCGGTGTTGAACTGGTCGACAATGTCACGAATGGCCGCGAGAACCTCGATCTGGGTCGTCACATCGAGCGCCGTGGTCGGCTCGTCGAAGATGATCAGATCCGGGCGGCAGGCCATGGCCATCGCGGTCATGGCGCGCTGCAACTGCCCGCCCGAGACCTGGTGCGGATAGCGGAAGCCGATTTCGCCCGGATTGGGAAGACGAAGGCGCTCATAAAGCTCCATCGCGTCTTCCTGCGCCGCCATGCGCTTCTGGATCCGGTACTGGACCGGCGCCTCTGTGTGCTGATCGATAATCTTGTGGGCCGGGTTGAAGGACGCCGCTGCCGATTGCGCCACATAGGCGATGCGAGAACCGCGCAAGCCGCGAAGCACCGATTCCGGCGTCGTCGTCAGTTCCATCCCGTCGAACTCGATGGAGCCGCCGGAGATCCGGCATCCGTCGCGCGCGAACCCCATGGCGGCAAGACCAATGGTGGACTTGCCGGCACCGGATTCTCCGATCAGGCCGAGAACCTCACCCTTGTGCAGGGTGAGATCCACGCCGTGGACGATCTCGATCCATTCTTCGTCCGAGTAGCCTTCGATGCGAAGGTCCCTGACCTTGAGAAGAACGTCTTTGCTAACAGCCATCTTACTGCTCCTTCAGGCCGGAGGATCTGAAAAGCATCCAGTCGACGACGAAGTTGACCGCGACGGTCAGCAAGGCGATCGCCGCCGCCGGGATGAGAGGCGTGATATCGCCGAACGAAATCAGCGTCGCATTCTCGCGCACCATCGATCCCCAGTCCGCCGTCGGCGGCTGGATACCAAGTCCGAGGAAGGACAGGCCGGCGATCAGCAGGAACACGAAGCAGAACTCCAGACCGAATTCCGCGATCAGCGGCGCGGTGGAGTTCGGGAGGATTTCCCTGCGGATCAGGTACCATGTCCCCTCACCGCGCAGCTTCGCCGCCTCGATATAGTCCATCACGACGACATTGCCGGCGACCGCCCGTGACAGGCGGAATACGCGCGGAGAATAGATCACCGCGACGACAATGACGATGACGGCCAGATTGGTTCCGAAGATCGACAGCATCAGCAGCGCGAAGATCAGCGAGGGCACCGACATGATCACGTCGGCGACCCGGCCGAGGATCGTGTCCAGCCAGCCACCCCGTGTCGCCGCATAAAGTCCGCCAATCGCTCCCATCAGGAAGGCCAGCAGCGTGGCGAGCAGGGCGAGACCGACGGAATTGCGGGCGCCGTAGACGATGCGGCTGAAGATGTCTCGTCCGAGCTGGTCGGCTCCGAGCAGCATCGTGTCGTCAGCCGGCGCGAAGGCCGACGAAATCACCTCCGCCTGGCCGTGAGGCGCGATCCACGGGGCGAAGATGCCGGCGATCGCATAGGTGAAGATGACGAACATCCCGAAAGAAGCCGTCAGCGGCGCGGTGCGCAGTTCCCTCGAAAGCCCTTCGGGCGTGATGATGATGAGGAATTCGCGAAACGCATAGGACGTACCGGCAGCCAGCGCGAGGACGGCTGCCGAAATCGCGATGAAGCGCAGCGCCGGGACGCCGCCGATGATCCCGACGACGAAGGAGACCAGCGTCAACGAGAACAGCAGCATGAAGCTGGAGCGCTGCTTGTAATAGGCCGCCAGGCAGGACAGGCCGATGAGGAAGGCGTAATAGCCGACAACGAACATGTTCATGGCTTCGCCCTCACTTCGGATGCCGCAGACGCGGGTTGGTCAGGATCGAACCAACGTCGGCCGCAAGATTGAGAAGGATGAAGGTCGCCGCGAAGATCAGGCAGCAGGCCTGCACAACGGGGAAGTCGCGCTTGCTCACCGCGTCGACAAGCAACTGACCGACGCCCGGATAGACGAAAACCACCTCGACCAGAACCACGCCGGTGATCAGATAAGCGAGGTTGAGCGCGACCACGTTGATGATCGGCGCCCACGCATTCGGCAGGGCATGTCGGACGATCACCTTCCATGGCGGCACCCCTTTAAGCCGCGCCATCTCGATATAGGGCGAAGCGAGAAGGTTGATGATCGCGGCGCGCGTCATGCGCATCATATGGGCGGTCACGACGAGCACGAGCGTCAGCGCCGGAAGGAACGTTCGATACAGAAGGTCGCCCAAACTCATGTCCGAACTGAGACTGGCGATGGCGGGGAACATGCTCCACTTCACCGCGAAATAGAGGATCAGGATGTAGCCGAGGAAGAATTCGGGGGACGAGATCGACGTCAAGGTCAGCACGTTGGCGACCCGGTCGAAAATCGTGTTGCGCAGAAGCGCCACAATGACGCCGAGCACGATCGCGACCGGAACCGCGATCACGGCGGCGTAGGCCGCGAGGAACAACGTGTTCATGAAGCGCGGGCCGATGGCTGAACTGACGCGTTCGCCAGACACGAGCGAGACGCCAAAATCGCCCTGCACCGCGCCGCCAAGCCATTCGGCGTAACGTATCCAGACAGGGCGATCGAGCCCCAGCTGTTCGCGCATCGCGGTGACGGTTTCCTCGGTGGCGCCTTGGCCGAGAACGGCCTGGGCAAGGTCGCCCGGCAGCAATTCGACGGCTGAGAAGATCAGGATGGAGACCACCAGCAAGGTGATCAGTCCATACATAAGCCGCTTCCCAACCAGCTTGAAAATATCCCCCATTACATCCCTCCTGGAGCTATGCAGCGACAGGCTGCAGCCGGCCGTCCGGCCCCGACGTTTCAAATTTGGCGCGGATCAATCTTGCAGGATCGCCCGGAGCCGAAACCGGGGCATCGAACGGCGCCCCCGGGTAGGGGCGCCGTCCCTTTGCGAACCCCGCGGCGCCCTTCCGCCACGAGGATACTCTCACCTTACGCGAACCACCAGCGGCTTGCCGCGCGAGCGCCGTCGCACTCCCAGCTTGCCGCGAGTTCGTCCGGCACGCCGATATCGGCGCGGTGCGCGTAGACGAAGTTGTTGAAGAACGGGATGATCGTCCCTCCGTCGTCCTTCGCAAGGATCGCCATCTCGCGATACATTTCCTTTCGAAGGCTTTCGTCGAGCTCAGACTTGGCCTTGAGCAGCAGTTCGTTGAACCGCTCGTTCTTCCAGTGGCTCTCGTTCCACGCCGCGTCTTCCTTGTAGGCCAGGGAGTACATCACGTCCGGTGTCGGACGGGCGCCCCAGGAAACGAGCGTGAAGGGCTTCACCAGCCAGACGTCGGAGTAGTAGCCGTCGTTGGGCTCACGCACCACGTTGACCTTGATGCCCGACGCCTTGGCCTGCTCGGCATAAAGAACGGCCATGTCGACGGCGCCGGCGTAGACGCTGTCGGCGGTGCTCAGGTTGACCGTCAGCCCCTCGGCACCGGCCTTCTTCAGCAGCGACTTGGCCTGGTCGGGATCATAATCGCGCTGCTCGATGCCTTCCGGATAGTAGGGCTGCGCCGGCGAGTGGTGGAAGTCGTTCGCCTTGGTGGCGGCGCCGAACGCGATCTTCTCGATGATTTCATCGCGGTTGATCGACAGCTTCAACGCGTTGCGCACGTCGACATTGTCGAATGGCGCCGTGTCGCAGAACATCGGCATCGTGATGGCTGCCGCCGACGGCACGTTGTCGACAATGATGTTCGGGTCGCGCTCGAGAAGCGACTTCGTTTTCAGGTCGATCAACGACACGGAATGCACGTCGCCGGTCACAAGAGCGGTCTGGCGAGCGTTCGGGTCGTTGAGCACGAGCATCGTCACCTTGTCGAAATAGGCACCTTCGCGATGCCAACCCTCGTGGCGGCTCAAATCCCACTGAACGCCGAACTCGCCGGAGTCGATTTTGTAGGGGCCACAGCCGTCGCCGGACTTCCAGTCGATGGTGCCGTCGTCATTGGCCGGGCAGATTGCGAAGTGGTAGTCGGTCATCAGCCACGGCAAATCGGCGTTACCGCCGGTCAGCTTGATCTTGACCGTGTGGTCGCCGTCCTTGGTGATGTCGGTGACATCCGTGAGAAGCGACTTGGCCGCGGACGTAGACTTCTCGCCGCGGTGGTGATTGAGCGATGCGATAACGTCGTCCGCCGTCACCGGCTTGCCGGAGTGGAAGGTCGCGTTCGGCGTGAGCTCGAAAGTCCACTCGGATGCGTCCTCGCTGGCTTCCCAGCTGTCGGCAAGGTCCGGTCCCAGCGAACCGTCGCCATTGATCATCGTCAGATAGCTGCGGTGCGTGTGGCCGAGAAAGATCATCTGGCGTGTCACATATGTGCCGGGGTCGTGTGTGTCCGACGTGTTGCCGTCGTGGAGACCCCAACGGAAAGTTCCGCCCTTCTTGGGCTGCGCCGCAGCCGCCTTCGTCCAAAGACCGGTTGCGGTCGTTGCGGTCAAACCAGCGGCAAGCGAATAGTTCATGAAGTCGCGTCGGGAAACCCGGCCGCGCTTCGCCTCTTCGGCCATGCGGTCAATCATTCCCGGAATCGATTTTTTCTTCATTATCAACATGCCTCCATTTGTTGTTGTGTGTTGTCGTTGAGCGCAGAACAAGCTTCAACACCCGGTCTTTAAGGTCAAACGCTCAGCACAATTCGGGTAGTCAAATTGCGACATATTGGCACCTAAACACGAACAATCGCCCAGTTCCACCCGTGGCTCCGGTTTTTTCCCGAGGCCATTTTGAGGAATTCAAGCCCTGACGGGCACCCTATGGCGCCTTGGGAAACTCCGGATTGCGCGGACAATCCGGTGCCTGTCGCACAGCAAGAGAGGATGGCCACATCATATTGTTTTTGCTTATTTTTTATAGATCGAGTGGCAGGCTCCAGACCCCGCCGACCCGGTTGTGCATGACGATCCTGCGACGTCGTCGAAACGGACGGCATTCGACATTCAGGCTCAAAGCGCTTTGACCGGATTAGCAGTACAATTTTTTATGAAAAAAGCCGGTGGCGTCTTTTCTAGACGCGATCCCAAGGGGCTACGGGCTGCGTCGCGGCGACCAGAGCAGTGATAACTGCGTTCACTGTAGGGCTCGATCTGCGGTTTTCGGGGACGAGCACCTTGAGGGACAGGTCGGGGATTCGGTACTCCGGCAACAGCGCCACCAGCTCGCCGCTCTCGAGGGCGTCACGAACCAGAGGTTCCGAAACGATCGTCACGCCGACGCCTCGGATCGCCGCGGCGCGCAGGACATGGCTGTCCGTCGCGCTGAACACGCTGCCGATCTCGACGCTCACCTCGCCCGCGGGCCCGCCGAACGCCCAGCGCGTGCCGCTCGCCGGAAACGAGATGCAGTCATGGTCGGCAAGATCGCGCGGGTGCTGCGGATATCCCCGTCGCTCCAGATAGTCCGGCGATGCGACGATGGCGCGAGGAAGCGGGCACAGCGGAATGTCGATGACGTGCGGATAGCTCGTCGGCAAGCCGCCGATCGCGAGGTCGTAGCCTTCCTCCAGCGGGTTCACAGAGCGGTCGATCATCACCAGATCGATGCGCACACCCGGATTATCGATGCGAAACTGGATCAGGACATCGCTGAAATAGAGCGATGCGATCGTGGAGGGGCATTTGATGCGGATATGTTCCTGCGGCCGGCTCGCGCCCTCTACGCCGTCGAGCGCGGCCTCGAGCTCGGACACAAGCGTCAGGAACCGCTGTTGATAGCCATGTCCGGCCTCGGTCAGTTGCAGCCCTCGGGTCGAGCGCATGAAGAGCTGCGTCTTCAGCTGGTATTCGAGTTGCGATATCCGCTTGGAGATAACGGACGGCACGGTGTGTGCTTCGCGCGCGGCGGCCGAGAAGGAGCCGAGGCGCGCCACGTTCAGGAAAGCCCGTATGTTGGAAATGATATCCATTGCGCGAAGATGGAGCCGCGGAAGCGGCCCCTGTCAACTGTCTGGCGTGCAGGCGGACGGTTTATCCCGCTGCTTCTGCCATGGCCTCGCTTCTGACATGAGCCCCCTGACTGCGCAGGGTGTCCTGCAGCTCGGCGATATTGACGGCGCGCGGCTCGACGCCGCGGTTTGCGGCGATGCCCGCGGCTGCGCCAGCCGCCTGCCCGGTCAGCCAGCACTGTGGTATCTCGCGCATGAAACCGTGCGAGTTGGCATCGCAGGAAACGTGCCGGCCGGCCGCAACCAGTCCATTCAAGCGTGCCGGCACCAATGCGCCATAAGGAACCGAGATAACGGGGAATTTCGGCGATACGGACGGGCTGACCCCGACCTCGTCCGCGAGCACCTTACCTTCCGGCCACTGACTGCGTTCGATGCGGCCGACGCCTTCGAGCCGGCGCGTATGGCGGACACCGAGCTGCGAGCCGCTGAGCATCATCCAGGCCTTCTGGAAGCCCGGAGCGTGTTTGCGGAAGAATTCGCAATGGGTCTGCATGAAGCGGTGCGAACGGATTTCGAGTTCCGTCTGATCGTCGACATTGACCGCGGAGAGACCGGACTGGCGCGGACCGAGGAACAGCGCCACATCGTTACGCCAAGAGACATACGGCGCCTGGAAGAAGCCGAGCGTCTCGCGGCCGAGCTTGTTCAACTCCGAGAAAGCGTCGGGTTCGTTTAGGCGGAAATCGAGCCAGGTCTCCATGTCGACGCCGCAGAGCATGAAGCCCGTATTGGCGGAATGGTGGACGTCTCCCTCCTCGATATCGGTCTCGAAACCGCCGCCGGCGCGCGAGAACACGTCGCCGTCGCCTGTGCAATCAACGACGACCTTGGCGTAGAGCGCCTGGCGGCCTTCCTTGCTTTCGAAGACGATTCCCTTGACCGCGCCGTCCTCGACAATCGGCACCGACATCCAGGAATGGAAGACCAGCCGCACGCCAGCCTCGATCAGCATTTCCTGCGACAGCAGCTTGAGGCGTTCCGGATCGATGGTCGGCGCCCAGGTCACGATGCCGTGGAAGGCCGAAGTGCGCAGCCGCCAGTATTTGGCCAGCGCGTCGTCCTTTACGCCCCATAGCTTCTTTTCCGGCCCTGCGACCGCCTCGGGCGGCAACCGATCGAGCACTTCCTTCGCGAAGCCCTGGATGACCTGATTGCCCTCCCAGTCGGTCATCCGGTCGATCCAGATGACGACACCGCCGGTGGAAAGCCCGCCGAGATGATTGTATCGCTCCAACATGACGACATCGGCGCCGGTGCGCGCGGCAGCGAGCGCCGCCGCCGTGCCGGCCGGTCCGCCGCCGACCACGAGCACATCGCAATTGTGGTAGACAGGGATATCGCGCGAGGATTCGGTGAAAGTCCCCTGCCCGTTGCGCGGCGGAAATGTGTGGGATTGCTCGTTGAAGATATCGGACGAGAGGAACCGGTCTTCCGACTGTCGGATTTCCTGCACCTTCGGTTTCTGATCGGTCATCGGATCTCCTCCCTGTTCCGCTGCCGGCAGATCGCCCGGCTCTTCTTATCTATTTCGCGAAGTAACTACGTCGAGTAAGCAGCCGGTTGAACGCCCGGCGTTGCAAAAGCGCCTTTCGCGTTTCGCGCCAAAGCCGCAGAGCGTCTCCTCAAGCCGCCGCACGGATCAGGTCGGCCGCGCGCTCGGCGATCATGATGACCGGCGCGCAGGTGTTGCCCGAGGGGATGGTCGGCATGATCGAGGCATCGACCACGCGCAACCCATCCATGCCATGAACCTTCAACTTGTCATCGACGACAGCATCCTCGCCATGGCCCATCTTGGCCGTGCCGACGGGATGGAATGTCGTGGCGACCGTTTCGCGGGCGTAGGCGATCAGTTCCTCGCGCGAGGTTTTCGCCGGTCCGGGGCTCGTTTCCTCCGGCGCGAATTTTGCCATGGCGGGCGCCGCCGCGATCTTGCGCACGAGTTCGACCGAGCGGGCCGCGATCTCGCAGTCATAGTCGGTCGCCAGGAAGTTGTGCAGGATCTCGGGCTGCTTTTCCGGATCGGCGGTGACTGCGTGGCAATGGCCGATGCTCTCGGGACGCAGGATGCAGACCGACGAGGTGATGCCCGGATGGTCGTGCACCGGGCCGCCGACCCTGTCGTAACTGGCCGCCGAGGCATGGATCTGCACATCGGGAGCCGGCGCATCCTCCATCACCCTGGCAAAAGCGGCTAGCAACGGCGGTTGCGCCGACATGGGCCCGGTGCGGCGAAGCGCATATTCGGCCGCCAGCATGGCCCGTCCGAAGAAAGAGCTGACCCGGCTGTTCAGCGTTTTCGTGTTGTGAACCTTGTGGGTGATGCGAATGTGCCAGTGGTCTTGCAGGTTTTCGCCGACGCCCGGAAGGTCGTGGACGACCTCAAGACCCAGATCCCTGATCCGCGCCGCCTGGCCGATGCCGGAGCGCTCCATCAAGGCCGGCGTGCCATAGGCGCCGGAACACAGGATGACCTCGCGCCTCGCGGTCGCGGTAACGGTCTCGCCGCCCCTGCGGAAGACCAGCCCGGTGGCGCGGCGGCCGTCGGTCACGACGCGATCGGCCATGGCGCCGGTGACGACAGTGAGGTTGGGCCGGCCTTCAGCGGGGCGCAGAAATGCCTTTTCCGAGGATTGGCGGCGGCCTTTCAGGATCAGGGACTGGAAGTACTGGACGCCTTCATTGTCGCCGCAATTGTAGTCATGCGTCTTGCGCACGCCGATCTCGTCGGCGGCATCCATGTAGCCGTCAAGGACAGGCCAGCGCATACCGGGGTCGGAGATCTTCCATTCGCCGTTACGGCCATGGGCCTGCAGATCCTCGCCGACCCAGCCCTCCGACCGCATGAAATAGGGCAGCACGTCGGACCACCCCCAGCCCTCGTTTCCCTGCGCGCGCCAGTTGTCGTAATCCCAGCGGTGACCGCGGACATAGACCATGCCGTTGATCGAGGACGAGCCACCCAGAACCTTGCCGCGCGGCACCGGCAAAGTCCGTCCGCCCAGATGCGGTTCGGGTGCGGTCTTGTAGAGCCAGTCGAAGCGCGGATTGCCGAGCAGTTTGGGCAACATCAGCGGTATCTCGATGAAGAGATGCTGTCCCGACCCGCCCGCCTCGACCAGCAGGACGCGGACTTCGGGATCCTTGCTCAACCGGTTGGCGAGAAGGCAGCCGGCGGTGCCGCCGCCGGCAATGATGTAGTCGAAAGTGTCTTCGCTCATCGGATTACCTCAATTCATCAAGGTCGGCAGGAACAGGGAAAGCTGCGGAAAGGAGACCATGAGGATCACGACGACCAGATCGCAGAGCAGGAACCAGCCGACGCCCCGGAAGATCGTCACGAGTGGAATCTCGTTGCCTACCACGCCTTTGACGACGAAGACGTTGAAGCCGAGCGGAGGCGTCAACATGCCGATCTCGATGAACTTCACCACGAGAACGCCGAACCAGACCAGATCGAGATTCATCGCCTTCAGGAGCGGGATGAAGACCGGCATGGTGATCAGCATGATGCCGATCGGATCGAGGAACATGCCGAGGATCAAATAGATGACCGAGATCGCGATAATCACCATGACCGGGTCGAGACCGAGCGGGGCGATCAGCTGAGCCAGCATGTTGGAAGCGCCGGTGAAGCTCAGCAGGCGCGTGAACATCAGCGCGCCCATGCCGACGAAGAAGATTTGCGAGGTGGTGAGGATGGCATCGCGCACCGCCTCCCACAGTTTTGCCCAGGTCATGCGACGCTGCGCGACCGCGATGGCCAGCGCAAGAGCAGAGCCGGCGGCGCCGGCCTCGGTCGGCGTCACGACGCCGCCGTAAAGCCCGCCGATGATGCCGAAAACAAGAATGAACAGCGGCCAGATCTCGCCAAGCGACTGCCAGCGCTCGCGCCTTATCTCCTCGGCGCTCTTCTCCTCGTGGATCCGCGGCGCCAGTTCCGGATTGATCTTGCAGCGGATGAGGATCATCGCGGTGTAGACACCGGCGGTCAAAAGCCCCGGAATGATTCCCGCGATCAGCAGGTCGACAATCGAGGTCTCGGCGAAGATGCCGTAGAGCACCATCAGGATCGACGGCGGGATTAGCGCCGCGATCGTGCCGGCGGAAGCGACCACGCCGGTAGCAAGCCCCTTTTCGTAGCCGGCCTTGAGCATCTCCGGAATGGCAAGGCGGCCCATGGCGGCGGCGGCGGCGACCGAAGAGCCGCAGCCGGCCGCGAAACCGGCCGAGGCAATATTGGCCGCAACCGCCAGACCGCCCGGCAGCGCCGAGAGCCACAGGCGTGCGGCCTTGAACAACGATGTCGCGATACCCGAGACATAGACGATGGAGCCCATCAGCAGGAACATGGGGATCGCCGAAAGATCCCAGTTCGCCGCGAAGTAGTAGGGCACCTCGCGCATCTGGCCGATGGCGACGTTGAAGTTTTTGAGTTCCCAGAAACCCAGGAAGCTCACGACGCCAAGCGCGACGCCGATCGGCGTGCGGATCGCGATGAGGAAAAGCATGCCTGCAAAGCAGACAAGGCTCAGTGTCAGTCCATCCATAGCTAAGCGCTCATGCGTCCGGAATGCGGGCGTGGTGTTGTTCGTTCGGACCGCGTCCGGGGAGAAGAATGCGGACGAATCTCAGAGTAAGGCAAAGCAGCAGGCTGGCGCCGGCGATCGGCAGCAGCCACCGTCCGGGCCACACGATCATGTAGCCGCCGGAAATCTCCAGCACCTCGCCCTGCGCCGTGCGCCGGAGCGCGGATTCGTAACTCTGCCACGTGAAGGCGACCATATAGGCAATGCCGAGAAAGGTCGTGAAGGCGTCGAGCCAGCGGCGTAGCCGCGGCCCCATATATTCGGTGAAGATGTCCGCGGAGATGTGGTCGTCGCGCAGCCCCAGAAAGGCAATGGGCAGAAAGGTCGCCGCGATCATGTAGTAGGCGGCAACAGTCTGGTTGGTCTGGCGTAGCGGCGAGTGCATCACGGTTCGCATGAACACGTCGAAGGTGACGTGAATCATCATGGCGAATCCGGCGAGGACCGCGAGCGCCAGAAGCGCTCGCGACCACCATTCGAGGATCCGATCGATCCGGTCGAGCATTTACAGGCTCTCCGGATCGACTTTGGAATAGACCTCGTCCCAGAGTGCCTTTTCGAAGGCTTCGACATCGGTCCCGATCTCGGCCGACAGGCCGCGCCACTTCACCAGTGCCGCGTCATAGGCGTCGAGAAACTCTTCCGGGTTTTCCACGCCGAAGCCCTTGGCGAAATCGATCCCGATGGTGCGCTGTTCCTTGATGAAGTTGTCCATCAGCGCCTGCCATTCCTCGGGATTTTTCGGCTCGATCATCTTCACGCCGTTATTGGCGATCTGATCTTCCATCGTCTTCTGGGTCTTGATGATGAAGTTGTTGATCGTGTGGGCAGCCGAAAGATGCACGATGGCTTCGAGATGGGCTTCCTTCTGCTCTTTGGTGAACCCGTCCCAGACATCATGGTTGATAATCATGCCGAGGATCGGCGCTGAGACGCCAAGCGAAAAGTCGGTGACATTCTTGGCGAAATCGCCATAGCCGAAGGTCTTCAGCCAGTCGCCAATACCCGTCGTGCAATCAACGCCGCCGCGCTGCAGAAGCGATACCGTGTCCGCGAGCGAGACCTGCACCGTTGTCGCACCGGCCATGTTCATGACGTTAAGCGGAGCGCCGGACGAGCGGACGCGCAGACCCTTGAGCTGCGAAACCTGATCGATCGGCTCGCGGCAGATCAGCAGATAAGGTGCGGAGGCATAGCCGCCGATGCCGACCATGTTGAGCGCCTTCAGTTCCTTGACGCAAGAGGGGCAATGCAGCATCACGACCTCGTTGGCCGCGCCCGCAGCGGCAACCGGATCGTCGCCCGGCACTGCGAGGCCGTAGAGCGTCGCGGTCGAGGGCAGCAGGTTCGGCACATAGTTGGTCGCCGCGACACCGGCATCCATCAACCCGTCCTGCACGGCCGCGAAGGTCTCCACGCCCCCGGCGAGCTGGCCGCCGGCGATCAGGTTCCAGTTCACTTCGCCGTCGGTCGCTTCCTTGATCCGCTTGAAGACTTCCGGCAGCGCCTCGGCATTGATGTAGTCGGACGCGGGAACCCACGAACCGTAGGTGTAGTCCTTGGCCGAGTCCGACGCGGCGCTCAGCGCCAGTGCGGCGGCCGAAGCCAGAGTTACGAATTTTCTCATCTCGTGTTCCTCCCTTTGGATGAGCCGTTCGGACAGCGCCTCAAGTGCGCGGTTCAAAAGCGCGAATGTGTTTGATGAAGAGGCGGGGTTTGGCGAAGCGCCCGCAGGCGGAACGAAACGGTTGATTCCGGGTTGCGAAATGCATCCTGAAGCCCCGGTTCACTTGCGCCGAAATTGGTGGGAATCAGCGCAGCCTGTCGAGCCTTGCCAGACACTATCGCTATCGATGTGATGCATCGTCCTTCCTCCCTGAGCGCGAAGCTAGTCAATCGCCGTTGCGCCGTGAATGCCTGATTTCGCGTTTATATCTTTCGCGATTCGCGACAGATGGCGGCACATCAAGACTGCGCCGCAAGCGCGCGTTGCCGGAACAGAATAAAAATCGCCCCGGCGACGCCGATCAGCGAACTGGCAAGCTGGATTGCAATCAGCCGTTCCGCCCCCGCGCCCGGCACCATGACCGCTCCGGCATAGGCAGAAAGAGCCGCGCCACCGAGAATCATCATGGCACCGCCGAGCCCGCTCGCGGTCCCGGCGAGATGGGGCCGCACCGACAGCATACCGACCGTCGCATTCGGCAGCGTGATGCCGTAACCGGCAGCGACGAAGAACATGAGCCCGAAGAAAGTCACGACCGTGCCGAGCCCTGCCAGGAACAGCGCCAGCGACACGATCAGCGCTACCGTCGACGTCAGCGTCCCAGCAAAGGCCATGCGCAGGACGCCCGCGCCAGCAGAGAAACGTCCCGAGAGGAAACTGCCGGTGACGTACCCGATCGAACTTACGCCGAAGAACAGGCCAAGCGCGACCGGACCAAGACCAAAGACCTGCGCGCCGACGAAGGGCGCGCCGCCGAGATAGGCAAAATAGGTTCCGGCCGCGCAGGCCTGGACGACGCCATAGCCCCAGAAACGCGGCGCGGTCAAAAGCTCGGGATAACCGCGAAATTGTTCAGCGAAGGACGCAAAAGCCCGGGGACGCGTCTCTCCCAAATCGCGCAAGATCAGCCAGAACACCGCGCTGCCGCACAGGAACATGACCCAGAAGCTGGCGCGCCAGCCCAGCGTCGAATCGAGGATGCCGCCCAACGCCGGACTGACCATCGGCACGGCCGCCATGCCCATCGACAGATAGGCGATCCTGGATGCGGCGCTCCCTTCCGCAACGGTGTCGCGCACCACCGTCCTGGCAAGCACAACGCCCGAATAAACCACAGCCTGCATCATGCGAAAGCCGAGGAACATCACCACATTGCTGGAAAATATGCATCCGAGGCTGGCGATGACGAAGGTACCAAAGGCTGCGAGCAACACCGGCCGCCGTCCGAAACGGTCGGCGAGCGGGCCAAGTATGATCTGGGAAGCGCCTGTCAAAGCGAGATAGAGCGCTACCGAGAGCTGGATGACGCTGTATTCGGCGCCGAATTCGGCTGCCATGCGCGGCAGCGACGGCAGAAACATGCTCATCGACATCGCCGCGACGCCCGTCACTGCGACCAGCGTCATGAACGCGGGAGGCGTCGTCCGGTCGAGAAAGCGGGGCGCCACCTTTTGCGGACTTTCGGCGGCTTGCGTCACGGCGCGTCAGCCCGCCACGCGCAGCCGCCGCGCGTCATGCCTCGGCGGCTTCCCGCGTGCGGCCGGCCGACCTGTCGGGAAAATCGACGACGACGTAGTTGCCCTCGACCTCGACGGGAATGGTGTCGGCGACGTAAGGCCCCTTTACCAGTTCCTCGCCCGCGACAGCCTCGGTGGCGTAAGCGCGCGTCCGGGTCGATTTCGGATCGCTCCAGGACTGGCCGGTGCGCACGTCATACTCCCAGCCATGCCAGGGGCATTTCAGCATCTCGTCCTTGCGGCACATGCGGTAATGGCCCGGCCCGTCGCTTTCGACGACAGCGCCGAGCCGTCCGCCGGACAGCTTGGCGCCACCATGAGGGCAGACATCCATCAGCGCGAAAAACTCGTCGCCGAGCCGTACAAGGCAAATCTCGCGCCCCGCCACCTCAACCCGGCGAATGCCCTTGTCGGGAAAGCCGGAAACTTCTGCAACAACGTGTCGGGTCATTGGAAACCGTATAGCTTGCTGGCGTTGCCACTGAGGACGGCGTCGCGCTGTTCGTCTTCGACAGGGAACCGGAAAATCCGATACGCGTCGTCGTAGTCCCAATGCGGATAATCGGAGGAATACATGAGCCGGTCCCAGCCGATCCACTCGATCACGTCGATGATGTCGCGGGGCTTCTTCGGCTCCTCCATGGGCTGGGTCGCCCACCAGAAATGATCCTTCATATATTCCGAAGGCTTGCGCTTGAGATGCGGCACCTCCTTGTGGAAGGTGTCGAAATGCCGGTCCATGCGCCAGCCGAGCGCCGGCGCCCACGAAAAGCCGCCTTCGATGATGGCGATTTTCAGAGTCGGGAAGGCCTCCAGCACGCCCTCGATGACGAGGCTCGTCACCAGCGACTCGGCGCCGGGCACGAAAGTGTAGTGTTCCTGGAAATAGAAGCTCGGCCAGCCGGAGCCGCTCGACGGCTTGCCATTGGAATATCCAACCGGGTGCAGACCGACCGGCAGGCCCGCTTCGGCGGCGGCGCGGTAGATCGGCCAGTATTTGCGCGTGCCGAGCGTCTCGTTGGGACGGGTCGACATGATGACCTGGACGAAGCGTTTGTCGCCGGCATGTTTCTCGATCTCGGCAACAGCCGATTCAGGATTGTCCTGAGCCACCACGATGCCGCCACGCAGGCGCGGCTCGGGCTCCAGCCATTCGGCGATCTGCCAGTCGTTGCACGCGCTCGCCATCGCGGCGGCGAGATCCGGATTGCGTTCTTCCATGCCGCCGCGGCTGAGCGCGATCAGATTGCCGACCTCGATGCCGAGCGGATCGAGATGCTGCTCGCGCAGCATTTTCAGATCCGAGCCGGGCGGTCCGACCTCGGGCTTGGAATCCATTCGCATGCCGTTGGCGGTCATGCGCGGATAGGCAAGCTGGCCGATTAGTGCCTGGCGCATATGCGTTCCGTAGGTCTGCAGGTGCTCGACCCAGTGCTTCTCCATGAAGGGAAAGAGCGCCGCCGGCGATTTCGGCGAGGGATGGATGTCGCAATCGATGATGCGCAGCCTTGTGGCGGCATCCGTTTCGAAGAGCGGGCGGTTCATGTCGTTTCCTCCAGAATTGCGGCGGCCTCACGCAGCGCCGGTTCGGCAGCAAGGCGCGGATAGGCCTTCAACGCGTTGCCGGACAGGATGTCCGGGAGCGCCTCCTCGGGAAGGCCCGCCGGAAGCGGATCGGAGCCGCTGAATTGCCGGTGCGGATAGTCGGTGGAATAGAGCAGCATGTCGGTGCCGCCGATATGCTTGATGATCTGTTTCAGTTCCTCCGGTCCCGGCGGGTCGGACGGCTGCAGCGACAGGAAGACGCGGCCGGCCATGATCTCCGAAGGCTTGCGGTCGAGCCATGGCACCTCGGGGCGAACGCCCCGCCAGGTCTTGTCGTTGCGCCAGATGATCGTCGGAAGCCATGCGAAGCCCGATTCCAGGAGGACGACATTCAGGTCCGGGAATTTGTGGAAGACGCCTTCGCCCACCAGAGCGGTCAGGATGTTCTCGAAAACCATGGACTGCATCACATAGTCTTCGAACTGGTAGGACGGCCAGCCGGACACGCTGGGCGGCAGGCGATAGAGGCCGCCGGCATGGACCGCGAGCGTCAGGCCATGCTTTTCGCAGGCCTCGTAGATCGGCCAGTATTGGCGATTACCGTGGTGGATCTCCTGCATGGCAAGGAGCAGGACCTGCACGAAGCGCTTGTCACCGGCCAGCCGCTCGATCTCTGCGACGGACGCGGCGATGTCCTCGCCGGATACGTAGATCGAGCCGCGGAGGCGCGGTTCCCTGTCCAGCCATTCCTTGGCGACATAGTCATTGACCGCGCTCATCAGCACGGCGCGCATGTCGGGATTATGCAGGGCGACGGCGCCATGCAGCATCGAGGCAATGGCGACATCGGTACCGAATTTGTCCAGCGCCGCCGAGACGTCGAGCCCTTCGAAGTCAGGATTTTTGGTGAGCGGCGAATTCGGCGGATATGAAGTCAGGCGAAACGGCATCGACGGCAATTCGCGATCGACAACCTGACCGCGCCAGAATTCATCGAGATAGGGCAGCAGGTCATCGATCGAAGCCTGCGGCAGATGAAAATCGGCGTCGATTCGCAACGGCGTGCGTGTCGGCAAAGTACTTCCTCCCGGTATACCTCTTGGGTTTGGATCATATTCCCCCGGAGAATCGGAGAGAACCACGCAATTCACGAAAACTCATGTCGCGAAAAGTGCGCTTGCCGGCGCTCCCGGCATCGGAAAGGTCTTGGTATCAAACGCAAATATGAAGTGCGTGGGCGTTTATTCAACGTCCGCGGCTTCGGATGAATTACTGCCTGATGTGCAGACCGGGAGGAACCGTCATGACCCGCAACTATCGCTCGAACCTGACACCTGGAACCGCGCTGTGGGCCGGAAGGCGCGCCCATTGGCGGGCTCTCGGCCTGACCGACGAGGACATGGCGAAGCCGAAGATCGCGATCATCAATTCCTCGTCGGAACTGGCGATCTGCTTTTCGCATCTCGACGGCGTGGCGGCGGAGATCAAGAAGGCGGTGCGCGCGGCGGGCGGCGTTCCGTTCGAGGTGCGCACCACGGCGCCATCGGACTTCATGACCTCGGCCGGCCGTGGCGGCGCCTATATCCTGCCGTCGCGCGATCTTATCGCCCACGACATCGAGGCGCAGGTGGACGGTGCGCTGCTCGACGGGATGATCTGTCTCGCCTCCTGCGACAAGACCACGCCCGGCCAGTTGATGGCCGCCTGCCGCATGAACATTCCGACGATCGTGGCGACCTGCGGCTACCAGGCGAGCGGGGAGTGGCGCGGCGAACATGTCGATATCGAGGAAGTGTTCCTGAAGTCATCCTTCGTGCAGGCCGGCCGGATCACGGTGGATGAACTGGGCGAGATGGCCGACAATTCGATCCGGTCCCCCGGCGTCTGCGCCGGCATGGGGACGGCAAACTCGATGCATGTGGTCTGCGAGGCGCTCGGCATGTGCCTGCCCGGCTCGGCGCCCGTCCGCGCGGACAGCGAGCGCATGCTGGATAATGCCCGAGCCGCCGGCGCGCGGCTGGTCGAGATGGTCGAGGCCGATCTGAAGCCCCGGGACATCATCACGCCCGAGGCAATCCGCAACGCGGTGCGCATGGTGCTGGCCGTCTCCGGGTCGATCAACACCGTCAAGCACCTGCAGGGCATCGCCGTCGAGGCAGGGCTCAATGTCGACGTGATCGGCATGTTCCACGATTTGGCGCACGACATTCCGCTATTGACCGACGTTCGCCCGTCCGGTCCGACGCTGACGGAGGAATTCGAGGCGGCCGGCGGCGCGCTTGGCGTCCTCAAGCGCCTGGAAAGCAAGATCGACCCCACCCCGCTCACCGTTACCGGACGAACAATGGGCGATGAAATCGCCAATGCCCCGGAACCGAAGGGCGAGGTCATCCGCACGCTGGACGCACCGCTGTCGCGCCGGCCGACAATCAACATGGTGCGCGGCACCCTTCTTCCCGGAGGCGGCATCGTACGGCTCGGCGGTCGCGGCGAGCGCAAGATGAAACACACCGGCCCCGCGCATATCTATCACAGCCGCGACGAGGCGCTGGCCGGCATCAAGGCGGGCGAGGTCAAGGCCGGCGAAGTCCTCGTGCTGCGCGGGCTCGGCGTACGGGGCGGTCCCGGCATGGCGATGACCTCGGCAGTGGTCTTCGCACTCGACGGGGCCAATCTGATCGAGGATGTCGCGGTGATCACGGAGGGCCAGATTTCCGGGCTGGTGAACACGGGGCTGGTGGTCGGCGAAGCCTCGCCCGAGGCGGCGGCCGGCGGCCCGATGGCCGCGCTTATGGATGGAGACGAGATCACGATCGACGTGGAAGCGGGGCGTGTCGACCTGGACGTGCCTGAAGAAGAACTGGCGAAGCGCGATTCAAGCGCCGGACGCTTCGGCGTCGATATCCCCGGCGGACTGCTCGACGTCTATCGTCGCACGGTCGAACCGGTGCATCACGGCGCAGTGATGACCCGGCTGAACGAGAAATAGGACATTGCCCGCTCGCCTATTTGGCAATCATCGCGCTCCAGCGTTCCCGCAAGGCAGGCATGTCGGGCGCGTCCTCGCAGATGATACCGTCATCCTCGGACAGTTCGATCCAGGGCTGTTTCGTCGCGGTGAAGATGTGGCCTGCCGGATGAAGCCATGACCGGTCGTCGAGCGTGCCCGGCTTGATGACGAGAAATTCCCCACCGATGATCCGGTGGGTGATCCTGCAGCCGCAGGATGGACAAAAGGTCTTTTCCTGAGGCCGGCCCGATCCGCCGGTGCACGGAAAGATCTCCAGCTCGCCGTCGATCTCGACGCCTTCCGCCGGCACCATCAGCGAGGATCCGAAGGCGCTGCCGGACTGGCGCTGGCATACCGTGCAGTGGCAGGCGTAATAGGTCACCGGCTTCGCCGTGACGCGATAGCGCAGCTTGCCGCATTCACAGCCGCCGGTGAGCGGAAGGTCGGGGAAACTGACCTTCTTCATCCCGCCCTCCTTCAAGCCGCCAGCGCCTTGACGCGGGCCCGCAGATCGAACTCCGGATCGGCGATCTGCGCGGCCGTGACCTCCGCGCCCGCCTCCAGAAGCTTTCGCGTCATCGCATAGGTTGCCGCATCGTTCATGCAGTCGACAGCGATCAGGCGGTCGTCGCGGAAATAGAAATGCGAGACCGAGCCCTCGCGCTTGCCCTGACGGACCACCACCGCGTCATAGCCGCGATTGAAGCCGGCGATCTGCAGCTTCATGTCGTACTGATCGGACCAGAACCAGGGATGCGGAGCGTATACCGTGTCGATGCCGCAGATATTAGCCGCGGCGACCGCGGCCTGGTCATGCGCGTTCTGCACTGATTCAAGCCGCGTCGGCTGGCTGTCGAAGGGCAGAACGGTGCAATCGCCGGCGGCGTAAATAGCCGGATCCTCGGTGCGGCAGCGATCATCGACGACAATACCGCCAGCCACTGCCAGGCCCGACTTCTCTGCGAGGTCCGCATTGGCCGCGATGCCGATGCCGACGACGGCGAGATCGAGCGGCAGTTCCGTTCCGTCGGCGAGGCGCACCGCAACCGCCCTGCCCCCGCTCTCGACGATACGCTCCATCTGCGTGTCTTCGAGGATGGTAACGCCATGAGATTGGTGCAAGGCGCGGAAAGCACTCGCGGTCTCCTCGCAGGCGACGCGTTTGAGAATGCGGTCGGCCGCCTCGATGACAGTGACCTCCAGCCCTTTCTTGGCGGCTTCGGCCGCCGCCTCCAGGCCGATATAGCCGCCGCCGATGACGATCAGTTTCCTGCCGGACTGGAACTCGGCCATCAGGCCATTGGCGTCGTCGAGCGTGCGCATGACGCGGACATTGGGCAGGTCGCCGCCGATTTCCGTCGGCAAGCGCCGGGCGCTTCCGCCGGTCGTCAGCAGCAAGGCGTCATAACCGAGCGTCTCGCCATCGGCCAACGCGATCTGACGGTGCTGGCGGTCGATCGCCGTCGCCGCCGCACCAAGCCGCAACTCAATGCGGTTCTCGTCATACCATTCGCGCGGGCGAAGGCGCAGCCTGTCGAGGCTCATCGCGCCGGACATGTACTCCTTCGACAAGGGCGGGTGCTGATAGGGAAGCTCGTCCTCGTTGGAGACTATCACGATCTCCATTTCGGCGGCATGCTGGCGGAGCGCCGCGGCCGCTGCGACCGCAGCGTGGCTTCCTCCGATGATAACGGTTCTTGTCATGGATTGCTCAGCGAAAGTCAGTCTTTACGGGATCGATTGAATAGCGTCGTTTGCCTCGACTGTATACATCGCGGCCGGCGACAACTGTTTTTCCAGCCCTTTGCGGCCGCACAAAAAATAGACACGACGCAGGGGAAACTGCACAAAAACAGGGTCCAGACCGCCGATCAGCGCCCGAAATCGCAGGTTTTTGCCGTCTGGCACAACCCTTGCTTCGAAATTTGCGTGCAGAGGCGCCTAGGGTTCCGGTTCCGCGAGGGATGTCTGGTCCGAGAGGTGCAAGCCGCCGGAAAACGGCGGTGACACGGCGGGGCAAAATCCCGGGAGACAACTGCACAGGTTTGCGCGCGCAGGCCTCCTCCCGGATGTGCGCTCGAACCTCCCATAAACGCGGTGCGACCGCGAAACTTGAGAGGCAGGAGCATGATCAGGAAATTCGTCACCACCCTCGGACTTGCGGCAACGCTGGCCTTGCCGCTTTCGGCGACCGGAGCGGCCGCGGAAGAGAAGACAGAATTCAGCGTTTGCTGGTCGATCTATGTCGGCTGGATGCCGTGGGGCTATCTCTCCGATTCCGGCATCATGAAGAAATGGGCCGACAAATACGGCATCTCGGTCGATATCGTGCAGATCAACGACTATGTCGAATCCATCAACCAGTACACGGCCGGCCAGTATGACGGCTGTTCGATGACCAACATGGACGCGCTATCGATCCCCGCCGGCGGGGGCGTCGACACCACAGCGCTCATCGTCGGCGACTATTCCAACGGCAACGACGCCATCATCCTGAAGGACAAGACCGAACTGGCCGACATCGCGGGCCAGAACGTCAATCTCGTCGAATTGTCGGTCTCGCATTACCTGCTAGCCCGCGCGCTCGACTCTGTCGGCCTGTCGGAAAGGGACCTGACAGTGGTCAACACTTCCGACGCCGACATGATCGCGGCCTATGGTACGGATGACGTCACCGCCGTGGTCACCTGGAACCCGCTGGTATCCGAAATCCTCGAGCAGCCCAACGCCACCAAGGTGTTCGACAGCGCCGGCATCCCGGGCGAGATCATCGACGCCATGATGGTCAATACCGAGACCCTGGCCGACAATCCGGCCTTCGGCAAGGCGCTTGTCGGCGCGTGGTACGAGGTGATGGGGCTGATGGCCTCGGGCGACGAAGAAGCGCTGACCGCCATGGCGGAAGCGTCCGGCACGGACCTCGCCGGATACAAGGCGCAGCTCGATTCCACCGAGATGTTCTTTGCGCCCGCCGATGCGGTGACCTTCACCGAATCCGGCGACCTGCCGAAGACGATGCAATTCGTCGCCGAGTTCCTGTTCGACAAGGGCATTCTCGGTGAAGGCGCGCCGAGCCCGGAATTCGTCGGCGTCTCATTCCCCGACGGCTCCGTCTATGGCGACGAGGGCAACGTCAAGCTGCGCTTCGACACGACCTACATGCAGATGGCCGCCGACGGCGCGCTCTGATCGTCAACCACGCCCGGCGCTTCGCGCGCCGGGCCTATCTCTCGGTCAGCCATGCGCCTCATCAACCGTAAGCCGTCTCGCGCCACCGCTTTCTTTCTGGGTATGGCGCCCTTCGTCGCCGCGATTGTCGCCTATGCCGTCGCCAGCCATTACCGACGGCTGGACAATCCGGCAGACAAGTTGTTGCCGTCGCTGCCGGACATGGCCGCCGCCTTCTCGCGCATGGCGTTCACGCCCGATCGGCGTTCAGGCGACCTCCTGTTGTGGATGGACACGTTCGACAGCCTCGAACGGCTTGCCGCCGGAATGGGCGTCGCAGTGGTTCTGGCGCTGTCGCTTGGCATTCTGATCGGCTTCATCCCGAATGCGCGATCGTCGCTGGCACCCTTCATCGCCACCTTCTCGCTGATCCCGCCGATCACCATCCTGCCGATCCTGTTCATCATTTTCGGTCTCGGCGAACTCTCCAAGATCATGCTGATCGTCGTCGGCACCGCGCCGGTGATGATCCGCTCCGTTGCGCAGTCGGTGATGGAGATCCCGCGCGAACTGATCATCAAGGCCGAGACGCTCGGCGCATCCGTCTGGCAGATGATGGTGCGCGTGGTCCTTCCGCAGATCCTGCCCAAGCTGATCACCGCGATCCGGCTCGGCCTCGTGCCCGCGTGGATTTTCCTGATCTCGGCGGAGGCGATCGCCTCGACCTCCGGTCTTGGCTACCGCATCTTCCTCGTCCGGCGCTATCTCGCGATGGATGTCATCCTGCCCTATGTGGTCTGGATCACGCTGCTCGCCTTCATCCTCGACCGGTTGTTGTTGATGGCCTCGCGCCGCGCCTTCCCCTGGCACCATTTGCAGGGGGAAAGCCTGTGAGCACGCAACCGAAAGTCTCCGTACGCAACGTCGCGAAGATCTATGACGGCACGGTCGTGCTGGAGCGGCTCGATCTCGATATCGCGGCGGGCGCGCTTTGCACCATTGTCGGCGCGTCGAGCTGCGGCAAGTCGACCTTTCTTCGCATGCTGCTGTCGCAGGAAGTCCCCTCGCGCGGCGAGATCCTGATCGACGGTGAGAAACTGCCGCCCGAGCCGACACCGGATCGTGGCATCGTCTTCCAGCGCTATTCCGTCTTCCCGCATCTGACGGTCGAGGAAAACCTGATGCTGTCGGCTGAGTTCGACGCCGCCCCGCTGACCGGGCGGCTGTTCGGATCGAAACGCGCCGCTGCTCGCGACGCGGTGACCGAGACATTGGAGCGCATCGGGCTGGCGCAGGCGCGCAAACGCTATCCCACGCAACTGTCGGGCGGCATGCAACAGCGCCTCGCTATCGCGCAGGCGCTGTTGAAGAAGCCGAAGATCCTGCTGCTCGACGAGCCGTTCGGCGCGCTTGATCCCGGCATCCGCGCCGACATGCAGGAGTTGCTGATCGAACTCTGGAAGGAGCTGTCGATGACCATCTTCATGGTCACACACGACATCCATGAGGCCTTCAAGCTCGGCACGCGCGTTCTCGTCTTCGACAAGATCCGCCATGATCCGGACGCGCCGGACCGCTGGGGCGCGACCATCACCTACGACCTGCCGCTCGATCGCGCGGGCGTGCAGACCATCCCCGATGCCGGGGCCCTTTTCGCTCTCAAGAACACAACAAGAGGAGACGTCCCCCATGCGTGACACTTTTTCGCGCGGCCCCGAGCGCGCCAGCCGCAAGGCCGGCCTGACGAACCGCGCCGAACCGGCGCGCTACCACCATCCGGATTTCGACAAGCTGAACATGCGCGGCTGGAAGGCGGCCGAAAAGGAAGGCCCCCTTCCCTCGGCGGCCTGGCAGAAGGAACGCCAATGGGCGCTGCGCATGGGGCTGACCGGCTCGGATTCGCTCGAAGACAAGACCATCCCGACTTTCTCGCGCGGGGAACTGCCGCATTATGCCGGCATCAACACCTTCCTGAAGGCGCCCTACATCGAAGACGTGACCAAGGTCGGCGCCTATGACGCGGCGATCATCGGCATTCCCTTCGACGGCGGCACGACCTACCGGCCCGGCACCCGTTTCGGCCCGCAGGGGGTGCGCAAGATCTCGGCGCTCTACACCCCCTACAATTACGAGATGGGCATCGACCTGCGCGAGCAGATGACTCTCTGCGATGTCGGCGACGTGTTCACCATCCCCGCCAATATCGAGAAGACTTTCGACCAGATCAGCCGTGCCGTCAGCCACGTCGCATCCTCCGGCGCCCTGCCGATCATGATCGGCGGCGACCATTCGATCGGCTTTCCCTGCGTGCGCGGCATTGCGCAATGCACCTCGAAGCGCATCGGCATCGTCCATTTCGACCGGCATATCGACATCCAGGAAAAGGATCTCGACGAGCGCATGCACACGACGCCGTGGTTCCACGCTACCGACCTTGCAAATGTTCCGGCGGTCAATCTCGTGCAGGTCGGCATCGGCGGCTGGCAGGTTCCGCGTGAGGGCGTGCAGGAAGCGCGCAAGCGCAACACCAACATCTTCACCATGCGCGACATCGAGGAAATGGGCCTCGCCGAAACGGCAGCGCGCGCGCTGGAGCTGGCCTGGAAGGACGCCGACGCGGTCTATATCTCGTTCGACATCGACAGCGTGGATTGCGGCTTCGTGCCCGGCACGGGCTGGCCGGAGCCCGGCGGTTTCCTGCCGCGCGAGGCGCTGGAACTGGTCTCGCTGGTCGCCGCCGAAGGCATTTGTGGGCTGGAGGTCGTCGAGGTGTCGCCGCCCTATGACACGTCGGACATCACCGCGCTTCTCGCAACCCGCGTCATCGTCGACGTGCTCGGCACGCTGGTCAGCCACGGCAAGATGGGAGCGCACAAGGGCATCATCGACAAGCCGGTGACGATCCCCGCCGGCCCGGATGTCGACGGCCAGGGATGGGGGACGAATGATGCATGACGATCACGACCATCCCCATCACGGCCACGATCATTCACACGACCATGACCACGGTCATGGCCATGCGCACCATCACCACGGGCCCGGCCACAACCACCCGCATGATCATGCGGAGCACCTGCATTCCCATGTGCATGGTGATGCGGCGAAGGAGCGGCGGGAGGAACTGCGCGTTCTCGCAACCGCCTTTCTCGACGGCTACCGCAAGGCGGACGACAAGACGTCCTTCCTGCGGGTCGCCGGCGTGCCGTTCAAACGCATCGGCTCGGACGGGCTGGCGATGCACCTGGTCGAGACGAAGATCGAATCCAGATGGCAGCTCGGCACGGCCTCGCCGGCCTTCGGATCGCGCGAGCTCGTCTATCTGCCCTATCCCGGCGAAATGGTGACCGAGCGCGAGACGATGACCTTCACCTATGTCTCGCTGAGCGAGCGCGCCGATATCGACCTGACGGAGGTTCTGGCTCAGCGAGAGGACCGGTAGCGGTGGGTACCCGTTTCCGTCACCTTAACCCGTCCCGTGATAAGCGCCCCCATCCGAGCACCGGATGGGGGTTATCGTGTTTTCAGTCTTGAGGTTGCGCGCAGCGGCCATCGCCGCGTTTACGCTGCTTTCCGGTTTACCCGGACTCGCCCATGCAGACGGCACGCCTGTCGACTGGGCAAAGAGACTGAAAGACGACGTCCAGGCGTTTCACACGCATGTGGTGAACAGCCATCCGGGGTTTCACGATCCTAAGAATCCGGCTTTCCGCGCCCAGGTCGAGGCCAGTTTCGATCAGGCGATGGCGCGCGCCAGAACCGCGCACAACCAAGGCGGTTGGTGGTGGACCCTGAAAGGTTTTGCCGCCTCGTTCAATGACGGACATGTGGAAATCGACGCGGTGGAGAAGGATTTCGCCCTCCCCGCGCGCTGGCCGGGCTTCCTCACGCGCTTCGAGGGCGACGACCAGATCGTCGCTATGATCGAGGGCAAAGGCGCGGATATTCCGAGCCTAGGCGCGAAGCTCGTCTCCTGCGACGGAACGGATGCGAAAACGCTGGCGCAGTCGCGTGTCGGCGCGTTCGAGGGACTATGGTTCCTCGAAGCGCAGCGGATCAATTCCGGGCCGCAACTCTTCATGGATCTGGGCAATCCCTGGATCGATCCGCTGAAATCTTGCCGCTTCGAGACCGAGACCGGCACGGTCGACATCGACCTTGACTGGAAAGCCATCGACCATTCCGACCTGAGAGATCGCGGCCATAAGCTGATGGGGCTCATCAAGCCGCCGATCGGGCTCAGAAAGCTCGGCAACGGCGCCTTTTGGCTATCGATGTCCACCTTCACCAGCGACATCAAGCGGCCGGAATTCGAACAGCTGAAAAAGCTCGTCGCCGATGCGAAGGCGGTTCAAAACGACATGCGCACCGCGCCGTTCGTCGTTCTCGACGTGCGCGGAAATGGCGGTGGCAATTCGGAATGGAGCGAGAAGCTCGGCAAGATCCTCTGGGGCGAGGACTGGCTAAAGGCGCATCCAGTGGAGGGCGGCACGATCGCCGACTGGCGGGCCTCGAAGGGGAACAGGGCCTATCTCGAGAAGGCTCAGAGAGAACTGGAAAAAGCCGGCAAGGACGCAAGCACACTTGCCTTTCTCAAGCGCATTACCGACGGGATGGCGAAGGCCGAAGCGGACGGAAACCCCTATTGGCGCGAAGAGGAGAGCGTGCCGCCAAAGCCTGCACAGGCGCATAACGAGGCAGTGGGCACGACGATTTATGCTCTCACGGATTTCCGCTGCGCATCTTCCTGCCTGACAGCGGTCGACACCTGGAAGGCGCTGGGCGCAATCCAGGTCGGGCGCCCAACTTTCGCCGACAGCTTCTACATGGAAGGCCGCCGGGCCGAACTGCCCAGCGGAAAAGCGCTTTTGCATTTCCCCATGAAGGTCTACCGGAACCGGCCGCGCGGTTCCGACCAGCCGGAAATGCCCGTGCACCTCTTTTCCGGTAACATGACGGACGACGCCGCCCTGGAAAAATGGATCGCGTCACTCAAAAGCGGCAATCCGGCCGGGAACTGAGATCCGTTCTCAGCGCCTGAACGTGAAGGCACCGATCGCCACCGCGATCCAGCCGGCCATCATGGTCATGCCGCCGGCCGGCGCCGCCATTGCGAAGAGCCGGCCATGGCCGAACATCCTGAGCGCGATATCGCCCGAAAACAGCGTTGCGCCCACGAAGAGCAGCAGCGCGGCTATACGCAAGACGAGACCGCCTCGCGCCAAAAGACCGAGTGCCAGCAAAGCCGGGGCATGGGTCAGGCAGACCAGCGCCACGGCGCTCGCCAGCCGCGGATCCTCGCCCGCATGCGCGCTCATCGCCGCCGCGCCGACGCCGGCAAAACCAAGAATGCCCGCGCCGAGAAGGGCCAAACTGTCGGCGGCCGATTTTTCGCTCATTCGAAGTCTCCTTCTCTTCGCGGAGATAGCGCAAGCGTCGCGCCGCCGAAACCGGCCATCGTGCCGCATGGTGCGAATTACGGTCGGCGATGCACTGTCCACGACCGATTGGCCCGTGGAGATTGCACCGGCATAGCCGCCTGCCTAATGCTGGTGTCGTTCATCCGCGATTCCCTTCCAACCGCCCTGCCCGGCAGCCGAGCCTTCATGTCCGCCAAGCACGCCGTCCTGAAAGAGGTCTTCGGCTTCGACAGTTTCCGCCCCGGGCAGGAACACATTGTCGACTGCCTGCTTACCGATCGGAACGTGCTGGCCGTGATGCCGACCGGCGCCGGCAAGTCGCTGACCTATCAGGTCCCGGCGCTGGTGAAGGGCGGGCTCACCGTCGTCGTCTCGCCGCTGGTGGCGCTGATGCACGATCAGGTCGCCGCGCTGAAGCTCGCCGGGGTCGCGGCGGAGACGATCAATTCGGCGGCCAGCCGCGACGAGAATGTCGCGATCTGGCGGCGCGTCGCTTCAGGTCAGGTGCGCATTCTCTACATGGCGCCGGAACGGCTGATGACAGGCCGTATGATCGCCGCCCTGCAAAAGATCGGCGTGTCGCTCTTCGCCATCGACGAGGCGCATTGCATCTCGCAATGGGGCGCGTCCTTCCGGCCGGAATATGACATGCTGCAGGAACTGCGCACCGCCTTTCCCGGCGTGCCGATCGGCGCGGTGACCGCGACCGCCAACGAAGCGACGCGCCGCGACATCGTCGAAAAGCTTTTCGCCGGCGACAGCGAGGTCTATGTCGCCGGCTTCGACCGGCCGAATATCAGCCTCACCGTCGAGCCGAAGGCCAACACCAAGAAGCAGTTGCTCGCTTTCCTCGACGGGCGCGAGGAGCAGAGCGGCATCGTCTATGCCCTGTCGCGGCGAAGTAGCGAGGACCTGGCGACCTTCCTGTCGGGTCAGGGACACCGCGCCGTGCCATATCATGCCGGGCTAACGCCGGAGCAACGGGCCGAGACGCAGAACCTCTTCATGACGGAGCCCGGCGTGATCGTCTGCGCGACCATCGCCTTCGGCATGGGGATCGACAAGCCGGATGTGCGCTTCGTTTTCCACGCCGACCTGCCCGGCTCGCTTGACGCCTATTATCAGGAGATTGGCCGCGCCGGCCGCGACGGGGCGCCCGCCGACGCACATATGGTCTTCGGCCTGCAGGACATCACCATGCGCCGCCGCTTCATCGACGACGAGAATGGTGGCGACGACCGTCGGCGACGCGAGCACAAGCGGCTGGATTCGCTGGTCGCCTTTTGCGAAGCGCCCTCCTGCCGCCGGCAGAGCCTGCTTTCCTATTTTGGCGAGACGGCCGAACCCTGCGGCAATTGCGATGTCTGCCTCAACCCGGTCGAGACCGTCGACGGGGCAGAAGACGCGCGCAAAATCCTGTTCGCCGCTCAGATGACAGGGGAACGGTTCGGGGCGACGCATATTGTCGACGTGCTTATCGGCAAGGCCAACGAGAAGGCCGAGACGCAGCGCCACACCGAATTGCCGGTCTTTGCCGCGGGCAAGGACAAGCCGCGCCCGCTCTGGCAGTCGCTCGTTCGCCAGCTTGTCGGCGGCGGCTACCTGACGCTCGACGTCGCCGGTTATGGCGGTTTGTCGATCGCGCCAAAGGGACACGCCCTGCTCGCCGGCGAGGCCGAATTCCGCTACCGGCCGGACCTGATCCGCGGCAGCCGGAAAAGCTCGCGCACAAGCGCAGCCGAACTGGACGCCGATGTGCCCGCCCATCTGCTCCAACGCCTCAAGGCGCGCCGAACCGAACTGGCGCGCGAACGCTCGGTTCCCGCCTATGTCATCTTCTCCGACAAGCCCCTGATCGAGATGGCCAAGGCGCAACCCGCCAATCACCGCGACTTCGCACAGTTGCACGGCGTCGGCGACGCGAAACTGGAGCGGTTCGCCGATGTCTTCATTGAGGAAATCCGGCGGCACGCGGAAGACGCGTGATACGCACCCGTCGCGCGATTATAAGGCCGGCTGATTCGCAAGAACGGCCGGCAGATCGAGCGCGTCCGGTCGGTCGTGACAGGCACAAAATCGACAGCGGCAGATCCGGCAACGGCGACACGGTGCTGGAAACGGACAATGGTGGGCCCGGAGGGACTCGAACCCCCAACCAAGCGGTTATGAGCCGCCGGCTCTAACCAATTGAGCTACAGGCCCCACCCGCACCGTGCCTAGCCGAAAGCTTGCCGCTTCACAAGCGGCTGTGTGCATTCGCACGCTTCGCGCCACATTGGCGGCTTAATGGCGTGGCACCGCCCACCATGAAGGGCCGACAGAACGGGAAACCAGATATGACATTCGCAGGAAAATCCTTTGCCGCCGCACTGATGCTCGCCGCGCCGCTGACGGCGACGCCGGCCACAGCACAGGAAAGCCAGCCGACGCCGCGCGTCGTCGTCACCGGCGAGGGCTCGGCAACCGTCGCGCCCGACATGGCGGTGCTGACGCTGACCGTGCTGCGCGAGGGCAAGACGGCCCGCGAGGCGCTCGACGCCAACTCGGCGGCGATGCAGGAAGTGCTCGACTCGATGAAGGCGGAAGGCATCGAGGAGCGCGACCTGCAGACGGCGAATTTCTCCATCGAGCCGCAATATTACTACCCACAGCGCCAGAACAATGGCGAGGCCGAGCAGCCGCGCATCACCGGCTATATCGTCCGCAATTCGCTGACGGTCCGGCTGCGCGAACTCGACAAGCTCGGCGGCGTGCTCGACAAGGCGGTGACGCTGGGCGTCAACCAGGGCGGCAATATCGCCTTCACCAATGACGACCCGTCCGCGACCGTCGAGAAGGCCCGCACAGAGGCTGTAAAAAACGCCATCGCCAAGGCGAAGACGCTGGCGGACGCGGCGGGAATCGGTCTCGGCAAGGTGCTTGAGATTTCCGAAGTGTCGACGCCGAGCATGCCGGAACCCTATGCCAAGGTCCGCTCGGCGATGGTCGAATCGGCCGACGCCGTGCCGGTCGCCGCCGGCGAGAACGCCTATACGGTGACCGTGAACGTCACGTTCGCGCTCGACCAGTAAGACCTACTGGCTGGAGAGATCCGGCCAGTTTTCATTCGCCCGGGAAATGAATTTCGCCGCATCGTTGCGCCACTGCGCGCGGACGTGATCGGAGTAATTCAGATAGAGCTTTTCATCGAGGACGGTGAAGGCTTCCGGGTCGATCGGCGCGGTCGCGCCCTGTGCGACGGCGTAGGCACAGAAACCGCCATATTGCGGCGCGTATTTCTCCGGATCGGCGAGGAAGGCGTCGCGATTGGCGGCGCTGGCAAAGTGGTATGTGGCACCGTCATGCATTGCTGTGAAATCCTCCGACCCCTCAACCGGTGCGCCTTCGGTGAAATAGGCGACCGGGTCGTAGCCCTTGATCGCAACCCCGTTGTCGTCGGAATTGATCCTGCCGGCCAGCGCGAAGCGGCCGGTCGCGATCAGCGTGGCCCCTGCGATGACGAGGCGAATCGAGGCGCGGCGCGTAACGATCATGATTTCCTCCCGAAAAGCGTCCGCTTCTATCGCGCCGATGACTGCCGGCGGCAACACACACTGCGTCACGACTGCGTGAGGTCGCGCATCCAGTATTCCATCGGCTTGTCGGTTTCTTCCGGCTCGCCGATGTCCTTCCACGCATAGGCCGTCCGCAGACCATCGATGCGCTCATAGCCGCGCTTGCGCCAGAAGGCGTCCAGCGGGGCGTAATCGGCGGGCCGCAGCGGATGGTCCGCCCGGCGGATAACGGCGGAAAAGATGCAGTTCGAAAGGCCTTGCCGGCGCGCTTCCGCCTCGCGCTCCTCGAAGAAGCGCACGCCGACGCCCTGGCCGCGATAGGCCGGGAGCAACACGGATTCGCCGAAATAGAAGAAGTCGTCGACATCGAGACCGCGCGTCTCGAAAGGTTCGGCGAATTCCGCCTTGTGTTGGGACAGCGGCGAGGCCGTGGCCATGCCGACCAGATCGTCACGGTCGAACGCGCCGCAGACAAAGGCGCCCGGCGCGGCGGCGTAGGTCTCCAGATAGCGGCGCTCATAGTCCATGTCGCCGTCATAGAGATAGGGAAAGGCGCGAAAGACCGCGATGCGCAGCCGCGCCATATCCTCGAAGCGCGCGCTGACTTCCTCGCCCGTCAGCGGACGGACCGAAACCGTCATCCCTTCTCGACCTGAGCGATCCAGTCCTTGAGGTTGTAATAGGTCGTCACGCGGGAAATCAGCCCGTCATCGACCTCGAAGAAGATACCTGCGGGCAGCGTATAGGTCTGGCCCGACGCCTTGGGCAGACCCTCGGCTGTCGCCTTGTAGGTGCCGTGTACCGTGAATTCGGCCGCGGCGCGCACGCCTCCCTCGCCAACCATGATGGCGATGTCGCCCAGCCGCTCGTCATAATGGCGCGCCATCTCGGCGTTGAACCAGCGGAACTTCTCCTTGCCGATCTCGCGGCCGCCCTCATTAATGTCATGGGCGACATCGTCATGCAGGCAGGCCAGCATGGCGTCCCAGTCGCTCGCGTTGAAGGCGTCGAGATAGCGCCCGATCAGGGCTTTGGTGTCGGCTTCGGACATGGCGGTTCCTCTCAAGTCATACGGGTCATACGGAAACGCCTGCCTTTGCGCGCGGGTTCCGTCGCTACATTCCTTCCTCGACCAGGTGGTCGAGATACTCGCCTTCATGCGCCATGTCCTGCTCATGCGCCGTCACCCGGCCGCGCATCGACATTGACGCCTTGTGAACCGAGCCCGGATTGCCCGAGATCAGCGGGTGCCAATCGTAGAGCGGCCTGCTCTCCGCGATCAGTCGATATGCGCAGGTTCTCGGCAGCCAGGGAATCGTGCGGACATTTTCCGGCGTCAGCTGCACGCAGTCCGGCACGCGCGCCTGACGGTTGACGTAATCCACGCAGCGGCACGAGCCTGCGTCGAACAGTTCGCAGGCAACGGTCGTGTAGTAGATCTCGTCGGTGTCGTCGTCGATGAGCTTGGACATGCAGCATTTGCCGCAGCCGTCGCACAGCGCCTCCCATTCGGCTGCGCTCATCTCCTCGAGCGAAACATTCTCCCAGAAACGGTCGCGGAGTTCGGGCTTGGGGGCTGAGGTCATTTCCGCGACCAATCACATGCGCGCCGCGCTGGCAAGATAGACTGGCACGACGGCCCTATACCGGAAGCACGGTGGAATTCTTGTAGTGACGCAAAATGAGCTGGCTCTGCGTCGAGGCAACGCGCGGATGTGACAGCAATTCCTCCATCAGGAAAGTCTCGTAGCCCTTCACGTCACGGGTGCGGATGATCAGCACATAGTCATGCGAGCCGGTCACCGAGAAACATTGCTGGACATTCTCATGCGCCTTGGCAAAGGCCTCGAACTCGCGCCGCCCCTCTTTTGTCTGGTCGGCCATGTTCACGCTGATCATGCCGCTGACGGTCAGCCCCAGTTGCTCGGGATCGGCGAGCGTGACGCGGCCGGTGATGACGCCGGCCTCCTCCATGTCCTGCACGCGCCGCCATGCGGTCGATTGGGACATCGCCGCCCGCTCGGCCAGTTCCTTCATCGAAAGCGAGGCGTCGC
Organism: Ahrensia sp.; assembly: GCA_002706335.1. Lineage (GTDB taxonomy): Bacteria > Pseudomonadota > Alphaproteobacteria > Rhizobiales > Rhizobiaceae > Oricola. The sequence continues at coordinate 111,216 of PAKZ01000026.1, forward strand.
GCTGCAACTCGCGCAGGAGACGCCGGTCCGTTTCCTCCAGCCGCATGGGAAATTCCTCCGAATTTTTCTGATTGATGAAACGATCTCTCCAAATTGTGAGGAGAATGCGGGAAATTCGAAAAGATATCCAGCGGATTCCGCCCCATTCTTATCGTACACGCGATCAAACTCGGGAGGAGAGATCATGGCCCAAGCGGCACCGGTGATGGACACTGCGGCGGAGGAAAAGAACCGCTACAAGAATTACAAGCGCAACGCCGACTACACGATCGATCAGGACTGGCAGTCCTACAGCGCGGCGGAGCATGACCGCTGGGACCGGCTGTTCGCACGCGCTTCCGAGGTGCTGGAGACCCGCGCCTGCCCGGAATATCTGGACGCGATGCGCACCCTGAAGCTCTCCGAGAGCGGCATCCCCGACATGAAAAAGCTGAGCGAGAAGCTCTCGCCGGTGACCGGCTGGCAAGTCGTGCCCGTCACCGACCTCGTTCCCGACGAGATCTTCTTCGACCATCTCGCCAATCGCCGCTTCCCGGCCGGCGCCTTTATCCGGCCCGAAAGCGAGATGGACTATCTGGAGGAGCCGGACATCTTCCACGACATTTTCGGGCACGTGCCGCTGCTCGCCAATCCGGTCTTCGCGGATTTCATGCAGGCCTATGGCAAGGGCGGCCAGCGGGCGATGCAGCGCGGCATGCTGAAGAACCTGGCACGGCTATACTGGTACACGGTCGAGTTCGGCCTCGTGCGAAGCGGCGACGGGCTGAAGCTATTCGGCGCGGGGATTATGTCGTCGGCGACGGAGAGCGTCTTCGCTTTGGAAAGCGCTTCGCCGCACCGGGTGCGTTTTGACCTGAAGCGGGTGATGCGGACGAACTACGTCATCGACGATTTCCAGAAGACCTATTTCGTAATCGACAGCTTTGAGAAGCTGCGCGAGGACTGCATGCAGGATTTCGCGTCCATCTATGACGCGCTAGAAGGCGCTTCCGTGATCGAACCGCACGAGTTGGCCCCGGAGGACGAGGTTATCACGCGCGGCACCCTCGAATATTTCGACGCGCAGACATAGGTTCTCCCGCAACGCAAACAGAACCGACCTGGAGAAAAACATGCGTTTTGCGGGAAAGACCGTCATCGTCACCGGCGCGGCCGGAAATCTGGGCAGCGCAGTCGCGAAGAAATTCGCCGAGGAAGGCGCTTCAGTGGCTTTGTTCGGCCACAGGCTCGAAAAGGGCGAGGCGGTTGCCAACGAGCTTGCGGGCAATCACGCCGCCTTTGGCGTCGACCTGACCGACCGCGAGGCGACGAAGAACGCGATCGCCGATGTCGCGGAGAAGCTCGGCCCGCCCGATATCGTCTGCGCCATCGCCGGCGGCTTCGACATGGGCACGCCCGTGCACGAGGTTCCGGGCGAAGACTGGCAAAAAATGATGGACCGCAATCTTGGTACGCTTCTGTCGGTTCTGGCCGCAGTGACACCGGGCATGATCGAGCGCGGCGCGGGCAAGATCGTCACCATTGGCGCAAACGGAGCGAAGACCGGCGGCAAGACGATGGGGCCTTATGCCGCCTCGAAATCGGCGGGGATGCGCGTCACCGAAAGCGCCTCCGCCGAACTGAAGAGCCATGGCATCAATGTCAATTCGGTACTGCCGTCGATCATCGACACGCCGGAAAACCGCGATGCGATGCCGAAGGCCGATCCGGCCAAATGGGTGACGCCGGAAAGCCTCGCCGGGGTCATCGCCTTCCTGTGCTCGGACGATGCGAAGGATATCCACGGCGCGCTGGTGCCGGTAACGGGGCTGAGCTAGCTGCATTCACTCAGCACGGCTTTTCGACCGAGGGTGCGTGATGACCGAAATGACACTTGCCGAATTCACTACGCTTCATCATCAGAGGTCAGCGGAACGGCCCAAGATTTTCTTGCTGCTATCTCACGACAAACCTGCCAGCAAGCGTCAGATCGTGGATATGGAGATCCCCGTGGGCGCACAATTTCCGGAGAGTTTCCGACGGTTCCTGATGGAGTTCGGAGGTGGATCATTCGGACTAATGAACGTCTTCTCCGCAGATCCGGCGAGCGATTACTATCTACCCGACCGTCAAAGGAAAGCTCAAAAAGCGTTGCCCCGAGGATGCTACGCCATATCGGACGACTATTGTGGCGGATGGTATGTCTTGGTCAGCAAAGAAGGAAAGCTCGACAACCAGATATGGTATTGGAATAATGACGAAGGATTAAAACCGACAGAATTCGCCAACGTGTTTGAACTTGTCGCTGGTTGCGCCTACGGAACGTAATTCGGCGGAGGACGATTATTACCTAGCCCTTCTCCTGCTTGACGCTCTTGCCGAGGCGGATTAGCGCCTCGCGCAGGCCTTCGTCCTCGATGTCTTCGGCCAGCGCCGCGATACGCTTTTCTTCGGCGGGGGAGACGGGCGCCTTGCGGCGCACAGGTCTGCGCTCCGGTGCGACAGGCTTTTGCACCAGTTGCAGACGCTCGACCGCCTGGAAGCCGAAAAAGGCGTTTACCCGCTGGACGATCTCGCCGGACTGGTGCTGAACATGCAGCGCCGACATGCCCTCGGCGGCGACGATCAGGGTCGCCGGCTTGAACGGGTCGTCCTCATGGGCGCGGCGCGGCCAGTTGATCTTTTGCGGCCGCGTCGTTTCGGCAAGCATGGCGGGAACGATTTCCGGCCAGGAGGCTAGCAGTGCGCTCGTCATCCCGGCGCGGCGCGCCAGCACGGGGTCGAGCACGCCGGAAACCAGCCCGCCGAGTTGTTCCGGCTGGCGGTTCTTGCGCATTCCGGGTTTGGATCCGTCCTGGGCCAATCGAAGGCTCCCGTTTCGCCGCATGATAACGGCGGATCGTTGCGAATGCGACGGCTTGATCTTGTGCCCGGCTTTCGCGCACAAGAACCGATATGCGTCCGCCCGCCGAATCCGTCACGTCCGTCGCCGACCGGCTTCTCGCCTGGTACGACCGGCATGCGCGCGATCTGCCGTGGCGAACCGGACCGGCGGAGATCGCGCGGGGCGAAAAGCCAGATCCCTACCGCGTCTGGCTTTCCGAAATCATGCTGCAGCAGACCACCGTCGCGGCAGTGAAGGACTACTTCGCGAAGTTCACGAAAAAATGGCCGGATGTCGGGGCGCTCGCCGCCGCGTCCGAGGATGACATTCTGAAAGCATGGGCCGGGCTCGGCTATTATTCGCGGGCCCGAAACCTGAAAAAATGCGCCGATGCGGTGATGGCGGATCATGGCGGTGCGTTTCCCGAATCGTCCGAAGGTCTGCGGACCCTGCCGGGCGTCGGCGACTACACCTCCGCCGCCATTGCGGCGATCGCCTTCGGCGAGCCGGTCGCCGTGGTGGACGGCAATGTCGAACGCGTCGTGTCACGGCTCCATTGCGTCGACACACCCCTGCCCGAGGCGAAGAAACAGATCCGCAAGCTGACGCAGGCGATGACACCGGCCGGCCGGCCCGGAGATTTCGCCCAGGCGATGATGGATCTCGGCGCGACGCTCTGTACGCCGAAACGTCCGGCCTGCCTGCATTGCCCGCTGCGCGACGATTGCCGCGCGCTTGATGCCGGCGATCCGGAGCGGTTTCCGGTCAAGCCGCCGAAAAAGGCAAAGCCCGTCCGGCGCGGCGCGGCTTATGTGCTGACTAATCCGGTCGGTGCGATCCTCCTGGAGAAACGCGGTGATAGCGGCCTTCTCGCCGGCATGACGCAGGTGCCGACCACCGGCTGGACGGCGCGTCAGGACGGCGCGACCGACACATCGGAAGCACCGCTTCCTGCCGCCGACTGGATCGCCTGCGGCACGGTCGGCCATGTGTTCACCCATTTCGAATTGCGCCTCGATGTGTTCCGCGCCGAGGGGGATCTGACGCCCGAGGTCCGGCAATGGTGGAGCGCGCCGGAGACGATTGCCGGCGAGGCGCTACCCACTGTCATGAAAAAAGTGTTGGTTCTGGCCCTGGACCACGAATCACAACACGATCTGGACTGAACCATGACCGAGATCCGCCACATCGTCTTCGACATCGGCAAGGTGCTGGTGCATTACGATCCCGAACTGCCCTTTCGCCGCATCATTCCCGATGACCGGCGCCGGGCGTGGTTTCTCTCCGAAGTCTGTTCCCACGAATGGAACGTGGAGCAGGATCGCGGCCGAACCTGGATCGAGGCGGAAGACGAACTGATCGCGCGCTTTCTCGACGAGGCCGACAATATTCGCGCCTTTCGCCGCCACTGGGCCGAGATGGTGCCCTATGCCTATGACGACAGCGTTGCGATCCTGCGCGAACAGCTCGACGCAGGCCGCGACGTGACGATGCTGACCAACTTCGCCTCCGACACGTTCCGCGAGGCGCAAGAAATGTATCCCTTTCTGAAATCCTCGCGCGGCGTCACCGTTTCGGGCGACATCCGCCTGATCAAGCCGGACCCGGCTATCTATGCGCATCACACGCGCGTATTCGGCCTCGACCCGGCGGCGACGCTGTTCATCGACGACAGCGAAAAGAACGTTGCATCGGCGCGCGAATTCGGCTGGCAGGCGATCCTGTTCGAGGACCCGGAACAATTGCGCGCGGACTTGACCGGATATCGCTTCGCGGACTGAAGCCCTCAGCTGGAGACACCAAACATGGCATCGGACACCACCGACCTCTTCATTATCGATATCGAGTACATCAAGCCCCTGGATGCGATCGACGCCCTGATCGCGGATCACATGGCGTGGGTGGAACGCGGCTATGCCGACGGCGTCTTCCTGACCTCCGGCCGGAAGGACCCGCGCACCGGCGGGATCATCATCGCGACAGGCGCGACGCCGGAAGATATCGAGAAACGGGCATTGAACGATCCGTTCGTAGTCAATGGCGCGGCGAAAACCACGATCACGCGGTTCCTGCCCTCCCGCTTCTCGGAAGGGCTTCAGGCGGTGTTCGCGAACGCCGGCTGACTGTCGTGCGACTTCTCGCGCTTTCCGGCAGCCTTCGCTCCGATTCCTCGAATACGACGCTCCTGCATGCCTTTTCTGAAAACGCTCCGGAAGGCATCACCGTGAAGATCTTCGAAGGATTGGGCGATCTGCCGCTGTTTTCGCCGGACAAGGAAGCCGAGACGCCGGATAGCGTGTTGCGGCTCGCCGCCGCCGTCGAGGTGTGCGACGGCATCCTGATATCGTGTCCCGAATACGCACATGGCATTCCCGGCGCCTTCAAGAATGCGCTCGACTGGCTGGGTTCCCGCTTCGAGATACCCGGCAAGCCGGCTATGCTGGTGCATGCCTCGACGCGCAATGTCTATCTGCGCGAGCATTTGCGGGAAGTGCTGAGGACAATCTCCTGCCGGCTCTATCCGGAACCGGAGTTCGAAGTGCATCTCATCAGGAAAGACCGGCCGGAGATCGACGCGATCCTGTCGACCGGAGAAATGCGCGCGGCGATGCGCATGAAACTGGAGGGGTTCGAGCGCTTCGCCGCGCAGGAAGGCTGAGCCGGGCCTTACGCCCCGGCGGCAGCCATCTGTTTGCGCACCTGCTGGCGAAGTGCGTCGATCGGTTGCAGCGCGCCCTCGTCCTCATAGTGCCAGAAGGTCCAGCCATTGCAGGCGTCCAGCCCCTGCACCCTTGCGCCCATCCGGTGGATCGAGGCTTGCTCGCCCTCGTGATGCAGCGAGCCGTCGGCCTGCACCGTCGCGGCCCAGCGACGCTTTGAATCCGTCAGCGTGACGCCCGGCTTGAGAAGTTCGCTCTCAAGAAGCGTGACGAAGGCGACGCGCGGTTCGGCACGCTTGGAGGCCACGAGCTTCAGTGTGGCCAGATCTGCGGGCTCGACGGCGTCGATGCGCGCGGTCGCGGCGTCGATATAGGCCTGTTCGCGCTCGATGCCGATAAAATGGCGGCCAAGCCGTTTCGCTACTGCGCCGGTCGTGCCGGAGCCGAAGAACGGGTCGAGCACCACGTCGCCAGGCCGAGTCGAGGCCATCATGACGCGCGCCAACAGCGCTTCCGGCTTCTGGGTCGGGTGCAGCTTGTCGCCGTTCTCGTCCTTAAGTCTTTCGCCGCCAGTGCAGATCGGGAACAACCAGTCGGAACGCATTTGCAGGTCGTCATTGGCGGCCTTCAGCGCCTCGTAATTGAAGGTGTAACCCTTGGCGTTCTGGTCACGCGAGGCCCAGATCATTGTCTCGTGGGCGTTCTGGAAACGGCGGCCGCGGAAATTCGGCATCGGGTTCGTCTTGCGCCAGACCACGTCGTTGAGGATCCAGAAGCCAAGATCCTGCAGGCTCGAGCCGACGCGGAAGATGTTGTGATAGGAGCCGATTACCCAGATCGTGCCGGTTGGCTTCAAGACGCGGCGCGCGGCGAGCAGCCATGCGCGGGTGAAGGCGTCATATGCCTGGAAGGAATCGAACTGGTCCCAATGATCGTCCACTGCGTCGACCTTGGACTGGTCCGGCCGGTGCAGATCGCCATCCAGCTGAAGATTGTAGGGCGGGTCGGCGAAGATCACGTCGACTGATTTTTCCGGCAGGCTTTCCAGCGCGGTGACGCAGTCGCCCTTGATGATCGTGTCGACAACATCCGGCAGGACGCGTGAGGACGGAGAAGACGAAAGCTTGGCAGCCGCGGCAGAGCGGCCCTTGGAGAGGCGAACGACAGACATGTAACACCCGGTTTACGCAGAACAATACCGGACGCATGGTTACCCAACGCGGTTAATGGCGGGGTAGCGGAACGAGAAGAATTCTATTGAACGCAAGAAACGCTAGCCGCAAAGCTCCGGCTTGCTTGTCCAGGGGCTGTCCTTCAGCTTCGTTTCGAAATCGGCATTGATGTCGGCGAGCGTGATCTCGGCGAAACGGCCGAGGAGCAACGCCCTCGCCTCCTCCAGCGTCGCCTCCAGCCTTTCGTCGATCGCCTGTTCGACCAGACAATCCGCCGGTTCGCCAGTGGGGCCGAAGGCGAACACCGCCGGATCGCCAAGCGCGCGATAGACGTCGAGCAGCGTGATTTTTTCCAGCGGCACGGCCAGCGCCCAGCCGCCGCCATGGCCTTTCTTCGAGGTCAGGAAACCGGCGTCGCGCAATCCGGCCATAGTGCGGCGCGCGACGACGGGATTCGTCGACATGAAGCCGGCGACTGCCTCCGACGTCAGCGGCTCGTCATGTTCTGCCATGTGGATGAGCACATGCAGCATGCGCGAAAGGCGGCTGTCTCTTCTCACGATCTCTCCCTTGTCCGTCTTTCCCAAATCTAGGTGCTTTTCCAGCGTCATGCAACTTTTCATGTTTCGTGATATTGACTCCGGCAATCATGAAACTTTAAAAGTTGCGTGAATGAAGAATCAGGAGAATGCCATGTTCGAAGCAATCGTCATTGGCGGCGGGTTCGCCGGTCTGTCGGCCACCATGTATCTCGCCCGCGCGCGCCGCCGCGTGCTGCTCGTCGACGCCGGCGAGCCGCGCAACCGTTTCGCCGACGCCTCGCATGGCTTCCTGGGCATGGACGGCAAATCGCCAGCGGCGATCCGTACCGCCGGACGCGCGGAACTCGCGGCCTACGACAATGTCTCGTTTTTCGATGGCAAGGCTGTCGACGCGGTCGAGGAGGAAGAGGGCTTCACCATCACGATGAACGATGGCCGGACGGAGCAGGCGCCCCGGTTGGTGCTGGCGACAGGCGTCGCCGACATATTGCCGGAGATCGATGGCCTCGCGCAGCGCTGGGGGAAAAGCGTCCTGCACTGTCCGTTCTGCCATGGCTACGAATTTCGGGACCGGCCGCTCGGCGTGCTCGCCACCGGCCCGGCGTCCGCGCATCAAGGGGATCTGATCCCGGACTGGGGCCCGACCACCTATTTCACGCAAGGAAAATTCGAGCCTTCGGAAGAGGAATTGCAGAGGTTCGCCCAGCGCGGCGTCATCATAGAACGCACGCCGGTTATCGAGCTACTCGGCGACGCGCCTCATCTGGAAGCAGCACGTCTGGCCGACGGGCGAACGGTACCGCTTGCCGCCCTGTACACTGCGCCCAAGCTGAAAATGGCGAGCCCGTTGGCCGGGAAGCTCGGGTGCGAGTTCGCCGACGGAGCGCTCGGGCCCTATCTTCTGGTGGATGACATGAAACAAACCAACGTGCCTGGCGTTTTCGCCGCCGGCGACATGACCATGCAGATTCACAGCGCCCTGCTCGCCTCGTCCGCCGGCATGATGGCCGGCGTCGCGGCGTACCGATCGCTCGTCGCCTGATCCGCGAAAGGCCGGATCAGGGTGTGTTGTAGGGTCCCTCGTCGAAGCCGACGAAGACCTGCATATTCTGCTGCGTCGGAGCCGGAACCACGACCTGGCTGTCCTTGAAGATGAACTGCGTTGCGCCGGCATTGGGCGCAACGGCGACCTGGATCTTTCCAAGCTGCGAATATGGCACGTCCTCGCCCTGGCGGATTGCCACACGCACCGGCAGTTCAAGCGATCCGGACTTTCCCTTCGGGCCTTCGACGACGCGACCGGCGGCGACGACCTCCATGAAGAGCTGCCCGCCCTGGTAGCGGCAAGTGCGCGTCGCGTCGGTAATCGTCGCCAGATAGATGATCTCGTTCGGATCGCCGTCCTTGCCCTTCGTGTAGGTGCGCAGGATGGCAGTGCCTTCGCGAAGCTCGATGCGCGGGCAATAGGCGCGCAGATCGGCGCCCGTCAGTTCCTCGTCGCCCAGCTTTCCGTTTGCCGTACCGCTTCCGAAATTGTCGCCGAGATTGGTCGACTGGCACGAAACCACTGTCAAAAGAGCAAGAAGTGCGCCGAACCGCGCGAGGTTGCTGGCCTTGACGATACGCATGTTGATCCCGTTTATCCCGTATTCCCGTTGCGTCCTCCGCCGCCAATACCATGACAAAAATGGCGATTCAGCGGTCGCGGCGGCACCATCCATAGCTTTACCTGCTTCGTCAATGCCGCCACGGGCGCCCATTGTGGGGGATGGGGTTTGGAAATGGCGGGTTTTCGGCTAATGAGCGCGCGGCAAATCCCGCGCGATCCGCGCGCAACAGTTGAGTGAACGCCCGTGAAATACATATCCACCCGCGGCCAGGCGCCCGCCCTCGGCTTCTGCGACACCATGCTTGCCGGACTGGCAAGCGACGGCGGTCTCTATGTGCCTGAAACATGGCCGCAATTCTCCGCCGCCGACATCAGGGCGCTGCGCGGCAAGTCCTATGAGGACATCGCTGTCACCGTGATGTGGCCCTTCGTGGAAGGCGAAATCGACCGCGCGGTCTTCGAGGCCATCGTGCGCGAAGCCTATGCGTCGTTTCGCCACGAAGCCGTCTGCCCGCTGGTGCAGACCGGTGCGAACGAGTTCGTGCTGGAGCTGTTCCACGGCCCGACGCTCGCCTTCAAGGACGTTGCGATGCAGCTGATCGGCCGGCTGATGGACCATGTGCTGGCCGAACGCGACGAGCGCGCCACCATTGTCGGCGCGACCTCGGGCGATACCGGTGGCGCGGCGATCGAGGCCTTTGCCGGGCGTGATCGCACCGACATTTTCATCCTGTTTCCCAAGGGCCGGGTCTCTCCGGTTCAGCAGCGCCAGATGACGTCGAGCGGCGCGGCGAATGTGCATGCGCTCGCCATCGAGGGCAATTTCGACGACTGCCAGGGCCTATTGAAGGACATGTTCAACCACACCGCATTCCGCGACTCGGTGAAGCTGTCCGGCGTCAACTCGATCAACTGGGCGCGCATCATGGCGCAGGTTGTTTATTACTTCACCTCGGCGCTGTCGCTCGGCGCGCCCGACCGGCGGGTTTCCTTTACGGTGCCGACCGGCAATTTTGGCGACATCTTCGCCGGTTATGTCGCGCGGCAGATGGGCCTGCCCATCGAAACGCTGGTCATCGCGACGAACGACAATGACATTCTCGCGCGCACCATCGAGACAGGCATCTACGAGATGCGCGGCGTCGTGCAGACGACCTCGCCGTCCATGGACATCCAGGTATCTTCGAATTTCGAGCGGCTGTTGTTCGACGCAGGCGGCCGCGACGACCAGTCCGTGCGCAACGCGATGGCGAGCCTGAAACAGGCGCGACGTTTCGAGCTACCCGAAAAGACGCTCTCGTCGATCCGCTCCGGCTTTGCCGCCGGCAAGGCGGATGTGGCGGAGGCCGCCGGCACGATCCGGCATGTCTACGACAAATCGGGCTATATGCTGGATCCGCACAGCGCCATCGGCGTGCATGTCGCGCGGCACCAGCCGAAAAGCGCCTCGCCGATGGTCGTTCTGGCCACCGCGCATCCGGCAAAATTCCCGGCCGCCGTCGAGGAGGCCAGCGGCGTCCATCCCGCCCTGCCCGTTTGGCTGTCGGACCTGATGCAACGTCACGAATCCTTCACGGAGCTTCCCTCCGACCTAAAAATAGTGGAAGATTATGTTTCGGACCACGCGCGCGCAGCAAAAGAGACGGCGCGGGTAATGAAGTGAGGAAGCGTATGGCCGGCTTTCGGCCAGTCCAGGGAGTGTGCACATGAAAGTGGAGACGACTCGTCTCTCCAACGGGATCACTGTCGCCACGCAGCGGTTCGACCATGTCGAAAGCGTCGCGCTCGGCGTCTGGGTGAGAGCAGGATCCCGCAACGAGCTGGAACCGGAACACGGTATCGCGCATCTCCTCGAGCACATGGCCTTCAAGGGCACCGCACGGCGCAACGCCCGCACCATCGCCGAGGAAATCGAGAATGTCGGCGGCGACATAAACGCGGCTACCAGCGTCGAAACCACATCCTATTTCGTCCGCGTCCTGAAGGACGACGTTCCGCTCGCCCTCGACCTGCTCTCCGACATCCTGCAGAATTCCAAGTTCGACGAGGATGAGCTGCAACGCGAAAAACACGTCATCCTGCAGGAGTTGGGCGCCGCCAACGACATTCCCGACGACGCCGTCTTCGACCGCTTCACCGAGGCCGCCTTCCGCCACCAGCCGATCGGCCGCGCCATTCTGGGCACCCGAGACACGATCCAGTCGTTTACCAGCGACCAGTTGCGCACCTATATCGACCGCGAATATTGCGGCGAGCGGATGGTGATCGCGGCAGCCGGCGCCATCGACCACGACACATTCGTGAAGCTGGTCGAGAAGGATTTCGGCTCGATCCAGGCCAAGCCGAAGGGCAAGGCGGTTTCGCTCGCCAGCTATGTGGGCGGCGACTATCGCGAGCACCGGCAATTGCAGGACACTCAATTCCTGCTCGGCTTCGAGGGCCGCGCCTATCACGTCCGCGATTTCTACGCCTCGCAGGTTCTCGCCATGTTGCTTGGCGGAGGCATGTCGTCGCGCCTGTTTCAGGAAGTGCGGGAGAAACGCGGCATCTGCTACTCCATTTACGCGTTCCACTGGGGCTTCTCCGACACCGGCATTTTTGGCGTCCATGCAGCGACGGAACCGGGAGATCTCGACGAGCTCGTCCATCTCATCCTGGCGGAACTGCGCCGCGCCTCCGAGGACATCGACCAGAGCGAACTCGAACGCGCCCGCAGCCAGTTCCGCGCCAGCCTGCTGATGTCCGGCGAAAGCGCCCCTAGCCGGGCCGGCCAGATCGCTCGGCAGATCCTGCTTTTCGGCCGCCCCATTCCCAATGAGGAGTTGCTCGACCGCCTCGACAAGCTGACCGTGGAGCGCCTGCGCGATCTCGCCGGCCGTCTGTTCACGGAATCCGCGCCGACCGTTTCGGCGATCGGTCCGGTCGACCAGCTGATGGATATCGAGTCAATCCGGGCGGGCCTCCTGTCCGGCGAGCCAGAGCCACGCGGGAATGTCAGGTTCGCCGTGGGTTAACCCCATAACAGCCGCCAGTCGTACGGTGCCGGACATGATTGCTTTCCCATTTCGCGGAACGCGACAACAGGTCATTACCGGTAAGTCCATCTTCTTGCGCCATCCCGATATCGCCGACCACACGGAATGGGCGGCATTGCGCGAGGAGAGCCAGGCGTTTCTGAGGCCGTGGGAGCCGACCTGGCCCGATGACGATCTGTCTCGCGCCGCGTTTCGCGGCCGCATCCGGCGCTACAACCAGGAAATCACCGCCGGCACCGGCTTTCCCTTCTTCATCTGCTCGGGCCAAAACGGCGCGATCCTTGGCGGAATAACGCTCGGCAATGTCCGCCGCGGCGTCTCGCAATGCGGCCAGATCGGCTACTGGATGGGCGAACGCTACGGCGGCAAAGGCGTGATGAGCGAGGCGGTTGGTTTACTTTGCGATCATTCGTTTCGCGCTATCGGATTGCACCGCCTTGAAGCTGCCTGTATCCCGGACAATACGCGGTCGATCCGGATTCTCGAAAAAGCCGGATTCGCGCGCGAGGGATACCTGCGATCATATCTCAAGATCAACGGTGCCTGGCGCGACCATGTGCTCTATGCGCGGATCAATCCGCTACACGAGCACATGGGCCTGAAGGCTAAACAAGGTGAGGCGGTTTGAAGCAGGGATTGGCGACAGGTGAGTGGCAGGATCGGCGCATCATGCGCGCATGCGCCATGCTTCTGCTGGCGCTCGCCGCCATGCTGTCCGCCTTCTCGACACCGGCCTTCGCGATCGAACCGATCTCGATCGGGCGCAACGCCGAGGCGCTGGACCTGTCGCGCGCCGTCACGATCTACCGCAATCGCGGCGAAACCTTCCGCATCTCCACGGCGCCCGGCATTGACGGCATCGTGCGCACAATCGAGGTGCAGGCGACGCAGGAGGGCACGGACGGCCACTGGGCGGTTTTCGCACTCGCCAACACGACCGAGCAGCAGATCGACCGGCTGATCGTCGCACCGCATTTCCGCCTTGTCGGTTCGCATTTCTTCTGGCCGGATCTGGGCTCCCAGCGCATCGTCGGCATCACACCGTCGGAGGGCTTCGCGCTCGACCGGGTCGAAAGCAACGACGCCGACATCTTCTCGATCACGCTCAACCCGGGCGCGGTCGTCACCTTCGTCGCCGAACTCGCCTCGCCGAACCTGCCGCAGGTCTATCTGTGGGAAGCCGACCAGTACAAGGACATCGTCAACTCCTACACGCTCTATCGCGGCATCGTGCTCGGCATTTCGGGCCTGTTGGCATTGTTCCTGACGATCCTGTTCGTGGTGCGCGGCACGTCGATGTTCCCCGCCGCGGCCGCGCTGGCCTGGGCGGTCCTCGCCTATATCTGCATCGATTTCGGCTTTATTGACCGCTTCTTCGACGTGCTGCCCGCCGATGTCCGAACGTGGCGTGGCATGAGCGAGGTATCGCTCGCCGCGACGCTGGCGCTGTTCCTATTCACCTATCTGAACCTCAACCGCTGGAACGACCATCTCAGCTACGGCGCCATCGCCTGGGTGATGACGCTGGCGGGTCTGGCGGCCCTCGGGCTTTACGATCCCGCGCTCGCCGCCGGCATCGCCCGTCTCTCCATCGCCGCGACCGCAGTATTCGGCTCGGTGCTGATCGCCTATCTCAGCTGGCGCGGCTTCGACCGCGCTATCATGCTGGTGCCCGCATGGGCGCTGCTGATCGCCTGGATCATCGCCGGCTACATGACGATCTCCGGCAAGGTGGACAACGACATCATTCAGCCGGCGCTGGCCGGCGGTCTCGTGCTGATCGTCCTGCTGATCGGCTTCACCATCATGCAGAACGCCTTTTCCGGCGGCGCCTTCCAGCAGAACCTCCTGTCTAATGTCGAGCGCCAGGCGCTCGCGGTCAAAGGCTCCGGCGGCATTGTATGGGACTGGGATGTCGGCCGCGACCGGTTGTCGACGACGCCCGATCTCGGCGCCGTCCTCGGACTCGGTACGGGCAAGCTGCAAGGGGCGCCGAAGAACTGGCTCGCCGTGATCCATTCCGACGATCGAGACCGGTTCCGGGTAACCCTCGACGCGGTGCTGGAAAAACGGCGCGGCAAGATCGACATCAATATCCGCCTGCGCGGCAATGACGGCCATTACAACTGGTATTCCGTGCGCGCCCGGCCGGTCGTCGGCGCCGACGGACAGGTGATCCGGTGCATCGGCACCATCGTCGACGTCAGCGACCAGAAGCGCTCAGAGGAACGGCTGCTGCATGACGCCGTGCATGACAATCTCACCGGCTTGCCGAACCGCGAGTTGTTCATGGATCGGCTGCGCAATTCCATCGCCATCGCCAATGTCGACGACGGGATGCGGCCGACGGCGCTGATCGTCGATATCGACCGCTTCAGGCAGGTCAATGAATCCATCGGCATGGCGGCCGGCGACACGCTTCTGATCACGGTGGCGCGGCGCCTGCGCCGCCTGCTGCGCCCGCATGACACGCTGGCGCGCATCTCCGGCAACCAGTTCGGCATCATTCTCCTGTCTGAAACCGAGCCCGCGCGCATCGCCGCCTTCGCCGACGCAGTCAAGAAGACGATCAAGGCGCCAATCTCCTTTGCCGAGCGCCAGATCATCCTGACAGTCTCGATCGGGCTTGCGACATACACCCAGTCGCGCGCGCAGGACGAGGATCTGTTCGGCGACGCCGAGCTGGCGCTGTTCCAGGCCAAGCGCTTCGGCGGCGACCGTGTCGAGCCGTTCCGCCCGGCTTTCCGTACCTCCGGTTCCGACAAGCTGCAGCTCGAATCCGATCTCCGGCGCGCCATCGAGCGCGGCGAGATCAGCCTTGCCTTTCAGCCGATAGTCCATTCCGGCACGCTTGAGATCGCCGGCTTCGAGGCGCTGATGCGCTGGAAACACCCGCGCCGCGGCGAGGTCCAGCCCTCCGAATTCATCGCAATCGCGGAACGCTCCGATCTAATCGTCGAGTTGGGCAACCACGCCCTTGAACTGGCGATGCGCCAGTTGATGGATTGGGACGTGCAATTGCCGGATGCGAGGCTTTTCCTGTCGGTCAACGTCTCCAGCCAGCAGGTGATGATGCGCGATTTCGCCAACACGCTGTCGGGCATGAAGGCGCGTTTCACCTCCCGGCGCCACAAGCTGCGCCTCGAGATCACCGAAACCGTTCTGATGCAGAACCCGGAGCACAATTCGCGCATCCTGCAGAAGGTCAAGGAACTCGGCATCGGCCTGGCGATGGACGATTTCGGCACCGGCTATTCGTCGCTCGCCTATCTCTCGCACTTCCCCTTCGATACGATCAAGCTCGACCAGTCGCTGGTGCGCAATGACTGGTCGCAGCGCGATACGCTGCTGGAATCGGTCATCGCCATGGCCAACAATCTCGGGCTTGCCACGGTCGCCGAGGGCGTCGAATCCTCCGAGGATGCCGACAAGCTCGAGGAGATGGGTTGCAAATACATCCAGGGCTTCATCGCCGGCGTACCGGTCGCTGCCGAGGAAGCAACCGAACTGGTGATGGAGCAGAACCCGCTCGTCACCAATGACGACGCCGCGGAATAGTCAGGAAATCAGGTTTCGTCAGGCGTGGCCGCAATCGGCGACGAAATGCGCGGTGTCGATGCCGGCGGCGCGCAGGAGGCGAGCATATTTGGTTTCGTGATCCTGGTCGAAGACGATGGCCGGATCGGCGTCGAGCGTCAGCCAGCTATTGTCCAGCATCTCGCTTTCCAGCTGTCCCGGACCCCAGCCTGAATAGCCGAGTGAAATGGCGCAGCGGTCAGGCCCCTCCCCCTTGGCGATCATCCGCAGCACCTGCGTCGTCGAAGTCAGGAAGACAGATTCGGAAATCGGAATCGTCGAGTCGCCGCAGTAGTCCGCCGAGTGGAGGACGAAACCGCGATGCTCGTCGACCGGGCCGCCATGACCGACCGGGACGTGAGCCACGCTGGTCGGAATCCTCGGCATGGCATTCTCCGAGAACACGTCCGTCTGCTCCACGAGATCGCCGAAGGTCATGCCGCGCACCTTGTTGACGACGAAGCCCATGGCGCCTTCCTCGTTATGGGCGCAAACATAGATGATGGTCTGGGCGAAAAACGACGACAGCATGCTGGGCATTGCAACAAGGAACTTGCCCTCGAATTGCCCAGTACCGCTCGTAATGTCCCGTTTCATCAAAATTTCCATGAGAGAAGCGTAACACTGCCATTGGATTTGACCAGCATTTTTTGCACGCAAAACCCCTGCGAATTCCGGCCCGTGTCTCACGAAGAGTTGACGCCGGTGCGGCCACAAATTCATTTGCCTGCAGAACGAGTTAGAGCCATTTGAGGCGGATGATGCGCGACTTCCTAAAAAAATGGCCGGTGATTTTCACCCTCTTCTGCGGGGTTGTGCCGCAGCAGGCGGCGGCAGCGGCGTCGCCGTGGCAGGAGACGGACGGAGCGCGGCTGCGCATTGTCGCCGAGCCCGCCCGGCCGAGCGCGACCGATCTGCGCGGCATGCTGCAGATCGAGCTGGAACCCGGCTGGAAAACCTATTGGCGCGAACCCGGCGCGGCAGGCATTCCCCCGCAGATTTCGCTAGGCGACGACGCTGCCACGGCCGTGACGATCCACTATCCGGCTCCGGAGTGGCATGACGATCCCTATGGCTCATGGGCGGGCTATGCGCAGCCGGTCTCGCTGCCGCTGACCTTCGCGACATCGGCCGATACATGGCCCGGGACGCTGAAGGCCAGCGTCTTTCTCGGTATTTGCCGCGATGTCTGTGTTCCGGTCAGCATGGATTTCGACGTGCCGATCGACGAGAAGAAGCCCAACGCCATGCAGACGCTGCTCCTCGATACGGCGTTCTCCGCACTGCCGGCCGACGATTCGGACCGCCTGTCCATCGCGAACGCCGCATGGACATCGGATGGTGTGCTGGAGATCAGCCTGAAGCATGCGGCGTCCGATACCGATCCGCAGCTTTTCGTCTCCGCCGGCTCCAACCGGCCGTTCAAGAAGCCGGTTCTCGTCTCCGACGACGGCGAAACGGCCCTGTTCCGCGCCGAGCCGGTTTTCGATCCGGCCAAGGCCGGCGAAATGACGGTGGTTCTGACCGCGCGTCACGGCGTCGATGCGGTCGAAAGGTTCTTCACCGTCTCCCCTCAGTAAACGACGAGAATTCACCGTTCACCCACTCCCAATTCGGCGCGGGTCGCACTATGTGATTTGCGGACACCCAAAAACCGGAGAGACACATGCCCATCGAGATCGGCGCCAAGATTCCGACTGCCAACATATCGAAGATTACCGAGGAAGGCCCCGCGGAGATTTCCACACGCGACCTTTTCGACGGGCGCAAGGTCGTCGTCTTCGGATTGCCGGGCGCGTTCACGCCGACCTGCTCGCTCAATCACCTCCCCGGTTTTATCGAGAACTACGAGATCATTCTCGCCAAGGGCGTCGACGAGATCGTCTGCGTCTCCGTCAACGACCATCACGTGATGAAGGCCTGGGCGGAAGCGACCGGTGCGATGGGCAAGATCACGTTCGTCGCCGACTGGGACGCCGCTTTCAGCAAGGCGCTGGGAATGGATGCGGACATCTCCGCCGGCAAGCTCGGCATTCGCTCCATCCGCTATTCGATGATCGTTGACGATGGCACTGTGTCCGCCGTCAATCTGGAGGAGAAACGCGGCGAGGCGACGAATTCCGGCGCCGCCGCGATGCTCGAGCAACTGGGCTGATCAGTTGCCGCTGGAAACCGGCGCATAGGGATCGATGTCCGGCCAGGCGATCCACAGGAACGTCTTGCCGGGCGTCGCGTAGCTGTCGTCCGGGATCAGCCCCGACGCCTTCATACGCGCCAACGTGTCCTTGACCTCGCCGTTCCTCACGACATCCACGACGATCGCGTACCACCCATTCGGCGCCTGCAGCACGGCGGCGCGCGGGAAACGCGGCCGGTATTGTTCGGCGACGGCGATCGCCTCTGTCAGCGCCTCCCGGCTCGCAACCTGAAGCCAGAATTCGTCGGCCCGAAGCGGCGTCACGCTCCGTTTCACCGCCCCGCTGACCGGCGGCTGCTGCGCGACAGCCAAATGCGCGAAGCCCGCAGCCGACAACAAGGCGAAGAGCGCCAGTCTCACTAATTTCATTCGATGTCTCCCGTTCCAGTAGCCGCCCGGTACCCTCACCCGGGCTGGTGACGCGTCAACTCCGCAGTTCTATGATCGCCGAATTCCGATGTCACGATCCGGCAGGAGGGTTTTGTGCATAGCGACCGTCAGGGAAACTCGCTCACCGGCGCATCGGCCGAAGCAGCCGATGCCTTCGACGCAGCGGTGGAGTGTTTCAACCTTTACCGGGGCGATCCGGTCGGGACGATCGACAAGGCGATTTCCAACGCGCCCGGCTTCGTCATGGCGCATGTTCTGAAGGCCTGGTTCTTCGCGCTCGCCACCGAACCGGCCACGGCGGCGGAGGCATCGCGGATCGTCGCCCACGCGCGCACGCTTCATCCCGATGACCGCGCCGCGTCTCACCTCAACGCCATCGCCCATGTGCTCGCAGGCAACTGGTCGAAGGCGGCGATCGCGCTCGACTTTCACTCGATGACATGGCCGCATGACATCGTTGCCGTGCAGGCCGGCCATCTGATCGATTTCTTCCGCGCCAATGCGCGTGATTTGCGCGACCGGATCGCCCGCACGTTGCCGCGCTGGTCCGAGGACCGGCCCGGCTATTCGGTGCTGCTCGGCATGCATGCGTTCGGGCTCGAGGAAGCGGGCGATTATGCCGCTGCCGAGGCGAAGGGGCGCGAGGCGCTGGATCGTCAGCCGCTCGATGGCTGGGCGCATCACGCCGTAGCCCATGTGATGGAGATGCAGGGCCGCCCGGAAGACGGGCTTGGATGGATGGAAACGCGCGAACCGCATTGGGCGGGGGACAGCGCCTATTTCCAGGTGCACAATTGGTGGCACAAGGCGCTCTATCATCTCGAACTGACGCAGGTGGAAGACGCCCTTGCTCTTTATGACGACCGCGTCCGCGCGCTTGGCGGCAACCTTTCGGTCAATCTGGTCGACGCCTCAGCGCTGCTCTGGCGGATCCGGCTTGAAGGCCACGACACGGGCGATCGCTGGGTCTCGCTCGCCGAAGCTTGGAGCCCCCTTGCCGACGGCAGGCTCTATCCCTTCAACGATCTCCATGCAGCGATGGCCTTCCTTGCGGCGGGACGGCGCGGCGACGCGGAACGGATCGTAACGGCCTATCGTGCGGACCAACGCGACAGCGAAGTGGCCTCCTGGTGCCGGCAAACCGGCCTGCCGCTCATCGAGGGCTTTGTCGCCTTCCATGACGGCGACTACGAAGCAGCAATGCGGAAACTGCACGGTGTGCGCTTCATCGCCAATTCCTTCGGCGGAAGCCACGCCCAGCGCGACGTCATCGACTGGACGCTCGTCGAAGCCGCGATCCGGAGCGGCAAACGTGACGCGGCCGAGGCCCTTGCCAATGAACGGCTCGCGCTCAGGCCGCACAGTCCGGTCAACCGGTCGTTTCTCCATCGCTCATCGGAACTGCACGGCCGATGACGCACGCGGCGTCTTTCGCGTGTCGGGAATGGCAAGAATTAGGATGACCATCGGTAAGGCTGGTTTAACGGCGTTTCGCTATAACGAAACCCGGTTTACGGGCGGGATGGCCATTGAGCGTTTCGATCAGCATGCATCTGGTGGTATTCGGGCTTATCGCGGCGCTCGCCATCCTTTGCGCCGTGGTCTATGCGACCTTGCGCAACCAGTCGGCATCGATCTGGCTTGCCGCCGCGCTCGGATGCGGTGGCATCGAGACGGTCGTGCTGACCAGCACTGTCAGAACCGACCTCGCGGTTGCCGCCGTGTCCTGCCTTGTTCCCGGCGCCTATCTTTGCCTCTCGCAGTCGATCCGCGCGTTGTTGCGCCTGCCCGGCACCGACCGGCGGCTGATCATTGCGGTATCGGCGCTGACACTGTCATCGCTTGTGCTTCTGGCCGCCGGTGCGGGTGCCCTGCTCCAATCGCTGCCCTTCCAGATTGCGGGTGCGCTGGCCCTTGCCGACGGTATCCTGTGCCTCTATCGCAAGCGCGCGAGGGATATTCTCGATACCGCCCTTCTGGGCATCCTGCTGACGATGGCCTTCATCGTGTTCGCCCGGATGCCGGTCTTTCCGCTTCTGTTCGATCCGCAGGCGATGGACGAGGTTCTGCAGCAATCGACGCTGCAGCGCTGGCTTCTGGGAGCGGCGATGATCACCACGCCGGCGAGCGTGCTGATCATGATCGCGAAGATCGTCCTTGAGGTGATCGCGAGCCACCGCGAGCGCTCGGAACGCGACTATTTGACGAATCTGATGAACCGCCGGTCCTTCGAGCGCGTCTCGTCCGGTACGACGACCGACGGCGGGGCGGTGATCGTCTGCGACATCGATCACTTCAAGTCCATCAACGACCGCTACGGCCATGCCACCGGCGACGATATCATTCGTGTCTTCGCCTCTCTCTTGCACGGACTGGAGGGCCTTCCGGCGCGCGTGGGCGGAGAAGAGTTCGCGCTTCTGTTGCCTGGTGCGACCGAGGACGAGGCATGCGTGATCGCGGATGCCATCCGGGAGCGGTTCCACGCGCTCAGGCATCCCACGCTCCACGGCGACCACAGGCTGAGCGCCAGTTTCGGGGTCGCAGGTTTCGCCCCCGGCGAAACGCTTCAGAACGCGCTCGTCCACGCCGACCGGGCGCTCTACCGCGCCAAGGACGAAGGTCGAAACAGGGTGGCGTCCGGCAGGACCGGGCCAATGGAGCAGGTGATGGCAGGCGTGCTCCGAACCGCCTCAGCAGGATAATCAGCCCTTGAACGGCTTCATGCCCTCGCGCGCCAGTTCGTCGGCGCGTTCGTTTTCGGGATGGCCGGCGTGGCCTTTCACCCAGTTCCATTGGATGTCGTGACGGCCGGTCAACGCGTCGAGTTCCTGCCAGAGTTCGGCGTTCTTTACGGGCTTCTTGGCCGCCGTCTTCCAGCCGTTGCGTTTCCAGCCATGGATCCAGCCGGAAATTCCGTCCTTCACATAGGAGGAATCGGTATAGAGCTCGATGCGGTGCGGCCCGCCCTTCAGCGCTTCCAGCGCCCGAATGGCCGCCAGCAGTTCCATTCGGTTGTTGGTGGTCAGCGCCTCGCCGCCCTTCAGTTCCTTGTCGACGCCGTTCCAGCGCAGGATCGCGCCCCAGCCCCCCGGGCCCGGATTGCCCGAGCAGGCACCGTCTGTGAAGATCTCGATCGTCTTTGCAGCCACTGCCTTGCCCGCCATCAGAGCCCGTATTCCCGTGCCGATTTCACGCCCATGTGGAACCGCATCTTGGCGAGATATTCGAGCGGGTCCTTCTTGACCACGAGCGAGCCTTCGGGCGTCATCACCCAGTCGTAGAGCCGCGTCAGCATGAAGCGCAAAGCCGCGCCTGCGGACAGGATCGGCAGAGCCTCCGCTTCGGCCGGCGCGAGTGGCCGCACGGCGTTGTAGGCTTTCAGCATGGCTCGCGCCTTGGTCAGGTTGAAGGCGTGATCGCGCTCGAAACACCAGGCGTTGAGGCAGACCGCCACGTCATAGGCAAAGGCATCGTTGCAGGCGAAATAAAAGTCGATGAAGCCGGACAGCGCATCGCCGAGGAAGAAGACATTGTCCGGAAAGAGATCGGCATGAATGACGCCCTGCGGCAGGGTGCGCGGCCATTCCGCCTCCAGACGGTCGAGCAGCGTTTCGGTCTCGCCGACGAGGTCCGGATCGATCGCGTCGGCATGGTCCTTCGCCTTGGTCCAGAGCGGCCGCCAGTCGGCGAGCGTCAGCGAATTGCCGCGCGTCAGCGCAAAGCCCTCGCCGGCCAGATGCATTTCGGCCAGTCCGCGCCCGACCTCGGCGCAATGCACCGGTTGCGGACGCCGCAGCCAGATGCCTTCCAGAAAGGTTACCATCGCGGCCGGGCGTCCGCACAATTCGCCGAGGATCGCACCGTCGCGGCGCTCCACCGGCAACGGACAGGATATCCCGCGGGTCGCCAGATGCTGCATGAGGCCGAGGAAGAACGGCAAGTCGTCGCGGTTCACTCGTTTCTCGTATAGCGTCAGGATGAACTGGCCCGCCGTCGTGTGGACGAGGAAGTTGGAGTTTTCCACGCCCTCGGCGATGCCGCGATAGGATTGCAGCTCGCCGACATCGTAGTCGGCCAGAAAGGCGCCGAGATCGCCTTCATTGATATCAGTGTAGACCGCCAAGACCTATCCGTCCGTGCCGTTGAGAAACGCCATGTCCGCGCCGCCCAGTTCCGTGTCGCGCAGATCGCGCATGACCGGGAAATTCTCCGTCTCCTCGACCGTGAGCGCGATGTCGACGGTGACGTCGAAGCGTTCGCGAAACGCATTGATGATCTCCTGGACCACGATCTCGGGCGCGGACGCCCCGGCGGAGAGGCTCACCGAGGAGACGCCCTGCATACGCGCCCAGTCGATCTCGGAAGCCCGCTGAACCAGCACGGCATCCGCCGCGCCGTGACGCTTGGCGACCTCTACGAGACGGCGTGAATTCGACGAGTTCGGCGCACCGACGATCAGAAACATGCCGGTGCCCGGCGCGGCCTTTTTCACCGCCTCCTGACGGTTGGTGGTCGCATAGCAGATCGATTCCGACGAGGGCGGCGTCATATTCGGAAAACGCTGTTCCAGGGCCGCCACGATGTCGGCAGTGTCGTCGACCGACAGCGTCGTCTGCGTCACATAGCCGAGATTGTCTTCGTCCGGCACGGCGAGGTCCGCCACCTGCCCGACGGTCTCGACCAGCGTCACCGCACCGGGCTCCAGCTGGCCCATGGTTCCGACAACCTCCGGGTGGCCGGCATGGCCGATCAGCAGCACATGGCGGCCGAGCCGTTCATGGCGCATCGCCTGCTTGTGCACCTTGGAGACCAGCGGACAGGTCGCGTCCAGATAGAACATCTCCCGCGTCTCGGCGTCTGCCGGTACCGATTTCGGCACGCCATGCGCCGAGAAAACAACGGGCCGGTCGCGATACTCGGCGGGGATGTCGGACAATTCCTTGACGAAGACCGCGCCGCGCTCGCGCAGCCCGTCGACGACGAAGCGGTTGTGAACGATTTCGTGGCGGACATAGACCGGCGCGCCATATTTCTTCAGCGCCAGGACGACGATCTGGATCGCCCGGTCGACGCCCGCGCAAAAGCCGCGCGGCTCGCACAGGCGGATCGTCAGATGCGGTTTGGCGGAGATGTTCATGCGGGTGATTAGGGAGCGCGGAGCGCCGGTGTCAAGCCGAACGAAGCCGCCGCCACAGGAACACGCCCGAGACCGCCGACAGCGCCAGCGCCAGTCCGTACCATGTCACCGCATATTGGAGGTGATTGTTGGGCAGCTCGATATTGGTGACGCCGCCGATTGGCAGTTTCGACGGATCCGAATAAGGGCCGGCATCGACGAAGAGCGGCACGACCGTCTCGCCCTCGACGCCGGCCGCGACCGTCATCGCCGCGAGATCCTTCCAGTAATATTCGTTCTTCGCCGGTTCGTTCTCAGGCACGAGGAAGCCCGGCTTGGCGTCGAGGGGCAGGCGCGCCAGACCCGTGATCGCCTGTTCGCCTTCGGGAAGGCTTTCCGGGCGGGTTTTCGGATCAGCCCGGTCGTAGGGCACGAAACCGCGATTGACGAACAGGACGCGCCCGTCATCGAGGCGCAGCGGCTGGTAGATGTTCCAGCCGGATGCGCCCTTCCAGGTCGACAGCACATGCTGTTCCGTTCCCGGCAGAAACGTGCCGGAGAATTCGACAGGCAGATATTCGATATCCGCGCCCTCGCGCATCCGCGTGAGCGCTTCGTCAAGCGGAACGGGCGAGGCGTGGATACGCATATCGATGGTCGCGAGAAGGTCCTCCTTCCAGGCGAGGCGGCGCACCTGCCAGTTTCCAAGCGAGATGAGGATCGCGAGCATGACCAGCGTCGACACGACTAGCGCCCAGGGAAAGCGCCTCGCCTTGCCGTCGCGCTGCTCGTCCGTCTTTGCCGCTGCCAAATTCATCTCCTGAAAAGCGAAGGGGCGATCAACCGACCGCCCCTCCCCGAACCGATTGTCGTCTCGGTATCACATGTGCGCGATCGGCGCGCCCCAGGAACCCCAGACATAGATTGTGAAGAACAGGAACAGCCACACGACGTCGACGAAGTGCCAGTACCAGGCGGCCGCCTCGAAGCCGAAATGCTGTTTCGGCGTGAAGTCGCCTGCGAGTGCACGGAAGAAGCAAACCAGCAGGAAGATCGTGCCGACCAGAACGTGGAAGCCGTGGAAGCCCGTGGACATGAAGAAGGTCGCGCCATAGAGCGAGCCCGAGAACTGGAACGGCGCGTGCGCATATTCATAGGCCTGCACGGACGAGAAGAGTACGCCCAGCAGAATCGTCAGCCCGAGGCCCCATTTCAGGCCGGACCGGTCATTGTGCAGCAGCGCATGGTGCGCCCAGGTAACCGTGGTGCCCGACAGCAGCAGGATGACCGTGTTGTAGAGCGGCAGGTGCAGCGGATCGAGCACTTCGAGGCCCTGAGGCGGCCAGGTGCCGCCTGTATAGGCCAGACGCGCAAATTCGTTCGCCTGGTCATAGAACAGGCTGGCGTCGAACACCGCCCAGAACCAGGCGACGAAGAACATCACCTCCGAGGCGATGAACATGATCATGCCGTAGCGCAGGTGGATGGACACGACCTTGGTGTGATGGCCCTGATGCGCTTCCTTGATGGTGTCGCCCCACCAGCCGAACATCGTGTAGAGGATAATCAGAAGGCCGATGAAGAAGGTCCACGGGTTGGACAGCGGAATGCCGAGCAGAGCGAATTCGTTGCCCTGTATCGCCTGCATCCAGCCGATGCCGCCGATCGCCATGACGAGCGCGCCGATGGAGCCGAAGAGCGGCCACGGGCTCGGATCGATGATATGGTAATCATGATGTTTGGTGTGTGCGTCGGCCATATGGCTATCCCCGATTACTGTATGGTTCGCGTGACGTCCGCGTTGACGTCTGATTGCGCAACGGGCTTCGGTTCGTCAACTGGAAAGAAGGTGTAGGAAAGCGTCAACGTGTCGATGTCCTTCAGTTCCTCGGATTTCACGATATCCGGGTCGATGAAGAACACAATCGGCATGTCGGCGGTTTCGCCGGGCTCCAGCGTCTGTTCGGTGAAGCAGAAGCACTCGATCTTGTTGAAATAGGCGCCCGCCGATTGCGGCGTGACGTTAAAGGTCGCGGTGCCGGTCACAGTGCGTGTGGAATTGTTGTGCGCGGTGTAACCGACCTGCCTCGTCTCACCGATGCGCAATTCGACCTCGCGCTGATTCGGGCGGAAATCCCAGTTCACGCCGGGCGAGACATTGGCGTCGAATCGCACCTTGATCGTCTGGTCGAGGACCTCGATACCCGCCGACTGCGCCCGCTGGGTGGTGCCGCCATAGCCGGTCACCTGGCAAAAGATCCGGTAAAGCGGAACCGAGGCATAGGCCATGCCGATCATGCCGAAAACGATGCCGAGACCGATCGCGGCAATCAGCCCGTTACGCCTGCTTCCCTTCGGATTTTCCGTCTGTTCCGTCATTCGGCCCTCACAGCGAACGATTGAAAAGAGACGCGCCCATCTTGGCCCAGGAGCCGACATAGACGATGATGACGAAGGCGGCGAGCACAAGTCCAAGCGCGATGGAACGGCGGCGTTGCGCCTTCTTTTGCGCGTCGGTCATGGTGACCGTTTCAGGCTTTTCTTCCGACATCGCGATCACCCCGCCAGAACCTTCATGACGAGCGCTTCGCCCAGCAGAACCGCGAACAGCGCGGCCAGATAGACAAGCGAGAAGCCGAACAGTTTCTTGGCCGGAACCATGGTCGCGTCGCCGTCGGGCATGCGCCAGACCGCGAAGGCGTGACGCAGGAAGTTCAGGCCGAGCAGGATGGAGACCGCGCCATAGACCGGGCCGGCCAGGCCGAGCGGCCATGGCGACACCGCAACCGTGGTCAGCGCCAACGAATAGGCGACGATCTGCAGCTTGGTATGACGCTCGCCCGCGACGTTGGGCAGCATCGGCACCTTGGCCATGTCGTAGTCGCGCAGCTTGAACAGCGCGAGCGCCCAGAAGTGCGGCGGCGTCCACAGGAAGATAATCAGGAACAGGATGACGCTTTCGAGGCTGACGCCGCCGGTGACGGCCGCCCAGCCGATCATCGGCGGAAATGCGCCAGCCGCGCCGCCGATGACGATATTCTGCGGCGTCGAGCGCTTCAGCCACATCGTGTAGATGACGGCATAGAAGAAGATCGTGAAGGCAAGCAGGCCGCCCGCGACCCAGTTGGTCAGCGTTCCGAGCGTGATCACCGCGAAGACCGACAGGATCAGGCCGAACGTCAGGGCTTCGCCCCTCGCGATGCGGCCGGCCGGGATCGGGCGCTTGGCGGTGCGCGTCATCACCGCGTCGATATCGGCGTCATACCACATGTTGAGCGCGCCCGAGGCGCCACCGCCAACCGCGATCGCCAGGATAGCGATGATCGCGATGAAGGGATTGATCGAGCCGGGCGCCAGCAGCATGCCGACAAAGGCCGTGAAGACGACCAGCGACATGACGCGCGGCTTCAAAAGCGCGAAATAATCCCCGGGCATCGCCTCGGAGATGCGGGTTTCGGTGCTCTCGATATTTTCGACTAACGCCATTCTGCCTTGTCCAGTCCCGCCGGGGTTTTTCACCCTTGTCGCAGCTTCAGGGGACTTCTTTTTGTGCGGCTGCCCGGAGCGATGCGCCGGGCAGCCTGTTTCACGTTTCGGGTCGCCCGCTTACTTGATGCGGGGCAACTGCTCCCACTGGTGATAGGGCGGCGGCGAAGACAGCTGCCATTCCAGCGTGGTCGCACCCTCGCCCCACGGGTTCGCACCGGCTTCGCGCTTCTTGGAGAAGGCTTCCCAGACGCCGTAGAGGAAGATCAGAACGCCGATCGCCGACAGATAGGAGCCGTAGGACGAAATCTGGTTCCAGCCCGCGAACGCATCCGGATAGTCGATATAGCGGCGCGGCATGCCGGCCAGACCCAGGAAGTGCTGCGGGAAGAAGATCAGGTTCACGCCGATGAAGGTCACCCAGAAATGGGTCCGCGCGATGATCGGCGAATACATGTAGCCGAACATTTTCGGGAACCAGTAGTACCAGGCCGCGAAGATCGCGAAGACGGCGCCGAGCGACAGCACGTAGTGGAAGTGCGCAACCACATAGTAGGTGTCGTGCAGGGCGCGGTCGAGACCGGCATTGGCGAGCTGGACGCCCGTCACGCCGCCGACGGTGAACAGGAAGATGAAGCCGATCGCCCACAGCATCGGCGTGCGCATCGAGATCGATCCGCCCCACATCGTGGCGATCCAGGAGAAGATCTTCACACCGGTCGGCACCGCGATGACCATCGTCGCGAAGACGAAGTAGCGCTGCGTGTCGAGCGACAGGCCGGTCGTGTACATGTGGTGCGCCCACACGATGAAACCGACCACGCCGATGGCGACCATGGCGTAGGCCATGCCGAGATAACCGAACACCGGCTTGCGGGAAAAGGTCGAGACGATGTGGCTGACGATGCCGAAGCCCGGCAGGATCAGGATGTAGACTTCCGGGTGACCGAAGAACCAGAACAGGTGCTGGAACAGGATCGGGTCACCGCCGCCGTCCGGCGCGAAGAAGGTCGTGCCGAAATTGCGGTCGGTCAGGAGCATGGTGATGCCGCCTGCCAGAACCGGCAGCGACAGCAGCAGCAGGAAAGCGGTGATCAGAACCGACCATGCGAACAGCGGCATCTTGTGGAGCGTCATGCCCGGTGCACGCATGTTGAAGATGGTCGTGATGAAGTTGATCGCACCGAGAATCGAGGACGCGCCGGCGATGTGCAGCGACAGGATCGCGAAATCCATGGCCGGTCCGGGCTGGCCGGAGGTCGACAGCGGCGGGTAGATCGTCCAGCCGCCGCCCACGCCGTGCGCGCCGGGAGCCGACGGCATGAACATGGAGATCAGCAGCAGGATGAATGCCGGCGGCAGCAGCCAGAAGGAGATGTTGTTCATGCGCGGGAATGCCATGTCCGGCGCGCCGATCATGATCGGCACCATCCAGTTGGCGAAACCGCCGATCAGCGCCGGCATGACCATGAAGAAGATCATGATGAGGCCGTGGCCGGTCGTGAACGCGTTGTACATGGACTTGCCGTCGTCGATGGCGCTGTCGCCCTCCACGCCGTAGACCATAGAGGCCAGACCATGGAAGATCTGAATGCCCGGCTCGGCAAGCTCCCAGCGCATCATAACGGACAAAAAGCCGCCGATGACGCCGGCCATGATCGCGAAGATCAGGTAGAGCGTTCCGATATCCTTGTGGTTGGTGGAAAACATCCAGCGACGCACAAA
The DNA here is from genome assembly GCA_002706335.1 of Ahrensia sp. Taxonomy (GTDB): domain Bacteria; phylum Pseudomonadota; class Alphaproteobacteria; order Rhizobiales; family Rhizobiaceae; genus Oricola. The sequence goes on from PAKZ01000026.1 coordinate 139,587, forward strand.
GCCCTGGGGCTTGTGGTCTGCATGGGCATCATGGGCGATTGATCCAGCCATGTCTTTGCATTCTCCTCGAGAAATACGTCCGGCCTGCCGATTACTCGGCAGAGGCCAGTTCGCGCTGCGCTTCGATCGCAGCCATCAATTGCTTGTTCGCGTCGCCGACATTTTCCAGCGCCGCGGCGTGCCAGGCGTCGTACTTGTCCTTGGACACGGCGTGCACCGCGATCGGCATGTAAGCGTGGTCCTTGCCGCACAGTTCCGAGCACTGGCCGTAATAGATGCCTTCCTGATCGACACGGAACCATGTCTCGTTCAGACGTCCCGGAACGGCGTCGACCTTCACGCCGAAGGCGGGCATGGCCCAGGAGTGGATGACATCGCCGGCGGTGACCAGCAGACGCACGGTCGTATCGACGGGAACGACGATCTCGTTATCGACGGCGAGCAGGCGCGGATAGGCGGCCATGTCTTCCTTGCCGGCGTCCGCGCGATCGCCTTCCTGGAGCAGAAGCGAATCGAAGGAGACATCTTCTTCGGCATCGCCCTGATACTCATAACCCCAGTACCACTGGTAGCCGGTCGCCTTGATGGTCAGCTCCGGCTCGCCTTCCGGAGTATATTGCGCGGTCAGCAGCTGGAAGGACGGGACGGCGAAGAACAGAAGGATCAGCACCGGACCGACGGTCCAGATGACCTCGATCAGCGTGTTGTGGCTGGGGCGCGACGGGGTCGGATTGGCGCTCTGCCTGAACCGAAAAATCACGAACACGAGCAAGCCGAGGACCAGCATGACGATCGGGACGAGGAACCAAAGCGTATATTCCTCGAACCAGCGGATCTCGCTCATGATGCCGGTCGCCGCCGGCTGCAGATCGGTCTGCCACGGCATTGGCTGGGCGGCTTGCGCTGCGCCCGAAGAAATCGCGGAAGCGATGGAAACAATGCCTGCAAGCCAGGCCGGTTTTTTCAGCACGATTGTCACTCCCAATCACTAGCGGCCGGGGTCGCGTGGCCGCATCGGGCCAAAGCCCGTCATTGACCTGTATCAAACACAGACCGCTTTTACGCGCAACACAAACGCAAGTCGAAGCCGTGCGTCATTTTTGCGCGCGAAGGGTCTTGTCACGCCGCGCTTATTGGCGAAACCGGCGCATTTGCCAAGCCGTCAGCGCGACAAAAAAACGCGCATGCCATGATTTCGACCAGAAACCATGTGTGAAGGTCGGTCGATGGCCGGTTTCCCTTTCCTCGCGGGCTGCGATAATAGGGCTAACGATTCGATCCGCGGGGAGGAGAATTTTCTTGCGGAGCGCTATTCGAAGCCTCGAAATGATCCTACGCAACGATCCGCCAACCACGGACCGCACATGAACGACGACTTCTTCACATTCATCGCCTCGCGGCAGTCGCAGATCGGCAAACGTCTCGGTCTTCGCACCGTCCGGTCGGCGCTTCTCGCCGCGGCAACCGTCTTCGCCGGCGGCCTAGTTTCCTCGGCCGCGCTCGCGCAGGGCACCGCGCCGGGCTCGACCGGCACGATGCAGCCCTCGAGCGTGAGGGCCAATTACGGCGCTTGGTCGATCGTCTGCGACCAGCCGCCCGGCGCATCGTCCGAGCAATGCGTGCTCATGCAGAATGTGGTCGCCGCCGACCGCGAGGAATTCGGCCTGTCCGTCGTCGTCCTGAAGACCGCCGACAAGAAAGCGCAGATCCTGCGCGTTCTCGCACCGCTCGGCGTGCTGCTTCCCAACGGCCTTGGCCTCAATATCGACGGCACGGATATCGGCCGCGCCTATTTCGTGCGTTGCTTCACCGATGGCTGCTACGCCGAGGTGATCCTCGAGGATTCGCTGATCAAGGCGCTGGAAGAGGGCCAGAGCGCCACCTTCTATGTCTTCCAGACGCCCGAGGAAGGCATCGGCATCCCCGTCGACCTCTCCGGCTTCACCGATGGCTACAAGGCGCTGCCCTGAACCGGGGCTGCGCAATTTACGAAGATTTCCGGATATAATCGCGGGTAAAACCGATTGTCCTTTGCGGGACAGCGCCATATGGTCCTGCCGATTTTGCATCGATGAACCGGGAGGATATAGAATGAAAAAACTGATCGGCTTCGGCATTGCGACGGGCCTTGCGGCCCTTCTGGCCACCGGCGTCAGCGCCGAGACGCGCATCACCTACAAATCGGCCAAATCCGGATCGTCCTATTACCAGATGGGCGTCGAGATCGCCGAGGCCCTGAAGAAAAAGACCGATGGCGACATCGTCGTGACGGTCGAGGAAAGCCAGGGCTCCGTCCAGAACGTGATGGAAGTCCGCGCTCGCGGCGCCGATTACGTGTTCACGACGCCGCCGGCGCTCGTTTCCTCCGCGCAGAAGGCCGCCGGCCCCTTTGACGGCAAGGGCGATCCGAAATTCGAGGATATCCGCGCGCTGTTTCCGATTCCGTCGCTGACCATGCATTTCGTCATGTCCGACAAGAGCGGCGTCACAGATTTCGCCGGCATGGAAGGCAAGACGATCCTGCTCGGCAAGGGCTCCTTCGGCGCCAGCGAGGGCGAGAAATATCTCGATCTCTTCGGCCTCAAGGACAAGGTCAACCTGTCGGAAGTCGAATTGTCGAACGCCGTGCCCGCGCTGCAGAACGGCCAGATCGACGGCTTCGTGACGGCAGGCTCCTGGCCCGCGCCGAACGTGATCGAAGCCGCGGCGTCGACCGGCGTGACGGTCCTGTCGCTTTCCGACGAGCAGATCGCCGAGACCAAGCGCTCGAAGATCGTCATTCCCGCCGGCACCTATGCCGGGCAGGACAGCGACATTACCACCACGTCGCTCCCGGTCGCCGCCTTTACCACCTCTCAGATGAGCGACGACGCAGCCTATGAGCTGACCAAGGCGTTCTGGGAGTCGAAGGCAGCCATGGCCGAGACCTCGCCGTGGTGGAAGGGCGTCGATCAGAGCCTCATGGGCAATGTCGCGGTCAAGTTTCATCCGGGCGCCATCCGCTATTACAAGGAAGCCGGGATGGAGCTGACAGCGGACCAGATGTAAGCCGAACCGATAGAACAGACACCCCTTCCGGTTCACGCCGGGAGGGGTTTTTCGTTGTATGACAAAGATCGCCGCCCCCACCGACAAGACCGCGACGCCGCCGGCTCTCCGGATCGCGATGCTCGTCTGCGCCGCCGTGCTGGTGGTGTTCCATCTCGCCCTGATCTTCTCCGGGCTGGTCCCCAACCTCGTCAGCCGGCCTTTGCACCTGGCGCTGGCGCTGCCGTGGCTGTTCTTTTTCACCGACAGGACCGGACTGTCGCGCTATTCCGGTTTTGTCATCGGCGCGGTCGGGATCGCCTGCACGGTCCGGGTCGCGGTCAATCACGACATGCTGCTCGACCAGTATGGCTTCATCGAGACCCCGATGCAGACCGCAATCGGCTTCGCGCTGCTGGCCGTGGTGCTGGAAGGCGCGCGCCGCTCGATCGGCTGGCCGCTGCCGCTCGTCGCCTCCGCCGCCCTGCTCTACGGCCTGGTCGGCCAGTATATCCCCGGCGAGTTCGGCCATTCCGGCACGCCGCTGCCGAGTTTTCTGGGCACGCTGACCATCGCCGAGGGCGGCATCTGGGGCAGCCTCGCCGGCGTCTCGGTCAGCGTCGTGGCGATCTTCGTCATCTTCGGCGCGGTGCTGAACGCCGGCGAAGCGGGCCAGGGCTTCATGAATATCGCGAGCGCCGCGGCCGGACGCCTCACTGGCGGAGCCGCGAAGGTTTCCGTCATTTCGTCGGCGCTGTTCGGTTCGATCTCGGGTTCGGCCTCGGCGAATGTCGCCTCCACCGGTGCGGTCACGCTGCCCGCCATGACAAGGCTCGGCTATCCGAAACGCCTCTCTGCCGCCGTCGAGGCCGTTGCGTCGTCGGGCGGCCAGATCATGCCGCCCCTGATGGGCGCTGGCGCCTTCGTGATGGTCGAACTGACCGGCATCTCCTACACGCAGATCATGGGCGCGGCGATCTTGCCTGCCCTGCTCTATTTCCTCGCCGTGTGGATCGGCATCAATGCCTATGCCCGGCGCATGGACCTCGCCGGGCTGCGGGACGAAGACAGAGCGACCGCCCGCCAGGTCGCGATAACCTCCGGCTTCTTTCTCGTCCCGTTCGGGGTGCTGCTGTGGGGCATGTTCGTGATCCGCTACACCCCGCAATATGCCGCGAGCCTGGCTATCCTCGCCGCTGCGGTTCTGCTCTTCTTCGGCGCGGACGCGAAGATCGACATGCGGCGCACCGCCTCGCGCTTCGAACAGGCGCTTATAGGTGCGGCGCGGCAGGTCTCGATGATCGCCTCGATCATCCTGTGCGCCTCGATCGTGATCGGCGTGCTGGCGATCACCGGCCTCGGCGTGAAGCTCACCTCGCTGATTCTGTCCGGCTCCGGCGGCTATCTCTGGCCCTCACTGATCCTGACCGCGCTCGCCTGTCTCGTCCTCGGCATGGAGGTGCCGACGACCGCGGCTTACGTGATCTGCGTCTCGGTCGCAGGCCCCGCCCTGTCGCAGCTCGGACTCGAACCGCTGCAGGCGCATCTCTTCGTCTTCTGGTTCGCGCTTCTGTCCACGATCACGCCGCCGGTCTGCGGCGCGGTCTTCATCGCCGCCGGCATGATCGGCGAGAACTGGCTGAAGGTGGCGATGACGGCGATGAAGCTCGGCGTCGGGCTCTACATCATCCCGCTCGCCATGATCGCCAATCCGGGCATCCTGACGCTGTCGGACTCGCCCGCCTATGCCCTGTTCGCCTTCGCGCGCATCGGCGTCGGCCTCGCCCTCGTTTCGAACGCCCTGATCGGCAAGGCGGCATGGCCGCTTCGCATCCTCTTCGCGGCGGCCGGCCTCGCGGTCGTCTTCGGCCGGGTGATCCTCGGCGTTTGATCGCGCCGACCGGTTGCCCCGCCCCATTGCCGCACCTAAATGATCAGGCAAGACAAAAGGACCCGCCATGCCCGCCGACACCAACATCCCCGACCTGATCAATTCCTTTGACGTTCCAAAGGAAACGCTTGAGAGCCTCGTTTCCGAGGCACTGGCGAAAGCCGATGACGGCGAGCTCTTCATGGAGCATTCGGAATCGGAAATGCTGATGTTCGACAATGGAAGGCTGAAGACCGGGTCCTTCAATACCGGTCGCGGCTTCGGCCTGCGCTCGGTCGCCGGCGAGGCGGTCGGTTATGCCGAATCGGGCGAACTCTCGCTTGCCGCGCTGAAGCGCGCCGCGGATGCGGTCGGCGCGGTCACCACCGGCTACACCGGCAAATATTCCGATGCCCCGCAGGGCACGAACCGCAAGCTCTATGGCGACGCCAACCCCATCGGCGAGCCCTCTTTCGAGACCAAGGTGAAACTGCTCACCGAAATCGACGCCTATCTTCGCAACAAGGATCCGCGCGTGCGCCAGGTCACCGCCTCGCTTGCCGCTTCCTGGCAGGTGGTCGAGATCCTGCGCGCCGACGGCCATTTCGCCAAGGACATCCGCCCGCTCACCCGCGTCAACATCTCCGTTGTGGTCGGCGATGGCGACCGGCAGGAGAGCGGCTCGCACGGCATGGGCGGCCGGCAGGCGTTCGGCGACTTCATCGCCACCGATTCCTGGCGGCATGGCGCCGACGAGGCACTGCGCCAGGCGCTCGTCAATCTGGAGGCGAAGCCCGCCCCCGCCGGCACATTCGATATCGTGCTGGGCAATGGCTGGCCGGGCGTGATGCTGCACGAAGCCGTCGGCCACGGTCTCGAAGGAGATTTCAACCGCAAGGGCACTTCCGCTTTCGCCGGCCTGATGGGCCAGCAGGTCGCCGCCAAGGGCGTCACCGTGGTCGATGACGGCACGATCGAGAACCGGCGCGGGTCCCTCTCCATCGACGACGAAGGCACACCGTCCGGCTACAATGTGCTGATCGAGGACGGCAAGCTGGTCGGCTATATGCAGGACCGTCAGAACGCGCGGCTGATGGGCGTCAAGCCGACCGGCAACGGACGCCGCGAATCCTATGCGCATGTGCCGATGCCGCGCATGACCAACACCTATATGCTCGGCGGCGACAAGACGCCGGACGAAATCATCGCCTCGGTCGACAAGGGCATCTACGCCGTCTCCTTCGGCGGCGGCCAGGTGGACATCACCTCCGGCAAATTCGTCTTCGGCTGCACCGAGGCCTACATGATCGAGAACGGCAAGGTGACGCATCCGGTCAAGGGCGCGATGCTGATCGGCAACGGCCCGGACGCGATGCACCGCGTCTCTATGATCGGCAACGACATGGCGCTCGACACCGGCATCGGCATGTGCGGCAAGGCCGGCCAGGGCGTCCCCGTCGGCGTCGGCCAGCCGCATCTGAAAATGGAAGCCATGACGGTGGGCGGCACGGAGCGGTAGATCTCCCGAGTTACAGACAGTTTTCTGGATTGTGTCTGTAACGTATCCGTGTTACAGACAGATACCCCAAAACTGTCTGTAACCATATGAAGACCATACCGCCGACGATCCGCACGCTCTATGCCGACCTCGCGCAGGAACTGCATGCCCGCAGCGAGCGGCCCGGCTCGGTCTATATCCGCGCCATCAAGGGCATCGACTACGCCTATGCCAAGCGCTCCGTCGGCGTCACACGGCGCGACGTCTTCCTCGGGCGAGCCGACGATCCGGAGACAGTCGCCCGCGTCGAAGCGATAAAGGCCGAGGGCGAGCGGACCAAGGCGCGCCGCAAGACGATCTCCGCTCTGAAGGCCGGCGGCGTGCCCGCGCCCGCCCCGCAACTGGGCGCGGTCCTCGACGCACTCGACGATGCCGGTCTCCTGCCGAAGATGGTCGTTGTCGGCACCGCAGCCTACCAATGCTACGCGCCGCTCACCGGTATCCACCTTCCCGCATTGCATCTGATGACGCAGGATGCCGATTTCGCGACGCTATCGCTGACCATCGAGGGCGACGAGGAAGGGGAGGATCTGGAAACGATCCTGAAACGGGCCGACGCCACATTCGCCGCCGTGCCGGGTCTGAACAGGAAATCCCTGCCGGCGCATTTCCGCACCTCGTCCGGCCTGATGGTCGATCTCCTGACGCCTCAATTGCGCCGTGACGATCCCAATCCGATGCCGATGGAAAAGCTGAAGGCCGGCGCCACGCCGCTTCACTACCTCAAATGGCTGATCGAGGAGCCGGTGCATGCGGCGGTCCTGTTTTCGGCGGGCATTCCCGTCGCGGTGCCGCAACCGGCCCGCTATGCGCTGCACAAGCTCATAGTAGCACAAAAGCGGACGACGGACCGCGCCAAGCGCGACAAGGACCTCGCCCAGGCATCGGCGCTGATCGCAGTCCTGAAGCAATCCGATCCCTACGCGCTGGAAGACGCCCGCGATGCCGCAATAGCCGAGGGGAAAGACGGCTGGGAAACCCCGGTGAGGCGCTCCCTCGCGGAAATCGGCCTGACGGACGAGTTCGAGCCGGTCAGCGGCTAACCCGCTTCTCCGTTCGCCCCCTCCAGATACCGCAGCAACTCGCTCGCCGCCGCGCCGCCTGCGCGGTTCGCGCCGATGGTCGAGGCCGAGGGGCCGTAGCCGACCAGGTGGATGCGCGGGTCGCTGGCCACCTGCGTGGCGAGCCGGCCCGTCATCGCGATGCCGCCCTCCTCATTCGTCAGCCGCAGCGGCGCGAGATGGTCGAGGTCGTAGCGAAAGCCGGTACACCACAGGATCACGTCGAAATCCTCCGCCCGTCCGTCCGCCCAGCGCACGCCCGTCCCGGTGACTTCCGAAAACATCTCCTGCCGGTCCAGCGCGCCGCGCGCCCGCATCGCCTCGATGGCGGGCGTCAGCGGCAGGCCGGTCGCCGAAACGACGGAGCGCGGCGGCAGGCCCGCGCGCACCCGTTCCTCGACCTGCGCCACCACTTCGCGGCCGAACTCCTCGGTAAAGTCGCCGCGCCAGAATTCCGGCGCGCGCCGGGTCACCCACATTGTCCGCGTCACCTTTGAGATCGCGTCCAGAAGCTGGATCGCCGAGATGCCGCCGCCGACCACCAGCACGCGCTGGCCGGCGAAATCCTCCGGCCGGCGATAATCGACCGTATGCAAATGCCGTCCGCGAAAGCGTTCGAAGCCCGGATAATGGGGAATGTTCGGCGTGTTCCAGGTGCCGGTGGCATTGATCAGCCCGCGCGCCGAAACCGCCATGCCGCTCGTATCGACGCGCAGCCGCGCGCCGCGGTCGCGCACTGCCGACACCTTTACCGGCCGCCGCACCTTCAGCCCGAATTTGCGTTCATAGGCCTCGTAATAGCGTGGCACGGCGACCGCCGCCTGAACCTCGTCCGAGCCGTCTTCCAGGGTTTCGGAAAACGCCATGCCCGGCAGGTCATGGATGCGGTTGACGGTGGACAGGGTCAGGGTCGGCCAGCGAAACTGCCACGCGCCGCCCGGCGACGGTGCGGCGTCGAGCACGACGAAATCGGAAAGCGGTTTCATGCCCCGCCGCGCCAGGTGATAGGCCGCCGACAGGCCGGCCTGCCCGGCGCCGATGACGACGATCTCGACCTTCCAGGCCGCCTGCGCCTGCGGCCCGTTTCCGGTGGATGGATTCCGCGCCATATAAGCTCGCCGCCCGCTCGAATGCCCTGCTTGCCCGGCCCCTAGATAGGTTTCTCGCCGCCCGCCGCAAGATACTTGTCCACCGTCCATCTTTTTCGCTCACACCAGTCTCGCTGCGCGAGACGGCTGCGCCTTGCGCGGCCAACGCCCGGAGCACCGGACTGTGCGGGCCATCACACACATCATCGGCGATCGCCATAGAAGGAGCTCCGACAAGGTCGACTTGCCGGGATCGCGCCCACCGCGTGGCGCTTGACCACGGTATCGGCTTTCGTCGAACGGCTGCACAACTTTTGATTGAATATAAGAATAATTGAGCCGATAGGGCTTTAGCGGAGCGAGGCCTGAGCCGATGACATCGGCCAGACTGCCCGTGTGGAGAAAAGAAGCATCATGTTGATAGCCTCCGCATGCGACGAGAAATTCGTCCCGCATTTCGCGACGATGCTGCACTCCGCGTGGCATCACAACCGCGAGGCGCGCTTCCTGCTCCTCGATTGCGGCCTTGCCGGCGAAACACGGGAAGTTCTCAAGCGATTTGCCGCAGATCTCGGAACAAGGCTCGATATCAAGAAGGTCGACCTGACACGTTTCGAGCATGCGGCCACCGGTTTGGACTGGCCGGTCATCGTCTTCGCGCGGTTGCTCCTCCCCGACATGCTGTCGTGCCGGAAGGTTCTGTATCTCGACTCGGACTGCGTCGTCACCGCAGATCTGACCCGCTTTTGGGAAACCGATCTCGGCTCAAGTTTCGTGGCGGGCGTCAGCGATCAGAACGCGATCGACTTCGAAAGCGGCCTCGAACCGAAAATCCCCCTGCCCCGCTCCTACGTCAATTGCGGGGTCATGCTGATGAATCTCGATGCGTGGCGAGAGCACGACATCTCCAGTCAGGTCGTGACCTATGTGGAGACCTACCGGCCAAAATTCGGTGAGCAGACCGGTATCAATGCGGTTACAGGTGACAGGAAGCTTATGCTGCCGGACCGCTGGAACTTCATGGTGCATGTCTGGTCGATGCGGTCGCCCGCGGATTTCGACCCGTCGATCGTCCACTGCACAGGTCACCGCAAGCCTTGGCTGCATGCCAATGCCTGCTTCGCGCCGGTCTATCTGGCACATCGCAACGCCACCCCTTTCAAGCTTGCTTCGCCGACCGCCATATACCCGGGGCGCCTGAAGGTCTTTTTGAACCTGCTTGTGTTCAGGCCGAAATACCGGAAGCTGCGTAAGGCGAAGCAGTATTACGACATGACCTTCAGCCCGAGATATCTGGCCGCAAACCGCATCGACATTCGATGAATGGTCTTCCGTTTTCAGACAGTGGGTTTTTTCGTTCACACTGCAACCGACATCCCTTCGCCGGAGTTTAACCTACGCGGCACATGCCGCCGCGAGCCTTGGATCGGTTATGCGAACTGGCGCCTTGCGATCGCCGCGTTAAATCGCCACATACCGTTTTAGACATATATCAAGATGGAGGACGCTATGAGCTACACGATCGACCGCACATTCAAGGGCGACACCTTCGAAGACATCGTCGCGCGCACGCGTGCCGCGCTTTCCAGCCACGGCTTCGGCGTCCTTACCGAAATTAATGTGAAAGACACGCTGAAGGCGAAGATCGACGCGGATATCGATCCCTATCTGATCCTCGGCGCATGCAATCCAAAGATGGCCAACGAGGCGATCAGGATGGAACCCCGCGTCGGCGCGATGCTTCCCTGCAACGTCATCGTGCGCGCAGCGCCCGGCGACGAGATCATGGTCAGCGCCATAGACCCGGTCGCCTCCATGCAGGCCATCCCCAATCGCGACCTCGCATTCGTGGCCGACCAGGTTCGCGACATGCTCAAGGCGGCGGTTGACGATATCTGATATCCTCGCTGCACGATGCGGCATTGACGTCGTCTTCGCGCGCGCCTATATGCCCGTTCTCCGCGCACGCTCCCATCGTCTAGCGGTCAGGACGCCGCCCTCTCACGGCGGAAACAGGGGTTCGATTCCCCTTGGGAGTACCAGAGATTTCAACGGCTTGGTTCTTCACGGATAGCGTCGCCCGCGCCCGGACGGCGCCTGAAGACTATGCGCTGAGACTGTGGCCCTGCCATCGAGACCGGAACCCGGGCGATCCAATCCACGGTCCAATCCGTACATTTTCCATGCAGACGTTTTCGTCACTGAGGGATGGCTACAACGCGGTCGTCATTGGTGCCTCGGGAGGTATCGGCTCGGCGGTCTCACATGCGCTTGAGGCCGACGCCAGATGCGCCAATGTATTCAAGATCTCGCGCGGCGGGGACATATCGCTGGATATCTGCGACGAGGCGTCCATCGCCACGGCGGCGGAAGCCGTTTCCAGGCAGATCGATTCCGTCGATCTCGTGTTCAACGCAACCGGTGCGTTGATGCTGGGCGACACGCCGCCGGAAAAAACAATCAGGCGTTTGGACCCGCAGATAATGGCGTGGCATTTCCAGGTAAACGCCATCGGCCCTGCCCTGCTGATCAAGCATTTCGCGCCGCTGCTGGCGAAAGACCGGCGCGGCCTGTTCGGCACGCTTTCCGCCCGCGTCGGCTCGATCGGCGATAACAGGCTTGGCGGCTGGATGTCCTATCGCGCCGCCAAGGCCGCACAAAACCAGGTGGTCAGGACGGCCTCGATCGAGCTGGCGCGAACGCATCCCCAGGCGGTGCTCGTCGCGTTGCATCCCGGCACGGTCGCAACACCACTTTCCGATCCGTTTGCCGGCAACCGGGAACGTCTGACACCAGACCAGTCGGCCTCGATGCTGCTCGATGTCATGAACGCATTGAACCCCGAACATACCGGAAGTTTCTTCGCCTATGACGGAACCCGGATCGAATGGTGATTGCTTCGCAGCCGCTCAAGCACCGACAGCGTCGATCGCAGCCGGCCGCTCTACGCGGACACTCGACCTCCACAGAGCGTCGACCGCCGAGAGGGCGTGGGAATCCAGCGCGTTCATATCGTTCCAGTAATCGCCCTCGGGAGCGACAAGACCGATAGCGGTTTCGCGTTGCAGGGCGCGTTTCATGATGGGCTCGCGGATACGGCCTCGTATCGAACGCAATCCGGATCGATGCACCGAACTCGCGTGCTGTTCCAGCTGCGGCCAGCTCACGCGCGGAAATGTCAGGCGACTTTTCGGCAACTCCGAAAGATTCACGCAGAGACAGCCCTCGTGCGCGGCCAGAAGCATCAGGCGGTTCGACTTGGCTTCAAGATCCTGAAGGGTGGGATCCGGCCTGAGGGGATCCGCGCTTCCCTGACCGTAAAAATGGGATTTTCCGCCTGTCTGGTCGTAGATCATGTCACAGCCTATGAAGGCCATGACCTCCGGCCGAAGCGTGTCGAGCGCCCAATAGGCGGTTGAAAAGGCCATCGTCGCTCCGGCGAGGACAATTCCGCCATAGGCATTGTTTGCCGGCACATATGCTTCGTAGGACAGGATCGACTGTCCCGGGCCGGCGGCCGGCTTGCGTTGGTCGGGGAAATCGCCGGCGTGAACAAGATGCGTCCAGTCCGGGCGGATACGCCAGGCATTGTTCACCGCCACGACGGCTTCGAATGAAGCCCGGTCCATTCCGCCAGCCCTGACCGCGTCCGGTGCACTCCCGATAATCAGCACGATCTTCGTCATGGTCGCGATCCGGCGTTCACATTAGTCTGCACGAAACGGAGCCCAAGGAAAACCGGCCGCCTCCCGGCAGCCGGCGTTCCATACGGGCATCACCTTACATCGGAGGCATGATCACCTTGTCGATGACGTGAATGACGCCGTTGTCGGCCTCGATGTCGGCGGTCACGACACTCGCATCGTTGATCATGACGCCGTTATCGAGATCCACCTTGATCTCCGCGCCCTCGACGGTCGCGGCCATCATGTCGTCGGAGAGATCGGTCGACATGATCTTTCCGGGCACGACATGGTAGGTGAGTATCGAGACAAGCTTGTCCTTGTTTTCGGGTTTCAGAAGGTCTTCGACCGTGCCGGCGGGCAATGCGGCGAATGCCTCGTCGGTGGGCGCGAACACGGTGAAGGGGCCTTCACCCTTCAACGTATCGACCAGGCCAGCGGCCTGAACGGCGGCAACGAGCGTGTTGAACGAGCCTGCCTCGACCGCTGTGTCGACAATGTCGGCTGCCTTTGCCGGCAGGGCAATGGTCGCAGCAATAAAACCGGCAGCAAGATACTTGGCAAATTTCATGTGAAGCTCCTTGGGGTGAGTTGAAACTGGCTTTAGACCAGCGCCCCAACTACGCGTTCGACCGCAAGCAAGATCAGCGGGATTGCTTTGACAGCGATCACATTAAGTTCATGCGATTTGATCGGTGGAAAGTGATCCGAAACGCGGAGCGCCACATGCCGGACCGATACGCGCACCGCAGGCAGATTTGCGGGGCGCCGGCAGCGTTCTTCCGCAACGGCGGTCGCATCTGATCCGCGTTTGCGATGTTCGCGTAAGGTCCAAAAAGGACGCCGAACATGAACCCATTTCGCATGACAATCGCATCATTTCTTTTCGCCGCCCTATACGCCGGGCCGGCAAGCGCGGCCGAGCTCCGGCTGGAGGATTTCTTCAGGGGGCAGACGAGCGCAACGGGCAGTTTCAGAACGATCACGGGCCTTACCCGGAAATTCGACGTCTCGCTTCATGGCAAGTGGGACGGCCGCACGCTCATTCTTCGCGAGGACTTCAGATACGATGACGGGGAAAAGGACACCAAGACGTGGCGCTTCCGAAAGACCGGGGACAAGACCTATGTAGGGACCCGGGAGGATGTGCTGGGCGAGACCAGGGTATTCCTCGATGGCGACAAGGCCCATTTCAATTACCGGGTCGATCTCGACAATGGCGAGGGCCGCAACATCGTGCGGTTCTTCGATACGTTGAAGCTCTCGCCGGACGGGCGGCGCGTCGTGAATACCGCCCTGGTCTTCAAGGGCCCGCTTCCGGTCGCCCGGGTGCGGGTGGATTTCAGGCGCTGAGCCCCTCGCGGCTTGGCGGTCGCGCGATGAAACCGGGCCAGCATTACCGGCCCGGTTTCGCTCCGGCTCATGCCGCGAGTTTGGACGCTTCTTTTTCCGACCAGCGCAGGCCGGGAAGGTAGCGGGCGGCGATGCGGCCTTCCTCAAGCGCGAATAGATGCAGCCAGCCATTGTCGAACAGCGCCCTGACATCCGCGTGCCGCCGCAGGATATCCGTGATGGCTGCCTGCGGCGCCCCGATCATCACCGAAGGCCGGAGCGGTTCGTGGACAAGCCGGTCGCCATCATGGATCGCCTGCCAAGGCAAACCGGTCCGAAGCCGCCCGCCATTGCCCTCGACCACGCCGATCCCGCCCACGACATTGTGGATCAGCTTGTTGCCGCCCCCGAAGACCGCCGGCGCAACTGCGGAGCCGTAATATTGGAGGCTGATCCAGCTTGCGACCACGACCGGAGCCGTGAGGATCAATTCGAGCGTCTTGAAGTCCTGATCGGATGTCCAGTCATAGCTGTGCAGGAACGTTCTGCCGCCCAGATCCGTCCGTGACGTCACCTCGCGCGGCGCGGCGATAAAGGCGGAGCAACCCGCAAGCCCCCATTCGGGCCGCACCTCGGCCCAGTTGGACGCCCGCCTTGCCACGGTTTCAGGGGTGGCGCGCGGCAGCCGCATGGCGCGTTCGGCACGCGCCTGCTTTCCGGCCTGGTTCAGCCACGCCCGCAACTGACCAAGCTCGCGGTCCGGCACGTCGTCGGCGTAGACGGCTACCTCGTCCGTGGTCGTGTCGTGAAGGCCGGCGACAAAGACCGTATCCGTCGGAACGTCGATACCGTGCCGAGGCAAACCCGCGCGCGTTTCCGGATCGTTGAGCAGGCTCGCGAGCAACCGGGCCGAGACTTCGCCCGAGTAACCGCCACAGGCGCCGCAATGATAGGCGCTTTCATGCGGATTGTTGGTCACCCGCGCTCCGTGCCCGGCGAGCAGCACGACGGGCGCGTGGCCGCTTGCAAGGCCCATAGCCTTCAGCACGGTCGCGGCTGTCTCCGCCTTCGCCTGCGCGCTCAGGGCGGGATCCAGCCGGGGTGCGCAAGATGTCCGGGCTCTCCCTTCCGGCAGACCGATGGCGTTCCTGACAAGTTTCCAGCCATAGAGCGCCCCCGCGGCCTCTACGAACGCAAACGAGGATACGGCCGCCTGCCGAAACCGTCCCCACGCCCTGACCGTACGAGCAGCGATCCGCGTCGCCGGTTCGGTGTCTTCTCCCGCATGGCTCGTGGCTTTCAGGGCCGGGTTGAGCAACACGGGAAGATGGTTCTCGACGACGTCCGATCCATGCGCGGTATGTGCGACGGGCAGCCCGAAGAACCCGGCGAACCCCACGGTCTCGATCGTCGGATCCTGGCTCTCCAGCGCCCGGCGGAAGACCTCCGAACGGACGTCGATGCAGAATGCGGCCTGCACCGACGGGCGGGATTTGACCGCGGCGTCTCGACCGAGCTTGCCGGCGAGTTCGCGTTGATGGGCCCGTTCGGCGGCGTCCTGCAGGATCGCGTCCACGACCTGTCCGGGCGTCGGCTCGAGCGGCGCTCCGTGCGCGGCGACCACCTCCGCCCAGCTTTGCGCGCATTGCGGAACATGAGCCAGAAGCGCCTGTTCCCAGATCAGCCGGATGGCCAGCAGATCGCCGATCGTGTCGTCCTCGGCGCCTGCGAGTTCCGCCCGCCACATCAGCCAGCGCGCATGCTGGGCCCAGCCGCCGAGATCGGTCAGAAGCCGGTGAAACGCCGTTTCGGCAGCAGCCTCGCCGATCCCCAGGCTGTCAACGGCACGCAGGATCGCGCGCTCCGGGGTGTCGGGCGCGGACGCGGCAAAGGCGCAGAAGCCGGACAGGCCCGCGATCTCGGGCGTCAGGTCGCGGCTCGCCCAGGACTGCCAGGCGACATAGGCACTTGCGCTCGGTGCGGGCGACCAGAGCGCCTGCCCGCGATCGAAGTGCCCCGCTGCCCAGAGCCCGAAGCTCTTCTCGATGATCGCAGGCCAGTCGTCGCCGGTGATCTCGGCAGCGAGATCAGCGACAGTAGGAAGCGCGGCCGGCGCGGGCTCGTCCTGCGATGCCATGGCCTTCAGAATGGTGACATCCTGCGGCTTCGCATTCGAAGAACTGGCGACCAGGGCTTCGAAAAGATCTTCATCCGTGATCCGGCCCGATGCGATGTCTGCCGCATAATCCGCGCGCGGGCGGGTCAGCGATACGCCCGCAACCCGCGCCAGCCTTGCAGAGGCCGTTGCAAGGTCTGCTCCGGTCTGTCCGAGGAACGGATTGACAGCGACGGTCGCATCCAGCGGAAATGCCGGCGGTATCGCGCGGGCCGCGGCCTCGGCCGCATTAAGCACGCTCGAAATCCGCACAGGGGCGATTTGGCTTTGGTTCATGAACATCCTTGTTCCCCTTCGTTCAATTGGATTTCGCGACCCGGTATCCGCCGATAAGGCGGTCCAGCACTGCGTTCAGGTAGAAGCCGTTGGCGACGTGCACGCGCATGCCGCTCGCTGCCGGGTGGTGCGCCCATCTCGGAAAAAGGGTTTGCCCGACCGCGACAATACCGAAGGACAGGATCGCCAGCACGATAAGAGCCCATTCCAGCGGTCCGACGATTGGCGCGGCCGGCAGCGAATGGCCCCAGATACCCGCTGCGACACGCTGGAACGCGAAATAGGCGACCGCCGCGACCGCCGCGGCGGATAAAGTCCGCCGGGTGAGAGCAGCCGGCGCGGCGTCGGCAAGCCCCTGGGCCACGAGATAGGCGACGCCGAAGATCAGCATCGTCCCGAGCGCCAGCGCCTGAAGCGATTTGGGGCCGGCAAGAAGGGAGAAGACGAGAGCGATTGTCCCGTATAGCGCCAGCGCCAGTGCGAATGACTTGATCACCGCAGCGGCGGACGGGACCGCGATCGGCCCGGGACGGCGCAGATTGGCGACTGCTGCGACCGCGCCGCCGGAGGAGAGGAACGCATAGGCCTTGTACATCGAGTGGGCAACGATGTGCAGAAGCGCCAGCGCCCAGAGACCCAGGCCGCATTGCAGAAGCATGAAGCCCATTTGCGATATGGTGGACCAGGCGAGCGCCGTCTTGACCGCACTCTGGGTCAGCATGACCACTGCGCCGAACAGCGCCGTCAACCCGCCGATCATGACCAGACCCGCCATAGCGCCTGGGCTGGCCTGAACCAGATCCGCCGTCCTGATGAGCAGGAAACCGCCCGCATTGATGATCCCGGCGTGGAGAAGGGCGGAAACCGGCGTCGGCGCCTCCATCACTTCGGTGAGCCAGCCATGCAGCGGGAAGGCCGCCGTCTTTAGCGCGGCTGCGAGCACGAGAAGCGCGACACCGATATGTGCGGTTACGGTCAGACCGGAGGCGGACGCGTCAGCGAGGGAAGCGATTTCGCCGGTGCCGAAGGCTGCGAAGAACAATCCGGTTGCGAGCAGCAGCGACACGTCACCGGCATGCCAGACGAGCGCGAACTTCGCGGCGGCGCGCCGGGCTGCGGCCCGCTCGGGATAAAACAGCAACAACCTGCGAAGTCCGATCCCGACAGCGAGGAATGCGAGGACAAGAACCGCCAGGCTGCCCGCCTGCACGAGAAGGAGAACGGCGGCCAATGTCGCGAGCATGAGACCATGGAAGATCCCCTCGCGTTCTTCGCCGTCGACATAAGTCCGCGCGTAACGCATGACGATCCAGCCGATGAAGGCGACAAGCAGCGTCATGGTCGCGCTGATGGCATCCAGACGGATGACGATCGCGAGCGGGCCGGAGAGAAACGAGACCTGCCCGCTCCCGTGAATTAACAACTGGAAGACGCCAGCCATCGCGCATGCAAGGGCTGCCAGCGCCGCTGATTCAGATAGTAGCGGCAGCACGCCCGGACGGCGCCCCGGAAATACGAGCAAGGCGACAGACACGGCTGTCAGCAGCATGATCGGGGCAAACAGTGTCAGCGGCATGAACGACGACATGGCGGTCCTCTGGTGGTTTTGACTTCGCCATGCGGATAACCCCTCGCATTACATAAAAATATTACATATTATATCCGAAATCGTTCTATTTTTTGGAAGTATGGCTGTTCTGAACCTTCACCACCTGCGCCTGTTCCGCGCCGTCGCGCGCGACGGTACGCTGACGGGTGCCGCGCAGGCGCTGAACCTCTCGCAGTCAGCGCTTTCGACACAGATCAAGTCGCTGGAAGCGATGCTGGGCCACGCGCTGTTCGAACGGCGAGGACGCGGCTTGGTGCTGACCGAGGCGGGACGCATCGCACTGGATCATGCGGAATCGATTTTTCGCACGGCCGAGGATTTGACCGCCACATTGCGCAACACCGGGACAGCGCGGCGGCCGCTTCGGGTGGGAGCACTGGCCACGCTTTCGCGCAATTTCCAGATGGAGTTTCTGAAACCCCTGATTGGCCGCGCGGACGTGGAACTGGTTCTCCGCTCGGGCACACAGTCGGACCTCCTTCGGGGACTGGAGGCGCTCGCGATCGACATCGTGCTGACGAACCTTGCCCCCGCGCGGGATACATCCAGCCCCTATCTGGTGCACGACCTCTCCGAACAGCCTGTCAGCCTGATCGGGACTCCGTCGCCGCCCGGTCTCGCCTCCAGGTCACTCGTTGACCTCCTCGGCAATGAACCGCTTGTCCTGCCTACGCCGGAATCGGCCTTGCGGGCATCCTTCGACGCGCTCATCGAGCGGCTCAGCGTGGTTCCCAAGATTGCCGCCGAGGTCGACGACATGGCGATGTTGCGCCTCCTGACGCGGGCAAACGCAGGCCTCGCCGTCATACCGCCGATCGTCGTCCGCGACGAGCTGAACGCCGGCATTCTGGTGGAACACGCGCAATTCGAGGGGATCAGCGAGCGCTTTTGCGCCATTACCCTGCAGCGGCGTTTCCCCAATCCCCTCGTCGCGGAACTGCTCGACACTTTCGAATTCGATCACGGGTGACGGCGTGCCCGGGAGACCGAAACACCGCCTTCAGTTGCCGGTTTCACGGCTTTGATGAAGAGGCGGTCGCGTGTCGAGACGCGGGCGCAATCCGGAAACGTCCCCAGGAAGTTCCCCCCGATGGTCGGGGCTGCGGGTTTACACAGGCGACACCCGCGCGTTAAGCCCTCCGTCGTTGACAGAACGCCTTCCATCGCAATCGGGACAGCTAATTCACGAATTAGCCGGGAGCCTGAAGGGGGGTTGTGTAATAAAGGCGCTGATGAACGCGCCTCGGCAATGACGGGGAGACGCCAATGTACAAAAGAATAATGGTGCCCGTGGATCTCGTGCACGCCGATAAGCTGGCGCCGGCACTGGATACCGCGGCAAATCTGGCAAAACTCTACAAAATACCGGTCACCTATGTCGGCGTCACGGCTTCGACGCCGGGGCCGCTTGGCCACAATCCGGGTGAATACGAGGAAAAGCTCAAGCATTTTTCCGAGGATCAGGGCACGAGCCACGGTATTGAAACCGACTGCATAACCGTGGTGAGTCACGATCCGGCGGTCGATCTGGACGACAAGCTGATCGATACGGCGCATAAGACCGGGAGCAATCTCATCGTTATGGCGACCCATATTCCCAATGTCGCCGACCATTTCTGGCCTTCGAATGGCGGCCGGCTGGCGACCCACACCGACGCATCCGTTTTTCTCGTTCGCCCGAGCTGATCCGGCGAACCTAAACCACACGATTAATAATTTAGCGGGAGGTTATCCCATGAGCGACACCAATACCGGCGTACCGGCGCCCGAGGGCGAAGCCGGCCTGATCGACACCGATTACGAGATCGGTCAGGACAATATCGAAACACAGATCGGTCCTTTCGGCCTGGACATCCACAATCCGGTCTTCGCCGTTTCGGCGGGCGTCATCGTGCTGTTCGTCGTTGCGGCTCTGATCTTTCCCCAGCAAGCCAGCGATTTCTTCGGCTGGCTGCGCCCGGCGCTGACCAGTTCGTTCGACTGGCTGTTCCTTCTGGCCGGCAATGTCTTCGTCATCTTCACGGTGGCGTTGATCTTCACGCCCTATGGCTCGATCCGGCTGGGCGGAAAGGACGCGACGCCCGATTATACCTATATGGGCTGGTTCGCGATGCTATTCGCCGCCGGCATGGGTATCGGGCTCATGTTCTTCGGCGTGCTCGAGCCGGTCTACCACATGGCGATCAGCCAGCCGCTCGGCACACCTTCCCCGTTTGACGCCAACGGCGTAATCATCCCGGAAAATGTCGAAGCAGCCCGGCAGATGGGCCTGGCGGCGACGATCTATCACTGGGGCCTGCACCCCTGGGCGATCTATGCGGTGCTGGCTCTGGCGCTCGCGCTGTTCAGCTACAACAAGGGCCTTCCGCTCTCCGTGCGCTCGGCTTTCTACCCGATCCTCGGCGAGCGCGTCTGGGGCTGGTGGGGCCATGTCATCGACATCCTCGCCGTCTTCGCGACGCTATTCGGCCTGACAACCTCGCTCGGCATCGGCGCGCAGCAGGCAAATGCGGGTCTCGAGCATGTGTTCGGCATTCCGAACAATCTCACAGTGCAGGTCATCCTGATCATCGGCATCACCTCCATCGCGCTGGTGTCCGTGGTCCGCGGCCTCGATGGCGGCGTGAAGGTGCTCAGCGAGATCAACATGGCGATTGCGGCGCTGCTGCTGCTCTTCGTCTTCTTCGTTGGCCCGACCGCGACGATCATCAGCGATTTCGGCAAGGGGCTTGTCGGCTACATCGTCGACCTGCCGGCGCTGTCTAACCCGTTCGGCCGAGAGGACACCGACTACATGCATGGCTGGACGTCCTTCTATTGGGCGTGGTGGATTTCATGGTCGCCCTTCGTCGGCATGTTCATCGCCCGCGTGTCGCGGGGCCGCACAGTGCGCGAGTTCATCATTTGCGTTCTGCTGATCCCCTCGCTCGTCTGCGTCATGTGGATGGCGGTGTTCGGCGGTGCGGCGATCGACCAGGTACTGTCGGACCCGACGGCCAGCGCGGTGAAGGCAAACGTCATCGACAGCTATTCGCCCGAACTGTCGCTCTTCGCGATGCTGGAAGGTCTGCCGCTGTCGTCGATAACCTCGTTCATCGGCGTCGTCCTGGTGATCGTCTTCTTCGTCACCTCGTCCGACTCCGGTTCGCTGGTCATCGACACGATTACCGCCGGCGGCAAGGTCGACGCTCCGGTGCCGCAGCGCGTCTTCTGGGCCTCCTTCGAGGGCATCGTCGCCATCGTGCTGCTGCTCGGCGGCGGACTGACGGCGCTGCAGGCCATGGTCATATCGACAGGGCTGCCCTTCACGCTTGTCCTGCTCGCCATGTGCTGGGCGATCTGGAAAGGGCTCCGAAGCGAGCCGCGATAGAATGAAAAAAGGCCGCGGAAACCCCGCGGCCTTTTTTAACGGTTAAGGCCTGATGCTGGCAGGTCTAGAGCCTTTCAGGGTCAGATAGAAGCATTCTGTTTCACGCCCGGTGCGGCGATCCGCGCGGAGGCGCGCGCAGCGCGTAGCGGGGCTACGGGCAAG